>RDYP01000023.1 GCA_004293445.1 Verrucomicrobiota bacterium | reverse complement strand
GCGAGCCATCCGGCCCACTTAATTCAAGCGATTGTTTAGTACAAGCCCAATCATGCACGGCGGATTCAAGCGGCCAGTGCAACGAGCGGAGGCGAGTTGCACTGGCCGCTTGAATCCGCCGCTCCTTTGAGAGTTGCAGTTGTGGTTGGCTCGCGCTGTCCTTCGAAACAGAGGTCGCAGGCCGAAGTGGCGAAGGACAGCGAAACGCGAACTCCACCGGGGTCAGATCACCCAGGGAAGAGTGCGGTCGCTAGTGGTTGTATTTGTAGCGGTGCTCCTCACCCAGCACTTTTACCTCCAGCAGGCTGCCGAAGACCTCGAGGTTGAGGAACTCGTCGCGGAAGCGGGAGTTGAAGCTCTCGATGTAGGCGTTCTGCCAGGGACTGCCGGGCTCGATGAAGCAAGTCTTGAACCCCTTCGCCTCGATCCAGCCCCTCACCGCTCGGGCGACGAACTCGGGGCCGTTGTCGGATCGGATGAACTCCGGTACGGCGCGTTCCCGGACCAGTCGCGCCAGGCCGCGCACGACGTCCTCGGCGGTGATCGAGCGCGCCACTTCGATGCTCAGCAGCTCGCGGCTGTGTTCATCGACAATCGGCAGCCATTTCAACCGCCCGCCGTCATCGGTCTGGTCGTGAACGAAGTCGTAAGTCCAGACCTGGTTGATGCGGGTCGCGGCATGCCGCTGCATCGAGTTCTCCGCGCTGCCACGGGCTCTCTTGCGGGCCGGACGTGCGGGCACCTTGAGGCCTTCCTGCCTCCAGATACGGTGTACTCGCTTCTGATTGACCTGCCACCCCCCGGAGCAGCAACCGGGTATCCCCACGTTAGCCTGCCCGCGGTTCGCTGCGCGCGAGGCGGTGGATGTCAGCGGGCAGGGAGCGGTCCTTCATAGGCTGCTTTCGTTCGTATCGTTGGGTGTTCCTCGGCTGTCCGATCATCCGGCAGGCCTGGCGTGCGCCCACCTCGAAGACCCGGCACAAGTGCCCGACGGCCTCGCGGCGGCGCTCCGGGCTTACCGCTTTCACCGGTTGACCTCCTTGTTCATTTCCATGTCCAGCGCCTGCTCGGCCACTAGCTTCTTGAGCCGGGCGTTCTCTTTCTCAAGCTCCTTGAGCCGCATGACGGTCTCCGTCTTCGCTCCGCTGTATTCCTTGTTCCAGTGATGGTAGGTCGCCACGCTGATCTCCAGCTTGCGGCAGACTTCCTCGATGCGTCCGCAGCTTCTTGACGATCTGTTCTGGTGGGTGTCGTTTTCTTTTCATGGTTAGGGTCAGATCCGGCTCCTGCCGGGAAATCTCATAGCAGACGAAAGTGGTTAACCCACTGATTACCAGTCATTTGTATTCTCTTGAGTCCTTGAAATTGCCCGTATCTGCCACAGAGGGGCAAGATGGATTGGAGCAATTTGGGGCACGAACGGGAATGTATTTTGTCACCATTTGTCACCTATCGCCAATGAGTTACAAAAAAACAAGTTGCCTACCGAAGCCCCAGTTGACACGGCAAAACGGGGCATGGATCCGCACCCTACTTCGCCGCGCGCCGAACTCGACCTCATGACCGAGCAAGACCTCGCCGCCCACCTCAAGATCTGCCGCCGCCAGCTCTACAACTGGCGAATGGCCGGCCTGATCCCCTACTTCAAGCTGGGCAAGGCGGTGCGGTTCCGGGCGGGCGACGTGGCCTCGGCGATCGAGCGGATGAAGATCGGGTGAGCCGGCTTTTGAACCCGTCGCAGGGTGCCTCGAACGAAACCGCTTCCGATCCTCGACTCAATCTGCCAACCAGTTCTGGCGAACCCATGAATCCAAGATCAGCCGCCGCCGGATTCCTCAGCCATACCAGCCGAATACGTCCCCACCTTCTCTTTCGAGTCGGGGGCGTAGCTCAGAGCCGGTGAGAGCGCCCGCCTTATAAGCGGGAGGACGTGGGTTCGACACCCATCGCCCCTACCACTCGAAAAATTCAGAAATTCTCAAGCATCCCCCTGCGCTTGTCCCACACCCGTTCGTAACTTGCCGCCCTTCCTGCCTCAAACCCATGGGCTTTTACTACCGCAAATCCGTCAACATCGGTCCCTTCCGGATCAATCTTAGCAAGAATGGCGTGGGCTATTCGGTGGGCACCCGTGGATTTCGCGTCGGAACCAGCGCCCGTGGACGGCGCTACACCAATCTCAGCGTCCCGGGAAGTGGCCTCGGCTACCGTGGCGGCTGCCTCGTTCTGATCGCCGCCCTCCCCGCGGGCCTCGCCACCGCGCTATGGATCGCGCGCTCGCTGACCTGAGTCCCACTCCCCTTCCCGACCCATGACGATTTCTTGGAAACGCACGCTCCGCACGACATCCTCCGAACGCTTCCTCGCCCAGCGGAACGGCGAGGATGTCGCCGCCATCGATCTGCACTACCTGGCGAATGCCAGTGTCGCCGGCACGGTGATCCTCCTCAAAAGCTCCGGACTCCGGGAGCAGGATCTCCAGAAATTGCTTTCGGACTTTGACGATGAATTCCTGCCCGACGTCGATCTGGAGCACGGCAACCTCACCTACACGGTGGTGATCGGCGAGTGTCTCGGGAATTGGGAAGCCTCCACGAAGTTCGGTTGAGGCTCGGATCGAATAAATACTAGATCTCGATTCCTCTCAGCACGTCCCCGTCAACCCGGATGCGCCCCCGCGCGGCTCGTAAGGCGAACCGTTCTGGCAGGCAGTCCGAGAACTTCAGCCCGTCCAGCCACCGCTTGGAGATGGGCAGGCGCTGCAAGACTTCGGGCTCTGCGAGCATCCTCCGGATCGTGCTGATCACCACGGAGACATCGGTCTCGTAAGGCACCTTGAGGCTGAAGTCGTCGAACTTGGCATCGATGCCGGCGCTGGTGTCCAGCACGGAGGCGAAGGCCTCGTTAAGAAAGCGGCCCGCGAAATTCCACCAGACCACGTGGTTCTCTGTCTGATCACTGACGCAGCCAGCACTCTCGATGCCCCTGGCGCGATACTCCTCGCGGAGGACGTCGATCTGGATTCGGCAGCGGTTGGACCAACGAGGTGAACTTGCATCTGACAACAGTACCTCCCGAACGGAACGGGCCATCTCGATAGAGAATCCTTGTCCCTGCCCGTACCAGCGGGCGCGGCCTTTCGCGGTGCTGGGAGTTACGAAGAGCTTCCGACCGGGGAAGTCGATATTCTGAATGTCCCAGGCCCGGCCGCTCAGGATCAGCGGCCTCCTTTCCTTACCCTCTTCCACGGCCACGGTCAACCAGTCCACCATGCCAATGCTATTGCTGCCGTGGACCACGTCGAACAAGGACGGCGAGGTGAAGACAGAAACCAGTTCCAGGAAGTGACGACGCCCGAAGCGCTTTTCACCCTCGTCGCCGATCGATAGCAATACGCCGTCCGAGAACAGGATCTCCGAGTCGATCAGGTGCTGGATCAGGCTCGCGACTTCTTCGGCAGGCAGGTTCGCGAAGGCCGGGAAGCGCCCCAGCCAGTCCCGCCAGCCATCGGCCCGAATGCCACCGGTCTGGAGCGCCAGTGCGAGGAGTTGCTGCACGAAGAGGTGGTAGGGATCTCGGGGTGCCACGATGGGTTCGACGTAGCCCTTCTCCCAGAGCTCCACCAGGGCCGTCGCGTGCAAAAGTGCATTGTCCGATGTCGCCAAGAACAGGCAGTTACGCGTTGATCCCGGGCGCCGCCCGGTGCGGCCGATGCGCTGAAGGAAGGAGGCCACCGTGCCGGGCGCGTCAATCTGGATGACGCGGTCGAGGTCCCCGACGTCGATACCGAGTTCGAGGGTACTGGTCGCGACGATGACGCAGTTCGAGTCCGTGCTGAAGGCGGCCTCGGCCTCGCGACGTTGCCCGGCGCTCAACGAGCTGTGGGAAACGAAGGTGCTGATGCCCCGTTCCCGCAGCATCACGGCCAGCTCCTCGACGCGCCGTCTGCTGTCACAGAAGACCAGCCTCTTCTCGCCTTCGTGAAGCCTGCTGATCACGTGGGCGGCGTTCTCCAAGCTGGCGACGTAATCCACACGGACATCTGCCTCGACGCTGGCTGCTGCGACCGTCACCACGCGCCGCTCCCCTTCACAGTGCCCCGCGAGCCAGTCGATCAGGGTGTCCGGGTTGCCCACCGTCGCCGAGAGGCCGATGCGCTGGAACTGCCTGCCTGCCAGTCTTTGGATCCGTTCGACGACCGCGAGCAGGTGCAGACCGCGATCATCCCCGGCGAAGGCATGGATCTCGTCGATGACCACAATCCTCACGTTGACCAGCAGCTCCCGCAATTCCCGGCGGCTGGAAATCATCATCACCTCCAAGGACTCGGGCGTTGTCAGCAGGCACGCCGGCTTGTGGGTTTCGATCTTCTTCCGGTCCGCGGGTGAAATATCCCCGTGCCAGAGTCCGACTCCGTAGCCGACCATGCCGAAGTAGGTCTCCAGCCGTTCGTTCAGGTTGTTGAGCAGCGCCTTGAGCGGGCACAGGTAGAGGATGGCGGTGCCGTCCCAGTTCTCCGTAAGGAGCCGGGAGATGGCGGGGAGAACGGCGGCCTCGGTCTTACCGCCGGCAGTCGGCGCGATGATCAGCGCGTGCTCGCCAGCGAGAATCGGCGCGGCCGCCAGTTCTTGCAGTGGCCTCAGCCCCGGCCAGCCAAGGGTGTTGACCAGGTGGTGGCGGAGGAGCGGATGAAACGAGTCTGACGGGCGCTCACTCACAGATCGAGTTGGATTTCATCCGGAGACACCGCTGCGATTGCCGAGCGCTCCGCATCATTGAGTTCATCTCCGGTGATCACCGGCTTGTAATGTTCGTGAGGATTGAACTCGTGGTGCAGCTCCACCACGTCGAGCAATTCGGTCACGAGCTTCTTGAGGAAGATCCGCGGTGCCAGGCCGACATCACCGCCAAGACGACCGGCGATGCCGGTGGCCAGGGATGAAATGACCTGATCGTCCACCTTCGCGAGCACCCGGTCACCGTCTGCCAGACCAGACACAAAGATCCTTCTCACCTTCTGCCCGATTTCCACAAGTGACTCGTGCTTGAAGGGCATCAGCCGGATCTGTGGTGCCCGCGGATTGTCGAAGCGGTTGTCCTGTTGGAATTCCGTCGCCAGGCGCTGCGCGAGCGGCTGCGACTTCTTGATCCCCTGCGGGCCATCGAAAAAAATCGGAGTTCCGGTGATGACGAGCACCAATCCCGGGAAACGCCCCGAGTCCAGTTCATCAAGCCACTGCCGCAACGCGTTGAGGCTCTTCTCACGCACGTCACCGCGCACCCGTTGCAAGGTCTCAACCTCGTCGAGCACCAGCACCAACCCGCCGTTGCCACTGTCCCGCAGGACCGTCAGAAGTCCTTGCAGAAACGTCAGCGCGCTCTTGTGGTCGATCTCGCCCTTTATGCCTGCTGCACGCTTCACTTTGGCCGCCACGTTCGGTTGGCCGCCAAGCCACGCGATCAGTCCCTCGGCCGTCTCGGTATCACCATCCGCCAACGCGCGGCGATAGGCGCGCAGCACGGCGGAGAACGCCGGGGCCGTCCGGGCAACCTCGCCAAGCCGCTTCTCCATCAGCTTGTCGGTCTCCTCTCGCAAAGCGGCGTCTGACGTCGCGCCAGCGGCGAGCACGTCCTCCTCCAACGCGTAGAACCAACTGTCGATAATTTCACGAAAAGCCCCCTCCCGGGTGCCCGACAAGTTCAGGCGTTCAATGAGCCGCCGATAGACGGTCTCCAACCGGTGCAACGGGGTTTCAGTCTCAGAGATCTGCACCTCCGCCGCCGCGAAATTCCGTTGTTTGCCACGCTCCTGGATCCAGCGCGAGAAGAAGGTCTTACCGCAGCCGTAGTCACCCCGAATGGCCTTGAAGGCAGCGTTACCGGCCTCCACGTGGTCGAGCATTTCGTCGACTGTTGCCTCGAAGCCGTGCAATCCGACGGCAAGTTCTTCCAGGCCACGGCGAGGAACAGTGCCCCGGCGGAGTGCCTCGAGGATCTCCTTGCGTTTCTGTGCGCTGATTACCGGTGCATCCATCAGAGTTTGAGTTGAAATTGGCTCGCGAGCAGTTTGCGATTCAAGCGCACCGTCGAGGATTTCTTGTCGATTTCGAGAATCTCATAGCTGTCCACATTGGTGAAGCGGGCCACCCGTGAGAGGACACCCTGCATCCGGATCGACTGCTCTCCGATCGCCTGGGCCAAGACGTCCATCAGCAGCTTGTCGCCATTGGCATCGAGCGCGGACAGCACCTTCCTCATGTGGTCCTTGTTAGGTCCAGCCCGGCCTAGCAGACGCTCCTGCTCAGCATAGACCTCGGACTTCAGGAAATCCTCGAGCCACGAAGGCTCTGCGGGCGAGGCTGCACTGACCGCAGCAGCATCGTCGAACAAAGGCAGCTCATCGACGTTGGTGATCGGCTTCTTCTTCGGCTTGGTCTTGAGAGGTTGAGCAGGCGCTGGCATGGCGACACCATCGCCCTGGAAGACCCTGCTCCAGTTCCACCATTCAGGCTGCGGCAAATCGATCACTTCATAGCCATCGATCTCGTCATTAGGCGCACTGAACACAGCGAGAGGGATAAGTGCCTCCAGGTCACAGGCCCCGCCGTGGTAACCGGCAGCCTTCTGGCCATAGCGAAGCGCTTCCGTGATCGGCAGGATGATCGTCGGAGACCCGAGCGCGGCCTCGATTCGATTCCCGGAGAATTTCCGCTCGCCGTCGTCGCTGACCTCGCCGTGACGGAAACGGGCCTCCCCCTGCGACTGGCGTTCGATGGCCTTGGTGTTCTCCATCTCCGGGATGTGGCCATGGTCGCTCGTGATCACAAGCGTGCGCTTCCCTTGGTCTGCCGCTTCGAGGATGGCCGGAAGGATCCCGATATCCTGCACCTTCCAATCGAGTGAAAGCTGACCTCCTGTTTTGAGTTGATCGTCGATGGCGTTAATCACTACCGCCACCACCCGGTGTTCGCTGCCGGCGAGGGCATCCCGCACCTTGATCGACAGGGCGGAGCTGTTTTCAGAACCCAGGTCACTCTTCGTGAAGAGAAGCGGCTTGCCCTTGCTGCGAACATCGGCTAGCGCGGAGTTTTCCCGGAACGCGACCAACTCGGTATTGCGCGTTCCTGCCTGCACCTTCCCGGAGAACAGCGACCACCGCGAATGCTCGGTCACACTGGGCAACAGGCTCATGACCCGCGTTGGAAATTCATCCCCCACTCTGCGCTGGGCCGCCCATCCGGCGCGTTCGAGGCTGCGGCTCAACTGGTGGAAGGCTGGGAAATTCATGCCGTCCATCACCAGCAGCAGCACCGGGCGCTCCAGGGCGAGCGGCGCGACACATTGGGCGACCATGTTTTCGATCGGGATCAGACCCTTGGTGCCGTCCTCGTTATCTGCATGCCAGTGGCAGAGTCGCTCGCCGAAATCCACTTGCGCTTCGATGCGAACCTTGGCCATGCGCTTGACCAACCGGAAATACACCTCAGCCACCTCGGGCAGTGGATCGCCCCATGAGAGCTCGAACCTCGCCCAGTCGACGAAGGAGTCGTTGGCGGCGAACTCCCGGGCGGAGGCGCTCAGGCCGGTCGCCCGCTGGCGTTGAGGGGCGAAGCTCACTTCATAGCCGGCCAATCGTGCTGCCATTTCCGCCCTTGCGAGACGAGGCATGTGAAGTCGTGCCAGCGCGTGGTCGTGCAGTTGGGCGAGACTGTTGAAAACGGCGCGGCTTCCTGTTTCCCACTTGCGTTTCCCCAAGCGGTCGATGTCATCGGCAAAACCCAGCCAACGATTCTTGAATCCTTGCTTCGAGTAGCGGAAGGCGGAGGCCAGCGGTGTCGCCTTGATGACTTCGAGCACAGCATCCACTTGCACCGAGATCCGGTCGCAGTCTTCGGGCGGCCGCTTGTCCAGCACCTCCCGGGCCGCATGGCTCCACATCGCGGCCTCGGCCGGTTTGAGAGATTTGCCGTTCAAATAGTTCTCCATCCGCGTGCGGGCACCGATCACACCTTCAGCATGGTCCAAGCGCACGTGATACAAATCACCGGCGACAAGTCCGAGTGGCAGATAGAGATTGGCCTGGTCCGTGGTGAAGAGACTTTCCAAACAACGTGCGGCCTCGCCCGCTCGTTCAGCGACCCAATCGAAGAACGAGGGCACCAAGGCGCTGTCCAGCGCCCGCACCGCCGCCCAACGATCCTCGTCCAGGCTCCAACGCAGGATCTCCACCAAGTCCGGCCGCTGGTTCATCAGGTCCGGCTGGCGCAGGATCACGCTCCACGCGAAGTCCAGATCCACCGTGCCACCCGGGGCCTTGCGACCGGAGCCGGCCGCACCGGACATTACCAGCGCGTCGAGCAGCGAGTCGTCGTTGGCGATTCTCGGGTCGATGGCGGTTGCCTGATAGATCTCCTTCAGAACCTCGCGTGGATCAAGGGTGTGGACGGTCTTCCCAGCGAAGCGCGCGCGCA
The DNA here is from genome assembly GCA_004293445.1 of Verrucomicrobiota bacterium. GTDB lineage: Bacteria > Verrucomicrobiota > Verrucomicrobiia > Verrucomicrobiales > Akkermansiaceae > Haloferula. The sequence goes on along the minus strand of RDYP01000023.1, from coordinate 34,024 downwards.
CGTCCTCGCCGATCCGGTCCTCATCGGTCCGCATCAACATCAGGAGCCCATGACCATCCTGGGAGTTCAGTCCCAGCAGAAGATCGCGCGCTTCCAGATCCGAGCGGCAGTCGGCCACGGTCACGGCCAGCCCATCGCAGGTGATCTGCGCCGGCCCCGCATAGTCGAAGTCGGTCCGGACCGCGAACACGCGTTCCGATTCCCATCCCCGGCGGTCACGCCACCGGTCGATCTGTGCTCTCAACTGTTCTGGGATCAAACTTGGCATGGTCTCGGTCATCCGTTGTGGTTCACCTTCACCGTGATCTTGCGCTCAATACCCTTACTCGGGATCGAGAGCAGCCCCGTCTTCAAGTCGATCCTGGCATCGTCACAGGCGTGCAGCAGCGCGTGCAGGGTGGGCGTGAGCACGATCATGTTGGAGCGTTCGTCGTCACCGCCATTGCCGAGCGGATCGATGTGATGCACTTCGAGCAGCAGCTCCACGAGCGAGTCCGGCACCCAGTCCGGGAGCACATCACCATCCACCTGACTCGCGCGGTAGAGCGACTTCAGATCGTTCACCTTCTTCCGGTTGCGTTCGAGGGCGGCGCGGTCGTCTCCATACTTCCATAGCACCTCGGCCTCGTCCGAGCCGGACCATCCCGCCTTCGATGCCACGGCTCTTCCCACGACCGGGACCGTGGGGACGACGATGGTGACACCATCGACATCAGCTCCAGTTTCCTTACCGGGCGGAACAGTGGCCGGGACTGGCTTGCTGGCCTGGATCTGCCGTTTCAGAATCTCCAGCGCCTTGGTGTTGACCCGATCAACCACCGGTGCCAGCGCCGCCACGTATTCATTGAAGCGCAAAGCGCTGAGAAGGTCACTCTCCAGCTTCTGGGCTTCCTCTTTGAGCGGTGACTCGAGACCGAGCGCCATGTCCAAGGTCTTCCGATCGATCGGCAGCACGTGGATCACCGTCTCGGTGCCCTTGATACTGGTGGAAATCGCCTCGTCCGGCGAGTCACTCGAGAAGCCCGCCAGCGCCTTGACGAGTGCGCAACCCTGGTTGGCCTTCACCAGAGAGAGAAAACGCTGGGCCTCCTTCGCTGCGTTCAGACGGTCGAAATTCTCGTCGAGCCCTTGGCTCACCGCCTCACTGGCGAGCAGACCGACCAGCTTGCTCACCTGCTTCTCGAAGCTGGCTGCCTCGTCCCGGACCTTCACGCTGAAGTCGTCCAGCGTCTGGGCCGTCATCAGCTTGGGCAACCCGGCAAGACCGAGCAGCGAGTCCTGGACCTTACGTGCCCTCTCCCACTCCTCCTGGGCCGGCAGTTCCTGGGTCTTGAGCTTGCAGTCGCCGGACAGATCCTTGAGCGAGCCGTCATAATGGTTGCCATAAAGTGAGAAGGAACAGTTCAACTGGGCCGCGCAAGCGAGGATGATCAGGTTCTCCAAAATCGGCGGGATGCCCCAGCCGATCCACGCGCGGAGGTCCGAGACTTTGACGCCGTCCAACCCGTCGGGAGCCTTGCGGCGGAAGTGGTCCTTCCAGTGCTCGCCGGGCACAAAATACTGTGGGGCCATCTCGCCGAGCTTCAGCGGATTGGCGATCGCCCGGATCATGTCGCGCTGGGTCTTCTCCACCTCGATGCGTCCCTCGCTCTGTTGGAGCGCGTCCAGGAAGACATCCAGAACCTTCTGCACGTGGGTCGCGGACAGCTTCACGCTGTCATCGAACTCCGGGTGCTGCGGATGCTGGCTGCTCATCGCCTGATCGAGGAGCTCGGCCATCGCCCCTTGCAGGTGGGTCGCGCCTGGCACTTTCAGTTGCAGGCCGGAGTCCAGGCTTTCGAAATGATCCACGCCCTCGTTCTTGCGCATCGCGTCGATCACCCCGGTCTTGTCCTCACGCAGGCCGTAGGCGGTCTGAAGGTGGGTGACCATCCGGTTGCGCAGTGCGTCCCGCTGGTTGATGAGGATCGACTTGGCCGTCGTACGGTCCTGCATCGAGTAATCGCTCACGTAGCCGTCATAGGCATGCTCGGCAAGAATCGTCTCCAGCTTCACCAAAAGCCCGAGATCCTTGAGCGCCTGCTGGCTGAAGAAGGACGGCAGCCATACCAAGGTGCGAGTGGAGCCTCGCTCCTTTCGATACTCCTGGACCTGAGCGCGGTCGGCCGACGGACCTTTGCTAGGATCCGCGTCCAGCGGATAGTCGATCACCAGTTTCCAGTCCCCCTCATTGGATTCCAGAAGGTCGAAGTCCGCCTCCCAGACGTTCTTGAAGATCACCTTGCAACGGCGGTCCGTGCCACGCCAACGGAAGCTGTGTTCCAGCCACAGCCTACCCTCGTCGCGCAGCTCCAGTTGCTTGAAGAGGATTTCCTTGAGGCAACGCAGGCGGTTGCCGAAATTGTCCTGCGAGGCCGCTTTGTCGATGATGCCATCGACATCCACACCCGTCAGTTGGAGGGAAATGACCGGTGGCGTGCTCTCGTCCACCTTGAGCTGACCCACGCGGCCGGCCCACTCACGGAACTTGCCTTCCGCGATGGACGCCTCGCGTCCCTGGATCCGGGTCTTGATGGTGCCGTGGTTCAGCGCCGCCAGGCGCGCGGGCGTCAGGCCCCGGAGGGTCTCGACGTCCGGTGCCAGCGCGGCCAGCAGCACGGTCTTGATCAGGCGGTCATCGTTGCGGAGCGCGACGCGTTTCGGGTCGTCCGCCGGCAGTTCCTCGGCAGCGGCGAAGCTCAGGTCGTGCGTGGCCTCCAGCATCGGCTTCAAGTTCTGACGGTAGAGTTTGTCTGCAGTCTGGAAGTGCCTCTTCATCTCGCTGCTGAAGGCGTCGTCACCCTTGGCGATCTGATCGTAGAGGTCTCCCACCGGGACCAGCTCGCCGAGCTGCATGGTGTCGCGCTGATCGACCAGTAGCTGGAGCAAGATGCGCAGCGCGGTCCGCTCCCGCTGGAGCAGCGAGGAAACAGCCACCAGCGTATCCACCAGCGCCGGGCTGAAGGGGTAAAGGTTCCTCCAAGCCTCAGGATTCGAGTTGGCGGTCATCAGCACCTCCCGGACTTCCTGCCGGACTGCCTGGGTCTCCTCGAACTTGGCGTCGATCTGCTTGCGGGCGTCCGCGTTGATGGGTTTGAGCAGGCGCTCCGCGGCGATCTCCGGCAGATTACTATCACCCATCTTGATCGTCTCGAAGCGCCCTTCGAAGTACTTCAACTGGTCGAGGAAATTCAGGTTCGCGGCACCGGCCACGTTGTCGCCCACCAGTTCGCGCAGGTCACGCTGCCGGGCGATGAAGCTGATGATCGGGACGGGCCTTCGCATCTCCTGTGCCTCTACCAGCTTCGCCAGCTTGTTCACCTCCTGGTTGAGGAAGTCCACGCTGCCCGAGCGACTGGCCAACCACAGGACGAGTTCGTCGAGGAACAGGATCACCCCGTCGTAGCCGAGCTTCTTCGCATGTCGGCTGAGCGCGGCCAGTCCTTTGTCCAGGTCAAGGTAGTCGCCCTCCTGTTGAACCGAGGTGATCAGGTGCTGCACCAGATCACTGACCAGGTCGCCATGCCGTTCCGAGGTCGGATCCCCGGCTGCTTCTTCGTAGCTCTCCGCCGTCCATCCGCCGGACAAGGCACCCCACTTCGAGTCACCGCCTTGCTGGCCTTGGTTCAGCGCCTTGAAGAACGCCTCGTCACCCATCTTCTCCCGCAGGCCGGCAGCGTTCTCCAGGATCGCCTGTGAACGGAAGAGCGGCGGGATCGGCGCTTCCGGGTGGTGCTCCTTCACCCAGTCCACGTAGCCCTCGAAGATGCGGTCTTCCAGCGTCTTGGCACCGATCATGTGGTAGGGCACCATCAGGAATCTCTTCCCTTCCAGCCAAGCGTCGTGCTTCTTCACCACAGGGGCGAGCTTCGGCAGCGCCCGGGCCTCATGGTTCCCTTGCAGCAGCAGGTTGAGCACCGCCATGAAGTGCGACTTGCCGGACCCGAAGCTCCCGTGCAGGTAGCTGCCACGGCTCTTGTTGGAATCGATCGCCCCCTTGATGAAGCCCAGTGCGTCATCGAAGTTCTGCACCAGCTCCTTGGTCACCACGTAGCTGCCAAGCGTGGATCCAGGGTCCGCGACACCGGCGGTCAGCTTCAGGACGAAGTCGTCCTTATTAACGCGCTCCTGGATGTGGATGAGTTCTCGGATCAGCATGGCGGATTTAAAGTTCGGATAGAAAGGATTCCAGCAGGGTGCAAGTGCGTGCCAGACCCTGGGTGCGCAGGGTCGTGAGATATCCAGCGACGGTTAGCGGCGGCTGTTTCAAGCTGAGGCGAGCCCCGCGCAAGACGGCGATCATCTCTTCACGGTGGTCATCGATAAGCCCTGCCAGCAGATCGTCCGGAGTAACCGCATGGAGTCCGTAACTCGAGAGCACGACTTCCGGGAAGTCCCGCAAGTTCCAGGTGAGGATCATGTCGGCATCCGCTTCGATGGCGGCTGCAAGCACGTGGCGGTCATCCACATCGGGCAGTTCAAGACCTGCCATCCTCGGCTCGTATCCGGTGACGAGGCTTCCCTCCGCGTGAAGGTCCATCAGTTCCCGGGTCCGCTGGAGACGCTCGCGGGTGAGGTCCGGACGGTCGCGGAGCACCGCCTCGATCCACTCGTTGTGGATGGCGTCCGTCCAGCGGGCGAAAATGAGGCCATGCAGGGCCAACCGCATCAGCACGTCGCGCAATGCCGCCGGGTAGAGCGTGCAGGCATCGAGGACGACAACAGGGGGAATCATGCGGCTTCAGTATCCCAGCTTGAGTCGTTGGCCTTCTGCGGCGAGCTCGTCGAGCGCGGCGCGCCGTGCGGCGTGCTGGCGCTCCCGGTAGGCTAGCACGTCTTTGACGAAAGCCCGGCGGTGGGTGCCTACGCGGCGGCTTGGGATCTGCCCCTCGTCGAACAGCCGGGAGGCAAAGGGGCGGGAAACGCCCAGCAACTCCGCTGCCTCCCGTGGCGAAATCTCCTCCTCGCCACTCAGGACCGTGACGGAGCGGCCTGCGGCCAAGTGCTCCACCAACTCGGTGACAAGCCCAAGGGCAAGCGTCGGCAGGGACAGAGGCCTCTGGCCCACGGTGATCGTGGCGGTGTTGGAGCCGTGCAGCGCGTCCACCAGGCTGCGCAATGCGCCCTGATCGCTCGGACTGAGGCGGGATGGTTCGAGGGTCGTGCTCATGACGGGGAGAAGATCTCACTCATGTGAAATAAATGCAACAACCGAAATAAGTGGCTCATGTTCATTCCTCATCGACTACCAATCCCTTTCCTTGAACGAGGGGCTCACGCGCCGCCCCCCATCCGCACCGCCTCGATCTCCTCGTCGGTCAGGCGGAGGGTGTGGCGTTCAGTGTCGTAGAAGGACTGGAAGGAGTCGCAGGGGCGGTCGCCGAAGGTGGGGTCGAGGGCGTTGTGCCACTGGTGGAGCCAGGGGAGGAGGTCCTTGAGGGCGGCGAGGAGGCGGGCGAGCTTGGGGGGCTCCCAGCCCAAGTTGTCGGTGGCTTGTTGGTAGAAGCCGGTGAGGGCTTGGGCTTGTTGGGCGTGGTCCCAGCCGGCCCAGGCGATGACCGGGGAGCTGTCGATGCCGCCCTCGGCGCCCGGGTAGAGGACCCAGCGCTCCTTGGGCACGTCGAGCTTGCCGCGGAGCTTCCAGTAGGTGGGTTTCTTGAAGTCCTTGCCCGCATACTTCGGCGGGACGGGGATGTCCCCCACCCTTTCCTGCTGGGCCTTGCGGATGAGCTTCTTCAGATCCTCTTCCCTGGTCTCTGGATTCTGGTCTCTGGTCTCTGCCTCCACGGCGTCTTCCGCCCGCTGGAGTTCCCAGGTCTTCTCCCACTCGATGCGGTGGCGCAGGCCGGTGTCCTTGTAGCGGTCGGCGGGGAGGGCGGGGACGCTTTCGGCGAGAACGAGGGTTTCGACGAGCTTGACGACGTCGAAATCCGCGCGGCCGGCGTGGACGGTGGCGGCTTCCATCCAGCGGGCGTCGGTCTGGGCGGCGGCGGCGAGCTGGCGGACGCTGACGAGCCGGGGCTCGGTGCCGCCGGCGAATCGGGCGCGGATGGGGCGGATGTCGACGAGCAGGCGTTCGCGCGCGGCATCGTCCGGGGCATCGACCATGCGGTCGGCGTCGTGGAAATAGGATTCCAGACGGGTGAGCAGCCAGGATTCCAGCGCGGATTGCTGGCGGCTGGCCCAAGGCTCGGTGTTCCAACGGCGCTTGAACTCGGGGCGTTCGATGAGGTTGAGGCTCTTGTTCTCTTGGATCGCGTGGTGTCGGCGGACATAGACTGCCATGTAGGTCCCCGGCCAATCCTGTGGCGGTTCGGTGATGGGCCGGGAGCCGGCTTCCTTGTGCCGCTCGAACCAGGTAGTCTCGAAGGTGCCCCGCGCCATCTGCCGGGCCATGAAGATCTCGAAGGTGCGCTCGCCCAGCGACAGGCCGCGGTCGGAGAGCAGGTCCATGGCCTCGCGGCCGTGCAGCGCGAGTTGGTCCTCCGGATCGATCAGGCGGTAGAGTTCATAGACCTGCCAATCGAGTTCCTCCTGCCAGTAGATCATGCGGCGGCGGTGGAGGTCGCAGAGGCTGCGGGCGGCATCGAGCGCCTCGGCCAGCGAACCGTCGCCACCGGCCCAGGCCGCGAGCACCTTGTCCGGCGCGTTCGCCGCCATGGCGTCCGCAGCGTTCTGGATCGCCGTCACCAAGGTCAGGTCCGCCATCTCGACGACCGGGAATTGCTTCAGCTTGGTGCTGTTGCACTGATAAAAATCCTCAAATTCAGCAGTTCTTTGGCGTGCGCCCTTATTGTCTACTGTGCTTCCCTTGTTATGTGAAACTTGCTTTAGCCAAAAGCATGAGGTGGAACTGTTCAAAGTCCCGATCAAACGAAGATGATCGTCCTCGCTCTGCCCACTAGGTAGCTTAACTACTGTAACCGTGTTCTTGAAAACGCTTCCTCCTCTGTCGAGGGCGAAGTGATTGTGTGTCGCGACCTCTGCGAGCAATATGCTCAATGACGTCTTCAGTTTTGATGTATACAGCTCTTGCCACTCATAAAACTTCATCCCTCTATCAAGCAGTGGGATTCCGAACGGTTTCCTATGAACGATTAAGGAGCGGGCTATCCAGAATAGCCTGCCCATCTTCGGGACATCATTGATTGGCAAGACTTCAAATTTCTCGTTGTAGGGCCATATGCTCGGCACGGCATCCGAAACATTCCAATCTCGGATACCGTCAGCGACAACAAGGTGCCTCGTTGATTCTATAGACAGTCTCAACCTCGTTGATTCATCAGGCAATAGATATAGCTCGTCTTCACCGCTTGCTCCAGAAACGCCGACTTGGTCTGCGGCCTTTTCTAGCCTTGTGGTCGCGCATTTCTCGATCAACTCTTTGAGGTCTGCAGCGCCACCACCACTTAGACTCCATGGATGCTTGCGGAACTTTTCCCGCTCCGTGTCGGCTGCGCTCACGAACTCACTTTGCGACTCTGAGCAGTCCACTTGGTTGAGGATGGCGGTCCAAACAAGACCTTGGGCGGGGTCTTCGGGCGCGCCGGGCTCGCCCTTAATACCCATGATCGTGCGGATAGTGCCTGTCTTCGGTTTCACATTGCGGCCGAAGAGGATGACGGTGGGCGTGCCGTGGCCGGGAATGTAGGCTCCGCTGGTGTCGATGATGTGAGTTAAATCCCACCTCGGGATAAACTCTTCGATGAGTTTCTTGCCGAACTCCCGTTTCATGAAGGAGTTCGAGGTGATCTGGCCTTGGAAGCCGGCGGGCTGTTGACCATCGGCGCTACCGGCCAGGGTGAGATCGAAGAAGCGCTCCATGAATGGCACGGAGAGCGCGTATTTTCCGGCGCAGGAGTCGTAGCGCTGGCGGTAGAGTTCGTTGAGGGCGGCGTCCTTGACGGTGATGTAGGGCGGGTTGCCGACGACGGCATGGTATTGCTGGCCGAGGATGCGGTGGAGTTCCTTGGCGTCCTCGACCTGGAAGTGGTGGGCCATTTCATCGCGGAAGGCGTGCTCGCCGCCGCCGAAGAGTTCCTCGCGCTGGATGACGTAGGGTTTCCCCTCGGCATCGAAGCGCGCGCCGTGGAGCAGGGAGTCGCCGGCGGCGAGGTTCACGTGGAAGTCCGGGGCGTCGCGCAGGCGCTTCACGCCGCAGGATTTCCAGGCCTCCAGCAGCAGGCGGAAGCGGGCGATGGCCACGGCGAAGGGGTTGATGTCCACGCCATGGACGGCGGCGAGGGCGCGGACGGCGCGTTCGCGGTCGCTGAGGTCCGGGCGCTGCTTTTCCCAGAGGGCGAGCAGGCGGCGGAAGGCCCCGAGCAGGAAGTGGCCGGAGCCGCAGGTGGGATCGATCATGCGCACGACATCGAGGCCGAACTTGTCGATGGCGGGATCGAGCGTGCGGTCGAGGATGAACTCCTCGACAAAGTCCGGCGTCTGGAGCAGGGCGAAGCGCTTGCGGGCGGACTCGGAGAGGTCCTGGTAGAGATCGCCGAGGAAGCGGGTGTCCCAGTCGGGATCGGTGAACTCGTGGGCCATTTTTCCGGTGCCGGGATCGATGCGCCGCCAGAACTCGATGAAGGCCTTGGCCGCATCCGGCGAGATGGGGGCGTTCCACAGGGCGTTGTGGCGGGCGTCCATGAGGTCGGCCATGCCGGGGAGCTTGCCGACCTCGCCGATGGCGTGGGCGAGGTAGTCGTTGTCCGAGGCGGCGCGGTTTTCCCGGAACCAGGCGGCGCGGGTTTCATCGGCCAGGTCGCGGTTTTCCCCGATGCCGGAGAGGTAGGTGCGCTCCAGCAGGCCGTTGTCCTCCAGGAAGCGGACGAAGACGCAGCTCAGCACCCAGCCGACGGCGGATTGGGTGAGTTCGCCATCCCGCCAGACGGGGTAGGAGAAGGCGGTGCGCTTGGCGGCCTTGGCCTGCTGGTATTGCTCCTTGAGCCGGGCGTCGAGCGCGGGGACGTCCTTGCACTGCTGGCGGAGGTCGTCCTCGAAGCGGGTGACCCAGCGTTTGAGATCAGTGAGGAGGCTGGTGCGGGAGATGGGCATGGGAAAAAGTGGGCAGTGCCGAGTGATCAGAGGGCAGCGGAAGAAAAAATTGAACAGCAGAGGCGCGAAGGAAGAGGGAGCGTTTTTCTAGTCGAGCGATTCATGAATTGCGCTGGATTGGCACCGAGTGCAATGATCGGCGCAATCAGGGAGGGAATTGCACTCGGGAGTGCTGCCGGGCAAACCGGGTAACTATTCGGACTGCCCTTCATAGCGTGCACCGGCTCCGTGGCCGGTAGAAACGACTTGGAGATTCTCCGTCCGCAGCACCTGCAGGAGCTTGAAGACCTGGTTGCGGTGAAACTTCAGAACGGGGCGTATTTCCGCGTTGCTCATGCCTGGCTGGCCTGACGAAGGACGCTGCTCGAGCATGCTGAGATCAGAGAGGAGGTGGGAGCTTTTGTCCACGGGCGCAATGAGACTTGGCTTCATGCCACGCCTCCCCGGTGGTGGTTCCGCGCCCACTGGGGCGTGAGTTGCTCGAACTGGGCTTCATTGGAGATCGGGACGGCCTCTCCGCAGAGGGTGGGCGTGGTTGCGGCACCATGGCCAGGCACCAGCAGCCAAAGGGAGTGCGGGCCGGACTGGGTGCCGGTGTCGTTCCGCAGGGCGTCGAGTTCGTTCATGCGGCCGTAGCGGGCGAAGAGGCCGGCGTCGGTGAGGAGGATGTCCTCATTCGAGTTGCGCAGAGGTTCCAGCACTCCGGGCATGGAGCGGCGGATGAGTTCCTGTAGGCGGGTCCAGTCGGCACTGCCTTTTTCGGCGGCGTCGGCTTCGAGGACGACTTCCCATGGCACGCCCAGATCAGCGGCCTTGTCCTTCATCGCGGTGAGGAAGAGTTCGCTGGCGTTGAGACGTTTGGCCCCGATGCGCTCCAACTGGTTGGCGGCGTCATTCAGATACTTCGGGTCGATGGTCAGGACGAGGTAGGAGCCCTGCGCCCGTGCCCGCGTCAGCTTGTCCTCAAGCCGCTGGGCCTCCGCCACCTCTTCACTAACGGGTTGGCCGGGGCCGGTAAGGTCGATGGTGCCGCGGCGGGAACCGATGGTATACGAATTTCCAGTGCTGAAGGCGACGTGCTTCGACTGGTAGGCTCCGGCACCATTGCAGGCGCGCTCGTCCCACTGAAGAGGGAAGCCGACTTGTTCCAGCAGGCGGTCGAGTTGCGGGCGGCCGGGCAAAGACTCGGCCATGGGGTAGCGGCTGGCGACCCGGCTGTGAATCTCTTCCAGCTTGAGCTCGCGGACACCGAAGAGGGCACTGCGGGATAACGCCAGAGCACGCTCGGCGGAGAGGCCGGGCGGGTAGAGCTCCAGGCGGCTGTTGACGCAGACCTTGCCACTGACCGACGCAGCAAGGTGGGCCCGCCGTGAGTGATCGGGCGGGCGCACGTTTTCGACACCCGTGTCGGGAAAAGGGATCGCGCCGAGTGTCTCGATCACCCGGGACGCGGTGGGCAGGGGATCGCGGGAGGCGAGATCCTCGCCGGCGGTGCCGAGCTGCCGGGCGAAGTCGACGTAGGCAGGATCGACGGAGATGAAGAGCACCCCCTGCCGGCGGGACTCGATGAAACGGGGCGACTGCAACTGCCGCTCCGCCTCAACCGCCGCGCGGGTGGCGATGGAGGCCATCCGCAGGGAGTCGGGTTCGGAGAGCGTGGAGCCCCGGAGAAGCAGCATCAGCCGGATCAGCTCGGAGTGGGTGGTGACACCGCCCTGTGAAAGCAAGGTGGCGTGGATCGCCTCCCGCAGCCGGGTGATCGAGGGGCTCTTAAGCCACTTCTCCCGCGCGCTGGTGACAATCTGGCCGACACGGGCACGGGTCACCTGGACCTGCTCACCCAGATCCGTCTGGCTCGGCCAGCGCAGCGCGGAGGGATCATCCTCGGGGGTTTTCCATCCGAGGAAGCGCTCCTGGATCTCTCGCTCCGTGCTCTCCAGCCTGCCGGCGGCCTGGATCAGCCCGCGTGCGATGAGATCGACGCTGGCGAGTTCGGGTTCGGACGAGGCGTCCTTGGCAGCTTCGTCCACGCGCTCCCGGGACTCGATGTCGGGGAAACGCTCGTGAAGAGCCTGATAGAGTTCGACCGCTTCCTGGCTGGTCTTGTAGCCGACACCGCGCATCCGTTTGATGCGGCCGATGGGATACCGCAGAAGATCGGCGATGGTGACGACCTCCAGCTTGTCGAGCACGTTCAAGAGGCGGACACTGAGACCGAGCAGGACGAGTTGCATGTCCGGCGTGGTTGTCTTGAGAATCTCCGCGAGAGACGGCTTGTCGCCGCGCTGGACCTGCTCGGTGGTTGTCGGGGTAAGCGCCGGTTGGTCGATCTTCTCGAAGATGTGACGCCAGGCTTTGAGCATCTCCTCGGTGTTGTCGAAGCGGCCCTTCACATCGCGGGCGAGGGCCTTGCAGAAGAATTCCACGAGACCTTCGCGGAGAGACTCGGGGAACAACTCCGGGCGCAGGCTGACCTCGGCATCGATCAAGTGAGGCGAGCTGCCGCCGTCGCCCCATACCGGGAAGACACCGGATCCGCAGGCCATCTCGTGCAAGGTCATCGCAGCACCGAAGCGCTCGGCATGGTGGTCCCACCGTGGCGACTTTCTCAGGCTCAGAAATGGATCGAGGTAAGGAGGCGTGCCGAGCCGGATGTCCTCGGCCGGAGCGGTGGTGAGAGAGAAGTCGAACAGGACCAACTGCAGCGGACCCTTTTTCACCGAGCGGATGCCCAAGTTGTCCGGCTTGATGTCCCGGTGGCTGATACCCAGCCGTTCCAGTTCATCGATGGTCTGGAGTAGCTCGACTCCGAATCTCTGGAGCAGGGCCAAATCGAGCGGTCCGTCTTCCTTCAGGCGACGGGCCAGTGAGGACTCACGGCCTTCGGAGTTGTCGGTCTTCTTGGACGAGAAGGCCGGCTCCATGGTAAAGCCTGTGATCCCGTCGAAGCTGAGGCATTTGAAAACCTGGACGACGTTGGGATGACGGATTTTCTCAATCGTTTCGAACTCTCGATTCAACCTGTCGCTGTATTCCGGCTTCGAGGCGACTTTCAGCACCTGCCGCTCGGCCTTCGGTGACTCGACCAGCAGAACCTTCGAACAGGATCCTGTGCCCAGATCGCGGATGACCCGGTAGCCATGCTCCAGCAGTTCACCAGCCTTCGCAGTACGGGGATCGACCACCTCGGCGGTATCAGGGGCCGTCATTTCATCCCAGACCTCGTCGATCCGTTCGAGGACTTCATCCGGGCTGTAGCGGAGCGACCGATCCGAGCAGGCGGTATGGCGGATCAGATTCTCAAGGGCTGGGACAACCCCGTTCTGCACGGCGCACAAGTCGAGATAGCTCCTTTGCCTGAGCTTCTGGTCGAGATCGAGCACCGAGTCCGCCGGAGGTTTTCCGCTGAAGAGGTAGTAGGCCAGCGCACCCAGCGAGAACGAGTCCAGCTCCTCGCCCTCGATGTTCTGTCCCGAGACAGCTTCGGGGGCGAAGAAGACGGTGGCCTCGTCCTCAACGAACTGGCCGGCGTGAAGGGAGGTGGAGAACCGGGTGCGGGTGGCACCGCTGGAGGTACCTCCGTCGATGAAACCGAGATTCCAACTGGAGATCTGCACCGCCGGACCACTGCCGGTCTCGCCCGGGATGACGATGATCGCTTGGGGCGAGAGGCCGCGATGGATCACTTTCTTGCGATGCGCGTAGGCGATGGCCTCGGTAATCTGACGCAGGATGTCGAGAGCGGCATCGGCGGTAAGTGGCTGCGCCAGTCCGGCGAGGTAGTGGTCAAGACGCTGCGCGCCTTCCTGCCACCGGAAGACCAGGGCGGGACCGGACTCGGTCTCGGTGAGGGTATCGACGCGGAGGATACCCGGGTGCTCCATCCGTTCGAGAATCTGAAACTCGCGTTCGGCGGCCCGGCGCAGGGTCGAACGCTCCGTTTCCCCTTGCAGTCCCTCCAGATAGACCCGGATCAGACGAGGCCCGGACTTGATCCGCACGTGATGCCCCAGCCACTCCTGGTAGGTGCCGAGCGGACTGTCGTGGAACAAGCCGTCGAGCACGTAGTCGCCCGCTTTCCGGACTTTCTGGACCGGATTCAGGCTGACCTGTTCGACGCCGGTGACGAATGCGCGGATCTGGTCCTTGGTAATCGGTGCCCGCTGGAAGCTTCGCAGGCCGGGCGCCTCGCGACGGGAGATCGCCCCGATGATGCCGGGGACGGAACCATCGGGCCGGTCCCTGAGACAGACGCCATTGGCCTGCGGTCCCTGGAGCTGGAGCACATTGTTCTCATCCGAGCAGAAGATCAGCGGCTCGATGAAGGGCACCTGGACCTTAGCCCGTTTGAATGCTGCCTGCCGCTCCAACAGCGACTTGAGCGCCTTGCACTTGCGGTTGGCGAGGGGCAACGGGTTGTCGCGCGTCTTGTAGGTGGTCCCATCGCGCCAGATCCAGCTGCCTGCCTGACTGGTGATGACCCCGGGAAGGCTCTTGATCTCGATGAGGAACGCACCCCACGGGCCGACCAGAAGCGTGTCAACCTCGTAGATCGCGCCACCTTCGGCCATGAACTCGAAGTTCGACCAGACCTGTATCGCAGAGGAGGCCGGCAACCCGTTGCGAATGAACGCAAGCGCGTCCCGCTCCCAAGGATGCTCCGAGTCTGAGACGCTAGTCCAATTTGCCATAGGAATGGGTGTCAGATGCAATCGCTTCACGCTGCTAGCGATGCGCTGGATGGGTGAAATCTCATGCTGGGGAGGCTTTTCTGAAGGGGATGGGTGCTAGGGCTGACGCTGAAGATCTTCCTGAATGATGACAAGAGGATCATGGTCTCTTAATGACGCATCAAACCAACGCCCGAGTGAGGTTTCTGAACGTGGAGTGCGATCCGTCCAACCAGAAATAGGGGGTGGGGTGGGACAACTGCGGGCGTAGGCACAGGGAATTTCGGGTTTCCGACTTTGGATCTCCAGAGGAGCGGGGCGGCCGTTTCATTGAATGAAATCCGCCTTGGCACAGTCGAAGGCCGAATGAAGTCGCTCCTGTCATTGCTGGCCGTGTCGTTTTTCCTCGTAGCCCACTCCCCGGCCCAGACTTGCCGTGAGGTGGTGCGGGATGCCTCCGGGCGGATCGTTCAGAGCATTGAGCGCCAAAAACAAGCCGGTGGGGCGGAGCGAGCGGTGATCCGCGATGCCTCGGGAAGAATCACCGGCACCGCCACGACCCGCCCGAATGCCGGCGGCAGCGTGCGCACCGAGTATCGCGACGCCAGCGGCCGGCTCACCGGCACGGCAAGCACCCGGCCCACCACGGGAACATCGTCCCAGACCACCTACCGGGATGCCAGCGGCCGGATGACTGGCAGCGCCGACACCGGGCCATCCTTGGGCACCGCCGGGCAGACGCAATACCTCGACGCATCCGGGCGGATCACCGGAACAACGACCACGAGCCGCAACCCGGCGGGCATGGTCACCAGCACCCGCCGTGATGATTCCGGCCGCATGACCGGGACCAGCTCGGGAACCGGGAAGTGCCCGAAAACCGTGCCGATGCCCCTTCCGCCTCCGAGCGCAAAGAAGTAGGACGGCGGCAAGGTGGAGAGGGTCGGCAGACTAAATCCCCTTCCGGCCCGCCCACCGGGCGGCTTCCCCAAGCACGGCGGACTGGGCAGCCACCGTCACCAGCAACGGCTTCAACTCAGCCAGGTAGATCCAAAGCAGCCTCAGGGCATCCTCGCCCATGTCCCGGCCGCCGAAGAGTTCCGCCGGTGCCGGCGAGAAATGCAGACCCGGCTGGACGCAGGCACTTTGCAAGTCGGTGCCGATGTCGAAGCGGCTCAGAAAGAGCCTGCGGGAGTCGTTCCCCGCCGCCGCGTGTCCGTCGATCATCTAGGTCGGCAAGGTCGAAGTATCTACGTGCAGCAGGCTCATGAGCTTCTTCTCCAGGGTCCAAAGCTCGATGAGCTTCTCCTCCGGTATCTGCGCGAGCAGGAGAAACACCACGGTGCGGAAGAACGACAGGTAGGTCGCCGGGTAGCGGTTACCTTGGCCGAGCGGCAGTTCGAAACGCTTGATCCAGCCAAGCAGGTAAAGCCGGTCGCGCCCGAGTTCGGCCACGATCTGAGCGAGGGTTAGAGTCGCGACGGGCGGAAAAGTGGCGCGAAGGGGGCGGGCCATGGACCATCGAGGCCACAAACAATCAGATCGGCGGGCTGTCGAGGCAGGGAATCAGGACTCGACGCCTGGCACGGGACTGAGGCTCGAAAATGTCGCAGCCGTCATTGGGCGCGCAAAAGCTTTTGGGCGACGCGAATCTCGAAAAGCGGCACGAAGGCTCCTCGGGAGCGTTTGAAGGGCTTGCCAGGGAGCGGAACGAGCTGGCTGAGGAGGGTGCGCAGGCGATGGAAGGACTTGGAAACCCTCTCATAGTCCGCGGACGACGGTGGAGGATTCCGCCACTCCCCTTTCGCGGCGAGGCTCATGAGGATGCCGAGCGGGTGCTCCGGGCCGAGTTGGGCGCGCTTGGGGAACGAGTAGCTGCCGTCCTGACCGGGGGCCTTGAGGTGGATCGTCTGATTGCCAACGATTTCGATGCGAATCTGGCTCCAGGTCAGGCCGTTTCCGGCATGGATCACGGCCCGGACTTTCGGGCCGGACGGGCCGCGCGGGCGGGTGATCGGGGGGAGCGGAGCCCGGAGCGCCGCGTGGGCGTCGATCGCCGCCAGGCGCTCGGCGAGATCGACGAATTCGAGGTGGTTGCGGGCACGCAGCGCTTCGATTTCAGCGGTAAACCAGCGCTTGCCGGGGAACAGCACGGTGGATTCCGAGCGGGCGGAAAGCTCGCGGAATAGCCCGTGGTAGTCGCCAAGGTGGCCTGATGGCAGGAACAGCAACACGGGGGTGACGCGGCCGAAAGGGTCCTGGCTGGAGCCGATCCGGCGGAGTGAGCCCTGGTTTTCCCAAGCTCCGAAGTCGAAGCCGAGGGCCGTCGCCAAGGCCTGGCTGATCGGTTCCCAGCTCGGCTGCATTTCGACGACTTCGGCGGCCTTGAAGGGGATCGGCGGCAGCGAGGGATCCTCGTCCACGGCGACGAAGTCCTCCTCGCCATCGACCATCAGGACGAGACGACGCGGTGCATGGAGCGACGGGTGGCGCGGGTCGATCACGGTTGATGCCGTGCGTCCGCTCGGCCGGAGCAAAGCGGCGCAGGCGTCCCAATCGCCCCCCAGTTCCAGCCGCCAGTCGCAAGCCGCCGAGCCCGCGGCCCCCAACGCCTCAAGCGCTTTCCAGAAGGAGGCTTTCATGGTGATTGAAAAAGCCCCGGGCCTCCAGCCAGGGGGCGATGGCGTCATCGAGCTGAATCCCCGACACCTTGTCGGTCGTTGGATTAAGGATGACGGGGATCAGGCGGCGGCGAGTGGCGATCTTGAGGTCGAGCTTCGCTTCGAGCAGGGCAGCCCCCTGGAGGAGCGTCGGGTTCAGCCCGGCGAGCGCTTCGAAGACATTGCCATGGCAGACCGCAATCCGGCTGCCACCGGGAAGGCCCAGCTTGAGCGACGACAGGGCGGCGAACTGGACCCGGGCATGGGGATCGCAGGCGAGGGCCGCAGGTCCTTCGCGCAGCGGCTCCAGCGAGTAGCGATGGGCATGGGTCAGCGCAGTGGAGGAGGCGTGGAAGACCGTGCCGAAGGAGGCGCGGTAGAGCTCCTGGAGTCGGCGTCCGATCCCTGAAATCTGCCACTCCCCGGTCGCGTGGCGGTAGTGGGCGACATCCACCCGCTCCGGGCGCAGGATCCTGGACGAGGACCGGCCGTTCTCGTCGAACACGCCGATCCGCTTGAGCAGGTCGCCATGGCGGATGACGAACGACACACCGCCGGCTTCCTCCCGGGTGTGGACGCTGCAAATGCCGGAGCGGGCGTTTTGCTCGAACCAGGGCCGGAGCAGGTTTTCGAGCCGTGCGACGCGGCTGGCATCGGGCGACAGGAACCCGAGCGCGGGGTTGCAGGAAAAGGACACCAGCGACCGCCTGGCCTGGAGTGCCTGGCGGTCGAACTCGCGCCACGCGATGTCCGGCGCGTGGATCAGGATTTTGACCGCGAGGTCCGCGGTGGAATCGTCCGGTTCCAGCCAGGCCGCGACCATCGCCTCGTAGCCGTCCTCGAAATGGATCGAGCAACCCGGATCCGACAGCAGATCAAGCAGCTCCAAGCGTTCAACCAGTTCGGCCGGGGTGGACTCGACCGGCGTGGCGATCACCGAAACCACATCGTCGAGCACCGGGTCCGCCGCTCGGAGGCAATCGAGCGAAGCTCCCCGGCGGGCGAAGTAATCGGCGAAGGGAGAGAGCAGGGCTTTGAGGCTGGATGGCTTGAGGTGGGACAGAACGCCGGGACGGACGATGCGGGGAATGCGGATGACGGACATGCGTGACACGATTGGGTTGATGTTCTTTTGAACAAATCCAACCCGGCTGGGAATGCGGAATTTTGAAACCGCTTTGCATCAAGCCCCACCGCCCGGAGCAATTCTTCGGAAAGCCAAAACATCCCGCGGGACGACGGGGTCGGGGGGATCGAATCGGACAGTTCCGACCGGCAAAATGGGACATTCGGACCTCAGAATGGGACATTTGCCCTCCAAAATCGGACATGTCCGGAGGGCCGGTGAAAAAATCCCGGAAAATCTCACCATTGCCGGTCAATGGCTTGCGTGAAAATCGGACACAAACCCGGACACTTTTGGGACATGTCCGGGGAAGAGGACGACGGCGGGCCATTTGACACCCCGCCGCATTCGTCCGATGCAAACCACCACCTCATCCAAGCTGTCCCTGGCGATCCGCCGGGGCAAGATCACCCGGCCGCAGAAGGCCGTCATTTACGGACCCGAAGGCGTCGGCAAATCGACGCTGGCAGGCCGATTGCCGGAGCCCGTCTTCCTCGACACCGAAGGCGGCACCCACCACCTCGACGTGGCCCGCTTCGATTCCGCGGCCACCTGGGAGGAGATCACCTCCGCGGTCGCCCAACTCGCCAAGTCGGAGCATCCGTTCAAGACGCTGGTCGTCGACACCGCCGACTGGCTGGAAAAGCGCTTGGTCGAGCACCTGTGCCGCAAGGCGAACAAGGAGAGCATCGAGGACTTTGGATTTGGCAAAGGCTGGGTCATGCTGGCCGAGGAATTCGCCCGCTTCCTCCACTCGCTCGACGCCCTGCTCGACCGCGGGATGCACGTCGTGTTCCTCGCCCACGCCACGGTGCGCAAGTTCGAGGCGCCGGACCAGGCGGGTAGCTACGACCGCTTCGAGCTGAAGCTCAGCAAGCAGGTGTCCCCCTTGCTCAAGGAGTGGGCCGATCTGGTCCTGTTCGCCAACTACGTCACCCGCACCGTCGAGAAGGACAACGGCAAGGCGCGCGGGGTCGGCGGTAAGGAGCGGATCCTCTTCGCCACCCACGCGGCGGCCTACGACGCGAAGAACCGTCACGGCCTGCCGGACAAGCTGGCCTTCACGGTCGAGGCGCTGGCCCCGGTCTTCGGGGGTGCGATTACGGGTCCGGTCCCCTCGCCTGCCCCGGCGGCGAAGTCCCCTGCCCCGTCGCTCACCGACCGGATCTTCGCCGCCTTCCAGCACAAGGCCGACATGGCGAACGTCATCGACTTCCTCGTCGAGCGCGGCCAACTCAGCTACACCGAGGAGGGCTCGCTCGAATCCATCGACAACCTGGATCCGGCCTATGCGGAGCGGATGCTCGCCGACCCGGGCCGCTTCGTCGCCGCAGTTAACGAGTGGGCCGCCGCCAAGGGACGGGAGGTGGCACCATGAGCGCGCTGCGACCCTCGAACCTGCCGAAGCTGGCGGTCTGCCCTTGCTACGAGAGCCATCCGGTGGCCGGCCCCGCCGCCGAGCGCGGCACCCTGCTGGACACCGCGTTCCGCGCCGAACTGCTCGGCCTCGAAGAGCGCTTCGTGATCGCCAACCAAATGACCTCCGACGAAATCGCCGCGGTTTCCTGGGCGGTCTCGATGGTGCGGGCGATCTCCGGCCACGAGCGGGTGCTGGCCCGTGAAGACGACTGCCGGGTGCAAATCCTCAACCTGACCGGCACCGCGGATGCCATCGTCCCGACCCGGCTCACCCACTTCGACCTGAAAACCGGAGCGCGCCGGAACTACCGCGAGCAGATGGCGGCCTACGCGCTCGGACTGATGGGCGCTCATTTCGCCGGCCAGTGGACGGCCCACCTCTTGTTCTGCGACCAGCGGGAGGTCGAGACGATCCACTTCACCTACGAAGAGGCACACGCCGTCGTCGATCAGGTCGTCAAAGCCTTCAACGACCCGGGCAAGAACCCGAGCCCCTGCGAATACTGCGCCTGGTGCGCCAAGGCCGACACATGCCCCGCCCGGCTCGCCACGGTCGGCAAAACACTGGGCGTCAGCGAGCCCGGCTTCGACTTCGATGCCATCCTCGCCGACCCGGAACAACTCGGGGCCTTCCTGAGCGCCTGCGCGGTGGTCGAGGACTTCCAGGACCGGGCGCGAAAGATTGCCACCGAGCGGATCAAGACCGGCGGAAGGGTCCCCGGCTGGAAGCTCGTGACCCGCAAAGGCAGCGAGTTCGTCGATTGCGAAACGGTCGGCCACCACATCCAGCGCCTCGGTTTCGGCCCGGTTCTCGCGGCCTACGGAAACCTCCCGGCGGCCAAGTTCCGCGACCTCTGGCGGCAGCGGATGCCCGGCGACCAAGCCTTCCCGGAGTCCTCGGTGAAAGCCGCCTCCCCCACCACCTACCTCAAGCAAACCACGACCCAATCCCAATCCCACTAAGATCATGCCATCCTACCACGCATCCACCCCGAACGAACGCCCTGACCACGTCGATGCCGGCGACTACCAAGTCGAAGTCGTCGACGCCATCGAAACGATCAGCAAAGGCGGCCACGAGATGATCGAGCTCAAGCTCAAGACATCGGCCGGCAGCTACCTCTACGACTTCCTCGTCTTCATCCCCGCCGCCTTCTGGAAGATCGACGCCTTCCGCGCCGCCACCGGCGAGGTGGTCCAGCCCGAGGAAGACGTCGAGATCACCGCCGATCACGTGATCGGCCGCAGCGGAACCGTCCGCCTCAGCGTCGAGGAATACAACGGCAAGAAGCGCAACAAGGTCGCCGCCTGGCTGGTCGGCGCCGCCAAGCCCGCCGCCCAACCCCAACCCGCACGCCGCCATGACAACGAACCGTTCTGAGACGGGCCTGCGCGCCTACCAGCAGAAAGCCCGGCAGGACATCCACAAGGGCTTCGAGGAGTTCAATCGCCAGCTCGGCGTGCTGCCGACCGGGGCTGGAAAAACGATTTTGTTCAGCCGTCTCGCGCAGGACTACCAGCCTCGGCGCACCTTGATCCTCGCCCACCGCGAGGAACTCATCACCCAGGCGGTCGACAAGCTTCGCAGCTCCACCGGAATCGAAGCCCAGGTGGAAATGGGCGAAGACCGGGCATCGCTCGATGCCCCGGTGGTCGTGGCCTCGGTCCAGACGCTGATGCGGGCAAAGCGCCGCGACCGTTGGCCGCGCGATCACTTCGGGCTGGTCGTCGTCGATGAGTGTTTTCCGGCAGGAACACCTGTCGATGGACGCGCGATCGAAAGCATCAAAGAGGGCGAGTTGGTGCGAGCATTCGACCACGCCTCAAACAAATGGGTGTTCCGGGAGGTAACGCATGTTTTCCGGCGGGAGACGGATCGGATCTGTCGGATTCTGCTGAGCGATGGGAGGCAGGTTGTTTGCACACCGTGCCACCCGTTCTGGAGTGGCAGCTCCTATGTGCCGGCCGATCAATTGACACCGCAGTCCGTGGTGTATGGCATCACGGAAGATCATGTCGGCTCCATGCAAACGCTGCGGCGTCATGGTGGAGTGCCAGGGGCGAAAACCGAATCACCGGAGCCTCAACGCGATTCGGACGAATGCGGTGTATTGCTCGCTGGAATGCAGGAATGCCCGGCTTCGGGAAATCAGTTCCAAAACGGCGGCCAATACCAACCGCAGGTATGCGTCGCAGCGAATGCGGATCAAAAACCCGATGCGGAATCCTGCGTCGAAAGCCAAGATGCAAACGACGCTCAGGGCGATGGGTTGGATGCCACCGGTCCAAGGAGGCAACGGCAAACCTCCGCCAGTGGCGCAGATGTTGCTGGCGTCGGCTCTGGGTTGGGAAATGGAAGTGGCTGTGCCGACGAGGCAAGCCCGGGGCAGCGGCTACCCGACCTGTTACAAACTGGACATGGCGAATCGGGACCTTCGGATCGGTGTGGAAGTGGACGGCCCGAGCCATTGTTCGCTGGAGAGACAGGCGCAGGACCGCAAGAAGGAGGAATTGCTCCAATCGCTCGGGTGGAAAGTGTTGCGTTTCTCGAACGAGGTCGTGATCCGGAATTTGAACGCCTGTGTCCGGGAGGTGTTGTCTTCAATCTCGAAGTAGCGGAGCACCATAATTACTTCGTTGACGGCATTCTGGTTCACAATTGCCACCACGTGCTCGCCGACAGCTACCTCCACACGCTGGGGCATTTCCACGACCACGCGAAGGTGCTGGGCGTCAGCGCGACGCCGGACCGTGGCGACAAGAAAAACCTCGGCCGCTACTTCGAAAACATCGCCTGCGAGGTGACCCTGCTCGACCTCATCCACCAGGGCTGGCTCGCGCCGATCAAGGTCAGGACGGTGCCGCTGGGGATGGACCTCAGCGGCGTGCGGACGAGCCACGGCGACTTTAGCGCCGACGACCTCGGCCACGCGCTAGAACCGTATCTGGAACAAATCGCCGACGTCCTGGTGGAGAACCGGCACCGCAAGACGCTGGTATTCCTGCCCCTCATCGCGGTGTCGAAGCGCTTCGCCAAGATTTGCCGCGACCGCGGCTTGCTGGCCGAGCACGTCGACGGCCAGAGCACCGACCGGCAGGAGGTCCTCGGGCGCTTCAAGCGCGACGAGACCCGCGTCCTCTGCAACGCGATGCTGCTGACCGAAGGCTACGATGAGCCGTCGATCGACTGCGTCGTCTGCCTGCGCCCGACCAAGGTGCGGGCGCTCTACTCGCAGATCATCGGCCGCGGCACCCGGATCTGGCCCGGCAAAGACCACCTGCTCGTCCTCGATTTCCTCTGGCAGGCCGAGGAGCACCACCTGATGCGACCGGCAAACCTGATCGCCGAGGACGAAGCCGACGCGAAGGCGCTCACCGAAAAGCTCGGCGGCGAGGGCGACCTCGAAGAAGCCCGCGAGCAGGTCAATGCCGACCGCACCAAGTCGCTCACCGAGCGGCTCCGAGCCAACCGGACCCGCCGCAGCAGCGTGCTCGATCCACTGGAGCTCGCCGTCTCGCTCAACGAGGCCGCCTTGGCCGACTACGCCCCGACCATGCAGTGGCAGGCGGGCGCGCCGACCGCCAAGCAACTCGATGTGCTGGCCAACTTCGGGCTGGATCCCATGGGGGTCCTGACCAAGGGCCACGCCTCGCTGATACTCGATCGCCTGATCACCCGCCGCAAGCTGGGGCTGGCGACGCCGAAACAAGTCCGGGTCCTGCGCCGCCAAGGCCACCCGCGCCCGGAACTCGCCACCTTTGAGGAAGCCAAGGCCTTCCTCGACGCCCGATTCACCAACCCCTGATCCCCATGGCACGATACCGATCCCCCGGGCTCGCGATGGCCTTGCCGCGCCGCACCCTGGAATACCTCCAGCGCGGCGCGAGCGAGGGCCTGCGCAATGCCGAACTCTTCGACGCAACCTGTCAGTTCCGCGACGCCGGCCACCCGCTGGAAGAAACGGAAGGTCAACTTCTCGCCCGCGCTCTGGCCGACGGGCTCAGCGAGGCCGAGGCGCGGACCACCATCCGCTCGGTCTACGCCCGCACCTCCCGCGAACCTCTCGGCGCGGGCAAGGCCCCGATGCCCACGGCAGCGATCCCGCCTTCACGATCCGCCTCGCCTCCGGCGGTCCACCGCGAGCGCTCGACGCTGGCCTTGCCACTCCGACTGGACGACGGCTTCGTCCGCCTGATCGACGCCTGCTTCCAGCCGGGTGAATTCGTCGCCATCGCCCCGGCGGCGGAGAACGACGACAGCGAGATCGCCCCTCGCCGGGGCGTCACGCTGACCGCCGCTGAATGGAAATCGAAGGTCGCGACCAAGGGCGGGATCGACCGCGTCTTCGGCACCAAGCTCGGGCTGTTCCTGCGGATCAATCCAATGGCCAAGGACGGCGCGAAGAACGAGGACGTCACGGCATTCCGCCACGTGCTGGTCGAATTCGACCGCGACGAAACCGGCAAGCCGATCCCGAAGGAGGAACAATACCACGCGGTGGTCGCCAGCGGGATGCCGGTGGCGGCCCTGATCGACTCCGGCAACAAGAGCCTGCACGCCTGGATCCGCGTCGATGCCCCGGACGAGGCGGAATACAAGCGCCGGGTCGAGACGATCTGGAGCTGGTTTTCCGGGCTCAACCTCGACCGCCAGAACCGAAATCCCTCGCGCCTGTCGCGCTGCCCGGACGGCTGGCGCACGGTCGAGGGCGAGCATCGCCGGCAGCGACTGCTGCAGCTGCAGTTCGGTGCAACATCATGGGATGCTTGGGAATCCGCCCAAAACGCCCCGCCCGAGGACTCGTTCATTCCGGTCTCGACGCTCGCCACCTACGACACGGCCAACGATCCGAACAACGTGATCGGCCAGCGCTGGCTGTGCCGCGGCGGGTCGCTGGTGGTGGTCGGTCAGTCGGGCATCGGCAAATCCTCCCTCTGCATGCAGCTCATGATCCTGTGGGCGCTCGGACTGCCGGCCTTTGCCATCAAGCCCATCGCGCCCCTGCGTTCGGTGCTGATCCAGGCTGAAAACGACGTGGGCGACTTGGCCGAGATGTATCAGGGCGTGCGGCAGGGCATGGGACTCACGCCGGAACAAGAGGTGCTGCTCGACGAACGCATCTTCATCTACCGCGACACCACCCGCACCGGGGCCGACTTCGTCGATGCCGCTTCTTCCCTAGTGGATCGCCACAAGCCCGACCTGGTGTGGGCAGACCCGCTGCTCAACTACATCGGCGACGATATTTCCGAGCAGCGCGTCATCAGCGAGTTCTGCTGCAATTTGCTCAACGAGGTCAGTTTGCGCACCGGCGTGATCTGGTGCCTGCTCCACCACACCGGCAAGCCGTCCAAGGACCCGAAGACGTCCACCCACTGGACCGCCAGCGATCTGGCCTACAGCGGCCTTGGTAGTTCGGCCCTGACCAACTGGTCGCGCGAGACCGCGGTGCTGGTGCGGCTCAAGACCGCCGATGGCGAGCCACCAACCTTCCAGTTCAGCATGACCAAGCGCCGCAAGCGTGCCGGCCTGACCGACACCGCAGGCGAGCCCACCGACACGATCTTCCTGCGCCACGCAACCCACGGCGGCATCTGCTGGGAGCAATGTGAACCACCCGCAGCGGAGGAGGCGAAACCAGCCGGCCGCTACAAAATGGGCCGCAAGTCAGCCTTCGATTCCGAGGGGTTCCAGGCCGTTTTGACACCCCATGGAGGCACCCTCACGAGAGGCAACGTGGCACAGGTCGCTGCTGCAATGAAGTGCAGCGAACGGACCGCATGGAATTTCTGGAAAAAGCTCAAAACCAACGACTCATGATCTGCTGCAAAAATACATTTTTCAGCGCTGCAAAAACCAATCCTGCAGCTGCTGCAAATGCTGCAATATCTCTCTCCCGTAGGGAGAGATATTGCAGCTGCAGCAAGCAGGCACGGGAAACGACAGAGACTGCATCGCCGGAAAAAAGAAACCGGCCCCAAGACCCACCCAGATATTGGACCCTGCTTGAGGACATGCCGCCATTGTCGCATTGGCCTGACCGGAGCCTGGCATACGATGATGACCGCAGCGAAGTCCTCGCCCACATCCGGGAGCGCTTCGGCGTTCCGATGGATATGGCTGGCCGGATCTTCCGCTACGCTAACTACAAGAAGGTCATCCGCTTCAGCCGCGACACCAGCCTGTGGTGCGGCGTGAAAGGAGGCCGGCCATGAGTTCCGACGACTACGCCAAACGCCAGTCCGCCCGGGATGCCGCCTACGAGCGCGAATACCGGGCGTGGATCGAGTCCTTGCCTGCGGACGAACGCCGCCAGCTCGAAGCCCAAGGACTCGGCTCACCCTGTGTCGCTCATCACGGCAACGGCTCGGCCAAGGGCGATGCGGCCGATAGCCCGCTCATGCGCGAAGGCGACGACCCGGCCTTGCTCCCGGATCCGGAGCCGGAACCAACGGCACCGGAAGGCCCATGCGACCCGGAATCCGTCCACAGCGCGATCCGCCGGGTTGTCGCCGAAATCCTCTGCCACGACAACGCCCGGCTCACCACGGAGTGCATCGCCTTGGTCAGCGGACTGGCCTACACCGGATCCTCGATGAGCGAGATCGCCAAGCGCCACGGGATTTCCCGGGCCGCGGTCTCAAAACGCTGCGTCGAACTCACCGAGCTACTCGATCTGCCGCCCTCCCGCGCCATGCGCTCGTTGACAGCCCGCAAGCGTTATCGCGACGCCCGTCTCCGTTCCACCCGATCCCATGAACGCCCCCATCCTACTACCTAACCCGAAGGTCACCATCAGCCCGGTCGGCCTGCGGATCACCAGCGAACTGAGCTTCGAGGAGTGGCGGGAACTCGCCACCGCCATCGGCCAGGCCGCGCGCTCGATCGGGTTCATCATCGGCGACTGGCTCGTCTACGGCCAAAGCCTGTTCGGCACCGACGGCTTCCCGGACAAACGGGTCGATTCGGCATCCTACCAGCTCGCCATCGCCGCCACCGGGCTCGACCTCTCGACCCTCCAGAACTACGCCTACGTTTCTCGCAGCATCCCGTATTCGCTGCGCACCGAACGGCTGTCCTGGGAGCACCACCGCCTGGTGGCGAAACTCCCCGCAGCAGACCAGCAGGACTGGATCGAAGCCTGCGTCGCCGAGGAAGAGGCCGGCCGCCGGATGTCCACCCGCCGGCTCCGCAAGTCGCTCAACCTCGGCCGCATCGCCAACGCCGAGGACCTCGAACCGCAGGAAGCCGACAAGGGCATCGAGAACCACCTCCCCTATGTGAACCGGATCTCGGTCTGGTGGAAACGGATGCAGCGGGACCGCTTCCTGGCCGAAGCCACCTCCGAGCAACGCGAAGCCCTCAAGCGCGACCTCGAACCGGTCGTCGCCATTTACCAGCAACTCTGACCGAACCACTCCCATGAACGACCTCTCCAAAGCCGAACGCAGCGCAGCCGTCGATGCGGTGAAGGAACTCCTCGACGTCCACTTCGATGACGCCGAGGACAGCTCCGACGAGGACGGCAAGTTCAGCCTCGGGTTCCGCGTCACCTTCGACCGCTCCCACTCCCCGACCAAGCTCAAGGTCACCTGCCGCGTGTCCAAGGTCACCACCGACGAGATCGAGTGTTCGGTCGACGATCCAGGACAGCAGAAATTGCCCCTGTAATGCCCTCACGCGACCGCAAGGTGTTCCGGGGAGCCAAGCCGCCCAGCAGGCTGGAAAAGCGCTTTGAGACCCTCTGGGAGGCTCAGGGCGGCCCGCCCTTGGAAAAGGAGCACCGCTTTCACCCCGTCCGCAAGTGGCGGGCCGATTTCGCCCACCTGGAATCCCGCACCTTGATCGAGATCGAAGGCGGCATCTACGTGAATGGCCGCCACAACCGCGGGGCCGGTTTCGCCGCCGATCTGGAGAAATACCTCGAAGCCGGACTCAGCGGTTGGCGCTTGATCCGACTCGGCCCGAACGAGCTCACCGGCGAGACCATCGCCCGCCTGGTGACCCTGGTGCAGGGCGGTTGACTCCGGGCCCCGGCGCATGGCTCCCATCCCCGCCCCCATACTCGTCACCGGTTCCTCCGGCTTCATCGGCCGCCACGTCGTCCGTCAGCTCGCCGCCTCCGGCCACCAGGTCACCGCGACCGACTACCGCCCGCAGGCCGAACCACTCCCCGACGGCGTGAAGTTCCAGCGCTGCGACCTCCGCTCCGATCCCCTGCCCCACGGCGACTTCGCGGCCATCGTCCACCTCGCCGCTCTTGCCGGTGTCCGACCCTCGCTCGACCGCCCGCTCGACTACGAGGCCACCAATGTCCTGGCCACCCTGCGGCTCCTCGAACACTGCCGGCAAACCAGCATCGACCGTTTCATCCTCGCCTCCTCCTCCAGCGTCTACGGCCCCGCCACGCCGCTTCCCGCCGAGGAATCCGCCCTTCCATGCCCGCAGAGCCCCTACGCCCTGACCAAGCTCCACGCCGAGCAATGGGGCCAGCTCTACGCCAAGCTCCACGGCCTGAACTTCCTCGCCCTGCGCTTCTTCTCAGTCTGGGGCCCCGGCCAGCGTCCCGACCTCGCGCTGGAAGCCTTCCGCCGCAAGATCGAGGCGGGCCAGCCGGTCGTCATCAACGGCGACGGCAGCCAACGTCGCGACCTCACCCATGTCCACGACGTCGCCCGGGCAGTCGAACTCGCCCTGCGGCATTCCGGCACCACACCGACCGTCCTCAACGTCGGCACCGGCCGCAACCATTCGGTCTTGGACATGCTGGCAGCCGTCACTCCATCAGGATCCACGCCCCGGATCGACTACCGGCACGCCAACCCGGCGGATGTCCCGGCCACCCTCGCCGACGCCAAAAGCGCAAAAAAATACCTCGGCTGGACGCCAAAATTTACCTTCCCGAACGGCCCTCTCGAATGAGTTCCTCAGGACCTCGATTTCCCGGTCCGAAAAACACCGCCAGCTTTACACTTTTGGGCGGTTTACTTTACACGCTTTACACCTCCGGACGCCCCGATTTTCTGTTAGAGAGCGATCACCCCCAAAGTCACAGCCAACTATTCCTCAGTGATTTGCGAACCAAGACGCACGATCCCACGCGCCAAAACCGGTCGATCTCGACGCGAAAAAAAGTGTAAAGTTGAAATGGCTCCTTTCATAAGATTTGGAGGGGGGTGGACAGACCCAAGAACTTTGTCACCACTCGAAATAGATTTCCTCCTCACGATCAGTCACTTGCAAGTCTTCGAAACGATCGTTTTGTCACCATTTCAGCCTCGAATCTAGTGGGGGCACTTCATCGCCATGCCCGGCTTTTCCGGTTGCAAACGGTGCTTCGACCTAACCAAACTGCAGCGATGCGAGTCTTCAAGCGCAGGCATTTTTAGAGTTTCAAACATGAAGGCAAGAGTCCGGTGAGTCGACCGAAAATCGGCTGAACCTCACCCCGTATTTGTCTCACCCTGTCAACCAAGCTCGCTTCGATTTCGCCGCGCAGCGAACCTTTCCAAAGCTCCTCACCCATGACCACCAGCCACCTGTTCACCGCTGCCTTGGCCATTCTGAGCACTTTCGCCACCGCCTTCGCCGCGGACCCCGTGGTGTCGAACCTGACCCCAGCCCAGCGCCCAGGAACGAAGCTGGTGGACGCCACATGCGGCGTCACCGCCACAACTTTCGAACTGACTCACGCCGAATGAACTCATTCTTCTCCACATCACCAATCCAGAGCAAATCGCCCTTCCACATGAAGCAGCCCCACCCAACCTCGTTGATTCTAAAGCCGATCGCGTTCCTATTTGCGTTCATCGCGATCGCAAAGGGCGCCGACTCCGACTTCGACGGCTTGGACGATGTCGTCGAAACAAACACCGGGGTTTACGTGTCGCCAACGAACACGGGAACGAATCCGGGGGCGGCGGATAGCGATGGAGACGGCGTGCCGGACGGATTGGAGGTGAAAGAGAAGACAAGTCCAGTGGACGCGACGAAATTTAATTCCTTCAGCCAAGACCTAGCCGGCTATTGGGACTTCGACGGAAGATATGCAGACACGTCGGGAAATCAAATTGACTTCGTAAGTACGCCAGCCACTGAGTTCTCGTCAGGCCGCAACAGAAAACCAAATGAAAGCTTAAAGTTTCAAACCATTTCAAGTCGCGCAATATCCGTAAATTCTATTAATATATCAGGAAACCAAGAAAGAACTATTTCTTACTGGTGTAAACTTCCTCAAGATGGTCTATCGATTTCAGTGGGATGGGGTACAAACCAAGGAAGCCCGAACGCAGCAGGGACAGCTTCTTGTCTTTGGGTGAATACAGAAGGTAGGGTTGGACTATGGGGCGCGTATGCCGATATTGAAACATTTCAGCGAATCAACCCTCAAACATGGAATCACGTTCTAATATCCTACAGAAACAATTTCTCAGAATCAAAAATAGCCATCAACGGGAAGATTTACAGCCATTTTAATGGACATTTAAACGCATTAAATCAACTCGCCAGCAGTAACAGCCCAATAACTATTTCCGGATATTTATTCGGAAACATCACCCCTCAATCGAGCATTGACGCTGTGAGAGTTTACCGAAAAGCACTATCGGAAGATGAAATACAAAGACTATACAAAAGCGAAGTCCCGAAGTTTCAGCTCGTCAACGGCTCTTACACATGGAATCAAGCGCAAGTTGATGCAGAGACCCGAGGGGGTAGATTGGCAGTTCTTAACACACAAGAGAAGTCTGACGAGGCGAATGCATTCCTTCAAATTCAGAATTCCTGGCCAGATCTCTGGATTGGCCTTACCGACGATATTGCAGAGGGTGAATGGAAGTGGATCGATGGCAGCCCTTTAAATTTCGAAAGGTGGTCTGCAGGAGAACCGAACAACATTGACGGCGCTGATCATGCCTACATGTGGCGCTCCTCGGTTTTTCAAGACTTTCAGTGGGATGACGGGGCGGCGACGGCCCTAAAATCTTATTTATTTGAAGTTATCCCAAGCTCGTATTGGCTAAATTCCTCTCACTCCAACACAACGGGGGTGATCACCGGATCTGGCACATACGACCCCGGCACTCCCGCCACCCTTACCGCCGTACCCAACCCCGGCTACCGCTTCACCGGCTGGACCGGCGACGCCTCCGGCACGGCCAACCCGCTGACGATCACCATGGACGCCGACAAGACGGTGGGTGCCACTTTCGAGAAGGACCTCACCGACGCCGACACTGACGGTCTCAGCGCCTACGACGAACTCGTGGTCCATGGCACGAACCCGGCCTTGCCCGATACCGACGCCGACGGCCTGGCCGACGGCTACGAACTCGGCATCGGCCGCTTCTCGATCGTCACCGGCTCCTTCACCTGGCAGCAGGCCCGCACCGACGCCCGCAGCAAGGGCGGCGATCTGGCCTCCTTCCCGACCGAAGACCGCTGGAACCGGGCCTTGCAGAACCTCGGGGTCAACCCCTTCGAGGAGTTCACCGGCCTGTGGATCGGGGCCAGCGACGCCGCGGTGGACGGCACCTGGACATGGGTCAACGGCGAGGCGTTCAGCTTTGCGCCCTGGGGCACCGCTCGCCCGAGTTCGACCAGCGGCAACAGCCTCGACTTCGCCGAGGTCAGCGGCGGCGGCGGGGCGGAAATCGGCAGGTGGTACGACCGCTCGCCGACCACGGTCCGCGACGGCTACCTGCTGGAAACCGGCTACGCGACCAGCCCGACCGTGGCCGATGCCGATGGCGACGGCTTGAACGACGGCCAGGAGCAGACCGCCGGCACCCGTCCCACGCTCGCCGATACCGACGGCGACGGCCTCAGCGACGGCCAGGAAGTGAACCTGACCCAAACAAACCCGCGCCTCCCCGACACCGATGGCGACGGCACCAATGACGCCGCTTCCGACCAGGATGGCGACGGCCTGGGCAACCTCGCGGAGATTTCGACCCACGGCACCAACCCGCGTATGGCGGACACCGACAGCGACGGGCTTTCGGATAGCGCGGAGCTCAACCACCCCGGCCGCTTCTTCACCCTGATCGAAGGAAGCTTCACGCAGGCCCAAGCCGCCGCCGATGCCGCCAACCGCCGCGGCCGCCTCGCCAGCTTCCCGAATGCCAACGACTTCACCCGTGCCGCTGGACGGGCGCGCAAGACGACCCAGGGCTACCTGTGGCTCGGCCTGAGCGACGCCGCGACCGAGGGCGCCTGGCTGTGGTCCGACGGCAACGCCCCGACCTACAACCGCTGGCTCGACGGCCAACCGAACGGCGGAATCGGGGAGAACCACGCCGTGCTGATGGAAAACAGCAACCAGTGGGCCGACGCCGCGGCCGCCTTTATCGCGGCAGGCTACCTCTTCGAACGCGTCGGCCTCGATCCTTTGGCCACCGACACCGACGGCGACGGCCTGAGCGACGGCGCAGAGGTCAACACCCACCAGACCAACCCGGTGCTGGACGACAGCGACAGCGACGGCCTGACCGATGGCGCAGAGCTCAATACCCACAGCTCGAACCCGAAAGTCGCCGACACCGATGGCGACGGGCTGGGCGACTTCGCCGAGGTGGTCACCCACGGCACCAATCCTGCCGCCAAGGACAGCGACTCGGATGGCTTCGACGACCTCTTCGAGATCAACACCGGCTTCAATCCCACCCAGGCCGGCAGCAGTCCCGACGCCCTGTCGAGCATCCGCACCGCCGTGGAGTTCCGCTTCAATGCCGGCAACAGCCTGCGCTACCGGATCGAGTCCTCCACCGACCTCCAGACCTGGAGCACCGAGGAAACCGACATCGTCGGGACGGGGGGCGTGGTGACCCGCTTCTACAGCATCGAGAACCAGCCGAAGCGCTACTTCCGCGTGGTGAAGATCGGCGGGTCGTCGGATCCCGGTGGCGACGGGATCTGATCAGCGCTAGATCCCCTTCGAAACACGGGCCGAGGAACTTCGATGTTCCCGGCCCTCAACACACGATTGCAAACGTTCTTCCCCATGACCTTCCGCCCCCTCCTTACCGCCGCCCTTGCCATCCTGGGCACCTTCGCCACCGCCATCGCTGCGGATCCCGTGGTGTCGAACCTGACCGCCGCCCAGCGTCCAGGAAAGAAGCTGGTGGACATCACCTACGACGTGACGGCCGACACCCCGACAGTGAAGGTCACGCTGGAGATTTCAAGCGACGGCGGAACGACCTACAGCGTGCCGGTGACCTCGGCGACGGGTGCGGTGGGGGATGGGGTTGCCATAGGGACGGGTAAGACGATCACCTGGAATGCCGGGGTAGATTGGGACGGCAAGTTCACGGCACAGACCAGCTTTCGGGTCGTGGCGGATGATCTGGCTCCAAGTCCAGTAGATTTCGCGCTGGTTGAAGCCGGAGCATTGCCGGCCTCATCGTGGGCTGGAGTCCAAGCTGTAGACAGATTCTTCATGGGCAAAACAGAGGTCACTTGGGCCGAGTTCCAAGCTGTCCGGACCTGGGCGGCGGCGAACGGCTACGACATTGGCAATGTGGGTTCAGGCGCGGGTCCGAACAACCCAGTTATAATGGTTAATTGGTATGATTCATTGAAGTGGTGCAACGCTCGCAGCGAGAAAGAGGGATTGAAAATCGTTTATAAAGTGGGAGGGGCCACTTATCGGATAGGGCGATCAGTACCCCAAATCGATCCAATCGCCAATGGCTACCGCCTTCCCACTGAGAAAGAATGGGAATTTGCCGCCCGGGGCGGGATCAAAACCAACGGCTACGCATACAGCGGAAGCAACGACATCAATCAAGTTGCGTGGTACATACTAAACAGCGGATCCAGCACAAGAGATGTCGCCACGAAGCAACCAAACGAACTAGGAATTTATGACATGAGTGGTAATGCCTGGGAATGGTGCTTCGACCCAGCTGGCCTCAACCGCGGTGGAAGCTGGCGCCGCGATGCTATTTCGTGTCAGGTTTCATACCGTGACTACAACGCTCCGGGCGACTCTAGTTTCTCGGGACTTCGTGTCGCTCGCAATTCAAATTCAACAGGAGCAACAAGCAACGCCATCGCAATTACAAACATCGACACCAGAAGCTGGACTCTTACATCTCCCTTAACAGTCGAGGGTAAGATCATCGGTGACGGACTTTACCTGAGCGGAACGAGCGCCACAATCACCGCCACGCCAACCGCAGGATACCTCTTCCGCTCGTGGTCCGTTGACGCTTCGGGTTCGACCAACCCGCTCACCCTGCTAATGAACGCTGACAAAACCGTCGGAGCCATCTTCGTCGAGGACACCCGCGATCCAGATGCAGACGGCCTGACCAACCACGAGGAGATTATCGTCCGCCTGACTAACCCAGACCACTCGGACACCGATGGCGACAACTACAGCGACGGCTACGAAATTCAGAATTTATCCGATCCGAAATCCAGCGACTCCTTCCCAACCTACACGCTAATCTTGACGAACAGCGGAACGGCCACTGGCGGCACCTTCAGCAAGTCCGGAACCCTAGCTCACGACACCAACGCCACGCTAAACGCGACAGCTTCCGCTGGCTACCTCTTCGGCTCGTGGTCCGGCAACGCGAGCGGCTCCACCAATCCGCTCACCATCCTCATGAACTCCGACAAAACGGTCGGTGCCACATTCGTCAAGGACACTAGAGATCAAGACGCCGACGGCCTCACCAACTACGAGGAGATCATCGTCCGGATCACAAACCCGAACGCCGCCGACACCGACGGAGATGGAGTGAAGGACGGCCAGGAAGTCACCGACGGCACCAGCCCGCTCATGGCCGACAGCGACGGAGACGGACTGAGCGACGGTGACGAGAAGACTAGGGCCACCAACCCACTGGTCACCGACACCGATGGCGACGGCTACAGCGACAGCTACGAAGTCCAGTTCTCCACCAACCCGAAGCTCGCCACCTCCGTTCCGACCTTCCTCCTGAACCTGGCCAACAACGGGACGACCACCGGAGGAACATTCAGCAAAGCCGGCACGTTGACTCATGGCACGAATGCGACCCTGACCGCCACCCCACTTGCGGGC
>RDYP01000022.1 GCA_004293445.1 Verrucomicrobiota bacterium | reverse complement strand
TGTTCTTCTCTTTCTCTTCACGTTTTCGGTTGGCTGACGCCTCCCGAGCCTACCACATCACAACAAGCTCTCTGGCTCCGTTTCGCGGGACCGCTTCAGCGATCCTCGGATTCGCTTCATGATGCGTGAATGGAACGACCAGAGTCCCTCACTTGCGCACATCATCGCCCAGTTGGTCGGACAGATCCAAGGCGACGGGGCCATTGATCGGGATATTCGGATTCTGGATATTTCTGGCCTCCCGAACGAAGTTGCTGGGCCGCTGGCCGCCATGCTCGCCCGTCTGCTATTCCAGTATAAAGTCTACCAAACGACAGAAGAGCGGAAACGCGATCCTGTCGTCCTCGTATGTGAAGAAGCTCATCGATACGTTCCTGACCGCGGTGAAGCTGAATACGCCGCCGCACAAACAGCCATTCGTAGAATCGCCCGTGAAGGTCGAAAATACGGAATTGGTCTGATGCTGGTTAGTCAGAGGCCGGCGGATGTTGAGAGCACCGTGATTTCGCAGTGTGGCACATGGCTTGTTCTGAGACTGACGAATGCGGCCGATCAACAGCATGTTTCTCGCTTCTTGCCGGACGGCTTGTCCGGGATGACAAAAGCTTTGCCCAATTTGGCACAGCAGGAGGCAATTTTTGTCGGAGAGGGTGCGGCTATGCCAGCGAGGGTTCGCATTCGGGATCTGACAGCTGAGCAACTTCCGAAGTCGGAGACTGCCAAGTTTGCCAAAGGCTGGACGTTAGACCGTCTAGCTGAAGCGGAGATCGCAGAAATCGCTAATCGAATGGCTGGCTAACACATGCCCACACCCACCGAACACAAAACCGTCCAAGCCCGGATCCTCGCATACGCCGAGGCGGAAGGAAGGGATATTGGGAATTGGAGATTGGACATTGGGGAAGAAGGTGAGGATCTCAGGTCGAGGGAGGTGAACCGTGAGTGAAGGTGTGGCAGCCAACCCGGCGCGGCCATCGGGTTTCGAGGACCGGTTCCGTCTGTATCTGGATGAATCCGGCGATCATGTGTTCCGGGATGTGATGGAACCGGCGCACCGGTATTTGTGCCTGCTGGGCTGTTGGTTCCGCAATCCGGACTACCTGAAATTCCACGAGGCCCTGGAGGAGCTGAAGTCCCGATTGCTGCCCCACCATCCGGATGATCCGGTGGTGCTGCACCGCGAGGACATGCTGAACGCACGGAAGGAATTCAAGGCGCTGCGTGATCCGGCAGTGCGGAAGGAATGGGATGAGGGATTGCTTGAGGTGATGAGCGCCGCGGAATTCAGAGTCGTGGCGGTGGTGATTGACAAGCTGGCCTTGCGCAAATCCTACGGCGAGGCGGCGGCGCATCCCTACCATCTCGGGCTGGGATTCCTATTGCAGCGGTATGCCGGTTATCTGAATCACATCAACCGCACCGGGGATCTAATGGCGGAGTCCCGGGGAGGCGTGGAGGATCGCTTGCTGAAGGAATCCTACTCGCGGGTGTATGAGCGCGGAGTCTGGCAGACGCACGCGAGCAGCTTTCAGGGAGCGCTGAGTTCCTGCCAGCTCAAGCTGAAGAACAAGCACGCCAACATCTCGGGTCTGCAACTGGCGGATCTGCTGGGACACCCGGTCAAGCAGTGGGTGTTGAAGAATCACGGGCTGCTGGAAGGTGAATTGGCACCGTTTGCCCAGCGGGTGCTCAAGACCGTGGAAGGCAAATTCAACCAACACCTCTACAACGGACGAATCGAAGGCTATGGAACCGTGCTTTTCCCCAAAGAATAAGGGGGCCTCTTTCGAGACCCCCTCACGCTCGCCCCTGCGGGCGATCCACCTCCGCTTAGCGGATTGGTTGGACTATGGACGGGCGGGCCTTGGAACGCAATCCGGATTTTCAACGGCGGGCCTGGTCGCGAAAAAGGCGGCTCCGGGAAAAACCAGAAACCGCCTTCCGACCAAGAATTCCCAGTCCGGGAAGATTCATCGCATGAAATGTCCAAGACTCCAATTCAGATTTCACGCGCCGGCAAAGATGAATGAAGTGAGGGCAAAAAAATACCGCAGATTTGACCAGGCTGGCTCTGCGGGGGCCTTTGTTGGCTCTGTCGCCACTGGCGGAGAACTTCCGGATGGTGATCTGACGCGAGTCACCAAGCAATTCCATTTTCAACCATGAGCAAGCCCACCGAACACAAAACCGTCCAAGCCCGGATCCTCGAATACGCCGAGGCCATCGGCTGGACGTTGGTGTCGCGGGAAGAAGCGGAGAAGCGGAGAGGGATTGGGGATTCGAAATTCGAGATTGGGAAAGGGAGTCTGTTTTTCGAGGATTTGCTGGATGCCAAGGTGCGGGAGTTCAACCCGCGTTACGCGGAGGCGGAGGGGGCTTTGCCCGGGAAGTTCCGGCATCTGCACACGGACATTTACGGCAACCGGGAATTCGTGGAGCACCTGCGGAACCGGGGGAAGTTCTTCGACCACGAGGAGAAGCGCGAGCGGGACCTGCTCCTAATCGATTACGAGCATCCGGAGCGGAACGTTTACGAGGTGACCGAGGAGTTTGCTTATCACAACGGCCACTACGGGACGCGGCAGGATGTGGTGCTCCTCATCAACGGCATCCCGGTGCTGGTGATCGAGTGCAAGAACGCGACGAAGGATGAAGGGATCGCGCTGGGGATCGACCAGATCCGACGTTACCACGAGGAAACGCCGGAGCTTTTCGTGCCGCAGCAGCTTTTCACAGCCACGGATGCGATCGGGTTTTCCTACGGGGTGACCTGGAACACGGTGCGGCGGAATATTTTTCACTGGAAGCACGACGAGGTCGGCAAGCTGGAGGCGAAGATCAAGAGCTTCTGCACGATCCCGCGGGTGCTGGCCTTCCTGAAGGAATACATCATCTTCGCAGAGAAGGACGAGGAGCTGAACAAATACATCCTGCGCCAGCACCAGACGGATGGCGTGGAGAAGGTGGTGGCGCGGGCGCTGGACGGAAAGCGCAGGCGCGGGCTGGTCTGGCACACGCAGGGCAGCGGTAAGACCTTCACGATGATCAAGACGGCGGAGATGCTTTTCCGCGCGCCGGAAGCGGACAAGCCGACGGTGCTGCTGATGATCGACCGCAACGAGCTGGAAGACCAGATGCTCAAGAACCTGGTGGCGCTGGGGCTGGGGAATCTGGAACACGCCAGCAGCATCCGGCGGCTGAACGAGCTGCTGAAGAACGATTACCGGGGCATCATCGTGACGATGATCCACAAGTTCCGCGACATGCCGGCGGACCTGAACCTGCGGAAGAACATCTACGTGCTCATCGACGAGGCGCACCGGACGACCGGCGGCGATCTCGGGAACTTCCTGATGGCCGGTCTGCCCAACGCGAGCTACATCGGCTTCACCGGCACGCCGGTGGACAAGACGGCCTTCGGCAAGGGGACCTTCAAGACCTTCGGCGTGGATGACGACGAGGGCTACCTGCACAAGTATTCCATCGCGGACAGCATCGGCGACGGGACCACGCTGCCGCTCTACTATCAGCTTGCACCGAACGAGATGCTGGTGCCGCACGAGGTGCTGGATAAGGAATTCCTCTCGCTGGCGGAAGCCGAGGGCGTGGCGGACATCGAGGAGCTGAACAAGATCCTAGAGCGGGCGGTGAACCTGAAGAATTTCCTCAAGGGCAAGAAGCGCATCCAGCAGGTGGCGGAGTTCGTGGCGAAGCATTACAAGGAGAACGTCGAGCCGCTGGGCTACAAAGCGTTTCTGGTAGGCGTGGATCGCGAGGCCTGTGCGCACTACAAGCACGCGCTCGATCAGTTCCTGCCGCCGGAGTATTCCGAGGTCGTTTACACCGGCAGCAACAATGATTCGAAGCTTCTGAAGGAATTCCACCTCGATCCAAAGAAGGAACGGCAGATCCGCAAGAGCTTCGGCAAGCTGGACCAGATGCCCAAAATCCTGATCGTGACGGAGAAGCTGCTCACCGGCTTCGACGCGCCGGTGCTCTACGCGATGTATCTGGACAAGCCGATGCGCGACCACACGCTGCTGCAAGCCATCGCCCGGGTGAACCGCCCCTACGAGAACGAAGCCCAAGAGATGGTGAAGCCGCACGGCTTCGTGCTCGATTTCGTGGGCATCTTCGACAAGCTGGAAAAGGCACTGGCCTTCGACAGCGCGGAGATCAACGCGATCGTGAAGGACATCGGCCTGCTCAAGGCGCTGTTCAAGGCGAAGATGGAGGACCGGGTGCCGGGGTGGCTGAAACTCATCGTCCACGGTTTCAACGACAAGGACGTGGACGGCCTGATCGAGCACTTCCGCGACAAGGAGCGGCGGAAGGAGTTCTTCAAGGAGTACAAGGAAATCGAGATGCTCTACGAGATCATCTCGCCGGACGCCTACCTGCGGCCCTTCATCGGGGACTACACGACGCTCAGCCGTATCTACGACGTGGTCCGCAAGGCCTACACCAAGCGGGTGTATGTGGACCGGGATTTCCAAAAGAAGACGAACGAGCTGGTGCAGGCGCACATCGGCACGACCTTGAGCGAGCCCGAGACGCCCTACGTCTTCATCGACAAGCGGACCTTGGAGGCCATTGCGGCCAAGGACGAGGGCAAGGCGACCAAGGTCATCAACCTGGTGAAGGCGATCGAGAAGAGCGCCGACGAGCAGAGCGACGATCCCTTCCTGGTGGCGATGGCCGAGCGGGCGAAAGCGGTGCAGGAGGCCTTCGAAGCGCGGCAGAGTACCACCGAGAAGGCGTTGGCGGACCTGTTCACGGAGATCGAGAAGAACACGAGGCGCAAGCAGGAGCAGGCGGAGAAGGGGCTCGACGGCCTGAGCTACTTCGTGCTGTGCAAGCTGACCGACGACGGGATTCCCGACGCCGAGGCGGTGAGCGGCAGGATCCGCGAGGCCTTCGTCAAGCATCCCGGCTGGAAAGACAGCGACGGCGTGCTGCGGGAGCTGCGCAAGGCGGTGACTTTCGCGGTGTTTTCGGCGGAGGACGATCTGGAGAAGGTGACTGCGACGGTGGAGTCGCTTTTTTCGCTATTGGAGAAAGCTGGAAGAGGTGCGAAGTGATCCGTCATCCGTGAGCATTGGCACGACAGCGATTGGATGGAGCAGGGACGAGTTCAAGGCACGCGTTCTGGAGTGGGCGCGCAAGCTGGAGGTGGATGCCCATTCGATTTTCATCCGGCCGATGAGCCGGAAGTGGGCGTCATGCTCGACGGCCGGGACGCTGAGCTTCAATGACGAGCTCCTGGTGTTGGACCGGGAACTGGCCGACTACGTGATCGTCCACGAGCTGCTGCACTTCTCGGTGCCGAACCACGGCAGGCTGTGGAAAAGCCTGATGCGGGCCCACCTCGGGGAATGGGAGTCGCTGGCGGCCCGGTTGCCGGCAGGGTTTCCGAAGGACCGTGGCTGATGAAAGCGCGAACGCCTTGGCGGAGGCTTGGTCAAAGCTCGTCTTCTGAAACTGGGATGATTTTCATGAGCGCCCGTTGAAGGCCGATCTTCAGGGCCGTGTTCCCGTGGACCGGGATCACGACCCGCTCGATCCGGCCTTCTTTGGCATCGACATGGTGGCTGCCGCTGACCCGGGCGAGTCGCCCCCCTTCTGCTCCGCGAGCTTGGCCGGGCGTTTGCCTCCGACCACTTTCATACGGCCACTTCCAGCAAGCGGCCCGAAGGTCCCGGGTCCGCGGGGTCGGCGGCGAGCAGCCAGGCTTCGATCGCCTCGTGGAGGTTCTGTTCCAGCTCTTCGACGGTTTCACGCTGCGTGACGCAGCCCGGCAGGGCAGGCACTTCCGCCCAGAAGCCGCCTTCCTCCACCTCGTGGATGATTGCGTTGAGTTTCATGGACAAAGTCCACCTTCTTTGTGGTTCGCGGCAATCATTCGAGGCCAGGACTCAGGGCAGCACGAAGTTCTTCGACTGGCTGAGGAAACGTTTCGGGTTTTCGTAGAGGATGGTGTCGATCTCGGCGGGCGTGTGCTTGCGGCGCTTCATCTCGAAGCCGCACTTCACGACGGCGAGGGGATCGGAGACGCCCCAGTCGCAGGCTGAATTCAACCACAGGCGGCTGGCGTCGCAGGTCTCCAGCATGTCGATCGCCCGGTTCGGGGTGCACTTGCTCTCCGGATACAGCGTCATGCCGGCCCAGTAACCCTGCTCTTGTACGAGGTTCACCGTATGTTCCTCGACGTGATCGATGATCACCTTGCCGCGGTCGAGATTCGAGAAGTTCGCCAGTGAATCGAGGATCAACCGGGTGCCTTTGAGTTTATCCTCCAGGTGCGGAGTGTGGATCAGGACGGGCAGATCGCGGTCGAGGGCGAGCTGGACGTGCTCCTCGAAGATCGCGAGTTCGCTTTTGGTGTTCTTGTTCAATCCGATCTCGCCGATGCCGAGCACGGTCGGCTTGTCGAGGAACTCGGGGATGATCGCCATGACCTCGCGGGCGAAGCCGGCATCTTCGGCTTCCTTTGGATTGATGCAGAGCCAGCAGAAATGCGGGATACCATACTTCGCGGCGCGCTTTGGCTCGTAGTCCGTGAGCTGGCGGTAGTAGTCGTAAAAACCGGCGGGGGAGGATCGGTCGAAGCCTGCCCAGAAGGCGGGTTCGCAAAGCGCGGCGCAACCGGCGAGGGCGAGCTTTTCATAGTCGTCCGTAGTACGGCTGACCATGTGGGCGTGGGGCTCGATGTATTTCATGGGAGAGACGGGTGGCTTGGGGGACGGAAGGCTCAAGACTGGAAACCGGGAGCGCCGAAGGCACCTTGAAAGGTCGCTTTTTCGGCGGGTTCGGTGCTGTGGTCGGAGAGGGATTCGAGGATGGCCTTCGCGCGGCCGGGTTGCTCGGAAAGAAGGATGGGCAGGGCTTTTTTGAGGCCTTCGAAGCGGAAGTCGGGCTCGCCGGGGTGCCGTTCGATGCGATCGAGGAAGGCGGCGAGGTCGATCAGTTTGCAGCGCGCGTCCATGAAGTGGAGGTCGAGGAGTTCCTTCTTGCTCGGCATGGCGGGATGATACGCGGGGATCGGACGATTCCCAGCGGGAAAGACTGTCAGCAGTGGGGAAGGTACGGATGATGGATAGGGGAATCCACCAATAGAGGGACTGGATGGTCGGTGGTAGGTCCGATGCTGCCGCCATGATTCCTTTTATCGATTCCACGGCAGCGCAGTGGGTGCGTCCGAATTTGCCGGATTATGCCGCGGCGTGTCGGTCCTTTTCGTGGGAGTCGGTGCTTGCCGAGTTGGACGGATTGCCGGGAGGTGGCTTGAACATCGCGCACGAGGCGGTGGATCGTCATGCGCGAGGACGATTCCGGGATCGGGTGGCGATCCGCTGCTTGGGGGCGATGGGCGATCGTCGTGAGCTTTCCTTTGCCGAGCTGGCGGTTGAAAGCAATCGCTTCGCGAATGTCTTGCGGGCGCTTGGGGTCGGGCGTGGTGAGAGGGTGTTCAGTTTGTCGCGGCGGGTGCCGGAACTCTACATCGCGGCCCTTGGCACCTTGAAGAACACGAGTGTGTTTTGTCCCTTGTTCCCCGCTTTCGGTCCCGGGCCGATCGTGGAACGACTGGTTCGTGGGAACGGGCGGGTGCTGGTGACTTCGTCGGCACTCTATCGGGAGAAGGTCGCGGGGGTGATCGATCAGCTGCCGGAGCTAAGAGCGCTGTTACTGACGGATGCGCCGGATCATTGGGATGGCAAGGTGCTCTCGCTGCCGAGGCTGATGGCGGAGGCGAGCGGGGTGTTTCGGATTCCGCCGACGGATCCTGAGGACATGGCCTTGCTTCATTTCACCAGTGGCACGACGGGTCCGCCGAAGGCGGCGGTGCATGTGCATCAGGCGGTGCTGCTGCATTATGCCACGGGTCGCGATGTGTTGGATCTTCATTCGAATGATGTGTTCTGGTGTACCGCCGATCCGGGTTGGGTCACCGGTACGTCTTATGGGATCATTGCGCCCTTGTTGCATGGGGTGACGATGGTGGTCGACGAGGCGGACTTCGATGCCGAGCGTTGGTATCGCGTGCTTGCCGAGCAGCGGGTGAGCGTGTGGTACACCGCGCCGACCGCGATTCGGCGATTGATGCGTTTAGGCGGGGATCCGCGTGAACGGCATGACTTGGACGCGCTGCGTTTGATCCTCAGCGTTGGAGAGCCTTTGAATCCCGAGGCCGTGCGCTGGGGCGAGCGGACGTTTGGGGTGCCGATCCGGGATAACTGGTGGCAGACGGAGACCGGTGGGATCATGATCGCGAACTTCCCCGCCTGTGAGATCCGGCCGGGGTCGATGGGCTTGCCCTTGCCGGGGATCGAGGCGGCGATTGTGCGTGTCGGTGAGAACGGCGTGGAGGAAATCGAGGAACCGGGCATTGAAGGTGAGCTGGCCTTGCGGGCGAACTGGCCGTCGATGTTTCGCGCTTATCTTCATGACGATGAGCGTTACCGGAAATGTTTCTCGAGGGGGTGGTATCTCAGTGGGGACCGTGCGAAGCGGGATGCCGAGGGCTACTACTGGTTCGTGGGACGAGGGGACGACATCATCAAAACGGCGGGGCACATGGTCGGTCCGTTCGAGGTCGAGAGTGTGCTGATGGAGCATCCGGCGGTCGCCGAGGCCGGAGTGATCGGCAAGCCGGATCCGCTGATCGGCCAGGTGGTGAAGGCATTTGTCAGTTTGAAAGAAGGCTGCTTGCCGACGGAGGAGCTGCGGAGATCGATCCTTGGCTTCGCCCGCAAGCGGCTGGGTTCGGCGGTCGCGCCGAAAGAAATCGCATTCAGTGAGGGCCTGCCGCGGACCCGCAGTGGGAAGATCATGCGGCGTTTGCTGCGGGCGCGTGAACTGGGCTTGGCGGAGGGAGATCTGTCCACTCTTGAAGACTAGATGAAACTGGAACTTCAGAATGCCGATCACGGCATCGACCTGCTGAGACAGATGATTCTGATTCGGCGCTTTGAGGAAAAATGCGTCGAGCTTTATGCCGGGCAGAAGATCCGGGGTTTCCTGCATGTCTGCATTGGCGAGGAAGCGGTGGCGGTGGGCGCGCTGGGGCTTTTGGCTGCGGATGAGGCGGTGGTTTCGACTTATCGGGAGCACGGTCACGCGCTGGTCCGTGGGATCGCGCCGGGGGCGATCATGGCGGAGCTGTATGGCAAGCGGGAGGGCTGCGCGGGTGGTCGTGGTGGTTCGATGCATTTGTTTGACGCGGCGACGCGTTTTTATGGCGGGAATGCGATTGTCGGCGGCGGATTGCCCTTGGCCCTGGGCTTGGCGCTTGCTGACAAAATGCGGGGAAACGCTCGCGTCACCTGTTGCGTGATTGGCGAGGGTGCGATGGCCGAAGGGGAGTTCCACGAGACGATGAATCTGGCAGCACTGTGGAGGTTGCCCCTGCTGGTTCTCTGTGAGAACAACCTTTACGCAATGGGCACGGCCCTCGCGCATGAGCATGCGGTGGATGGGGTGTCGCGGAAGGCGGATGCGTATGGGATCGCTTCGGACAGCGTCGATGGCATGGACGTGCTGGCGGTGGAAGGAGCGGCGCGAGGAGCGCTGGAGCGGGTTCGCAGCGGGACCGGGCCCTTTTTGTTAGAATGCCGGACTTATCGTTTTCGCGGGCACTCGATGTTCGATGCCGAGCTGTATCGGCCGAAGAGCGAGGTGGAGGAATGGAAGGCGAGGGATCCGATTTCGCAACTCGCGGCCGGCTTGGAATCGATCGGCCGGTCGGGTGAGAAATTGCGCGCGGAACTTGAACTGGCAGCGGACGAAGTGATCGGCGCCGCGGTGGAGTTTGCCGAAGCGGGGCAATGGGAGCCGGTCGCCGACCTGACTCGTTTCGTCACCTCTGAAACCTCATGAACGCGCGTAAAGTCACTTACCGGGAGGCCTTGCGTGAGGCGATGGTCGAGGCGCTACGCGGCGATCCTCGGGTTTTTCTAATGGGTGAGGACGTGGGGGCCTATGGTGGGTGCTTTGCGGTCAGTCGAGGCATGCTTGAGGAATTCGGTCCGGAGCGTGTGCGCGATACGCCTCTCTCCGAGTCCGCCTTTGTCGGGGCTGGGATCGGTGCCGCGCTCGGTGGGATGAGGCCGATCGTGGAGGTGATGACCTGCAATTTCAGCCTGCTGGCGGCGGACCAGATCGTGAACACTGCCGCGACCTTGCTTCACATGTCGGGCGGACAATTTTCCGTTCCGCTGGTGATCCGGATGGCGACGGGTGGTGGCAAGCAACTGGCGGCTCAGCACTCTCACAGTTTGGAGGGATGGTATGCGCATGTTCCGGGGATCCGGGTGCTGGTACCGGCGACCTTGCAAGATGCACGGGGCATGATGGCGGGTGCTTTGGAGTGTCCGGATCCGGTGCTGATCTTCGAGCATCAGACGCTTTACAATAGGGAAGGTGAGCTGGCGGAGGATGCCGGTGCCGTGGCGATCCATGGCGCGAAAATCCAGCGCCCCGGCCGTGACTTGACGATCGTGGCCTACGGTGCGGGCTTATGGAAATCGCTGGCCGCCGCGGAGGCTTTGGCAGCAGAGGGAATCGATGCAGAAGTCATCGACCTGCGCGTGCTGCGTCCGCTGGACGATGCGACGATCGTGGAATCGGTCGCGCGGACTCATCGCGTGCTGATCGTCGACGAAGGCTGGCGCAGTGGG
This sequence comes from Verrucomicrobiota bacterium, assembly GCA_004293445.1. Taxonomy (GTDB): domain Bacteria; phylum Verrucomicrobiota; class Verrucomicrobiia; order Verrucomicrobiales; family Akkermansiaceae; genus Haloferula. The sequence continues at coordinate 31,407 of RDYP01000022.1, read as the reverse complement.
GGCATCGCGGCGGAAATCGGGATGCGGATCATGGAGCAGGCTTTCTATCAGCTTGATCGTCCGGTGGCGCGCTTGTGCGGTGTGGAGGTGCCGATTCCGTATGCGCCGCAATTGGAACACGCGGCGCTGCCGCAGGTGGAGGGCATCCTGGAAATCGCCCGCGAACTGATTCACGGCCATGAGTGATTTCACCATGCCCAGTCTTGGAGCCGACATGGCGGCAGCCACGATGATGCGGTGGCGGGTAAAGCCGGGCGATGGGGTGAAGCGTGGTGATGTCGTGGCGGAGGTGGAGACCGACAAGGGGCTGATCGAGATCGAGATTTTCGAGGACGGCACGGTCGAGGAATTGGTTGCAGGGATCGGCGAGAAGTTGCCGGTGGGTGCCGTCTTGGCGAGGATTCGAGAGTCGGGGACCGCGCCGTTGCCTGCGGTGATTCCAGCCGTGCAGCGGCGAAGAGTGTCGCCGCTGGCGAGGAAGATCGCCGCGGAACTGGGGGTCGAGCTTTCGGGTATCGAGGGCAGCGGACCAGGTGGGGCGATTGAAAAAGCGGACGTCGAGCGGGCGGCGTCTCATCCCGTGGAGGCCTCGGCGGAGGAGGCGGGGACGGCTCCCTTGAGGCGTGCGATTGCTGCGGCGATGGAGAAATCCAATCGTGAGATCCCGCACTATCATCTCGACGCTACGATCGATATGACTTCCGCCCTTGCATGGTTGGCGCGGGAGAACGAACTTCGAGTGATTCAGGCGCGGCTCTTGCCCGCGGTGTTGCTCTTGAAAGCCGTGGCTGGGGCGCTTCGGGTCGAACCGGATCTGAATGGCGTTTGGCGCGACGGGCGATTGCAGCGTTCCGAGCGGATCCACATCAATTTCGCGATTGCGCTGCGTGGTGGTGGCTTGATCACTCCGGCGATCCACGATGTGGATCGTAAGTCGCATGATGAGATCATGGCCGACTTGAACGATTTGGTACCGCGTGTTCGTGCTGGTCGGTTGCGGAGTTCCGAACTGACGGAAGGCACGATCACCGTGACCCATCTCGGGGAGTCGGTGGTCGAGCGGGTGTGGGGTGTGATTTATCCACCGCAGGTCGCGATTGTCGGATTCGGACGAGTGGCCGAGCAGCCCTGGGCGGAAAACGGGATGCTGGGCGTGCGGCAGGTCCTGTGTGCGACGCTGGCGGGTGATCATCGCGCGAGTGACGGGCGGGTGGGTGCGCGCTTTCTCGATGCCCTCAATCAGCAGCTTCAGAAACCATGACCGACTCCGAAATCAGAGACGCGATCCTCGACGGGCTGGCCCGAATCGCCCCGGAGGCCGATCTTGCCAGTCTCGATCCCAAGGCGAATTTGAGGGCGGCGCTTGATCTCGATTCGTTCGATTTTCTGCGCTTCCTCATCGAGCTTGGCGAAGCGACGGGAGTCGAGGTGCCGGAGGCCGATTACGGCTGCGTGACCACTTTGGAAACAATGTCGGAATACATCACGAAGGCCGCGCGTGGGCGAGGCCAGCGGGGGAGGGACTGAGGGATGAAAGAGGGGCCGGAATCGATCGAGCAAGCGTTGCGATGGGTGGATTCGCGGATGGAAGGACTGAGTGCGGACGAGGCGGCGAGGCGTTTGGCGCGAGGGGCGGAGACTCGCGATGAGGATCGGCAATGTGGCAGGTGGAGTCTGTTCTTGCATCAGTTTCGGAGCCCGCTGGTTGCGCTGTTGCTGGTGGCGATGCTGCTGTCGCTTTGCGTGGGAGATCGGATGGAAGCATGGATCGTGCTGGGGGTGGTGTTGATGAGCACGCTGGTGGGTTTTTGGCAGGAGTCCCGCGCAGCGGATGCGGTGGTGGCCTTGCTGGCGGTGATTCGTGTGAAGGCGAGCGTGTTGCGTGGCGGTCGAACGCTGGAGGTCGATGTCGCTGAGGTGGTGCCTGGCGATGTCGTGGTGCTTTCCGCCGGGGACACGATTCCCGGGGATGGGGTTTTGTTGGAATCGAAGCACCTCTTCGTCGACGAGTCCTCGCTGACGGGCGAGAGTGAGCTGGCGGAGAAGCGTGTCGCTCTCGCCGCGGAGGGATTGGTGGGCATCGGGCGTCCTGCCCGTGTGTTTCATGGCACACATGTGGTGGGTGGCACGGCCCGGGCGCTGATGCTGAGGACGGGGCGCGACACCGAGTTTGGCGGGATTTCGCGGAGGCTGCGTCTGAGGGCGCCGGAGACCGAATTCGAGGCAGGGCTGAGGCGTTTTGGCGAGATGTTGCTGCGGGTCACTCTGGTGTTCGTGATCGCGATTTTTGCCATCAACGTCTTTCTCGAACGTCCGGTGCCGGAAGCGTTTCTGTTTGCGTTGGCCTTGGCGGTGGGCATCACGCCGGAACTTTTGCCGGCGATCGTCAGCATCACCTTGGCAAGGGGGGCGCGGCGGATGGCAGCGGAGCATGTGATCGTGCGTCGGCTCTCGGCGATCGAGGACTTCGGCTGCATGGATGTGTTGTGCTCGGACAAGACCGGGACGCTGACCGAAGGGCGCGTGGGCTTGCTGGGGGCCTTGGATGCGGAGGGGTATCCGAGTGAGACGGTCCGCTTGCATGCGGTGCTGAATGCCCGCTTTGAGAGCGGCTTTGGAAACCCGATCGACGATGCTTTGCGGCGGGAGTCCGGGCTGGAGGTCGGGGCCTATGTGAAGCTCGACGAGGTGCCTTATGATTTCATGCGGAAGCGGCTGAGCGTGGTGGTCGGGCGTGATGCTGATGATCCGATGCGTTTGATGATCACGAAGGGTGCGTTTGCGAAGGTCTTGGAGGTGTGCAGCCACGTGGCCACGGCGGATGGGGTTCTGCCGATGGATGCGATGCGGGTGGAGTTGCTGCGACGTTTCGTCGAGCACGGACGAGCCGGGCATCGGGTGCTGGGTGTGGCGACCCGTGAAGTGGCTGCGGGTGGCGGGCTCCGTCAGGAGGACGAACGTGAGATGTGTTTCGAGGGGTTCCTGCTTTTCGAAGATCCGCCGAAGGAGGGCGCGGCTGCGGCGCTGGCGGAGTTGGGGCGCCTGGGGGTTGGGTTCAAGGTCATCACCGGAGACCATCGGGTGGTTGCGGAGCGCGTGGCCGAACAACTCGGGCTCGCCCACCCCGTCGTGCTCACGGGTGATGCCGTGCATCGGATGCAGGACGCCGCGCTGGTCGGCCGGGTCGGGCGGGTGGACCTGTTTGTGGAGATCGAGCCGAGCCAGAAGGAGCGGATTTTGATCGCCTTGAAAAAAGCGGGTCACGTGGTCGGCTATCTGGGCGACGGTATCAATGACGCATCGGCCCTCCATGCCGCGGATGTGGGGATTTCCGTGGATGGTGCGGTGGACGTCGCGAAAGAGGCTGCGGATATCGTGTTGCTGCGGCGCGATCTCGGCGTCCTGGCGCGGGGTGTGAGGAATGGGCGGCTCACCTTTGCGAACACGCTCAAGTATCTTCACATCACCACCAGCGCGAACTTCGGCAACATGTTCGGCATGGCGGTGGCGTCCTTGTTTCTCCCATTCCTGCCTTTGTTGCCGAAGCAGATCCTGCTCAACAACTTCCTATCCGATCTGCCGGCACTGGCGATTGCCGCGGATTCGGTCGATCCCGAGCAAATCGAGCGGCCCTGTCGTTGGGATCAACACTTCATCCGGCGATTCATGATCGCCTTTGGTCTGCTCAGTTCCTTGTTCGATGCGCTCACTTTCTGGGTTTTGCTGTGCTTTCTCAAGGCGAGTGAGGGGGAGTTCCAGACGGCGTGGTTTTTGGAATCCTTGATGACCGAGTTGTTCATCATCCTGGTGATCCGGACCCGGCGTCCGCTGTTTCGGAGTCGGCCGGGGCGGATGCTGTCATGGGTCGCGCTGCTGGTCTGCGGGGTATCGATTCTGTTGCCGTTCACCGCGCTGGGTCCCGTCTTCGGATTGCTGCCATTGCCCTGGTATTTCTTGCTTTCAGTGATCGTGATCACACTGCTTTACCTCGGGGCGAGCGAGAGCTTGAAGCGGATGATGTTCGGTCGTTTGGAGGCTGCGCGATCCGGGGCTTGAGAGCTTCGCGGTAAGCGGCAGGTAGGACTTTTTTTCAAGCTGTTGGAGTCCTCGAAGTTTCAAGGGATGTTTCGTTTTGACGCTAAGCGGCGGGATTCGTAGTTTTTTCCGGTCGATGAAATGCCCTCGTTGCGTGCAAGTGATCCACCGTGGGGCCGACTTGTGTCCGCATTGCGGGTTCGGGATGACGGAGGCGGTCGCGCGTTATGGCGCGGGGTCGGAGGTCTTGCGCAGGATGTCGGACGGAGCCGGGCTGATGAAGAGTCGGGAGCGGATGCGGGTGGAGGAGGCGCTGGATGCTTTCGCGCGGCGTTTCCCGCAATTGTTTCTCGCGGTGCGCACCACGTCAGGGCAGGCCGATGGGCAACTGCGGCAGTTTGGTTTTTGGTTGCTCAATCGTGCTCGTTTCGAGGATGTGGCGGGCAAGGGAAATGATGCGGGAATTTTGTTGGTGATCGATGCCCGATCCAAGTCGGCTGCGCTCACTTGGGGGTATCGGCTGGATCCTTATTTGAGCGAGGAGGATAGCTTCCTCTGCCTGAGTCGGGCTCATTCGTATTGGATCGATGGGAATTTCGCCGATGGCATCCTGCGTTTGGTGGAGCAGCTCGGGCTGATCCTTGCCAAGCGGTCGGCGCAGGCGCGGCGGGATCCGGGGCGATTCGAGCGGAGGATGGCGCCACCTTCTGCCATTGGGCAGCCGGGTCGAAGGAATCGGGAGGTGGCGGAATGAGCCTGCGGCACTATTTTGGGGGCCTGTCGCTGGCTTTGATGGCGTCGGTGATCGCAGAGCCGGTCCTTGATCGTGCATCAGGGGCGGCTGCATCGTCGAAGTTGGAGAGGGAGGAATCGGGGGTCGCGGAGTTTCCCGCGGGCTTGGCGCGAGCTTATTTCGGCAAGCGGCCTTCCCGGTTTTTGGTCGATCCACAGGGATTGCTCGGGTCGCGGGACGCGCGAGAGCGGGAGGAGTTTTTGAGCTATCACGCCGGGGATTCGGAGATCGATTTGTTCATCTACCTCTTTGATGGCCCTCGGGTGCTCCCGGAGTCGCTGCGTGGCGAAGACTTGGCGGCGAAGTTTTTCGGCGAGGGGAAACCGGCGGTGTTGGTGTTTTATTATCTCGGTGCTCCGGAGAAATCGGAGATGCAGGTCAGTCCGCGGCTTGCGGAGTTGGTCTCGGCGGAGGATCGCAGGCGGGAACTGAACGCCGCGATCGAAGCGGCGGGCGGGAAGATCGATGCTTTCGGGCAGTTCGAGGCTTTTTGCGTCCAGCTATCGATCGGCACCTACTGGATGGAGCGAGAGGCCGGTCTGGTGGACGATGTGGACAAGGGGCTCGTGTCTCGGGGGACGCGGGTGGAGGCACCGGTGAAGAAGGGGGATTCTGCCGCGCTTGCTTCGGCAAAGGAGTGGGGAGCGCGCTATGGGGTGCCGGGTGGGATCGTGCTCGGTGCTTTGGTGATCGTGGGGGGGGCGATCGCGGTCATGCGGCGGCGGACGACGTTCGCGTTTCCGGTGATCGATATCCCGTCGCGGCTCGGCGGGGATTATGCCGCGGGGATCGGTGCGGAGATTTCCTTCGGGAGTAGCACTCTGTCTCCATCGGCGCAGCGCAGTGAGGTGCCGGATGATTTGGGTCTGTAACGCGATGAAGCCATGACGGATTGGGAACAACGCTGGCGTGCTTCGGATACTCCCTGGGACAAGGGTTATGGGGCGCCGCCCTTGAGCGAGTATCTGGAGGATCCTGCTTGCGTTTTGCTGGGGGCGAGGCGGGTTTTGGTCCCCGGTTGTGGCAGTGGTCACGACGTGCGGGAATTGGCGCGGTGCGGGATCCCGGCGACAGGGCTGGACTTGTCGCCGACGGCGATCGAGCGGGCCCGTGCCGTGGCGCGGGTGGGTGGGGAGGATTACGTGACGGGTGATTTGTTCGCGCGCGGGTGGCGGGTCGGGCGCGACTTCGATGCCATCTGGGAGCACACCTGTTTTTGTGCGATCGACCCCTCCTTGCGGTCTTCCTACGCGGCGGCGATGGCGGAGATCCTGCCGCCGGGTGGTCATCTGGTGGGCCTGTTCTTTCTCACGCCGTGGGACGAGGGTGAGGAGGCGAAGGGGCCGCCTTTCGAGTCGCGGCGGGAGGAGATCGAGGCGCTATTTGCTCCGTTCTTCGAACGGCTGTCGGAGCGTGTGCCTTCGAGGGCTTATCCCGGGAGGGAGGGGCGGGAGTGGCGGGTGGTTTTCCGGCGAAGGAGTCCGGGGAATCCGGAGGTTGCGGAGCCATCGGGTGCTGCTTAGTTTGCCGCGAACCTCATGATGTTTTCTTTCACTGCCATTTCTTCCGTTCTTTTCGCCGTGCTGATTCCGGCGATGGCGTTGGGCGAGGTGGATCGGCCTTACATCAATGACAAGCAAGTGCCCGAGGATCGGCACGATCTCGAGGTGATTCAAAAGCATCTCACGGAGGCTCTGGCCGGGAGTCGTCGTGCCACGGTGTGCATCGACCTGGGCGAGGGATCGGGCAGTGGGGTTGTGGTGTCGGCGGACGGTTTGATCCTAACCGCGGCGCACGTGACGGGTGGTGTCGGCAGGGAGCTTACGGTCATTTTTGAAGACGGGAAAAAGGTGAAGGCGGAGTCGCTCGGGCTGGTCGCCGACAGTGATTGCGCCATGGCGAGGATTACGGAGGGCGGCGAGTGGCCGCATGTGGAGTTGGATCGTGAGGATTCTTTCCGGCTGGGCGACTGGGTGTATTCGCTCGGGCATTCCGGGGGCTTTGATGCCGCGCGTGGCGTGGTGGTGAGACTCGGGCGGGTGGTGCGGCTGGCGAGTGATTCCTTGCAGTCGGATTGCTCGTTGATTGGCGGGGATTCGGGTGGTCCGCTTTTTGATTTGAGGGGACGATTGATCGGCATTCACTCGCGGGTGGGCGAGCGGATTCAGGAGAACATGCATGTGCCGTTGCGCGAGTTTCTCGAGCACTGGGATGAGATGTCTCAAGGTGAGTTCATCGGCGAAGGGCCCTTCGCGAAGCGGCCGGAAAAGGGGAAAGGTTTTCTGGGAGTGGGCACCGTAGCGCGCGACGAGGGCGGTTTGGAGGTTGAGAGGATCGGTCGCGAGTCTCCGGCGGAGAAGGCGGGATTGAAGGCGGGCGACGTCCTGCTGAAGATGGATGGCGTGGATTTGACGACGAAGGAGCAGTTTCAGGAATTGCTGAAGGAGAAGGCGCCGGATGATCGGGTGCGCTTCGACTTCCTTCGTAGTGGTCGATCGGAAACTCTAACACTTCGTCTCGGTGAGCGTTGATCGGAAGATGATGTTGGTGGTCCTGTGGGCCTGCTTGACCGCCGGTGTGGGGTGGGCGCAGACCCTGGAGTCTTCGCGACGAACGAACGGCTTGGCGGTGCACGCTTGCTTCGAACCGGCACGGGAGGTTTTGCAGCGCAGCAGTGCGGTGATTCTTCAGGGTTCGAAGAAAATTGCTTACGGCACGGTTTTTTCGGCGGACGGTTTGATCGCGACGAAGGCCAGCGAGATCGATGGTGCCGAGGGGCTTCGGGTGACGGTGGGGTCGAAGACTTATGACTCACCCGAGCTGCTTGGGGTCGATCTGGCGTGGGATGTCGCGCTGTTGCGAGTTCCTGCGTCGGGCTTGGAGCCGGTGAATTTGGTGGAGAGCGATGTGGATCTGCCGCGTGGGACTTGGGTGGTGGCGAATGGGGCGACCACTCGGATCCGGCGCAGAGTTCAGGTCGGCATCGTCTCGGCAAGTGCCCGGGAAATTCCGGCGGCGGGCGGTGTCGTGCTCGGGGTGACGCTCGATGAAAAGCGAGATCGTTGGGTCGTGACGAAGGTGCACGAGGGCAGCGGTGCCGAGCTGGCTGGTCTTCGTGCGGGGGATCGGATCGTGGCGGTGGGAGAAGCGAAGATGAAGGATCGGGAAGCGCTGGATGAGCGTCTCGCCAAGCTGCGTGTCGGCGATGAATTGAAGCTCGTCGTCGAACGTGCGGGCGAGCGATTGGACCTGCAGGTCCGCGTCTCGGGGCGGGCTGATCTTTTCGGGGAAGAGAAGACCCGGAACGACGAGATGAGCGGTCGATTCTCGGAGCGGCGCAGTGGATTTCCGCGGATCATCCAGCACGACATTCTCGCCAACGCCGCGGGCATGGGTGGTCCGCTGCTGGGGATCGATGGTCGATGCCACGGCATGAACATCGCGCGGGCGAACCGGAGCGAAACTTTCGCGATTCCGGCCGGGGAATTGCGGGCGGTGATCGATCGCTTGAAGCCCGCTGCCGGCCCTTGATCAGAGGCCGGACTGCTCGCGGTGGCGCTTGAACATCGCGAGGGTGCGATCGCGTTCGGTCTGGTGGTCGACGCAGGGTAAGGGGTAACCTGGAGTGATGGGACGGCCGTCTTTGGGGGCTTCCAGCAGTCGGGCGGCGGGCACTCCGGCCAATTCCGGCAGCCAGCGTTTGGTGTAAACGCCATCGGGATCGTGGCGTTTTGCCTGAGACCATGGATTTTGAATGCGGAAGTAGGGCGCGGCATCGGCTCCGGTCCCGGCGCTCCACTGCCAGCCACCGTTGTTGGATGCGATTTCGCCGTCGATCAGGTGGCGCATGAAGAATTGCTCGCCGTGACGCCAATCGATGTGGAGGTCCTTGGTGAGGAACATCGCCACGATCATGCGCAGCCGGTTGTGCATGTGGCCGGTGGCGAGGAGTTCGCGGATACCGGCATCGACGATCGGGAATCCGGTGCGACCCTGCTGCCAGGCTTCGAAGTTCGCATCGGGCTCCTGCCACTGAAGGCCGCGCCAGTCGGGATTGAATTCCTCGTCGAGGACGATGGGGAAATGATGGAGGATGGCCATGTAGAACTCCCGCCAGGCCAGTTCCTTGATGAAGATATCGATGCTTGCCCGTGCTTCGGCGTGGGAGGCGTTGGCCCTGGCTTGCATCGCTCGGGCGTGGATGGTGCGGACGGACAAGAGGCCGAATCGCAGATCTTGCGACAGGCGGGAGGTGCCCGTTTCGGCGGGAGAGTCGCGCTTCTGTCCGTAGTGCTGGATTCGCCCTTCGCAGGCTTGGCGCAAGCGTTCCAACGCGGCGCGCTCGCCCGCCTCGGCGATGGATTCGCTCGGTTCCGCAAGGCCCCAGTGGGCGAGTGTCGGAAGGGGCTGTGAGATGATGTCGGCCGGGCTGTGAAGCGGCGCGGGCTTCGGGTGGGGCTGGGGTTTTTCGAGTGAGAGCCAGTTTCGGCTGTAGGGGGTGTAAACCCGGTAGGGGCGGCCGTCTTGGGTCAGCACCTCGTTGGGATCGTGCAGAGTGACATCGTGGAATCCCCGGCAGGCAATGCCGAGTCGCGCAGCCATGGCCTCCACCTTGGTTTCCATTTCGCGGCCGAAGGGGTCGGGGTCGCGATTGAAGAAAATCGCATCCGCACCGGATTCCTTCACCAATTGCTCCAATACCTCGTCCGCCTTGCCGCTGCGGATGAGCAGGCGGCCTTGGATGGTTTCGAGATTTTTCGCAAGGGAGGCGAGGCTACGGCAGAGGAAGGCTTGCCGTTTGGGGCCGGTCCAAGCGTGCTCAGAGCGCCAGTTGCTGACGGCAAAAACCGGGAGCACCGATTCAGCAGCCTTGGACGCGGCATGGAGCGCGGAATTGTCGAGAATCCGGAGATCTCGACGGAACCAGTGAATCGCCAGGCGGAAGGATGCGGACATTTGCATCTAAGAAAGACGCCCTAGGCCGCCGTGCAAGCCGGGTGACGCGATCAGTGGCTGGCCAGAAGCTTTTCCGCTTTTTTGAGAGTGACGTTGCTGAGCTTGCCGTTCACGCGCCGCGCCCCTTCCAGGAGAGCCTTCAGCTCGGCAAGGGTGTTTTCGGCGGCTTCCAAGGATTTGCGGCCCCCTCCGTATTGTTTGTCGGAGAAATACTTGGTGAAGGTCACCCCCGCGCGGCTTACGCATAGCCGCCATCCTTGGAAGGCGGTGTTTTCGTAGGTGAATCTGGTCAGGTTGCGCTTCGATTTCATGGAAGGCGAGGTATCAACGCTATTCATGGAAGAAAGTGCCATCGATTCCCTTCCTTGGCCAACCGATTTTTGTTGGGGCCATGCAGGGTAGCCTGGGTCGTAGAGCCGATTTGCGGGCTTTCGTGGCTTCCGTTTGCCATAAAAAATTCGTTGCCAAGCCGCGGGTGATCCCGTTAAGTCCGCGCCCCCGCGAGCGCTGCAAAGCCGCCGTCGGTCCTCCAGGCACTTCCGCGCAAGCGTCGGTGCCTTGCTCGCAGGAGGGTAACCCGGCAACCAAACCAACGCATGTCCACCACCAAACTTGCTCGATTCGAGCTCCCCAACCGCCTCGTCAAGCACGAGGACACCGCCACCGAGACCTTCGCCCAGTTCACCGCCGAGCCATTCGAGCGCGGTTACGGGCACACCCTCGGCAACTCGCTGCGCCGCGTGCTTCTCGGTTCCCTTGAAGGCGCCGCCATCACGTCCGTCCGCATCGCCGGCGTGCAGCATGAATTTTCCAGCCTTCCCGGCGTGGTCGAAGATGTCACCGACATCGTGCTGAACCTCAAGAAGGTGAAGTTTCTCCACCACGACAAGGAGCCCCGCATTCTGACCATCAAGGTCGAAAAAGAGGGCGTCATCACCGCCGGTGATATCCAAGGCGACAACATCTACGAAGTGGTCAACAAGGACCAAGTCATCTGCACCCTCGACAAGAAGGTGAAGTTCGACTGCGAGTTCGAAGTCCGCGTCGGCCGTGGTTTCTCCACCGGTGACGAGAACAAGCGCAAGGACCAGCCGATCGGCGTGATCGCCATCGACTCGATCTTCTCGCCCGTCACCCGGGTCAAGTATGCGGTGGACACCACCCGCGTCGGCCAGATGACTGACTACGACAAGCTGGTGCTCGACATCTGGACCGATGGTCGCATCACCCCGCAAGACGCGCTTTTGCAGGCTTCCGCGATCCTTCGCCATCACCTCGACGTGTTCGTCAATTACGACGAGAACGCCGTCGACTTCGAGGAAGCGCCGACCGAGTCCAACGAGGAGAACGCCGCGCTCAAAAAGCTCCTCAACATGTCGGTCAACGAGATCGAGCTTTCGGTCCGTGCCGCCAACTGCCTCAACAACGCGAACATCACCTCCGTCGGCCAATTGGCCCTCAAGTCGGAGGCCGAGATGCTCAAGTATCGCAATTTCGGCAAGAAATCGCTCAACGAGATCAAGGACAAGCTTTCCGAACTGGGCCTCGGCCTCGGAATGTCCCTCGATGCCTCGCTGCTTTCCGGACCGGCCCCGGCCGTTCGCGGACCGCGCCTTGGCGTGGAAGACGACGCCCCAGTGGGTCTTGCCGACCTGATCGCCCAGAACCTCGACGACTAATTAAGAAAGGGAACGCACCCGATGAGACATCGCCGCAACACCACCAAGCTCAAGCGCACCGCCTCACACCGGCGCTCGCTGCTTGCCAACCTCGCCTGCAGCCTGATCGAGCACGGTCGCATCCGCACCACGCTCGCCAAGGCCAAGGCTCTCCGCCCGGTCGCTGAGAAGATGATCGGCCTCGGCAAGCGGGGAGATCTCCACGCTCGCCGCCAGGCTGTCGCCTTCCTTCGCCAGAAGGACATCGCGAAGAAGCTTTTCGACGAAGTCGCCCCGCTGTCGAAGGACCGCCCGGGTGGCTACTGCCGGATCACCAAGCTCGGAGCCCGCATGACGGATTCCGCGCTCATGGCGATCATCGAGTGGGTCGATCAGCCCGCCGATACGGCAGTGGTCGACGCTGAGCCGGCTGCCGCGAGCGAAGCGGAAGCCCCCGCTGAGAAGAATGCGGAGGCCGCTGTGGCGGAGTAATCCGACACGGAACCTGAGTTTTGCGAGCACCCGGCGGTTTGATCCGTCGGGTGCTTTTTTTGTGGGATGGCGGGCGATTTGCCCCCGCGAGAGGGTGTGCTCCGAATCCGGCATCGCCATCTTCCCTCCGATCCCGTGCTCTCTTTGAAAAACGGCGGTTGCCATCGGGCCGGTGGCAAGCGATGGGAAGTGTCCGCCGCCGCGTGTTGCCCGCTGATCCCACCCTCCTCTGCCAGACCCTTCGATCCTATGACCGACGCTGAAGTTTTCTCTGCCGTGGAAATCCTTGCCCGCAATGCCCGTGCGGCAGCGCACCGGCTTTCCCAACTGTCGACCGGGACCAAGAACGCGATCCTTCTCGCGATGGCCGCCGAGTTGCGGGCTCGCACGTCGGAAATTCTGGCCGCCAACGCCCTCGATCTCGCAGCGGGCGAGGCGAAGGGCCTGTCGAAGCCGATGCTGGAGCGACTCAAGCTAGACGAAAAAAAGGTCGACGCCATGGCGGGGGGCATCGAGCAAGTCGCCGCGCTGCCCGATCCGGTGGGCGAGGTGATGGAAGAGTGGAGCCGTCCGAACGGCATGCGTTTGCAGCAGGTGAGGGTGCCAATTGGCACCATCGGGATCATTTTCGAAAGTCGGCCGAATGTTACCAGCGATGCGGCTGTGCTTTGTTTCAAGACTGGGAATGCGACGATCCTGCGCGGTGGGTCGGAGGCCATCCATAGCAATCGTGCGATCGCCGCGGCCTTGCAAGGTGGCGGTGAGCGGGTGGGCTTGCCGGCGAACGCGATTCAACTCGTTCCTTTCACCGACCGATCCAGCGTCAGCGCGCTGTGCCAGATGGACAAGTGGCTTGATCTCATCATTCCGCGCGGGGGCAAGGGCTTGATCGAGACGGTCGTCTCGCAGGCGCGGATGCCGGTGATCAAGCACTACGACGGGATCTGCCATCTGTTCGTGGATGAAGCCGCAGATCTCCCCATGTCGGTGAAGCTGACGGTCGATTCCAAGACCCAGAAGACCGGCGTTTGCAATGCCCTCGAGACCTTGTTGGTTCATGCCACTGTGGCGGAAAGCCACCTGCCAGCGATTGCCGCGGCTTTGCGAGAAAAGGGTGTCGAGCTGCGCGGCTGCGAGCGGACCCGCGCGATCATCGATGCCGTGCCTGCGACTGAGGAGGACTGGGTGACCGAATACCTGAACCTTATCCTTTCCGTGAAAATCGTCGATTCGCTGGAAGAAGCGGTTGAGCACATCAATGCCCATGGCTCCCATCACACCGAGTGCATCGTCAGTGACGACGAGGCCGCGGCGGATGCCTTTCTGGCGGGCTGTGATTCCGCCTGTGTCTTCCACAATGTCTCGACGCGCTTGGCCGATGGGGAGGAATTCGGCTTTGGTGCGGAGATCGGAATTTCCACGGACAAACTCCACGCTCGCGGGCCGATGGGTTTGCGTGAGTTGACGAGCTATCAGTATCGGGTTCGCGGCTCGGGTCAGACCAAGGGTTCGTGACTTTTGCTGGCCGGGCTGTGCGCCGCGCTTGCCTCGTGGAGGGCTGCGGGTAGCGTCGCCCGCGTGCCCGCCTCCATGTCGCCCCGAACGCTGCCGATGGTCGTCGCGGGGCTGTTTGGGGTGTTTTTCATGTTGGGAATGTCGCCGGGCTATTACATCCCGGCCTTGTCGAACATCCTCGTGGCGAAGGGCTTGGCCGCCAAGTGGGCGGGCTGGGCCTTTCTCGCCGGGCCGGTAGCATCATTGGTTTCGCCGCTTTGCCTGGGGGCGCTGGCTGACAATCATTACCCCGCCCAAAAGGTTTTCGGGTGGATCGGGCTGATCAGTGCGGTGCTGCTTGCCGGGGCTTTTTGGACGCTTGATCATGGAGGATCGCCGTGGTGGTTCATCGGACTTTTGACTGCCAGTTCGATCGTTGCCGCGCCGATGTGGGGGATGTTGGCGAGTATTTCGATGGTTCACTTGAAGTCGGGTGAGCGGGAATTTCCGCTGGTCCGCTTGGGAGGGACGCTGGGTTGGATGGCGGCTGGATTCATGACGAGTCACGTGCTGCACGCCGATCAATCCGCGGTCGCCGGTTACGCCGCGGCCGCCACTCGATTTGTCGGCGGCTTGGTGTCGTTTTTCCTTCCGCATACTCCGCCGATGGGCAGCGCCCGCTCGTTGCGGAGTCTGCTGGGGCTGGACGCTTTCCGCCTCTTGAAGGAGCGCGACCACTTGGTGTTTTTTTCCGTTACTGTGATGCTGAGCATCCCGCTGGCGGCCTTCTTCTTGCACACCCCGCTTTATCTGCAGGCGATGGGAAATCGAACCGCGGCGGCGACGATGACGATCGGGCAGATCAGCGAGATCGGAGCAATGCTCTTGATGCCCCTGGTGATGAATCGCTTCCGGGTGAAAACGGTATTGATGGTCGCGCTGGTGCTTTCTGCCGTGCGCTATGGGTTCTATGCGGTGTCGGGGATATGCGGGTCGATGAATTGGCTGCTGTGGGGGATCGGGCTCCACGGGATGTGCTACACGCTGTATTTCATCACCGGTCAGCTTTTTCTGGATCGTCGGGTCGAGCCCGGGATGCGTGGCCAAGCGCAGGGTTTGTTGTCGCTGGCCAGCAATGGTTTGGGCTCGCTGTTAGGAACGCTGATCGCGAGTCGATTGCACCAGTTCACAGTGCTGGGTGGGCAGGGTGGCTGGACGACATACTGGTGGGTGCAGGCCGCTTGCATCGCTTTGACGGTGCCGGTGCTGGCGTTTTTCTATCAAGGGGTGGCGGTGGCGAAGCGGGACTGAGCTGGCGAGGTTTGTCGCTTGCGGGTTGGCGCGGAATGGCTTCAATCCGGGCCAGCAACTGATTTCACACCATGGGACGCGCTTTTGAATGCCGACGCCGAGCCAAGGAAGCCCGCTGGGACACGATGTCGCGGGTATTTCCCAAGCTGGCAAAATCGATCACGATGGCTGCTAAAAATGGCGGTCCGGATCCTGCTGCCAACGCGCCGTTGCGCTTGGCGATCGCGAATGCGAAGGGGCAGAATTTGCCGAAGGATAAGATCGATGCCGCGATCAAGCGGGCTGCCGGGAAGGATGCCGCGGACATCGTCGAGGTCGTGTATGAGGGGAAGGGACCGCACGGCTCGCTCTTTTACATCGAGTGCGCGACGGACAATACCAACCGTTCGGTGGTCAACATGAAGACCATCTTCAACAAGAATGGCGGGCAGATCGTGAATAGCGGGCAGCTCGACTTCATGTTCACGCGGAAGGCCGTGGTGGAGTTCGAGTTGACGGCTGAGATGAGCGCGGAGGAGATCGAGCTGGAGCTGATCGATTCCGGCTTGGAGGAATTGGAAGTGGAGGACGGCGTGGCCCGGGCAATTGCGGACTACACCGATTTTGCGAGTCTGACGGCGGGTTTCGAGAAGCTGGGCATCGCGCCCAAGAAGGCCGGGCTGGAGCGAATCCCGACCCAGCCGATCGAGCTTACCGAAGAACAGATGGCGGAGGTCGAAGTGATTTTGGAGAAGGTCGAAGAGGACGACGACGTGCAGGTGGTGTTTACGAACCTCGCATGATCCGCGGATCGGTTGGATTCGTGGATTGATCGGGCGGAGAGCATTGTTCTAGGTTCGTCGCGTGGAAGCATCCGTGGAATGGCTGATCGATCAGGCGCTGGCTGAGGACATTGGTTCCGGGGACCTCACGTCCTTGTATTTCGTTCCTGCGGAGCGTCGGGCAACGGCCTTCATTGTGGCGCGCGAGGGTGGGGTGATGTCGGGCGGTGTGGTGGCGGCCGAGGTTTTCCGGCGGGTGGATCCCGAACTTGAGGTGAGTTTTCTGGTGTCGGATGGAGATCGGATTTCCGCGGGCGCGTATCTGATGAAGGTGGAGGGATCGGCGCGGTCGATGCTGACGGCAGAGCGGGTGGCGCTGAATTTCATGCAGCGGATGAGTGGCGTGGCGAGTGCGACGCGGCGCTATGTGGACGCGGTCCGTGGGACGCGGGCGCGCATTTTGGACACTCGCAAGACCATCCCCGCGTGGCGTTGGCTGGACAAAGCCGCGGTGCGTGACGGCGGCGGCAGCAACCATCGGATGGGCCTCTATGATCGGGTGATGGTGAAGGACAATCACTTGGTTGCGGAGGGGCGGCTGGACGAGCTGGCCGAGGCGATCTTGCGATTGAAGGCCGAGCATCCTGAAGTGGGCGTGGAGCTTGAGGCGGATCGCTTGGATCAGGTGGCGGATTTCCTGGGCATGGCGGGGGTGGATTACCTGCTGCTCGACAACATGAAGTTGGCGGATTTGCGAGAGGCTGTGGCGATGCGTGGGGAGCGGGCTTCACCTCTGTTGGAGGCGAGTGGAGGGGTGACTTTGGAGACGGTGGCGGGAATCGCCGCGACCGGGGTGGACTTCATTTCGGTGGGGGCGATCACGCATTCGGTGATGGCATTGGATTTGGCCTTGGACTTCGTCGAGCGGGAATGAGCGGGGAGTGGGAGGAGGCTGAGTTGCCCGTCGGCTATCGCTTGGAGTTCCGCGAGACGGTGGAATCGACCAACGACGAGGCGCGTGAGGCGGGTCGCGCCGGGGTGGAGGCGGGATGGGTGCTGGTGGCGGAGAGGCAGGCGGCGGGTCGAGGTCGACGCGGTGCGGTTTGGGTTTGTCCTGCAGGGGAGGGTCTGGCCTTTTCCGTCCTTCTGCGACCGGAGGAGGGCAAGGCCTTGTGGCCGCGTCTGTCTTTGGCGGTGGGCTTGGCGGTGGCTGAGGCCTTGGAGCGCTTCGGGTTGTCGGCGGAGGTGAAGTGGCCGAATGACATCTGGGTTGGCGGGCGGAAGATTTGTGGGATTCTGGTGGAGGCGGGAGAGGACTTCGTGGTCGCGGGGATTGGGATCAACGTGGGGGTTCGCGAATTTCCCGGCGTCTTGGATCAGTCTGCTACGTCGATGGCGATCGAGCGGGGTGAGGCACCGCCGCGGGTTGCGGTGTTGGCGGCAGTGCTTGAGCGCCTGCAGGTATGGGCACCGTGCATCGGCGGACGCTTCGACGAGTTGTTGCGTGGACTGCGCGAGCGCTGTGCCTTGACGGGCAAGCGGGTCCGGATGAATGCCGGAGGGGTGGTTTTGTCCGGAGAGGTGGCCGGGATTGGCGATGGCGGGGAGCTTTTGCTCCGCGACGCCAGTGGCCTGCGAAAGATCGTGCAGGCGGACGAGGTCCGGGTGCTGCCTTGAGCGGGGGAGCTTAGACGAGCCCTTTGCGGAGGGCCTTGGAGACGGCTTCCGTCTGGGTGCGGACCTGAAGCTTCCGGTAGACCGATCGCAGGTGCATGTCGACGGTGTGCTGCGAGATGTCGAGCTGGTCGGCGATTTCCTTTTTGATGAAGCCTTTCACCAGCAGGCGGAGGACCTCTTCTTCGCGGCCGGTGAGGGGTTCGGTTTCCTCGACCGGACCGTGCTTTGCGAAGCCTTCGAGGATCATGTTGGCGATCGGGCTGCTGAGCGCGGCGGAGCCGTTCATGACGTCGCGGATGCCGGAAAGAATGTCGTCGGGATCGGCGGTTTTAAGCAAGTAACCGGAGGCCCCGTTGCAGATTGCGCGGTACACGCGTTCGCGGTCGTCGAAGGAAGTGAGAATGACGATGCGTTGTTCGGGGAGCTTGGCTTTGACTTCGCGGAGCACTTGCAGGCCGTCCTTGCCGGGTAGGCCGAGGTCGAGCATGAGCAGGTCGGGAGGTGCGGCGCAGTAGCCGAACTCCGCCATCAGGTCGTCCGGGTGGTTGAAAGCTTTTTCGCAGACGAGGTCGTCTTCTCCGGCGATGAGACGTGAGATTTGCTTGGCGAAGTTGACGTGATCTTCGCAAATCCAGATGCGGACCGGCTTCTTGGAATCATTCATGTGCGGTCTTCTTGGTGGCCATCAGGTTGGCGCGTTTCACGGAGAGTCGCAGGGTGGTGCCGGCACCGGGAGTGGATTCGACGTGTAGTTCGCCATCCAGCACGCGTGCGCGATCGCTGAGTTTTTTGACGGCGGTGACCTGTTCGCCTTCGCGGCGGGGGAGGCCGATGCCGTTGTCGCTGACTTCGAGCAGCAAGCGGTCGCGAACGTCGTAGAGGCGGACGGTGACCTTGGTGGCGCGTGCGTGTTTGACGACGTTGTGGAGGGCTTCCTTGTAGAAAAGAAAGAGGTGGCGTTTGGCGTCGAGAGTCAGTTTGGCGGCGGTTTTGGACGACTGGCAGAGGAGGGAGTATTCGGTTTCCCGGAGCAGTCTTGCAGCGCAGTCGCGCATCCGCTGGACGAGGTCGCCGATGGTGTCCTGTCGTCGTTCGAGCAGCCAGACGATGTCCCGCATGGCAAGGGAGCTTTCGCGGGCGATGGTTTCGACTTCGCCGAGGTCGCTGGTGATTTCGTCGGCACCGTGCAGACGTTCGAGGTCTCGTTTGGCAGAACGGGCGATGATCGAGATGCTTCCGAGGTTGCTGCCGATGTCGTCGTGGAGGTCGGAGGCGATGCGTTTGCGCAGTTTGTCGAGTTGAGTGCGCGAGATCAGGCGGCGGCGTTCGACGATGGCGACGGGAATGAGAAAGGTGAGCCCAAGGGCAATGGCGGCTCCCCAGGTGGTGTTGAGTTCGCTTTTGGCGGCCATGCTGGCACCTCGTCCGTCGAGTTCGGCGAGTTCGCGTTCAATTTTCGCGCGGTCGGCTAGTTGGTTGAGCCAGGCGTTGATCGGGAGGATCTGTTTTCCGCCGGTGGACCCGTCGGTGAGTTCTTGGACGGGGTGTTCGAGGCCACCGTTGCGTGCCATGACGGGAAGATCGGCGGCGAGGTTCTGGCTGCCCGCCCAGACTTCGATTTCGCCGAGTGACTGGAGGTGTCGGTTGCCGAGACGCCAGGCTCTTTCAGAGACGATGCGGAGGTGTCGGCCTGCGTGAGGCCGGGTGTGAAGGATGACTGGCGTGGTGAGGTCCACCGGCAGGTCTCTTTCGCCATTGGAGGCGATCGTGGTCGCGTTTTTGAATTCCGGATTGTCTGCGATTTCGACGCGGAGACGCGGGGGAACCACACCGGGACCGGAAAGTTCGGGCAGGGCGTAGGGGAAGAGGACGAGGCGGTCGAGCTTGTGGGCTTTTCCGAGGTCGATCACCCATTCGGTCTCTTGATGATCGGCTGGCACGTCGAGACAGTGTCCGCGGGAGAGGGTCCAGAGTCCGCCCTCCCAGTGGCCCAGAGGGGTTCTACCGTCGACGAGGAAGGGCGGTTCCCACATGCCCGGTATGTCGACGGATTGGCTGGCGGTGACTTTGGCGCCGAGTGAGACGCAATCGAAGCCGGAGAAGGCGAAGATTTCTGACAGCGCGCAGACGCCGGTCATCCCGCAATGATGGCCTTCTTCGAGGATGAGCCGGATGTGGCGAGCTGGGAGTTGGTCGCCGGGGAGGCGAACGGGAAAGCCTGCGGGCGAGGGGAAGGGGGTGCGGCCGGTGGTGAAGATGCGTCGGGCGTCGGAGAAATCCTCGCGGGTGGCAGCTTCGAGGGTGAAGCGGTGGGGGAAGAGGTCCAAGGGGTCGCCTGCTTGGCGTTGGGCTGGGACCAAAAAGACGTCCCCCAGCGCGAGTTCACGGCCGAGGTCGAGCGCGATCCAAGGATCTCCGGCGCTTGCGTCGATCCGGCCACAGCGCCAACCGACTTGCTCCTTCAAGGGTTTTTCGGTGAAGACCGCGAGGTAATCGAGCCGGCATTTCAGCCAAGCGATGCGCTCCTCCACTTCGACGAGGGTGCGGTTGAAAAGCCTGGCCACCCGGCCGATCGGATTCGTCGTCTGCGCGGGCGCAACGGCGAGGCAATCGGGGATAAGGGTGGAGAAGGCGAGGGTTGCAACGCAGAGAGCGGGAATTCTCCTGAGTTGATTTTTCATAAATTTCGGGCTGAGACGGCCGATTTGTTAACCTAATTTAAAAATCAGGGCAAATGTTTTATGCGCGATGCTTTATTGGCCCGATTTTTGGATTTTGAAATTTAGAAATTGGAAGCGAAGGGGTGGAGCGGGCAGCATGGCGGGGCGATGGCTTTCTTGCCCGATCATGCATTTGAACTGGTGAAATCGGCCCACGAGCGGGGGCGGCTGGCCCATGCTTTTTTGATCAGCGGTCCTCTGGGTTCCGGCAAGGAGAGGCTGGCGGCGCGGATCGTGAAGATGCTCGACTCAAGCGGTGGGGGGAACTCGGGGGGCTTTGATCTTTTCGGAGAGCCGGTGGCGGAAGAGGTCCCTGACTTGGATGACGTGGCGGGCGAGTGGGTTCGGATCGTGCGGCCGCAAATGAAGTCGCGCCGGATCGGTGTGGACTCCATCCGTGACTTGGAGAAGGGGCTCTACGTGGCATCCGGGCCGAAGACTTGGAAGGTCGGCGTTATCTGTGAGGCGGATCGGATGATGCCGCAGGCGGAGAATGCCTTTTTAAAGACCTTGGAAGAGCCCCCTGCCCGCACGCTCTTGCTGCTTTTGACCGCCAATCCGGGTGGTCTTTTGCCAACCGTGCTATCGCGCTGTGTGAGGCTGCCGCTGCTGGGCCAGGGGGACCTGCTGGAGGGATCGCGTTTGGCGATGCTGAACGCACTGAAGCGGGCGGCGGAGCTGGGATTTGGGTCTCCGACGGTGGCGCTGGGTTTGAAGACGGTGTTTCACTCGATGCTGGAAGAGAGCAAGAGTGCCGCGCTCGCGGCGGCGGAAGAGATTTTGAAAGAGGAAGAGAAGGCGCTCAATAAAGGCTTCGAGGGAGACTGGCTGAAGCGGCGGGATGAGGTTTTGAAGGCGACTGCGCAATCGGAGTATATCGAAGAGCGGACTCAGTTGTTCGACGTCATTCAGTCGTGGATGGCGGATATTTTGCGCGGCAAGACGGGCGGCGGCGGATTGGATTTTCCGGAATCGGCGGCCCTGACGGAGCGCCTAGCGCAGTCTGAGGATCTCAACCGGCTGCTCCGTCGGATGGAGGCTCTAGGCGAGATGCGTGCGAATTTGGAGACCAATGCCCAGGAGCAACTCGTGTTGGAGGTGGGTTTCCTCAATGCGTTTGCTTGAGCGAGCGCCGGGCGGGGCGTTTGTCTTCCGGGTGGCTGCTGTGGAGTCCGAAGCGGTCGCTGATTTCGCGGACCGTGTCTTTTAGTAGCGTTTGCAGGGCATCGGTGATCCGGAGAATGCCACCGCTCCAGTCGCCTGTGACCCAAGCGGGTTCTGCGGACTCGAGCAAGTGGTCCAAGGCATCGTCTGCAATGAAGGGCTCGAGCCCGTATCCGAGCATGAGTGCCGATCGGCCGAGGCTGGGGTCGAGGGCGAGGAGGATGTTCCGGTTTTCTCCTGGTGGTTTGCCGTCGGTGGGCAAGCCTCCGCAATTGAAGAGCCAGAAGATGTGGAGGTCGAAGGGGTGCTCTGCGGGGAACGTCTGGAGTACGACGCGGAATCGGACCTGGGGCAGAGTGGAACTCATGCGCTGGATCCTTTTCTCGAGCTTCGAGATCTCCCTGTGGGTGAGCTGCTTGCAGTGATCCGTGACGGCACTTGCAAGTGGGTCGGCGCGACCAAGGAGGATGCTGACTCGATCCCGCGTGAGGTGGCACGCAGGGCAGGCAGCCGTGTGCTCGGTCAGTCGTGTCCGGCAAAACGGGCATCGCATGGTTGGAACTAATGCGGAATCGTCTCCTAGCGGAAGAGCAAAGCGCGGTATTCACGCGGGCCGGGCTTCTCCAAATCGGGAGGATCGCTTGTGGGGCGCGGTTCGGGTTTCCGCGGATTTTCCAAGTTGGCAAAGCGGTCCCTCGCGTCGCAGGCTCCGCGTATGCAGCGTTTCGCAGGAAAAACGGTGGTGGTCACGGGTGGTGGCCGTGGAATCGGTGGGTCGATCGCCCTGGCTTTCGCCGCCGAGGGGGCGAAGGTGGCGGTGGTGAGTCGCAGTGAAGCGAGCTGTGGGAAGACCGCGGGAGAGATCAATCTGAGTTTTCCCGGAAGTGCCAAGGCCTATGCGGTCGACGTGGCGGATCACGAGGCGGTGCAGGAGCTTGGCAAGCGGATCGTTGGGGACTTCGGCACGGTGAACATTTTGATCAATAATGCCGGAGTGACTCGCGATGGTTTGTTGATGCGGATGAAGGAGGAAGACTGGAGCACGGTGCTGGACACGAATCTCAAGGGCGCCTTCAACACGGTGAAGGCTTTCATGCGGGTGCTGATGAAGGCGGAAGACCCGCGGATTATCAATATCGCGTCGGTGATCGGACTGATCGGGAACGCTGGCCAGGCGAATTATGCCGCTTCCAAGGCGGGCTTGATCGGTTTCACGAAGTCGGTGGCGCGGGAGCTTTCGGGGCGGCAAGTGACTTGCAATGCGGTGGCGCCGGGCTTCATCACCACGGACATGACCAGCGAGCTGCCGGAAAAGGTTCGCGAGGAGGTGTTGGCGAAGATTCCTTTGGGAAGTTTTGGCGCGGTTGAAGACATTGCTTCGGCGGTGTTGTTTTTGGCGAGCAAGGAGGCGCGTTACGTGACCGGCCAAGTGCTTGCGGTGGATGGCGGGATGACGATGTGAGTTTTTTCCTGCCATGGAACTTCTCGTTATCCGTCATGCCAAGGCCGAGGGGCATGGTCATCCGCAGGGAGACGCGGCGCGTGCGCTGGTATCAAAGGGGCATGATCAAGCGGCGCGGGTCGGGCGACTGCTGAAAAAGGTGGAGCGTTGTCCGGATGTGGTGCTGACGAGCCCGCTGGTGCGGGCGCGTCAGACCGCGGAGGCGCTGTGTGCGGCGGCGGAGATTCCGGGGCCGGTGGTGCAGGGCTGGTTGGCCTGCGGGATGGATCCTGAGACGGCGATCCGCGAGCTGGTGGCTTTCAGCGATTTCGAGCGGGTCGCGATTGTCGGTCACGAGCCGGATTTGTCGTCCCTGATCGAGTGGTTGCTGGGCTGCGCCGGGAGCTCGGTGGAGGTGAAGAAGGCGAGCTTGACGGGTTTGGTCGTGCATCCGCCGGCCTGGCACGCGCGGCTGCTTTTCCACATTCCGCCGTCGATGATCGTCGAGTGAGTCGCTAGCGGATGCCCGCGGCGCTGAGGCGCTCGGCCATTTCGGCTTTTTGGAGTTCGGCGGTGAATTCCGAGAGGTCGCCGGCCATGATTCCGGCGAGATTGTGCGAAGTGTGGCCGATGCGGTGATCGGTGATGCGGCTCTGGGGAAAGTTGTAAGTGCGGATTTTTTCCGATCGGTCGCCGGAGCCGATTTGGGCGCGGCGATGGGCGCTGTGTTTTTCCTGCTCCTCGCGCACTTTCATTTCGTAGAGGCGGGTGCGGAGGATTTGGAGGGCGCGTTCTTTGTTTTGTCCTTGGGAGCGACCGTCTTCGCAGCGGACGTAGAGGCCGGTGGGAAGGTGGAAGACTTGGACGGCGGATTCGGTGCGGTTGACGTGTTGGCCGCCTGCACCGCCGGCGCGGCAGACTTCGATGCGAAGGTCATCGGGCTTGAGTTCGACGTCGACTTCCTCGGCTTCTGGCATCACGGCGACGGTGACGGTGGACGTATGGACGCGGCCCTGCGTTTCGGTGGCGGGAACGCGTTGCACGCGGTGGACGCCGGATTCGTATTTGAGCGTGCGGAAAACCTCGTCGCCGGTAACCCGCAGGAATACCTCCTTGAAACCACCGACGTCGGAGGGGCTGCTGGAGAGATGTTCGGTTTTCCAGCCGCGGAGGTCCGCGTAGCGTTGGTAGAGTCGGAGGAGTTCTGCGGCGAAGAGGGAGGCCTCGTCCCCTCCAGCGCCGGCTCGGATTTCAATGATAGCGTCGCGGTCTTCGTTCGGATCGGCGGGGAGGAGGGCGTATTGCAGATCTTCGGCGAGCTGCGGGATGCTGGCTTGGAGGGCGGGGATTTCCTCGCGGGCGATCGCGGCGAGTTCGAGGTCGTCGCTTTTGGCCAGCTCCTCGTTTTCCGCGAGTTCGCGACGTGTGCGATCGAGGCGGTCCGAGAGATCGAGGGTTTGCTTGATACGGCGGTGTTCGCGCATCACTTCCGAGGCCCGCTTGGGGTCGCCGAAGAAACTGGGCTCGGCGATCATGTCGTCGATCTCGCCAAGGCGGCGTCGTCGTTGGGCGATGAGGTCGGAGTAATCCATGGCGGAGTGGCGGACGGGGTGAAAACACGAAAAAGCCGCGCCTCGGTAGGAGACGCGGCTTTGGGAAATCCGTTCCGGGGGACTAAGCCTTGGCGGCGGTGCGGGCCTTGCGAAGGATGCTGTTCACGGTCTCGGAGACCTGAGCACCAACGCCGACCCACTTTTCGGCCTTTTCGAGGTCGACGGTGTAGTTGACGCCTTCCTTGAGCGGGTCGTAGGTGCCGACCTGCTCGATGTAGCGTCCGTCGCGGCGCTTGCGGCTGTCGACGGCGACGATCTTGTAGTAGGGACGGTCTTTGGTTCCCTGACGGTTGAGGCGGAGAGCGACGGCCATGTGCGTGGATTCGGTGAGAGTGCCCGTCGGGTGACGGGAGGGCGGGGAAACTGAGGGAGTCGGGGGGGGCTTGCCAAGCAGAAACTCGGGGAAAAGACAGAAAAGCTCAAAAGGGTGCTGGGCGGGCTTCTTCGTGCCAGCGAAGGGTTTCGAGGCGCCAGTGTTTCTCGATCTTCCGCCAAGTCATGGTGAGATGCTGGATGCCGTCGCTGGGGCGGCGGCCATCGGGCAGTTCGAGGATGGCGTCGACACTGGCAGTCGCGCGGGCGTGGTTTTGGGTGACATTGATCTCGTGGATCGTGGGTTTCTCCAATGAGATGCGGCGGGATTCCTTTGCGAGGTAGCTGTAAAGCGATGTGATGGTGTCGCGGGATTGGGTACCGTAGAATTCGGGATCGCTGCTTTCCGGTCCGAGGAGTGTAAGGGTGGGGGCGAGGAAATCTTCGATCGCCATGCCCCGGGTGCTGCGGGTGAGTGAGCTGCTGTCGGGGGTGACGGTGGCTGAGGCGCAAAGTTTTGCGAAGCGGCGGGCGATGATTTTTTCCGGTTGGAGCCACCAGGCGGCGAAGGCGCTACCGAGAGCGATCAGGAGGAGTGCGAGGATGAGCGGGCGGCGCATGGCGGGACTCGTGTCCGCGAGAGTGGTGTCGGAGAGGTCGATCCGCAAGGTCGGGCACTTGTGCACGGTGTGGGTGAATTTTCATGGCGCTTGCCAAGTGTCGTTTGGGTCGGGAAGGTCGCGGGGCTTCGATGACGCCGCTGTTCCGGAAATTGCTCGGGTTGAACTGGCCGCTCGTGCTGACGATGTACGGGCTGCTGGTGTTCGGCGTTTTTTCAATCGAAAGCGCGGCTCGGCATTTGCCGAATGGAGGGGCATGGTTCGCTGACAAGCAGAAGACATGGATTTTGATCGGCTCGGCGGTGTATTTCGGCGCGGCGCTGATCGATTACCGATGGTTGCGTTGGCTGGGTTTGCCCTTGTGGTTGGCGGGCTTGGGTTTGATGTCGATTTCGTCCGGCGTGGGTCAGGTGACGATGGGCGGAATCTCGTTCCAGCCGGCGCAGATGATCCTAGCGGGTGGCTTGCTCCTTATCGGTAGCTTGCTGCAGGATCTGCCGCGGCTGGGGAGGAAAATTCCCAAGGTGGGCTGGTTGCTGGATGCGCCATTTTTAAAGATCGCGCTGGTGGGGGTGATTGCCGGCGGGTCTTTTCTGGTGGTGATGGGGAAGGGTGACATGGGCTCGGCAATCGTCTGGCTGCCCTTGGCGGGGGTGCTGCTGTTGGTGGGCGGTATTCCGTTTCGCTATCTGTCGGCGATCGGTCTGGTGGGGACCGCCTTGTTGCCCATCGCGTTTTACATCGTGCTGCCCGAGGTCTCCGAGCGCGGTCCGGAGCGGCTGGACACTTACTGGCGGATGCTGCACGGCAAAGAGGTGGACGTGCAGAACGAGGGATACGCCGCGCATCGGATCTCGCTCGCGGTGGGCAAGGCCGGCTGGAGTGGCACGGGGTGGAATGCGGACAGTTCGGCAGGGACTTCGCTGCATGCGATGGGCTTCATCCCGAAGGAGACCGCGCACAACGACTACATTTTCGCTGTGATTGCCGAGGAGCAGGGTTTTCGTGGGAGTTTGCTGCTGGTGACGGCGTTCGCGCTTTTGCTGGTCCTTTGTCTGTTCATCGGGACCTATGCTCGTGACCCGATGGGGCGCCTGATCGTTGGCGGCACGGTGGCGATTTTGTTCGCGCACATTTTTGAAAATATCGGGATGTGCATTTTGCTGATGCCGATCACCGGGATTCCCCTTCCTCTGGTGAGTTATTCGGGAACCTTCGTGGTGATTTGCATGTTCCTGCTGGGCTTGGTGCAGGGGGTGTGGGTGCACCGGCGGGAGGAACGGCCGGTGGTGGAGGAGAAGTCGAAGGAGTGATCAGCGGGCGTTCCAGGCATCGATGCCGCCGCTGACATTGACGGCTTGGGCGAAGCCTTGCTGATGGAGGAATGCCACCGCGCGTGCGGAGCGGCCCCCGGCTTTGCAGTGAACCAGGATTTCGCGATCGATGGGAAGTTCCCCGAGCCGGTTGGGGAGGGTGGCGAGGGGAATGAGGAGGGCGCCGGGGATACGGCCTTCGGCTTCTTCTTCGGGCTGGCGGACGTCGAGGATGAAGGGCGTTTCTCCGGAGTCGAGGCGGGCGGCGAGGGCATCGACGCCGATGGATGGCAGGGCGGGATCGGGAAGGGAACAGGAGGATGTGGCCATGGTTTCGGTGTTGTGAACGGAGTGGATGTCGGGCTTGTCGCCGCAGAGGCGGCAGGCGGGGTCGCGGCGTAGTCGGAGGCTGCGGAAGCTTGTGCGAAGGGCGTCGTAGCAGATCAAGGTGCCGGTGGGTGGCTGGCCAAGACCGAGGAGGAGTTTGATGGCTTCCATCGCCTGGAGGGATCCGATCACGCCGGGAAGAACGCCGAGGACGCCGGCTTCGGCGCAGGAAGGGGCGGCCCCGGGCGGCGGGAGGGTGGGGAGCATGCAGCGGTAGCAGGGGCCTCCGAGGTGGGGGGCGAAAACGCTGAGTTGGCCTTCGAAGCGAAAAATCGACCCATAGACGCAGGGTTTTCGAAGGAGGAAGCAGGCGTCGTTGGAGAGGAAGCGGGTGGGAAAGTTATCGCAACCGTCGAGGACGAGATCGTAGCGGGAGACGAGGTCGAGGGCGTTGTCCGGGCTGAAGCGGCTGGGGTGGAGATCGAGCTCGATGTGCGGGTTGATTTCTCTGAGTCGCGCGGCGGCGCTTTCGAGCTTGGATTGCCCGACCCAGGATTCGCCGTGGAGGATTTGGCGTTGGAGATTCGAGCGATCCACGCGATCGGGATCGACGAGGCCGATCCTGCCGACGCCTGCGGCGGCGAGGTAGAGCGCGGCAGGCGAGCCGAGTCCACCGCAGCCGATCATGAGAACGGACGCATTTTTCAATTTCCTCTGACCTTCTTCGCCAACGCCCGGGATGCTGAGGTGGCGGGCGTAGCGCTGGCGTTCTTCATTGGAAAGCGGCGGCAGTTCGGGCATCGGGGATGGAGGCTAGCGGGCGCGGGGCGGATGGCAACCGAGCTTTGCCTTGACGCTGGTGGCCGGAGGGGGGAGGGAGGGGCATGGCAGAAGTTCAATCGACCTTTTCTCTCCGTCCGGGTGACGCGGCACCATCGTTCCGCTTACCGGCAGCGGATGGCGTGTTCCACGAACTCTCTGCCTTGCGTGGCAATGAGGGACTGCTGGTGGTCTTCGCCTGCAATCATTGCCCTTTCGTGGTCCATCTGGCGGATGCCATGGGCTGCCTAGCGGGGGAGATGGAGGCGGATGGGGTGGCGACAGTGGCCATTTCTTCGAACGACATCGAGAAGCATCCCGCCGATGCCCCGGAGTGGATGGGTGTCTTTGCGGCGAAGCACGGCTGGAACTTTCCTTATCTCTTCGACGAGACGCAGGAAGTGGCGAAGGCCTATGGCGCGGCCTGCACGCCGGATTTCTTTTTGTTCGATCGGGAGTTGCGGCTCTACTACGCGGGGCAATTCGACTCGACGCGGCCTCGGAGTGGGCAAGCTCCCACCGGTGATGATTTGCGTGCGGCGGTGAAAGCGATGCTGGCGGGTGAGGAGCCGCCGGTCCGGCCTTTCCCGAGCAGCGGCTGCAATATCAAGTGGAAGCCGGGAAACGAGCCGGCTTGGTTCGCTTGATGGGGGAGGGGCTGCCGTCTGATTCTAAAGTTTTCACAAACCACTCGTAGGTTTCCAGCAGCTGCATTTAGCGCACGAGCAGTTCGTTGCCGGGGGTGTCGAAATCGATCAGACGCACCGGCACGTGGCGGTTGTTCTCACCGAAGGGCATCGTCTTCTCGCCGGTGAGCAAGGCGTGAAATTCCTCGTTCGCCCGGACCAGGTCGGTCTGGTGGGCGGTCACGAAGATGGCCCGCAGCTTGTAGATCACCTCGTCGGCGAGGGCCGGGTTTGCGCTGATCTCCGGGTTGATGCGGATCAGCGCCTCCCGCAAATCGCCCTCCAGCAGCCGATGGTCGGTCGGCCGGTTCAGTTCCGCGCCTGAGCGGCATTCAGGTTCGTGCCACTCAGCTTCTCGATGATGAAGTGCTCGACGCTGTTCAGTTCGTTGAAGGACATCGGCTTAGGCAATGGTTTGGAGGAATGAAAGCAAGCCCTGGGCACTCACGGTCTTGGAGAGAGGATACGCTTCGCCTTCAGGGATGACGATCACGCCGCGATCTGCTTGCAGCGTTTCCATGCTTTCGAGCAGACCGGGGGTGAGTTTGGGCGAGAGGGTACGCTTGATTTCGATGGCAAGAATCTCGCCGTTGCTTCGCTCGATAACGAGGTCCACTTCGGCCCCTGCGTGGGTGCGGTAGTGGCTGGCCGTCGTGTCTTTCGGTAGGCAGGTGAGGATTTGTTCCAGGCAAAACCCCTCCCAGGACGCGCCGCATAAGGGATGGCCGAGCACGTGCTCCAGGGATGGCAGACCGGCGAGGCGATGCAGGATCCCGCTGTCCCGCCAATAGACTTTGGGGGACTTCACCAGGCGTTTGCCCGCGTTGCGCGTCCATGGCGGCAGGGAACGCACGAGGTAAAGCCCCTCCAGGAGATCGAGGTAGCGGCGTGCGGTCTTGCCGTCGATGCCGAGTGAGCCAGCCAGCTTGCTGAGATTGATGGTCGCCCCCTGTTGATGGGCCAGCATGCTGCAAAAGCGCCGCAAGAGAATCGGTGTGGCGTTGATGCTCTGTTGGGGGAGGTAGCGCTCGACATAGCTGGTGATGAAATCCTCCCGCCACTGGAGCGATGTCTCCTCATCCGCCGCCAGAAAGCTCTCGGGATAACCGCCCCGCTCCCAGAGGGTGGTCATCGAGGCAGCCGGATCAGGAAGTTCTACAACCTGCAGCGGAGTGAGTTCCAGATAGCTGATCCGGCCGGCCAGCGTTTCCGAGCTTTGCTCGAGCAGCTCCGGCGAGGCCGACCCGAGAAGCAGGAATTGCCCCGCTTTCTCTCCCGCGCGCCGCCGCTCATCGATCAGGCTGCGCAGCACGGGAAAGAGATCTGGCAGGCGCTGGACCTCATCAAGGATCACCAATTGATTCGCGAAGCTCGAAAGATAAAGCTCTGGATCCGTAAGCTTCGCCAGATCCGACGGGCGCTCCAAATCGAGATAGTGTGCTGATTTCCCCCAATCCAGCGCCTTGGCCAAAGTTGTTTTCCCCACCTGCCGCGAGCCCAGCAAAGCCACCGCCGGCGATTGACGAAGGCGCTTGAGCAGGATCGCGGTGAGTTGGCGTGGAATCATGGTTCCTTGAAATTAAGGAATGCGTTCCGAAATTTCAAGGTGGAATTCAGCGGTTCTCTGTCTTCACTTTGTCTGCTCGTGGGTTTCAAAGAGGAAGATGGCCAGCGTGGCGGCGGCACCGGCAGCGAGTTTGGCGTGGCGTGGGGTGAGTCCGCTAGTGGAGCCGTGCTGGCCGTGGCCGGTGCCGTAGAGTCGCCGGAGTTCGGCCAAGCCATGGCCGACGGTGGAGAGGTTGCTGAGGATTCGCGTGATTGGCGTGGTCCCCGGAGATTGAACCGTCTGCTATGAGAGTCCCCGGCGCGAGCCGGGTCCGACTCTCACCATGAAAAGAAAACGACACACCCCAGTACAAGGGA
This sequence comes from Verrucomicrobiota bacterium, assembly GCA_004293445.1. Lineage (GTDB taxonomy): Bacteria > Verrucomicrobiota > Verrucomicrobiia > Verrucomicrobiales > Akkermansiaceae > Haloferula. The sequence goes on along the minus strand of RDYP01000022.1, from coordinate 1,292 downwards.
GTCGTGCGTAGCATTCATACGACGCGACGCTATCAACGCTACGCTATGCAGCGGAGAAAGACCGGGAGGCGGCAGGGACCACGCTTACGGTGGAGCGCTTACCGGAGAGCAACCACCAATCCGCTGCCGACCCGCCCGGCGGCGGGCGAATCGCCCTGCGATACGCCCCGCGGCTCCCGCGGAGGCCATCGTTCGCGGCGCCAGTGCCGTCTCCTCACGGCAAGTCGTTGGCCCTGAGATGCGGATTGAAACCGCAAGAGCGATAGCCAGCGCGCCCGCCCGACCCGCCTGAGCCTGTCCAACAACCGATAAGTTCGGGGCTAACGCCCGAACCTATCTTTGGGGTTCGACTTTGTTGTTCATTGTTAAGTTCCGATAAGGGGTATCAATCCAATCGCGAAGGGACCTGTAAGAAATAGTGCCTTTATAGGCTCAATAGCAAGTGAGTCTTTGAGAGGCTTCGATTTCCACTGGCAGTAGAGTCCATATGCAAAAAGAAGTGGAGAAAGATTGATGGCGAAGAACACAAATTCTTCACACGCGACTCTTATACCAAACAACCATGCGGAAACTCCAAATGTTTCATAGCCCATGTCTGGGGAGCCTTTTCCTTCTCCGAGAGATTTCCCGAGTAGGATTCCGATTCGAGGACTGTATAGATAGCGTTCTATACTAAAGCTCCCTCCAGTTTTAGACACCCTGGATCCTTCCGATTCAAGCATTCTGACCACAGGTGCGGAGCGACGATACACCTCATCGGATTCGATGAAGCCGTCAGCGGTTACGTGGCGGACAGCCGCATATTGGTGCATGGGATGCGATCCCTCAAAAAACATTGAAATAAATGCGAGACAAAACCCCAATGCCACCAAGCCCTCGTCAATAATCCCCTTGTCGTTCTTGCGGAAGACAGCAGCAGTGACAGCCAGAAGCGCCAATAGTCCTGCGATTGCTCTCCACTTCGGTATCAGTATCGGATGATCTGTGTAGAACAGCAGTCCTATCGTAAGTGCCTGTGTAGCCAGAAAGAGGATTACGAGTCCATAGAGAAGGCGCTGTAGAATTGGATGCATATATTTGTCGAACGTAGAGCGCATGCACCACTACCAGCGTGGGCGCACGTCGATCACAGGGTTGGGATTCTGGTTACGGGAGAACATCGCAGGAGAACGGCTGGTAGTGGTTGTAATGTCGCGGCTTGTTGAACAGAGCCGCTGCGCGGCGTTTCCGTCCGGCGGCGTTGAAAGGGTTGAAGCGACCTGTCAGGCTCGTTTCTGCTATGAAAAAAAGAT
>RDYP01000006.1 GCA_004293445.1 Verrucomicrobiota bacterium | reverse complement strand
TGGGGTGGCGCCACCGTATTCGATGACGTCGGCGCGGCCGTCGAGGTCGAGGTCGGCCGAAGCGGCAGGCTGGAATCCTTCGATACGGTTTTCGCCGATGTTGCCCGAGCTGTTGTAGTTGGCGACGGTGGAGCTACCGAGGACAACGATGCCTCCCCAGCGGCCTGCCGTTGTAGCGGTTGGAGCCTCGGCGACGGTGCCGTCACCGTCGATGTCGGATTGAGTGGTGGCTTCGAGTTCGTCGGTTGTGGTGAAGACGATGGGCTCCTCAGCGGTGCCTGCAGCGTTGATCTTCGAGCCGCGGGTGATGACGAGTGAGCCGAAGGCATCATCGTCTTTCAGGGGGGTGCCTTTGGTATCGAGAGTCGAGTATACCTTGGTTCCTGGCTCGATGGTCAGGGTGGCACCATTGGTGACGAAGACCTTGTCGGTGAGGATGTAGACGTTGTCCTTGGTCCAGGTGGTGTTGGAGGTGATGGCGTCAACGTTGGCACCGTAGGCCGTGGTGGCCACGGTCTGGGTGGCGATCACGTCGATCTGGGCGGCTTGGACCGCGCAGGGCATGAGGGCCGCGAGGGCCAGCAGGGCTCGTTTTGAGCTAGGTGTTGGTTTCATAGATCTGTTCGAAGGATGATCGTAGGTCGGATGCAAGCTGCTCCCGAATTTCCGAGAGCGTCGGAGGCTTGCCCTTGGATCCCTCGGGCTAGAGTGTTTTTCTGTGTCGATTTCGACGCAGAATCGGCAGCTATCTTCCGCCGCTTAGAATTCCGCCTTAAACTCGATCGAATACGAGCGGCCTGGTTCCTCCGAAGTGTATGCGAGACCGTCGAACTCTCCGACACTGCCGTCCGTGCCGCCTCCGCGGTATTCGTATTCGCGGATCCCTTCCAGAAGGTTGCGGACTCCGAAAGTCAAGGTTCCATCGAGGGGACCAAGATCGAACTTGCGGGCGACAACAAGATCGAAGGTGAGTTGTTGCTTTAACCACACGTCATAGGCAGCCGGATCGCTGCGCAGAACCGTGGGGTATTCGTCGGTGAGATTCCCGGTGAGGAAAGTACTCCAAGGCTTCTCTTCAGGGGCCCAGCCGAAGGTGAGATTGACGATTTGACCCGGTTGGAAGGGAAAACGGGTTTCGAGATCGGTGATATTGATGCCCTGATTGACCTTATACTTCAGGGTCGAGTCGATGAAGGTGTAGTTTCCGGTAAGGGAGAAGGGGCCGTCCGACTGCTTCCAAGTACTTTCCAGTTCGATGCCATTGATGGTTCCCGAGTCTCCATTGACGTAGGTATTGCTATTTTGCCCGAGATCGACGCGTTGCACGACCACGATGGGGGAGGTCAGTTTTTTGCCAAAGAGTGAAACCCTTGCGTTGAAGTTGTCGTTGAAGACGTAGTCTGCAGAGACATCGATGTTATCAATATTGGTTTCCTCAAGGGTCGGGTTGCCGCGTCGAACAATTCCGGTGCTTTGATCGATCGACTCGATCGGTAGGAATTCATGGAAGGTCGGTCGTGCAACAGTCCTGGACCATGCGAAATTGATCCATGATTTGTCTGGAATGATGTCGATGCCAGCGAGGATGGAAGGGATGAAGGCATCCGTGGTTAGGGTGCCAAAGCGAGCTGGGTCGTCGAGGAGAAGCCGTGTGAGCGGATCGGGTGCGATTTCGTAAGCCTTGACCTCTTCTTCCCAGCGCGCGCCGCCACCGAATCGCCAGAAATCCGCGTGGAAAGTGGCCGAGGTGTAGAGGCCGGTGAGAGAGAGGTCGCTATCGACGTTGCGAACTTCGAGTCCGGAGCCGTTGATGTAATAGGGTGCATCGGGCTGGACGTAATTCGCGCTGGTAGATGCCGTGCCGGTTCCCGGGACTCTCCCGATGGTCTCGCTGCCGTAGCCGTTGAAGAGTTTCTCTAGGGCGGCGGGATTTTGGGCCAGGTATTCGCCGAGAGTATTGAAGCCCGTCGGGAGAGGGCTGCCATCAGGCATGGTCGTACTGGCGAGCGGGCGACCGGGGGAAAAGGGAGTGATGGATCCGTTGTTCGGCCACCATGCGGGTGTGGTTCGGGCTGCCCAGCGTTCCCAACTGGCGGTTTTGAGTAGGTAAACCCGGCCCTGTTGCTCGCGATCTTTGTTCAACTTGCTGCCACCGAAGGACAGGTCCAAACGAGGGCCCTCTTCTTTATCTTCTGAGAAGTAAATCGATTGGCCAAGATCGAGCGAAGTCTCGAAGCTGTCCTCCAAAATGGACTGGGTTTCCCGCGAGGAATCTTGGCTGCCGTTGCCGTCGTTTACAAAAGTCTGGTACTCGATCGTCGAGATTTGGCCGAGGCTTGGGTTGTAGACAAAAGAAGGGTCGGAAGTTGATTCTTTCGCAATCCGAGGATCCGCAAAATCGAGAATACCATTTTGGAAGGTGCTGGTATGGGGTCTGGATTCGCGGGCCTGTGACTTGGTGATCGACCACCCGAGGCGTGTTCCGTGGTCATTCTTGTGCTGCCCTCCGAATTGAATGACTTCGGTGTCACGAATGATCGGATCGATCGTCCAAAATTCTTTTTTGTAGATGGCAGAAGCCCCGTAGCGATCGATAACGGCGTCGTTTTTCGCGAAGGCTCCGTAAACGTCGCTACCTGTAATTTGGAAATCGCTACCGTGGGTGACTTCGTCCGTTGCGATGCGTTTGCGGAAGTAGGTTCCTGTGAACTCGTGGTTTTCGTTCGGTTTGTAGCCAGCGCTCGCATACAGCGACCAGTCGACTTCACGGGCGTAGCTTTCCTCGGTCCATGAGCGGGCGGGAGAGGTGAGGCGGTTTTCCTCGCCGAGAGCGTTCACTTCGTCGCTGGTGCCGTGCTGAAACGCGGTCATGAAGCCGAGTTCACCACCATTCTCGAGTTGGAGTCGGTCACCGTAAACGAGAGAGAAGCTCGTGGCTTCTTCTGGTTTTACGATTTCCGGCATGAAGGATTGTGAAGCGTGCAGAGCCCGCTGGCCTGTGACAGCTTGATCGGCGAGTTCTTCCTGTTTGAGGCCTTCGTTGACTTGGGCCTGTTGCTGAGCGGGATTCCGATTGTTGGCAGCGGGGGTTACTCGAGTACCTCCAGCATTGAAAGTGAGCGGATTGCCCGATGCATCGGTATTCCAAAGTAGGGAATCGGGAATCGGTGTGTCGATTTCGCCCCAGAAGCCGAGCTCACGATCGGCGTGGACTAACATTCGGTCCTCCAAATTGGAGTTCCAGGTCATCTTGTATTTGAACTCCGCGATGCGTTCCTGCGGGATGGCCAGTGATTTGATCTTGATGGTCCCGCCACCGAAGTCACCTGGAAGACTGGCATCGTAGGTTTTGGCGATATCGATGCCTTGAAGGGCAACGGTCGGGAAGATATCCAGTTGGACGGCCTTGCGCGAAGGATCAGCGGAGGAAATTGCGGCTCCGTTGAAGAGAGTCGTCACGTAACGATCGGCGAGGCCACGGACGACGGCGAATTTCCCGCCAACAATATTGGCTCCCGCGATTTTGCCAACAGCTCCGGCGGCGTCGCTGATATTCTTTTGCGAGAATTCCGCCTTACTGATCCCTGAAGTGATATTTTGGTCGACTTGTAGATCGGTGAAAAGGTCGCCGGTACTGCTCTCTTGATATTCCCCGACTACGCTTTCCTCTTCGAGGGTGTATTCCTCTGACGAGTTGTCGGCGGGCTTGGCGGTGAGGCTGAAGCGGAGTTCGACGGGGGAATCGGGACTGAGGCTGACGCCGCGGGTGTCGGGGGAGTAGTTAAGGGCCGAGGCTTCGGCGGTGAAGTCGCCGGCAGGTAGTCCTTCGATGCGGAAGCGACCTTGTGCGTCGGTTTCGGCGACACGGCCGGTGCCGATGATGTCAACCATGGCTTTGGCCACGGGGTCGAGGCCGGAGGAGACCTCGCCGAAGACGACGCAGGTGCCGACTTCTTGTTCGATGGGCAGGGCCCCAAAATTCCCGGAGGTGGGTGCAGGATCTTGGCCGAGGGGTACTTGGCCGGGCTGCCACGGTTCGGGGTTGGGTTGTTGGACGGGGGAGGGTGCGGCGGGGGCTTGCCACGAAGAAAGGGTGATGGTGGCGGGGCGGGTCCGGAGTTCTGGCGAGCGCCAGTATTGGCTGGGGTGCGGGGAGGACCAGGTGGGGAAGACGCCGCGGGCTGGAGAAGTGGCTCTTGGGCTGCCACCGGCGTCGAGCACGGTATTGCCGAGTTCGGGGAGCAGGGCGGCGAGGAGCATTTCCTCATCGGCGGGTGCCGAGGGCAGCTCGACGGTGTCAGTGAACCCGTAGCAGGGGGTGGCGAGAATCGAGAAATTCGTGACGCAGGCCGCGGCAACGCGGAGTAGATCCCGCAGTCGGGACGGGGGAAGTGGGGAATGGGAGTAAAGAGCCATCGTCGCCGGAGCTGGGAGTCGATACCGACCCAGCCCTTTGACGCGAAGCGGCTGCGGGTGACGCTTCCGTCACGTTTCGATGTTTCCTATCTCCGGCGTGGCGCTGAGCTCAGGGCTTGCGGGCGGCTTCGAGCAATTCCCGAAGCCGCGAGGAATCGGCCGCGGATGTTTTTGCGACGAAGCCTCGGGCGTGGGCGAAGTGGACGTCGGGTTCGGACTCGATGCGGGTGAAATCGAAGGCCGGGTGGTCGTTGTTGCGGGAGAGTCCGTAGCCGCCGCCGCGGCGGTCGGGGTAGATGAGGGCGGCGACGTCCTTGTTTTTGCCGATGGCCTCGAGGTGGCGTCCGAGGCCGGAGGAAGGCTCCTCGGGAAGAGGATCGGTGCGTGGGAGGAAGAGGACCTCGTGGTCGGCGACGGTCCACAGCTCGGAGTGTTCGGCGAGGAAGTCGAGTCGTTGGCGGAGGGATCGGAGGTAGTCGAGGAGGTCCTGGCCGACGTAGCGCATCATTTCCCAAATCACGTCGCCGGGGACGAGGTGGGAAGACTTGGCGAAGCGTCGGAGCAGGGTGATATCGACGGGGGAATTGAGTTTTGAGATGGTCTCGCGGGGGACGCCGAGCCATTTGGCAGTGGCGTTGGGGCCGCGGGTATCGAACCACTCGGCGGGTTCGAGCCAGTCGCAGAAGGCGCGGGCGTCATCGTAGATGCCGAGGTGTTGGAGGACGAGGGTGAGGGCGCAGGTGGGCGGGTGCTCGGCGGGGAATTGATGGTGGTCGAAATTCATCCGCTCCGGGGCGTGTTCGCCACCCACGTCGACCACGGCGGTGGTGGGATCGGCGAGGTCGTCGTCGGTCGGTTCTCGGCGGACGATTTCCACGCCGTGGACCGCAGCGAGGATCGAGCAGGCGAGGAGCTCGTCTTTGTGGGCGCCGCCGGGGTGGGTGAGGATTCGGGTGAGGGACATGATGGTGGGTCGGGGGTCGGGGGTCAGTGGTCAGAACATGGGTAACACTCTTGTGGGTGAGGGTTACACTTATTGATCGGGGTGGACAGCTTTGGTCGGGGCGATTGTGTTGTCGGGGAGGTGCGCGCAAGGTTTCGGGGCAGAGGATGGAGGTGACCCGAGTTGGGGTTGATGGATGAGGCGGCTGGTTTTTTAGGGGGGCGCGGAGCGGCTAACTCTGAGCTATGGGGGGAGAGGGCCTTGCTGTTCGAGTGGTGGGCGGGGATGGTGGGCGGGGATGGTGGGCGGGGGGGGGGGGGGGGGGGGGGGGGGGGGGGGGGGGGGGGGGGGGGGGGGGGGGGGGGGGGGGGGGGGGGGGGGGGGGGGGGGGGGTGGGGGGGGGGGGTGGGGGGAGGGGGAGGGTGGGCGGGGATGGTGGACGGGGATGGTGGACGGGGATTTGGCCGGGCCAGCAGGCTGGCTCCGGGAAAGCTGCAGCAGGCTGCAGCAGTCCAAGGAAGAGGTCGGGGGACTTGGCTTCGTCAGCAGGCTGACGAAGGGAAAGCGGCAGCAGGCTGCCGCAGTCCAAGGGGCTGTGCGGTCAGCGGGTGACTCCGCGTTGGGAGGTCTCGATGAAGGCGATGAGGTGCTTCACGGGTTCGTGATTTGCGGGGCGGTCGGCCTTGAGCGAACTGAGCTGGCTGGCGAGGTTGTGATCCTTGCGGAGGAAGAGCTTTTTGTAGGCGGATTTCAGGGCCTTGATGTCGTCCTCATCGAAGCCGCGGCGTTGGAGTCCTACCAGATTGAGGCCACGGGTGGCGGCGGGGTTGCCGTCGGCGATCATGTAAGGCGGCACGTCCTGAACAATCTTCGCGCAGCCGCCGGTGATCGAGTGGCAGCCGATGCGGCAGAACTGGTGGACGGCGGCGAGGCCGGAGACGATGGCGTGGTCTTCGACGACGACGTGGCCGCCGAGGGTGCCGTTGTTGGAGAGGATCACGTGGTTGCCGACCTGACAGTCGTGGGCCACGTGGGAGTAGCAGAGGAAGAGGTTGTCGGAACCAACGCGGGTGGGCGTGTGATCGTGGGTGCCCCGGTGGATGGTGCAGTTCTCGCGGAACACGTTGCGGTCGCCGATTTCCAGAGAGGTGGGTTCCCCTTGGTATTTCAGGTCTTGGCTTTTCCCACCGACGGCGGCAAAGGGGAAAAAGTGGTTGTCGCTGCCGATCCGCGATGGTCCGTCGATCACAACATGGGACTCGAGGACGCAGCGGTCGCCGAGGATGACGCCAGAGCCGATCACGCAGTAGGGCCCGACGCGGATATCCGCGCCGAGTAGGGCATTCGGGGAAATGATCGCGGTGGGATGGATCACGCGGCGAATCACGAACGACGGGGGGGCGGATGGCGAACGTTTTTTTGCGCGGGTGGTGCTGGGGATTTTTTTGATGGGGAGCTGCCCGCGGATTCCGGGTGGGCTGGCTCGGTCGCGATTTTTGTCGGGTTGTTGATAAAAGCCGGGATTGGACAAGCCGTGGAGTTGCTCCCGGTCGGCGGATCCTTTATGTTCCGGATTGAGCGGGAGGATCCGTTCGAAGTGCCCTATGAGTTCGTTGAGCAAGCAATTCGAGGCCACCTTGCATGAGCGTCTGAGGCAGTCGGAGCTTTTTCGCGTCTATCAAGATGCCTTTCGCACGGCCACCGGCCTTCCTCTGAGATTGGTCGGTGCGAATCCGGACGACTGTTGTTTGGGTGGTGAGGCGGTGAATCGGAGTCCGTTTTGCGAGGAATTGAATTTGTGCAAGTCGGCTTGCGGGGCCTGCGTGGATACGAACCGGCGTTTGTTGGAGCAGGCGAGCGTTGAGGGCCCCTCGACTTGTCACTGTTTCGCGGGGCTGACGGCATCGGCCGTGCCGGTGAGGTTGGGGGTGTCGGTGGTCGCTTATCTGAAGACAGGGCAGGTTTTTTCCCGGCAGCCGGACGAGGAGCAGTTCGATGCCTTACTTGGAAGTTTGGGCAGGAAGTCGCTGGATGAGGTGATGGAAAGGACCTTGCGGGCGGCGTATTTTCAGACTCGTTCGGTAGAGCCGAAGCGTTATGCGAGCATGATCACTCTGTTGCGAAGTTTCGCGGAGCAACTGGGTCGGCATGCCGAGTCGCTGGCGATCATCGAGGAAGGCTGCGAGCCGGCGGCGGTGGCTAGGGCACGGTGTTACATTCACGCCCATCTGGCCGATCCCCTGCCGTTGGGTGTGGTGGCGCGGGAGGCCGGGCTGAGCGAGTCGCATTTTTGTCGCTTGTTCAAGGAAGCGACGGGTTTGACGCTGACCGACTACGTGAACCGCTGTCGGGTGGAGTGGTCGAAGAAGGAGCTGCTGAAGCCGGAGAGGCGGGTGTCGGAGATCGCGTTTGAGGTCGGCTATCAGTCCTTATCCCAGTTCAATCGCAGTTTTGCGAGGATCGTCGGCGCTTCGCCGACGACCTGGCGTCGTGATCGTTTCGAGGGCGTTTGATGGCCGGCTCAGGCGAGGATGTCTCTCACGACCTTGGCGGGATCGACGCCGGTGAGGCGCTGGTCGAGCCCTTGGAACTTGAAGCTGAGGTTTTCGTGTTTCAGTCCGAGCTGGTGGAGGATGGTGGCGTGGAGGTCGCGGATGTGGACGGGATTCTTCGTGATGTTGTAGCTCATCTCGTCGGTTTCTCCGTAAACCTGTCCGCCTTTGACCCCGCCGCCGGCCATCCAGAGCGAGAAGCAGCGCGGGTGGTGGTCGCGACCGTAGTTGGTTTCGCTGAGTCCGCCTTGGCAATAAACCGTGCGGCCGAATTCTCCGCCGAAGATGACAAGGGTGTCCTCGAGCATACCGCGTTGCTTGAGGTCTTGGATGAGGCCGTAGACACCTTGGTCGACGTCCTTGCACTGCGAAGCGAGGTCGCGCGGGAGGTCGCCGTGTTGATCCCATCCGCGGTGGAAAATTTGCACGAAGCGGGTGCCGCGTTCGAGCAGGCGGCGGGCCATCAGCGCGGAGCTGGCGAAGGTGCCGCCGACTTTGCTATCGGCGCCGTAGAGTTCGTGCACGTGCTCGGGCTCGCCGGAGAGGTCGGCGAGTTCCGGGACGGAGGCCTGCATGCGGAAGGCCATTTCGTATTGCTGGATACGTGTCTGGATTTCCGGGTCGCCGACGGCTTGATAGGACGCCTGGTTCATCGCGTTGAGGCCATCGAGCATCTTGCGGCGGAGATCGCGCGAGATCCCGGGGGCGTCCTGGAGATAGAGGACGGGATCGCCTTTGGATCGGAGGGCGACGCCGGCGTGTTTGCCTGGAAGGAAACCCGCGCCCCAGAGCCGGGACGAGATCGCCTGTACGTTGGCGTAGGGGGACGTGTGGGTGGCGTGGAGAACGACGAAGGTCGGCAGGTCCTGGTTCATCGAGCCGAGGCCGTAGGAGAGCCAGGAGCCGAGGGAGGCTTTGCCGGACTGCATGGAGCCGGTGTAGACGAGCTGGTTGGCGGGCTCGTGGTTGATCGCCTCGGTATGCATCGATTTGATGATGCAGAGGTCGTCGACCATTTTGCCGGTCCAGGGGAGGAGTTCGCTGACCCAGGCGCCGGATTGGCCGTGTTGGGCGAATTTGAAGATGGTGGGAGCGACGGGGAAGGCGGCTTGGCCCGAGGTCATGCCGGTGAGGCGCTGGCCTTGTTCTGCGAGCCAGCTCTTGAGGTCCTCTTTGAAGCGTGGCTTCAGATCGGGCTTGTAGTCGAAGAGGTCGAGCTGGGAGGGGGCTCCGATCAGCGAGATGTAGATCGCGCGTTTCGCCTTGGGGGCGATGTGGGGAAGGGCGGCTTCCATCGCGGCGGGGAAGGCGCGGCCGCTGCCGAGCAGGGAGCTGAGAGCGGCGACGCCGAGGCCGGTGCCGTTCTTGCGGAAAAACTGGCGGCGGGTGACGGCGGAATTGTAATCGAAGAGGGAGTTCATAAAGGGGAATGGTGGTGGCTACTGGTCCGGATTCCTTACTTGCTGAGGGTTTCGTCGAGATTGAGGAGCTGGCTGGAGACGAGGGTCCAGGCGGCGAGTTCGACGGGGTCGAGGGTGGCATCGGCCGCCGTTTCGCCGTTATCGATCAGGGCCTTGGCAGCTGCGGCGTCGAAGAGGTAGCTGCCGAGGGAGGCGTTGAGGGTATCGGTGACGAGCTTGCGCTCCGCATCGTCGAGGATGCGGGAGAGCAGGCGTTGGCTGATGAAATCCAGTCGTTGGGCGGCTTCGGGCGAGGACTTCATCGCGTTTTCGGCGAGGCGGCGGGAGGCTTCGACGAATTGCGGATCGTTGAGGGTGACGAAGGCTTGCAGCGGGGTGTTGGTCCGGTCGCGGCGGACGCAGAAGGTTTCGCGGGTGGGAGCGTTGAGGATCTCCATCGCGGGGTGGGGTGCGGTCCGTTTCCAGAAGGTGTAGAGGGAGCGGCGGTAGAGTCCTTCTCCTTGGTCTTCGCGGTAGTTGCGGGTGTTGGACTGGGGCATCGCGACGGCTTCCCAGATGCCTTCGGGCTGGTAGGGCTTGGCGGGTGGTCCTCCGACTTTCGACGAGAGGAGTCCAGAACTGGAGAGGGCGAGGTCGCGAAGGACTTCGGCGTCGAGGCGGAAGCGCGGGCCGCGGGAGACGAGGCGGTTGGAGGGATCCTTCTCGAGTTTCTCCGGGGAAACCGCGCCGGATTGGCGGTAGGCGGCGGAGCTGACGATGAGTTTCAGCATGTGCCGGTAGTTCCATTTCGAGTCGATGAACTCGGCGGCGAGCCAGTCGAGCAATTTCGGGTGGCTCGGGCGTGCTCCCATGATGCCGAAGTCGTCATTGGTTTCGACGATGCCCGTGCCGAAGAATTGATACCACGCGCGGTTCATGGTCACGCGGGCTGGCAGCGGGTTGGCGGGATCGTTGAGCCAGCGTGCGAGGCCGAGGCGGTTTTTCGGAGCGTCGGCGGGCATCGGCGGAAGGACGGCGGGGGTGCCGGGAGTGACTCGCTCGCCTTTATCGGAATAGACGCCACGAGTGAGGACGTGGGCGAAGGCTTCCTCTTTTTTCTCCTCCATGACGAGGGTGGCCGAGCCGCGGGCGCGCAGGGTGGCTTGTTCGGTCTTCAGCGCGTCGAGCTTGGTCCGCAGGTCGCGGGACGGGGTGTCGACGTGGGCGAGGTAGTAGTTGAAGAGGCTGTCGAGCTGTTCCTTGCTACGCTGATCGGCAGGGAGGCTGGCGATGTGGCGCAGCAGGCTGTTGTTCGCGAGGCCGGCGATTTCAGCGGGTTCCAGCAATCGGCGGTAGAAGCGGAAATCCTGCAGGGCGACTTTGCCATTCAGGCGGGAGTCGTTCGCGTTGCGCGAGCCGAGGATGAGAGGAACGCTGGTTTCGATATTGCCGCCGACCGTGTTGGGGTAGGTGGTGGCGCCGATATTCACGCCATCGACGTAGATTGCGCTGGCCTGATGGCCGGAGATGCTGCCGTCGAAGGTGATCATGACGTGGTGCCATTTGCCCGGGGTGAGGGCTTGGCCGCCGGTAACCTTATTGGCGGCTTTGTCCCAGGAATCGATGACGTGGCAGGAGGGTTTCCCGTGGTCGAGGTAGAGGTCCCAGCCGCGGTAAGAGGGGCCTTGTTCCATGCGTGCGATGACGGCACCGACAACGGGGCCGTCGACTTGGATGAAGCCGCCGTAGCTCACGCGGTCAGCACGTGAGAAGCTGGCGAGATCGCCGAGGATGACGGGGGCGTCGCTCACGACCGGGGCTTTGCCGAGTGGTCCGTCGACGCGGGACAGAGCGGCGGGCCATTCGCGTGGCTGGCCGTCGACGATGCCGCGGATCGGGCCGTCGTCCTCGCTCAGCGGGAGGTGAAGGGCCAGGGTGGAGTCGATCTCACGCGAGGGTGAGATGACGGCATTGGCGAGCCAAGCATCGAACTCCGGGCGGGCGGCGGTGGAGCGCTCGTTGAGTTGTTGCTGCACGCTTGCGATGTCATTGGCGATTTGTGGCCAGCGTTCGCGGTCCGAGCCCAGTGGGGCGAAGACGTTGGGCGGGTGCTCCGCGTTGTTGCCATCGAGCGCGGACATCGGGGTGTTCCGGAAGAAGGCGGTGAGCGAGTAGAACTCTTTGGTGGAGATGGGGTCGAACTTGTGATCGTGGCAGGCAGCGCAGCCGGCGGTGAGACCGAGCCATGTGGCTGAGACGGTGTCGGTCTGGTCTTTGGCGTAGATGGCGAGGTACTCTTCGGCGATGGCGCCACCTTCTCCCGTGGTCGGCATGCAGCGGGCGAAGCCGGTGGCGATCTGTTGGTCGAGGGTCCGGTTTGGAAGTAGGTCGCCGGCGATCTGTTCGGTGGTGAACTGATCCCAAGGCATGTTGGCTTGGAAGGCGCGCACGACCCAGTCGCGGTAGGGCCAGATGGCGCGGTAGTTGTCGATGTGGATCCCGTGGGTATCGGCGTAGCGCGCGACGTCGAGCCAGTATCGTGCGAGATGCTCGGCGCTCGCGTTGCTGGCGAGAAGTTCGTCGGCGGCTTTTTCCACGGCGGCTTGTGGGTCTTTAGCGGAAGCGGCAACGAAGTTGGCGACGGCTTCCGGCGCGGGTGGCAAGCCGGTGAGGTCGAGGTGGAGGCGGCGGAAGAAGCGGGCGGGGTCTTCGGCCGGATTCGGGCTCAGGCCGTTTTCGTCGAGTTTGGCCGCGATGAAGCGATCGATGGGATTTTTGGCCCAATCGGCGCCCGTTTCCGGTGGGGTGGGGCGTTTGATGGGGAGGAAGGACCAATGGGCTTCGTAGGGTGCGCCTTGCTCGACCCATTTTTCGAGAAGAGCGATTTGCTGGGCGTTTAGGCTCTTGTGTGACTCCGGAGGAGGCATGATGAACTCGGGGTCCTTCTCGTGGAGTCGTTTGACGAGGAGCGAGTCGGCGGGTTTGCCTTTGATGATTACCGGTTTGCCGTCTTCGCGGAGCGCGAAGGCATCGGTCTCGATGTCGAGACGCAACGGCGCGCTTTTCGGCTCCCGGGTGCCGGAGTCGGGTCCGTGGCAGTGGTAGCAGTATTCGGAGAGGATGGGTTGAATGTGTTCGTTGAACGAAATTGTCTCCGGCAGCGCGGCAGGGTTTGCGGTGGCGACGGCCGGGGCTGCGTCGGCTTGGGCCGCGGCTTGGTCGGGCTGGCGGTCGCAGGAGGCGAGTGCCAACACGAGGGCGAGTGCGAGGCCGGAAGCTGGGTTGGGGCGTTGCATGGCAGGTGTTTTATCGTATCGGCGAGTGCGAGGGCAAGCCGCAGGGTGCTAACGTCGGGGAGGATCGTCGGCTTTCAAGGAATTACGGGTCGATGGGCGTTCGGGCTTGCGGCAAGGGGCCGGGATTTCGAGCGTGCGGGGGTGGACGGTGAGCAGGATGCAGGCAGTATGGTGTTTCGTCATGCACCGTGCCCCATGTTGCCCACGGTCGCCGAGCCTCTGGCACCGGGCTGGTCGCGGGTGGCTGCCGAGGAGGCGGGGGAGCGATTTTACGAGCAGTCCCTGTGCTTGGCACAGTCGTATTGGCGTCGGGGGAAGCCGGCGCAGGCAATCCTTCAGTTGAACAAGGCCTTCATGGCGGACCTGGTGGGGGATGAGGCGGTGCTGCGGGTCTGGCCGCTGCCATACGGGGTCTTGAACTGGATGCTGCGGAATCGTCCAGCGGGGAGCTTTGTGGGAAATCCGGTGCGGCATTTCCAGCATTTGGCGACGCGGGTGAGTGGGCCGCGTCGAGAGCTCCGTGCTTGGCGTGCTTGGGCGTGTTACTATTTGGCGCTCAAGGTATTGCCGGAGGATGAGTTTCCGCCGGATCGCGAGCAGTTGCTGCAGGAGGGGCTCGAAATTCCAGCGTGGGAGCGGGTGCTTGATGAGCTTCGCCGACTGGGGTCGCGGGGTGAGGTCGGGCTTTTGGACGGGGTGGCGCAGGGCCTATGAGATGGTCGGGGAGGCTTGGTTTTTCGGTCTGAAAAAGGCGAGGTGGTTTGCGCGGGTTTGGGCGGCCAATTCGGCGGGCGGGGCTCCGATGGCTGAGGCGAGTGCGGTGGCGATACGGGGGAGATTGGCGGGGTGGTTCTCGCCGTCGGGCAGCGGGTGGGTGATGCATTCCGGAGGTGGTAGCATGTTGGGGGCGTCGCTCTCGAGAAGGAGTCGGTCGAGGGGGATGAGGCTGAAGGTCGCGAGCGTCTTTGCTTTGCGGGGGTGGAGAAAGTGGCCGGAGAAGGAGAATCGGGTGCCGATGTCGGCGAGGCGTTTGACCAGCTCCGGCGAGCCGCCAAAGGAGTGAAGGAGGAGTTTCTTGGGTGGGGTCTCTGTTTTGAAGGCGTCGAATAGCGGTTGCCAGGCTTTCAGTGCGTGAATGGTGATGGGGATTTGCCGTTCTCGGGCGATTGCAAGCTGGGGAAGGAAGGCATCGAGCTGGGTGTCGATCGGGGGATGGGAGATCCATCCATCGAGCCCGCACTCCCCGAGGGATGCGTCGGGGAAGCGGTCGAGGTAAGCTTCGAGCCGAGCGCGCCAATGGTCCGACCGCTCGTGCGATCGCCATGGGTGAAGGCCGAAAGCGGGCTGGACGAAGTCCGGGAAGTCCTCGGCGAGTTGGGCGACGGCTTCCCAATCGTCTTCGGCGGTGCCGTTCACCACGCAGCCAGCGATGCCGATCGCCCGCATTTCCGCGATGATACGGGCCGGCTTGGCGAAGCGCTGGAGGTGGTTGTGGGAATCGAAGATCTGCATCGGGCGGCGTCGGCGCGGTGACCGTCGCTTATTCCACTTCGACGATCAGATTGATTTCGACAGCGACGTTGAGCGGCAGTGCTGCGGCACCGAGGGCGGTGCGGGAGTGCTTCCCCTTGTCGCCGAAGATTTCGATCAGTAGTTCGCTGGCGCCATTGATGACCTGTGGGTGGCCGTAAAAGTCGGCGGCGGAATTGACGAATCCGTTGAGGGCGACAATTCGGCTGACTTTATCGAGCGAGCCGATTTCCTGTTTCACCACGGCGAGGCGGTTGAGGATGATGATGCGGGCCGCTTCCTGAGCTTCCTCGATCGAAACGTCGGTCGGGACCTTACCGATGATTTTGCGATCGCCATCGATCGGGAGGCCACCGGAGAGGAATAGCAGGTTGCCGCTGCGCACGCAGTTGACATAGGCGGCGACCGGCGTGGGCACCTCGGGCAGTTGATGGCCGAGTGTTTCGATGCGTGAGAGAATGGAGTCCATGCCCCGAAAGAGAAGGTCCCGAGGCTGGCCTGCCAAGTGCCAAAAACGACCACTTGCGGGGAAGGCCGGACCGTCGTGGTGAGCTGCGGAATTTTTTTTCGATTTTTTGAAACAAGAATCTCCTTGGTTTCGTTTTAGAGGGTGTAAGGCGGCTGCGAGAGCAGCTTCAACCTTGCAAGAAGACCTTGCCTGAGAGTTCGACTTTCGGCAGGTGGCCCGATCGATTGTTCTCCAGGTTTTTGGGTTTTTCCTGGGGGATATCGATCGGGCCTCTTTTTTTGCCCGGATGGCGTGGCTTGGCTGGCTTGAATTGCGCTTGCCGCCCGTCTTTACAAAGCCGGGGTGGTCTGGCATCCCTCCGCCGCCATGTCCGATTTGCCCAAAGCCTACGAACCTCAAGCGGTGGAAGCCAAGTGGTATGCTGCTTGGATCGAGGGGAAATGTTTCGAAGCCGATCCGGCGTCGGACAAGCCCGCGTATTCAATCGTCATTCCTCCGCCGAATGTCACTGGTATCCTGCATCTCGGGCACGTTCTGAACAATACGATTCAAGACGTCCTGGCTCGCCGTGCGCGGCAGAAAGGAATGGAAGTTCTTTGGCTCCCCGGTACCGACCACGCGGGCATCGCGACCCAGGCGAAGGTCGAGCGCGAGCTGCGTGAGAACGAAAAACTGACACGTCGGGATCTCGGTCGCGACGAGTTCCTCAAGCGCGTCTGGGCTTTCAAGGACAAGCACGGCGACATCATCATCAACCAGCTTAAGCGTCTCGGTTGTTCCTGCGACTGGTCGCGCGAGCGCTTCACGATGGATGCCGAGTACACGAAATGGGTCAGCCATGTGTTCGTCGAGCTTTTCAAGGAAGGCCTGATCTATCGCGGCAAGCGGATGGTCAACTGGTGTCCGGTTTCCCTCACTGCGCTGTCCGACGAGGAAGTGGTGATGACTCCCCAGCGTTCGAAGCTCTACTTCATGAAGTATGAGCTGAGTGACGCGCCGGGTGAGTTCCTGGAAATTTCGACGACCCGTCCGGAGACGCTGATGGGCGATGTGGCGGTGGCGGTGAACCCGAAGGATCCGCGCTTTGCGAAATACGTCGGCCGCTCGGTGTTCCGGCCTTTCCCTCATGCTGCGATTCCGGTGATTGCGGACGAGCATGTCGACATGGAATTCGGCACCGGTGCGCTGAAGATCACGCCTGCTCATGACAAGGCGGATTTCGAGATCGGGATGAAGCACGGGTTGGAGATCATCGATGTCCTGACGCCCGACGGACGTGTGAACTGCCCGGAACTGCCGGATTTCCACGGGCTCGACCGTTTCGTCGCCCGCAAGCGTGCCGCCGCGAAGCTGGAGGAGATGGGGCTGTTGCTCAAGGTGGAGGAATACGAGAACAACGTCGGTTTCTCCGAGCGTGCTCATGTGCCGATCGAGCCGCGAATTTCGATGCAGTGGTTCCTCAAGTATCCCTGCGTGAAAGAGGCTGCCGACGCGGTGGCCACCGGCGAGATCCAGTTCCGCCCGGAGCGCTGGGCCAAGACCTACGCGCACTGGATGGAGAATCTGCAGGACTGGTGTATTTCCCGTCAGCTCTGGTGGGGCCATCAGATTCCGGTATGGTATCGCAAGGACAAGCTGGAAGCCCTGAAGTGCGCCGAGTCTCTCGATATGCGGGACTTCGAAGCCGGCGACATTCACGTGGGGCTCGAGGCGCCGGCCGATGGGGATCAATGGGAGCGTGACGAGGACGTGATGGACACCTGGTTCAGTTCCTGGCTGTGGCCTTTTGCGACGATGGCCGGAGTCGGCGAGGAAAGCGCGACCTTGAAGAAATTCTATCCGACCACGGACTTGGTGACGGGGCCCGATATCATCTTCTTCTGGGTCGCCCGGATGATCATGGCGGGGTTCCGATTCGAGGGCGAACTGCCGTTCAAGAACGTCTATTTCACCTCGATCATCCGCGACTTGCAGGGTCGCAAGATGAGCAAGTCGCTCGGCAACTCGCCGGACCCGATCGACCTGATGGAAAAATACGGTGCCGATGGTCTGCGCTTCGGACTGATGCGGATCGCGCCGGTCGGCAGCGACGTCCGTTTCGATGAGTCCTCGGTCGAGGAGGGTCGCAACTTCGCCAACAAGCTCTACAACGCGTGTCGCTTCCGCCAGATGGCGGACGAGATCGAGGCCCCTGCCGCGGAAGATGAGGATGAGGAATTTGTCGGAATGGCGAACTGTTTCCATGTGGATATCCTCGCCAAGCTCGACCAGTTGGCGGTGGATCTGGAACGCATCTACGGCGAGTATCGTTTTGGCGAGATCGCCCAGCGGCTTTACGATTTCTTGTGGGGTGAGTTTTGCGACAAATTCCTCGAAGCGGTGAAGGGTGACCTGCGTGAAAGTGCAACGCCGGAGGCCCGCGCGGCCACACTTTCGGTCTTCGACACGGTGATGAGCCGATTCTTGCAACTGCTGCATCCTTACATGCCGCACGTGACCGAAGAGCTTTCGGTGCGGATGGGCTATTTGGAAGAGGGTGAGTTCCTGATGCAGGCGCCCTTGCCGGATGAACCGGTGCTCGCGGGGCTCGCGGTGGAGGAAATCGCAGCCGAACAAAGCAAGGCCGCCGCAATTTACGAGACGGCCGGGCGGGTGCGAAATCTCAAGGCCGAATACCATGTCGGTAGTCGTCGTGATGTGAAGCTGGTGGTGAAGGCCGCGGCGGAGTGGCTCGATGACGAGAAGCAGGTGTTGGCCTTGCTTGCCGGTGCGGGTGAGATTTTGCTCGATGACGCCTACGATGCTCCGAAGGGCACTCCGGTGGCGCTGACACCGGTGGGCGAGATTTACTTGCCGCTGGAGGGGCTGATTGACGTCGAGGCGGAAAAGATTCGGCTGTCGAAGGAGATTGCCCGCATCGAGCAGGAGGTCGTCCGTTGCGAGACCAAGCTCGGCAACGAAAGCTTTGTCGCTCGCGCTCCTGCCGCAGTGGTGGAGCAGGAGAAGGCGCGGATCGTCGAGTGGCAGGGCAAGTTGGTGCAGCTCCGCGAGATGTTGGCAGGTCTCTGATGAGTCCTTGCCAGCCGGGGGCGCGCGTTTCTAGGATCGTTTCATAAGAGAAATGGTGAAGTTGAAACAACTTGAAGGCATCGCCCCGGAAGAGGCGGACTTGCTGGAAGCGACCGGCTGGTTGGATGCCCGCAGCTTGGCAAAGGCCAAGGTGGAGTTGTTGTTCGACGAGTTGCAGGTGGCCAACGATGCCTTGAAGATCCTGCCGACGGCACCTGAGCGTTCGCAGGTCGAGGCTTGGGTTGCCTTGGCGCAGGGGGCTGTCGATTCGATGGTCTCGGAGTCGCCTGAGCAGCGTGCGGTCTCGGAGGTGCCGGAGAAGCGGGTGGTCCCGGTCAAGAAGGCGGCTCGGAAGTCTGCGAAGCCGGCCAAGAAAGCGGCCAAGAAGGCGGCCCGGAAATTGGCCAAGAAAGTGGACGATCCGATCCCTTCGTCCGTGCCGAAGGAGGATGCCGAGCTTGCTGCCGCAGTTGAGGAGGATAGCGGCGAGGCTCAGCTCCGGGCTCTTGCTGGTCCGGTGAATTTTGAGGCGGATCCCAATGTTGCGGAGATGCTTGCCGCCGCGCCTTTTGCCTTGCCGATCGCCGCGCGGGAATTGGCGGAGAAGAAGATCCCGCCATCGGAGATTCCGGTGTCGCCCCTGCTTAACCGGGCCTTGGGGGATCTGGAAGTGAAGATCTCCGTCGAGCGGCCGCAGCGTCAGGATTTGCCTCCGGCTATCATTGATAGTCGCCGGGGAGCCACGCCTGCCGCGGTGCAGAGTGCCGACCTCGGTTTTTCGTCGAGTCGCCGTGGTTTCGATTCATCCCGCATGCGGACGGTCGAGGATGTTCAAGGCGAGGCTCGGCCGATTCGCCCGCAGGTGACAACGCCGAAAAGTCCGGACGAGGATCGGATCGCGCTCTTGCGTGCACCGCGTCCGGAGACGAACGCCGGCCGAAATCCCGCGTCGCGTTTCTACATTCGCGGAGTGCTGCACGATCGGCCGCTACTCGTGTGGTTCGGTGGTTTGATCGTGCTGCTTTTGCAGATTTGTTTGCCGCTCGCGGTGGTCGCTGCGCCTTTGTTGATCTTATCGGATCAAGCGAATGGCGATTTTGCCTGGGTATCGGGTTGGGTGATCGCATTCCCGATGGCTTTGCCACTGCTTGCCATGCTTTATCTCATGATCAGCAGGTCCGCCAAGTGCCGGGTCTGCGCCCAGCGGATGTATGCTTCGAAGAATTGTTTGAAGAATCGGAAGGCCCACCACATGCCCTTGCTCGGTCACATTGGCGCGGTGGCGCTGCATGTGATGACGTTCAAATGGTTCAATTGCACGTTTTGCGGCACTTCGATTCGGATCAAGAAGTAGAGGCGGGTGGAGATGGGAGGAACAACCCGAGAGATGCCGATTCAGGATCGGATCGTTCGAGGGTGGTTGGGGTCGTCCACGAAAAGGACCAGCGCGTCCGCGGATACAGGAGGTCAGCTCAAAAGGGCGGATCTCATTTGAGATAGACTTCGCGGGGCTTGGCACCGTCGCCCGGGCCGACGACGCCGCGGGCTTCGAGGATATCGACCATGCGCGCGGCGCGGGTGTAGCCGAGACGGAGACGGCGTTGGAGCAGTGAGGTGCTGCACTTTTGTTCCTGCCGTGCGACCTCGATGCAGCGCATGATGAGCTCTTCATCGGCCGGCGAGATATCTTCTTCGTCGTCCCCGTCTTCGCCGCCGTTGTCGATGGAGCGTTGAATGTCACTTTCGAAATTCGGCGATGCTTGGGCGGCGCAGTGATCGACGAGGCGCTCGACTTCTTCGTCGGAAACGAAAGCCCCCTGGGATCGCTCGAGTTTTGCCGAGCCGGGTGGGAGATAGAGCATGTCGCCCTTGCCCACCAGTTTGTCGGCACCCTTGGTGTCGAGGATGACGCGGGAGTCGAGGGCGGACGACACCTGGAATGCGATGCGGCAGGGGATGTTCGCCTTGATGATGCCGGTGACCACGTCGGCGCGCGGGGTCTGGGTGGCGATGATCAGGTGGATGCCGGCCGCACGAGCTTTTTGCGCGATGCGGGCGATGCACATTTCCACATCGGCCGGGGCGGTTTGCATCAGGTCGGCAAGCTCATCGACAAGGACGACGATGTAGGGGTAGCGGTCGGGGATCTTGTCGTCCTCGATGGGGAGCTCGTCTTCGTCCGCTTCGGGACCGAGTTCGCCGGACTCGAGGGCGGCGGCGATGGATTCGATCGATTCCATATCGACCTCCTCGTCGGCGTTCCAAGGCGGGGCTTCTTCTTCCGCTTCGGGGGAGGATGTCTCTTTTTCCGGGCGGACGCGATTGTTGAAGGAGTCGAAGTTCCGCACGCCGGTTTTGGCGAAGACGCGGTAACGTTTTTCCATTTCGTTCACCACCCACTTGAGTGCGGCGACGACCTTTTTGGGGTCGGTGACGACGGGGACGACGAGGTGGGGGAGCTTGTTGTACATCTGCATCTCGACGACCTTCGGGTCGACCATGATGAAGCGGAGTTCGTCGGGGCCGAACTTGAAGAGCATCGAGGCGATGATCGAATTGATGCAAACGGATTTGCCCGACCCGGTCGCACCGGCGACGAGGAGATGGGGCATGGCCGCGAGGTCGCCGATAACGGTTTTGCCATAGACGTCCTTACCGAGGGCGAGTGGGATTTTCTTTTTGGCCGAGCGGAATTCCGGGTCTTGGAGGAGTTCGCGGAGGGGGACCGAGACTTTCTGGGAGTTGGCGAGTTCGATGCCCACGGTGTCCTTGCCGGGGATGGGGGCGAGGATGTTGATGCGCTCGGCGCAGGTCGCGCGGGCCAAGTCGGCTTCTAGTTGAGCGATGCGCGAGACCCGGAGTCCGGTGGAGGGGTAGATTTCGTAGCGGGTAATGGTCGGGCCGCGGGTGATGTCACCCGGGGTGACATCGATGCCGAAGGCGCGGAGGGTGTCGACGATGATGCGCTGTGTGGCGAGGAGTTCCTCGCGGTTGGCTTCGGGCGCTTCCACCTCGTCGGCGGGGTCGAGCAGATCGAAGCCCGGGAGGTCGTAGTCTTCGAAGCCGTCCGTGGATAGCGAGAGATGACCGGCTGGCTGTGGCTTGCGTTCGAAGGGTTTGTCCCCGGGTTTCGGGGCCTCGACTCTGCGTTGCGAGGAGTCGATGATTTGGGGTGCCGGTGTTTCGCGGAGCGGCAGTTCTTGTTGAGGGTCGGGCTCGGGTTCGGCGGCTTTGGCGGCGTCGCGTTCCATGCGGCGGCGTTCGCGCTCGCGCTCGCGTTCGAGGGCCCGCTGATCGTCTTTGGTGGCTTGAATCCGGGACTGCTCTCGTTTTTCGCGGGAACGGGCGAGGAGGTGCAGGGTCAGTCGGTAACAGCCTTTGACGAAGCTGACAGGTTTTTGGCCAGTTAGGAGGATCAGGGCGATCCAGTAGGTGGAGCCCAGAACGATGAGGGATCCAACCTTGCCGAGGAGGCGGAGGAAGAGGAATTCGCCGAGCAGATAGCCGAAGACACCGCCCGGGCCTTTGAAATCGCCGGAGATACCGTTCAGCACGTGCATGAAGGTCGCGCCGCTGAGGGTCAGGATGGCGAAACCGGTGAGAGTGCGCGGGCTGAGCTTCGCGTCGAAGACCAGCTTGGCGATGCCGAACCAGATCATGGCCACAGGGACGAGGTAGCCGGCGGCACCGAAGAGGGAGAGTTGGACGAAACCGAGCAGCGCGCCGGTGATGCCGATGAAGTTCTCGCGGGCTTCGCCATCCGCACGGTGCTCGGCAAAGGCTTCGAGGATTCCCCAGCGGGGAAGATCTTTCGGGGTGTAGGAGATGACGGAGAGGAAGGCGAGTAGGCCGATGGAAATCAGTGCGATCCCGACGACCTCATTCGACCATCGGGGTGATTCGGGCACCTCGCCCCGCTTGCGGTTGTCACTCTTTGCCATGCGGTAATCTCCCGGGAGAGCATCCTTTGCGCGGGCTGGCTGGGCAAGATCGATTTCGAAGCCCGGAAATTCTGTAAATCTTTAGTAATCCGTGAGCTGTCTCCTGGTTGCCACAAACCGAGCTTTGCGAGCTCGGGATCATCCCTCAAGTTTGGCGTTCGTGGAACCCATCGTCTTTCAACCGCTTTACATGCCCCGTGTTTGGGGTGGTCGCCAGCTTGAGGGCGAGTATGGCCGTCGCCTGCCGGACGATGGGCCGTTTGGAGAGTCTTGGGAGTTGGTGGATCGCGAGATGGAGCAATCGGTGGTGGCAGGTGGGGAGTTCGTGGGAAAGACCTTGCATGATTTGTGGGTGGAGCGGCGGGAGGAGATCTTCGGTGAAGGATTGCCCGATAGCCCGCGCTTTCCCTTATTGATCAAGGTATTGGATGCGCGTGAGGATCTTTCCATTCAGGTGCATCCACCGGCGGATCGAGCGGATGAGCTGGGTGGCGAACCGAAGAGTGAGATGTGGTTCATTGCCCGCGCGGCAGTGGGCGCGAAGCTCCACGTGGGGCTGCGTCGTGGCGTGGGGCGGAGGGACTTCGAGCGAGCGATCGCGGACGGGACGGTGGCGGACTGTGTCCACAGCATCGAGCCGAAGGAAGGGGAGTCGATTTTCATTCCATCGGGACGGCTGCATGCGATCGGCGCTGGATTCTTGATTCACGAGATCCAGCAGAACAGTGACAGCACCTATCGGGTCTTTGATTGGAATCGTCCGGGTCTGGACGGGAAGCCCCGCGAGCTGCATGTGGAGGCCTCCTTGGCGAGCATCGACTTTGGCGACTTTGAGCCGGGGATGGACGATGCGTCGGGTTCAGTGATTGCGGAGTGTGAGCATTTCCGTGTGGAGAAACTGCAATTTGAGGCGGGGGAGAGTGTGGGGAACCGGAATGTGGGGAGGTTTTCGATTCTCTCGGTGCTGGAGGGGGACTTGGTCGGTGTGGGGGGGAGATTTGGCAAGGGCGACACTTTCTTGCTGCCGCGGGGCACCGGGTCGCTGGCAAGCGCTGGTGGGGCGGTGGTGTTGCGGACGACGTTGCCTTGAGGTCGGGAGGCGATTTTTGTCGGGGTCAGGACAGATCCCGTGGGTCGAATCCTTCGAAGGGGATGCCTCGTCCGGGAAGGGCGATCGTGCCCCGGTTTTTGCCTTTCATACGGATCCTCGAAATGGGGATTTTCAGCGGCGGGTGGGGCAGAAAGAGGCGGAAGGGGAGTCCTGTTTGGAGTCGGATGAAGTCACCCTCTCGGCGCACGAGGATAGAATGATCGGCGGTCGTGTCTCCCAAGCATAGCCGCAAAAGGCGCTCGAAGGTACCGCGGGTTCGTTGGGCCTGGAAATGTTCGGCCAGTTCTTGCCACGCCGATTTCCGGTACATCCAGGCTCCGAGCATCCGAAACCACAGTGGGAAGATGATCAGGAAGCCAAGGGTGGGCAGGAGGTCGGCGAGCTTCACGAAGTTGCGGATCCCAGCTGTCGCGCGGCTTGCAGCGTGTTCTTCATCAGCAGCGCGATGGTCATCGGTCCGACGCCGCCGGGTACAGGGGTGATGGCGGAGCATTTCGGCGCGACTTCGTCGTAGGCGACATCGCCGACGAGACGATAGCCACTTTTTTTCGAGGGGTCTTCGATGCGGTTGATGCCGACATCGATCACGACGGCACCATCTTTGATCCAGTCGCCTTTGACCATTTCCGGCCGGCCGACAGCGGCGATGATGATATCGGCGCGACGGCAGATGGCCGGTAGGTCGTGGCTGCGGGAATGAGCGACGGTCACCGTGGCGTCCGACCCTTTCGCCATGAGCAGCAGGGCCATCGGTTTGCCGACGATCATGCTGCGGCCGATGACCACGGCTTCGGCACCGGCGGTTTTCACTCCAGCGGCGGCGAGTAGGCGCATGCAACCGGCGGGGGTGCAGGGAACGAAGCCGGTTTTGTCCTCGAGGGCGAGTTTGGCGACATTTTCCGGATGGAAGCCGTCGACATCCTTGCGGGGGTCGATGGCGCGAACCACGGCTTCCTCGTCGATGTGTTTTGGTGGAGGGCTTTGGACGAGAATCCCGTGGATGGAGGGATCGGCGTTGAGTTCCCGGACGACGGCAACGAGTTCTTCCTGACTGGTGCTGGCGGGCAGGACGATTTTCTGCGAGTGGATGCCGAGATCGCCACAGGTGCGCACCTTGGATCCGACGTAAACTTGGGAGGCGGGGTCCTCGCCGACGAGCACCACAGCGAGACCCGGGTTGATGCCGCGGGCTTTCAGCTCGAGCACTTCGGCGCGGCATTCCTCGAGAACGGTGGCGGCGACGGATTTGCCATCAATTACGGAACTCATCGTAGGTCTTGGGAAGGTGGGTGAAGTGGGCTCAGCAGGCTCCGCGTCGCATCGTCTCTTCGAGGCGGAGTCGCCAGTGTTCGAACTCAGTTTCGGAGAGGTTCGGGGGCACCGCAAGCGCCTCGTCGAAGATGACGCGGACGTGGCTGAAGGGTTTGGGGATGGCGAAGCGGTCCCAGGTGTTGAGTTCCCGGAAGGCGGAGTATTCCACATGCATCGGGATGATGGGCGCGCCGCTGGCTTCGGCGAGTTTGATGATGCCGGCTTGGACCACGTGGCGTGGGCCGCGCGGGCCGTCGGGGGTGATGCTGGCGTCCAAGTTTTCGCGCAGCGCTTTGCGCAGGCCAACGAGTGCGGCGACGGCGCGGCGGGAGGAGGAGCCGCGCACGGCCCCAAGGCCGAAGACTCCGACGGCTTTCGCAAGGGCGTTGCCATCGTGGCTGGCGCTGGTCAACACGACCGCGCGGCGGTGCTGGCCGCAAAACTTCTGCCAAACGCGGGGGACGGTGAAGATGTGGTTGTGCCAGAGGCAGTAAATGGCCGGGCCGGGAATGGCACCGGGTCGGCTGAGGCCGCAGCGGTCGATGAATTCGACGCGCAAGGTGGCACCCCAAGCCTTCATCAAGTGGCCTGCGAGCTTCCCGAGGAAGTGGGATTTTCGGCTTTCGCGGACTCCGCTGGGATTTTGGCTCATGGGTGCGGCGTCCGGCTTGGGGTGATTTTGCATCGTGACTTGGGCGGGCGTGCTTGGGTGCATTTTTTCGCGAACGCCATGCCCCGAGGGTGCTCTGAGGGACTGGGGGAGAATTTCCGGGTGGCTGGGGCTTGGCAAGCTTGCGCTTGGGCGGACGGTTCGGTGAGGGCTGCGCATTTCCCGGGCTTGAATCCCGGGCAGGGTGTCGCATCGTCGGGAGGTGAGCGATTTCGAAGAAAAAGTCCGCGAGGCGCTGCTGTCGCCGAAGAATCAGGGAGAGCTGGCCGATGCGGATGCGGTGGGCACGGTAGGGTCGCCCGACTGCGGTGACATGCTTCGGATGTGGTTGAAGTTCAAAGATAAAGATGGCAAGCGGGTGATCGATCGCGCTTCGTTCCAGTCCTTCGGCTGTCAGACTGCGATTGCGGTGGCGTCGATGGCGACGGAGCTTTTGCAGGGAAAAACAGCGGAAGAGGCTCGGGAATTGTCTGCGAACGATCTGACAGGCGGTTTGGGACCTTTGCCGCCGATGAAAATTCACTGCGGCCAATTGGTTGAAGGGGCTTTGAAAAGTGCGCTGGATCAGGAGCCGGCTCTTCCTTCGCCGAGCGTCGGGCGGACCTTGTCGGACGCGATGCGCCCGCCGTCCGGGAAGATCCGGATTGTGCCGCTGGACTGAAGTTCTCCGACTCGGGCCACGGTTTCTTGCTCGCCCTTGCAGGATCGGTGCGCTTTGTTCCGTAGACATCCGATTCACCCATTCCGCCGTGCTCGAACTTCAGGACGTCAGCTTTACCATTCAAAAAGACGGCGAGGCCGTGAACCTCGTCGACAAGGCCAGCGTGAAGATCCCTCGTGGGCACTTCATGGCGATCGTGGGTCCTTCGGGTTGTGGCAAGACGACCTTGCTGCGGACGATTGCGGGGCTCAATCCGGAGTCGGCCGGGGCGCTGTTTTGGGATGGCCGGAATTTGTCGGAGGATGGGGACTTGGATCCGTCGGAGATCGGCTACGTGCCGCAGTTCTCGATCGCCTACGATCCACTGACGGTGGACGAGTCTGTGGAGGCATCGACTCGCCTGCGGGTCAAGGTCCGCGACATGGAGGAGCTGGATCAGAGGATCGATCGAGTGCTGGACGAGACGGGTTTGGCGGCGATCGCGGACCGGCAGGTCAAAGTGCTGTCAGGGGGGCAGAAGCGGCGTCTGGGCTTGGCGATGGAGTTGGTTTCCGATCCGAAGTTGTTGCTGTGCGATGAGGTTACCAGTGGTCTCGATCCGCGTTCGGAGCGTGAGATCGTTCGCCTTTTGCACGATCTGTCGCGACGTGAGGGCCGCATCGTGCTGTCGGTGACGCATTCGTTGGCGCATCTTGAGCTCTACGATTCCATTCTGGTTTTGCATGAAGGTCGGGTTGCCTATCATGGACCGCCTGAATTGATGACTCATTACTTCTCGGTGAGTGATACCGAGGAGGTTTACCCCAAGCTGGCGACGCAGACGTCGGAGCGCTGGCAGGGCTCGTGGTTGAAGCACCGTGAGTCGTACTACGGAAAGTTGGAGAAGAACCGTAAGGTGTTGCTGGACTCGGGTAGTTTGCATTTGCCCGTCGTGCGGGAAGTCGACGAGAGTGCAGAGGCCGCGGCAGGCGAGTCAAAGGTGGGAACGCCCGGCTTTTTTACCCAGTTCACCACCTTGTTGTCTCGTCGTTGGCGGATCTTTTTCCGGGATCGCGGCCAGGTGTTTTTGCAATTGGCCATTCTGCTCTGTTTCCCGGTCCTGGTGACCCTTTTCTCAGAAAATGCGAAGGGACAGATCGCGAATTTGTCGGATACCCGGCAGGAGAGTATCGTCGAGGAAATCCAGGAACGTCAGACGGTGAAGCGAGACCAGGTGCGAGTGGGTTCGGCGATCTCCGGGATCATCATGTTCCAGGTGATTTTGTTGTCCCTCATGGCATCGAACAATTCCGCCCGTGAGATCGCGGGCGAACGGCAGATTTTCGAGAAGGAGAAATTCGGTGGGGTTCGGCCGGGTGCCTACATCGCCAGCAAGGTGACCTTCCTTGCCTGTCTGGTGCTGGCGCAGTCCCTTTGGATGGCTGTGTTCGTGAATCTCTTCGCGCCTTTCCGCGGCGGGGCCGGGGGATTTGAAAGTCACGTTTTGTTCCTTCTGCTGGTCAATGGGGGGATGACTGCGGTGTGTCTTGGAATCTCGGCCTTGATGCGAACGGCGGAGCAGGCCTCGCTGCTTTCCATCTACCTTGTCGGTTTCCAGCTTCCTTTGTCGGGTGCGGTGCTCGCTTTGCCGGTCGCGGTGGAATCCTTCACCCGGCCTTTCATTTCCGCCTACTGGGCCTGGTCGGGCAGCGTGAGCGCGCTGGAGCCGAAGGTGCTGAACGCGGTGAAATCGGTCATCGACACCTCCTTGTCCAGTCGGCAAGCCTGCATTTACATTCTGGGCTTCCACGTGGCTGCCGGTCTGATCGCCGCGTGGATCGGTACCCGCCGCCATCAGTGGGACTAAGCCGGAACATTTCATCAAAGCCCCTTGGATTCGTCGAAACTTGCGACGGATTCCGAAGTTCAATCCCACAACGCCCAACCCATCACCAGCATCGCCATGGCACGTCGCGCCAGTTCAGGAATCAACCCCGGCATTCTCATCGGAATCGGGGTTTTCGTCGTCGCCGGCTTTTTCGGCGGGAAGCTTTTTCTGGGGGGGCAGTCGGACTCGATTTCCGGGGCGAAGATCAGCATGGAGGATGTCTTGGACGGGGTTTCCCTGAGAGACAACGAGTACGTGGTCGAGGGCACGGTCGATGAGAAATTTTATCGTGAGGGGAATCCGAACCAGGTCGTTAGTTTGAAGGTCGCCGTGGCCTCGGGTGTCGAGTTTCTCGGCGTCGAAATTCCCGCCGATCTCACTTCTTTCAACATCGAGCGAGAGCAGCGCTACTCGATGAAGGTCAAGTTCCGCCAAGGTGGTATCCCTGTGGCGACCGCCATCACCCGTCTCTGAATCCCTCATGAAACCCTTCCTTCCGCTCGCCTTTCTTGCCACGACCTCGCTTGTTTCCGGACAAGTGCTTCACCCCGAGGTGCGCGATCGCGCGACCCAGCCAGCGGCGCCCTCTGGTGGTGGTGACACGGTCATCCAGCGCCAACCGGAGCAGAAGTCGGCCGCCTCGCCGATGGGCAATGAGCTGCCATTTTTCGATCCTTCCGCCGAGACGGTATCGTGGAATGGTCACACGTGGGCGGCGACCGACAACCGCTTGCTCGCCGCCCGGTTCGAGCGCTTTCTCAACGAGCCGGAGGACGGTTCCGATGCTGCTCGGGAGTATCGTGCGACCATCGATGCCATCCTCGAGTTCATCTCGCCTCATCACGAAGGAGGTCCCGATTTCGCGGGTGCGCTCAAACTGCTGCCTCGGGCTTCGTCTTTTCCAGGCGATGCCAAGCTGTGTGATTCGCTGACGCAGGCGATCTACGCCGCGGTGCTAGCGAAGAAGGATGTCGCTTCCACCCGTGCCTTGAGCCAGGCGATGGAAGAGGAGAAGAAGCGCCTGATCAGCGACTCCGACTGGAAGGCAGCGACGGAGACCGATCCTTCGCTCAACCAGACCGGTGGAGGTGGCAAGGGTGGAAACGGCGGTGGGAAACAGCCTGGTCAGGCCCGGCAGCCGGCCCAGAATCCGGGTCGCGGGGTGAGCTCGCTGGCCTACATGAATTCCGTCAAGCGCATCGCTGAGATCGAGGCGATGAAGAAGGCGAATACGGCGAAGAACGAGATCCAGATGACTCAGGCCAAGGTGCAGTATCAGGCCTTGATGCTTCAGTTTTTCGTCCAGCGCCGATTCGAACACGTGGTGATGGCGTCCCGTTTTTATCACCAAATCTGGCGCGATGGAGACAACAAGCTGCACATCGATCGCAAGTCGGAGATTTCCAAGCTTTTCACCGAGAGTCTCGGTGCCAGTCCGACCGTGGCGGCGCTCGATTCGCTCGCCAGCGAGGCGATTCGGGATGTGAATCAGGGTGTGGAGGCGTTTTCTTTTCTCGCCGAAAAGAACGAACTGCAGAGTGCTGCGAAGCGTCTGAGCGAGGCTTACGCGGTGGGGGAGTTCATGCCCGTGATCCGCACCTTACCGCGTGACAGCAAGCGCAAGGTGCTCGAATTCGTCCGCGAGTCTTACAAGCTGATCGCGGCTCTGGATGCAAAGGACTACACGGTGGCAAAGGAATTGGTGGCGAAGCTCAAGGCGAGTTCTGGTGACTTCGATGCGACCAAGGCGGAGGCGGCAATCGCGACCTACACTCGCGTCAGCGACATGCACATCAATGCCGCCAAACTCGCCGCATCGCAGAATGAAAGTGAGAAGGCCGGGGTGGAGATTCAGAAAGCGATGGAGGTCTGGCCCCAAAATCCAAAGCTCGCCGAGTTCGACAAACTGGTCGAGGCGGGTGGGGGGATGGCGGTGGCGAAGAACGATTTCGATCGACTGTTGAGCGAGCAAAATTACCGCGAGATTTTCCGCCGCCAGTATGAGATCGCGCCGTCGATCGTCGGGGATGCGGGTCGTGAGGAGGCCTTCAAGCAGATCATCGCCAACCTGACACGGATCGAGGGAGCCCTCGGCAAGGCTGCGGAATTCAGCAAGATGGGTCAGGACTATGCCGCTTGGGAGCAGCTCGCGGCGCTGCGCAAGGAGTTCCCGGACGATCCGAAACTTGGTGCCGAGCTGGAGCGGTTGGCACCCGAAGTCGCGGATTTCACCAAGGCGCTGAACAAGGCCCGCGACTTTGAAGAGCGTCAGGACACGAGGGGCCGGAGGGACAGGCAGATTGGTTCCGCTCTTTCGTGGTATCTCAAGGCCCGCTCGATCTACCCGCGCAGTGAGATGGCGGACGCCGGCATCCAGCGCCTGTTAGAAGACATTCTGCCCGATGGCTCGGCCGAGGATTCCGGAGGCACTTCCCGCGAAGAGGAGTGAGACAAACCGAGTCCTTCGCTGTGGTTTTGGGCTGGCTTCAGCCGACGAAGGACTTCCGAAGGTGAGAAGGTAGAATGCCCAATTGCTCGCGGTATTTTGCAACGGTGCGGCGGGCGACGGGGATCCCTTGGGTTTTGAGCTGCTTGGCCAAGGCATCGTCGGAGAGGGGCTTGGCGGGGTCTTCCTTGCCAACGAGATCTTGGATCGCCTCGCGCACTCCGGCGTTTGAGACTTCGGTGCCGTCAGCAGTTTGGTAGCCTGCGGCGAAGAAGGCGCGCATTTCCATCAGCCCGTGTGGCGTGAGGAGATACTTGCCCGCCACGGCGCGCGAGATCGTGGTTGCGTGGAGGCCGATTTGGTCGGCGATTTCGTTCATCGTCAGCGGCCGCAAGTGGCGAGGTCCTTTGGCGAGGAAGGCCGGCTGATATTCGATCAGTTTTTCGGCGATCGAGAGGATGGTTTCCTGGCGCAGCGACAGTGAACGGATCAGGGTGCGGCCTTCGCGGATTTGTTCCCGGAGGAAATGGCGGGCCTTGCGGTCGTTGTTGGTCTTGCCGAGGAGGTCCTTGTAAAAATCGCTGATCTTCAGCTTGGGAAGATACTCGTGGGTGAGGCGTGCGCGCCAGCCATCGTCGCTGCGCTCGATGACCACATCGGGCTGGATGTATGGATTGCCGGTCGGGTCGAAGTCGCCGCCAGGATTCGGTGTCAGTCGTCCGATTCGCGTGGCGGCCTCCGAGATGCGTTCGACGCTGGTGCCGAGAGCGCGGGCGATTTGCGGGTAGCGTTTGCGGGCGAGTTCCTCGAGATGGTCGCGCACGATTCGGTATTCGAGGCTCCCGCCTTCGCCGTTGCGTTCGAGTTGGAGCAACAGGGATTCCTGAATGCCGGAGGCTCCGATGCCGGGTGGATCGAAGGACTGGAGCAGCTTGACGGCCTCCTCCATCGTCCTTTTCGGAATCCCAAGTCGGACGGCCAATTCGGCTGCAGGTAGATCGAGAAAGCCGCGAGGATCGAGATTGCCGAGCAGTTGGCGCGCAGCGGAGCGGATCTCGGGTTCCACCAGCGAGAAGTCGAGCTGGTGCGAGAGATGCTGCTGCAAGGTCTCCGGAGCGACGATGGAGTTGTAGAGGTGTTCGCGCCGTTCTTCGTCGTCCGCGCTCCATGGATTCGCCCGGCGTTCCATGATTTCAAGATCCCGCCAGTCGTCGTCGGTCTCGTTGAGGTGTTCGAGGGAGTCCGCTTCTTCGGGGTCCGGCGACATTTCGTCGAGCGAGATGGATTCCGTGATGTCTTCCAGCACTGGATTGATATCCAGCGCCTGCTGCACGAGTTGCTGAAGCTCCATCGAATTGGCTTGGAGGATTTCCAAGCTGCGCCGCATCTGGGGGGCCAGGGATTGCTGCTGGCCGAGGGATTGATGGAGCGAGGCGTCGGCCATGGCGAGATACCCGCTGAACTCGCGGACGCCGGGAGTTAAGCCGAAGCTGTATAAAATCAAAGCACTTTCCGTGCCATTGAGATTTTTTATTTTACTTGCGGAGGGTCTCCAAACGTGGGAGGCGAGTGTCTTTTCAGTCGGCGAGTTGGTAATGACCGCTCTCCGGCGCGACCCCTATCCGTGATGAAGCCAGGAGATTTCGTGCCATTCGAGCAGAAGATGCGAGCCGCAGGTGTGATGGAAGCGGCGATCGGTGCCTTCCGTCACAATTACGAGGCGCTGTGCCGTGAGGAGACTGGTTTGATCCCCGAGTCGTCGATTCTTCCGGTCGAGCGCTTGGGATATTTCGAACCCGGTGTCGAGGCCTTCGATCCCGTGCTGTTGTCCCAGGTCGTGGTGATCAAGCTGAATGGTGGTCTCGGGACCAGCATGGGTTTGCAGAAGGTGAAGAGTGTGTTGGAGGTTCGTCCGGGGGTAAATTTCTTGGATCTGATCGTGCGCCAAGTGAAGAGCTTGCGCGAAGCGGGTGTCGAGGGGCCGCGTTTGTTATTGATGAACAGTTTCAGCACGAGTGCCGATACCTTGGAGTACCTCGGCAAGTATGCGGCCGATGGTTTTGCCGAGGCGTCGGAGGTCGAGCTGATGCAAAATCAGGTGCCGAAGATCGATGAGTCGAGTTTGGCTCCCGTCGAGTGGCCTTCCCATCCTGACCATGAGTGGTGTCCGCCGGGGCACGGCGATCTCTATCCTGCTTTGATCGGGAGCGGGTGGTTGGATCGCCTGCTGGCGGAGGGGGTGAGATATGCTTTTGTTTCGAACTCCGACAATCTGGGTGCTGTTCTCGAGCCCGGGCTGCTGAAGTATTTCGCGGAGTCTGACGCGCCCTTCTTGATGGAAGTCACCCGCCGCACACCGGCTGACCGCAAGGGTGGGCATTTGGCGGTGCGGGCTGAGGATGGTCGCCTTTTGTTGCGCGAAGTGGCGCAATGTCCCGACGCGGATCTCGATGCTTTCCAGGACATCGATCGGCATCGTTATTTCAACACGAACTCGATTTGGCTGCGGCTCGATCTTCTCAAGGAGCGATTGGCGCAATCCGGCGGGGTTTTGCCGCTACCGATGATCCGGAACCGCAAAACCGTCGATCCTCGGGACAAGGCATCGACTCCGGTCATTCAGTTGGAGGTGGCGATGGGAGCGGCGATCGAATGCTTTGAAGGTTCGCAGGCGATCGAGGTCCCGCGTTCGCGTTTCGCTCCGGTGAAATCGACCGCGGATTTGTTCGCCCTGCGATCGGATGCCTATCGAGTGGGCGGCGACGGCCGGGTTGGTCTTGTTGAGGAGCGCCACGGTCAGCCTCCTGTGGTCAAGCTGGATGAGGCCTACAAGCTGGTCGATGCGATCGAGTCGCTGGGTTCGCCGTCCTTGGCTGCCTGCGACGAATTGGTGATCGATGGGCCGCTGCGCTTTGCCGATGGCGTGATTCTCAAGGGCAAGGTGGCGTTTTCCGCGCCTGCCGGGGAGTTTCGGACGGTGCCGGCCGGCACTTATGCTGATGGGGTTTTCCCGCTCTGACGGATATTTCTTATCTGAGGCCTTGCCATTCGGGGGCTGGCTGTTACGCGGACCTCCGCATGGCGACCATTGGTGA
The DNA here is from genome assembly GCA_004293445.1 of Verrucomicrobiota bacterium. Lineage (GTDB taxonomy): Bacteria > Verrucomicrobiota > Verrucomicrobiia > Verrucomicrobiales > Akkermansiaceae > Haloferula. The sequence continues at coordinate 112,110 of RDYP01000006.1, read as the reverse complement.
AATCAATCTCTCGGCGGACGGCTTTGATGCCGTGATTTTCGACTGTGACGGCACCTTGGTAAATTCGATGCCTTATCACTTCGAGGCTTGGTGCGAGGCGTTGTCCCTGCACGGTGCGGCGAACATCTTCAAAGAAGATGTGTTCTATGCCATGGGAGGTCGTCCAACCAAGGACATCGTGGTCGAGATCAACGATGAGTACAACTTGAAGCTGGACCCTGCCGCGGTGGCATTTGCGAAGCGGGAGGCATTCCTTCGCAAGCTCGGTCAGCTTGAATTGATCGACGAGGTCGCGGCCTTTGCCGAGAGCTTGCGCGGAAAAGTGCCGATGGCGATCGCGACCGGTGGCACCCGTTTGGTGATCGAGAAAACCTTGCAGGCGGTGGGTGTGTCCGATTTGTTCGATGAGGTGGTCACTGCGGACGATGTGGTTCTCGGCAAGCCGGCTCCTGATATTTTTCTCAAGGCCGCCGCTTTGCTGGGAGTGAGTCCCGAGCGTTGCCTTGTGTTGGAAGATGCGCCTGCCGGTGTGATGGCTGGCCAGTTGGCCGGGATGACGGTGATTTCGATTCCTGCGCCTTTGGACTATCGAAAAAAGTGAGCGTGAAAGCGCTTTTGCGGCATTTCGTCGGCTAAAGTTGCGGTCCTTTTGGGATTCGCTCTTGATTCCGGGGATCGTCCTCTTTTGACTCCCCCATGGCGGATATTTCCCTCGGATTGTCGTTCGACGACGTGCTTCTCGTTCCTGCGTTGAGCGAGATTCTCCCTACGGAGTCGGATATTTCCACGCATGTGACGGCCGACATTCGGCTGAACATTCCGGTCGTTTCGGCGGCCATGGACACCGTTTCCGAACCCGAGTTGGCGGTGGCTTTGGCCCGCGAAGGCGGGATGGGAGTGATTCATCGCGCTTGCTCGATTGCCGAGCAGGCCTCGATGGTGTCGCGGGTGAAGCGTTCCGAAAACGCTGTGATCCAGAAGCCCTTGACGGTGCGCAAAGAGCAAACGATCCGCGAGATCCGCGAGATCATGGATGAGCATGGCTTTTCCGGATTTCCGGTCATCGATGCTGAAGGCCATCTGGAGGGCATGGTCACGGGGCGGGATGTCCGATACTTGGATTTGATCGATGCGCGGGTGGTCGACGTGATGACCCCGCGTGAGAAATTGATCACCGCGCCCGCCAACACCGAGCTCGAGGAGGCGCGGCGCATTCTCTATCAGAATCGCATTGAGAAGCTGCCGCTGGTCGATGCCGCCGGCAAGTTGGTTGGCTTGATCACCGGGTCGGACATTGAGAAGCGCATCACGTTCACCAACGCAGCCAAGGATCCCGGTGGGCGGCTGCGTTGTGGCGCGGCGGTCGGTGTGGGTCCTGATTGTGTCGAGCGTGGGCAGGCGATGATCGATGCCGGGGCGGACGCCTTGTTCATCGATGCTGCGACGGGCCACACTTCGCGTGTGATGGAAGTGATTTCGAAGCTGCGTTCGCTCTCCGACATTCCGGTCGTGGCGGGCAATGTGGTCACCGAGCAGGGCGCGCGTGATCTTGTCTCTGCCGGTGCCAGCGCCCTGAAGGTCGGGGTTGGTCCGGGTTCGATCTGCACCACGCGGGTCATCGCCGGGGTCGGGATGCCGCAGTTCACGGCGATCCAGAACGTGGCTGGCTACTGCCGTGAGCGCGGGGTGAAGGTCATCGCTGACGGTGGGATTCGCTACTCCGGCGATGTCGTGAAGGCCTTGGCCGCCGGAGCGGACTTGGTGATGCTTGGATCGCTGCTTGCTGGGACCCGCGAGAGTCCCGGGCAGAGTGTTTACTACCAGGGTCGTCGTTTCAAAACGTATCGGGGCATGGGTTCGCTCGGCGCGATGCGCAAGGGTTCCGGCGATCGATACGGGCAAAACAGCTCCGGCAAACTCGTCGCCGAGGGTGTCGAGGGCCGGGTGCCGTATAAAGGGCCGCTTTCCGATGTGATCTTCCAGTTGATGGGTGGCCTTCGCTCCGGCATGGGCTATGTCGGTGCCAGCAGTCTGGAGCAGCTCCGCGAGCGGGCCCGCTTCACTCGCATCACTGCAGGCGGTCTCCGCGAGAGCCATGTTCACGACGTGGTCATTACTGAAGAGCCGACCAACTATCAGCCGCTCCACTGAGTTCGGCATTCGCACCGATTTCTCCCTTCGATTCCCTTTTTGGCCATGCAGGAAATTCAACACGTCGCCGTTCTCGATTTCGGCTCGCAGTATACCCAGCTCATTGTCCGCCGCGTCCGTGAGCTTGGTTATTTCGCCAAGCTTTACGCGATCGAGGACTTCCCGAACATCGGCAAGCCCGGTGCGATCATCTTGTCCGGCGGGCCGAAAAGTACGTCCGAAGCGGATGCGCCTGATCTGGATTTTGCGGCACTCGAAGCTTTTGGCGTGCCGGTGCTCGGCGTCTGCTATGGGATGCAGTTGCTGAACATCAAGTTCGGCGGAACCGTGAAGGCCAGCAATCGTCGCGAGTATGGTCCTGCCACGCTCAATCCCGCCGCATGCACGGGTCTCTATGAGGGCGTATCGCCGGCCTCGCAGGTGTGGATGAGCCACTCGGATACCGTCGAGGTCCTTCCTGAGTGCGCGAAGGTGCTCGCTGCGAATCAGCATGGTACGCCGGTTTCGCTGCAATGGGGCGAGCGTTTTTATGGCATCCAGTTCCATCCGGAAGTTACCCACAGCCACGAGGGAAACCGGATCCTCCACAACTTCCTGCTCACTGCCGGAGAGCTCGCGCCTTTCCGGATCGATGACTTCAAGCGGGAGATCATCGATGGCATCCGTGCCACGGTCGGCGACCGTCAGGTGGTCTGCGGCGTATCCGGCGGCGTCGATAGTACGGTGCTTGCCGTTCTTCTGAACGAGGCTGGTGTGAATGTGCGCGCGATCTACGTCGACCACGGATTGATGCGTAAGAACGAGACGGAAGAAGTGCAGAACAACTTCCATCGGATGGGCGTGGCGATCGAAACGATCGATGCCTCCGAGCGCTTCCTCGGGGCCTTGGCCGGGGTTTCTGATCCTGAGGCGAAGCGCAAGATCATCGGCGAGCTTTTCATCGATACGTTCTGGGATGCAGTCGGCGATGCTGAGATGTTGGCTCAGGGCACGCTCTATCCGGACGTCATCGAAAGCGCCTCGAACGCCAAGTCGAAGGCATCGAAGATCAAGACCCACCACAACCGGGTTGACCGCATCCTCGAGCTGCAAGCCGAGGGCAAGGTTTTGGAGCCGCTGGCGGAGCTCTTCAAGGACGAGGTCCGTGCACTGGGCGCCTCGCTTGGAATCGCTCACGACATCCTGTGGCGTCATCCTTTCCCGGGGCCTGGTCTGGCGGTGCGCTGCCCCGGTGACATCACCGAGGAGAAGCTCCACATCATCCGTGAGTGCGACGCGATCTTCATCGGCAAGCTCAAGGAGCACGGCTGGTATGAGAAGGTCTGGCAGTCCTATGCGGCTCTGGTCCCGGTGAAAACCGTGGGTGTCAAAGGTGATGAGCGATCCTACGAGTGGGCGACCAGCCTGCGCGCGGTGATTTCCGAGGATGCGATGACTGCCGACTGGGTTGAGTTGCCCTATCACATTCTCCGCGAGACCAGCCACAAGATCCTCAACGAGGTGAAAGGCATCAATCGCGTGCTCTACGACATTTCGACCAAGCCGCCGGCGAGCATCGAGTGGGAGTGACGAGAGGCTGGCGGCGGGGGTGGCGAACCCGCTGTCTTGTCTCTGCTTCTTGCTTCGATCCCATGGCACCCGATTCCCTTGTTCTTGATCCTCCGTTTTCGGCGACTGGCCTTGGTCCTCGGACTTGTGATGCAGGTCCGAGCGGAGCTTTTGGTGCCGGCCCATACCGCCTACCTTTCGCCGGATCCCGAACGTGGGGCTTGTCGTAGCTCCGATGGGATGGTGTCGGAGTGGCAAGCTGGGACCCGCTTGACTTGGTATGGAAGACTGGAGAGTCGGGGGGATTTGGAACTAGCGCTCCGCTGCATCAAGCCTGTCGCCGATGCGACTGAATTGGTGATGAAGGTGAAGGCGCGGGGGAACGATGCCGCCTCATGGACGCTCCGCGGGCGGCCGGAGGCGGAGGGGTTTTCTTTTGGTCGTATCGTGATTCCGGCGGCGGGCTACTATGGCTTCACCTTGGAAGGGGAGGGTGATTTGCCGGACTTGGAGTCGCTGCGGCTCGATGGACCCGCGGCGGAGCTTGCTCGCTTTTCAAGGGTCGAGCGTCGCAATGCGGCTTCAGTTCACCTCCGCTATCCCTTGGCGGGCGAAGTCGAAGAGGAAATCGAATGGTTCCACATGGAGCTCACGCCGCGGACGGATCCTTTGTGGAGTTACTACATGGCAACGGGATGGCATCGGGGCTATTTCGGCATGCAGGTCAACGGTCCGGGTGAGCGTCGGATCATCTTCTCGGTGTGGGATGCGGGCGACGAAGGGGTCGATCGTGCGAAGGTCGATCCGCGACGGAGGGTGGTGCTCTTGGCGAAAGGGGAGGGTGTCGAGGCGGGTGACTTCGGGAATGAGGGAACGGGTGGGCACAGCCATTTGGTCTATCCCTGGAAGCTGGGCGACACCCTGCAATTTATGACCCGCGCCGAGATCTCGGATGGGCTTACGACCTACACGGGGTGGTTCCGGGATTCGAGGTCTCAGGATTGGCGTTTGATCGCGTCGTTTCGTGCGCCGGAGGACGGCCGATATCTTCACGACTTGTATTCCTTCAATGAGAACTTTTCCGGAGTGAACGGCGATCTACGGCGGGTCTGTGAATTCGGTAACGCTTGGGTTCGGACGAAGTCGGGTCGTTGGCTGCCCCTGTCGTCTGCAGTATTCAGTCATGACGGCCATGGCGATTTGCAGCGACTGGATCGGAGCGCGGGCGTGAAGGATGGTCGCTTCTACCTCGCCAATGGAGGTTTCGTCGATGACCCGCTTGGCTCTGCGGTCATGTTGTCGGGCGGAGAGCTGCGGATTCCTCCTCCGGCGCGGCTGGTTCCGCCGGTTTTGCCAGAGCCCTGAAGGTGGGCGGGATTTTTGGGAAAGGATGCTTGGGATTTCCATTGATCCGACGGGTGGGATGCGGGGAATTTGAAGCATGTTCCTGCCGGGATTCCGCGATTTGGTGAAAGAGGGATGGGTGAAGATTCTCGATGAATTGAAATTGTCGGGCGGCTTGCCCGTGCCGGAATTGAGTCGTCGTCTCGAAACCAGCTACATGGGGATGAAGGACCAGTGCGACAAGCTGGTGGCGCTTGGTTATCTCGAACGCTGGCGTCTGCCTCGGCAGGAAGTGGGACGGCCGGAAATCATGTATCGGCTGACCGCGAAAGCGGATGCCGTTTTCCCGCAGGCGGGAGTGTCGCTTTCACTGGATTTGTTGGAGGCGGCACGCGTCTTGTTTGGCGAGACCGCACCGGAGCGCATGCTCTTGAATTACTTCGAGCGCTTGCGTGAACGATGGATGCCGAAGTTGATCAAGGCGAAGTCGCTGGTGGAGCGCGCCACCTTGTTGTCGTCCCTGCGTGAAAAGGAAGGATGCTTCGGTCGATGCAAGTACGATGCCGCCCGGGGTTTTCGGATCGAGGAATACCATCATCCTTTGCAAGCGGTCTTCGCGGTGTATCCGGGTGCGGTGAATTTGGAACTGCGGATGATGGAGGATCTTCTCGGGAGTCGCATCGTTCGGAGGGAAATCCCCGGCGGTCGTGGCGGGCCCGCAAGGATCGATTACGAGGTGGCGACCCTGGGGGTGCGCGACGGTGGCTGAGGGATGAACTGAATGGGTTAGAATGGCCCTTTTACCAGAGTCGAGAGCAGTTCTTCCATCAGTTCCGCGTCTGCGGTCTCCCCTCTCACGGACCAGGATGTGGCGAGTTCCTCGATCACACGGACCAGTAGTTCGCCGGGCGTGACGGGACGTGCGGCGAGAGCCTGGACTTCGCGCGGATAGCGGCGGATCCGGTAGGCGAGATCTTCGGGTAGCACTTGGCGGCCTTTCATCGATGGCTCGGTGAGCACGGCTGCGCCTCCCTCGTAGAAGCGGCAGAGGAAGGATTTCGGCAAATTCAGACCCTCGGCGTCCAGGTCGAGTCGGCGAGCGAGGAGGAGGAAGATCAGGCCCAGTCCGATGGCATTGGAGGGACGCCCAGCGAGGACCTGGGCGAGATCGTAGTTTTCGGGATCGTCCTCTTCGTCGTGGTTCGCTTGAAAGCGTCCGCTTTCGAAAAGCGCACGATTGAGTCCGGCGGCGCCTTCTGTGGAGGCGACTTCTTCGAATTCCTCGGCCAGGAGATCCAGTGCGTCGCCGAGTGTCTGCCGAAGAGTGACACCGTCGTGAAGATAGTCGGACAAGGACCTCAGGAGGGCTTCGAGCTGTTCCCAATCTTCGTCCACCGCAGCCGCGCCGGCGGCTGGGACAATCCACTCCTTCCGAAGTCGGTCGCGGCGTGCGGGCAGGAGCAGCAGCGAGAGAAGTTCCAGATCCGCTTCGTCGAGATGGATCTCCAGTTCACCGAGTAGTTCGCTGACGTCGCCCCCGAAGGCGGTGAGGGCCTGTTGAACCGATGTGCGAACCGGAGGCGATTCATCGTCGAGTAGCCTCAAAAGAACTGCGAGACGTTCGGGAGAAGTATCGATCGCAGGGATCACGGGGCGAAAAGAATGGTGCGCGATACTGGGTTCGAACCAGTGACCCCCTCCGTGTCAGGGAGGTGCTCTACCACTGAGCTAACCGCGCGAGTGCCCCGGACGGGGCCGGGAGAATGGGTGGAGGGTTGGGGGGATGCAATCCCTTTTTTAAGGAAGCAGTGCGACTTTGCTTGGAGTGGGCGAAAAAAATGGCGGGGAGCCGAAGCTCCCCGCCGTTTGAGGGACGCGATCTGGTGGGCACTCTCTTTCGCACTTGGCGGAGGAAGAGGCCGCACCATCGTCATCAGGCCTTCTTGGCAGCTTTTTTCGCGGCCTTCTTCGCGGGAGCGGCCTTTTTAGCAGGAGCGGCCTTCTTGGCGGGTGCCGCTTTCTTCACTGCGGCCTTTTTGGCGGGAGCGGCCTTTTTCACTGCCGCCTTCTTCGCGGGAGCGGCTTTCTTTGCCGGAGCTTTTTTGGCGGGAGCGGCCTTCTTCACCGCGGCCTTTTTGGCAGGAGCGGCTTTTTTGACGACGGTCTTCTTGGCGACCTTCTTGGCTGCCTTTTTGGCAGACTTCGAGGCCTTCTTGGTTGCTTTTTTGGCGGGCTTCGCAGCCGGTTTTGCAGCGACCTTTTTCGTCGCCTTCTTGGCTACCTTGGCAGCGGCCTTTTTAGCGGGCGCTTTCTTGGCAGGTGCTTTTTTGGCGGCGGCCTTCTTTGCCGGCGCCTTCTTTGCCACCTTGGTCACCGGGGCCTTGGCGGCCGGGGCTTTCTTGGCGACTTTCTTCGCGGTTTTGGCCGCGGCCTTCTTTGCTGTTTTTTTTGCAGCCATCGCTTTGTGTCGTTTGAGTTCGCGTTCGATGTTGGTTTTCTCATCTGGCGTTAACGTGCCAGCGGAGAGGAGTGCGAGGATCGCCTCACCGAGACGACCCCCGAAAGCATTGGTGAGGAACTCGCGCGAAGCGCGGAGGACCACGGCGTCTTTCGAGAAGGACGCCTCGTAGAGATGGGCGCGGCCGTCGCGGGCCCGCTTCACCAGTTTCTTGCGCTCCAAGCTCTGGAGCACCGACAGCACCGTGGTGTAGGCGCGATCCTTCCCGTCGGGCAGCTTCTCAAGTACTGTGCCCACCGTAGATGGGCCCTCGTGCCACAATACCGAAAGCGCCTGCAGTTCTAAATTGGAAGGATGAGTGACGCGTGCCATGAGATAATCGGCGGATTGATGTCACCATGAAGCGAGTCGTTCGGAATAACGTCAAGTTCAAACCCGGCGATTTTCATGAAACCTTAAATAAAAAAAACGATGTCCGCGGGGAGGGTATCGATGACTACGATAATTATCGTAGTCATCGATATCTCACTCTTTGCGAAGAGGTGGCCGGGCGATGTCCGGAGCGAGCTTGGCGAGTTCCTGCCAGAGTCGTTCTTCCGAAGGATGTCCATTGAAGAGCACCCGGCCTTCCGTGGACAAGAGAACCATGGTGGGAAGGTTTTGGATCCGAAGCATGCGGCTCGGCGAGTGCTGTCCCTCATCGATAAGCCAGGCTCCTGGTGGCGGTGTGCCGAGGGTGGCGATGAGTTCCCGTGCGTCCTTGCGCGCTTCGGGTTCGCTCTCTGCCAGCATGGATGCAACGGCGATCTGATGGCGTTGGAGTTCGAGTGCGACCGCCTTGAAGTCGGGCAAGCTGTCCTCGCATTCACGACTCCACGGGGACCAGAAGTGGAGAAGGAGGGCTTTCCGTTCCTTCATCAATCCGGCGAGTTCGACGGGTTCTTTAGCGTCGAGTGCTTCGAGGCGTGTCTTGGGATCGATGCGGATATCGCGCATCGCTTCATCGAGACGCAGGCGGTCGATGTGTGGCGCGAAAGCATTGCCCTGACGGGGGCTGAGCCAGAAGGCTTCCGTGATGTGCTTTTTGAAAGCGTCGTGGTCCTTTTTTTTCAGCGCGGCGAGTGCTTGGACGTATTCGACCACAGCGAGCCAATCTTCGCGTACGGCGAAAATTTCGGAATCCTCGGGTTGGAAGCGATCCCGCCGTGCGAGGAAATCGGGAAGCATTGCGACGAGCCCATCGTCGTCGCCTCGATCGACCTGATAGAGAAATCGTGCCTCCAGCACGGCTTGTTCCGAGACGCCGAGGCTGCGAGCTCGTTTGACGGAGGCTTCGAAATCGTTGGGAGAGCCGCGTTCTTCGAGCATTTGTTCGAGGGCGGCGCGCCTTGGTGACGCGCTGTCCTCGGGTGCGGTTTCCGGCTTCGTTTCCTGCGCAAGGCAGCAGGCCGCAAGAAGGAGCGGCGCGAGCGAAGCGAAGCGGGAGGAGTGAGGCACGGGGCGGTCAGGGAATGCGGAGCTTGGCACCAAGGATCACGGTATCGGACTTCATGCCGTTCGCTCTTTTGATCGCGGCGACGGTGGTTCCGTGGCGTGCGGCGATGCGGCCGAGGGTGTCGCCGCGGACGACGGTGTGGGTTTTTCCGCCGCTGCTGGCGGGGCGCGAAATGGGGCCGGAGGATCCGGGGATGGAGAGGGTTTTGCCGAGGACTACGGTGTCGCTCGTCATGCCGTTCGCTTGCTTGATGGCTGAGGCGCTGCTGCCGTATCGGCGGGCAATGCCGCCCAGGGTGTCGCCTTTGACCACGGTGTGGCGGGTGCTGGAAGGGGCGGGAATCGACTCGGGGCCGGCGTCGGAAATTTCCGGCATCGCGGTGCTGTCTTCGTAAGCAGCGGGGGCGTAGGTCGGGTTGTCTGCGGGCGGATTGATCGGCTGATAGGGAACGGCGTCCGCGGAACCTTCGTCGGGTACGCCGTAAGGATTGGATGTGTCGTAGGCGGCATCGATACCGCCGTCGACGGTGTCGTAGTTTTCGCCGCCCTTGTTGAACAGCGAACAGGAGGCGAGGGAGAAGGTGGCGGCGAGGAGAAGGTAACGTGAGTGGCTCATGGATTTGGTGTGCGGGTAGTTATCAGGCGTGGCTTGGTTTGGGAAGCTTCGACACGACGGTTAGGAAACGAGGCGGGTGCCTCGCTTTGTTCAAGCGATCGTGCCGTGCTGTGGGGTGAAGCGGAAAAAGTTCGCGGCGGTGCTGCTGGTGATTGCGGCGAGTTCTGCGGGGTCTTCGCCACGGGCTGCGGCGAGGTGATCGACGACGATGTGGACGTGGGCGGGTTCGTTGCGTTGTCCGCGGTGGGGGACGGGGGCGAGGTAGGGGGCGTCGGTCTCTAGCATGAAGGTGCCGGCCGGGAGCGTGGTGGCGGTGTTGAGAACTTCGCGGGCGTTTTTGAAAGTGGTGACTCCGCCGAATGAGACGAGTCCGCCGAGCTCGATGACTTTCCGGGCGTTTTCGCTGCTGCCGATGAAGCAGTGGAAGACGGCTCGGGTGTGGGAGGCGTGGCGGCGGTAGATGGCGAGGGCGTCGTGGAAGGAGGCGTCGCCGTTTTGGTCGCGGGTGTGGATGACGACGTTGAGGCCGGAGTGGGCGGCGAGTTGGAAATGGGCTTCGAGGAAGTCGCGTTGTCGTTGGCGGAAGATGGCTTCGTCCCAGCCCTCGGGTGCGGGGTGGAAGTAGTCGAGTCCGGTCTCGCCGATGCCACAGATTCGCGGGTCGGAAAGGTGGGGTCGGATCTGGTCGACAGCGTTGTCGGGTGCTTCGTGAACGTGGCAGGGGTGGATGCCGACGCAGACGGAGACTTCGGGGTGGGTGTCGGCGATGGCGAGATTGGCATCGATGTCTCCGAGGTCGGTGGCGAGGCTGACGATGCGGGAGATTCCTGCGTGTCGGGCGCGGTCGAGGAGGACTGGGATCTCGGAGGGATCGAAGCGATGGCTTGCGAGGTGACAATGGGAATCGGTGAGCATGAGGCTAGTCCTGCAAGTGAGTTTTTGCCCGATAGGCGAGGGCGAAGGGGATGAAGGCGACGGCGGTGCCGAGCATGAGCCAAGTGAAGAAGTGGAAGTAGGCGGCACCGCGAAGTTTGGTTTGGCCCCCGGAGAAGGGGGTGATGTCGTAGCGGGTGGAGGATGTCGTAGTGGCTTCGGGCGGGCTGGGGAGGCCGAGTTTGCGTTTGCGGGTGCTGAGCCAGGTTTCCGCGGGGCGGAAGCGGTCGAACCATGATGCCTTTGCAGGTGGGGCGGGGTGGGTGATGTCGACGAGGATGCCTTGGTCCCAGGGGCTGTGGGATTGGCGGTCGGGGCCGTCGCTGATGATGCGGAAGCGGGTTGAGTTGAGAATTTCGTAGCGGAGGGGATTGCCCCAAGGGTCCTGGCCGAGATCGGTGAAGCGGTTTGTGGGCGGGAGACGATCGCCTGCGGCGCGGGCGGCTGCGGTGATTTTGCGAGCTGCGTTTTGGTAGTGGATTTGGCCGGGGATTTCGAGCGCGGTCCGGCGGCCATTTTCGAGTCTGACGATGAAGTCGTCTCCGCCTTGGCCGCTGACTCCGTCGTGGCCGGCGAGGATGACGTTGCGCGGAGAGCTCTGCCAGTCGGAGGGGAGTTCGGAGAGCTGGCGTTCGAGTTGTTCTTCGGCGGCGCTGGGAATTTGGATGAAGTGGTTCACTTCGGCGACGAGGTAGTTTCCCAGGGCGACGGCTCCAAGGTAGTAGCACATCAGGAGCGATTTCATCGTCTTGGGTGCTTGGGTGTAGGCGAATTCGAGCGCGACAATGGAGACCATGACTTCGGCTGCGGTGAGCAGGGCGAAGGCGAGGATTTGCCAGGAGACGGAGGGTTTCTCACCGTCGTCAATCCAGCTTTGGATTTCCCCGACGAGGGCGAAGGAGGCCGCCATGATGAAGAGTCCGAGGCCGACTTTGCGGAGCGGGGTGAGGTGCCAGAGTCGATCGAGCAGAGGGTAGACGACGTAGGCGAAGAGGGGGATGAAGGTGAGAACGAAGACGGAATTCAGGGATTGGATTTGCGAGGGTAGCCATTCGATGCCGAGGAAGTGGCGGTCCATTTCGCGGGACTGGAAGATCCAGGTGGATCCGGTCTGGTCGAAGAGCGCCCAGAAGATGGCGACGAAGAGGTAGAGTGGGAGGAGCTTGAGCAGGGCGGTGAGGCCTTGGCGGCTGAAACATTCCCGGATGAAGCGTCTGCCGCCGGCGGGAACATGGATGAAGCGGTGGCGGCCGAGCCAGAAGATGAGGGTGGCGAGGGCCATCAGGATGCCGGGGATGCCGAAGGCCCAGTGGGGGCCGTACCATTCGAGCAGCCAGGGGGTGAGGAGGGTGGAGACGAAGGCTCCGAAATTGATGGCGAAGTAGAAGCCGTTGAAGAGCTTTGGCAGGAGGTGGGAATTGCGCGTGCCGAACTGGTCGCCGAGGTGGGCGGAGACGCAGGGTTTGATGCCACCGGAGCCTAGGGCGATGAGCGCGAGTCCTGCGATCAGCCACAGTGGGGAGGAGCCGCAGAGTCCCATCGCTGCGAGCGCAGCGTGGCCGGCGCAGTAAACCATGGAGAGGGCGATGATGACGCGGAACTTGCCGAGGAATAGATCGGCAAGGAGAGCTCCGATGAGGGGGGTGGCGTAGACGGCACTGTTGAACAAGTGGACTTTTTCGGCGGCGGCGGCCTCGCTCATGGCGCTTCCGACGGCTGGGTCCATGAGGTGGAGGTAGTCGGTGATGAAGACCGCGAGCACGGCCTTCATGCCGTAAAACGAGAAGCGTTCCGCAGCTTCGTTGCCGATGATGTGGGGGAGGCCGGGTGGTGGGCCTTCGAGGTCGGCGGGTGAGGTGCGGTGGCGCATGGGAGACCTGGATCAGAGACCGGTGGCCGGAAGGCGTTTCCTCTCGACTCCGATCTGGATGGCAGTCCTCCGGGCCTACCAGCGGACGGCGGCTGCCGCCCAGGTCAGGCCGGCACCGAAGACGACCATGACGAGGTTTTCGCCGCGCTTGATGGCACCGCTGCGATTGGCTTCGTCGAGAGCGATGGCGACGGCGGCGGCGGAGGTGTTGCCGTATTTCTGGAGGTTCACGAAGACGCGTTCGGTGGGGACGGCGAGGCGTTCGGCGATGGCGTCGATGATCCTCAGGTTCGCCTGGTGGGGGACGACGAGCGCGATGTCCTGTGGCTGGAGTCCCGCGCGTTCGATCACCTTTTCAGCGGACTCTTTCATGCGGGTGACGGCGTGCTTGAAGACTTCTTTGCCCATCATGGTGAGGCTGGCGAGGTGTTGGCCGGCGTTTTCGATGGTGATGGGGCAGGCGGAGCCGCCGCCGGGGATGTTGATGAGGCGGGAGAGTCCGCCATCGGTGCCCATTTCCGTGGCGAGGATCGCGCCTTCTCCGGGATTGGAACGGCGGAGAACGGCGGCGCCGGCACCGTCGCCGAAGAGCACGCAGGTGTTGCGGTCTTCCCAATTGACGAAGGACGAAAGTTTTTCCGCTCCGATGATGAGTGCGTTGGAGAAGGCTCCGTCGGAGATGAGCCGCTTGGCGATTTTCATCGCGTAGAGGAAACCGGAGCAGGCGGCGGAGATGTCGAAGGCGACCGCGCCGAAAGCACCGAGATGCTGCTGGACGTAGCAGGCGGTGGCCGGTGTGAGGGTATCCGGAGTGATGGTGGCGACGATGATCAGGTCGACTTCGGCGGGGGCGATGCCTGCTTGTTCGAGGGCTTTGGCCCCGGCCTTGGCGGCCATGTGGGAGGTGAATTCGCCTTCCGCGGCGATGCGGCGTTCGCGGATGCCGGTGCGGGTGAAGATCCACTCGTCGGTGGTGTCGACGATCTTCTCGAGGTCGGCATTGGTCAGGACTTTTTCCGGGAGGTAGCTACCGGTGCCGGCGATGCAGACTTGGTGTTGGGAAGAAGTGGCGTCGCTCATGAGCGGGCGGACTTTGGGAAGCGTGCCTTGCGGTGGCAAGCGGGAAGCTTTCGGTGGGGTTGCGACCCGTGAGCTGCGGTTTCACCGGTGGTCGCTGGGGATGGGCCTTTTGTGGGATCCGTGAGGACGCCACAAAAGGCGATTGCCATCGAGCGGCAGCGGGCTGCGCGCGGTTGAAGAGGCGCTTGGCTTAGAGTCGGGCGAGAATGGCGTCTGCCATGGCGGCGGTGCCGACTTTGATCTCGCTGGCCGCGCCGGTGGCGATGTCGCCGGTGCGGTAGTGGTCGTCGATCGCCTTGGCGACGGCGGCCTCGATGGCGGCCGCGGCTTCGTTTTCGCCGAGCGAGAAGCGGAGCATCATGGCGATGGAAAGGATTTGTGCGATCGGGTTGGCAATGCCTTGGCCGGCGATATCGGGGGCGGAACCGCCGGAGGGTTCGTACATCCCGAAGTAGAGTCCGCCGTCCTGCTGCTTGCCGAGGGAGGCGGAGGGGAGCATGCCGAGGGAGCCGGAGATCATGGCCATCTCGTCCGAAAGAATGTCGCCGAAGAGGTTTTCGGTCACCAGCACGTCGAAGGAATCCGGGCGTTTGACGAGCTGCATCGCGGCGTTGTCGACGTAGAGGTGGCTCATTTCGACTTCCGGGAAGTCCTTCGCGACTTCGTTGGCGGTTTCGCGCCAGAGCACCGAGGTGGCGAGGACGTTGGCCTTATCGACGGAGACGAGTTTCTTGCCGCGGCCCATGGCAGCGGTGAAGGCCACGCGCAGGATGCGGTCGATCTCGCTCTTGCGGTAGATCATGGTGTCGAAGGCGACGGGTTCGCCGTCGCGCTCCTCGCGGCCTTTGGGTTGGCCGAAGTAAACGCCGCCGGTGAGTTCGCGAACGCAGAGGACGTCGAAGCCGTTGGGGATGAGCTCGTTTTTGACCGGTGAAGCGTGGGTGAGTGATGGCAGGCAGACGCCGGGGCGAAGGTTGGCGAAGAGGCCGAAGTGTTTGCGCAGGGGAAGCAGGGCGCCTCGTTCGGGCTGGATGTCGGGCGGGAGTTTTTCCCATTTCGGACCACCGACGGAGCCGAAGAGGATGGCGTCGGATTGTTCGCAGGAGGCGATGGTTTCCGGGGGGAGCGGGTGGCCGGTGGCATCGATGGCGGCTCCTCCGACGAGTCGTTCCTCACGGGTGGTGGTGAAGCCGAACTTCGCTTCCACGGCATCGAGCACGCGGAGGGATTCGGTCATGACTTCGGGGCCGATGCCGTCGCCGGCGAGGACTGCGATGCGGTGGGTGCGAGACATGCGGGGAAGAGACCAGAGGAGGGGGAGGAATCCAGAAGAAACGTGGTCAGCGAGTGATGGTGGCAGCGTGTTTCTAGCGGGTCGCGGTGAAGGTGCCCGTTTTCCAGCTTTGCCAGAAGCCCACGAAAGCTTCGCTGGTGATGTTGCCTCGGTAGGCACCGGTTGGGCTGAATCGGGCGCTAAGGGTGTGATAGAGATAGCGGGGGGGCGGGGCGGTGTCGCCGTGGTCGACGATGAACTCCGCCGTGTAAAGGGAGTAGCCTTGGTCGATCAAGGTGAAGGGAAGGGTCGTGGGGGATCCTGCGTTCGGGGTGATGGTAACGGAGCCGCCGGTGCCGTTGGCGTTGAAAACGTAGCTGCGGGTTTCGGTGGGGTAGCTGATTTGATAGCTGGCTTGCGATGCATTGGAAAAGGTGGCGTCGTCCTGCCAAGTGACGGTCGAGATTTGATAGAAGGCCTTGGGTGGAGGAGTTGGCTCGATGCCTGTGATCAGGGAGATGGGGTTTTGATTCCTGCTGTGCTGGAGGCTGCCCCAAGACTGCCAGGCAGCAAGGTCGAGCGAGCGGTGGATGCTGAGGCGGCTGAAGCCGGTGAGTGGCGGATCGATCAGAACCGAAGGTGAGGTTCCGGTCTGGGATTGGAGCGTGACCTTCGGTCTTGCGACGAGGGGCAGGAGTTGAGCGTGTTCGTTGAAGGCGAGGGCGGTGGCTCCTTCGCGCCGGATGCTGATGTTTTCGATGATGACGGGAGTGAGGGGCCGATCATTGGCATCGGTGGCGACGGCGTTGATCGTATCGACGACGGCTTGGCCGCTGGTGACAACGCCGAAGACCGTGTGAATGCCATCGAGGTAGGTCGTGGGAGCGTCGGTGATGAAGAACTGGGATCCGTTGGTGTCGGGGCCGCTGTTGGCCATGGAAACCACGTGTGCGGTGGAGTGGGAGAGTCCGTTGTTGGTCTCGTCGCGGAAGTTGTAGCCGGGGCCATCGGTGCCATCGCCTTTCTTGGAGCCGGTTTGGCTCATGAATCCGTCGATGACGCGGTGGAAGATGATGCCGTTGTAGAAGGGTTCGTTGCTATGGATCGCGCCGGTGACGGGGTGGATCCATGGGCGTGTGCCTTCGGCGAGTGTGATGAAGTTTGCGACCGTTTGAGGAGCGGCGCTCTCATTCAGGCGAATGGAGAATGACCCGAGATTCGTCGAGACGTCTGCGTGAATCTGGCCGTGTGCGAGTCCGGCCGACGCAAGAATCAGGAACAGCGGGGTTTTCATACCGCTGATGCCGCCATGGACGTGGCGGAAAATCAAGGCCTCGTCGTGCGGCGGGCTAGGGGGCGGGGTCGGACGGTAGCCATTCCTCGCCGGGGAACTCGGTTTGATCGGCATCGATATAGCCGTCTCTCATCCTGCGGTCCCAGATGTAGCGGCGGAAGAGGACTTTCACAGCGGCGGTGAGGGGCACGGCGAGAAGGGCACCGACGAAGCCGCCGAGGATGAGGGACCAGAAGAGCATCGAGAAAATCACGGTCATCGGGTGCAGGCCGACCGAGTCGCCGACGATTTTCGGGGCGGTGAGCAGGGAGTTGATCTGTTGGACGATGACGAAAATCGCGACGACGCCGCCGACGTAGGCCCAGGGATTGTCGCCTAGGACGTGTTGGTTGCCCGGGACGCTGAAGTGGAAGTAGGCGAGGACGCAGGCGGGAACGAGGGTGATGATGTTCCCGATGTAGGGGATGATCCCAAGCAGGGCCATCAGGATGCCGATGAGGAGGCCGAGTGGGAGGTTGAAGGCGGTGAGGGCGAGGCCGACGAGGATGCCATCGATGAAGGCCACGAGGACCTGGCCGCGGAAGAAGGAGATCAGGTAGCGGTTGATCTCGGTGAGGGTTTCGATGAGTTCGGTTTTGAAGCGCGAGGCTTTGAGGGGGACGTATTCGTGCCAGTGCTCCTTGATGGCCGCGCTTTCGCTCAGGAAGTAGTAGAGGTAGATCGGCACCATGATGAAACCGATGGCCAGGCCGAGAAAGCCGAGGATTTTGCCGGCGCCGCCTTTGACCCATCCGAGGATTTCGTCGAGGTAGGTCTTGCCTTGGGCCCAGAGTTCGGTGCTTTGGAGCACGATGGGCGGGTCGGGCTGGATGCGGCCGAGTTCGGCGGCTTCGTCGAGGGCGGCGGTGAGGGTTGCCTTGGGGGCTTCGGAATTCGGATCGCTGGGCGGGCCGAGGAGGGGATCGATGAAGGGCTTCGCCCATTCGTTCCGGTTGCGGGTGCCGATGAGGATGTCGACCATCATCTCATCGATCGGTTTGGCATCGGTGGGCGTCGGGCTGGTCGCGGCTGGCGGGTGCTTGTCGGCGATGGCCTGGCGCTGTTGCTGGAAGTTGTGGATCTGGCCGCCGACGAGGGGGATCATGATCGCGACGAGTCCGGCGGCGAGCAGGGTGAAGCCGGCGAAGGTGGAGACCACGGCCCAGCGGCGGGAAAAGCCGCGCTTTTGAAAAATCCGGACGACGGGATCCAGAAGATAGGCGATGATGGCGGAGACGGCTAGGGGGACGAGGACGGGCTGGAGGAAACCGAAGATTTGGCCCATCAGCCAGACCAGTCCGACGAGGAGGGCGCCGAGGATGAGGATCGACACTCCGGTGGCGGCATTCCACAGGGTGCGGAGCTGGAAGCGGGTGGGGTAGTGGGCCATCGCGATCGGTTTCTAGCAGGGCGGTGGCGCCGGGGGGATGGGAAAATTCCGGGGGGATTGGAGCAGGTGCCGTTTCAGTTCGCCGAACTCGCCTGTTTCGCGATGCGGTCGAGCACGCCATTCACGAAGCGGCCGGAGTCGGTGGTGCCGAAGCGTTTCGCGAGTTCGATCGCTTCGTCGATGGCGATGGGGGCCGGCACTTTATCCGCGTGGAGGATTTCCCATGTGGCGAGGCGGAGGATGGCGCGGTCGACGGGGTTGAGGCGTTCAGGGGCGAAGTTCTCGACCACATCGGCGATGCGGCGATCGAGTTCGTCTTTCTCGCGGAGCACGGCGTCTGCCATCGAGTCGGTTTCGTGGCGGAGTTCAGCAAGGGACTGTCGGCATTCGCGAATTTTCGCGAGGTCGCCTTGGTCGGGGAAGTTTTCCGGTTCCTCAACCATGCGGACGCGTTCCGAAATGCGGTCGAGTCGGCGGATGCTACCGGCGACGGGCTCGAAATGGGCACGGAGCGAGGGGATGTCTTCCAAGGCTTCGAGAAAGCGGCGGCGTGCGGTGGCGAGGTCGCGGTCGGTGCGGAAGAAGGTGGCGAGGGCGGGCTCGAATGCGGCGCCGAAGTCATCGTCATCCGCGTCCTTGGGAACGCGGGAGAGTGAGATCATGTTTGCCGACCAGCGGTTCTCGAGGTCGGCTACCTGTTCGAGGCTTCGTGCCGTTGCTTCGAGATCGGGCCTTGCCTTGAGCGTGGCGATGGCGAGCGGGGCGCGTTGTTGAAATTCGGTCAAGCGTGCCTCCCGGCCGAGGCTGAGGTGGTGGAGGGTTTTCCAAGTCGCCTGCAGCAGGATGCGGCGATCGGACTCCGTCACGAATTGCCAGAAGGCTTCGCGCAGGGAGGCGGGATTGGCCCCGCCCTCAAGATCGGCACAGTAGAGGAATTGGACGACCGCTTCGCGGATTTGTCGGCGGCTAGGCATTGCGGGTGGCGGGGCGGGGCATGGAGCGATCGATTTCGCCGAAGATGTCGACCATGGCGGCGGCGATGCGTGCGGCTTCGCGGCCGCGGTTGAGATTGGAAGCGATGCAGCGGGCGTAGGCTTGTTTTTCGTCTTCGACCAGCAGCACCTCGTGAATGATGGGGATTTTGTGTTGGAGGGCGAGGCCCATCAGCGACTCGGTCACCGAAATGGCGACGAGGTCGGCGTGGGCAGTGGCGCCTTTCAGGATCACGCCGAGTGCGATGACGCAGGCGGGAGAGTGCTCACCGCGATCGAGGACATTGGCGATGGTGACCGGGATTTCGAAGGCACCGGGGACGCGGATGATATCGACTCGGGTTTGGGGCATCAGTTCGCTGAGCTCGTCGACGGCATTGTCCACGAGGGCGTCGGTGTACTGCTCGTTGTATTTCGACGCGACGATGCAGAGCCGGACGCGGGGTCCGATGATGCGGGGTTTGGGCGGCAGGGCCGTGGACATGGGTGCGGGTATGAGGGGAGGGGATGGAAAAGTCAACCGGTGGGCGGTGGTCGGTGGTCGGTGGTCGGTGGTCGGTGGTCGGTGGTCGGTGGTCGGTGGTCGGTGGTCGGTGCTGGTTGATCAATGGTAGGGACTGACCGCCGGGCGGTCCCACTTTACCCGCGGCCGTGGAGTCGATGGTTTTGCGAAGTCATGGGCGATTCGTCTACGGTGTCGGGGCTGTTGGTCGGGGCTGTGGGTCGGGGCTTTACCCGGGCCAGCAGGCTGGCTCCGGGAAAGCTGCAGCAGGCTGCAGCAGTCCAAGAAAGAGTCCAAGAAAGAGTCCACGGGAGAGGCCAAGAAAGAGGTCCGGGGGGATGTCGGTGGGGGCTTACTCGATGTTTTGGACCTGTTCGCGGATTTTCTCGAGTTCGGTTTTGGCGGTGACGACGTGCTGGGCGAGGGTGGCGTCAGAGGCTTTGGAGCCGATGGTGTTGAATTCGCGGTGGATTTCTTGGCAGAGGAAATCGAGAGAGCGTCCGGCGGCTTCGTTGGCGGACATGTAGTCGCGGAATTTCCGGAAGTGGGAATCGAGGCGGGTGATTTCCTCGGAAATATCGCAGCGGTCGGCGAAAACGGCGAGTTCGCGGAGGACACGTTCGTCCTGGGCGTCCAGCTCCAGATCGAGTTCGCGAAGGCGTTTCAGCAATTGGCCGCGGTAGCGATCCGGGCGGCCGGGGGCGAGGGTGGCAATCGCTTGGGCGGTGGCTTCTAGGAGATCGAGGCGGGTGCGGAGGTCTTGGGCGAGATCCCGGCCTTCGGTCGCGCGCATTTCGATGACCTGTGCGATGGCGGTCTGCAGGGCAGGTTCGATGGCGTGCCAAGCGGTGGCGGGGTCGATGCCCCGGTCTTCGATGCGGATGATGCCGGGGGTGCGGAGGAAATCGGACGCCCGCGGGGTGACCTCGCGCTGGAGGTGTGAGGAAATCTGGTGGAAGGCCGATTCGAGGGCATCGACCAGTTTCAGGTCGACGCGGACCGGGGTGGCTTCGCTGCCGGGGCGTTCGAACTGGATGCTGACTTGGATGCGGCCGCGGGAGATGTGTTCCAGCACGTTGCGGCGGATTTGTGGCTCCAATTCGTTGAGTTCGCGGGCGGACTGGACGACCACTTCGGCTTGCTTGCGGTTGACGCAGGTGATTTCCACCGTGGCGGTGCCGTCGTTCGTGGTGGCCGAACCGCGGCCGAATCCTGTCATGGAGTGCATGGTGGAGAAGCTGGAGAGGTGTTGAGGATCAGGCTTGGGGCGGGGTTTTCGTTTCGTCCTCTGTTTCGGGGCAGGTGCGTTCGCCTTCGCGCCAGCCCTCTTCGCAGGCGGAGGGGTCCCAGGGGTCGTCGCGATCGCTGCCTTCGCTGATCTCGGTTTCGTCCGACGCCATGAGCAGCCGCTCCATGCGGGCGCGTTCCTCGTTTTGCTCGTCGCGCAGCTGCTTGCGGGCATCGAACCAAGCCATCCAGATGCAGCCTTCGTAGAGCAGGATCATCGGGAGGGCCATGAGGCAAAGGGTGAAGGCGTCGGGGGTGGGGGTGATGATCGCGGCAATGACAACGATGGCGAGGATGGCGTAGGCGCGGGTGCGGCTCATCGTTTCATAGCTGAGAAGGCCGAGCTTGACGAAGACCATGACCACCACGGGGAGTTCGAAGGATAGGCCGAAGAGGAGGGTGAACTGAGTGGCGAAGGTGATGTAGTCACCGATGCGCCAGTCGTTGGCGACGCCCAGTTTGAGGTTCCATTCGTGGAAGAATTCCAGGGCGCGCGGGAGGACGAGGAAGTAGGCGAAGGAGACGCCGAGGAGGAAGAGGCCGAAGCCGATGGCGAGGGCGGGCCAGAGGACGCGTTTTTCGTGCTGGTGGAGGCCTGGGAGAACGAATTGGAGGATGAACAGGAGGAGGAGGGGAAAGGAGACGATGATGCCGGCGAAGAAGGCGAGTTTCATCGAGAGCATGAAGCCTTCGGTCGGCCGGAGGGTGGACATCATTTGGAGGTTACCGCGGAGGTCGATTTCCGGGCTGGCGCCGTTTTTGAGGAGGGTGGTGACGCGTGCGGCGGGCGGAGAGTCGGGTCCGGCGGCGGCGAGGAATTCCGCGCGCTGGGATTCCGGCAGCGTGGCGACGGCGCGAAGGAGTCGGATGGTCGCGACGAGTTCGCGGGTGGGGCTGTCGAAGCGGTCGAGAAAATGGGGCGCGAGGGTATCGTCGAGTCCGGCTGCGGCGCGCTCGATGCGTTTGGCGGCCTCCCAGGTTTTGGCGTCGATGTCGTCGGCGAGCAGGCCTTGTTCGTGGGTCAGCCAGACTTCGTTGACGGGCTTGCGGAGGATGGCCATCAGGTCGTCCTGGAAGGCGAAGCAGCCGAGCATCGAGACGACCAAGGTGAGGACGATGCGGGTGATCATCACCCGGAGGTCTTCAAGGTGGTCGAGAAAGGGTTTCTCGAGGTCCGGGTTCGCCTTGTCCCGCAGTTGGAAAACCTTCTTGAGCAGAAACATGGCTGGTGGGGGCGGATTCAAAGCCTGCCGTGGCCGGGAGGCAAGGGGGGAATCCGGATTGCGTCGGGTAGGCGGGTTTGACCGTCGGGTCGTTTTGAGTCATGGAGGCCGGGTGATTGAGCCCCAGGCGCAGCAGTGGTTTTTTTCAATCGGGGGCGAACGATTCGGTCCGGTGGGCTTTGATCATTTGCTCGAGATGGCCCGCGCGGGAGATTTGGATCCGCGAAAGGACCTGGTGTGG
Source organism: Verrucomicrobiota bacterium (assembly GCA_004293445.1). GTDB lineage: Bacteria > Verrucomicrobiota > Verrucomicrobiia > Verrucomicrobiales > Akkermansiaceae > Haloferula. Next base: position 90,375 of record RDYP01000006.1, on the reverse strand, counting down.
ACTTCCGGGCAGAGCGATTGGGAGCCGGCGGGCGAGGTGGAGGGGCTCTTCGAGCGAAGGCTCCCGCGAGAACCCGGCGCGGCATCGGTTGGGGAAGGATCGCCGCCAGCGGCGAAACGATCCGTTTCCAAAGCTCCGCTGCGGGCGAGGTCGTTCGGGACGGGGCGCTTTGGCTATGCCATGGGCACCCTTGTGCTGCCTGCGGGGCTGGTGTTGGGATGGCACTGGGCGCTTCCATGGTTGAGGGCGCAAGCCCCCGTGGAGTGTGCGGCCTATTTGCGCTGGCTGGTGTGGCCGCTAGTAATTTGGTTGGTGGGGGCGACCCAATGGATGCGGCTGCGGAATCTGGGGATGTCGCCTTGGTGGGTTTTGGGTTGGTTTCTGCCCTTTTTGAACTTCTGGCTGGGTTTTCGTCTCATGGCGGCACCGGCGGGCTATGCGGGAACCCGGAAGCTTGACCGGGTCGGCAAGCTCTTGGCGTTTTGCTATTGGGCAGCGCTGGTCATGGCGGGGGCTGTGCTCGCTGCGTCGATGTTCGGTGCGCTGCGCGAGTGGGAGAAATTCGGGCTGATCGATGATTTGCTCAGGCAGATTGCGGAGTTGTGGGAATCGGCCCTCGAGGGGCGTTGATGCTCTGCCCGGCGGGTTTGCGCGGGATGTTCCTCAGTTTCCCACGAGTGCGGTATCGCGGTTGAGGAAGGACTTGCGGCAAAGGTCGGCGTATTTTCCTCCGCGGGCCCAAAGTTCTTCGTGGGTGCCTTGTTCGATGACTTGGCCTTTCTCGAGCACGTAGATTTTATCGGCGTTGCGGATGGTGGAGAGGCGGTGGGCGATGACGAAAGCGGTGCGATTTTCCATGAGGCGGTCGAGCGCGTCTTGGATTTGGCGCTCGGTCTCGCTGTCGACGGACGCGGTGGCCTCGTCGAGCAGCAGGATGGGGGCGTTCTTGAGCAGGGCGCGGGCGATGGAGAGGCGTTGTTTTTCGCCGCCGGAGAGTTTCACGCCACGTTCGCCGACGTTGGTATCGAGTTGTTTCGGGAGCTCTCGAACGAAGCCTGCAGCGTGAGCGGCGTCGAGTGCTGCCCAAAGTTCGGCGTCGGTGGCATCGCGTTTGGCCAGCGAGAGGTTTTCGCGGACGGTGCCGTTGAAGAGAAAGGGCTCTTGGGTGACATAGCCGATTTTTTCGCGGAGCGAGCCTTTGGCGAGGGTGGCGATGTCGGTGCCGTCGATGGTGATCCTGCCGGAATCGGCTTCGTAGAAGCGGTTGAGCAGGGAGAGGACGGTGGATTTGCCGGCACCCGTCGAACCGACGAGAGCGATGGTGTTCCCGGGTGGGGCATCAAAGTCGACGCCGTGGAGGGTGGGTTGGTCGTTGTAGGCAAAGGCCACGTTTTCGAAGCGGACGTGGGCTTCGATGGTGGCGGGCAGGCTGCTGCCGTGGGCGGCATTCGGCTCGTCCTCGGAGTCGAGGATTTCGAAGACCCGGTCGCCGGCGGCGCGGGACGAAAAGATCATCTGGTTGAGTTGGCGGAGCTTTGAAACGGGCTCGTAGAAGAGATTGAGCAGGAGGAAAAAGAAGACGAGGTCGCCGATGGCGATGCGGTTGGCGATGACCGCCTGTCCGCCGAGGCCGAGGACGAGGACGTAGCCGAGCATGCTGGCGAAGGACATGCTCGGATTGTAGATGGCCCACCATTTCATCAGGTTCAGGGTGGCGCGGCGGACTTGGTGGGACAGTCGGTTGAAATTGGCGTGTTCTTCGCTTTCCGCGGCGTAGGATTTGATTTGGCGGATGCCTGCGATGTTGTCGTGAAGAAGTGAATTCAGGGCGGAGGTCGCGTTGCGTTCGGCCTTGTGGCGGTGGCGGGCGTCCTTGGAATAGATCCAAGCGCCGGTGAGGAGAATGGGAATCGGCAAGGTGGCCCAGAGTGAAACCTGCCAGTCGGTGGCATACATCACGACCCCGACGGCGATCAATTGGATCGCGGCGACGAGTCCGAGTTCGATGCCATCGATCAGGACGCGTTCCATCGAGGTCACATCTTCGACGACCCGGGTCATGATGTCGCCGGTGCGGCGGGAATCGAACCAACTCAAGGGCAGTCGCTGGATTTTGCGGTAGAGGTCGGAGCGGATGTCGAAGATGACGTTCTGCTCGAAGTGGTTGTTGACGAAGATTCGCGCGCAATTGAGGCCGTCCTTGGCGAAGAAACTGGCGAGGCCGACGAGGACCCAGAAAGTGAGTTCGTGGTGGCGTTCGGGGTGGGGCAGGATGTCGTTCAGGACGAAGCGGACGACGGAGGGGAAAAAGATCACTGATACGGCCATCAGCGTCGCACAGAAAAACTGGGCGGTGGCGAGGCCGGGATATTGTCGAAGGTAGGCGAAGACGCGGAGAACGGAATTCATCGGTGGCTGCTTGCTGCCCTGTCCATCCTTTGTAAATCCACCCTGCACAATCGTGAAATTTGGGATTGCCGGGGCGGAGTGGTAGTCCCTAGCTTGCCGCCCAGAACCAGCCACCCGCCAACGTCAAAACCCCATGGCCAACATTTTTGCCATTCTTACCGCCCTCGCTTTGCTTTCCGCCGCGTTTCTTGCTTCGAAAAACAAGGAGGCTTACGCGAAGGAGATCGAGTCCCGGCAGCGCGAAGAGAAGCGTCTTGCGAATTCCCGCGACCGATTGGACAAGCTGACCAAGGAGTTCAACGAGACCGAGAAGAACCGGAAGTCCACCGAAGAAGCCACGGTGGTTCTTCGCGAGACCGAGGCGTCCCAGATCAAGAAGAACCGCGGCGTGGAGCAGGAAATTGCTTCGAAGCGGGAAGAGACCGAGTCCAACGCCTCGCGGATCACCGAAATCGAAGACAAGCTCAAGGAAGCTGGGGACATCGAGGAGTTGGTCGGCGAGATGCGGCGGACCGCCGGGGAGCTCGAGGAGCTGACGGCGGACATTGCTTCGAACGAGGCGCAGCTGTCCGACTTGACCAGCGAGAAGACCCGGACGGAAGGCGTGATCGCCGCTTATCGGACCAAGGATGGCAACTACGCGAACAAGCGTTCCTTCTTCACGGCGTCGAGCATTGCCGCGATTTATCCGGCCTACGGATTCATCACCCTGCCGATTGGCAATGGCGGTGGCGTGGTTTCCGGTTCTTCGCTTGAAGTCGTGCGCGACGGCGCGGTGGTCGCGAAATTGCGGGTGAGCTCGGTTGAGTCCAATCGCGCGGCTGCGGAAATCGTCCCTGATTCGATGGCTGAGGACACGGTGTTGATGGTGGGCGATCGCGTGGTCCCCGCCGCGGAAGCAGCTGACGCTGCCAAGGCCGCCAAGTGAAACAAATTCGATTTCCAGCTCTATTTTCAAAACCTGTATGAAAGCACTTTTCTACGCCCTCGCCCTTCTAGTCAGCGGTGGAGCCGCCTATTTCTCTTACGAGAATCTCGGGAAGTTCGAGAATCAGAAGAAGATCAAGCTCGACGCGATTGCGACCAACACCCGCGTTTCCAAGAGCGGTGACGAAAAGGAGGCCGATCTTGCGAAGGAGGTTGCCGCGCTTGATGCGGCAACGAAGGACAAGGCCGATGCCGAGGCCTCGATTGAGAACCTGGTCGCCAAGGAAAAGACCCTGCGCCGCGATCTCGCGGAATTGGAGGGAACCTTGGAAGAGCAGGCCGCCAAGTTTGCGGATCTCAAGAAGATCCAGGACGAGGTGATCGCGATGCTCAAGGACGCGGGTGAGGATGTGACTTTGGACAACCTCGGCGAGCAAGTCGCCAAGGTGAAGGAAGACAAGAAGGAGAAGACCAAGCAGCTCGAAGAATTGGAGTCCTTGGTGGGTGCCGCTCGCAAGGTGGTGGATACCAATCAGGCTGAGATCGCCCGTTTGGCCGATCGCTCCGCTGCCCGCGATTCGCGGATCCGCCGGAATGCGATGGAAGCCGTGGTTTCCGCCGTCAACGACGACTGGGGATTTGTGGTCATCGCGGCTGGCAGCAGCACGGGCTTCACTCCGCAAACGAAGCTTCTGGTCAAGCGCGAGGGCCGACTGGTTGCCGAGCTTCAGCCTTCATCGATCGAGCCCACCCAAACGATCGCCGAGATCGATCTCAAGACCTTGGCACCCGGTGCTCGGATCCAAGCAGGCGACCGCGTGATCTTGGCGAATCCTTCGACCAACTGATTTCTTCCACCTTTCGTTCTCCCGAAACCTCCGCGAGCTTGCATGCCGCGGAGGTTTTTTTATGCTCCTGCCATGCGCACGATCATCGCCGCCGCCCTTGTCGCCTTTTTGCCATCCTGTGCGATGGAGGAAAAAGAGCGTAAGCCTGTGCCGCCGCCGAATACATCGAGTCAGATTCCGTGGAACAAGCCGCAGGTGGGTCAGGGCGGTGGGGCATTCAGTGCCCTTCCTCAGCAGCCGCGGCGCTGATTTCGCCTTCGCGGCGATTTCAGCGGTGGTAGGGCTCGCCACGTCTGAGGGTGGCGACGCGGTAAAGTTGCTCCAGCAGCACCACGAGCGCGAGTTCGTGCTGCATGGTCAGGCTGGACAGCGACCAGACGGCATCGCAGCGCTTGCGTAGTTCGGGTGTGTGTCCATCGGACGCCCCGATCAGGAAGCAGAGGGCCTTGATGTCGCCCCGCATTTCCAGGGCAGCGAAGTGGTCGGCCCAGGCGCGGGTGACGAGCGAATCGCCACGTTCGTCGAGTGCGATCCGAAAGGTCCCGGCCGAGCGTTCCAGCAGGGCGGCGGAGACGCTCGAGGAATCGCCGGCTTTGAGGAATTCGAGTTCGTGGCTGCCGTAGCGGCCGAGTCGTTTGAGATACTCGTCGACCCCGCTTTTCGCATAGGCGAGGGAAGGTTTTCCGGCGGCGAGGATGCGGATGCGCACGGGGGGAGCATCCTCATGGGGGCGGGGTGGTCAACTTGCTTTCCCGCTTGTCGCGAAGTCGGGTTTCGGGATGATCCGTGGCGAATGAAATGGTTGTGCATTCTTCCCCTGCTGATCGCCTCTTGTGCTTTCGAAGATCCGTCTCACGACGAAGCGGCGCACGGTCGCAAAATGATCGGCTTGCTGGAGAAGTTCGACCGCTTTGATTACGACGGCAACGGGAGTCTGACGCGCAAGGAGATCGAGCAAGGCGTCGCGGAGGCCGGTGTCGTGGGGATCGAGCCCAAGGAACTCGATGCGATGATGAAGCATTACGACGTCAACAGGGACGCAAGGATCACGCGTTGGGAAGCGGAGCGGGTGATCGACCTGCCGGTCCCGCTGGCGCATTGAGCGGGATACAAAAAAAGCGCGTCCCTTTTTGGGGAGCGCGCTCTGTGGTTCGGTGGCCGGGCCGATGGCTCAGCGCACGCGCTCGAGCAGCCAGGGCAGCAGGGCATCGATCGACATCCGCTCCTGCTCCATTGAGTCGCGATGGCGGACGGTCACGGTACCGGTGTTCGCGGGATCGTTTTCGCCGAGAGTGTCGAAATCGATGGTGATGCAGAAGGGCGTGCCGATTTCGTCCTGGCGGCGGTAGCGGCGTCCGACGGCACCACCGTCGTCGTAGAAGACGGTCATCCACGGCTGGAGCTTCTTCTGGATCTCGCGGGCGATGCGGACCTGCTCCTCGTTCTTCTTGAGCAGTGGGAAAATCCCCACCTTCACCGGGGCCATGCGCGGCACGAAACGCAGCACGGTTCGGACGTCCTTGTTGCCCTTTTCATCGGTGAGCTCCTCCTCGTCGAAGGCTTCGCAGATCAGTGCGAGCACGGTGCGATCGCATCCGGCGGAAGGTTCCACCACGTGGGGCAGGAAGCGCTCCTTGCTTTCCTCGTCGAAGTATTCGAGCGGCTTGCCGGCGCCTTTTTGGTGGACGCCGAGGTCGTAGTCGGTGCGGTAGGCCACGCCTTCCAGTTCCTGGATGCCGAAGGGGAATTCGTATTCGATGTCGTAGGTTTTCTTCGAGTAGAACGCGCGTTCGCCGTCCGGAACGTCCAGGATGTGGAGCTTCTCGCGCGGGATTCCGATCTCACCATAGAACTTGAGGCGCTCCTCCAGCCACTCGTCGGTTAGGCGCATGCCGTCCTCCGGGCGGCAGAAGTATTCGATCTCCATTTGTTCGAACTCGCGGCTGCGGAAGGTGTAGTTGCGCGGGTTGATTTCGTTGCGGAAGGACTTGCCGCACTGCGCGATGCCGAAGGGCAGCTTGATGCGGTTGGAGTCGAGGACGTTCTTGTATTGGACGAAAATCGACTGAGCGGTCTCCGGGCGCAGGTAGGCGATCTGGTCGCCGGTCGCGCCGAAGTTCGTTTGGAGCATCAGGTTGAACTGGCGCGGTTCGGTCAGCAGGCCGCCGTTCTCGGGGTTGAAGGAGGTGCTGGCGGTGACTTCCTCGCGGCGCTCTTCGGTCAGCTCGAGCTCCTTCGGGGAGATCTTCTTGTCCGGCATGTGGTCGGCGTAGAATTTCCGCGCCGTTTTGTGGGACTCGATCGGGTCCTTGCCGGGGGCGACCAGCACGGCGAAGGCCTTGTCGGAGGACCAGCCGCTGGCCTCGTGCTTCGCGCCGGAGAAATAGACCGCCGTGCCGTCTTGGGCCGGGATCTGGTCGGCGCGCAGACGTGCTTTCGAAAGCAGGCAGTCGCACATCGGATCGCTGAAACCGCCGACGTGGCCGGAGGAGACGAGGACCTGCTCCATGGTGAGGATCGCGCCGTCCATGCCGAGCACGTCGTCACGTTCTTGGACGGTCTTGCGCCACCAGTAGTCCTTGAGATTTCGCTTCAGCTCGGCGCCGAGCGGGCCGTAGTCCCAGCAACCATTGAGTCCGCCGTAGAGTTCGCCGGCTTGGAAAATGAAGCCGCGGCGTTTGCACAGGGAGACGATTTTCTCCATGCGGGCGGGGTCGGTGAAGTCCTTGTTGGCCATAGGGTCGGGGATTGTCGGGGCGGGAGAAAACCAGCCTAGAACGCTGCGGGCAAGGCGGGATTGCGCATCGAGAGGGAGAAGCGCAGGATCCTGCGATGATTCGTTGCCCTTGGTTGCCTGCGGACAGGCCGCTTTACGTCGCCTACCACGACAGCGAGTGGGGCGTGCCGTCGCGCGATCCACGCTATCTTTTTGAAATGATCTGCCTCGAGGGCGCGCAGGCCGGGCTATCGTGGTGGACGGTCCTGCAGAAGCGCGATCGCTACCGTGAGGTGTTTCATGGATTCGAGCCGGAGCGGGTCGCGGCGATGACCGACGTGGAGCTGGAGGCTCTTGCGGGAGATCCGGGCATCATCCGCCATCGCGGCAAGATTCTCTCGGTGCGGGAAAACGCGAAGGCATGGCTGCGGCTGGATGATCCGGTGGCGTGGTTGTGGGAATTTGTCGGCGGCGTTCCCCGCGTGAATCGTTTTCGGACGATGGCCGACTTCCCGGCGAAGACGGTGGAATCGGATGCCCTGAGCAAGGCGCTGCGCAGGGCTGGCTTCAACTTTGTGGGATCGACCACAATGTATGCCTTCATGCAGGCGGTCGGGATGGTGGACGACCACAGCGCGGACTGCTTTCGGAAGTAGCACAACGTTGCACGTTGTGTGTGGGACGGGCGGTCTTGTCCTGAAGCTTCCTGATCGCTGGGAGAGATCCGCCGCGAGAAGCGCGCAACTTGCAAAGTCGCGCTACCGGAGTAGCACAACGTCGCACGTTGTGAGTGGGACGGGCGGTCTTGCCCTGAAGCTTCGTGATCGCTGGGAGAGGTCCGCCGCGAGAAGCGCGCAACTTGCAAAGTCGCGCTACCGGAGTAGCACAACGTTGCACGTTGTGTGTGGGAGGGGCGGTCTTGCCCTGAAGCTTCGTGATCGCTGGGAGAGGTCCGCCGCGAGAAGCGCGCAACTTGCAAAGTCGCGCTACTACCAGCTGTAGTGCGCGGTGTAGGTCACCTTCTTCTCCTCGTCCGGGGCGAGCTTCACGGTGAACTCGATCTTCTGCGCGTCCTTCTTCACCGACTCCATCGAGGCGTTCTCGATCTTCCAGTTCAGCCAGCGCCAGAGGTGCTCGCGGACCACGATCTCCTTCGGCTCCTTGGAGCGGTTCTTCACGGTGATCTCGATGCTTTCCTTCATCCACTCCGCGCGGTCGTCGCGCTCGAAGTTCACGATCTTCCGTTCGCCGACCAGGTCGAAGGCATTGCCGGTGTAGATCGAGACCTCCTCGTTGCGCGGGGTGTGATCGATGTCGTTCTCGCCGACGAACTCGAGGTTCCCGTCCTGGTCGTCGGAGCGGTAAAAGCGGACGCGGCCGGCGGGCAGCGGGACGCCCAGGCCGTTCGACTCGTCGTTCTTGAACTCCCAGTAGATCGCCACGTCCTTCGGGAACTCCATCCCTTGGATCGGCTGGGTCTGCGGGCCGCCACCGCCGAAGAAGCGCATCGCGGCCGGATCGTAGACGTAGCGCTTGGACGCCTTGACCGCCGCGGCGCGTAGGAACTCGACCTGCTTCGTCTCCTTGTCGCGGATCGTCAGCGGACGCTGTAGAGTGTAGAGGTGGAAGTCGTCGAAGGCCTTCTCCTGCACCGCCGGCGCGGCGTCGGCTTCCATCGCCATCATTTTCGAGCGCATCATGCCTACGTTGGGGTGGCTTGGTTCGATGATGTTCACCTCGCCGGCCACCAGCTTGACCTTGGCGTCCTGGAAAGCGGTGCCGCTTTGGTTGTTCACGGTGACCCAGCCGGTCAGAGTCACGGTCTCGCCCTTCTCCGGCGCGACCAGGTTGTAGTCGGCCTCCCAGTTGAAGCCGTTGCTGAGGTAGGACAGCTGGGCGTCGAACTTCGCCGCCGCGTCGCTGCGGATCTGCCAGCCGAGGGTCGGGCGGAGGATCGAGCCGTCGCCGAGCGCGGGGAAGAGCGGCTCGCCGGGGAGTTGGAAGCGCAGCTTGCCGTCGACCTCGATGATCGGGTCCTGCGGCTGGCCGCCGGGAACGTGGCCGGAGCGGACGATCTTGCCGGCCTGCAGCTCGACCTTGCCGTCGGGATAGACGCTGCGGAACTCGATCTCCTGGCCTTCAAAATGGCTCAACAGCAGCGAGCGGCTGACCGGGTCGTTGCGGTAGCTCTGCTCGAGGATCGAAAAGGCGGCCTTGCCGGCAGGATCGCGCAGCACCACGGAGTCGGGCATCACCTGGGCGGTGGCGCGGTCGAAGCTCACCGGATTCTCGCCCGGCTTGAGATCGAGCGGGAGGGTCTCGCGCACCACCGCGAGGTTCTGGTTGTAGATCGTCAGAGCGGTTTCGGCGCTGGCGGCGGCCATGAGGGCAGTGGAGAGGCTGAGGATTTTCATCGGTGTCGAAGGACTCGAGAACTATGACACGCACCCCGGAAATTCCTTGGAAAAAATATCGTCGATGCGGATGGGTGCTCGAGCACCTTGGACTGCGGTAGCCTGCTCCTCCGGGGTGGGTGGAGAAAATGGGGACCTTGGGACGATTCTTTCGTTTCCCATCCGCTCCCCGCAGCAGGCTGCGGGGTCCAAAGCGGCAGCAGGCTGCCGCAGTCCAAGGAAGAGATTCACTTCACCAGATCCATCAAAAGTTGGTTTGCCGAATCACCGCCGCCGAGAGCGCGAACTTCAGCCAGATGCCACTGCCAACGGGATGGAAGAGGAAGCACCCGTCACCCGACTCGTCAAGTTAGGCGATGAAGCTGGGTTTCATGAATCAGTCTGACTCTCGCTCCCCCCACACGCGGGCCAGCGTGGTTTGGATCTTCTTCTCGAAACGGGTGATCAACTCGCGGTTGGCGGCGACCAGCGCCTGCTCGGCTTCGATCTCCGCAACGATAGCCTGCTGCACTGCAAGTTCATCGTCGGGGCGGATTCGCTCTTTAGTCGGTCGGCGTGTTCGGGGTAGGACCTCACGACCACTCCGCCCGCTTTAGCCGGAGCTGCTTCGCGTTCTCCGAGACGGCGCGGCGGATGGGTTGTGTTACTCGCCCTTGTCGACCGACGCGAGAATCAGCTCGAACATCTTCCCGATGTAGCTTTCAGGTTCGTCCTTCTGCAGCAGCACATGGGCCGCAGCGAAGTCCTCCGGTGTCTTGAGCTTGTCCCACCAGTGGATCTGGCGGAATGAGGTGGTCGATAGGATGAAGGAATTCAGCACCAGCCCGGGCGTGGCTTTCGACAAGCGGGCTTCGATGGCCTTGATCTTCTCCGCGAAGGCGATCTTCGGGTCGTCGAAGCCCTGGGTGTTCCGCAGGCCTTTGGGATCGACGAAGCTGAGATACTGCTGCTTCCCGACGAGGAGCCAGACGATGAAGTCGGGATAGAAATTCCCAGCCTCGAAGAAACCGATGCCCTTCTTGCTCTTGTTGCGGAGGACGAAAAGCTCCTTTCCTTCGAAGAAGCCGGGGTGCACTTCGTGGTGGCTTCTGAGGTCGTTGATGAACTGCCACTCGCCCTCGTTGAGACTGACCGGGCTGACAGTAACGAGCGAGTTTCCAGCGATGTGGACGAGCGGTGAGTAGAGGTGTCCGTCCCAGCTCAGCGCGTTCACTTGGGCGAACGAGCATTTCTTGAAGCCCGGTTTCACCACCTGCTTGGCCAGATCCTTGATCTGCCCGACGAGTTCGTTCTCGGCCTGCACGAGAAAGCGGTATTCCTGCTCGAAGTTCGGATCGCCGGGACCGAGGTCGTAGGCCTCCGCGTGCTCGCTTTCCCAACCCTGCTTGCGGTTCTTGTAAAGGCGTTCGCAATACCCCTTCAACAGCGCTTCGGCGATCTGCTGCCAGGTGCGCACGCTTTCGAAGCGGCCGCTCTCCAGCTCCTGCCTGGGGATGGAAAGCTCATACCAATGGGGATCCGCGAGCAATTGCGGGATCGTGGCGCGGTCCAGCCGCAGATTGGAAAACCCGCGCTCGGTCTTGAAGCGCTGCAAGCCGAGATGCAGCGCCTCGTAGTCGAGAAACGCAAGATGCCGCGCTTCCAGAAGGCCGGTGTCTTTCGAGATGGCATCCAGACCCCGCCGGGACTCGACTGCACTCAGGGCTTCGATGCGCGGATACCAATCGACCCTAACCGGTGAACGCAGGAAAGTGTCACGGTCGGGTTCAAGGTTTGGCTTCGGCGCGTCGCGCTTGAAGTTCAGATGCTCCGGCACGCGCACGATCTTGAGCTTCTTCGAAGGAAGATCAGTCAGAGTCGGTAGAATGGGCACGATGATCTCCTCCTGGTCCGGCTCGGGGTTCACGCCCTCCGTTTCGAGATACTCGCGGAAGCTGGCCATATAGTCGGCCTTCACGCCGAAGACATCGAGCGTCTCGACGAGGTGGAGAAAGCGCCGCTGCGCCTCGGTGGCTTCCTGCATGATGCCGAGGTTGAGGTCCTTCAACGCCGACGAGCGCTTGAGCGTCATGTCCCAGCCCTTGAGGCGCACGCCGCGGCCGAAGAGCTGGATCACGTCCGATCCTTCCTTCTTGCCCATGTTCATCAGGCCGATGGCGGAGACGCGCCAACTGTTCCAGCCCTCGGTGAATTTCTTCGAGCCTAACAGCAGGTGGATGCGGGAGGCAGTGTGGGAGAGTTGGCGGAACAAGGATCCGCCGAATTCCTGATCGGAAGTGGCCAGCAGCTCCGGATGCTTTTCACATAGGCCGTGCAAGGTCTTCTCATCGCCGACATTGATCACGCCGAAGGGCTCGGCATTTCCGAGGGAAAGCGAGAGCTCGCCCGCCGCGGACTTGAGATCGCGCACGTGGAGCTTGCCGCCGGTCGGCGAGTTGAAAAACGCCGAGAGGATGCCGTCGAAGGCCATCTCTCCGTTCTGGCCGATCGACTTGAGGTAGGGAAATCCGGTGGAGAAGAGTGGACGGCCCTTGCGATCGACCATGCCGTCACGGCCATCGAGCAGCAGGTCCAACTGGCGGATCGATTCGGCCCGGTTGCGGACGAATCTCGCGAAGAACAGGAGCACATCAACGATGTCGGAGATTTCCCCGGCGTTCACCTTCGCGCCGAAGAACACCCACAGCGGGCGCTCGACGTTGAACACGGAGAACTCGTCGCGATGGTCGGCCCAGACGCGGAGCTGCTGGTAGAAGGAAAGCAGTCCGGCCACCAGGTAGAGTTGCCGCTGGTCGTCGTCGCGTTGTTCTCTCAGGTTGAGGATGCGGTAATGCTTGCCGTAGCCGTCGCCGTGGAAGAAGCGGTAGCTGTAGTCGAAGAGGATCCAGCGGGCATAGTTCTGCTCCAGCAGGTTGCGCTTGATCCCGTCGTCGCCCTTCACCGGCGTCGCGGCCTTCACGGCCTGGCCGAAGGTGGCGGAGTATTCGAAGCAGAAACCATCGCGGCAAAGCTTCTCGCGGCGCTTCATCCATTCCTCGCCCGACGAGCCGCGGTGCCCCTCGTCCACCAGCACGAGGTTGTTTCCTTCGAAGCAATCGACCGCGACGGTCTTGTCCTTCGACTCGTCGGCGAGCTTGTTGACGTCGATGATCTCCACGGTCTGGCCGGAGAACATGGAACCCGTGCCTTCCTTTTCGAACAGCTCGGCGTCGATCCCTGAGTCGGCGAATTCCTTGAGGTGCTGGAGGCTCAGTCCTTCCTTTGGCGTGAGCAGGATGATCTTGTTCAGCTCGTGCCTGCGCCCCGCGCGGGCGAGGTGGTCGAGGTATTGCAGGATGTTGACGTGCATCTGCAGCGTCTTGCCGCTGCCGGTGGCCTGCCAGAAGCAGAGCTTCTTCAAGTCGGCCTCGGTGCAGGGCAGCAGGTGCTCCGTGTTCTCCAGCCCGGCGTTGAAGGTGGCGATGCGGGCGTTGAGCGCGGCCAGCAAGGCGGCGGGCTTGTGGAAATACCAATGCAGGTAGATCTCGGTGAAGAGCAGCGCGATGTATTGGTAGTATTTCCAGCGGATCGGCTCCTTGCGGCGTCCGTTGATCGCCATGGTGTGGCGGACGATGTTTTCGTCGAAGGCCCGCAGCAGCGCGTGCGGCAGGTGCTCGCGCTCGATGGTTTTTTGCACCAGCAGGCGATGGAACTCCGTGACGTTTTCGGTATCCCACTTCTCGGCGTCCGGGTGGCGGAATTCACTGTCGCAAAGGTCGTAAAGGTCCCGCGCCTCCAGCAGGGAGAACACCCATTGCTGAAGGACCAGCTTCTTGTCGAAGGGAAGCGGTGGGACGGTGGAGCGGACGCGGGCGGGCATGGGTTCGGAGAAATTTCAGGAAGACAGCCAGTAGCAGGCGAGCGGAGCCGGGATGGAGAGGATGCGTGAATCGAGCAGGACTCGCTCGCGGCCCGTCTTGGCGGAGGGGACCTGCCGGATGCCGAAGTCTTCCCAGCGCCGGGTGATGACATAGCCCTGTTCCAACTTCTGGTCTTCCAGGAAATGGCGGAGGCCCTTGAGTTTCGACATCTCCGGGGCGGCATCCTGATACTTCACTTCAAAAGGCACCAAACGCTCGCCGATGGAGGCGATCAGGTCCACTTCCAGATCCTTGTTGGCCTTGTCCCGCCAGTAGGTGAAGGACGGCTGGTCGGCGTAGTAACGGGTGAAGACATGCTTGAAAAAGGCCGTCTCCACCGCCGCGCCCAAGCGGTCCGCCCGTTCCAGCAGCTTCCTGCCGAGCAGCAGCACCGAGCCGGGCAAGGCCGCATCCGCCAGATAGAGCTTCGGCTTGCCGCGCAGCACTTCCTTGCCGTAGCCGTGCGGACGCAGGCGATAGACCAGATGCGTGGATTCGAAGAGATCGAGGAAATTGTTCACCGAGTTCCGGTTCACGCCATCCAGTTCGCGAGACAGCGCCGCCACATCCACGATCCCGCCGTCGTGATAACAGAGATAGAGGAAAATCTTCTCCACCTCCAGCACGCGGCGCACGCCGTAAAGGGCGGTCATGTCGCGCTTGAGCACCTTGTCCACGATGTCCTCCCGCAGCAGCCGCTGGCAGCGCGACAGATCGGACACCATCGCCGGCTCCGGAAAGCCGCCGCGCAGCAGGTAGTCATGGAAATGCGGCGTCAGCCCTTTCGCGAGGCCCGCCGTGCGCGCGAAGTCCCCCTCGCTCCAGTCGAAGCATTGCTTCAGCGATTTGACCAAAGGCACCGGCCCGGGATCGATGTTGCGCAGCTTGAGGAACTCCCCGAACGACAGGGTGGCCAGCGGCAGGGTCTGCCAGCGCCCCACTCCGGATTCCGCTTTGGCCGCTCCCAGCGGGCTAGCGGATCCGGTGACCACGATTCTCCGGCCCCGCTTGAAATCCACCTGATGCTTCAGCCAGGTCTGCCATTCCGCCACATACTGGATCTCATCCAGAAACAACCACTGCGGCTCGTCCGGCTCTGGCGGAAACATCTCCTCCCAGGCCGCCAGCGTGCGTTCCAGTCCCGCCAGCTTGAGGATGGGATGGTCGAAGGTGGCGTAGAGGATGTTCCCCGCCGCGGGCCGGTCTTCCAGAAGATGCCGGACCGCCTGCCGCAGCAGGGTGGTCTTCCCCGTCTGCCGTGCGCCGCTGAGCACCAGCGCCCGCCTCGATTCGGTGTCCGCCATCCAATCCCGGAGCGGTCCCATGGCGGAACGCTCCCAATCCGGCAAATCGGTGGAGGCACGACCGTTCCACCAAGGATTGAATTCCTGGAGGACGGCAATCAATTCGTTTTTGGGCAGATTCATGCTTCTTTTGATCGATTAAGATCTTTATAAAGATCTTAATCAAGCTCTTTTTGCTGAATTAGCTCAGATTTGAAGCCAAATCGATGCGGGAAGATCCAGCGCCTCCAGCAGGGAGAACACTCAATGCTGGAGGACCAGCTTTTTGCCGAAGTCAGCGGTGGCGGGGTGGTGCGGGTGCGGGCGGGCATGGGCTTCAGAAAGACTTGGACTGCGGCAGCCTGCTGCCGCTTTTCCGGTGCCAGCCTGCTGGCCCGGGGTGGATGGAAGGAGAAATGAGGGAACAGAGGGCGATTCTTTCGCTCCCCATCCGCTCCCCGCAGCAGGCTGCGGGGTTCAAAGCGGCAGCAGGCTGCCGCAGTCCAAAGTCACCGACCCTCATTCGCAGCCCTCCCACATGAGTTTCGGGAACTCCTCGTCGATGAGGCGCACCTTCCAGGTCTGGTCCTCGCGGCGGAGGTTTTCGAGGTGGTGGTCGCCGTTGACGTAGATCAGGGAGAACTCGCCATCGAGCACGCTGATCTTCTGCTTCCGGCACCAGGCGTTGAGCGCCTCGGCATCGACTTCGCTGGTGTTGCGCCAGAGGACGAGGACCTTCTCCCCCTCCGGATTGGTGCCTTCGGTCCAGTGCACGCCCTCGCCGCGGCCTTGGGCGAGAACGGTGAGGCCGAGGAGCCAGTGGAAGGTTTCGACCAGATCGACCTTGGTGGTTTTCGTTTCGCCCGCGGTGCCGCTGGCGATTTCAAGGGTGTAGTTCCAGGGATCGATGAAGGCGGAGACATTGAGCAGGCTCTGGCTGCCCTTGGCTTCGAGGTCGAGCATGTAGCCGAGCTGGTAGTCCTCCTTCGCCGTGGGCGAAAAGGCCTCCAACGCCAGCTCCTGCTCGCGGCTGCGGTGCAGGCGGAGGTTGTTGAGGGTGTCCTCGTAGCTTTCGAGGCGCAGGATCTTGAAGCAGTGGGAAATCCCGGTGTTGCGGCTCTGTGGTTTGCCGTCCTTCCAATCCTTCGAGTAAATGACCTTCTTCAAGCGCGGCACCAGCACGGTGTCGAAGTGCTCGCCCATCTCGATGAGGATGTACTTGCGGTCCCCGCCGTCCTCGCGGTTGAGGTTGATGACGGCATGGCCGGTGGTGCCGGATCCGGCGAAAGGGTCAAGAATCGAACCACGCTTGCTATCAGAGAAAGTTGCGCATTCTATGAGTTTTTCTAACAGGAAAAGGGTTTTTGGATACGGAAAGGAGTCGCCCAGCCCAAGGTCTCCAAGATCTTTTGGCTGAGATCGAAACTCGCTTTCAGCCATCAAGGATCGAAGCTTCCGACCCGGCGCCAGTCGCTGCTTAAATTGGACAGACCATTTTTCACCAGCCACTTTGACAATTCTTGCATCACCTTTCAGGAGGTCGTTTTTGAAACGATCTTCACTGCGAAACCACTTTCCTCTCAAGATTGTTCCGTCTGGAGCTTCGATCGGATAAGGCTTTGTCGCGGTGGACGATCGCTCCATCGTGTCCCAGAAATAGGGTCCATCTTCATCCGATTCCGAATATCGCTTCAAATACTCGGGGTCGTGATTAATGAAGAACTTCCTGCAGCTTGATTTGTTCTTTGCCCACGCAACAACGTAATCGTGTTCGACCGCAAATGCGTCTGCGGCACTCCCGCCCCCACTCTTTGTTCTCCTTGCAAATGTTGCTAGATGCCCGTCGCCCGAAAATGCCTGCTCTAAAAGGCAGATCGCGCGATAGAGTTCGGCGTCATCTAGGCTCAGAAAAAGCGCAGAATCGCCCGCAAGAAGTTGACGGAGAATGGGAAGCCTCTGGGAGAGCATTGAAAGCCATGACGAATGCTGGAAGTTATCCTTGTAGGCAAATCCGTCACTGCCGGTGTTGTACGGAGGGTCCGCGTAGATCATGGAAACATCTCCCCGATATCGACGGTTTAGCAAGTTTGGGGCTTGAAAGTTTTCTGAGTTCCAAGCGAGGCCGTCGACTTCGTAAACAACTGAAGAAAGATTCTGTTTGGCTCCGGTTGAGAGATTCTGAGAATCCAAAGGAAGGCATCGATTCTCCCTCAAAAACTCCACCGTCAGCGGCACCGAATACCCCGCTCTTCCCAGATCCCCCTTGATCTCATCGATCGCGAACAGCCTGACCCATTCCTCGCGTTGGGCGTCGCAGGCGGCGATTTCCGGGTAGAGCTCCTCCGGGATGCGGTCGAGGGTGACGACGTAGTCGCAGGCGGTGACGAACTTCTTCTTGAGCCAGAGCTTTTTCTGGAAGTCCTCGATCTGGGCGAGGAAGCGGGTGATTTTCCCGGCAATCTGGCGCAGGGCCTTGAGCTTGGCGCGGACTTCGCGCCAGTGGGTTTCCGGGGCGTCATCGAGGTCGTCGAGGTGGACGACCTCGTTCTTGATGAAGAAGTCCAGCTCGCGGCGGAGGAAGCCGCCGAGGTCCTTGTGGATGAAATAGTCAAAGCTGTTCTTGCCGGTGTATTCGGCAAGGTGCTTGGCGAGGATCGTGCGGGATTTGCCTTTGACGGTATAGGTCGGATCGTTCGCGGCGAGGGCGGTGAAGGCGCCTTTGGCATGGTCGGCGAGGATCTGTTCGGCGGCGGCGGCGTTGAGATCGGCTTGTTTCTCCTTCTTTCCGACGGGGGCGTAGGTGAAACCGAGAACCAGGATTTCAGAAGAAGATGCGGACTGAAGATCCGCGGTCCCGGTGAAGACGAAGCGACGTTCCTGGCCGGCGACGGCCTTGTTGTTGTCCTTTTCGATGTCGGCTTCGACCAGCTTGAAGGTGACGGCGGGGCGCTGGTCCGGCTTGTCGTCCTTCGGCGCGGGGCCGAGGCGGAAGGTGTAGTCGCGGAAGGATTCGGAGGACTTGATGTAATACTGGTCGGCGTTCGCCCAATGGAGTTTCACCTCCTCGCCCTCGTAGGGGATGGCGTAGGTGTCCTTCTTGTAGCGGCGCAGCGAGATGAAATCGCCGTCCTTGTAGTAGCGGGAGAAGAAGGTGGTGAGCAGGGAGAAGATCTCATGGGTAATGGCGGCGGGATCGTCCCCGCTTTCGGCGATCTTTTCGCGCAGTTCCTTCACCTTCGGCGCGGTGGCGATCATCGCTTCGTCGAAGCCTCCAGCGCGCAGGCCGGCTTCCACCTTCTCCAGCTCCGCCTTGAGATCGGCCGCGCCGCATTGGAGGGCCTCCGCGAGGATGGCCTCGACCTGGGGTTCCAGGCTGTCGAGGAAGCCCTCGATCTCCACTCGGCGGGCGTTGAGGATCCGGTAGATGCCGAAGTCGAGTTCGGCCGCGGCATCGAGCTGGAAGAGTTCGGCGAGTTTCTTGCGGAGATCGGAGAAGGCGGACATGGGAAAAAGGGTGAAAGGAGGGCTTCAGTGAGAGATCAGTCCGCGTGGTTCCTTGGACTGCGGCAGCCTGCTGCCGCTTTTCCGGAGCCAGCCTGCTGGCCCGGGGTGGATGAGAGGTGAAAGAGTGCCCCGCGGGCTTGTCCTTTCGCGGTTCCTTGGCTCCCCGCAGCAGGCTGCGGGGCTGAAAGCGGCAGCAGGCTGCCGCAGTCCAAAGGCTTCGCCGGTGATGCAACTGCAGTTCATCCGGCGTTCAGAGGACGCTCCACCTGACCGTGAAGAGCGGGGTTGTTAGGGTTTTCTGTTGGAGCCGCGCTTCGAGGGCGGCGACGAGGGTTTTGCGCTTCGCCTCGATCTCATCCTCGATCTCGAAGATGCGCTGGCGCTGGCGGCGCTTCTGTTGTTCGAGCTTGAGGATCTGGTCCTGCATCGCCTTTTCCTCCTGAAGCGTGGGAGCTTGGCGGGAGCGGCGCTGGAGATCGCGGATCTGGCGCTTGAGGTCTTCGAGCTGCTTCTGCGAAGCCAGTTCCATGTCCTCGGCCCAGCGGTCGAGCTGGTCGCGGGCTTGTTGGAAGTGGCGGTGGTTCGTTTCCAGCGAGCGGTTGAGCGTGGCGGCGACGTGGCGCGCGGCTTCCTGGGCAAGGCGCGGGGGTGGCTCGGTGGAAGAACTGGGAATGGAAGTCCCAGCCACGGAGAAGAGGCGTTCGCAGGTTTCCTGATCGAGGTCGCGGCCTTCGTCGTCGAAGGCGGAGAAGAGCAGGTGGTCCTCGCGTTCCAGCGAGTCGATGCGCAGGTGCTGGAGGGTGAGCCAGCCGGAGCGGCCCTTGAGCTGTTCGACCACGCTGACCTTGGTGGGATGCGCGCTGATTTCGAAGGTCAGCTCCGCCAGCGGGCAGGGATGACCTTTGCCCTGGGCGATGGTGTGTTCGCCGAGCGGATGGTTGAGCCGGTAGAGGAAATCGCCGGGGATGTTCGCGCGGCCCTTTGAGACGAGCCGGTAGTGGCCGGGCAGGGCGGCGGTGATGGGGGACTGGTGAAGGTCGAAGGCGAGTTCCTCGTCATCGAAGGCGGCGTGGTCCTTCAGTTCGAAGCGGGTGAGCGCCCAGAACAGGCGGCCGATGCGGTCGAGCTGTTGTTTCGCGCCGTCGAGGCGGACTTGCAGCCGCTCATGCACGTCCTCGTCGAAGTGATCGAGCAGGAGCTTCCGTGTTTCCTTCATCCGCGACTCGATCTGTTCCTTCAGTTCGTTCTGCAGCGCGTCGAAGGCGGCGTTAATCTCATCGGCGGAGCGGCACTGCTGATAGATCTCGAGCACGCGGCGTTCGAAATCGATGGTGCCATCGACGAGGCCGAGCACGTCGTCGGAGTTGTCGAAGAGCGTGGAGAAGAGGTGGAACTTGGTCTCTAACAACTGGTGGACGCGGAGATCGGCCTCGTTGCGCTGGTTGAGGAAATTGATGACGACGACGTCGTGCTGCTGGCCGTAGCGGTGGCAGCGGCCGATGCGCTGCTCGATGCGCTGCGGGTTCCAGGGCAGGTCGAAGTTGATGACGAGGGCGCAGAACTGGAGGTTGATGCCTTCGGCAGCGGCCTCGGTGGCGATCAGGATCTCCGCGGAGTCGCGGAAGGCATCGATGAGGGCGGTGCGGGAATCGACGGGCCGGGAGCCGGTCATGCGGCCGCTGTCGCGGTTGGCGGCGCACCAGTTTTCGTAGATGCGCTTCGAGTCGGGATCGTTGTTGGAGCCGTTGAAGAGGACGATCTTTCCGGCGTGGCCGTTGGCTTCGAGGAAGTCCTTGAGGAAGGCCTGGGTGCGGCGGGATTCGGTGAAGATGACCGCCTTGCGCGGGGCGGGCGGATTCATCCCGGCCATTTGGGCGAAGCCGATGTCGAGCGCCTTGAGGAGGGTGCGGGACTTCGTGTCCACGCCGATGCCGCGGGCCCAGCGGATGTAGTCGTCGAGCTCGGCGATTTCCTTTTTCAGCTTCGCGGGATCGATGGCGATCTCCTCGTCGGCGGCTGTTTCGTTGGTGGCCGGAGTTTCCTCGTCGTCATCGATTTCCGCGTCCTCGGCGTCTTCGAGGAGTTCGTCGAGCAGGTCGGCATCGAGCTCGTCGCCGGCGAGGAGTTGGTCGAAGAGACCGGCCTGGTTTTTCGCGTCCTGCTGGATGCGGAGCAGGCGGTCGCGCATCATTTCCAGCGTCCCGGCGAGGGCGCGTGGAGAGGAGGAAAGGACCTTCCGAACAAGCAGGACGATCAGGTGGCGCTGGCGCTGCGGGAGGGCGTAGCAATCGTCGCGCTGGAGGTAGCGGGAGACCGTTTCGTAGAGCGTGTGTTCGTCCTCGGTGGGCGTGAAGGGCTGGGTGAGGAGCTGGCGGGCGGTGTATTTCACATACTCCAGCACCTGGCTGCGGAGCGTGCGGTGGCAGAAGGCGGCGAGGCGTTCGCGGAGGCCGGGCAGGTCGCCGCCTGCATTGGCGAACTGGGTGCGGAAGGTCGGGAGGTCGCCGAAGAGGCGCTCGTCGATGAGCGAGGCGAGGCCGAAGAGCTCGACCAGCGAGTTCTGGAGCGGGGTGGCGGTGAGGAGGATCTTCTTGCGGTCGGCGGTGGCCTTTTTGATCGCTTGGCCGAGTCGGTTGCTTTCGCGGTGGCAGTTACGAAGCTTGTGGGCCTCGTCCATCACGACGAGATCCCAAGGGACGGGCTGGATTTCCGCCGCCATCCGCGCGGCGTAGTGGTAGGAAGTGATGACGATCCGCGACTGCTCGAAGGCCGAGGCGTGGCCGGACTTCCGCAGCTCACGGCAGGCGTGGGCGTCGAGAATGATGGAAGGCAGGTTGAACTTTTCGTGGAGTTCCAGCGCCCATTGCTTCCGGAGGGAGGCGGGCGTGATGATGAGGAGCCTGCGGCGGCCCTCGGCCCAGGATTGGCAGAGCACGAGCCCGGCTTCGATGGTCTTGCCGAGGCCCACCTCGTCGGCGAGGAGCACGCCTTTCGAAAGCGGGGAACGCAGGGCGAAAAGGGCGGCCTCGATCTGGTGGGGATTGAGGGTGACGGTGGCGTCGAAGAGCGCCCTACCGAGCCGGTCCACGCCGTCCCCGCCCGTCCGGGTCAGCTCGTGGGCGTAGTATTTCGCGTGGTAGGGGGTCATTCCGTGATCGCAATTAGATAGCCAAAAAAGACAAAAACTGTCTCATCGGCAAGCTTGGCGTTTCATGGATCTAGCTGTTCGTGGCTATGATTCTTTCTTTATAAAGAATTACTTTTCGATTGGTTAGTAGGGATTTCGAAACCAAGAGCGGATAGACGAAGTGTCTATTCGATAGCGAATAGTGACTCAGGGCTCCCGACTTCGAAACCGTGGTCTAACATGGCGGGGTGATTGAGCATCAGGACATTCCGCGGCTTTTGGCGACCATCGGGAAAGACCGGAAGTGGCTCGCGAAGCAGCTGAAGCTGAGTGAGAACACGATCCGTCAGTATCTCGGTCCGAAGGGGAAGCGGACGATCGAATTCATGGAGGAAGTCACCCGGGTTCTGGCGCTCGAAGCAGCGCGGCAGAAGGAGGTTCGGCCGGATGTGCCGCCATGGAATCAGATCTTCGAGACGGACGAGCAATTTGACCGGGCCGATGTCGCGAGTCGGCTCGCCGGGGCGGAGAGTTTCAAGGTCTTCTGCCGCGATGCGATTTTGGAGAAGGCGGACGAGATTTTGGCGAAAAAGCGGCAGGGGGCTTATCCGAAGATCAAGCCCTTGCCGGAGACCAAGGTCGCCGACGGGATGGATGAGTGAGTGTGGACTGCGGCAGCCTGCTGCCGCTTTTCCGGAGCTAGCCTGCTGGCCCGGTGGGGTGGGCCGGGGGATTTGGAGGGAGCTTGGGCTGGGGGTGGCTTTTCTTGTGCTCCCCGCAGCGGGCTGCGGGGTTGAAAGCGGCAGCAGGCTGCCGCAGTCCAAGCCTGATGCCGCAGGTCCGAGGAGGGCTGCTCGGTTCAAGTCAGAGGTCGCCGTCCTTGGCGGCGATTTCGTCGTAGGGAAAGCCGGTGATGGTCTTCAGCCAGGCCGGGCTGACGGCTTTCTTGAAAGAAGCTGCACTGCACCATTTCCAGTCCGAGCCCTGGATGACGAGCTTGTGGTGGACGGCATTCTGATGAACGTAATGCAGCCGCGCAAGGTAGCTGGGTTGGTGGGTCAGGCAGGTTTCACGGAAGTTCTGCCACAGTCGTGTGCGACCGGGAAGGTTCTCGCGACGATTGAGCTCTCGGGTCGTAAGGCTATGAAGCTTGCGGATCATTTCGCGCAGGGATTCCGCACCATCCGGGCCTCGAGGGCTGTGGCCGACGAGATGATAGTGATTGGATAGAATGGCCCAGGCTTCGAGCGTCCATCCGAAGTCGTTGGAGATCTCGAACAGCGTCGCTTGGAACCAGTCCTTCATGGAATCGTCTCCGAGCAGTGCGCGGCCCTCGGCGGCTCGAGCGGTGAGGAAATAGACGCCGCTTTGACCGAGTCGGTGCGGTGGGGCATGGGGCCAATCCCGGGTGCCTTTGGTGGACTTTTCATCGTCCGGTAGATCTTCAGGCATCTTTCCCTGATATGTGAATCGGTGAGGGACGTCGATCTTGGAGTGCGGCAGCCTGCTGCCGCTTTACCGGAGCTAGCCTGCTGGCCCGGTGGGGTGGGTCGGTTTTTTTTGGGGGAGGGGGGGCTTGGGCTGGGGATTTTGCTTTTCTTGTGCTTCCCCGCAGCGGGCTGCGGGGTTGAAAGCGGCAGCAGGCTGCCGCAGTCCAAGGAAGAGGCTTTGCTGGAGCCAGCCTGCTGGCCCGGTGGGGTGGGCTGGATTTTTTTTGGGGGGGATTGGGCTGGGGGATTTTGCTTTTCTTGTGCTCCCCGCAGCAGGCTGCGGGGCTGAAAGCGGCAGCGGGCTGCCGCAGTCCAAGGAAGAGGCTTTGTTATTCCGGCCAGTCGAGGATGATGTTCCACTTGAAGACGCGCTCGGGGGGGAGGGTCGGGGTGTTTTCGTTGTCGATCTTGTCGTAGACGTTGACGGGTGGGACGAGGACGGCGTCTTTGCCGTGGATGTAGTCCTGATCTTCGACGATGGTGCGGTACGCCTTGTTGAGGGCGAGGGCGCGTTCGCGGGATGGTGTGATGAGTTCGTAAACGTCTTTGGCAGCGGAGACTTTTTCGCGATCGAGGCTGCCGTCGGGCTTGAACCATTTCGCGGCCATTTCGTCGTTGTTGCGGAACTCGCTGCCTCCACCGGCGCGGGCGAGGTAGGTGGCGATTTCACCTGCGGTCTCGCCGACGTTGGGCGCGTCGGGCATGCCCTTGAGGTTGATGTAGCCCCAGCCTTCGGCTCCGTCGAGTTTGCGCGGGAAGCTGAAGGTTTTGTCGATGCTGGCTCCGACGGAGTTGTGGCAGCCCATGCAGGAAAAATTCTCTTCGTAGGTCATCGCACGGAGTCGGCCGTGGCGGTCTTCGATGAAGCCGTGGAGTGCCCAACCGTTGTTGTTGTCGAGCCCGTGGTGGCCGAGGTCGAGGTAGGCGGGCAAGTTGCCGGCTTCCTTTTCCTGGGCTTCGAGGTCATAGCGTCGGGCATACATGGGCTTGGAGTAAGCCTTGGCCTTTTTGGAGTATCGGACCTCCTTCATCCGGGTGGAGACTCCGATGCTGTCGTCGCTGCCGACGCCGACGTAGCGGACGGTGTGGAGGAACTCGGTGCCTTCGGGGTAGAGGTGGCTTTCGAGGTGGAGTGGCTCGGCCGCACCGGTCCAGCGTCGGGTGTCGCGGATGTGGTGGGCGGTGGCGAGGGTGCCATTGCCATCGAGGTCGCGGCCGATATTGTTTTCATCGACGGGCAGGCAGGAAATTTCGGGCAGGCCTTTGATGGCGGCTTCGAGAATGGCGAGATTGGCCTTGTAGACGTCGGTGGAGGGCTTGCCGTCGGCAGTGCTGCGGTAGGCTTCCGGCAAGCGGATCATCACGTCGTCCGTGGAGCCGTTGGTTGGCCAAAAGGTAGAGGGGAAGGGTTTGTAGTTGAAGGCAACCCAGTGGCTGCCGTCTTTGGCGAAGCCTTGTTCGTCGAAGGCGGCATGGCCGAGGTGGAGGTTGGCGAGATCGGGGATCCAGCCCTTGAATCCGGCTTCGCGAAGGCGGGCGGGGAGTTCGGAGTAGTTGTCGCCGGAGATGTAGCTGAGGATTTCGTCGTCGCTGATTTTCGCGACGCGTTCGCGGCGATCTTCAAAGAGATTCTTCCACTGATTGGTCATGCCGATGTCGCTGAAACTGTAGGCTTGTTGGAGGTCGGCATCGGCCATTCGGTTTTCGCGGCCTTCGATGGGGTCCTGATGGCAGACGTAGCAGGGGTTGTGGAGGATCTCGGTGCGGGTGTAGCACTGGGGTGGAACAACGGCCTCGGGATTGGAGAGGGTATTGATCGGATGAGTGTCGGGCACGGGCGGCAGGACGCCTTTGTGAGTGCGCAGGGATTCCAGCAATTGCTGATGAATGGGGATGGGATCCGCGGCGTGGGCGAGTGAGCCGAAGGCCAGAAAGAGAAGGGGAAAGTGGTGGGGATTCATGAGGTGCGCGCGAGCCTTCGGGATTACGAAGCGTGCCGCTGTCCTTGAAATCGTGAGAAGGAGACGATTTTGTGACATGTGAAGAGTCGTGCGAATGATGACAAAAAAAGGGCGGACCCTTGCGGATCCGCCCTCGTTGGAAGCAGGTCGGCCTCGAGGCCGGGCTTGCTTATTGGTTGGTGTTGAAGCGGCCCTTGGCGAGTGCCTTCAGGTAGCCCTTGGCGTTTGGTGCGCCGGACACGTTGAAGCTCCAGACCGCGTCGCCGATGCCGTTGGGCACGGAGGTCAGGTTGGTGCTGCTCGGGTGCTGGACGGCGACCACGAACTCGGTGGGCACGGCGGGATTGAAGATCATGCCGGTGGCTTCCGATCCGTTGACGCGGATGCTGATGAAGTGGTCGAGGGACTCGGCCACGCCGTCGCTGTTCTTGTCGCGGATGAACCAGATGTCGCCGCCGGTCGAGGAGCTGTTCGGGGAGTCTTCGATGACGTAGACGTTTCCAGCGGCGTCCATTGACAGGTTGTCCGGGGAGTTGAGCACGCCGGTGGTCGCGGCGAAGCCGAGGTTCTTCGGAGTTCCGCTTTCGGAAGCCATCGTGCGGACGATGGCCTTGCCGGTTGGCTTGACCTTGCCGAGGATCTCGATGGAGATGACCTTGCTTTCGGAAGTCACGGCGACGTAGAGCATTTCGTTGCCGCTGGAGTTGCGGCTGACGATCATGTCTTCAGGGCGGCCGAAGGGAGTGCCGCCAGCGTCATCGGCGGCCGGGCGGCCGCCCATGGTGTTGCTGTTGGTGCGGGGATCGTTGGTTGGGCCGTCGCGGAATGGATTGGTGATGCCGGGGAGCGCCACGCCATTGGCGTCGGTGAGGGGAATCCAAGTGGCGATGCCTTCGCGGGTGGCGGTGGCGTTTGCGCCTTCGTTGTAGTTCGCAGCAGGAACGCCGCCGGAAGCAAGGAAGTCGTCCACGGAAAGCACGAAGGTCTGACCGACGCTGTAGTCGCCGGGGGTCTTCATGACGAACTTGTAGATGGAACCGGAGTTCCACTCGTCGATGTAGTAGATGGTGTCCTTGAACTTCTGGCTGAAGTTGATGCCTTCGTGGGAAACGTTGGCGATGCTTTCGACGATGCGGGATTCGATTTCGGCGGTAGGGGCCATCGGGTTGAGGATTTCCACGACGCGTCCGAGGCCTGCCCATTCTTCGGCGAGGAAGAGGGTGTTGTTTGGGGTCCAGCGGCAGGGGTCGAAGGCACCGAAGTCGTTGGTCCAGTCGCTTGGGGTGGCGCCACCCTTTTGGTCGCCGGCGAAAATCACCTCGGCTTTGTTACTAAAGATATCGTAGCGGGTGCAGCCGGCGCCGATGGGCGTTTCGTGAGGGATGAAAACGTGGGTGCCTTCCGGATTGTAGGCCAGCATGTCGAACATGGAGGCGCTGGTATTTTGGCCAGGGACGCGGACGATGGACTGGCCGGGGCTGAGCACTTGGTCTTCGATTTCGCGGAGGCTGACCCAGTTGTTTTGGGTGATGCCGGCGGGAGTGACCCAAGGCGAGGAGAGTTCCTCAACGGCGTTTGGGGCGACGACAGGAGCGGACTGGGTCAGGGGGGTGAACCAGACATCGGTTCCGGCCATGGCGGACTGCGTGGCGATGAGGCCGGCGGTCATGAGCAATTGCTTGCGGATCGAGTGGAGTTTCATCGGAGTGTAAGATGTGGATAATGATATCGTGCAATGAGTGTGGTATCGGTTGAGCACGTCTCCCGGTGCCGGGCGGATGCTTTATCTTGGAACGAGGTTCGCATTATTTTCGGTGTGGCGATTTCCTCACGTGACGATTGTGTTGCGGCATGTGGTTGGCTTTGGGTGGAGAGCACCTTGGACTGCGGCAGCCTGCTGCCGCTTTGCCGGAGCCAGCCTGCTGGCTCGGTGGGGTGGGCTGGGGATTGGGGGAGGCTGGGCTGGGGATTGGCTTTTCTTGTGCTCCCCGCAGCAGGCTGCGGGGTTGAAGGCGGCAGCGGGCTGCCGCAGTCCAAGGAAGAGGCTTTGCTGGAGTCGGCCTGCTGGCCCGGTGGGAGTAGTCGGGGGATTTTTTTTGGGGGGGCTTGGGCTGGGGGGATGGCTTTTCTTGTGCTCCCCGCAGCAGGCTGCGGGGCTGAAAGCGGCAGCGGGCTGCCGCAGTCCAAGGAAGAGGCTTTTCCGGAGCTAGCCTGCTGGCTCGGTGGGGTGGGCTGGGGGATTTTGAGGGTGCTTGGGCTGGGGGGTGGCTTTTCTTGTGCTCCCCCGCAGCGGGCTGCGGGGTTGAAAGCGGCAGCGGGCTGCCGCAGTCCAAGGAGGAGAAGAGAGAGGCAAGTCTGGGGTGGTGGGGCTTGCGGGTGATGGGTCGGCGACTTATTTTGCTGCCGTGATTTATTTGGATGCCAATGCGACGACTCCGCTGTTGCCCGAGGTGCTCGATGCGATGCTGCCTTGGTTGAAAGACGGTTTTCACAATCCGAGCGCGGGTTACTCGGGAGCGAAAGAGGCGCGTCGCGCGATCGAGGACGCACGCGAGCAGGTGGCGCTGTTGATCGGAGCGGATGCCGATGAGGTGGTGTTTACCGGAGGCGGAACGGAGAGCACGAACATGGCGCTGAAATGGCTGGCCCGACTGGTGGGGCGGAAGAACGGGAAAGTCGTGACGAGCGAGATCGAGCACAGTGCGGTGCTGCGGCCGATCGAGACCTTCGCCGATGTTGGTTATCCGGTCTTGCGTGCCGGGGTGGATGGTGGTGGGCGTTTGCGGGTCGAGGATTTCCGGGCCGCTTGCGAGGCGGCACGGGAGGGCGGCGGCTTTGCTTCGGTGATGTGGGCGAACAACGAGACCGGGGTGATTCAGCCGGTGGACGAGGCTTGCGAGATTGCCTGTGGCTGTGGGCTGGCTTTTCATACGGATGCGATTCAGGCGGTGGGCAAAATCCCGGTGGATGTTCGCGGGGTGCCGGTGGATTTCTTGTCGCTGTCGGCGCACAAGTTCCACGGACCGAAGGGAGTGGGCGCGCTCTACATCCGGAGCGGCTGTCGTTTCGAGCCAATGGTACGCGGTGGCGGACAGGAGAGGGACCGCAGGAGCGGTACGGAAAATACGGCGGGCATCGTAGGTCTGGGTAAAGCCGCTGAAATGGCGCGGGCGCGCTTGGCGGCAGGGGCGCATCCGGGCGCGTTGCGGGCGGCCTTCGAGGCGAAGCTGGTGGGTGAGGTGGAGGGTGTGACGGTCAATGGCGATTTGTTGCACCGATTGCCGGGGACCAGTCATTTGTCGTTCGCGGGATGCGAGGCGGCGGGTCTGTTGATTCTGTTAGATGATCTCGGCGTGGCCTGTTCCGCGGGTTCGGCGTGCATGACCGGGAAGCAGCAGCCGTCGCATGTGCAGAAGGCGATGGGCTTTTCGGATGCGAAGGCGAAGAGCAGCTTGAGGTTCGGCTTTTCCTGTCTGAACACGATGGAGGAGGCCATGGCCGCAGCGGAGGCGGTGAAGAAGGCGGTGGAAAAGCTGCGTCGGGTGCAGGGGGGGAGCACGGGGCCGGTGGTGGTGTATTCGGCCTGAGCGGACCGGGCGGGTGTTCCGTTTTGCGGAAGAGGGTCGGGAAGATCCTCGCGTCGGGAGAGCCTTCGGGCTATCGGGTCGCCAGCGGCGGGCTGTTGAGTCGTGCCTGCCGCACTCCTTGAGCACCCCGACCCATGCCGAACGCCCTCGCCGAAGAAACCTCGCCTTATCTTTTGCAGCACGCGCACAACCCGGTCGAGTGGCGGCCGTGGAGCGACGAGGCCTTCGCGGTGGCGAGGGCGGAGGACAAGCTGGTGTTTCTATCGGTAGGTTATTCGACCTGCCACTGGTGTCATGTGATGGAGCGGGAGAGCTTCGAGAACGAGGCGATCGCGGCGGTGATGAACGAGCATTTCATCTGCGTGAAGGTGGACCGCGAAGAGCGTCCGGACATCGATGCCACCTACATGGCATTTGTGCAGGCGACGACGGGTCAGGGCGGCTGGCCGATGAGCGTGTGGCTGACGCCGGAAGGTAGGCCGGTGGTGGGTGGGACGTATTTTCCGCCGGAGGATCGCTACGGGCGAATGGGGTTTCCGAAGCTGTGCGCGGAGATCGGGCGGCTGTGGGGGGAGGATCGGGCGCGGATGGAAGGGAGCGCGGTGAAGATGATGGCGCATTTGCGGCAGGAAGCCGCCGTCGTGGCGGATTCGTTGGGGCTGCCGGACAAGAGGGTGTTTGGGGACTTCATCGATCGTTGTGAATCGATGTTCGATCCGGAGCTGGGCGGCTGGGGAGGGGCTCCGAAATTTCCGCGTCCGGTGGTGCCGCGCTTGCTTTTGCAGTTGGTGGATCGATTCGGCGGGGAGGAAGGCGAGGCATGCTTGCAGATGGTATCGCGCACTTTGCGCGCGATGGCGGCGGGTGGAATGCGGGACCAGTTGGGTGGTGGATTCCATCGCTACTCGGTGGATCGTTACTGGCATGTGCCGCATTACGAGGAGATGCTTTACGATCAGGCGCAGTTGGCTTTGCTGTATCTCGAGGCGTGGCAGGCGGCGGGGGATGATCGGGATCGCGAGGTGGCAGAGGGCATTCTCAGCTATGTGCTGCGCGATTTGCGAGATGCGGGTGGTGCCTTCCATGCGGCGGAGGACGCGGACAGTGCGGAGGAGCCGGGTGGAGAGAAAAAAGAAGGGGCTTTTTGGACCTGGCGGGCGGAAGAGATTTATCGCCTGTTGGATCCGCGGACGGCGGCGATCTTTTGTGCGGCATACGGGGTGGAGGAGGCGGGCAATGCGCGTCCGGAGAGCGATCCCCACGGTGAACTGGAGGGACGCAACACGCTGTTCGCCGCGATGGGTCCGGAGGCCTTGGCGGAGCGCTTCGACGTTCCGGTTGTGGAGGTCGTCGGAATCTTGGAAAAGGCGCGCGCGGTTCTTTTAGAGGCGCGCGGAAGGCGGCCTTTGCCGCATCGGGATGACAAGATCATCGTCGCGTGGAACGGCCTGATGGTGGCGGCGCTGGCCCGTGGGGCGAGGGTGCTGGGAAGGGAGGATTTGCGTCTTGCGGCGAGGTCGGCTTTGGATTTCCTCCGGCGCGAGTTGTGGGACGGGCGGCGGCTTAGGCGGAGCTATCGGGGCAAGCGTGGTGAAGCGCCGGGGTTTGCCTCGGATTATGCGTTTTTGATCGCTGCTTTGATCGAAATGCAAGGGGTCGATGAGGATTCGCGCTGGCTCGAGTGGGCGCTGGAATTGCAAGCGGCGCTGGATCGCGACCACTGGGACGAGAGTCGCGGAGGGTATGTGATCCGGGCGACGCTTGGCGGAGAGGCCTTGTTGGTGATCCGAGAGGACTACGACGGAGCGGAGCCGGCGGCCAATCACGTGGAGGTGGACAATTTGCTGAAGCTGGCGGTCTTGGCGGACGAAGCGGTCTATTCGGAGCGGGCGGCGTCGATGCTGCGTGCGGGGGCGCGGGTCGCGGAGACGCAGGGCTTCGCAGTGCCGGTGCTGCTTGGAGCGCTGGACCTGTTTGAGCGGGGGGTGGAAAAGATCGAGGTCCGTGGCGAACTGGAGGCCTCCCTGGCATCGGCCCTGAACCGATCGTGGCTACCCCGCGCGGTGTGGAAGAAATCCTCGGGCACCGGAGACTTGATCATCTGCGACGGGCGGATTTGCCAAGCACCCCTGAGAACGGTTGCCGAGTGGTCGGCGCGGGGGCAGAGGAGCTAGATGGTCGTCCACCCCCCCCCGAAAATTCGCCGACGCAAGAGAGGATTGTTATTTTTTGAGATTCCGGTGGTTTTTCCGGTTGCCAGTCCGAGGGCGGTTTGCAAACTCCCGGTCCGCGCCGGGGGAAGCATCCACGGCCATCCGAAAGAGCTTGTGAAAAATTTCACAAGCGCCAATTCTCTCTCCGCCGAGCATCCCGACGCATCACCGTCATGGCCAATCTCTTCCCGCGCTGGACCAATTTCCTCCCCCTGAAGATCGCCATTTGCGCCGGGGCTGTCGCCGGTGGCGCAGTTCTTGCCTTCACCTACTACGCAACGCCGAAGACTCTTGCGGCGGGGTATCAGCCCTCCCAGCCGATCCCGTTTTCGCACAAGATCCACGTGGATCAGCTCGGTCTCGACTGCCGCTACTGCCATTCTTTCGTCGACGTTTCCGGCCACTCGAACGTTCCGGGCAACAATACCTGCTGGAACTGTCACCAGCATGTGCAGAAAGAGAGCCCCAAGCTCCAGCCGCTGCGGGATCGGATGGATCCGACCCTCAAGCATGCGGACTTCGGCAAGCCGATCGAGTGGGTCCGCATCCACAAGGCCCCCGACTACGTGTATTTCAATCATTCCGCGCACTTGAATCGCGGGATTTCCTGCCAGAGCTGCCACGGCCGAGTGGACCAGATGGAAGTGGTTCATCAGGAAAACAGCTTGTCGATGGGATGGTGCCTCGAGTGCCACCGTGCGCCTGAGAAGCACCTCCGTCCGCTCGAGGAGGTTTACAACCTCAACTACAGCGACGCCGACGTTTCCAAGTATTCCAAGGACGCCGGGGTCAAGACCACCGTCGATCTCGGACTCAAGCTGAAGGAGCACTGGAAGGTGGCTCCGAAGGAGTCTTGCGCCACCTGCCACCACTGATTTTCGCCCCGTTCTCCGATTTTTCGCGCCCTATCGCCCATGAGCAAACGCATCTGGCATCATCCCGAGGTTCCCGCCGGCGAGACTACGGTCTCTTGGCGTGGCGTCGGCCAACTCGAGGACAGCCCCGCTTTCCGCAGCTGGCTTGATCGCGAATTCCCGCAAGGCGTGGCCGAAATGGCCGACGAGGCGGACGCGGAGACTTCCCGGCGCTCGTTCATGAAGCTGATGGGGGCGTCGACCGCTCTCGCCGGTTTCGGCATGGCGGCCTGCCGTCGCCCGGAGACGAAGATCGTTCCCTACAACAAAGCGCCCGAGTGGGTGATTCCCGGCAAGGCCACCTACTACGCCTCCACCATGCCCCGCGCCACCGGCGCGACGCCGCTGGTGGTCACGACCTTCGAAGGCCGCCCGACCAAGCTCGCTGCCAATACGCTTCACCCGGATGCCGCCGGCACCGATGCCTTCGCGCAGGCCTCCGTGCTCGATCTTTACTCGCCCTCGCGCTCGAAGACCCTGCTCCGTCAGGGGCAGGCCGCGAAGCGTGGCGATTTTGAGGCCGTGCTTGCCGCCGTTGCCGGGGACAAGGCCGCCAAACTGGGATTTGTCTTTGGTCGCGACGTCTCGCCGACCCGCACGCGCCTCGCGAAGGAGCTCGCCGCCAAGTTCGGTTCCGCCAAGTTCTACGCCTACGAGGCGCTCGAAAGCAGTGCTGCCAAGGTGCTGGGTGATGGTGTTCGCCAGCTCGCGGATTTTTCGAAGGCGGACCGCATCCTCTCCCTCGACTGCGATTTCGCATCGTTGGATCCGCAGGGCCCAGTGACGCCTTTCTTCGATCGCCGTAAGCCCGAGGGCAAGACCTACGCCGGAAAAGCCCAGCCCCAGGCCATGAACCGTCTCTACGCGGTCGAGAGTGCTTTCTCGATGACAGGCGGGATGGCCGATCATCGTCTGCGCGTCGCCCCAAGCCAGTTGCTCGTGATCGCGGCACAGATCGCTCGCCGCATCGGTCTCGAAGGTTTGGTTGCTCAGATCGCTCCGCTTGCCGACGCGAAGCATCTCGAGTGGGTGAATGTGATGGCGGATGACCTTTTGCAGTCCGCGGGCAAATCGATGGTCCTCGCTGGATCCCGCTTGCCGGAATCCGTTCATTCGCTCGTTCTTGCGATCAATGCCAAGCTCGGCAACATCGGTGATGACAAGCCTTTGCGCCACGTTCGCAGTGAAGCCCAAGGCCTCGGCGACATCGCCGCGCTGAAGGCGGACCTCGAAGCTGGTGCGGTGGATACCCTTTTCTTGTTGACCCCTGCCAATCCGGTCTACGACGCCCCGGCAGACCTCGCTTTCCCGGCAGCCTTGTCCAAGGCGAAGACGGTGATCCACCTCGGTTCCCGCACCGACGCCACCGCTCACGCGGCGACGTGGCACGTGCCCGTAAGTCATTATCTCGAAAGCTGGTCCGACGCCCGCAGCGAGAGTGGCGTTTACACTGTGGTGCAGCCGATGATCCTGCCGCTCTACGCCGATTGCGCCAGCGAGTTGGAAATCCTTTCCGCTCTTTTGTCCGATGATGGCAAGCTGGTCACGGGTGAAGGAGCCGAAGGCAAGCCCTCGCCTGCCCACGATGCGGTCCGCAAGACCTTTGAAGGGATCGCAGCCAAGGGCAGTGACGCTTGGAGCAAACTGCTACGCGACGGTTTCCAAGCGGGAACATCGTTCGAGACCGTTGAGGTTGCGATTCCCAACGCTCCGATCGCCGCTGCTCCGGCCGCTCAGGGAGTGGAAGTGGTGTTCGCCACCGATGCCTCGGTTTACGACGGCCGCTGGATCGACAATGGCTGGCTGCAAGAAGCTCCCGATCCGGTCACCAAGCAGTCCTGGGACAATGCCGCATTGATCGCTCCGGAAACCGCCAAGAACCTCGGAATTTACGACGAGATCGTGGCCCTCGAAACCTGGAACGGCGCGACCGGTCCAGACGGCGAAGGCGAACATCGCAGCGCCCCGCTCATCACCGTCGCCGTCAATGGCGTCGAACTCGAGTTCCCTGCGATGATCTCTTTCGGCCAAGCCGAGAATACCGTCGTCATCCCGCTTGGTTACGGGCAGGGTTTCGATGCCGAGGACAAGTTCGGCCGCAACGCGCAGGGCAAGGCTCCCGCTTCCCACGTCGGCCAGGTCGGCGTGAACTCGGGTTTCAACGCTTATCCGCTGCGCAGCAGCACGACCGCTTATTTCGCGACCGGTGCGAGCGTCAAAAAGACCGGCCGCCGCTACCCGATGGCCGTTGTTCAGGAGCACCATGCGATGTATGGCCGCGCGCTCGCCCGCGAAATTTCGACCATTGACTCCGGTGATCACAAGGGCGGCTTCGAGGAGCAGCTCCACAATGTGAAGCTCCAGGGCAATGACGGCCACGCGCCGCCGAACATTTCGCTCTACAAGCCCGAAGGCAAGGACGGCAAGCCCCACCTCAGCGACCCGCTGCACCAGTGGGCGATGACCATTGATCTCTCTTCGTGCATGGGTTGCAACGCTTGCCTTGTCGCCTGCCAAGCGGAAAACAACATCCCAATCGTCGGCAAGGAGCAGCTCGCCAAGGGCCGCGAGATGCACTGGATCCGCATGGACCGCTACTACGCGGTGGAAAGCGGCAACGACTTCGACCCCGGCAATCCCGCCCTGGTTCCCCAGCCGGTCGCCTGCGTCCAGTGCGAAAGTGCGCCCTGTGAAACCGTCTGCCCGGTCAATGCCACGGTCCACACCGAGGACGGCCTCAATGCGATGGCTTACAATCGCTGCATCGGCACGCGCTACTGCGCGAACAACTGCCCTTACAAGACCCGCCGATTCAATTTCTTCGATTACAACAAGCGCAACCCGCTGGTCGCCCACAACCTTTACAAGGGTCCCTTCGGCGAAAAGCAGGTCGGCACCGCGCCTCATCTCCAGCGCAATCCGAACGTTTCGGTCCGCATGCGCGGCGTGATGGAGAAGTGCACTTACTGCGTGCAGCGTCTCAAAGACGCCAAGATCCGCCAGAAGCGCGGCCAGAAGCAGGAGGCCCTGCTCGCCGGCAAGGCCTCACCGGATTCCGAAGTGACCACCGCCACCCTCCGCATCGCGGTCGATTCGGTGAAGGTCGCCTGTCAGGAAGCCTGCCCGGCCGATGCCATCACTTTCGGCAATCTGCTCGATGGTGACAAGTCGACGATGGTTCGCGCCAAGGGTTCGGATCGATCCTACGACCTGCTGCACTACATCGGCACCAAGCCCCGCACCAGCTACCTCGCCCGGGTCAAGAATCCGAACGACAAGATGCCCGACGCCAAGTGGGTCGGCAAAGCCACGATTCACATGCATTGAGACGCGAGACCTCAAGACGCAAGATTCACGACTGGAATTAGAAGATGACCGAGACCCTTCCAAACGTTCTCCACCGATGACCTTCGGGTCCTGCGTCTTCTCCCCGCCACCCTCTCCGATTAGAACATCATGGCATCCACCGCCAACGACCATTCCCCGAGCCAGACCCGCCAAGGACCGAAACTTCCGGTCCTCGAGCGCGAGAAGCTCATCCTCAACGGCCGTTCCTATCACTGGATCACCGAGCGCATCTGCGGGGTGCTTGAGAACCGCCAGCCCCTCCTCTGGTGGATCCTCTTCATTCCCTGCGCGCTGATCGCGATGATCGGTGTCGGCCTTGGCCTGACCTACTTGGTCTCCACCGGTGTTGGTGTTTGGGGCATGTCGAACCGCGTTTTCTGGGGTTGGGACATCACCAACTTCGTGTTCTGGATCGGTATCGGCCACGCCGGCACCCTGATTTCCGCCGTGCTTTTCCTGACTCGGCAGAACTGGCGGACCTCGATCAACCGTGCCGCGGAGGCAATGACCATTTTCGCGGTGATGTGCGCCGGCATTTTCCCGGCCTTCCACGTTGGCCGCGTCTGGATGGCCTGGTTCCTTGCTCCGATCCCGAACTCGAACGCGATCTGGCAGAACTTCAAGTCGCCACTTCTCTGGGACGTGTTCGCCGTTTCGACCTACTTCACCATTTCGCTGATCTTCTGGTATCTCGGCATGGTTCCCGACCTCGCCACCATCCGCGACCGCTGCAAGCCCGGCCTGCGCAAGGCGCTCTACGGAATCTTTGCCCTCGGCTGGCGCGGCGGCAACCGCCAGTGGAGCCACTACGAGATGGCTTACCTCCTCCTCGCCGCCCTTTCCACCCCGCTGGTGCTTTCGGTCCACTCGATCGTGTCCTTCGACTTCGCCACCTCGGTCGTCCCGGGTTGGCACACCACGATCTTCCCACCCTACTTCGTCGCAGGTGCCATCTTCGGTGGCTTTGCGATGGTGCTCACCATCATGATCCCCGCCCGGGCGCTCTACGGCTTGCAGGATCTGATCACGATGAAGCACATCGACAACATGGCGAAGATCATCCTGCTCACCGGCACCATCGTCGGCTACGCCTACTTGATGGAGCTCTTCGTCGCCTATTACTCGGGTGCGAAGTATGAGATGGATGCCTTCAAGTTCCGCATTACCGGTCCCTACTGGTGGGCCTACGTGGCGATGATGTCCTGCAACGTCCTTTCCCCACAATTTTTCTGGTTCAAGGCCTGTCGCGAGAATCTCTGGGTCGTGCTGGCCGTCGCGATGTGCGTGAACGTTGGCATGTGGTTCGAGCGCTTCGTCATCATCGTCGGCACTCTCGCCCGCATGTTCCTTCCCGGCGACTGGAAGACTTACAGCCCGAGCTGGGTGGAGATCATGCTCTTTGTCGGCACGATCGGGATGTTCCTCGCTCTCTTCCTTCTCTTCCTCCGCTTCCTTCCCTGCATCAACATCGCCGAGGTGAAATGGACGCTGAAAGAGTCCGATCCGCACCACGACGATCACCACGACCACCCGGACCACGGCACCGAGGTCGTCGCCGCCTATCAGCACGAGCTCCATGCCGAGGGCTCCGCCGACGCCAAGGCCTGACCTCCACCCTCTGGCAATTGGAACCTTTCACTTGGAACTTCATACCGTGAGTACCACCCGCAAACGCGTTTACGGCTACCTCGCCGAGTTTTCCAGCGCTTCCGCTCTTTTCAAGGCGGCCGAAAAAGTGCGCGATGCCGGCTTTAGCAAGTGGGACTGCCACAGCCCTTATCCGGTCCACGGCCTCGATGGGGCGATGGGGATGAAGCGCTCGATCCTCCCATGGTTCGTGTTCTGTGGCGGCACCTTGGGCCTGATCACTGGATTCAGCCTGGCCTACTTCACCCAGGTCGAAATCTATCCAACCGTCGTCCAGTCGAAGCCCGCGAACTTTTTCACCATTCCGGCCTTCTTCCCGATCATGTTCGAGCTGACCATTCTCTTCTCGGGCTTCACCACGCTGTTCGGCCTCCTCGGCTTGATGAAGCTCCCGCGCTTGAATCACCCGCTCTTCGCCAGCCGCCAGTTCCACCGCGCGACCGACGACGCCTTCTTCATCGCGATCGAAGCCCGCGACCCGAAATTCAGTCCCGAAGGAACCCGCCGCCTCCTTGAGGATATCGGCGGCAAGAGCATCGAACTCGTCGAAGAGGAGGACTGAGGGTTAGCCCGAGGTTCCAAGTCAAAAGGTCCAAGTTCCAAGTTTCAGATCCGTGAAATACTTCTTCCTCGCCTACGCGATCATCGCCGCCCTCTTCATCGGCCTCATGCCGATGCGTGGCGCGAAGTCCCCGAACACTCCCATCCGCTTGTTCCCGGACATGGATGAGCAGGACAAGCTCAAGGCCCAGCAGCCCGACACCTTTTTCTCCGATGGCCAAGGCGCCCGCCTCCCGGTCGCTGGCACCCAGCCCTTGGGCTTCAATCCCGAAGGAGCCAAGGAGATCGGTGGCGTGCATGAGCTCGAATTCGGTGGCGGCAGTGGCTACTACGCCACCGGCGGTCTCGACGGATACTACGCGAATGGCATGCCTGCCGAACTCAAGCTCACCGCGGAAAACGTCGGTGCCTTCCTCAAGCGCGGTGAAGAAGTTTACAACGTGAACTGCGCGATCTGCCACGGGCAATCCGGCGACGGACTCGGCATCACCAGCAACTATGGCGTTCCCGGCATCGCCAATCTCACCCAGGACAGCTGGCTGCCCGCCGTCTATCCCGACGGTCGACTCTTCGCGACGATCTCCAACGGCAAGGGCAACATGGGCGGCTACAAGCACAACATCGTCCTGCGCGATCGATGGGCCGTCGTCGCCTACGTCCGCGCCCTTCAAACCGCCCGAAAGGCTCCTTACGACGCCGTCAAGGAAGCCTTCGACAAGGGCATCGCCGCCCAGGCCCAGTAAAACACTGCTTTCCCCACCGAAATGGCACACCACTTCGTCACTTCCGCTGACATCCCGGCCGACGGCGAGCGTCTCGTCAATTCCAAGGTCGAGACCGCCAAGCGCGCCGCCGGCGGCCTAGCAGTCCTGCTCGGGCTGCTCAGCTTCTACCTTCTGTTCATGGCTCCGGCCAAGATCTCGGCGCCCTTCGCCTACTCCTGGCTCTTCGCCTTCTTCTTCTTCTTCACCCTCGCGGTCGGCGGCTGCTTCTGGACACTCCTCCACAACGTCTCCAATTCGGGGTGGGGGACTTCCGTCCGTCGCGTGATGGAGAACCTCGGTTCCGTTTTCCCTTGGATGACCCTTTTCGCCCTACCGCTTGCCTGCCCGAACGTGCAGCAGTGGCTCTACGAGTGGATGAACGTCCATCGCGAGGCCATGAAGAACGGTGGCGACATCTTCGATGGTTTCCTCGCTGGTTTCTACGGCACCGAATCGATGAAGAAGGCCCTCGAGGCCGATCATCAGGCCCTGCTGGTGAACAAGCAGTGGTACATGAACCAGGTCGCTTGGTATGCTCGCTTCGCCTTCTATTTCATCGGCCTCGGCCTCGTGATTCGTGCCCTTCGCAAGTTTTCCGTGGCCCAGGACAGCGATCCGAACCCGAGCACGAAGAATCTTTTCAAGGCCCGCTTCCACTCGACCTACACTCTGGTCATTTTCGCGATCACCATCACCTTCGCAGGCATCGATCTCCTGCAAGGCATGAAGTTCGATTGGTTCTCCACGATGTGGGGCGTTTATCTCTTCGCCGGCTCCGCCCTGAACTCGATGGCGGTGATCATCATCACCTGCACCTTGCTCATCCATGGCGGTTACATGAAGAAGGTTGTCGGACCGGAGCACTTCCACATCATGGGCAAGCTGCTCTTCGCCTTCACCGTGTTCTGGGGCTACATCACCTTCTCGCAGTTTTTCCTGATCTGGTATGCCAACGTGGCCGAAGAGACCTCATGGTATCTCATCCGTAACACCGGCGGATGGAATATCGCCAGCATCGCGCTCGTCATTGGTCACTTCGCCATTCCCTTCGTGATCCTGCTCCAGGCTTGGCTGAAGAAAAATCCGAAATTGCTCAGCGTCATGGCTGGTTACACGCTGGTGATGCACGTTCTCGATCACTACATCATCGTCATTCCCGAGCGCTCGGTTTCGCTCTACGCCATGGCGATGTCCAAGGTGCCGGGTGCCGAGTCCTTCGCGGGTGTGACCACCGCCGTCCCCGGCGCATTCTGGGGCGACATCCTCGCCTTCGCCGCCATTGGTTCGGGTTTCCTTTTCTTCTACCTTCGCGCCCTGACCCAGACTGCCGTCTATCCTCATCGCGACCCTCGCATCCTCGAATCCGCCAACGTCTCGAACTGAAACGAGATCGAAGACTTCAAGACGCAAGACACAAGACCTGAACCCCGCCATTTCTTTCATTGGTCACCGATCACTGATCCATTGGCACTCTGCCCTTCCCAATGTCCTCACCCAGCGACAATCCCCTGGTCCGTTTCGCCGCCTTCTGGTGGGCGATCGGCGTCTTCGCGGCCTTCGGTTTGACCTTGCTGGTCATCCGGGTCTTCACCGGCGGCTCGGATCGTCCGGATCCCCTCGAAGAAGCAGCTGCGGCCAAGCGCTACGAGATCCGCGAGACGGTGGCGGCTGCGCAAAAGTCCGCTTTTGCATACAAGGAAGTGGAGGCCGGCAAAACGGTCCAAGTTCCCCCGCACGATGTCTTCGCGCACCTTGGCAAGTCGCTCGTCGCCGAGCAACCCGTCGCCGTCGCCCAGCCGGAGCAAATCGTTCCGGGCTCCGACCGTCAACTCGCCGCAGCTGCCGCTCCCTCGTCCGACTTCGGAGCTGTCGATGCGCTGACCCCTGCGGCTGATGCTGCGATCGATCCCGCGCTGCTGGAAGCCGGCAAGGCTCAGTACACCGCCGGGACCTGTTTCGTTTGTCATGGCATGAATGGCGAAGGCGGCCCGATTGCTCCACCCTTGGCTGCATCGGATTGGGTGACGGGTCCGGTTTCCAATCTGATTCGCATCCAACTTCGCGGCCTAACGGGCCCGATCACCGTGAGCGGCAAGCAATACAACCTGCCCGCCCCCATGTCCCCGCTGGCCCAGCAGAGCGACGAGCAGATCGCCGCCGTGCTCACTTACGTTCGAAACAGCTTCGGCAACAAGGCATCCGCCGTGCTGCCCGAGCAGGTCAAAATGCTCCGCTCCGAGGTCGGCAAGCCGATGCTCACCGAAGCTGATATGATCAAGCCCTGATATCTCACGCCCAACGGCCCACGCTTTCCCATGTCCCAAGCTTCTTCCCAGAATCCGGCGATCGACGCGGCCCGCCGCGCGGAAATCGACCGCTCCCTGCGCCATCCGGTGATGTTCTTCTTCACCAGTGGTGCCGCCTGGCTGGCTGTCGCCATCTTGCTCGGCATTGTTTCGTCTGCGAAAGTTCACAGTCCGGGCTTCCTCGACGGTTGCTCGTGGCTGACTTACGGACGGGTGCAACCCGCCCACATGAACGCCCTCATTTACGGATGGGGCTGCCAAGCCGCCTTCGGGATGTTGATTTGGCTCATGGCCCGCCTCTCGCGCCAGGAGTGCCGCGCCGCCGGAATCATTCTCACCGCCGGCCACGTCTGGAACCTCGCGATCGGACTCGGGACCATTGGAATTCTTGCGGGCAAGGGAACCGGAGTGCCATGGATGGAATTCCCGGTCTTCGCCTGGGTGCCGATGCTCCTGGCCTATGCCGCGATTGCGGTCTGGTCGATGGTTCAGTTCAAGGTGCGCCCTGCCGGTCACGTGTTCGTTTCGCAGTGGTATGTGCTCGGTGCCCTGATCTGGTTCCCATGGGTTTTCGCCACGGCTCATCTCCTGATCCACGGCTTCTCGGGCAGCCCGCTGATGGCAAATGCGATCAATGCTTGGTTCCGCTCCGGCCTGCTCTTCTTGTTCTTCACTCCCGCCGCGATTGCCGCTGCCTATTACTTGGTGCCGAAGATCACCGGTCGCCCGGTTTACAGCTACACCCTCTCCTTGCTCGGGTTTTGGTCGCTTGCGGTGGTCGCGCCGTGGGCAGGCATGCAGAAGTTGGCTGGTGCTCCGATTCCCGCTTTCCTGCCCTATCTGGGTGCTGCCGCCACCATCTTCATCGCGGTGCCGGCGATCGCTGCCAGTGTGAACCTGCTGAAGACCGCCGCCGGCGCTTGGGAAACCGTGGTCAACAGTCCCTCGCTTCGCTTCACCGTGGCCGGCGTGGTGGGTCTGCTGGTTCTCGGCCTTGCCTGTACCTTGCTGAATGTTCCTAGTTTCCTGCCTCTCAGCCAATTCAGTCTCTCCGGATACGGTTTCGACATCTTGGCGCTCTACGGATTCTTCAGTTTTGTCGCCTTCGGGATGATCTACTTCGTGGTGCCGCGCCTGACCCGTCGCGAGTGGCTCTTCGGCGGACTCATCAAGCTCCACTTCTTCCTCTCGATCTACGGGGTCGTCACCGTCGCATTGGTCGCCCTCTTCGGCGGTCTCATGCAGGGTGGGGCTCAGGAGGACTACAAGCAGCCTTGGGAAAATGCGATGACCTACGCTTATCCCTATGCAGTCGCAGCCACCATCGCCTGGTGCTTCCTGCTGGTCTCCAATCTTTTCTTCTTCCTCCACCTCGGCCTGATGTGGCTTCGCCTCGGCCGCCGCAGCTCGCATCCGACCCTTCTCGGCGACGGACATCACGGCGACTTGCACGACGGCACCCACGGACCCGAGGGGGACATCGACAACGCCGGCCCGGGTTCCGCCCACGCCCACTGAACCATTTGATCACGGGATCCCAAATTTTCCTTCCATGACCTTCCGCCAATTCGCTTCCGGTCTCACCGCTTCCTTCGGCCTCGCTTGGGTAGCTGTGGTGATCGTGCCCTTCTTTCAGATGCGCTCGGTTCAGCCGGTTGCCTTCGACGAAATCGCCGACGGTAAGGAGGGCATCTATCATCCCAAGCGGACCGGCCGCGTGGCGAATGGTGCCCAGGTTTACGCTGCCAATGGATGCTATCTCTGTCACAGCCAGCTGATCCGCCCGACCTATGCCGGGAACGATCTCGGACGCGCGGACTGGGCGGGATTGAAGGCCGATGAAGCGCGGGGCGATACTCGTCGTGAATCGAATGTTTTCGATTATCATGGCGAGAAGTTCGCTCAAATCGGCGTCAACCGTCTTGGCCCGGATCTTTCGAATCTCGGTCGCCGGGTCGAAGCGATTTATGCGAAGGAGGCGGCGGTATCGCCTCGCACTTGGCTGCTCACCCATCTCTACGATCCTCGTCTCGATCCGAAGCGTCCGACTTCGAAGTGCCCTTCTCATCGCTTCCTCTTCAAGGAGCGGGCGATTCTCGGACAGGCTCCTTCCGATCCTTTGCCGATCCCCGCGAGCGCCGGATCGGTCATGGTGGCCACTCCCGAAGCCGAGTCCTTGGTGGACTATCTGCTTTCCTTGAAGCGCGACGACACGGTTCCGGCTTCGATGAACCCAGCCCCGGTCAAGGCCACCGCGCCCAAAGCTGCAGCACCTCAAGGCTGAACTGTAATTCCTTCTAACGATGAGCGATCCTTCCAAGCCCGATCTCGAGGAGTCGGTGAACGTCACCGAAGCCCACGAGCGAGTCCTGCGCGAAGCCGCCGCGGCGGCCCGCGAAAACCGGCTCTCGGAGAACGGCCGCGAGCCCGTCTCTCTCTGGGTGCTGGTCCTTTGCGCCATCCCGGTTCTCGCGGCCGGCTGGGCTCTCGGCAACGCGGGGCGTCTCTTCTCCTACAAGGACACGGTGAAGGACGGTTACGTCCGTATCATCCCCGCTGACGACGACGCTGCCGGCCCACCACCAAAGGAGGCTCTCGCCGCCTACATGGCAAAGGGACAGAAAATCTACGGCAAGTGCATCGGCTGCCACGGACCCGACGGCAAGGGCGATGGCAATGCTTATCCTTCCCTCGCGGGATCCGCCTGGGTCAACGGTGAGTCCGAGCGGCTTGCAATGGTGATTCTCAACGGCCTCAACGGTCCGACCTCGACCGGCAAGGTGTTTGGTGTGATGCCGGCCCAAGGCGCTGGCATGAGCGGCGACGACCTCGCGACCTTGATGACCTACATTCGCAATTCTTTCGGCAACAAGGTCGGTGATGTGGTGACCAAGCAAATGGGTGCCGCAGCCCTTGAAATTTCCAACGCCCGGCCAAAAGTCGGCACAGCGGTCAACGCGGATGAGTTGAACGCCGATCACTTGAAGAATCTCGCAGGCGACTCCCTCGATCCGAAGGTGATGCTCGATCCGATCACCCTCGAACCGGCGGAAGCCAAGTAAATCAGGCACTCCATATTTCCCAGCATGAGCTCACACGCCGCCTCCGCCGACCATCACGGTCACGACGATCACCATCACGATCCGGGCTTCCTTCGGAAGTACCTGTTTTCCACCGATCACAAGACGATCGGCATCCAGTACGGGTTGACCGCCATGGTCTTCCTCGCTTTCGGCTTCTATCTGATGATGGTGATGCGTTGGAGCATCGCCTATCCGCACCAGCCTCTCCCCGAGTGGATGAGCTGGCTCTTCTCCGAAAACTGGAAGGCCCGCTGGCTGCAAGACGGCAAAGTGACTGGCGAGACCTACAACATGTTCGGTGCCATGCACGGCACGATCATGGTCTTCCTTGGCATCGTTCCCCTCGGTTTCGGTGCCTTCGGCAACTACGTCACACCGCTCCAGATCGGTGCGGTCGACATGGCCTTCCCCAAGCTGAACATGATGAGCTACTGGCTCTATCTGGTGGGTGGTTTGGTGATGTGTGCCTCGTTCTTCATGGAGTCCGGCGCGGCCAAGTCCGGCTGGACGAACTACTCGCCACTCGCCGGTTTTGCTGACGGTCAAATCGTCAATCAGTGGCTTGCCGGCCAGACCCAGTGGTTGATCGGCCTCGTTCTGCTCATCACTTCGTCCCTCCTCGGTTCGGTCAATTTCATCACCACCATCATCAACCTCCGTGCCCGGGGGATGACCTGGATGCGCATGCCCTTCTTCGTTTGGGCCATGCTGGTGACCGGCTTTCTTCTCTTGCTCGCTTTCCCACCGCTCGAAGCCGCGGGGATCATGCAGCTGATGGATCGCGTCTCCCATTCCTCCTTCTTCCTGCCTTCCGGTCTTTACACCGCGAAGGAAGGTTTGGCGGATCTCTCCGGCGGCGGTTCCCCGCTGCTCTATCAGCACCTGTTCTGGTTCCTCGGCCACCCGGAGGTTTACGTGCTGCTCCTGCCCGCGATCGCCTGCGTTGCGGAGATCATCCCGGTCAATACCCGCCGCCCTCTGTGGGGCTACAAGTCGATGGTTTATGGCGTGCTCGTCCTCGGCTTCCTGTCCTTCATCGTCTGGGCCCACCACATGTATCTCACCGGCATGGGTCCAGTGGTTTCGACCTTCTTCCAGACGACAACGGTGCTGATCTCGATTCCCTCGGTGATCCTTCTCACTTCGATGATCATCTCGCTCTGGGGTGGCTCGATCCGCTTCACCCCTGCGATGGTGTGGGCCTGTGCCTTCCTTCCGATGTTCGGCATCGGCGGTCTGACCGGCCTGCCGCTCGCCTTCAACCTGGTCGATCTGCACTTGCACGACACCTACTACGTGATCGGACACTTCCACTACGT
Organism: Verrucomicrobiota bacterium; assembly: GCA_004293445.1. Taxonomy (GTDB): domain Bacteria; phylum Verrucomicrobiota; class Verrucomicrobiia; order Verrucomicrobiales; family Akkermansiaceae; genus Haloferula. The sequence continues at coordinate 46,055 of RDYP01000006.1, read as the reverse complement.
GGTGGCTCCGGGCATTCTCTTCGGTCTCTTCGCCGGTGTGTATCATTGGTATCCCAAGGTGACCGGTCGCCACATGAGCGGTTTCCTTTCTCACCTGCACTTCTGGCCCAGCTTGGTGTGCATGAACCTGATCTTCTTCCCGATGCTCACGCAGGGGATGGCAGGCTTCCACCGTCGTTGGTACAATGGTGGTGATGCCTATCTCGCCAAGGCCAAGGACAGCGTCAACGTTTTCGGCCAGACCGTCGCCGAGCACATCGACCTCAATATCATCATGTCGATGGCGGCTTGGGCGATGGCTCTCGCGCAGATCCCCTTTGTGATCAATCTGTTCTTCTCTTGGAAGATCGGCCGCAAGGTTGCGAACGACAATCCCTACGACGCGACGACCCTTGAGTGGGCGACCCCGACGCCTCCCGGCCACGGAAATTTCGTCACGGACCCGGTCGTGTATCGCGGTCCCTACGAATACAGCCGCCCCGATTGCGACGAGGATTTCCTCCCGCAGTGGATCGAGCCGAAGCGCGACGCGAGTGCGCCCGCCGAAAAACCGACCACCCCGTCCGCCCATTGAGCCTCAGTACGCTGAAGCCGGATCCCTGATTTTTTCCCCATGGAAATCCCCTACATTGTCACCCCGCGCAAGGACACGGGCCTCTTCAATTCGAAGATCGCCATTTGGCTCTTCCTCGCGTCGGAAGTCATGCTCTTCGGCGGCTTTTTCTCCGCCTACATCTTCCTCCGTCTTGGTGCCGACTTCCCGTGGCCGGAGCGGACGCTTCCCGTGCTACCGGGTCTGATCAATACATTCGTGCTGATCGGTTCTTCGGTGACGGTCGTATTCGCGTGGGCCGCGCTGAAGATGCGGCAGTGGGGACGTTTCCAGATTTTCATGGGAATCACGATTGCCTGCTCCGGGATTTTCATGGGGCTCAAGGGGATCGAGTATTACGTGAAATTCCATCACCAGGCCCTCCGGCTGAAAGACTACGCCGTGGTGGAAGGTCACCTTGGCTACAAGGTGAAGGACGGTGTCCACGTCGGCCACGGCGATCACCCGGCGGAGAGCGATTTCGCGACCGATGCCAAGGGCTCCAAAATCGAGGAGAACGTCATCAATTTTGAAGCGTCTTCGATCACTTTCAACAGCGTCCGCTACGAGCGTGCTTGGGTCGAGGCGATGATCGCCCGCGCGGCGGAGAAGAAGGCAACCATCACTCTGGCTTCCAAGCTCGAACTCCAGTCCGAACCCGGCAAGCAAGTGGTCTTCGCGGCAGGTAGGGCGCTCGATCTCGAATTGCTCGATGCCATCAAGCGGGCGCATCTCGCCGCCCGTGCCAACAATGCCGCCCTCCGCACTGAGAATCTTCGCGAGCAGTGGGCCAAGGCGAAGGAGGCCAATCCGGGCAAGCGCGATTGGGAATTTGCTGAAAACGTGGTCGTCGATCAAGCGGCCATCACGGATCGCTTGATGCCGGAACAGGCCTCGATCGCCTTCAATGTGGAGCCCGCCACGTCCTTCCATTTCCGTCCGCGGGATATCCAGGAGGCTCCCGATTCCGGCGCGCTGCGCGATGGCACCGCACTCAAGGGCAAGCTCCTCGAAAGTCCGATGGTGTTCCACTACGTCGACGCGATCGACTTCCGCCACCTCGTCATGAAGGCGGAGGAGAAGAACATCTCGCCCGAGGTCGCGATCTCTAATTCCTGGCTGCTGAAGGAGAATCCTTCTCTCAAGAAAATTTGGGACAAGCAGCAGGTCGCGCTCGCCCAACTCACCAAGGAGCTCGCCAGCCACGGCCGTGTGCCGACGGAAAAGGACAAATACCGCATCGGTTGGCAGGAAATGGCCTACTACGCGACCACTCCGATCGATCAGGTCAAGATCACCCCCGGCAAGTATGCGATGCCCAAGGTCAAGGAGGACCTGAAGGAGGAGTTCTTCGGTCCTGACTACAAGGTTCGCGAGGCTGCTCACTCCTTCCCTCATCTTTCGGTGCCGCGTGAGGAGATCCTCTTCGCATCGAAGTTCGCACCCGCCTGGAATACCTATTATGCGATCTACTTCACGATGACGGGGCTCCACGGCCTGCACGTGATCGGCGGCGCGCTGGTGTTGGCTTATTACCTCTTCTGCGGCAAAAAGATGTATCTCAGCAATCCCGAGTGGCTGGCCAATCGGGTGGAGGTTGGAGGCCTGTTCTGGCACTTCGTCGACCTCGTCTGGATCTTCCTTTTCCCGATCCTCTACCTCATGTGAGGCTGCCCTCCGCAGTTTTCCCGATTCCAAGTTTTCAGTATCCCAAGTCATGGCCGATTCTCCCGAAGCAATCCAGAAGTCGCTCCGCCTCTACAAGCTGATCGGCGCCGTCCTTTTCGTCGGCACCGTGGTCACCGTTCTCGTCGCCACCCAGCCCTTTCTCGATATCGGCGGCCATGGTTTCGATGTCTGGGACATGGTTCTCGGTCTGGCGATCGCGTCGGTGAAGGCCACTCTGGTGGCGGCGATCTTCATGCACCTTAACCATGAGAAGCGCCTCATCTATTGGGTCTTCGGGTGCGCGCTTGTGTTCGCCGTCATCATGGCGGTGCTCATCGGCCTGGCGAAGTGGGATCCCATCCACTACAATGGCTTCAACGATGGCGTGCCGGGCAGCGAGACTGCCAAATAGTTCGTTCCAGCTCGTCGGTCTGTCCGTCTTGTTTCTTCTGCCATTCACCTCGCAACCTTCCACGCCATGTCGCTACGAGCTTTCCACATCGTCTTCGTGACCGTGAGCACGCTTTTCTTCGCACTCCTCGCCGCATGGGCTTTCTTCTTCGCGGTGGATCGCACCCCGATCATCAGCGCGCTTGGCATGGTGAGCGCGGTGGGCGCGGTGGTAATGCCCATTTACGGGATTTTCTTCTACAAGAAGGTCCGCAACATCGTGCTGTAATCGACCATGGACTTGCCATCTCTAGCCTGCCTCACCTGCGCAAAGAGCTTTCAGGACCACACCAACGCGATGGGTTGGTCGATTTTCTTTCTTCTCGCAATGATCCTTCCGGTGCTCGGAGGGGTGGTGTTTTTCATGGTGCGTCTTGCTCGCCGCAGTGAGTCCTCGCTTGATCCCGAACTTCGCGACCCCTCGTCCCCTTCCATCCGCTAACGATTTCTTTTCATGAGTCCCTCGAAATTCCTCGGCATCCCCGAAAACTACTCCGCCCACGGCGGCCGCGTGGATCACCTGATCGATGTGGTCCACTGGTTCATGATCGCCCTCGGCATCGGCTGGTTTATTTTCCTGATTTATTGCCTGATCCGGTTCCGTGCCTCGGCGAACCCGAAGGCGTCCTATCACGGCGTTCGCAACCACATTTCCAGCCACTTGGAAATTGCGGTGGTGATCATCGAGGCGGTTTTGCTCCTCGGCTTTGCCTTCCCCCTGTGGAAGGAGCGGACGGACACTTGGGAGCAGGTTCAAAAGCTCGATCCCGTTCGCGTTCGTGTGATTGGTTGGCAGTTTGGCTGGACCTATCATTACCCCGGCGAAGACGGGAAATTCGGTCGGATTGAACCTTTGATCCGCACCAGCAACAGCGATGCAGCGATTGATTTCAATGATCCCAACGCCCAGGACGACTTCACTTCGCCCATTCTCAAAGTCGCCAAGGGGCGTCCTGCCATCCTCAACATCACGGCCAACGATGTGATCCACAACTACGCCATCGTTCCGATGCGTATCCAACAGGATGCCATCCCCGGGAAAGAGTTCCCGATGTGGTTCACGCCGAACAAGACCCTTGAAACCAGCGTCGTCTGCGGCCAGCTCTGCGGCGAGGGCCACGGGAACATGGTGGGGCAGATGGAAGTGATCACGGACGAGGCTTTCCGCGCCTGGGCTTCCACCGAATCCGCGAACGCACTGAAGTCCCGTGCGCCGAAAGAAGCGACTGTCAGTCGTTGATTTCCGGCAAGTTTTCAAAGCGGGAGGCCTGTCTTGGGTCTCCCGCTTTTTTGTGGCTCGGCCGAGACGAATCGAGCGATCGAGGGGCGGGATTTCCCGGGTTACAGGCTTACCCGCTCGATTCGGCCGGGTGAGCGGGTGAGGAAGCGGCGGGCGAGGTTTTCGAACTGCTCGGAGAGGTCGGTGAGATGAATCTGGAGCTTTCCGGGGCTGTCGGCCGCGGTGAGGAGATCGAGTTCGCTGAGTCGACCTCGGACCCGCTCGGCACAGGTCGTGGCGGAGTCGACGAGCCGGACCCCGTCGGGGAGAAAATCCCTCAAGACGGGGATGAGGAGCGGATAGTGAGTGCAGGCCAGCATCAGGGTATCGATCCCGCGGTCGAGCATCGGATCGAGGTAGGTATGCAGTGCGGCGCGGGTCGCGGGGTGATCGAGCCAATCTTCCTCGACCAATGGTACCAGCAGTGGGGCGGGGGTGGCGTGGATGATCAGGCCGGTGCGGCGCAGGGCGAGTTCGTGCTGGTAGGCGTGGGAACCGACGGTGCCGCGGGTGGCGATGATACCGATACGCTGTGCCGCGGGATCGGCGAGGACGGCTTCGACACCGGGCTCGATGACGCCGATGATGGGAATGCGATACTGTTCCTGGAGCGCTGGCAGGGCGTGAGCGGTGGCGGTGTTGCAGGCGACCACCACCATCTTGACGCCGCGGTCGATCAGGAAGCGGACGTCTTCGTGGGCGAACTGGCGAATCGTTTCCGGGCTCTTGGAGCCGTAGGGCAGCCGGGCGGTGTCGCCGAGGTAAACGATTTCCTCAGCGGGCAGCAGTTGCTGAACAGCACGGACGACGGTCAGGCCACCGACGCCGGAATCGAAAAAGCCCAAGGGCGCGTTGCGCATGGCCGGGACTATGGGCTGGAAAGCGAGAGGCAGGCAAGGACTCAAGCGCTGGGATGTGGTCGGGGGTCGGGGGTCGGGGATTGAGAAATGGTAGGGACTGACTGCTAGGCAGTCTCACTTTACCCGCGGCAGCGGAGGCGGGGGATTGGCGGGGGTGACGTGATGACCGAGGATGTGTTGCCGGGGATGTGTTGCCGGGGATGTGTTGTCGGGGATGTGTTGTCGGGGATGTGTTGTCGGGGATGTGTTGTCGGGGATGTGTTGTCGGGGATGTGTTGTCGGGGGTGTGTTGTCGGGGGTGTGTTGTCGGGGGTGTGTTGTCGGGGGTGTGTTGTCGGGGATGTGTTATCGGGGGTGTGTTGTCGGGGATGTGTTGTCGGGGATGTGTTGTCGGGGATGTGTTGTCGGGGATGTGTTGTCGGGGGTGGGCCCGGGCCAGCAGGCTGGCTCCGGGAAAGCTGCAGCAGGCTGCAGCAGTCCAAGGAAGAAAGTGGTGGGTCGCGCTTTAGGTGCGGTGGCGACTTAGGGCACAGAAGAGCAAGGAGACTCCGAAGAGAGTGTCAGCTGTTGCCATCATGGTGGATGCAAAGGCCGAAGCGGGTAGCAGGCAGCTGCTTGCGAGGAGGGACATCGCACGTTACTCCGGCTTTTGGAGGTAGTGCCAGATAGCGTCGAATTGTTTGGCGGCATCGCCGCCGAGCTCGGGGCGTTGGGATTTCCCCTTTTCGCTGTAACGGGGCATTTTGGTGGCGGGGGTGACGGAGGCGGGGTGGTCCATCCAGCGGTCGTACCATTCGCGTCGCAGGCGGGTGTGGCTCTGTGCGAAATTGATCCCTTGGACTTCGAAGGCCGCGCTGGGCTTGAGCGGGCCGACGCCGTGGCAGGTGGTGCAGCCGAAGCCGTCGGCACCGATGAGAGATTTGCCGATGGCGGCGAGTGCGGTGTCCGGTGTGGGAGTCTCGGGCTTGCCGGGGACGACGCCGTGGAGGCGGGCGAGTCCTTGCGCGAGGAGGCCGGCATCGGTGTGGAAAGCGGGCATCCGCATGTCCAGCCAGGGCCGCGGGCGAGGGGTAGCGCTGCCGTTGAGCATGGACTCGATGGCGGAGGCATGGAGCATTTCCCCGATGTAGGTGAGCTGCGGGCGGGTTTGATCGAGCTTTTCGTTCTCGTCCGCGAGATGGGCGACGAGACCGATGGATTCCGGGTGCACGCGGTCGAGCAGGGAGGTCTGGCCATCGATGCCATGGCATCCGGTGCAGTTCAGCGAGGTGAGCTTGGTGCTAGTCCACTCGGCTGGCACGTGCCGCGAGAGGGGGCTGCGGCCTTTTTGGGAAAAGGCGAGCAGGGCGGAGCGTTCGCTTGAGGAAAGGTTGAGGCGCGGGGTTTTCGGGCTGGTGGATTCAGCCGCGCAGCCTTGGCGGCTCCAGTCCTTGGTGAAGATCGCGTCGAGCGGCGGTGCGGCAGCGGGATCCAGTGGGAGGCCGGCGTGGCAGGAACCGCAGTGGAGTTTGGCCGCGTGGGCGGCACCCTTGGTGGGGTCGCCTTTGGGGAAGGCGTCGCGTTTGCGTTCGATCTTGCCGGAGGCATCGAGCAGCCAGGCGGCGATCTCGTTCGCTTCCGTCTCGGAGAGTGCGAAGTCGGGCATGCCGGTGTGAGGATACCAGGTGTCGGGTTTTTTCAGGAAAGCGGCCAGGGCGCCGGGCTGAAACTTCTCGGCCACGCCGTCGAGCGAGAGTCGAGCGGGATCGGGCGTGCCTCCGGGGAGGCTGTGGCAGGCGGCGCAGCCGAGGCGGTGGAAGTGCTCGCCGCCCTTGAGTGCGAGGGCTGGGTCGGGAGGGGGCGGGGTGTCGCCGATTTTCATCGTCATCAGCCAAGCGGCGAGGTCGGCGGCCTGCTGGCGGCCCTCCGGTGTCGAGGCATCGACCAGCGCGGGCATTCGGGTCTGGGGACGGAGGGCGGCGGGATCGGCGATCCAGCGGGCGAGCCAGTCTTCGTTCAGCCGCGAGCCGGTGGCGGGCAGCAGGGGGCCGAGTTCTAGGAGTTCGGCCATCGGCGAGGGGCCGAAGCCATCGGCCGGCACATGGCATTTTGCGCAGTGGTGGCGGGCGAAGAGCTGACGTCCATGACGGGCGGGGTCGGCTGGGACGTCCGCCTTGAAGGCCGTGGCAGGGATGCTTTGGCGCGGGAAGGAACGCTCTTCCCAGAACAGGCGGAAGCGTCCGGAACCGTCGGGCTTGGAGCGGTAGTGGATTTCGATCGGGTGCTCGCCGCGTTTCAGGCGGGTGCTTTTGGATCGGGCCTGACCAAGGGTGCCGGATTCGCTCAGCAATTCTTTGCCGCCGACGTAAAGCTTTGCATCGCCCTCGCCATCGAAGGAGAAGACGAGGCGCTGGCGGGCGGGCAGGGTGAGGGTGCCGGACCAGGTGACGGTGAATTCGCCGGCCGCGAGGAAGGGCGTGGGGGCCTCGCCGGGGAGGACGAGAAGGGCGGGCAGTCGATCGGCGCGCTGGTCCTTTTCCGCGCCGGACTCGAACCGGGCGACAAGCTCGGCGTGGGCGATGCCGCCCAGAAGAGCGAGCAGGAGGAGGGCTCTCATGAGGGGGCGTTCAGGAGCCGAGCTTACGGACGGTGGCGTGGAGGTCACCTTGGAGGATTCCGCCGTCGAGGTCTTCGAGATCCCAGCTCAGCTTGAGCTGCATCGAGGGCTTGTGGCCATCCAGCTCGAGTTCGACGGTTTTGCCGTCGTCGAGCAAGCGGGCAGCGGTGACGGCCACGTTGTCGCGTTGGCGATGGGACTGCGATTCCTTCTCCAATGCCTGCTTGCGGGCTTCCGCGTCGGGGTGGTCGACGGAAAACTCGCCGGAGCCGTACTGCGGGCCGCGGACGTAGTCCCAGCGCTGGGCGGTGTAGCTTTCCGGATCATTGGCGAGTTCCTCGTCGAGCTTGGATCTGAAGTGAAGCCGCAGCCCTTTGGCGGTGATTTCCATCTTTTCCGGCAGCAGGGTGGGGGCACCGGTGTAGCGGACGCGGTGGAAGGCGCATTCGCTGGCGGCGTTGGTCTGCCATCCGCGGAAGCCGAGCAGATACATCGAGCCGTCCTGGTGGAAGCGAGCGCGCATCGCGGACGACGCGAGCTGGATCGGCAGCTTGACGACGCCGCCTTGCAGGGTGTCGCCGTTGCTGGCGGGCAGCACGCGATAGACCGATGACTTGCCGTAGGAAAGGTGCAGCATTTCGCCGGCTTGGAGGCCGAATCCGTTATGGCCCTTGGGCACCCAGACTTGGGATCCGCTGGAATTGTCGACGTCCATCGGCAGGTAGCAGAGCGGCTCGGTGTAGGGGGCGTCCTTGAGCTGCTGGCGGCTGGCTTCCGTGCCGAAGAAGGCGGGGGCCTGATCCTTGGTAATGAAGTTGATTTTGCAGCAAGGCTGGTAGGTGCCTTCGTTTTCGCCGGTGGTGATTTCGCCGTTGGGGCCAATGCCGAGTCCACCGGGAGCGCGCAGTCCGGTCGCCACGATATCGACCTTGGAGCCATCCTTGGCGACCTTCAGGACGGTGCCGTGGTGCGGGTAGATCGGGTCAAAGCCACGGCCGCCACTGCGGACGGGGGCGGCTTTGGAGAAGTAGAAATTGCCGTCGCTGTCGGTTTGGAGGTCGAAGGCGAATTCATGGAAGTTGGGGGACACCGAGACTTGGTTGAAAAAGCATTCGAAGTGGTCCGCCTCGCCGTCGCCATTGAGGTCGTGCAATCGGGTGATTTGGTCGCGGCCTTGGACGTAGATGCTGCCGTCGACGACTTTCAGCCCGAGCGTTTCGAAGAGACCGGCAGCGTGGCGTTTCCAGGTGAGTTTGGAGAGATCTCCCTTGAGTCCTTTGACGATCCAGACGTCGCCGTTCCAAGAGGCGAGGGCTGCGGTGTCTTCGTCGATGAAGTCGAAGCCGCCGAAGCGCAGGTTCGATTTCCAGGGATTGTCGATCGGGAGTTGGAGCGTGTCGGTGACCCAGGGTGAGGTCGTGTCGGTGGAAAGCTTGCCCTTGGTGGTCAGAATGTCCTTCCAGATTCCTTCGCCGCCTTTGGTCGCCTCGACGACGTTGAGCGGTTCTGTGGATTTGGCCTCGCTGCCGCGGGCATAGGAGAGGGTGAAGGAGGAGGGCTTGTCGGAGGGAGCCAGCGTCGCGATCAGCCGGCTTGCCTTGCCGGATGCGGCGCTGAGGACGGCACCACTGCCGCCGGTGGCGATGGAGAGGCCGGCAGCGGATTTCGCACTGTCGGCGGCGGCCGTGAAATCGGCGGAATCATCGGCGGCAAGGAGCATCAGCGGCTTGTCGTGTGCTGCGACCTCGAAGTGGCGGACCAATCCGCCGGGTGTTGCTTGCAGGTGTTCCAGCACGCGGGTGCCGTTGACGGTGTATTCGAAGACGATGCGCGAGCCGTGGCGGTAGAATCCTTTGAACTGGGCGTGGGTGATGTTGCCGCCGAATTCTGCCGGGCGTTTGTCATCGAAGCTGCCCTGCTCGTCCGCCCAGCCGGGTCCGTTGGCGGTGTTGAAAGTGAAATTCTGCTCGTTGGCGACTCGGATCAAGTCGCCGTGCACGCCGGTCCAAGGGGTGCTGGCCCAGTGCACGCCGCCCTTGTAAGCGGTGACCACGCGCAGGGTCTCGGTGTCGAAGAGGGCGCGGTTGCCATCCCCGAGGTCGACCAAGATGCCCTTGATGGCTGCGATTTTCTTCTGACCATCGAAGGTCCCGGCAAAGGAGCTGCTCCAGGCCGGGCCGATTTGCATTTCTTCGTACCAAGGTGCGGCGGCGGCGGGCAGAGCGGCGGCCAGGGCGAGTGTGGCGAGGGAAAGGTGCATGATCCGGGGTGCGTGGCGTCTTGAAGCGCCGCATTACAGCGATTCCCCGGATCATTTGTCAAATTCCCCCCAAGGATCCTGGGTTTTGCATGAGGGAATCGCTGGACCCTGGAGGCGGTGGCTTTAGCTTTCAGACACGATGATGGAAGTGAATAGCGAGTGGTTGGGGCTGGCCGGCAGCGGTTTGGCGTGGGCCGTGACCATTGGTCTGCTGGTGCTGGGGTTTCTGGGTTGTCTGATTCCGATCCTGCCGGGGCATTTGATTCTTTTGTTCGCAGCGATCGCGCACCGGCTGATGTTGGGGCGGGAGGCATCGGGAATGGAGTGGTGGACTTTTGTGGTTCTCGGCGTGTTGATGGTGCTTTCGCAGATATTCGAATTTGCAGCGGGAGCGGCTGGGGTGCGTTGGTTCGGCGGGACGCGCTGGGGTGCGTGCGGCGCTGTCGTGGGTGGCTTGGTGGGAATGTTTTTCTTTCCCCTCGGTTTGATCCTCGGCCCGCTGGTCGGGGCCTTCGCTTTCGAGAAGTTTTTTGCCAAACAGGAGTTCAAGCCTGCCGCGAGTTCTGGCGTCGGGTCGGTGCTTGGAACGGTCGCCGGGATGGGCATCAGGCTTGTGATCGGTGTGGCGATGCTGGCGTGGTTCGTGGTGGATTGCTTTTGGATCGGTTGAGATTGCCGGCGGGGGCGCCGGAACGCTTGGAGCCTCCGTCTTTTTGTCACTTGGCTCTTCTCAGGAGGAAGTTCCGTGCTTAGCTTTTCCCTGCCGCTCTCCGGGCGATCGCGGTCTTGCTTGCAAGGTCGAGGAAAGTCCGGACACCGCAGGGCAACGCGCCTCTCGAAAGAGGGGGACGGTGGCGTCAAGGCCACTGGACGGACAGTGCAGCAGAGAGCAAACCGCCGATGGCCCGCGAGGGATCAGGTAAGGGTGAAAGGGTGGGGTAAGAGCCCACCGCGCGTCCGGGCAACCGGCGTGGCACGGTAAACCCCGCGTGGTGCAAGACAGAACAGGGGAAGGGTTGCCCGCCCGTCGTATCCCCGGGTATTAGTCGCAGTTCCGCGCAAGCGGGCTCCCGCGCAAGCGGGGAGAGAAATGATCGCCCAATCCCGCGCAGGCGGGAGGGACAGAATCCGGCTTACAGGAGAGCGGCCGAATTTTCTCGAAACGTGGCCCGGATGGTCCGGGCCACGTGCGGATCAGGCGGGCTTGAGATTTCTTTCGGTCTCCCGTGGTTTTTGGAGCGGTGGAGGCAGCTTCCGCGGGCTTTTTCGGAAGTGCGCAAGCATTTGGATGATAATGGATTGTGTGGAGCGAACCGGGTAAAATTGAATCAATCGTTTGACAGCTCCGAGGGTGGGCTCAAGCGTTTCCGGGCATGAGCGCGGTTGCGGGAAATTCGAAGGCGGGCACCAAGCAGAAGCTGGTTGAGGCCGCGGAGGCCTTATTCGCGGACGAGGGTTTTGATCGGGTCTCGGTGCGCGACATTACGACCCGGGCGGGTGCGAACGTGGCGGCGGTGAACTACCATTTCGGCAGTCGCGAGGGTTTGCTGGCCTTGGTCATGGCGCGCCAGATCAATCCGGTCAACGAGGAGCGGCTGGCGCGCTTGGATGCGCTGGAGCGGAAAATTGGAGGGAAGGCGCTGCCGGTGGAAGAAGTGCTCGATGCCTTCGTGCGGCCCTTTGCGACGCAGGTCCGGCGTTCGGAGTTGTCGGAGAAATTATTCTTCAAGCTGATGGGCCGCATGTTTGGCCAGCAAGGGGGGGAGTTGCCGCCGGTGGTGGAGGCTCTTTTCGTGACGGTGATGGGGCGCTTTCAGCGAGCCTTTGCAAAATCGCTGCCAGGCCTGGCGGTGGAGGAGATCTGGTGGAGAATGCACCTGATGGCGGGTGCGATGATTCACACGATGGCGCAGGCCGATACCTTGCAGCGGGTTTCGGGCGGGGATTCCGGTACGCCGGGTATCGAGCAAACCTTGTCGCGTTTCATTCGTTTCGCGGCGGCGGGCATGCGGCAGGGGGCGGATGAGCCGCGCGAAGAGTCGCGGTCGCAGGGGCCGCAGGTGGAATTCTCGTTTTGAGCGATCCGGGCATGAATTTCTTCCGCGCGTGTGTTCTGGCGATGGCTGGTTTTGGGGTTGGTTGTGCCGTGCGTTCGCCGCTTTCGCGGATGGGTGAGGCGGGGGTGGTGCCGGGGGCCTGGTCGGCGACCCGGGAGGCAAGGTCGGGCGTGGACCAGCACTGGGTGAGAGGGATCGGCGGTGGCGATTTGGTGGCTCTGGTGGATGAAGCACAGCGGGCGAACCCGATTTTGAAGGCATCGGCGGCGCGGGTCGAGCAGGCTGCCGCGCTGGCGAAATGGGCTGGAGCGGACCGTTTTCCGAGTCTGGGCGCGGGGGCGCAGGCGATCCGACAGAAGCAGAATTTCATCGGCTTGCCCGGGGGGGGAGGTTCGTCAACGAGTCGCAGTTTCGGGGTGTCATTGGACGCGGCGTGGGAACTGGATTTGTGGGGTCGGGTCCGTGCCGGAGCGGAGGCGGCGGGAGCAGATGCCGAAGCGGGACTGCAGGCGGATCGGGCGCTGCGTGCATCGCTCGCCGGGCAGGTCGCGAAGGCATGGTTGGCGGTGGCCGAATCGAACGAGCAGGTGGTTTTGGCGGAGCGGGCGGTGAAGTCGCGAGCGGAGGCGGCGCTTTTGGTGCGTGAGCGCTTTGAGCGGGCGATCGCCGATGATGGGGGATCGGCGGCGCAGGTGAGGTTGAGCGAGACGGAATGGGCGGCGTCGAAGTCGGAGCTGGAGCGTCGTCGGGGCGAGCGTGAGCGCGCTTTGCGGCAGTTGGAATTGCTCTTGGGTCGCTATCCTTCTGGTCACGTGGCGGGTTCGGCGCGTTTGCCGAAATTGCCGCCGGTTCCGCCGGCGGGCCTGCCTTCCGAGTTGCTCTTGCGGCGACCGGATGTGCTGGCGGCGGAGCGTCGATTGTCGGCGGCGGGGCGTCGGTCCGAGCAAGCGGCGAAGGCGCTTTATCCGAGCATCCGGCTGAGCGGCGGGCTGGGGGGCGCGACCGATGAGTTGGGCGAGATTTTAGGCAGTTCGGCGGGTGTCTGGTCGCTTGGTGCGGGGCTCACGCAGCCGCTTTTCCAGGGGGGTAAACTGCGTGCGGGGGTTCAGCGGGTCGATGCCGAAGAGCGGGAGGCGGCAGCGAATTTGCAGCGCGTCGTGCTGGATGCTTTCGGCGAAGTGGAGCAGGCGCTTGTCGCCGAGGCGCATCTGCGTCGGCAGGAGGTCGAGCTGGCACGGGCGGTCGAGCTGTCACGCGAGGCAGCGCAGCGGGCCGACGAGGAATTTCGCGATGGCACGGGCGGCGTGCTGACCTATCTAGCGGCGCGGGATCGCGAGGTGGCAGCCGCTGCGGCGTGGGTCGCACTTCGGGGTCAGTTGCTGGCCAATCGGGTGCAACTTCATCTGGCTCTGGGTGGCGATGTGGTTCTGCACGATCCCTGAATTTTTTCCATGAAACGAAGTTTTCGCATTTTTGCCGCGGTCGCCATCCTGCTCGGAGGGATTGCCCTCTGCGTGCTGTTGGCGAAGTTGAAGAAAACGCCCTTGCCGGCGAATCCGCCGCGGCCTTTCCAAGAGGTGGAAACCGTCACGGCGCGCAAGGCGGATTTGAGGGTGGAGATCCCGGCCCAGGGGACGATCGAGCCGGCCACCGTGACTCGCGCGGCGGCGGAAGTGGAGGGCGCGGTGATCGCGGTTTCGCCAGAGTTCGAGGCGGGCGGGAATTTCAAGACGGGCGACGTGCTGTTAGAGATCGATCCCGCCGACTACAAGGCCGCGCTGGCGCAGGCGGAGGTGGTGTTGGCGGATGCCCGCTTGTTGTTGGCCCAGGAGGAGATGAAGTCCGAGCAGGCTGGGAGAGATTGGGAGAGGATCGGGACTCCGGGTCGGCGAGCGAGCGATCTGGTCTTGAGGGTTCCGCAACTCGCCGCGGCGCGGGCGCGGGTGGAGGCTTCGCAGGCGGCGGTGGACAAGGCGCAGCGCGATTTGGAGCGGACGAAGCTGCGTGCGCCCTACGATGGCCGGGTGCGCCACAAGCTGGTCGACCTTGGTTCCCACGTGGCACCGGGTGTGGGCTTGGCGGAGTTTTATGCGACCGACGTGTTGGAGGTCCGCTTGCCGGTGCCGCGGCAGGATGCGGCATTCTTCGACCTCGCCGGGCAGGAGATCGTGCTCCGCGAGTCGGGTGCTGAGCGGCGCGCCTGGAAGGCGGTGGTCGACCGCAGCGAGGGCGAGATTCGGCGGGAGGATCGTTCGATCGTGGTGGTCGCCCGGATCGACGGGCGGATGCCTGACGCGCCCTTGCCCGGGCAGTTCGTGCACGCGGTCATCGCGGGTCGCGTGATTCCCGGTCTGGTGCGCGTGCCGCGGCGGGCCTTTGCAAAAAGCGATCGCGTGCTGGTGGTAAGCGAGGGGCATATGGTCAGCACTCGCGAGGTGAAAGTCTTGCGGACGGAGAAGAACGACGTGTTGGTTTCCGGCGGTATCGAGGACGGCGAACAGTTGTGCGTGACTGCTTTGACAGCGGTGATCGAAGGCATGGAGGTGAAGGTCGTCAGTCGTGACGGCAAGCCGCTCAACGAATCGCCCGACGCGCCATGAAAGGCCTTATTTTCTTTTGGTCGCGCAACAAGGTCGCGGCGAATTTCCTGATGGCCGCCTTGTTGATCGGCGGGCTCTACACGTGGATCAAGTTGAAGAAGGAGATCTTCCCGGAGATCTCGTCGAATTTCATCACGGTCCAAACGGCCTATCCGAACGCCACCCCGGAGGAGGTGGAGAAGGGGGTGTGTGTGCCGATCGAGGAAGCGGTGCAGGACTTGGATGGCATCGAGCGTCTGACGTCCAGCAGTTCGGAGGGCATGGGCTTCGTGACGGTCGAAGTCAGTGCCGGGAAAGACGTGCGCAAGGTGCTCAATGATGTGAAGAGCCGGGTCGATGCGATCCAGAATTTCGCCGAGAGCGTCGAGAAGCCGATCATCGCCGACGTGCTCATCAAGAATCAGGTGATGAGTCTTGCGGTCACCGCGGACACCGACGAGCGGACCCTGCGGGCCTTGGCGGATGATGTCCGTGACGATTTGTTGGCCTTTCGCGGCAGTGCTCCGAAGACCGCGTGGGATCGGCTCAAGCGACGATTGGGGGATGCGGTGCTCGGCGAGGCGCGGATCAGCCAGATCGAGCTGGCGGGCGTGCGTGATCATGAGATTTCGATCGAGGTCTCCGAGAACACGCTGAAAGAATACGGACTGAGTTTCGAGCAGGTCGCCCACGCGGTGCGCTCGACTTCGATCGACCTGCCCGGCGGATCGGTTCGCACCGGCGCGGGCGAGATTTTGATTCGCGCGCAGAATCGCCGGTATGAGGCGCCGGAGATCGAGGCGATCACCGTCTTGACCCGCCCGGATGGCAGCGTGGTGAAATTGTCCGATGTCGCGACCGTGGTGGACGGTTTCAAGGAGGAGGATCTTTACTCCCGCTACGACGGGCATCCGGCGATCGTGTTGAACATCTTCCGCACGGGGGACGAGGATACCTTGCGGGTCGCGGGCTTGGTGCGCGAGTTCGTCGCGGAGAAGGCGGCCCATGTGCCAAAGGGAGTGGACCTTGAGATTTGGAACGACGAGTCGGTGCTGTTGGAGGGGCGGATCAAGCTGCTCTTGGGCGACGGCTTTCAGGGCTTCATCTTGGTTTACATCGCGCTCGCGCTCTTCCTTCGTCCCGCACTGGCCTTCCATGTTGCTTTGGGAATTCCGATCGCGTTTGCAGGCGCTTTGATCGCGCTGCCGCACGGGGACATCTCGATCAACATGATCTCCCTGTTCGCCTTCATCCTGGTGCTGGGGATTGTGACGGACGACGCGATCGTGGTCGGTGAGCGGGTCAACGAGCGCCTGCAAGCGGGTGAGCCGGCCCATCTTGCGGCGCCGCGTGGAACCTGGGAGGTGATGAGTGTGGCGGCCTTCGGTGTCTTTACCACGATGATCGCCTTCATGCCGATGTTCGGCGTGCAGGGGGTGAGTGGGAACATCTGGCGGCAGATCCCGTGGATCGTCATTCCCGTGCTGATCGTTTCCTTGATCGAGACGAATCTGATCCTGCCGGCCCATCTCTCGCATCTCAAGCCGGTCGATCCGAATCACCCGAGTCGCTTCCTGCGTCTTCAGCAGAGGATTGCGGCGTCGCTCGATCGCTTTGTGAAGAATGTTTACGGGCCGCTCTTGGTGGTGCTGATCCGCTGGCGTCATGCGACGGTGGCGGCCTTTGCCGCGGTGCTGTTGATCGTGCTCGGCTTGTTGGCGAGCGGACGATTGGTGAAGTTCGAGTTCTTCCCGCGGGTGGAGGCGGAGATCATCAGTGCCAAGCTGACCTTGCCGAATGGCGTGCCGGTGGAGACGACCGAGGCGGCGGTCCGAAAGATCGAGCAAGCGGCGGTGGCGATCCAGAGCGAGGTTCGTGATGAGAAAGGTCGGCCGATCATCAAGCACCTGCTCGCGAGTGTGGGTTCGCAGCCTTACACGCCGGGGCTGAGCATGGGTGCGCCGAAGGGTGTGAACGTCGGCGAGGTGACGGTGGAGTTGCAAGGGGCGGACTCGCGGAATCGTCCGGAGTTGTTGGCGGATGCGATCATTGCCGAATGGCGCAAGCGGGTCGGTCCGATTCCCGGTGCGGTGGAGCTTTCCTTCCAGCTTCAGACCTCGGCCGGTGGGAACGCGGTGGACCTGGAATTGACGGGGCCTGACATGGGCGAGCTCGACGCTGCGGCGGAGTTTGTGAAGGCCGAGTTGGCGACGCAGGAAGGGGTGATCGACATCGGCGACAGCAATCTGGACGGCAAGAGGGAGGTGAAGCTGTCGGTCACGCCCGAGGGTGAGGCGCTCGGCCTGCGCTTGGAGGGCGTCGCGCGGCAGGTCCGGCAGGCCTTTTATGGCGAGGAGGTCCAGCGTCTCCAGCGCGGGCGCGACGAGGTGCGGGTGTATGTCCGCTATCCGTACGAGGAACGTCGTAGTTTGCAGAACCTTTCCGACATGAGAATCCGCAGCGGCGAGGGGGCCGAGATTCCCTTCGGCGAGGTGGCGGTGGCCGAGGAGGGACGGGGCTACGCGGTGATTCGGCGGGCGAATCGCTTCCGTTCGATCAACGTGGTCGCGGACATCGATCGCACCAATCCGAACGCCAATGCGAATGAGGTGGTCGAGTGGATGAAGGCGGACGTTTTCCCGCGGATGAGCCAGCGTTTCCCCTCGGTGATGTGGGGTTTTCAGGGCGAGCAGAAAGACCAGCGGGAGAGTGTGTCGGATCTTTCCAAAGGCTTCGTGCTGGCCCTGTGCGGGATTTTCATGGTCCTCGCCTTGCCTTTGAGGAGTTACGTCCAGCCGCTGATCGTGATGAGTGTGATTCCTTTCGGCATGATCGGCGCGGTGCTGGGGCACATCCTGTTCGGCATGAATTTCAGTGTCATGAGCATCATCGGGGTGATCGCGCTGGCGGGGGTGGTGATCAACGAGAGCTTGGTGCTGGTCGAGTTCATGAACCGCTATCGGCGCGAGGGTCACACCGTGCGCGAGGCGGTGCTGCGCGGCGGACGGGCGCGCTTCACGCCGATTTTCCTGACATCGGTCACCAGCTTCATCGGGCTGGTGCCGATGATCACCGAGACCAGCGTGCAGGCGAAGTTCCTGATCCCGATGGCGGTCAGCCTGGCCTTTGGTGGCTTGGTCAATCTGTTCAACACCATGCTGCTGGTGCCCTGCGTGTATGCTCTGTTCGAGGACATCCGGGTGAAACTTCTGACGCCGGAGGCCTTGCGGCGTCATGAGGAGGAGCTGGTTCAGGATAGCAACGAGCACGCGCTGGAGAACGGGGCTTGAGCGGTGGGCGCTGGCTTTCCATGCTGCCGCCCATGAAGCCCCGCCGCCGCGAGCATGAGGCCCGCGAGAACCGCCACGTCCGCAAGGTTGAAGAGAACACGTCGTCCGCGCCCGCCCTCGACGAGGACGACCTGGCGAGGATCGTCGCGGAGACGCCGGTTCCCTTCCTGCTGATTCTCGATTGCGTGCAGGATCCCCACAATCTGGGTGCCATCCTGCGCACCGCGGATGGGGCGGGAGTGCACGCGGTGGTCGCGCCGAAGGACAAGGCGGTGGGCATCACGGAGACGGTTCGGCGGATTTCGGTGGGAGCGGCGGATCACGTTCCTTTCGTGCAGGTGACGAATCTGGCGCGGACGATGGAGCAGTTGAAGAAGGCCGGGGTATGGATCGTCGGTACCACCGATCACACGGACAAGCTGCTCTATGAACTCGATCTGAAGGGACCGCTGGCGATCGTGCTGGGTGCGGAGGAGAAAGGGATGCGGAGGCTGACCGAGGAAAACTGCGATTTCCTGGCGAAGCTGCCCATGGCGGGGAAAGTGGAGTGTTTGAACGTGTCGGTTTCCGCAGGTGTTTGTCTTTACGAAGCCGTCCGCCAGCGGGGGTTGGCGAAGGCATGAGTTCGCTCGTTCGCATTTTGTCCGACTTGCATTTGGGGCACCGGGTGTCGCGGATCGAGTCGGCGGAGCAACTGCGTCCGCTGATCGCCGGGGCGGGCCGGGTGATTTTCAATGGCGACACGTGGCAGGAGCTGGCGAGGTTGTTTCGCGAGCGGTCGGGATCGATGCTGGCGGATCTCGAGAGGATCTGCGCGGAAGAGGGGGCCGAGCCCGTGTTTCTCTCGGGCAATCATGATCCCGGCTGGCCCGGGCCGGGCTGGGCGGAGCTGGCTGGCGGGCGGATTTTGGTGACGCATGGCGATGCGGTTTTTCCCGATGGTTCGCCGTGGAGTCGCGAGGCGCTGACGCGGCAGGATCGGGTTGGTGCCTTGTGGGAGCGCTATCAGGAGGTGATCGGCGATCCGGCGGCGAGGATCGTGCTGGCCCGCGAGATGGCCCTGCTGCTACGAGCCGGCGAGTATCCGCGGGGCAAGCACCTGTGGCAGCGGGCCTTTGACGCCGTGCGACCGCCGCGTCGCGCCCTCGAAATGCTACGGGTTTGGGCAACCCAGGCGGATGCCGCGGCGGCCTTCGCCGAGCGCTATTTCCCGCGGGCGGAGATCGTGGTGAAGGGTCATTTCCACCGTGCTGGGATCTGGCACAGGCGTGGCAGGTTGGTGGTCAATCTGGGGGCCTTCATGAATCCCTGTCCGGCGATGTGGGCCGATTTTGATGGCGGCTGGTTCCGCTGCGGCAAGGTCGATGAGAGCGGGACCTCGTTCCGCTTCGGCGAGTTGTCCGGGGTTTGGCGGGTCCGAGGCTAGGCTTGGCCGAGTACCCAGGCGATGTGTGGGGTGTAGAAGTCCGGCTCCAGCAGAAAGGAGTCGTGGCCTTTGTCGGAGTGCACGGTGAGGTGCATGACGTTGACCTTCGCCTGTTCGAGGTGCTTCACCAGTTCGGTCTGCTCTTCGGGATAGAAGCAGAAATCGGAATCGATCGAGAACACGAGCCACTTTTGCCCGGCGGCGGCGCAGCGCGAGAACAGTTCTTCCGGCGAGGCGGCATCGCCTTCGTGGGCGCCGTCGTAGCGGGACCACATGTCGATGATCCGCAAGTAGGTGTTGGCGTCGAATCGTTTGGTGAACTTTTTCCCTTGGTGGAGCATGTAGCTCTGGAACTGGTCGCGGACGCGGTACCAGGCGAGGATGTCGTCGGACTGGACCACGTCCTGGCGGGCTCGGCGTTCGATGGCGTCGAGATGGACGAAGGTCTTGTGCGAGATCATGCGTGCGAGCGCGAGGCCGTAGAGCGGGCCGCTGCCGTCGTAGTAGTCACCGCCGTTGAAATGCGGGTCGTTTTCGATGGCGAGGATCTGTTCGAAGAGGATGAGTCGGTTGAGGACGGTGGTCTTGTAGCCCGCGGCGATGGAGATCACGTGCTTGACGCGGTCGGGGAAGCGGGTGGCGAAGGTCAGCGCGAGCAGTCCGCCCACGGAGGGGCCGATGGTGGCGTGGAGTTTGCCGATGCCTAGGTGGTCGAGCAGTCTGGCTTGGAGTTCCGCTTGGTCGGCTGCGGTGACGTTGGGGAAGGAGGAACCGTAGGCTTTGCCGGTGCTTGGGTTGATCGATGCCGGGCCGGTGGATCCGTAGCAGCCGCCGAGGTAGTTGGCGCAGATAACGAAGTATCGCGAGGTGTCGAGCGCCTTGCCGGGGCCGATGAGTTCGTTCCACCAGCCGTCCTGCATTTCCGGCTGCCAGAGTTGGCCGGTGCCCGGGATGGCCGGCGTGTGGCCGCAGGCGTGGTGGGAGCCGGACAGCGCGTGGAAGAGAAGGATCGCGTTCGAGCCGTCGGCATTCAGCTCTCCCCAGCACTCGTAGGCAAGCGTCGCGCTGGGCAGCTCGCCGCCTTCGCGGAGGCGGAAGGGTCCCTGTGGGAGGGTGAAAAACTGGGTCTGGGTATCGGCCACGGCTGGGGCGGGTCTATGCCGCTGCGGCGGACTTGGCGAGGCGAATCAAGGGACAGGGAGCGGGTGGGGTTCAGTTCGAGCGCGGATCTTGCGGGGATTCCGCGAGGATCCGATGGTAGGGCGACATCGCGCGGAGGATATCGGCCCACAAATCGCGGTCGTGGGGGCGTCCGAGGAGGGTGGCATCCGGGCGGGTGGTGATCCAGGTGTTGCGGCGGAGTTCGTCTTCAAGCTGGCCGGCGCTCCAGCCGGAATAGCCCACAAAGGCGCGGACGAGGGTGCCGGGTTGGCGGCTGCATGCGACGGCTTGTTCGGCGGGGATTCGCACCTGCCATTTCAAATGGTCGTCGTCCGACCAGCAGAAGGCAGAGAAGGTCAGGTGTTCGCGGGAGACGGGTCCGCCGAGATGGACGGCGATGTGTTTCAGTGGGTCGAAGGCTTTCTCCTTCAGGAAATCCCCGACATGATGGCCGGTGGGTTGGTTGAGGATCAGACCGAAAGCGCCCTCTTCCGTGCTGTGGTCGGCGAGGAGGATGACGGAGCGGTCGAAAATGCCATCGTGCAAGGACGGCTCCGCCAGCAGGATTTTCCCTTGGAGGTGGATGGGAGAGTCGATCGCAGGCTCGTTCATCGGGCGGGAAAATGACGCGGCTCGGGGAGTTTCGCCAGCGGGAATCGGGTCTACGGCTGGGCGGGTGGGAATTTTCAGCGCCGCAACGCGGAGGCGGTCGGGGAGGTGAAGTTCTCGGGAGCTCCTTGATTGCCGACCTGGGTTCCGCGAAATGGCTGGACGAGAAGGTGCGGGCTGGCGCATTGAGCGTCTTCCGCATTTATTTCCGCCATGTTCATCGATCACATCCGCATCTTCGCCAAGGCTGGCGACGGCGGGAACGGCGCTGTGTCGTTCCGTCGCGAAAAGTTCGTGCCTCGCGGTGGTCCGGATGGCGGCGACGGTGGAAAGGGGGGCGATGTGATCCTGGTGGTGGATCCTTCGACCGACAATCTCCGGCAGTTCCACTACGATCCCAAGTTGATCGCCAAGAAGGGCGTCAATGGCGGTGGCGTGCGCAAGACCGGAAAGGGAGGCGACACGGTGATCGCCAAAGTCCCGCCGGGCACGGTCGTGTATAAGAGCAATGCGACGACGGTGCAGGAAGCGGTCGAGTTCGAGCGCGGTGACGAGGGGATCGACCTCGATCCTGTCGCCGATTTGACCGAATACGGCCAGCGGTTCGTCCTCTGCAAAGGTGGCCAAGGTGGCCTGGGAAACTCGAATTTCGCCACGCCGACGCATCGCACGCCGACGGAATCGACGCCGGGAGAGGAAGGTGAGTCGGGGGTGTATTATCTCGAGTTGCGTCGCATCGCCGATGCCGGCTTGGTGGGGTTCCCGAATGCCGGGAAGTCGACCTTGCTGAGCAAGCTGTCGCATGCGCAGCCTAAGATTGCGGCCTACCCGTTCACCACCCTTCAGCCGATGGTCGGGGTGGTGGAGTTCGGTGGTTTCCGCCGTTGCACGGTGGCGGACATTCCGGGTTTGATCGAGGGTGCCCACGAAAACCGCGGCTTGGGGCATGAATTCCTGCGTCACATCACCCGTTGCCGGGTGCTTTTGTTCGTCCTCGACATGGCGGGCAGCGAGGGCCGCGATCCCATCTCCGACCTTGGGATCCTGCGCAAAGAGATCAACGAGTATGACGAGGAGTTGGGTCGTTTCCCGTGGATCGTGGTGGCGAACAAGATGGACGTCGAGGGGGCCGAGGAGAATTTGAAGGTCTTTCAGCAGCGTTTCCCGAAGGTGCGGGTGATTCCGATTTCGGCGGAGTTGGAAGAGGGGCTCGATGACTTGAAGCTCTTCCTGAACGATGAGGTCGGATACCGGGTCTGATGGGGTTTTTGTTTACGGCACCTTGCGTCCCGGTGCTTCGAACGCCTTCCGAATGGAGGGCGCGGAGTGGTGCGGGGCCGGGGAGGTGGCGGGGCGGCTTTACCGGATTTCTTGGTATCCGGGCTGGGTCCGTGGCAGCGGCCGGGTGCGCGGTGATGTCTTCCGTGTGGGTCCTGAGCTTTTGGCGGAACTCGATGCCTTTGAGGGGCCGGAATACCAGCGGGTCCGGGTCGACGTGCTCCTCACCGAGAGTGGCGGGACTTTGCCTGTGTGGGCTTACGAATGGACGGGACCGGTGGAGGAGGCTGGGCGGATCGTTTCGGGCGACTGGCTGGCGGAGTCAATGGGCCCCCCGTTTCAGGAGGCGATCACGAATTTCGGATCGTGAAAGGACAGGGCCTTGATGCCGCCAGTGGTGTCTTCGTAGAGGACGACGACGTAATTACCTGCCGCGTCGGGGCGAAAGTAGCAGAGAGCTTGTTCGGCATCGCGCAGATAAAGCCCGACGTCGGCGGCCTTTTTACCGAGGTCGATGCTGGTGGTCATGAGCCGTTTCACGCGCCCGGTTTCCCGTGCTGCTGCTCCGTCGCGGCTGGTGGTGAAGAGGGTTTCCGCTTCGCTGGCGACGCTGATGACGGTGAGGCGGAAACCGCGGGCGGCGTCGCGTTGTTTGAGGCGGAGGATTTTGATGGTCCAGTGGGGTGGCGTATCTTTTTCGGCGGGGATTTTTTCGGCGAAGGCGATGAGGCTGACGGTCTCGCCGGTGCTGAGAGTGAGAGCGCTTTCCCCGGCGTCCACCCCATCGCGGGTGATGCGGATTTTCTGGGTTCCGGCGGGCAGGCCGATGCCACCGCTGCGTTGGCCGAGTTGGTAGCCTTGGGGGAAGAGGTCGCGGCCGTTGACGTGCAGGTGGACTTGGCCGCTGCCGGGTGAGACGGCGTTGACGAAGCGGATGAAGCCGAGCTCGGGCATCTCTTGGGCGCTGAGCGGGAAGAAATGGAGAAGAAGCAGGGCGACTTGGAGAAGGATTCTGTTAGAAAGCGTTTTCATGGGTCACTAGGGGTTGGTAGCGGGCGGGATCGATGCTGCCGTCGGCGCGGCGGGTCGGTTTGGCGAAGACGGTGAAGACTTTGCGGGACTCGGCGAGGACGCTGGGGGGCTGGTCTTCACGGGCCGCGGGGGCGAGGGCTTGGCCGATGATCCAGATGCGAAAGTTGCGAGAGCGCAAGGTGGCGGAGTCCTGCACGCGGGCGAAGATTTCTTCGGCGGCGGAGTCGGTCCACTGGATCGAGCTGCCTTCGGGATAGGTGCTGCGGTTGCCGAAGATCGGAATGCCGTCGCGGTCGGTTGCGGTTGCGATTTCCGCGGCGCAGGTGAAGGGGCGGGATCGGAGCAGGGCTTCGGCGATTCGGTCGGCGACGATCTTGCGGCGGGGGGCACCGAGTGAGATGGCTTCGGTGGGACGTGCCATCAGGGTGCTGCTTTCGTGTTCGGTGGAAGTCTCGCGGGAGAGCAGCGGGTCCTGGCGCAGGGTTCCGGCGGCGAGGGCGCGCAGGGCATCGGGGCTGGCGGTGTTCAGGTTGATGTGGCCGTGGATTTTTGCGAGGGGGATGCCGGTGTCGGGAGCGTTTCCGGCGTGGAAGAGATCGAGCAAATGAGCGGCGTGGAGGCCGGGCTTGGCGAAGCGGGGGTGTTCCGGGCGACCGATGCGCAGGGTGTTTCCTCCGCCGTGGTTGGGGCTCGGCGCGGAGCTGTCGCTGATGTCGGGCCAAGGGACGCTGGCGCTTTGTCCGCTGGGTAGCCACATGATGGGGTCGTAGCAGCGTCCGAGTTCGGAGGCGCTGGTGAAGCGTCCGAGGTTGGAGATGCGCATGGGTGCGAGTTCGCGGCGTGGGGTGGGCAGGGCAGCGAGCAGGGAAGGATCGTCGGGCGCGAGGCGCTGGTCGTCGGAGGGGATCGTCGGGCGCGGTCCGTGGGGAGCATCGTGTCCGCCATCGGGCCATTCGGATGGCAGCACGCGGCCGTGGAGCTTCGGTTTGTGGGCTTGGTCGGCTTGATAGATCGTGCCCCAGCGGACGTTGCGGCGGTGCGGGCTGTAGTTGTCCGGGTAGTCGTTGCGGGCTTGTTGGGTGCCGAGGTAGTAGGACATCCGCGGGTCGCCCGGATTGTTTTGGTAAGGGCCGAAGTTGGACGGCACGGCGGCGTGGCTGAGGGCGGGCACGGTGGCTCGCACGAACTGACGTGGTTCTTTTTTGGTGTTTTTCGGGTAGTTCAGCGATCCGCCGACTTTCCAAGTTTGGCCGCGCGAGCGGTCGACAACGCGGCCGTTCCAGCGGAATTGGTATCCACTATTTCCATCGTAGTTTCCGCTGAAGATTTGCAGGGGGCTGCCGAGGTAGGTGCCGGCTCCTGCGTCGATCTTCAGGCGGATGCGAAAGGGAATGACCCGCATTTCGTTCGGCTGGAGGCTGATCCGTTGCGCCGGGTGCCACAGGTAGCCATCGCTGCGGATGGCGACCGGGGTCGCGACGGCGGGATCGACGGAGGCTTGCTCGAAGGAGACCGAGGGGTTCGCGCCGAGGGGAAAGTCGAACTTGGTCTCGAAGCTGACCTGGGCGTCGCCCTCGATCCTTTGATCGCTGAGGTTCCAAAGTTCGACGAAGGTGCCGACGGTGAAGATGGCGTAAGTGATGCCGTTTTCGCGGAGGACATCGTCCCAGCGGAAGGACATAAGGAATTCGCTGACGAGCGGTTGTCCGTCCAGCCCGCGATGGCTGCCGGTGGCGATGGTCGGGTCCGTGTCGGCGTCGGCGTAGTCGAGGGCATTCGCTGCGAGGGTGCGGAGGTAGTCGTCGGGGAAGCCGCCTTGTCGTTGGCGGAAGTCGGGCAGCGCGCGGTCGATCCAGCCAGCGAAGTCATCGACGGCTTCGCGGCGTGGCTTGGCGAGCAGGGCGTTGAGGTCGAGCTTCGGGCGGCCGGCGGCCGTGGCGGAAATGCCAGAGGCGAAGGGCACGGTGGGGACTTCCTCGTAGGGCTGGATGACGGGGCTGCTGTGGTTTTCCAAGCTGGCGCTGAGTGGGTCGAGCGGTCGGCCCTGGGCATCGCGGGCGATGGGTGCTGGGTGGCCGATGGCACCGAGGATGGAGTCGGGAGACAGCATGTGCTCGCGGCCAGCGGAAATTTTTGCGAAGACGCTGCCGTCGCCATCCTCCGTGGCGGCGGGGTCGAGGACGTGGATGGCGATCGGGTCTGGCTGTGGTGTTGGGGGTGGGTGATTGGCGGCGGGGATGGGCCAGGGATCGCGGTGGTGAGTGAGGTTCGGTCCGACGTTATTGCCGGCGCGGTGGGCATCGATTTTCCCCTGCAAGTCCTCGACCCAGTAGGCGTAGCGCGCGACGCTGCGACCGTTTTCGTCGCGGATCGATAACCAGTCGACGCGTGGGTCGGCAAGGCCGGGCCTGGCTTGGATGACAGCGCTTTGGTCGCTGCTGGCAGGGATGGCCGTGGGTTTGGCAGAGGTCGCAGGTTCGGGAAGGATGCTGCTGCTGAAGAGGGGGAGGTGGCGGTAGCTGGGGGTGGGCCCGCCTTTGCCGCGAACGAGGAAAAGTTGTGAGGCATCGGCCGCGTCGTTGGCGGACGTGTCGGCGGCGACGATCAGGAAATCGTCGTTCGCGGTCTCAGTCCGAAGAAGAGCGCGGAATTCCTCGAGTCCGGCGCGGGCGGCAAGTTCGGCGCGTTTGGCATCGGAGAACGAGAGGGCGCTGCGGCGCTCGATGCCGGTCAGTGCGAGCAGGCCGATGGCCAGGGTCAGCAGGGCGGCGGTGACGACCATCACGACGGGCAGGGTGAAGCCCCGGGTAGCTTGGCGCGCTTTTTCAGTCATGATGGCCGAAGCGGAGGAGGGATTCGTGGACTTCGAGCTGCGGATGATTCGCGGCGCTCGAGGAGTTGCCGAGCAAGCGGTGGGCGTCCCAGTCGGCGGAGCGGGTGAGTTTTGCCAGCAGGTCGCGGCGGGCGATGACGAGCCGGATCCGGAGAAAGTCCGGCCCTCGGGTGCGGGTGGGGTCGGGGGGCCAGTCGCGCAGCTCGCCATCGTCTTCGCGGACCAGCGCGTGGGCCTCGAAAGCGACCACACCGAAGGCCAGCGGTTCGTCCTGATCCCGAGGCGCGAAGAGCGATGGCAGCGACTTTTCTGTTAGAGCGGGGAAGACGGTACCGCTGTCGTGAAAACCGCGTGTCAGGCATCGGACGACTTGGTTTCCTAGGGTCAGATCGCGGAGTTGGTAGTGGACCGCGCAGAGGTCGCCGTTGCGGCCCGTGGTGGATTGGGCATCGGGGGCTTGCAGGGAGAGCAGGCCGAGTTCGTCCTGCCGCCATCCGTGGTTGTCGCTGGAAAGAAACTTGCTGTCAGTGTGCCAGATCGCTTGCGCCAGATCGTCACTGAGCAGGGCGAGTGCCGCGCGGGCTTCGCGTTCCGCTGCGATGCCATCGCTGCCGCGGGTGTAGGTCCGACCCGCTTGCCCGAGGATGCTGGCGGCGAGGACGAGGAGCAGGCCGCCGATGGCCATGGTGACCATCAGTTCCAGCAGCGTGAATCCCCGGCGAATCATGGCAGGAGCGTGTGAAAGCTTTTGTTGCGGCGTCGATCCCGAGGGGCGGTCGCGGGGTGTTCGAGGCTTAGATCGATCCTCAACAAGGCCGGAAATCCGGGGCGCGCCGGCTGAGATCGGCCTTGGAGGCGGACGAGAAAGGCAGCGTCGCCGTCGAGCCCAGCCTCGTAGTCTGCGCTGCTGGCGGGGCCGATCAGCGAGCCGTCGCGGCGGAAGGCGAGGGAGAGGATTTCTTCGATGCCGAAGGCCTGGCCGGGTAGGAGTTTGGGCAGATGGGGCGACCCTGCGGCCCGGGCGCTGGTGATTTCCGCGAGGCAGTGTTCGACGATTGCGGGTGCGCGGCTCTCCATGCCCGCGGCGGCGGCTGTTTCGCCACCGCGGATGAGGGCGGCGATCGCGAGCGGCGCGGCGATGGCCAGCACGGCCATGGAGAGGACGGCTTCCACCAGTGAAATGCCACGTGGGTTTCTGTTAGATGGTGGCTGTGCTTTCATTCGTCGAAGGCCCATGGTCGGGCCACGGCACGGCCGATTCGCAGGGTGCCGTTGCCGAGGCTGAGGGCGACGGGGGTCGAACCGGGTGGCCAGGTCAGGCCTCCGCGGGGGCTGAAGGCGAGGGCGTGCACGGTGGCGTGTTTTCGGCCGTCCTGCCAGCGGAGGTCCAGCGGTGGAGCATCGAGCGGATTGCCAAGGCCCGCGAGCTCGCCGCTGGCGAAGGCAATGCCATCGGGCAGGCGGATCCAGCGCTGGATCTGTCGGCAGTCGAGGGCCTCGCCGGCGATGGCTTTGCTGCTGGTCTCAAAGAGTCCCAGTCGTGTGGCATCGTGCTCCGCATCCGGCGCGGCGATGGCGAGGAGCACGGTCGTGCGGCGGGTGATGGCTGCGCTTCTTGCTTGCTCCACCAGCCCGGCGAATTGCTGGGTGGCGTCGCGTCGTTTGTTGGCGGGCGAACGGCCCGTGATGGAGAGTCCGAGCGCCAGCAGGGTGCCGACGATCGCGACGGCTACGAGCATCTCGACGAGGCTGAAAGCGGAATCGTGTCGCGGGTGATGTCGATGACGACGGAGCACGGGATGGTGGGAAGATGACGGATTGCTGGTGTTCGACAAGACATCATGAAGACAGTGTGGGACACACTCGGGTGATGAGGGATGGCGAATCTGGAATTGCAACGATCCTGTCAAAATCGGTTCCTTTTCGTGGCATTCGTGAGGCTTCTAGTCTTCACGAAGCATGCCGCCCGGGATCTTTCTTGTTGATGCGATTGGTCCTTTCTTTCGCGGGCAGAGGGGTGGTCGGATCAATTGGTCGAAGATCCACTTCGTGCGTCTGGCCACCGAGGGTGTCGAGCGGCGTTCGCAGTGGGATGCGATCCAGGTGGACATGAAGCGTTTTGTTCGCGAGGTGGCGGCTGCGGGTTTCAATGCGGTGACCCTTGATGACTTGGCGCATCTCGCCCCGCATCCGTTGCATGAGAAAGATGTGGCAGCGCGGATCTCGGTGTTTCGCGAGGAATTCAGGGAGCTGTTCCGAATCATCCGCGACGGCGGGCTGGAGATTTATCTCACCTCAGACGTGCTTCCCGTCACGCCGGCGATCGATGCGGCGGTGGGTGGCGATCGGGTGAAAATGGAAGAAATCTATCGGGGCATGGTCGATGGAATCCTGCGTGATTTTCCCGAGTTGAGTGGGCTGGTCTTACGGATCGGCGAAAGCGACGGGGTCGACGTGAAGGATCCGATTCGCACGCGGCTGCATGTTCGGAGCGCGGCCGATACCAATCGTTTGTTGCGGTCCTTGTTGCCGGTTTTCGAGGAAAGAGGACGCAGCTTGATCCTCCGCACCTGGACGGTGGGCGCGCATCGGGTGGGGGACTTGATTTGGCATCGAAGAACGCTTTCGGATGCATTGAAGGGCATCGATTCGCCGGCGTTCATTTTGTCGATGAAGTATGGCGAGAGTGATTTCTTTCGTTATCTGCCGCTGAATCGTGCGTTTTTCCGATCGCCGCACCGCAAGATCGTCGAGCTCCAAGCGCGGCGCGAGTATGAGGGCGCAGGCGAGTATCCGAGCTTCATCGGTTGGGACTGCGAGCGCCATGCCCGTGAGTTGAAGGGCGACGCGAATCTCGTCGGGATCTCCGTGTGGTGCCAGACGGGCGGATGGCATCGTTTTCGGCGCCTTGCCTTTCTGGAAGACGACGGTCGCGACTTTTGGCTGCGGCTCAACACCACGGTGGCACTGCGGATTTTCCGCGAGGGGGAATCGGTCGAGGATGCGGTTGCGGCGGTGGTTGGCGCGGCTAAGGCACCTGCGCTGTTGGAACTACTACGTCACTCGGAGACGGTGGTGAGGGAACTGCACTACATTCGGGATTTCGCCGAGCAGAAGCTGTTCTTCCGTCGCGTGCGGATTCCCCCCTTGCTGCATGTCTACTGGGACTGCCTCTTCATCAATCACGCGGTGCGCAAGGTGCTGCGGCATTTCGTGCGCGATCCCGAGCGGACCTTGCGCGAGGGCGAGGCGGCCTATGCGCTGTTCCCGCGGATGATCGAACTGGCACGCGCGGCGGACTTGCCGGTTGCGGACATCGAGCACTGGCGCGACTTCTGCCACCTGCTCCGTTTGGCACGGCGCTACTATTTCCTGCCCTTCGAGCCTGAGTTGGTCGGTCGGATCCGAGCGGCGAAGAAGGCCTACAAGAAAGCGTGGCCCAGTTCGACGCGGGAGCGTTACCGGATCAAGCTGTCGTTCGAACCGTTCCGGGTGAAGCGCTACACTTTGGGCTGGGTTGCCGCCCTCTTTCTCCGGCGCCAGCGGGGCTACCGCTTGATCGATCACATCCTGACCCTGAATTTGCTCAGTCTGGTCTTCCGGCTGTTTCGCCCGGGGCAGAGCAAGGTCGTGCCGAAATTCCTGCGCAAGTCGGCGATGGGGGTTGAGGCACTGTTTCGGTGAGGGGTATTTGCTGCCAAGAACGTCGATACATCTGATTTCTTCCTATGTCAAAAGATGAGCCCAAGGTAGATTCGAAAAAATAATTTTCGGTTCAGATGATGCAGTATTTGCTTGCGAATGGTGTTTTTCGATGAGAGATGACGCACGTGACTAGGCGATTGGCAGCTCCCACAAATTCGCACGTAATCAGTGGAGTCGGTCCGAAGGAGCCCTCGCAGGCTCCGGGGCTTGAGCCGCGGTCGTTTGCTCGATCATATCTCCATTGTTATACACTCTCTTCTTGCACTCGTTCTTCGTGGAGATGCGTGACTATCTCTTTCTGTTCGCCTCGCGTTTCGTTCCGCTCATCCAAGTGTCTTTCTTTCTCTTTCGGATGATCATGAGTCATTTGGATATGGTTAAATAATATGTCATTTTCCTGAAATGTAAAAATACTGGAAAAATTCTTGGTGTTCGCGAACTAAGCTGGATGCCTCGATCGAAAAATAAAAACATGAAAAATAAATCAGTTTACACTGCTGTCACTGGAATCGCATCGCTGATGCTCGTTAGCTGCGCTTCAATTGTTTCCAAATCTGAATATCCTGTTTCGCTGATGAGTTCCCCGTCGGGAGCTCAGGTTCAGGTGAAGAAAAATGGCAACGTCATCCACCAAGGAACCACTCCGTCGACCGTTACTCTGTCGGCATCGTCGGGTTTCTTCACTCCGGCCAAATATGAAGTTGTTTTCTCGAAAAAAGGACAACCTCAGCAAATTGTCCCTCTCACGGCTGGTATTGATGGATGGTACTTTGGAAACATCCTGTTTGGTGGCTTCGTTGGTTTGCTTATCGTCGATCCGGCGACGGGTGCGATGTTCAAGCTTCCTGAGAGCGTGAATGTTAGCTTCGCCACTGTCGCTTCTATCGAAGGGAATAACGGCAAGATCATGCACGTTGTGGATCGCTCCGAGCTCCCCAAGGAGCTTGAGTCGCAGCTTGTTGCCCTCCGCTAATTTATCGGCATGAATTCCCTCAGAAAGTGCGCCGCCCTGCTGGGTGCTCTATTCCTCGCTTCGTGTGCCGGAGGTTTGTCTCCAGGTCCATTGACGTCGACTCCTCCAGCAAAGTCGGTTGTCGTGAATTCTGAGTTCTCGATTGGTGATGGCTTTCTGATGAAGAAATTCATTTATCCTGCCGGGAACTACCTGCCGATCCATGAGGACTCTAAAGCTCATTACTTTGCCCCTCCGGGCGAGCAAATCCGAGTCATGGACTCGGGCATGAGCATGGGTTCTCAAGGTGGCATTTACTGGGAGAAAGGCCGGGAAGCACCTCGGAAGGTCTATGCCTCCGGGAATTTCGGTATCAAGCTTGCCTTGAACAAGGAAGGCATGCCGATCCAGGCAGTTCGCTGACCCGATTCTGGATTCGAGAATTCCGCCCTTTGGTGGTCGTCATGTTGAGTCTCTGATGGCTCGGGTGGCCACCAAAGGCGCGGTTTTGTATTTTTTGTGCTCACGATGTGGTGATCACGGCTTGGTGAAGTGATCGCACGGTTTTGTGAGGGGCAGGGTGAGGGCGAAGCAGGCGCCTTTGGGGGTTGGGTGGAGGCGGAGTTCGCCGCTGAAGCTGCGGGCGAGGCGGCGGGAGAGGGATAGACCGAGGCCGACACCGGGTTGGGTTTCGGCGGCGCTGGCGGCGGACTTGTGAAAGGGAAGAAAGACGTGTCGGTGTTCGGCAGACGGGATGCCCGGACCCTGATCGGCGATGAAGAGGGTGAGGGTGCGGCGGGTGGTTTTGGCGCTGAGAGTGATTTCTGCGGGTGAGGAGTGGGCGGCGTATTTGGCGGCGTTGTCGCAGAGGTTGGTCAAGATGTGGTCGACGGCAGCGGCATCGACGCGGACGAGGCTGCTCCACGCCGAGTCCTGCAAGTCGCAGTGGAGACGCATGCCGACTTCACGGAGGCGCTCTTCGAGGCGGGGAATCAGTGGTCGTATGAGATCGTCTGCCCGGAGGGTGCTCAGGGTGGCGCGGGCACTGCCTTTTTCGATCCGTGAGAAGGCGAGGACGTTTTCCACGAGGTGGGAGAGGCGGACCGCTTCGCGGTGGAGGGTTTCGAAATAGTGGCCGCGTTTTTCGGGTTTCACGGCATCCTTGCGTAGAAGTTCGGTGTAGAGTTGGAAGGTGGTGAGTGGGGTGCGCAGTTCGTGGGTGACCGCGGAGACGAATGAGGCGCGTCGTTCGCTGAGTTGCAGGATGCCGCGAAGGAGAAGGGCGACGGCGGCGATGGCGCAGAGGACGGCGATCCAGCCCGCGATGAGTGCGCCGCCAGGTTTCGTGTGGCCGATCTTCGGCAGTTCATTGCGCTGGAGGCGGAAGGGGAAGGAAACGAGGGCGAGCGGGTCCTCGCTGGCATTGGCATCGATGGGATCGAGCGACGCGTAGGGCAGGAGGTCGGAGATCTCGGCTCGCAAGCGTTCGCTGAGGCGGGTGGAATTCAGCCAAATGCCCTGAATGTGGCCCGCTGGTTCGGCGAGTTGGCGGAGAAGGAAAAGTTCGCCGGCGATCCAGGTCGCCCGCATGGGGTTCATTGTGGGGAGGGCGGTGGGTGTCGGGCTTGGTGCGAAGATTTGGGCTTCGAGGGTTTGGTCGATGACTTTGGCGCGTTGCGCGCGTTCGACGCCGTTGGAGTTGCTTTGATAGGCGGTGTCGTTTCGCGATTGCGACCAGCCGAGCTGGTTGCGGGAGAAGGAATTGAGTTTCTTTTGATGCTCCGCGGATTTCGGAAGGGCCTGCCAGTTTGCTTCGCCGGTTTTGGCGGCGGACTGCAGGACGGCGTCGGCTTCGGGTTGGAGCGTGTGTTGGGCGAGCAGGGATTGGAGGTGGTTGAATGAGTTGGCGATTTCTGCGGGTGGGGCTGGATCGCTGATTTCGAGCGAGATCAGTTTGCCATCGGCATCGGCCTCGAAATGCAAATGCGCCAAGGGATCCTCGCGGCTTGCTTGGGGGTGATCGGCACCGGGCATGCCGTTTCGTGCCAGCAGGATGGAGGCTCCCTCGCCATCCATGCGCCAGAGTGCGAGGCGGGTGCGTTCCTCCAGATCGGCGCGGGCTTCGGCGAGTGAGCGATCGTGCTCTGCCGCGAGCACGCTGCGGGTGAGCCAGCCCATGGCGCCTAGGACCAGCGCGGCGCAAAGCGCGAGTGCGGCGGTCACGCCTCGATGGCGCGTGCGTCTCATGGCCGTGCTGCTGGATGAAATCTCCAGCCTTTGCCGCGAACCGTGACGAGGAGGGATTGTTCGCGGTCGCGGAGTTTGGTCCGGAGGTGCATGATGTGCATATCGAGGGTGCGGGTTTCGGTGCGTGCGGGATCGAGCCCCCAGACGTGGCGGAGGATTTCGTCTCGGGTGACGATTCGTCCTGCAGCGTGGAGGAAGTAGCGGAGCAGCTTGCCTTCCTGTTCCGAGAGTTGGGTTTCTTCTCCTTCGGCGAAGAGGATGCGGCCGCTGGCGAGGTCGATGTTCGCGCCGGGGAGTTCGTGGTATTCCGAAGGGGCGGGTCGTTCGCAGCTTCGGCGTAGCACCGCTTCCACGCGGGCGAGGAGTTCGCGGAGGCTGAAGGGCTTCATCACGTAGTCGTCCGCCCCGAGGCTGAGGCCGCGAACGCGGTCGTTTTCTTCGCCGCGGGCGGAGAGGATGATGACCGCCTGGCCGGGGCGTTTCTTTTTGAGTTCGCTGAGGATTGAGAAACCGTCGTGGCCTGGCAGGACGAGATCGAGCAGCAGCAATCGGTAGTTTGCCCTGAGTGCGAGTTCGAGCCCCTCGCTGCCGTTGGCTGCCTCCAAAGTACGATATCCCCCGTATTCCAGCGCATCGATCACCCCGCGGCGAACCGCGGGGTCGTCTTCGATCACGAGGATGGTGTCTTCCGGCATGGTTCCGGGGGATACACGAAGTGGCTGAGGGCCTGCAAGAGTGGGCTCATTTCACCGAGTCGCCGGCGAAGGGAATCTTGGTTTTAGCAATGTCGAGCAGGGGGCCGAGTTCGTGGACTTCGGTGTATCCGTGGCCGTGCAGGGTGAGGAAAGTCGGGAGGTTGAGGGCGATGACTTTGCTGGGGAAGAGGTTGGGGGCGCCTTCGAAGTTGTTGTTGCAGTAGATCAGGACCCGGGTGGTTTTGGTGGGGATGACGGTGGCGAGCGAGGCTTCGGTGAAGTCGGCGAAGTTCAGGTGGACCGCGCCTTTGACGTGGAGTTGTCGGTATTTCTCGGGGCTGCGGGCGTCGAGGATGACGGTACCGGGTTCGTTGGCGAGGCGCAGGAATTCGTCTTCCGATACCCGGCGGGACTCGCGGAGTTGGGCTAGCTCGCCGGTGAGTCGAGCGAAGTGGTCGAAGTCGATTTTCGGGTTGGGCGCTTCCGCGGTGGCGAGGGCGGTGGTGCAGAGGAGGAGTCGGATGATTTTCATGGCGGGAGCATGATGGCGGCGATGCGGTGGCTTGTCCGTCAAGGGTGTGTAAAATCGGCTTTGCGCGGAGTGGTGGAATGCCGCACTGCTGGGGCGTGCTTTCTCTTCTTCGTCGCAGCGGGCCTTTCGTGCATCGGAACGCGCGGCTCTACGTGCTGTTCACGGTGCTTTACAACGCCCGTGCCTACTATCCGGTGCTGGCGATTTTTTTCACCGATCTGGGGCTGACGCTGGAGCGTTTTGTATTTTTGAATTTGGTGTGGGCGCTGTCGATTTTCGTGCTGGAGGTGCCTTCGGGAGCCTTGGCGGATACGATCGGCCGGAGAAAGCTTTTGGTGTTTGCGGCCCTGCTGATGGTCGTGGAAATGGGGATCCTGTTGCTGGCCCCGCAGGATGGCGGGGCGTGGTTGTTCGGTCTTTGCTTGTTGAACCGCGTGCTGTCCGGGGCGTCGGAAGCCGCTGCGAGTGGGGCGGACGAGGCGATTGCCTATGAATCCCTGCCGGAGGAGGGGCGGGCGGCGGCGTGGGATGAGGTTTTGGCAACGGTGATGCGTTGGCGGGCGGCGGGCTTTTTGGTGGTGATGGCCTTGGGTGGCTTGCTCTACGATCCGTCGTGGTTGGCAGGCTTGGGGTGGGAGTTGCCGGTTGCGGTGGCGCATCGTTTGCCGGTCGCGTTGGTGCTGATGCAGGCGCTGGCCTGCGTGGCGATCGCGTGGAGGATGGAAGAGGCTCCGCGTCCAGCGGGTCGGCTGGGCGAGCGCTGTGCGGCGGCCTTTCACTTGACGATGAGGACCGCGGCGCGGGCCTTCGGAACGAGGGCGATCGCGGTGGTAATCGTGGGTGGGCTACTGATCGACGGAGTGGCCAGAAATTTCGCGACGATCAACAGCCAGTATTACCGGCTGATCGGGGTTCCCGAGTGGGCCTTTGGCTTTATTGGCGCGGCGGTGGGCGTGACCGGATTCTTCGTGCCGACGGTGGCGCGGCGGCTCAATGAGCGTTTTTCGCCGATGGGGGTGCTTGGGATTGCCGCGGCGGTGGGAGTCTTGGGTTTGGGTGCCTTGGTCCCTGCGTGGCCTTGGGCGGGGATCCTGCCCGCGATGCTGGTGATGACCTTGCTCGGGGTGGTGGGTTTCACCGTGAGTCGGCATTTGCACGCATCGGCCGAGTCCTCACAGCGGGCGACCTTGCTGAGCGTGAAAGGGCTGGCCTTCAATCTCGGCTACGGGGCATGTTCGCTGGGTTTCTCGGGCATGCTGGCGGGCTTGCGGGAAACGAAGGGGGATGAGGCGTTTCGGGTCGCTTTGGGGTGGCAGGTCCCGATTTTTGCCGGAGTGATTTTGCTGTTTTTCGGATGGGTGGCCCTCTCATCGCGTCGGCAAGCGGAGCGGGGCTGAGGCCGTAAAACGGAGCGCTGTCTCTCCTTCGGAGTGGCTGGGAGGCGGGCGATTTCGCGGGTGGAGCCGCTGTCTTTTTTCGAAAAAATGCTTCGGATATCTTAAATAGAATGGGTTGAAGGCTTGGTTTTTCAGGAAAAAACCCCTTGACGAGCTTCGTCGGTTTCAACTTGCGGGCTACCGGGTCAGGGGTTTCCCTTGGTGCCCCGCGATGAGCGCGGGGAAAATCACCGACAAGCAACCATGTCCCGGAAACCAAGATCCGTGGCCCTGGCCATCGCCGGAGCCCTACTCCTTCCTTCCTGCGCCGATTCGTCGATCCTGTCGATTCGGTCCCGTTCTGCGCCGACCGAGTGGAAGGTGGCGGCCGTCCAGCACGGGCAGGCCTCGTGGTATGGCATTCGCTGCAACGGGGGGACCCGAACCGCCAGTGGCGAGCGTCTCAGCAATGCGGCAGCGACTGCGGCTCATAAGACCTTGCCGATGGGGACGAGGGTGCGGGTGACGAATTTATCCAATGGCAGAACCGAAGTGGTCCGGATCAATGATCGGGGTCCCTTTTCCAAAGCCCGGGTGATCGACGTGACCGAAGGAGTGGCGCAGCGCCTCGGTTTCCGCTCGAGGGGCGTGGCGAGTGTGCGGGTCGAGGTTCTGAAAAGGGCGGGGGATTGATCTACGGTGGGCGGCCCCTCTCGCCCGCCGAGCACCACGATCCCGCGCCTACCAACCCCATCGCCGCGGGTTCGAACCGCGGCGGGGATGGATCACCTTAGCGTTTCTCAGCGGTCCACGCGTGCGGATCCGCCACCGACGAGTTTCTTCACTTCGTCGACGGTTGCCATGGTGGTGTCGCCGGGAGTGGTCATTGCCAATGCGCCGTGGGCGGCGCCGTACTCGACGGCGAGCTTGGCGTCGTTGAATTCCATAAACCCATAGGCGAGGCCGGAGGCGAAGGAATCCCCACCGCCGACGCGGTCGTAGATTTCGAGCTTTGGCCGGTGGGTCGCTTCGTGGAATTCGCCGGCGTGCCAGCAGATCGCACCCCAGTCGTTGATGGTCGCGCTATGGACATCGCGCAGGGTGGTGGCGACGACTTGGAAGTTCGGGAAGTCCTTCACGGCGCGCTCGATCATGTTCTTGAAATTGTCGACCTCGATGCCGGTGATGTGTTCGCTGACGCCTTCAACTTCGAATCCGAGGGATGCGGTGAAGTCCTCCTCGTTGCCGATCATCACGTCCACGTATTTGGCGATTTCGCGGTTCACTTCCTGGGCCTTGGCCTGGCCGCCGATCGACTTCCAGAGCGATGGGCGGTAGTTGAGATCGTAGGCGACGATGGTGCCGTATTCCTTGGCCTTTTTGCAGGCTTCGATGGTGAGCTCGGCGGTCGTCTCCGACAGCGCGGCGAAGATGCCGCCGGTGTGGAACCAGCGGGCGCCGTGCTTGCCGAAAACATCGTCCCAATCGACATCCCCGGGTTTCATCTGGCTGGCGGCGGTGAGGCCCCGGTCGGGGGTGCCCTTGGCACCGCGGATGCCGAAGCCGCGCTCGGTGAAGTTCAGGCCGTTGCGAATGTTGCGGCCGATACCGTCGAAGGGCTTCCACTGGACGAAGCGGGTATCGACGCCGCCTTGCAGGATGAAGTCCTCGATGAGGCGGCCGACGTCGTTTTCGGCGAAAGCGGTGACCACGGCTGCGCGCTTGCCGAAGCAGCGGCGGAGGCCGCGGGCGACGTTGTATTCGCCGCCGCCTTCCCAAGCCGTGAAATTGCGGGTGGTGCGGACCCGGCCGTCGCCGGGATCGAGACGGAGCATGATTTCACCCAGTGAAATGATGTCGAACTGGCAGGAGGCGGCGGTGCGGAGAGTCAGGGACATGGTGGGAAAAAGAAGTTCCGAGTGATCGGTGATCAGTGGAGCAAGAGAATGTGCGGGAGATTGGCTTATTCGTCGGAGGGAATGACGCCGTTGGCGCACGCGATGGGACCGGACTGATTGAGGAAGTTCAAGAGGTTATCGAGGGACTTCTTCGCTTGGCGCGGGACGCTTTCGAAGGTGCGTGAGCCGATGTGGGCGGTGACGATGACTTTCGGGTGGGAGAGCAGCGGATGGTCGGCGGCGGGAGGTTCTTCTTCCATCACGTCGGTCCCGTAGCCGGCGAGGCGACCGGAATCGAGGGCATCGAGGATGGCCGCGGAGTCCGCAAGTTCGCCGCGACCGGTGTTCACGACGTAGGACCCTGCGGGCATCAAGGCGAGGCGCTCGCGGTTGATCAGATGGTGGGTCGCGGCGTTGAGCTTGGTGTGGGGGCTGATGATATCGACCGAGGCGAAGAGCGACTCGACGGTATCGTGGCGGATCACGCCGTATTGTGCGGCGATGTCTTCCGGCCAGAAATTGCCGAAGCCGTGGATCTCCATGTCGAAGCCGTGGGCGCGGCGGGCCATTTCCTGGCCGATGCGGCCCATGCCAACGAGACCGATGCGTTTCCGCCAGAGTTCGTGCCCGGTGATGCGGAGCCACCTGCCCTGGCGGGTTGCGTTGACCGTTTCGACGAGGTTTTTCTGCATCGCCAGCAGCAGGCAGAAGGTGTGCTCGGCGACGGTGGTATGGTTGACGCCGGGTGTGAAGAGGACCGGGATGCCGAGTTCCTTGGTGGTGGCGACGTCGATCTTGTCGAGGCCGATGCCGTATTTCGAGATGACCTTGAGGCGTGGCAGGCTTTTCTCGATGACGGCGCGGGTGATGGCGTCGTCGCCGCAGAGGAAGGCGTCGAAGTCGCCGGCGAGTTCGAGCATCCGGGCCTCGGAGAGTGGGCCGCGTTCACGGACGATTTCGAAGCGCTGGCTTTCGAGTTGGGCGTGGTGGGGTCCTGGGGTGTCCTGAAAGCTGCAGGTGGTGAGAAGAATGCGGGTGGCCATGAGGGAAAGGCAATTTCTCTGAGTGGTGGAAAGCTGTCATACAAGTGAGAAGTCCGCCATCGAGAGGCCGAGGATCCCCCTTGTCATGGGGTGGGGTGGCGAGATTAGACTGCCGCCTCATGGACGATCTAGAAGGATCGGCGGCCACGCCGGCGTCGGTGAAGTTTTGCCGACGGGTGCTGCATCCGCTGTTCGCGCTGGTGGCGACGGTTTGCTTGCTCTCGGTGATCGGGTGGACGGGTTCGGTCACGGCTTGGCAGCGTGAGCTTACGCTGTGGCTGGGGGTGGTTTTTGCGGCGGAGCGGGTTTGGGTGTTTTTTCGGATGCGGGACGAGCGGGCGGAACGGCGTCGATTGTCGTATCACGGGCTGTTGGCGGTTTTGGTGCTGCTGCTGTGCCTGTCGTCGTGGTGGGGCGCCGGGGCCGCGACGGGATTGCCCGTTTGGATCCTCCTCGGGGTGCTGCTGTCCGGCTTGGCATCGGCGATTCATCATCAGTCGCGCTTCACGGCGAGGGCCTTCCATCCCGGCTTGCTGCTGATCCTGTCTTTCTTGGCGATCATCGTGGTGGGCACCTTGCTGTTGAAGATGCCTCGTTGCACGGTGGAAGGGGTGACTTGTTCGTGGTTGGACGCGGCCTTCACCAGCACCAGTGCGGTGTGCGTGACGGGTTTGGCGGTGCAGAATACGGCGACGTTTTTTTCGCCGACGGGTCAGGTGGTGATCTTGCTGCTGATCCAGATTGGAGGTTTGGGCATCATGACCTTGGCGTTTTTCGCAGCGGTGGTGCTGTTCGAAGGGATTTCGCTGCACGATCGTTTGCTGCTGGGGAGGATGTTGCAGGAAAATCGTTTGGCTCGGGTGGGGCGGACGCTGTCGTTCATCGTCATCCTGACCTTTGTGTTCGAGGCCTTGGGCGCGCTGGTTTTGTATGGCGGGTTGGGGGGCAGCTTGGATGGGGGCGAGCGCTGGTTTCATGCCGTCTTCCATTCGATTTCCGCTTTTTGCAACGCGGGTTTCTCCACCTTGCCCGATGGCCTTGCCAGTTCCGTGGTGGCGGGAAATTGGGTGTGGCAGGTGGTGATCATGGCGCTGATTGTCGTCGGTGGCTTGGGGGCTTTGGTGTGCGAGGACATCGTGCTTTGGATGGTGGCTCTGTATCGGCGGCATCGGCTCAAGCAGGGTGCAAAGCCCCGCTTGCGGGTTCACACCCGCCTGGTTCTCGTGGTGACCTTGGTGCTGATCGTGGGGGGCGCGGTGGCGATCTATCTCAGCGAGTATCTGCTATGGGACGGTCCGGCGAACGGGGGGCGGGTTTTGAGTGCTTTGTTTCATTCCGTGACGACGCGGACCGCGGGTTTCAACACGGTTTCGATGTCCGCGATCGCTCCGCTGACGGCGCAGTTGATGATTGTGTTGATGCTGATCGGTGGTTCGCCGGGTGGCACGGCGGGTGGTTTGCGGACGACGACCTTTGCGGTGGGGCTGGGCCATCTTTGGAATCAGCTCCGTGGAGGAACCCGGGGGATGGTGGTATTTCATCGGGGGATTCCCTCGGCGACGGGTGCGCAGGCGCTGGGGCTGATCGTGTTGGCGGGGATCTGGTTGGCGGGGAATTTCATGGTGCTTTTGGCTTTGGAAGCGGGCCGTGGGATTCCGGAGAGCAAGTTGCTTTTCGAGTTGGTCAGTGCTTTCGCGACCGTCGGACTCTCGCTGGACCTGACGCCTCAACTGGGCGAGGGCTCCAAGGTCTTGCTCATTGTGAACATGTTTGTCGGCCGGATCGGCCTGCTTGCGGTCTTGGCCACACTGATTCCGCCCGATCGGCGACCGCCGTCCGGGAAGCCTTTCGAAGACGTTTTACTCACCTGATCCCATCATGAAATTCTGCATCATTGGACTTGGCACCTTTGGCACGCATCTGGCCCGGCAACTGGCGAGGGAGGGGCATGAGATCGTGGCGGTCGACAACGATCCCGGACACATCCATGCGCTGAAGGACGAGATTGAATATCTGATCCAGGCGGACTGCACGGATCTCAATGCCTTTCACGAGATTCCGGTCGATGCGTGCGACGTGGTGATTCTGGCCATCGGTGAAGACTTCGAGGCCTCGCTATCGATCGCCGCGAATGTTCAGCAGTTGGGGGCGAAGCGGATCATCAGCCGGATTATCAACCCTCTGCACGGGCGCTTGTTGAAGCTGCTCAAGATTGATGAACTGATGATTCCCGAGGCCATGGCGGCGGCGTGGTTGGCCCGTTCGTTGAAGAGTCCCGATTTGTTAGACAGCTTGGACCTGGGTGGGGGCTATGAGATTTCCCAGGTGATGGCTCCGTCCGGATTTGTTGGGAAGACCCTGCAGGAGCTCGATCTGCGTTCGAGGTATGGGTTGAATCTGGTGACGATTGCCAAGGGACGTGGAACCGCGGCCCTCAGTTCCACCCGTCAGTCGATCCAGAAGGTGCTTGGCATTCCGCTGCCCGGGCGGGCCTTTGAGGCGGACGACATTTTGGTGTTATTCGGCCACGGCAAGGATCTGCGGCGGATGATGCGCGATCACGAAGAGGCCTGAGTCGCGGCTGCTCGAGCGTGGCGGGCTCAGGCGCTCATCGCGCTGCCGATGCGGGCGTAGAGTTCGGTTTGGCGGGACGACCAAGTGACCAAGTCTTCCGCGAGTTTCACCGCGCCGGGTTCGAAGATGGTGATGGTCGATGAGCCGCCGAAGGCGAAGTAGCCTTTTTCATCGCCTTTTTTCACTGCTTGGCCGGGTTGGTAGGTTTGGAGGATGGAGCCGACGCAGGTGGCTCCGATTTCCAGCAGTAGGACGGTGCCGAGCTCGGGGGTTTCGAGACGGGTGATGCTACGTTTGTTTTCCCAGAGGTAGGAAAGTTTGCGGCGTAGGGCGATGGGGGAGACGGAGAAGAGCGGACCGTTGATGAGCTTCGCCGTGCCCGGCGTGCCCGCGGTGGGAAAGTGGA
Source organism: Verrucomicrobiota bacterium (assembly GCA_004293445.1). Classification (GTDB taxonomy): domain Bacteria; phylum Verrucomicrobiota; class Verrucomicrobiia; order Verrucomicrobiales; family Akkermansiaceae; genus Haloferula. The sequence continues at coordinate 4,657 of RDYP01000006.1, read as the reverse complement.
AGCGGTGGTAGTCGACGGGGCAGAGTCGCGAGAGGACCAGCGATCCGTCGGCGTAACGGGCGGCAAGAGAATCGTCGCCGAGCAGTTGGCCGAGATCGAAGCGTTGGCCTTTGACGAAGACGCCATCGATCGCGCTGGCGCGCTGGAATCCGAGGTGGCGGCCATCGGCGGGGAAGACGACCGACGCGTCGGCGATCGGGCGGGCGGAGGCTTTCAGCTTGCGGTAAAAGAATTCGTTGAAGCTGCGATAGCTTGTCGGCGGCTCGGCGAATTCGGCGGGATCGAGTCCGTAGCGTTCGATGAAGGGGGCGATTTTCGCGACGGTCCCGGCGTCGTCCATCCGTTTGCCGTACCAGCGCGAAAAGGCAGCGCGCTTGACCATGAGGTGGAGTGGGAGGGCTCCGAGCGGGTTTTGGTAGCTAAATTTCAGGAAGCCTTCGCCGTAGACCTGTTCGGTTTCGAGGCGGTCCAGGTGGCGGTTGAAATAGCGGATTTCGCTCACGGGTGAGGAGCTTAGGGAGGGTCGGGTGGCGCGGGAAGCGGAAAGGCGTGATGCGGGAATACCCTTGCGTGCGAGCGAATGCAGGGCTATCGCCCGCGCGATGAATGCCCGGGGAATTTTCGCATGGCTCGGTTTGGCGCTTCTGCTTTCGAGTTGCCGCAAGCCAGATGAAGTAAGCGTCGAGGAAACGCGCGAGCTAACGACCCGTGACGCGCTGCCGAAGCTGCACGCCACAAGTAGCGAGCGTTTCGAGGAGCCGGGGACGAGCCCGATCCTTGCAGGAACGGTTCCGGAGGGCTGGTTGGCGCAAGCGTCGAACGCATTCCGTTTGCTGAGTTACCGTTTCGGGACCGGTGGTGAGGTCGCCGTGGGGATTTCGTCCGGGGATCTGGCGGGGAATGTCAACCGCTGGCTGGGTCAGTTCGGGGCGGAGGCGCTGGATGCGTCGGGCATCGATGCCTTGGAAAAGGTTGAGGTCGTCGGCGTGGAGGGCCTCTGGGTCGAGGCCACGGGTGATTATTCTCCGGGGATGGGGCAGCAGGCCCGGCCCGGTCAGGCGCTCGCGGGAGTCATCGCCGATGCCGGCGGCCGCATCATCACGGTGAAAATGACGGGCCCGGTGGATGAGGTTGCTGCCCAAAAGGAGGCTTTGAAGAGCTTCATCGCGGGTCTTCGCAATCGTGGTGAATAACTTTCAATCCTCGTCACGTAACAAGCCGTCCCGATGAGTTCCTCCGCTAAATCATCGATCCCGCTCCGCGTTTTCAAGCTGCTGTCCGGGTTCGGCCTCGCCACGACCCTGCTGGTGCTGCTGATGGTGCTCACTTGGCTTGCGACGCTGGAGCAGGTTCATTTCGGCCTGCATTCGACGCTCAACAAGTATTTCCACTACAAGGAGTTCCTGGTCTTCCCGGACGCCGGGGTGATTTCGGCGGACCTTGTCGGGAAGCGTCTGCCGCCGCTGTTGGGTGGCTACTGGGTCTGCGCTCTGCTGGTGCTAAACCTCACGCTCGGCGGAGTGATCCGAATGAGGAAGGGTTGGAAGACGGCGGGTGTCTTGATGGCGCATTTCGGAATCATCCTGATGATCGTGGCGGGCGGCGTGGCGCAGCTCCAGGAAGAGCGTGGCGTCATGATGCTCAGCGAGAAGGAGGGCGACGTTTATCCGCAGGTCGCCGATTTCGCTCAATCTTTCACGGAGACGACGGTGGAAATCACCGAAATCAAGGACGGCAAGGTGGTCGGGCCGGTCCACTTGGTGAAGGATGCCTACTACCTCGATTTGGAGGGCGATCAGCGTCGCACGGTGCGTCTCCCGAAGTTGCCTTTCGACTTGGAGCTTCAGACCTATCTCCAGAATTCGCGGCCGATGTCCGCTTCGAGCATGGCTCCGCAGCGCGGCGAGCCGGTGGTCGATGGTTGGTTTTTGTTCGCGCTCGATCCCGAGAAGGAAACCGAGCGGGACACGCCCGGCTTGCACGCGCGGGTGCTCTCGCGCGATGGACAACGAAGCGAGCCTTTCTTGCTTTCGGTGCCGGTTTTTCCGCGCCCGCCGCACACTGTGGACGTTGACGGACGGACCTTCGTGATCCGCCTCGACAAGCGGGTCTGGCCGGTGCCGTTTCAAGTTCGCCTGACGGATGCCCGCTCCGAGTATCATCCGAATACGATGCTCGCGAAGAAGTTCGAGAGCGACATCGTCCGCATCGAGGACGGCCGGGAATCGAAGGTCTTCATTGAGATGAACGAACCGATGCGCCACGCCGGCCTGACCTTCTATCAGCGAACCATGATGAATGGCGCGATGGATTCGGAGCGCCAGGCCACGATTTCCGGCTTCGAGGTCGTGCGCAATCCGTCGGACAAGTGGCCGGAATACAGCATCTACCTGTCGGGTTTCGGCCTCTGCCTGCATTTCCTCATGAAACTGTGGATCTTCCTCTTCCGCGGCCGTGCCACCCCCTCTACGAAAGCTTGATATGAAGACCGTCGTCGGACGTTGGATCATCTTCGCCCTCGGCCTCTCGGCTGTCGGATGGATTGTTATGACCGCTTTGCGTGACAGTCGCCCCGAGGGCGGCGTCCGCAGTGTGAAGGACTACAAGCCCTGGGAGAAGGAAACGATCGAGGTCGCCTCCTTGTTGCCGATCCAGGACGGCGGGCGGGTCAAGCCGTTGGGTACCTATGCCGGGTTCACGATGCTGCGCCTGCACGGCGCGCGCTCGATGGAGATTCTTGGCAAGGATGGCGCGAAGGTCCGGCTCAAGCCGCTCGACTGGATGATGGATTGTCTGTTCCGCCCTTCGCTGGCGGTGGATCTGCCGACTTTCCGCGTCGACAATTCCGAGGTGCTCGACGCCGCGGGCATCAAGTCGAAGAGCCGCCGCGACCGCTACAGTTACCGCGACCTCAGCGCCGGTCGCGAGAAGCTGTTCCAGTTGTCGAATTCCTACCGCGAGATCGCCCGCCGCGACCCCAAGCTGCTCAAGCCGGTGGAGCAGCAGACGATGGACCTCGACGGCAACGTCCAGATTTTCGAGTCGCTGGTCGGCTACCTCGGCTTCGCCCGCGGCGGGCTGCTCGGCGGCGCGTCGCCGGAGGGCAAGCTGCTCGACCTCAGCGAAACGATGAAGGCCGCCGGCAAGCTGCGGTCGGAGATGGAAGCCAGCCGCAACACCGGCAAGCCGCCCTCGTCCGAGGTCCAGACCATCATGGGCCTGGTCGAGCAGGCCGCGAATTCCTCCAAGAACAGCCTGTTCTTCTTCCCGCCGCCGAACCAGGAGGACACCGAGTGGCTGAGTGCCGGTAACCGGATCTACCACGTCTTCACCGGCACCACCCGCGAACCGCAGCAGGCGATCGATGACATTCGCTCGCTCGAGACGCTGGCGCGCTCGCTCGATGGCGGCGAGGCGAAGTTCCGCGAAGAGTTCGCGAAGTTCGAGGCCGGCATCGTTTCCCGCGCCAAGGAGCGCGGCGAGTACCGCTCGGTGCCGCTGGAGGCCGATTACTTCCGCAAAAACTGGTTCATCTACGCCCTCGTCTGGTTCCTGCTCGCGGTGCTCAGCGCCGGGGTAATGTTCTTCACCGGCCGTACCCTCGCCGGGCGGATCAGCCACTGGGCCACCGTGGTTTTCCTGGTGCTCGGCCTCATTTACCTGGTCATCCCGATCGTCAAAAGATCCATCATCATGGAACGCCCGCCGGTGGGGAATCTCTACGACACCATCATCTTTATCGATATGGCGATCGTCATCTTCGCCCTGCTGGTGGAGTGGATGACGCGCAAGCGCTTCGTCCTCGGCATCACGCCCATCGTCGCCGCCTTCCTGATCGTATTGGCGCGACGCTTCGAGGTCGGCGAGGGCAAGGACCACCTGAATCCGCTGATCGCCGTACTGAGGTCGAACTACTGGCTGAGCACCCACGTCATCACCATCACTCTTGGTTACGCCAGCGGGTTGATCACCGCGCTGCTGTCGATCGTTTACGTCCTGCTGCGCAGCCTGGGCTTGGACGGCGGCGATGCCTCGTTGCGGCGTTCGATCACCCGCGCGGTGTACGGCTGCGTGGCGCTGACGCTGACCCTTTCGCTGATCGGTACCGTGCTCGGTGGGATCTGGGCGAATGACTCGTGGGGCCGCTTCTGGGGCTGGGATCCCAAGGAGAACGGCGCGCTGATGATCGTGCTCTGGTCGCTCGCCATCCTCCACGCGCGGCTCGGTGGCTACATCAAGGAATGGGGCCTCCACCTCGCCTCGATCTTCGGCGCGATGGTCGTCGGCTTCTCCTGGTGGCACGTGAATTTCCTCGGCGTGGGCCTGCACAACTACGGCTTCGCCGCCGAGAAAGTCGGCGCGGTGTATGCCTTCTACGCGGTCATGTGGACCTTCATCCTCTGGGGCGGCATCGCCTGCTGGCTGGAAAAGCGGGCGAAGAAGGAGAAGACCCCGGCCGCGGTGAAGGAGACGGCGGAGGTGTAGGGAGCGGGAGCGCGGGGCCGGAATTCAAAGCTGGATTCGTTGAGGAATCCAAGCTGGCGGCTGAGACTTGACGTTTAGACCGGTTGCCAAAAATAATTGCCGAAACTGGGCATAAAAGACTGGTACGACTGTTTGAACTGGTACGGAATGGCGAATCCCTCGACCGCACCAG
>RDYP01000021.1 GCA_004293445.1 Verrucomicrobiota bacterium | reverse complement strand
CCGCCTGCGCGTGATCGCCCAGTGCGGATGAACCCCAGCTATCAACCCACTCGCTGAAACCAAAAAATCGCCTCCTCCCCAATCTTTGGTGTAGACCCGAAAAATGAGCTGTGAGTGAGGGAAGAAAATGGCTCGGGACGGAATCGAACCGCCGACACGCGGATTTTCAATCCGCTGCTCTACCGACTGAGCTACCGAGCCTTGATGTCCCTTCGGGTGGGCGGGGATTTAGGGTGGAGGTCCGGGTTTTGACAACCGAAAAGTTGGACGAAAAACAGTCACTGGATGGCGCTCGGCAAATTTGAAGCGCAAGTCAGGGAAGGAAGGAGGAGATGAGGCGGGGTGACGATGGATGATTTCTTCCGCGCTCTAACCGGGAGAGGACTGCGACGGAGAGATCGCACGGATGGGGTGGGGCTCAGTCGCTGGCTTGTGAGAGTTTGGTCAGGCCGCGTTGGAGGAGTTGCCGGTCGACGGCGGACGAGACGGATTCGTCGAGGTGAACGGTGAATTTTTCTTCGTCGAACTCGATTTGGTGGAGGCCGTCGGTGCCTGGCTTTTGGAAGGCTTGGATGAGGGACTTCATGTCCCGGATGTCGGTGCCGTTGACCTTGGTCACGATCAGGTGGCGGAGGGGTTCGTAGCCGACGGTGGCCGGGGTGGCGATGACGCCGGAGAGGAAGACGATGCGGCGTCCGCGTGATTCGTATTTCTCGGGATTTTCATAGACGTCTAGCAGGTTCAGTGGAGCGATGGACTGCCAATCTTCGCCGAAGGCTTCGAGTTGGGGGCGGGTGAGTTCTTGGAAGAGAAGTCCGCCTTTGATGAGGTATGCGGGTGCCTTGCCAAAGGCGTAGGCGGGAACGAGTTGGTCGGCTTCGTCGCGGCGGTCGAGAATGGCGTCGACGTGAGTGGCCTTGCCTTGCCGGAGGATATCGAGGCGGATGCGATCGCCCGCGCTTTTCGCTCCGCGGACCAGGTGGCTCCAGTAGAGCCGGCCATAGTGGGAGTCTTCGAAGTATCCGAGGCGGTCGATGGCTTGGTTGTCGATGCGGAGGATGACGTCACCTTTTTTCAGTCCCGCTTTTTCAGCGGCGGAGCCGGCGCGGACGGAGGAGACGTAGAGGCCGCCGCCGTCGGCTGGGAGCTTGAGCCAGAGTCGGAAGTTCGGGTCCTCGGTGCGGCTGGTCGAGATGCCGAGTGAGGGGAAGCCGGCGTAGTCGCCATCGGCGGCGTCGCGGACGAAGCGTGCGATGATGTCGGTGGCCACGACATCGCTGAGCTGGTCCTTGGCATCGTAGCTGGTGAGGATACCGGCGAGTTTTCCATCGCGCAGAACGGGCAGCGAGAAGCTGTTAGCGGCGCTTTGCATGGAAGCCTTGACCTCATAGGTGAGGAAGAATTGGCCGGGCAGGAAATTGGAGACGACGTCGATGCTGCGGAGGTCGCCGGTGGTGATGAGTGGGGTGCCGTTTTCCTCGAGTTGGATGATATCGAGCGGATCGCCGGGTTCGGGGCGTTCTGCGATGGCGAGGGCTTGGACGCCGTCGAAGAACGAGTGGTCACGGGTGGGGTCGGCGAGGCCGAGGAGGGCAAGATTGGCCTCGTAGTCGACGGCGATGACTTGGGCTTGGGCGAGTTTTTTGCCGTCGGTGGATTCGAGTTCGATGTAGGTCGTGTCGGTCGCCATCTCCGCGGTGGTGAGCACCTGATTTTCCGCGACGATGGCACCGAGGGCGCGGCGTTTTCCCGGGGCGAGTTTTTCCCAAGGTTGAGTGGGGTTCCATGCCTGCTGGGTGGAGCTGATACGGACGACCGAGGCGAGGGGGTTGCCGGAGACGTGAGTTGTCGGGGGCGCGGCCGGGCTTGCTTGGGGTGCGGGTGGACGTTCGCAGGATGCGAGAAGGACGAGAGCGATGAGCTGGAGCGGGCGCATGATGGGAGAGAGGCGGAGGGTTGGGGATCAGTCCTCGAGGTTGGAGAGGCGTTCGATGGCGTAGGTCGCGCTGACGCGTTGGTTGGCGGCGGCGATTTCCGCGCTCGGGAGAATGATGGGACGGTTCGCGCCGAAGAGTTCGATCACATGGAATTCCGGGGGGCTTGCCGGGTGGAGAAGTTCATGAGCGTGGCGGAGGCTCTTGACGGTGGTGCCGTTGATTTTGTCGATGGCGAGCCCCGCGAAGTCGGCGAGCTGACTGTTGATGGGGTCGCTCTCGACGCGGGTAAGGAGGACGATGTCTTGGCGTTTGGTGAAGAGGCCTTTGGGGAGGTAGTCGGAGTAGAGGCGGCGGACGTTGACGTCGTCGAGCTTGGCGGAGGCGAAGAGATTGGTGTCGAGGGGTTGCAGCACGAGTCCCGCGAAGACGATGTAGCGTGGCTTTTTCTCGTATTGGATGGCGTACATCCGGGACGGGCTGAGGGCTTTGAGGGTGATATCCCGGTTGTGCCAGTCATCGCCGGAACGCCAGCGGAGGGAGACGGTGTCGCCGGCGAATTTGCGTTCGACGACCTCGTTCAGATCGACCTTTTCGCCATCGAGCAGGATTTGGCCGGCGCTATCGATGTCGTGGTTGTCGATGCGGACGAGGACGTCGCCGGGCTGGAGGATGCCGTCGCAGGATCCTGTGGGGGTGACATTCGTGGTGAGGACACCGATGCCGTCGTCGGGGAGCTTGAGGGCCCGGCGCATGGCGGGATTGAAGAGGGGGAAGGTGGAAACGCCGAGGTCGACGTAATGATCGTAGTTGCCGTCCTCAATATCTTTGAGGAAGCGTCGCACGACGGGGGTGGGGATGATGTAGCCGGTGTTGTCGGCTTGGCGGAGACCTTGGAAGGCGACGCCGACGACCTTGGAGTCTTGGACGACGGGGCCGCCGGAGTTGCCGGGATTGATGGCGGCGTCGATTTGCACGATCAGGTGCTGGTCGGCGCGGGAATGGGAGTAGGATGAGAAATCGATGCGCGAGACGACGCCACGGGTGACGGAGAGGCGTTCGCCCCCGATGGGGTAGCCGATGACGCGGACCTGGCTTTCGAGGCTGGGAACATCGCCGATGGAGAAGACGGGGAAGCGATCGAAGTCGGAGAAGTCCTCGACTTCGACGAGGGCGAGATCGCAGTCGTGCGCGATGTGTTTGACGCGGGCGGGGTATTTGCGCGGGCTGCCGTGGACGGTGATGAGCAGGCGGCTGGCGTTGGAGACGACGTGGGCGTTGGTGAGAAAGCGGTTTTTTCCGATGAGGAATCCGGTGCCGATGCCGCCGGTGAAGCGTCCGCTGTTCCAAGGCGTGGTGTAGTCGGGGATCTGAACGGCGGCTTCGATGCGGACGACCGAGCGATAGACGTCCGATGGGGCGGCGGTGGTGCTTTGTTCCTTGGCGTGGCTGGCGGTCAGCAGGGCGAGGAGGAGCAGGGCGCGTGCGAGCATGGGAGCGACGCTAGAGGGGAAGCGGCGGGCTGCAAGGCGAATGCCGGGTTTGAGATTGGTCGGGAGAACGGGACTTCCGAGTTGCGGGGTGAGGTGGGGATTTGGCAGGGTTTGCGTCCGGTGATCATTGCTCGTTCCTTTTTTTCGCTACTGGCTTCGCTTGGATTGGTCGCCTGTGCGGGATCGGGAGAAGGGCCTGCGGCAGGGGCGGGAGCGGTCGATCCGGTGGCGGGGAATGCGATGAAGACGGGAGATTGGTTTGATGACGATCGCGATAAGATCGTCGACAAGTATGGGGCCATGAATCCGAAGATGCGTTCGGACGGGCAACTGGCGGCCGCGGGTGGGCAGGAGTTCGCGGGTTTCAAGCGCGACAATCCCGAATTCAAGGGGCGCTGGGAGGGCAAGAAATTCGAGGCGGGCGACTATCGGAAAAAGTCGTGGTGGGGGGAAAAGGACTACGTGAAGAAAGTTTTCGGAGGAAAGTCCGAGACGCCTGCCTTGAGCGCGGAGTCGAGCTTCGGAAGTCAGAGAGCGAAGGAATCGGGCACGGGTTCACGTCTGAGCGGTAAAAAATACGGCCGCACCCAGTACCAAACGGGTGCGGCGCGCGAGGCGGGAGCGGCGGTGATTGATCGTCCTTCGGATGCTGAAACCGACGAGCGTCGAGCCATTTTTAGCGAGCCTGACATCATCCCGTGGCAAGAGCAGCACGGGATGACGATCGAGGACACCCGTCGGGCCTTGGGGCGTTAGGCCGATCAGTGCGAAGTGGCGACTTTGACCCGTTTCAAGACTTCGGCGTAGGCTTCCATGACGCCACCGAGGTCGCGGCGGAAGCGATCCTTGTCCATTTTTTCGCCGGTTTTGAGGTCCCAGAGGCGGCAGCCGTCGGGGCTGATTTCGTCGGCGAGGACGACCGTGTCCGGATCGGTGGCGAGGCGGCCGAACTCGAGCTTGAAGTCAACGAGCTTGAGACCGCACTCGGCGAAGAAGCGGCCGAGGATTTCGTTCACCTTGAGGGCCGATTCCCTGAGGAAGGCGACTTCGCTGGTGGATGCGAGGTTCAGCTCGCGGATGTAGTCGTCGTTGATCAGCGGATCACCGAGTTCGTCGCTTTTGATACAGAATTCGATGATGGGCTGCTGAAAGACGTGTCCTTCTGCAATGCCGGTCCGCTTGCAGAAACTACCGGCGGCGAGGTTGCGGATGATCACTTCGACCATGAGAATGTCGACTTTACGGACTTCCACGTTGGTTTCGTCGATTTGGCGGACGAAGTGGGTGGGGACGCCTTCTTTTTCCAAGAATCCGTAAATCAGCGTGCTGATGGCATTGTTGAGGCGACCCTTGTCTTCGAACTGGGCTTTTTTCTCCCCGTTGAAAGCGGTGGCATCGTTTTTGAACTCCATGCGCAGCACGTTCGGGTCGGCGGTGGACCACAGACGTTTCGCTTTTCCTTCGTAGAGCGGTTCCATGGGCGAGAGGTAGGGAGCTGCTGCCCGGGGGTCAAGCAGCCGTCTCATTCGGTGTGGGAAAAGTCGGCATTGATGACAGTGTTTTCGCCGCGGTTGCCTTGGGTAAGATTGTTTGAGAAGCGATCGTGCGCGAGGCCTCGTTCGAGGCTGAGTCCGGGGCCGAGGTTGCGGTCGAGACGGTTTTTTTCGCAGGTAAGCGGGGCGGCTTCGATGCGGATGACGAGGCCGCCGAGGAGGTTTTCGTGACAGTGGTTGTCGTGGATTCGGCCCGCTTTGGCGGCGGCGAGGACGATGCCGTATTCGCGGTTGGCGCGCAGGTCGTTTTGGTCGAGGACGATGTCGGCGGCGTTGGTGTCGATGAGGATCCCGTTGCGGCTGTTGTCGCGGGCGAGGCATTGGCGAAGGGTTCCGCCGCCGCCATCCCAGAGGTCGAAGCCGTGGCCGAAGTTGCCGATGGCCTCGCAGTCGTTGAGGATGATGTGACTGCCGACTCCGTGAACCGCGACGCCGTCCCAGCCGTTGTTTTCGAAGGAGCAGCGGGTTGCCTCGACTTTTGCGTTTTCGATGACGGCGAGTCCGTGGCCAGCGGCATCGGAGGCACGGCAGTCGAGCAAGGTGACGGTGGATCCGCGGATGAGAACTGCGGGGTAGCGATCGGGTCCGGGATCGAAGCCGCGGTGGCGGAAGGTGATACCGGAGACTCGGGAATCCGAGGCATTGCGGGTGAAGGTGGCGGCCGCGCTGGTTGTGGCGTCGATTTCGATCGAGGTTTTTTCGTGCCCCGCTCCCTCGATGCTGAGTGGTTTGTCGACGACCACGGGGCCGGCCCACTTGCCTTCGGCGAGCACGATGCGGTCTCCGTTGCGGGCGGCATTGATGGCATCGGCGGGCTGCGTGAAATCGCCCGGAACGTGGAGGGTCCGGGTATAGGCGGCCATTTTTTGGTAAAGTGCGGCGATCTCCGGGTCGTGGGGGGCGAGGGAGTTGGCTTCGCGGAGCCAGTCGAGCGCTTGCTGGTCGAAGTTGCCTTGGTCGCGGAGCTTGGCGGCGGCGAAGAGTTCTCCTGCGCGGATTCGTGCGCGGTTTTCTTTGTCGCGGCCTCTTCGCGCTTCGGTGAGCAGGGTCAAGCCATCGGGGTCTCCAGGGAAGGTGGAGAGGAGTGCTTTAGCCTGTTTTTCAGCCTCGTCCCAGTTTCGCTGGCGGAGGGCGTCGTTGCTGGCAGTGGCGAGGGCTTGGCGGGCGCGGGTGCTGCGTGCCTGCTCGATTTTTTTCAGCAGACTGCGGATTTCTTTTTGGTCGGGGTATTTTTCGAGGACCTTGAGGGCGGCTTGGGTGGCGTCATCGCTTCTGCCGAGTTCGAAGGCGGTGTTGGCTTCGCCGGACCAGTATTCGATGAATTGGCGTCGTTCTTCCTCCTTGCCGCTCTGGATGTTGCGGAGGCCATGGGATGCAAGCGGGTTGCCGGGGATGAGGCGTTCGATTTCTTGGTAGGCGGCTTCGGCTTCCGGCCATTGGCGTGCTTCGATCATCTTCGCCCCGAGTGCATCGAGGGAGAGGGTTTGTTCGTGGAGTCGGGTCCTTGCTTGTTCTTGTCGATGCTGACGGAGGAGGATCAGCGTGGTGGGGCCGAAGAGGAGGAGCAGGCTGGCGAGAAAGTGGAGGGTCCGGCGGGCTGCGGAGCTCGTGTGGCTCTTGGTTGCTTCCTGTTCGCGGACAAGGGCAAGGGCGCGGTCGAAGGCGATGAGGCTGTCCTGGTGTCTGAGGGCGCGGGTTTCGTTCCGTGCCTTGCGAACAAGGGCGGCGAGGCGCTCGCGCTTTGCCCGGAGTTCGTCCAGATGATCGGCCGGGTTGGCGTCGAGGGAGAGTCCGAGCCGGCGCCTCGCGTCTTCCACGGTCGGGGTGGCGGCGCGGTGGGAGCGGGGCATCGGGTGATCGGGTCTTATGGATGGAATCCGCCGAGGGAGTGGGGTTCAGCCGACGAAGCCTTGGACGATGGGCATGCGGCGTCCCATGCCGAAGGCCTTGGAGGTCACGCGAAGGCCGGGGGCGGCTTGCTGGCGTTTCCATTCGTTCAAGTCGACCCGCCGTTGGATCCAGCGGACGAGGCTTTCCGGGTGGCCGTGGGCGATGATTTCCTCAGCACCGAGGTGGCGTTCGACGTAGAGTTCGAGGATAGCGTCGAGCTCGTCGTAGGGTGGCAGGGTGTCCTGATCCTTTTGGTCGGGACGGAGTTCGGCGCTGGGTGGTTTTTCGATGGTGTTCCAGGGGATGATTTCGCGTTCGCGGTTGATCCAGCGGGAAAGTTCGTAAACGCGGGTCTTCGGCAAGTCGGAGATGACGGCGAGTCCGCCGCACATGTCGCCGTAGATGGTGCAGTAGCCCACGGCGAGTTCGCTTTTGTTGCCGGTGGTGAGGAGTAGGTGGCCGAATTTGTTGGAGAGGGACATGAGGTAGAGTCCGCGGATGCGGGCCTGCATGTTTTCCTCGGTGACGTCCTCCCGCGTGCCGACGAAGAGGGGCGCCATGGCTTCTTTGACGGAAGTGAAGGTGGCGGCGATGGGGACGGTGTCGCAGCGAATGCCAAGGGTGGTGGCGAGGTGGAGGGAGTCATCGACACTGCCGCCCGAGGAGAAGGGGCTGGGCATGGTGAGGCCGTGGACATTTTCCGCGCCGAGGGCTTCGGCGGCGATGACGGCGGTGACGGCAGAGTCGATCCCTCCGCTGAGTCCGAGGCACACGCTGTGGAAGCCGCATTTGCGGACGTAGTCGCGGAGTCCGAGCACGAGGGCATCGTGCAACTGTCCGGCCGCTACGGGCTGGGGCAGCGGGGCTTCGCCCGAGGGGAGGGCGTTCAGGTCGACGGTGGTGCAGCGCTCGACGAAGCCTTCGAGCTGGACGGCGATCCGTCCGTCGGGTGAGGCGACGAGCGAGTGGCCGTCGAAGACCAGCTGGTCATTGCCGCCGATGGAATTGGCGTAAACGACGGGAACGCCGGTCTCGCGGGCGATGTCCGCCATGAGTTCGCGGCGAATTTCCGGTTTTCCGAGGTGGAAAGGCGATGCCGAGAGGTTGAGGAGGAGGTCGATGCCTTGCGCGTGGAGTTCGCGGACAGGATCGCGGTCGTAGAGTGGCCGCTGCAGGAAGTCCTCGCTCCAGATGTCTTCGCAGATCGTCACGCCGAGGCGCAGGCCGTTCCAGACGATCGGTTCACAGTGGTCGCCGGGTTCGAAATAGCGGCGCTCGTCGAAGACGTCGTAGGTCGGAAGAAGGGTTTTCCAGACCTTGGCGGCGATGCTGCCCTGGTGGAGAAAGGCGGCGGCGTTGCGGAAAGGTTTACCGGGTTTGCCCGAGTCGTTTTGGTCGACGTGGCCGACCAGAAGCGGGACATCTTTGACTTCGCTGGCGAGGTAGTCGAGGGCTTGCAGGCACTTTGAGACGAACTGGGACTTAAAGATCAGGTCGCGCGGGGGATAGCCGGCGAGGGAAAGTTCGGGAGTGATGACCAGCTCGGCTCCCTGTTCGAGGCACTCGCGGTAGGCCTGAAGGAGGCGTTTGGCATTGCCGGGAAAGTCCCCGATCACCCCGTTGATCTGCGCGATTCCAAGCTTCATCGGCGGCGAGGGAAGCACGGGATCGCGGCGAGGGAAACCAAGAAGGGAGGGGGCGGTCGGGGAAATGCCGATTCCTCGGGGAATGGAATTTGGAGAAAAAAGAAGGGCGCGAATCGCAAGTCCCCCCGGAATTACAATTCGCGCCCTTTCTGAACCAGCGAATTTCCCTAGCGGAGCACAGCGGCTGAAATCCCCCCGGATTCAGAAACGCTGTAAATGTCTGCTGGACCAATTGACTGGATGGAAGCCGCCGAAGCGACAACGCATGCAAGAAGGAATGCCAGATATTCTCGATTTGGAAAGCTTTAATTTAAATGAATGATCGAGCTTTTGTGATTTTAGGCATTTTTTTGTTTAATTTGTGATTTTTGGTCCGTCTCGAGCCGCAAATTTTCATGATGGAGCATGATGGTCGCCTTCATCTGGGATTCGTCATTTGCGTTTGGGGGCTGCGTGCTGTTAGCACAGGGCTGTGACGGAGTGGCGATGGATCGATGAATTGCGCGAGCAACTGCGGGAGCGTCGGGATCCATGGATGGTGTTGGAGGGTCGGGAAGCCGTGGAGGCGGCGCTGGCGGCTTGGTGGGACGTGGTTGGAATGATGGTGGCGGAAGAGCAGGCTTGGGAGGTGCCGGTTTGGAGCGGTTTGGAGGTCCTGCGTTGCGGGGAGGTGGAACTTTCGGAATGGGGGGATCCGGCGCGGCATTGCGGGGTTTTGGGTTTGGCACGATTGCCCGCGGAACGGGCCGAGGTTGCTGATTTCGCCCTTGGTTTGGAGCCGGAGGCCTTGTTGGTGGTTTGTCCGCGGACGATGGATGCGGAATTTGCGGGGCGCTTGATCGGCTTGGCGGCCGAGCGGGGTGCGGCGGGCGTGCTGTTTGGCGCGGAAGGAGTGTCTCCCTTTGGGTCGGACGTGGTGGCGGCGTCGGCAGGGGGCATTTTCCGGGTTCCAGTGAGGGTTGCGGATGGTGGGCAGCTTTTGCGGAGCTTGAAGGCGGCTCGGGTTCGCCTGGTGGCTTGTGAGGCAGAGGGTTCGCAAGGGCCTCGTGTGGCGCGCACGGGGCGCCGGGCTTTGGTGGCGGGTGATCCGGTCTTGGGGCTGGGGGCTTTTTGGCGGGCTGCTTGTGATGAGCGGGTGGTGGGAGATGTGCTGGAAGGGTTCGAATGCCTGGCGGCGCTGGATTCAAAGCCCGAGCTCGAGGCGCAAGGCTTCGAATAGCGGGTCGCGTGAGGTGCGGCGCGGCTTGCCGGAGGGTCTTTGTTTTTTGACCGGGCGGATGGGTGCTGCGGCGGGCGGACGGGGTGGACGTGATTTCATGGTGTGGAGTTGGTTGGGTTGGCGGGCAGTGTGATGTGGGCGGAATCGATCCAGTGCTGGAGGAAGAATTTCTTTTCATCGGTGAGGAATCGTTCCGAGCGCCCGATGATGGGGCGGAGTGAGGTGCTCATTTGCAGGGTGACGAGAAGGAAGATGGCGGCCCAGAGGGTGATGGGGCCTTTGACGCTGGCACCGGTTGCGGAAATGGCGCTGCGCAAGAATCGGAGACCGAAAAGCAAGGCGATGAGCCAGGGTGTCAGGGCGAGGAAGCCCATGAAGCCGTGGGAGCGAGTTGCTTGGGTGAAGATCCAGACGGCGGGTGCGAAGCCGAGGAGAAGGACTCCGGCAAGGGCGAGCATGCCTGTGAGCAGGGCGGCGACTTGTCCTGCTTCGGCGCGTGAGCCGGCCAGACAGGAGAAGATGTAGAGGCTGGGAAAGCAGATGAGGCCGGAGATCAGGAGGCCGGCGGTGATTTTGAGAGGGGCTGCCCAGAGTTGTTCGTTCATCGCGAAGCTGCCAAGAACGAGGCCGAAGATCAGCATGGAGCCGAGCGCGATGGCGAGAAAGCGGGCGAGGGCGCCATGATGGGGTTCGGCGAGTCGCGACGCGAGGCCGCGAGGGCTGCGGAGGAGGGCTTCGAAGAGTGCACGGGTATCGAGTTTTTCGGGGATTGCGGCTTCGACAGGTGGATGTTGCGGCATGGCTGGACCGGATGGTGGGATGTCGTGGTTCATGGTGTGTTGGTTCGGGCAAATAGAAGGCGTCGGAGTGCGGGTAAGAGGAGGAGTGAGGGCGCGGTTAGGGAGAGGATCAGGAGGGTGGGGTGGCCATGGCTGAGGAGTTCGAGGGCGCGCCAGAAGGATTCGTGGAAGCCGCCTTGCATCGGGTCGTCGCGGAGGAAGCGGACATCGAGCTTGGGCGATCCGAAAAAGGGCCGCAGGATCCAGGAGAACTGCATGCCCAGCATTCCGTTGCCAGTCAGCCAGGCGAGAGTGGTGACGGCTGCAATTCCGGGTGAGGTGCATCGCTGGCGGAGGATGCGGTGGAGCGATAGGACGCCCGCGCTGCCTGCAATGGCGATCAGCACCACGTGAAACAGGAGGTAACCCGAGTGGGCTCCGGTCGCTTGCGGGGAGTCTGGTCGGGGCGCGTCGAGCGCGAGCATGAGGGTGACAGGAGACAACGATGCGAGGATCAGAGCGGAGACGGTGAAAGCGCTCAGCAGGGCGAGGAGGGATTGGCGAAAGCCGAGTCCACCGAGGAGGAGTCCGAGGAGCCCGTTGAGGATGCCATTGCACGCGAGGGTGCAGGTCATGAGCAGCGGCATTTTCACCGCGACGAACAGGCCCATGAGGGGGGAACGCCAGTAGCCGGTGGAGAAGCCGTAAGCCGCGAGGGAGAGGAGGCTTAAAGCAGCGATGCGCGCGATTTTCCCCGGAGAGGGGTGGTCGAGCAAATCGGCATCGGGCTGCAGCAGGCGGCGGATCACTGCCGGGGAAGCAATCGCCCCCGGATGAAGCAGTGATGAAGGGGGAGTGAAATGTCGTTTTTTTGGGGGGCGTCCCCGCGGGGGGGCTATTCGCGGACGCGTTCGACGTTGGCGCCGAGGGCGGCGAGTTTTTCGTCGATGTGCTCGTAGCCGCGGTCGATGTGATACAGGCGCAGGATCTCGGTGGAGCCTTTGGCGTTGAGGGCGGCGAGAACGAGGGCGGCGGAGGCGCGGAGATCGCTGGCCATGACGGGGGCGGCGCTGAGTTGGGGGACGCCTTTGATGACGGCCTTGCCGTCGTTCACTTGGATGTCAGCACCCATCCGTTTGAGTTCGGCGCAGTGCATGAAGCGCTGTGGGAAGATGGTATCGACGACGGTGCTGGTGCCGGGGGTAGTGGCGAAAAGCGCGGTCATCTGGGCCTGCATGTCGGTCGGGTAGCCGGGGTAGGGCTCGGTGATGATATTCGCGGGCATCGGGGTGTCGCCGCGGTGGATCGTGCAGGAGTCGCCGACATCGTTGAAGTGCACCTGGTGGCCAGCCTTGCGGAGGGCGTTGGTCATGGCGGTCAGGTGTTCGGGGCGGATGCGGCGGAGGGTGACGCCTTGGCCGGCGAGGGCGGCTGCGGCCATGAAGGTGCCGGCTTCGATGCGGTCGGGGATGACGTTGTGAACGCAGCCCTTGAGTTTTTCGACACCTTCGATGGTGATTACCGGCGTGCCCGCGCCTTTGATCTTGGCACCCATCGCGTTGAGGAAATCGGCGAGGTCGACGACTTCCGGTTCGCAGGCGGCGGAGGTGATGGTGGTGATGCCTTCGGCAAGGGTAGCGGCCATCATTACGTTGTCGGTGCCGAGGACGGTAGGTCCGAGCGGCCCGCAGAGATCGATGGTTGCGCCTTTGAGGCCATCGGGTGCGGAAAGAATGACGTTGCCGCCTTCGATACTGGCCTTGGCTCCGAGCGCTTCCAAGCCGCGGACGTGGAGGTCGACCGGTCGATCGCCAATCACGCAACCGCCGGGCAGGGCGACCACGCAGCGGCGCTTGCGGGCGAGCAGGGGGCCCATCACGCAGACCGAGGCGCGCATGCGTCGGACGATTTCGTAATCGGCGGTGTCGGCAATATCGGCGGCGGTGACGCGGACAGTGCCGGAAAAGCGTTCCACATCGGCCCCTAGGGCGGTGAGGATTTGCACCATGTAATTCGTGTCCGAAACGTCTGGAACGCGGCGGATCACGCAGTCCTCATCGGTCAGGAGTGTGGCGGCAAGGATCGGTAGCGAGGCGTTTTTGGAGCCTGAGATGGTGATGGCGCCGTGGATCGGGGTGCCGCCGTGAACGATGAGCTTGTCCATTGAAGTGGGAAGGGGGATTGAACCGCCAAGACGCCAAGGCCGCCAAGTTTTGTTTTCGGGGGAACGAAACCTTTTCCCGCTGCCGCCTAGCGAAGCCGGCGACGGCGGATGCGCTGCTTCATGTGAACCAGGGTGACCACTTGGAATTCGTCGGCTTGGACGCGGTAGATGATCCGATAGGAGCCTTCGTGCACCTCGCGCAGGCCGGAATCCATGAATTCATGAACGGGATGACCGCGTGACGGCATCTTCGAGGCGCGTTCCACTCTGGCGACCAAACGCTCGGTTTGCAGGCTGGCATAGTGCTCCGAGTCGCGCCCGATGAAATCACGGATGGCGCGAAGGTCGGTCCGCGCTTGGGACGACCAGACGATCCCCATGCGATTCCGAACTCTTTGCGGATGGTGGTATGGGAATGCGATCGTCCGGATTCGAGATCCACCAGTCCGGCTTCGACCTTTTGCCGAACGAAGATCTCGTACATGAGGTCTTCCCAGCTCGCCGTTTCGGGGAGGTCCCTCACGAGGCGCGCGGCGGCCTTCTTGATCGAGTTCGCGGGTGTTTTGGGAGCGGCCATACCGTTCCAGTATCCTCCGCGGAAATGGAAGCGCAAGAAGCGAGATGGGGGTCCTAACGCTCCTTCCGCCCCACCGGGAAGCGGGGGATGCCGGAAAGGTCTTTGAAAGTCGAGACGTCGGTCAGGCAGGCGGCGTGGAGGAGGGTTTCGACAGCGTGGGACTGATCGATGCCGATTTCCAGGGCGAGCCAGCCGCCGGGGGCGAGGTGATTCTTGGCCGTGGGGATGAAGCGGCGGATGATATCGAGGCCATCGGGCCCACCGAAGAGGGCGAGGTCGGGGTCGTGAGTGACTTCGCGGGACAGCGTGGGGCGGTCGATTTCCGGAACGTAGGGGAGATTGGCGACGATGAGGTCGAAGGATTGGCTGGTGAGGGCGGAGAAGAGGTCGCTTTCGATGAAGGTGGTATTGGTGATTTCCAGCAGGGCCGCGTTTTCGCGGGCGAGGTCGAGGGCGAGAGGTGAGATGTCGGCGAGCACGACCTGTGAGCCGGGGATTTCTGCGGCGAGGGTGAGTCCGAGCACGCCCGAGCCGCAGCCGAGATCGAGGATGCGGGCCTGATCGGGCAGCGTGGTGTTTTTCAGCAACCAAGCGGCGAGTTCTTCGGTTTCCGGGCGTGGGATCAGGGCGCGGGCGTCGGTTTTAAAATCGCGTCGGTGAAAGTGGACGGTGCCGAGAATGTGTTGGAGCGGAACGCCTTCGCCACGGCGCTTGAGCAGGTCGCGGAGTGGGGCGAGATCGGATTCGTCGATCGGCTGGTCGAAGCGCAGGTAGAGGTCAATGCGGGTGCAACCGAGTTGGTGGGCGACGAGCATCTGCATGTTGCGTCGTGCGTCTTCGATGCCCTTTTTCGAGAGGTAGGCGCTGCCCTTGTCGAGGGTTTCGAGGACGGTGGTCATGTGTGGGGGAGACAGAAGGCTTCGCGCGGGAAGACGCAAGAACGGAGTCAGGCGAGGGAGCGGATGAGCCGGGTGAAGAAGGTAGTGCCCTCTTCGAGCGCTGCGATGTCGATGAACTCGTCGGCGGTGTGAGCTTGTTCGATCGAACCGGGGCCGATGCAGACGGAGGGCAGGCCGGCGGCGGAGAGATGGGCGGCATCGGAGAACCAAGGCGCGCCCACCGTTTCGCAGGCGGGGCGGACCTCGCGGATGCGATCGATCCATGGATGGCAGGCGGGGAGTTCCATGGGTGGGTTTTCGTGAGGGCGGACGATTTCCAGCGGCAGGGATAGGCGGCTGATGGTGTTTTGGAGCAACTCCAGGGCGCCGCCGGCGTCGCGCAGGGCGGGGGTGATGCGGATATCGATTTCGGCCTCGGCGAGATCGGGGATGATATTGGGTCGGGAGCCGGAGCGCAGGATGCCGACATTGAGAGTCGATCGACCGAGTAGGGGGTGGGTGTAGGTGGCGAGGATGGCGCTGAGTTCGCGTTCCAGCACGTCGAGGGCGCGGGCGAGTTTCATCGCGGCGTTGTCGCCTTTTTCCGGCATGGAAGAGTGGCCCGCTTTGCCGGTGGCGCGGAGAGTTGCCCAGAGGGAACCTTTGGTGGTGTGGACGATATTGAGGGAGGTGGGTTCTCCGACGATGGCGAAGGCGTATTCGTGGGCGTGGTGTTTTGCGAAGTCTTTGGAGCCCCATTGGCCGGACTCTTCTCCCATGAAGGCGACGAAATCGACGGCGACGTGGAGTTTCGCGAGGCGATCGGCGTTTTCCTTCAGTCCCCAGAGCATGGCGGCCATGGGGCCTTTGGTATCGGAGGTGCCCCGACCCCAGACGCGTCCGTCGCCGATCACGGCTGCGAAGGGATCGATGCTCATGCTACCGACTCCGACGGTATCGAGGTGGGGTCCGAGGAGAATGCGAGGGCGTCCATCGCGCGGGGCGAAGCGGGCGATGAGATTGGGCCGACCGGGTTGGATTTCTTCGAGGGTGACATCGCCATCGATGGCTTCGATCCAGCCTTGAAGGAAGGTGGCGAGGGCGGCTTCGCCAACCTTGTCGGTGCCGGCGGGGTTGTCGGGATTGACCGAGGGGATGCGGACGAGTTGCTGGAGGAGTTCGACTGGGCCGGTCATGCGATGATAAAAGGCGATGGAGGGGAGAAGGTCCAATCCGGACTCTGTATTCGGCGCGGTGTTTTCGGGAGGATTTTTTGGGCAGGTTTTCGCGGGCTTGGCGGCGGGAGGGATTCGGTTTAGACGGGTGTCGTGCTGAACCGAAAATCCATGGAGTGGCTTGGGGCTGTCCTGCGCGTGGCGTTGGGGGGCTGGTTTTTTTACAGCGGCTGGCTGAAGGTTTTCGAGACCGGTCTCGATGACTTTACGCGGGCGGTTGCGAATTATCGGGTGTTGGTCGCACCGTGGGATGCAGTCCTCGCGTATGCGGTGCCGTGGGTTGAGATGGTGGCGGGATTGTGTCTTGTGTTGGGCTTTTGGAGGCGCGGGGCCTTATGGACTCTGGCGGGCTTGGTGGGGGTGTTTGCCTTTGGCGTGGGGCAGGCGTGGTTGCGGAATCTCGACATCGCATGCGGTTGCGACGGCAATCCGGACGCTGCGCGGATTCACTACGGGTGGAAGTTCGCGGAGTTCGGGCTGTATGGGGTGGCGATGGTTTTGGTGGCCCGACTCGGGCGTCGTGGGGGTGGCCATGTGTTTGGCGGGAAGAAGATGAAACTGCCGGATTAAGCGCGGGATTGCCGGGCGGCGGGTGGCTGCTACACATCGGCCATGCGTTACAACGAGCGACTGAAGGCGAGGATCGAAAGTACGGGTTCCCGGCTCTGTGTCGGTCTGGATCCCCGGCCGGGTGAGGGCGGAATCGGGGCGGTGCCGGATTTCCTCAAGCGGGTTGTCGACGAGACATGGAATCATGCGGCGGCATTCAAGCCGAACATGGCTTATTTCGAGGCGATGGGGCTGAAGGGGATTGAGATTTTGGAAAATATGTTGGGCATGATGCCGTCGGAGGTTCCGGTCATTCTGGACGCGAAGCGGAGCGATATCGGCGAGACGCAGCGATACTATGCCCACAGTTATTTCGCCCATTGGAAGGTGGATGCGGTGACCTTGAACCCTTTTCTTGGTTACGATTCGATCGAACCCTTTCTCGGTTGGGAGGGGAAGGGGGTTTATCTTTTGGCGGTGACTTCGAATGCGGGTTCGGCGGATTTTCAGCGTCAGACGCTAGCGGATGGGCGTTCCGTGTTCGAGTTGGTCACCGCGCTGGGTGAGCGTGCGAAGGGTTTACCGACGGATGTCGGATATGTGGTGGGTCTGACGAATGCGAGCGGTGTGCTGTCGAAGATGCCGGATGCGCCTTTGTTGGTGCCTGGGCTCGGCGCGCAGGGTGGCGACTTGGCGGATTTGGCTGCGGCGGGTCGGGCTGCGCCGGATGTGATCAACGTGTCCCGCGGCATTCTTTACGCAGAAGATGGTAGTGGCTATGGCGAGCGGGCGCGGATTTGGGCGTCGAGGATCGCTCGGGCTTACGAGGAAGCGGTCGCTTGATGTTGAATGCGGGTTACCTTGGGCCGCCGATGTCGAACGAGCCGAATTCCACGCCTGCTCGAGGGAAAGCCCGATATGCGGGCTTGATGCCGCAAAAGGGCTGGCCGGGGCGGAATTACCGGTTTTTCAGGCATCGGATCGTGCCGGGGATCTTTTCCAAGCGGGGTGGCAGCGAGCAGGTGCCCGATTTGGATGGTGTGGCTCGGGGTTGCGTGCGGGTCACGTGGATCGGGCATGCGTCGTTTCTGCTCCAGTTTGAGGAGCATCGGGTGATGGTGGATCCGAATTGGGCGCGCTGGCACGGGTATGTGAAGCGTTTGCGGGAGCCGGGTCTGCCTTTGAAGGGGATACCGGAGTTGGATTTGGTTTTGGTGAGTCACGCGCATTTCGATCACCTGCATAAGCCGAGTTTGAAGGTCTTGCAGGCGCGTGGCGGGATCGTCGTTCCCCGGGGGAGTGCGAATTTGGTGCGGAGGCTTGGATTTCCGGCGATCCACGAGATGAAGGTGTGGGATCGCCTTGAGTATGAGCGGCTCAGCGTGGTTCACACCCCGAGCCACCATTGGGGGGCGCGATATCTGCACGATGTTCATCGCGAATTCGGCGGCTATCTGATCGAGTCGGGAGGGAAGAGTGTCTTTCATTGTGGCGATAGCGCGTGGTTCGACGGGTTCGCGGAGATCGGGCGCCGATATGGTGATATCGATGTCGCACTGATGCCGATCGGCGCATACGAGGCCCCAAGTGGTCGTGACGTGCACCTGAATCCAGAGGAAGCGGTGCGTGCCTTCGCCGAGTTGGGGGCGAAGGTAATGATTCCGATGCACTATGGGACTTTTCCGCTGGGGAACGAGCCACTCGGTGAACCGGTCGAGCGCTTGTTGATGGAAGCGGATCGATTGGGGATCAGTGATCAGATTTTGATTCCCGAGGAAGGTGTTGGGATCGAGTGGTGACAATGTGGGCTCGACCTTTTCGGGCACCGGCTGTGCCGAAGGGAGCCTACACCCTTGTCACCGGCGTGGAGCCCTGATTCTTTCGGGGCATGTTGGAAGACGCGCTGTTTGTTCCCGTTGTGGTCGCCGTGATCGCGGTGGTCAATCTGGTGCTGTTGATTTTGCTGCTTCGTCTTTCGAGCCAGGTTTCACACCTGTGTGCTTTAGTGGCGGCGCGGGCCGAGTTGGCCAGTGAGCGGGGCATGGGGGAACGATCTGATCGGTCGGACCGGTTGGACTTATCGGCTCGCCCCGAGCAAAGCGATGGGCCGGATGCATCTGTTGATGCGACCAAGTGGTTCGAGGCTTTTTTGGCGGAAGATCCCCAGCGTCGTGCTCTGCCGAAGAACGAACAGTTCGCAGCTTTTCGCCGTTGGCGTTCTGAGAAAGGGATGAACTGGAAGTCGCCTTCCCGCTCGGTGTGAACGGAAACTTGGGGTGCCGGGTCAGGCCCGATGCTTGTGGATGCGATCGCCTCTCTAGGCTTCCTCTTCGAGGAGCTTATCGATGGCTTCGACCCATTCCCAGGGGCAGCGTTTGCGTTGATATTTGCGCCATAGGACATCGCGCAGGGCTTCCCAAATCTCACGCGGGACGGGATCGATCGACTCCCAATCCGGATCGGTCTTGAGAGTGGTCTGGAAGGTCCATTTGCCGGCGTGTCGGTTCGCGCGCCAAAAGCGCAGGCCTTCCTCGCTGCGTTCGCGCCATTCGTGGGACTCCATGCGCGGAGCCTGCCGCCCGACGGGATGGGTGCCAAGTGTCAATCCTCGGCGGCGGACGATTCGCAATTGGCACTTGGAAGTTTTTTCCCGGATGCGCAATTTCGAGTCCGTGCGCGGACTGTGGCAGAGTGATGTATGGAAGATTTTCGCCTATGTGGCAGCTACATTGGTGCTTGCTGCGATTTTGGCTCCGCCGCTCTATCAGTTAGGCAAAGGGTTGGCCGAGGTGTTCGCCGATAAGGAAGGAAACGGTGTCATCAAGTATGTGGCTGCGGCGGCGGATCGGGCCGAGTTCCCGCGATTTTTTGATCGGGCTGTGATGCTCTCCGCCTTGATTCTACTATTTCCCCTCACGAGTTGGCTCCGCTTGGGCCGCCCTCCCGGGTCTTATCGGGACACGCCATGGTCGTTGCGGTTGCCCGAGTATGTCGTGATTTCCGGTGCCGGTCAGCCTTTGCGGCGAAATTCCCAGGGTTGGTTGCACTTGGGCGTGGGCATTGGGATTGCGAGCGGGTTGCTGCTGTTGTCGGGCTGGGTGTTGGTGCAGGCGGGTTGCTTCATGTGGCGGGATGCTGCGGTTTCCACCCGGGGGGTGGTGAATGAAATGGTGCAGGAGATCGATCTATCGGCCACGCTGGTCAAGGCGCTGCCGGGGGCGATGTTGGTTTCCTTGCTTGAGGAAGTGCTTTTCCGCGGAGTCCTGCTTGGGATTTTCTTGAGAGCGATGAGAGCGGTGCCGGCCATTGTGTCGCTGTCGTTCTTGTTCGCCTTCGTGCATTTCCTCGAGCCGCCCGCGGCTGCGCGCTTGCTGGATCCCGAATCGTGGAGTGCGGGGTTTGCCTTGTTGGGGCAGATTTTTCTGCGCTTCGCCGATCCGCTCTCGATGCTGTCGCGTTTTTCGAACTTGGCCGCGGTGGGAATCGTGCTGGCCTATGCGCGGTATCGGACTGCCTCGCTTTGGTTGCCAGCGGGTTTGCATCTTGGCTGGGTGCTCGGGATGAAGGTGTTCAAATCGGCCACTTGGGCGGTGGCAGGGCTGCCGGAAGCGGCGCAGTGGGTGGTGGGAGGCAGCTTGTTGGAAGGATTGTTGCCATTGTCGATGGTCATCATCACCGGCTTGTTGGTTCATGGAATGACCCGCCCACGCGAGGTCGCGAACGATTCGCGTAGCTGATCGACGGATGAAGGAATGGATCGAGCGACGGAGGTGGTTCGCGAGGGTCTTGGACTTGATCTATCCCGGCGTTTGTCACGCATGTGGCGCGGGAATTTCTGGGAATCGTGCGCTTTGTGGGGATTGCGATGCGGTCTTGCCGGGGCTTCGAGATCCATTCTGTCGGACCTGTGGCGAGGAGTTCGAGGGACGAATCGATGCTGCTTTTGAATGTCCGAATTGTCGGGACTTGGAGTTCGGATTCGATTTCGCGCGACCTGCACTCCCGAACCATCCGGTGTTGCTAGAACTGATCCATGACTTGAAATACGGTCGTAAGATTGAACTCGGGAATGAGCTTGGGCGATTGGCGGCGCGTGCGTTTTTTGAGGATCCGCGTTTGGAAGCCGCGCGGTCGGGCCTTTGGCCCTTGGTTCCGGTGCCACTGCATCGGAAGCGCCAGCTCTGGCGTCACTTCAATCAGGCGGAGGAGATCGCGCGAGCGCTCGGTGGATATGTCGGGTTGCCGGTGCTGCGCGCGCTGACGAGGACAAGGCGCACGGATAGTCAGACGCGTTTGAGTCGGTCGCAGCGTTTGAAAAACTTGCGTGGGGCTTTTGCGCTATCGCGTTTGGGGCGAAGTTTTGCCGCGACCGCGCCGCCGGGCGTGGTTTTGGTGGACGATGTTTTCACCACGGGTGCGACGACGGACGAGTGCGCGAGGGCTCTTCGACGGGGCGGGGTTCAAAAGGTGGTTGTCGTCACGGTCATGCGTGGTTAGCGTCCGCCCTCGAGACCGATTTCTGCGATCCCATGGGCATTTTCGACAAGCCACCTCTCCGCCGACTGAAGCGCCGTGACGACATGCCGGAGGGTCTCTGGACCAAGTGTCCGGAGTGCGACGCCATGCTGCACACCTTGGAGCTCAAGCAGCATCTCCAGACCTGCCATCATTGTGGCTATCATTTCCTAATGGATTCGCGCGAGCGGATCGACCTGCTGGCCGACGCCGGGAGTTTTGAGGAAACCGAGCAGGGCTTGATCTCGGCCAATCCTTTGGGATTCGGCAACTACCGCGAGAAAATCGCTGGAATGCGCGACAAGACGAATTTGGACGACGCCGTGCTGACCGGTCGTTTGTCGATCGGTGGTAAGCCGGCGATGATCGCGGTGATGGACTTCAAGTTTTTCGCCGGTTCGATGGGTTCGGTGGTGGGGGAAAAGATCACTCGTGCGGTTGAGCGGGCGATTTTGGAGAAGCGCGGGGTGATCATCATTTCCGCATCTTCGGGTGCTCGAATGCAGGAGGGGATGCTTTCCCTGATGCAGATGGCCAAGACCTGCGGAGCTCTGGCTCGTCTGTCCGAGGCCCGTTTGCCATTCATCTCTGTAATGACCCATCCCACCACTGGAGGGGTGACGGCTTCTTTCGCAACGATCGGGGACATCAACCTCGCGGAGCCGAAGTGCATGATTGGTTTCGCCGGCCCCCGTGTGGTCAAGGAGACGACCCATCAGAACCTCCCGCCAGGTTTCCAGACGGCTGAGTTCATGCTGGAGCATGGTTTGGTGGATGCGATTGTTCCCCGTGCGGCGTTGCGTGAGCGTTTGGCGCAGTTGCTGGCTTTCATGATGCCGTAATGTTGGGGGCGATTTTGTCTGCGGTTTTTTTTCCGTGACCTACCCGGAGTCCATCGACTGGTTGTTTTCGACCCAGATGTTCGGCATCAAGCTGGGCTTGGATGGGCCGCGGCGCTTGTTGAAAGACTATCTGGCGCATGCGGCACCTGGGGTGAAGGTCGTCCACGTCGCGGGAACGAATGGTAAGGGTAGCACCTGCTCGATGATTGATGCGGTGGCTCGGGCATCGGGCGTCAGGACGGGACTTTTCACGTCGCCGCATCTGATGGATTACCGGGAGCGGATTCGAGTGTCTGGCGGACAGATACCGCAGGAATCGTGCGCACGGATGTTGTCAGAGCTTCGGGACTTGTGTGAGTCGATGGAATATCATCCGACGTTTTTTGAGATTTCCCTGGCGCTGGCGATGCGTTGGTTTCGTGAGAGTTGCTGTGAATTGATTGTTTTGGAGACCGGGATGGGTGGCCGGATGGATGCCACGACGGCTGTGGCGGCTGATGTTTGCGCGATCACTCCGGTGGGTTTGGATCACATGCAATGGCTGGGGGATACGGTCGAACTCATTGCTCGGGAAAAGGCTGGCATTTTTGTCCCGGGGAAGCCTGCGATTTCGTCCCCACAGGTTCCGACGGTAAGGCGGGTTTTGGAGAGGGAGGCGAATGAGTTGCGGGTTCCGCTGTCCTTTGTCGATGCTCCCTTGTCAGGCTATCCGATCGCTTTGGCGGGTGAACACCAGCGCTGGAATGCGGCTTTGGCTCTCGAGTGTCTGCACGCCGCGGGATTCCGATTGGATTACGAGTCGGTCCGTTACGGATTATCGCAGGTGCGCTGGCCTGGCCGATTTGAGCGCGTGAGGTATCGGGGCAGGGAGGTGGTGCTCGATGGCGCGCACAATCCCCAGGGGGCGTCGGTGTTGGTCGATGCCTGGCGCGAGTGTTACGGAAGCCTGAAGGCGAGCTTGGTTTTTAGCGCTGTCGCAGCGAAGGACATCGAGGGTATCCTCGGACTCTTGGCACCATTGGCCGAGAGCATCCACCTTTGTCCGGTTGATACGCCGAGGGCAGTGAGTCCGGACAATCTGGCTGCCTGTTTGCCACCAGAGTCCGTGCCGCCTGTTCTCCACGAGTCTTTCGACGCGGCTTTTGATGCTGCATTGGATCAGCCGGCTCCCGTGTTGATTGCGGGTTCCCTGTTTCTAGTGGGTGAGGCCAAGGCCCGATTGGACGGTGGAACTTTTCAGTCCTGTACCCAGTAGGGCGGTCGTCAATGTGCGGAGAACTCCGGTAGCGCTAGAGATCCGAAGAGGCGGCAGTCGTAATCGAGAGCTGGGATCGTTGGCGGGAGCGGAAGGTGGGCCGGGGTGAGCCATGCGGGGAGGCGTCGCTGGGACTGATCGCGGCAGTCGGTGAGCCGCAGCAGGTTTCCTGTTTCCCGGATCAGTTCCATGCTCGCTCCGCCGGGCACGCTATGTTTCCAGACTGGGGGGAAATTGCCGGATTTCTTTCGATAGGCTTCAAGGCGGAGTGCGGACAGAGTCGCAACTCTACGCCATGTGAGGCTGCGGTGCTCTTCGCAAAAATCGAGAATCAGGGATGCTTCGCCGGGAGTGACCGAAACTGTCATTCCAAGGGATGGGGGCAATTCCCCAACCCGCCTGGAAAGGCGCCAGTAACGTGCGAGGGCTACGGTTGCGGGGAGATGGGTGGTCTTATGCGCTTCCAACAGGCGGCGGAGCTTGTGGATCCTCGGGTAGAGATCACGCCAGAATCTCGGATCGAGCGACGCTTGTTCTGCGGCGTCGAACAGCGCTGCCTTATGGGTGTGTTCCGACCATGCGGAAACGAGAATCATTCCCTCGACGTCGGGTTCGGGTGCTCGATAGCGGCTGGCGAGGGAGCTATCGAAATGGGTGAGGTCGTTCTCGTCCAAACGACCGCTGGCGGAGGCCTGCTCGATCACGGTCAGCACCCGTAACTCGGCGTTCGTGAGCATGCGGCGATGAGCGAGGTTCGTGGCTGGCTCCAGAGTGTTGAGGATATCGAGCAGTCCCTTTGCTCTGTGCAAGGTTTGCGGTGTATCTTCCTCCCTAGCGGCTTGTTCCATCCGGAGGCATTGGATCTCCATCCAGAGCGGAAGGATCGGTTCTGGGATCGCTTGATTTCGTGCCGCGATTTTGGCTTTGAGCCAGTCGAGTTGGTCGAGGCGGGGACCGATGAGGGGGGCAAGCAGAGATGCGGCAGGTTGACGATGCTGCGTCTGCGTTTCCCGGCTGTGCTTGTCGACGAGGAGCGTTTCGTCCGCCAATGCGCGCAAGCGGCTCTCTTCTTCCGGGTGGAGCGTTTGGGCTTCGTGAGGGAAATGCTTTCGAAACTCGCCGATGTATTCTGCGGTGCGGACCAGTCGCCCGGCGTCGCCCAGTATGGGACCGAGCAAGACGGCAGTGATGAGGATGGCGGGAATTGCAATGGATGCGCCTAAAATTGCTCCGCCGCTCATGCGCGTGATCACACTTGGGCGTTTCCGTATCACCTCGGTCAGCAGTGCTTCGATTTTACGATGCCAGCCATCGCTACCGATGAATGCTCCTTGGCCTTCTTGCCGCAGGCCGCGGAATATCCGGCGGAGAGCTTCGTTTTCGTCGTGGACTTCGCCGGCCCATGGGAGCTTGCGGGCGCCACGGACCACTTGGATGGTCCGAATATCCCAAACGACCCCGCCGAACATGGTCATCGCGATGTAGCAAAGGATTCGTGATTTCAGGATGAGAGCTGCCAAAAATGCCGACAGTGCCGTGGTCACAGTGAAAAGCGGGCGCAGCAGGGGTAGGTCGCGAAAGACGAGGAGGTCGATCACTTTGCCGCCATCCATCGGTAGGACGGGTAGTAGATGCAAAGCGTTGAGGACAACTGCGATGCCTGCGGCGTCGAGTAACCAAAGTGGCGTTTCGGGGGAAAAGTAGCCCTTCGCCAAAATGGCGAGGCCTCCGATGAGGCCGGGCAGAGGGCCTCCGAGTATCACCAGCAGTTGCTGCCAAGCGGGGGCGTGAAGTTTTCGCCCTCCCTCACTGCAGCCTGAGAAAGGGACGAAGACAGGTCGGATGCCGCGATAGCCGAAGAGTCGCATTGGAAGCCAGTGTCCGGCTTCGTGAACCGCGGAGAGTGCGATGACGATCAGAGCGATCTGCAGCGGCTGATCCTTGCCGAAAAGGAGGACGAGAAAGCCAGTGGACCCTAGCAGAAAAAAGATACGACGAAGATGATGAAGGGGCCCGGAGGCAACTGTGATTAAGGCGTGGTAGCGAGCGAGATCTTGCTCCACGGCTTGATTGAGCGATAGCCCCAGGAGACCGCCGACGCGTTCGATTTCTTCAGGTTTGGCCTTTGGTGGAGCGGCGAGATCGCTGCGGTGGCAGGATCGAAAATAATGTCCCCGAAAGAAATCCCCAAGCACCGACAGGGTATGGTTTGGCAGGCGGAGCAAGCGGATGCGGAGGGCGTTTGGATCCCGCATTGATGGGACGAAATCCCCTCCTTTCGCAAAAGCGTCGTAACGGGCTTCCTCGTCGTCGGCCAGCATGCCGATGAAGCGATCGACCTCCGGCAAGACTCTCTCCTTTTTTCCGCGGATTCTCGAGTAATGCACCTGCCACTGGGCGGTAACAGTTGCGAAGTGCCGCCGCACCTCATCCCAGTTGACCGGCGGATCACATGCCAAGCGTCGGTCGAGTGTGACGATCCACGTGCCATCCTGCTGGACCGTGAAGAAAGAGAGGGACACGCGTGGTCCAGAGCCAGTGATGGGCACAATCCATTCAACTGTAGCGAAGGTAGCTTCCTCGTCGTTGCTCAGGATCCAGCGGAATGCTTCGGCGTAGCCAGCGTTTTCGAGTCGCGCGTAGCGCAGTTGCTTGAAGCCGAAGTGTCCCAATCGATTCAGCCAAGGGCTGATAAGACGCCTGAGGTCCGCGGGGACTTGGCTTGTCTCGCAAGGATGTGCCTTGGTGCGATACCTACGAATCTTGGCAAGGGCGATAAGTATGCAGATCAAAGGAAGACCCGCAGCACCGACAACTGCCAGCAGGGCGAAGCCAGTGGTCGTTGCGGTGATGGCGGCAATCATCGGCACGAAGACATGCTTAAATTTTTAAAAAATTCAAGCTACATTTACCTTTCTGCCCTCTTTCTTGTTGAAATTTTGGATAGAGAGCAAGATGTGACGGTTTTTGTGGCTCGATTGGACCGTAGCGAAAATCCAAAGGAGCCATCGATTGTCGTGGATGGCCAAAACGGTTCGCGTGGGTTTTTGAAAAATCGCTTGCAGGTAGTTTGGTAATGAAGAAGCCTCGCTCCCCCGTTCGTGAGATCTTTTTTAGGCTTCGGATGGGCATTCGGGGTGTGGCGCAGTCTGGTAGCGCGCTTCGTTCGGGACGAAGAGGCCGTGGGTTCGAATCCCGCCACCCCGACCATTCATCATTGTCTATGCAGTTGTGTTTCGAGCGCATGAAAAGCTCGGATCGCTCATGCCTTTATCGGCGGGATTCGAGCTCATGAGCTGAACGTCGTCTTTTTGCCTGGAGTGATAAACAGGGCTTCTCGACCTGTCTTCTGGGCAGCGCCTCATTGCGATGGCTTGTAGGCATGGCCGCCGCGTGACCAATTCTTCTAGTGGCAAGAGGACAAATGCCACGAGTCGCTAGAAAACCCGGCTTTACACTCGGGGTCGGCTTCTTATAGTCCGCCCCCCATGACCGTTCTCGCCGCCGATTTCCTCTCGATCAGCATCAACCTCCTGCTCTTCGTCTTCGTCATCGTTTGCGTCCTGATGAGCATGATCATCCTGATGCAGCGCCCGAAAAACGAAGGATTGGGTGCCGCTTTCGGTTCCGGCACGACCGATCAGCTGTTCGGAGCACGAACCACCAATGTTCTTCAAAAGGCTACGGTGTATCTCGCAACGCTGTTCTTCGTCCTGACTTTGACGCTCGCGGTGCTGATCGCCAAACGCAATGCAGCGAAGGCCACCTTGGTCGCGGCGGTTCCCGCTGCCGCCGAGGTGACTCCGGAGAAAACAGAATCGATCGCTGCGGAGGCGAATAAGGAGGAGAAACCCTTGGAGCCAGAAACTGTCGAAGCGCCCGCGCCGGCTGAGGCTCCTGCGCCGGCTGAGGCTCCTGCACCGGCTGAGGCTCCTGCGTCGGCTGAGGCTCCTGAACCGGCTGAGGCTCCTGAACCGGCTGAGGCTCCTGCACCGGCTGAGGCTCCTGCACCGGCTGAGGCTCCCGCACAGGCTGAGGCTCCTGCACCGGCTGAGGCTCCCGCACAGGACAAGCCTTGAGGGATTTAGGAATGGGGCGCGTGACGGTTTCGTCCCGCGCCTTTTTTGTGGGTGGGGATTTCCCCGTGGACAGCGGCCTTGAGCGCGCTTGAATCTTTTGCGGAATGGATACTGAGGCCGAACTTCCGGTTTGGGCGCGTCCCGATGCTTTCCCTCCGAGCGGCCCTGGCTGGGGTTGGGTGGATCGTAAGGGTCGAAGAGTGACCTGCGCAGGGTTCGAAGACTTGGCCAGCGCGATCGTGAAAGATGCGGGAGCAAGGGTTGATTTGGTCTGGACGCCGGATGCTCCTGGTTTGGTTCTGCCGGAAGAGATTCCAGCTCTTCATCCAGCGCTTCGTGATGCGAGGGTTCGGTGGGCGAACTGGGAAATTGCGGAGGGTAAGCGCCAGATGCTGATGTTCGGCGTCGTTCTTGGTCTGATGCTCGCTTGGCACGGCCTGCGGACCGGACAAATTCTCGCCAGCGGCACCATGGGTTTGGCGCTGCTGTTATTTTTGATCCTAGGTTTCATCCCTTGGTATCAGGGGCGCAAGCGGCTTAAAAAGGCTCGGCTATGGGCCGCTGGTGAAATGGCCGCGGATGCTCCTGTGCTTCGCTTTGAGACTTGGCTTTTGATCCAGAGGGCTCCGGTGACCCGACTTCTGCTCATCTTGATCGCTCTCGTCGGGCTCGTGCAGTTGTTTGTAGAGCTCCGTTCACCACTGCCCTTTGGGATCAGCGTGGCAATGGCGGGATTGACGAAGCACGATGGTCATGCGGCCGATTGGTGGCGGTTGCTGACGGCGCCTTTTCTTCATGGCCATTGGCTGCACTGGTTCATGAATGTATCGGCTCTCGCTTACTTGGGTAAGAGGGTCGAAACGTTCGCGCGCTGGCCGCATCTTGTGCTGACTTTTTTGATTGCGGCTTGGATTGGAGGTGAGGCTTCAGCGCGCTTCACGCAGAGCCCTTCGATTGGTGCTTCCGGCGGTTTGATGGGCTTGCTCGGTTTCCTTTTGGTGTTTGAAACTTTGCATCGGGCCTTGGTTCCGGAGAGTTCTCGTCGCCGTCTGGTGGGAGGAGTTCTTCTCACTGCTGCCATTGGTTTCGTGTTCCATCGATTCATCGATAACGCCGCTCATGCGGGTGGATTGGTGGCTGGAATGGGCTACGCGGCGATGATTTTTCCAAGTTCGTCGTCTCCGCATCGTCCCCGGGCGACGATGGCGGACGTGCTGCTCGGTGGCGCGGCGCTGGGGTTACTTGTCTCTTCCGCCTTGCTGGCTTGCATGAAAATGCTCTGAAAGTCCGTTTGCACGATCGTCGGCTGGGCCCATGGCGCGGGCGGCATGATTGACGGAGCTCTCCTCGGCGGCTAAAGCGCTTCTGCTTCCATGTCGATCTATTACCTCTGCTTCTTCATCGCGATCATCCATCTGATCGCCACCCTGTCCTACGGGGTTAGAATCGCGGGGGCGAGGACGGGTAAGGTCGCGTTCTGTCTCTCTTTGTTCAATATCCTGGTTCTCGTTTCGCGGACATCGAATACCCTGCTGACTCCGGCTCTTTCGAAGCGGGTCGAATCAAGTCTCGAGACCGCGGCCGAGGCGTTGAAGCATGAGTTCCATCTTTTGATTCTTTCGGCGAGTGTCGCGACCTTGCTGGGAGCAGCCTTGATCCCGATGTTCCAGCGTTACGTGACCAGCGTCGTGGGTGCCTTTGATCGCTTTCCGTCCCTGCCACGAATGGTGAAGTATGCGCTCAGTGGGCCGGGATTGAAGGCGCTTGGTGATTCTTGGACTCTGCCGACAAGAAGGAATTTCAGCTACCTCGCCGCTCGGCATCGATTGCCGTGGAACATTTTTGCGATGAACGTGATCGGCTCCGCCCTCCTTGCGACTGGAGTGCTCAGTTCGCTTTATGCCGGGGTATATGCGCCTGATCTGAGGATGACGACTGGTCAGCTTTCGGCGGTGGTCAATTTCTTTGGCACCATCATGCTTTTCGCGTTTGTTGATCCCTACCTTTCCTATGTCACGGACGGAGCTGCCAAGGGTGCGGAAGAGGGAGCTTCAAGGCTTCGCGCTGCGGTCTTCGGGATGGCGGGCAGCCGGTTGCTGGGCACGGTGCTTGCACATTTCCTGATGATTCCCGGCGCTCAAATGATTGCGTGGATTGCGCGGATCATTCCGGCCTGAGGTTTCAGGCAGTAATGGATACCGAAAGATCCGGTCCGAGGCCCTCGATCGCAGAGATCAGTCCCGCGAGATCGCGGTCGCGGGCGAGCGAAACCCGTCCGGTGGCGTGGAAAATCGGATGACCGGACATCGGGGCGCTCTCCAGTGAGGTGACGAGGTCTTCGACATTTGCTCCGGCAGTGGTGATTGCGGCGGACAGCGCGCGAATGATGCCGGGCCTGTCGTTGCCAACCACATCAAGAGCAAGGGTCTCGCGGGGCGCAGGCACTTCCGTCGCTTCCCGGCGGGTGAGAACAGAAATTCCCTGATTCTCGAGTTTGGCCAGCGATTCAAGCAGTTCCGCGGACCGGGTGGGAGGGCATTCCACTCTGAGGATCCCCGCGAATTGCCCGGCTAGATGAGCCATCCGGCTTTCCTGCCAGTTTCCACCATGCATGGCGATGGTTTCCGAGAGGATGCTGACGAGGCCGGGGCGGTCGGCGGCGAGGACGGTCATGACGATCGAATCCATGATGCTTCAATCAAGCATGGTGAGCCGACTTTCGGCAGTCTTTTTTGAAAAATCAGGCAATTATTTAAGATTAATTGATCATTGACCCATACGAAATAAAGAGGCTATCTCCATGTAACTTTTTATCGCCGTGCTTCTTCCATCCGAACTCGCTCCTTTGCCGGTAACTCCTTGCAACTCGTGTGAGGCGGATTTTGGTCCCTGCGATGATTTTGTGCGTGCGGGAGATGTGCGGAGACTCTTGTTGGGGGAATTCAGCCGTGCTTGCGTCGACGGACTGCCGGCTGGTGATTTCGAATCTTTCTCCGACCCCTCCGAGGGTTTTGCGCCATTGTCGTCGAGAGTCGTGGGAGTAGGAGGTCTTCATCCTGCCTTCGAATCGATGCCACTACTTCATCCGGCTACTGCTGGGCGGGATCGGTTCCTTGTGCGGCCTTCGAGTTCGGGTGACTCGGGAGGGCGTTGGTGTTTGCTGGCGACCGGGCTTGCAGCAGCCGCGTTGTGGGTTTCGGGGGTGGCGATTGATTTTTTATCTGGTTCGGCGCGTTCGAGGAGCCGCTTTGATCCTGAGTTGCTTTCGAGCGGCTCGGTGCCGGTTCCATTGAACGCAGACAAAGTTTCAGCGGTGAGCGCTGCGACGGATTCGGGACTCGAGAGTCGTTGATTTTGTTAGTTTGCCTGCAATTACCCAAGCGGAGGCTTTACAAGCTGGTATTCAAGGAGAGATGGCTGAGCTCGGTTTAAGGCACTCGACTCGAAATCGAACGTAGGCTTAACACCTACCGTGGGTTCGAATCCCACTCTCTCCGCCATCTGTTTGCCAATTCACTGCAACCAGCTCACCATCAACGACTTGCGAGCCCTCAGGGCGAACCGCGACAGATTTTTCTGACAGGTTTTCCGACAAGTTGACTCGAAAGCCGGGGTCTATGACCCGTAAGCGCAAACGTCGCAGCAGCATCGTGGAAATCGGCAACGGTCCCGCGAGAATCAAGATCTACACGATGAACCGTCGGGACGGCTACCCCGAGTTCACCCTGGCATGGAAGGAGGCAGGCAAGCGAAAGATTCGCAGCTTCTCGTCCATGGAAGAAGCTCGGATGATCGCCCAGCAGACCAGCGTCCGACTGACCAACGGCTGGATAGCTGGCGACGAGGTGACCCGCCGCGACATCGACCTGTTCCGCCACTGCGAGCAAGTGGCCCGAGAGCACGGCGTCGGTCTTGCCGCCGCGATGGACGAATGGGCCAGCGCACGAAAAGCTGCCGGTGAAATCCCGCTGTCCGATGCCGTGCGATTTTATCAGGCGAACCGGGCCGACCTGTTCGCAGTCCGGACCAACGTCCAGGTGGCCGCTGAGTTCGTCGTGTCGCTGAAACGCAAGGGCGTGAGTGACATCTACGTCAGGAACGCAACCGGCAGCCTCAAGCGGTTCACCGACGCCATGCCGGGCAACATCGCCGATGTGAGCGTGGCCGACATCAATCGTTTCCTCGATGGTCTCAAGAGCCTCGGTCCAGTCAGCAAGAACGGCCTCCGGCGCAACATCGTTACGATGTTCGGATTCGCCAAGAAACAGGGATACCTCCATCCAGACCGCAAGACGGCTGCAGAGCAGAGCGACTCGTTCAAGGAGCCTGAGAAGGAGATCGAGATTTTCACGCCAGACGAGATGCGTGACATCCTGCTCGCCGCTCACGCACGCATTCTGCCGCTCATCGCCATCGGCGGGTTTTGCGGAATTCGGTCGGCAGAGGTCGAACGTCTCACCTGGCAGGACATCAAGTGGGATCGCGGCCACATCGAGATCGCCGGCCACAAGGCGAAGACGGCTGCGAGACGGCTTGTCCCCCTCCCCGAGAATCTCAAGGCCTGGCTTGCCCCATGGCGTCAGGAAACTGGCCCCATCATCACCATCAGCGATGTATCGGGTGCCTTGGGTGATACCGCCGTGAAAGCGCGGATCCCCGGTGGATGGCGTCAAAATGCCCTCAGACACTCGTTCATCAGCTATCGAGTATCACTGACAGGCGACGTCGCTCGAACCTCTCTGGAGGCTGGCAACTCCCCGAAAATGATCTTCCGCCACTACCGGGAAATCGTGGACGAGGAAGCCGCCCGGGCATGGTTCGGGATAATGCCGCCCGATGGCTGGATGCCGGTCGGACTAAACCTCAGCCTGCGGGACCGCCTGGTGCGGGCGCTGGCTAAACATGGGTCACCATCTGTTGACAACTCCAACCCGGCGCAACAATGAAAGCCATTATCCAATCCAATACCAACCGGACCATGAACAGCAGCCACTCGAATCCTCCGAACGGTGCTCCAGTGACGAATCAGCCGGTCCTGATCAAAAAGAAGGAGCTCGCCAAGCTGCTTTCCGTTAGCCCTCACACGATTGATGCGTGGGTTCAACGTCGGGAAATCCCCTGCATCAAAATGACGCCTCGACTCTTCCTCTATGAGGTCGATGCGGTCATGGACGCCATTCGGAAGAAATACCGAATCGACGTGGCATGATGTTTAAAAGCGTAAACCCCGGACGGCGAAAGCCATCCGGGGTTTTCCATTGGTTCACTTCCGACGAAGTTTCTTGAACATGCTCAATAACGACATCAAGCCCACGGCTAAGCCAACGCAGAGCGACGCCACTCGTAGGTGCCATTCGATCTGCTCTTGTAACGAAGTGATGACGCCCAGCAAAGGCGTGGTGAAACCAACGAAGGCTTTTGAAACGTAATCGAGGTCGATGTGCTGGCGCATGATCCGGTGAATGGTGTCAATCGCCGGTCCTTTGCTTGTCCCAAAGGGTCTTGTAGTAGCTTCCGTAGGCCAGCATCAGGCTGGTGAACTGAGCGGTGGAGACCGTGTGGGTCTTGCCCTCGATGTCGGCGATAGTCTGCGGGGACGCGTCGGTGATAACGCCCTTTTCCTTTGCCGTGTTGATGAGGACCAGCATCTGAGTGAATGCGTTGCGGTCGGCATCACCGATGGCGAGCTTGAATCCCAAACCGGTGTCGAAGCCATTTTGAATGGCTACGTTAAACGCGACTCGCTTTGGATCGTTCTTCGATGGATCTGGAGCATTCGCAGGTGGAGCGGTTTCGTTCAGCTTCTTCTCCAATTCGGCAAGGGCTGAGACGTTCACATCCGTTGGTCCCTCGCGACTGATCTTTGCGAGAAGCACGTTCGCCCTTTGCCCGACCTCGGTTCCCTGATAGATGCGGGCCTTGATGGCTTCAATCCTCGTGGTGAGGTTTGGGTTGTGGAGGACTCCACTGACCTCGCTTTGGGGCAGCTCGATCTTCTTACCGTTGATTTCTAGGGTCTCCGCAGAGGCAGGCAGGACAGAGAGTGCGAGCAAAATGGGATGGAGCGTTTTCATTGGAGTTTGAGTTTCTGGTCGAGGATCTTGCGAAGAAATGGGGCGCTGCCCGCATTGGCTTCTACTGAGCGGAGCAGTGCGTCATAGAATGCCAGCGTTTCCGCATTGGTGGCGGTGGTCGGCGAGAACGCGTTGAACAGAGCAGATGCCTGTTGAAGTGGTAGCGTGCCCTGGATGCCTGAGAGTAGGGTCATGATTTCGCCATTCACATTCTGGCTCGCGGTCGAGCGCATAAGCAGTGCCGAAACGCGGGTTTGAGTCCTGTCTGCTGCAACGACGGAATTGACGGCAGCCGCGAGCAGGACGTTGAACGATTCAGTGTTCATGGCATCGGCCTTTTCCGCCGCTCTCTGCCAAGCCGCCGCCAAGCGCCAAGCCGCGTAGTGCGTCAAATCGCGACGGTCCCGGAACCAAGTCTCTACCTCAGACCGGACATCTTGCCCGTATTTTGCCCGCAGGTGAAGCCGTTCGGCATTCCGCACAGGTGCAGTCGGATCGGCTTGGACCCACTTCTCCACGCAAGCCAGAGCCTCGTCCTGGTCACCCATCCGGTCTGCCCAAACGTATGCGAGGTGCCATGCTGCATGGGCCTTGGCATAGTCAAATGCTGTGGCGAAGGAAACCTTACGAGCCATGAGTTCTGTGGTCCCGGCGATGAGTTCGTTGTGGAACTTTTGCTCGTAGGTCAGATCCGCTCCCTCGTTCCATGGCGTAGGTGTCGCGGCTTTCGCTACTTCCAGAATGTCGGCCACATCGCGGGGCGATGGGAGGGATTGCTTATTGAGCTCAATGATGCGCGGCATAATTTCCCCTGGCTCGGGTGTTTCAGCCAAGGTGTTTCCCGCGATCAGGGTCACGGCCATCATGATGACGAATTTTGGTTTCATGGATTCTGTTGTGAGGTGAAGTGTCAACGGACACGGCGAATGCGGAGAAAGCCGGAGGCAGTGAGAGTGGAAGTCGTGAACCCGGCGCGGGAAACGAGGTAAATCGTGGTGGTGCTGGCTAGATTGAGACGCACGACCGGAGTCGTGAATGCCGACGGAATCACATCAGAAATCGCAGCGGCTGTGGCGGTGAAGGTCCCGGTGCCGCCGAGCGTGTTGTTAGTCGTGCTGATTCCCTGCTGGGTGTAGGTGACGACGGTCGTTGCTGCCTTGGTGTAAGTGGCGACACCTTCGATGTCCCAGTCCCCGGCCGTCAGTGTCACCGAATGGATCGTCTTTGCCGTCGCCGTCACCAGAGATGTGCTGGACCCGGACGTCGCGGAGTATTCTCCGACCTCTCCAGCAGCGGCATTGGTTCCGTTGTTGACGCCGATTTTGGCGATGAAGTTGTTTCCCGCAAAGCTCTGGGTGATCAGCGCGTTGCTGTCGGTGTATTGCTGATACGGCGCGGTCACGCTGCCGTCGCTTCCGATAGAGAGCACCACTTCGCTCTGGTTCTTCTTGAACTCGGCAATCGGCGTGACCGTCCAGTCGGCTGGGGTGCTGACGACGAGTGTTGGCGAGGTCGGCGGCGACCACCAAGGATACGATGTCGCGTCACGCCCCAAGTAAACGGTGGGAGAGCTGAAATTGTAGAATTGGATGAACTTGCCCGCACAGGCACCGGTTTCCGACAATCCGATGACGGCGATTCCCGCATTTCCCTGCGTGCGAGAAATGAGTCCGTGATAGCCGTAATCCGAGGACAGGATCGAAGTGAATGCAGCCTGACCATTCCAATCGTCGGCGTAGGAACGCCCCAGCAGGACTGGGCTTTGACTCGTTTGCAGGGTGCCATCCACGCGCAGGTATCGGCCCCATGGCATGACGAGATCGCCGGTGAGGTAGTTGTTGTTCGGGTTCTTGGTGACGGCGGCGTTCTGAGCGGAGGCAAAGCCACTGAGAGCGATGGTGATGATGAGTGCGGACTTCATGGGATTTCAGAGAATCTGTTTCCAGACGCGGGCGTTGGTGGTCGCGTTGTAATCGTTGGGGCGGATAATGCCTGGGGCTGAGGTGGCGCTGGTCCCCGCCTGGAGCTGGTAGAACGAGAGCGAGCCTCCGACGACGACGCCCAGCACACGACTGACTGGCAGCGTGGTGGAAACGATGGCCGCAAGCGAGTTGGTGCCGGTTCCGGTGAGCGCGGTGATGGTCGGGTCGATCAAAATGCCGCCCGGGAGATGAGCGACGGGCACTTTGCCACCAGCATCGAGAGGGGCGTATCCATTTGCCACGCCCTTGTTGGCTTTGATTTCGATCGAGGTGACAGCTGGATAAGAAGGCGTTGCGGTTTGTGGCACACCCTCGGTTCCACGGTTCACGTCGTTTTCCACGACGACGAGGAAAGTGCGGGTGGAGGTAGGTTGGCCGGACCCTACGCGCCAGGTGATCTCACCCATCAGCGTAATTTCCGATAGCTCGGTACCAGTGGAGGAACCTACGCCAAGGGCGGAATCCAGTTCCACCGTATTGAAGCTCGGAGAACATTGATAGACGGGCGATTCCGCATTGGCCGCAGGCATCGTCCAGTCGGAGGAATGTACGAGGTATCCGACGTCAAAGCGGTTTCGTGGCTTGATCCCAAACTGGATTTCAAGCTGAGCTGGATCACCGATAGCGACTGGCGTGGTCCCACCCGTGAGGAAGCTTACTTCAAGCTGAGCGGCGTCCCCACGTTTGAAGCGAAGCAAGGTGACGGCGGTGCGGAAGCCGGGGCCTTCAATGAGTTGCAGATTTTCCAGATCGACGTGGAGCTTCACGCTCGTGCCCCGCTGTCAACCGGATCAAACGCCCGCGTCATAGGTCAGCCGGTGTCCCTCAAAGAACAAGCTCGTCCCGGACGCGGGTGGATTGAGCGTGATGCTCCCCGATTCATTGCTCTCCTCGACTGCTGACATCGTGACTTTAGTCCAATCGCTGTTTGCAACTTTCCCCAACGGGTCCGGAGCATCGAATCCAACGATGAAGCGTCCCGACCATGCGTATGTCCCCTCACGCCGGATCTTGGTGGCAGATTGTTCCTCCGAGGTCGATCCGCTGAAGAACACGCTGTCGAACGCGTCTGGAGTCTCCTGCGTCCAGTCCTGTCCGTTGATGCTGAGTTGCCACTGACCAACCTCACGGGAAAGTTGAAGTCCGGTTTCTGCGTCGAACTCCTCGCTCCATTCCAAATCGGCCGAGCCGCTGATCGCCCCAACCCCACATGCACCTTCATGGGATTGCACGGTTCCCGGAGTGAGATGAAGCTTGAACGTGCGCTTCCGATAGCGGTCGTTCGCGGTCTCCTCAGAATACACGAGCGGTGCAAATCCAAACCGGGAACCGCTTCGCAATTTCATCGCCGCCAGCAGTAGGTAGCCTCCCACCACGTCGGGACCGATGAGGGAGTCGGGGTTCTTTTTTTCGGCGGGCTTGATCGGGGCGTCTCCCACCCGACCACCGTCGTCCCACGCGTCCCATGCAGTCTGCCACGCTTGAAGATCCTCCACGTATTGCGCGTAGGCTTCCGCATCCGCCACGACCTTCCATTGCGTCTGGCCATCAATGGTGACTTCTTCCTCGATGCGAGCGACGCGGATTTCCCAAGCATCCTCGTCTTGCTCAAGGGTGAGTGATGCCTTGAGCGTGGCTGCATCAGTCGTCAGCACATGGGCCTGGGTCGTCACCCATTCAGAACCGTTCTCGCCGTATTCGTAACGTCCCGCCTGGATTGTCACTCGGTAGCGCTTACCCGTGCGGCTCACGAGGGTGAGCTCGTTGGCTGCGCCGTCGCCCGTGTATGACATCAGACTGGAGAATGCGTATGAGGAGGCTGCCGACATTGGAAACGATGTGAGCGCCTCGGACTCCTGAAACACCCCGTGCCCATCCATCCACAAGTCGCCAATCGGATCAGAAAGCGCCATTTCCGCGTATCCGTCCCGGTAGATGGAACTGCCGACCGCCAGATTCGAGCCACCCGAATACACAGCCCCCTCGTGCTTGGAGCTTTCCCGATGGATTACGGGAGCGTTCTTCCGACGAACCCGATTGATCCAGGTGGAAAACTGCCCGTTCCATTTGTCCCCCTCGTCACCGACCATGCCGTAGGGCTCCCCAGAAAACCACGGGCCCAGCGCCACCGCGTCACCTCCGCCGATGATCCCAAGGTATCCGTCGCTCTCACTGCGGGTCGCTCCCTGGCCGATGTAGGAGTAGGTGCCGAGACCATTGCCCGTTGCATCGCGAAAGTCATCCGGTTCGCTCATCCACCGCTGCAACTCTCCCGCCAGCCACGCTTTGTCCACGGCCTCGGAGAGAGTGATCTCAATGTGAGTTGGAGGATCCTCGAACGCATCCTTCTGCTTCGCAGTGGTAGCAGTACGGGTATGGGTCAGCCCGATGGTGTGGTTGCCGTCTTCCACCGTCTCGACCCGCACCTGGTTTGCGTCCTGATCGAACACGTAAGACCGAGTGAGCGTGCCGCTCCAATCATCCTCTTCCGACAGGTCCACCGAAGTGGATTTTCTGTAGGCAGCAAACCCACAGATCGGCTCGTCCTCAAGCGTGCCGTCCTCCTTGAACTCCCGGGTGTTCTTGAATTGGAGGTAGAAGTCGTCACCGTGGAAACCGCGCGTTCGTGAGTTTGCGCTCCCCGCTGGAGCGATGAAAAACGGCGTGAGTGGCAGGCGGAACCACACTTGTTTGATCGGCACTGCCGGTATAGGCGGCATCAGGTCGTTTGCGCTGAAGTTCATGTGCTTCAATAGGTCAGCCGGTGATAGGTGAGCTCCTTGCCAACACGAATTTCTCCTGCCCCCGATCCCGATTGGATCGAGGTGACGTGCTCGCTAACGACCAACGATCCGCCCCCCGACTGAGCAATGCTGTGAACGCCATCCGCAACGAAGACCATGCCGAGCGAAACGACCGCCGTGTTCGGCCGGCTCTCACCGATTTCCCAGTCGGGCATCTCGTGAGAATCGTAGTTCGGGCCGGTAACAATCTCCCATCGGGTGACGAGCAGTGAACCGGTTGTCCTCAACGTGGCCTTCGCAAAGAAATAGGTAGTCGCCGAGACGGTGAACGAGGCATCCCAGTTCTCTGCGACCAGATTGTTGAGCGTGCCCCATTCGATGTAATACCGCTTGCTTGTCTCCTGCTGGCTTGGAGGTGTGGCGGGTGCGGCGATGTAGGGCGGGCGTGACCCAATGATGGCGAGCGGAATGGATTTGGCCCCAGCTCCACCCGCAGCGGAGGGCTTTACGCGGAAGGTGAATCCTGCCGTGGTTGAAACAATTTCGGTCCCTGGTCCCGGGCGCGGCGTGCGGGCTTCCAAGGCCTCGATGAGCAGGTTCCAGTCCTTGGCAAGGATCGGGTTGCCGGGGCGTTTTTTCGATGGCAGGCGCATGGCTTCAGAGGTTGTAAATGTCTTCGTCCCAGCCCCCAGCGTCGGAGGAAATCCATTCGCGCTCGATCCGGTAAGAGTTACCTTCCTGACTTTGGCTCACACTGTTGAGCAGCCAGGTGCGACCGTCTGATAGAGTCGGCTGTCGCCCATCCGGGTTGTCGATCTGACCGATCTTGCGCACGTCGTTGGTTGCCGCCGATGTCCGTCGCACCGTGGATTGCCGCCAGACAACCTTCGGCGAGTAATAGGAGGTTTGCCCCCGTAGGACCTTCTCCAATGCCTTCTTTCCAAGCTCGCTGGTCACCTTGTCCTTGTAGGAACTGCCGGACGAATCTTTGTCCTTGCCGCTGCTGATCGCCTGCAGCGCCTCCTTCTCCTCGTCGGTGAGATCGCGAAACTTCTTGTGAGAGAGCAAGGGCTCCTCGGACAAGGACAGACCGAGCGAATAGGTCGTCTTCGCTGGGTCGTTCGTGTTGTTGTCAGTCCCCGCGTAGTTGCAGGTGATCTGGGCGATGTCACCTTCAGACACCTGTGCCGTAGCGGAATCCACCCACATGAAAGGAATGTCCGAATGGGGAGTCCCGGGACGCGGCATCACCTGGGTGATCGAATTGCGATGGCAGAGGAAAACCTGGGTGGCCGTCCACTTGCCCTCGCGATCCACCGCCACCGAATAATCCGGCTGTGGGTAAAGCTTGCCCGGTTGAATGGAAACGTGTCTCGGCATCTTGGCCAGGACTTGGCGTCAACCGAATGCGGAACCGTAGGTGCTGGTGCCGGGTTTCATGCGTTCGCTCATGTCGCGGAGAATCCGGTTCGTCTCGCTGGTCAGCTTGTTGTTCTCCCGCTGCGCGTCGAGGGTGCCGGACGAATATCCACCACCGCCGACTTTACCGAGCGACGTGACGATGGGAGCCAATGTGGAGGCTGACGTGCTGACGGCCGCGGGCGTGTTGGCTGTCTTGACCTTCGCCGCAGAAGTCGCGGCCTGTTTCACATCCTCTGGCTTCGGAAGCGCCTCCCGGATGCTGCCGAGGACGTTGTTCATGCTCTCCCTCAGTCCAGTCGTGTCGATGACCTCGGCGGTGTTAGAGAATACGTCGCCGAAGCGAGCGGAGATGTTTTCGCCGGCCTCTTTGAGCCTGAGTCCCACCTTTGCGGCGAGCGGTCCAAGCTGGTCGCCCGCATCACTGAATCGGGCCGCAGCCTCGGCATCGAGAATGCCCGCCGATTCGCGCAAGGCTCCTTGCGCGGAATTGATGGATTCACCCTTCCCGAACAACTCGGCCAGCGGGCGAGCGATCTCAATAGCTTCGGCGAGTCCTTTTTGGAGGAAGCCGACGGCGCTGAGAAAGATCCCGATCAGCGCATTGCCCATGCCCTTCCAGAAGTCGGCAGTGGTGAGGACCTGGAAGTAGGTGATGGCCGTCTTGAAAATCTCCACGATGTATTGCCCAGCAGCGGCAATGGTGGCGCGGAGCGTGGCCCACAGGAAATTCACGCTCATGGCAAACCCGAGCTTCAACGATGATCCGACAAGGTTGATGAACTGGCCGCTCTTGAACACGGCGATGACGTATTGCAAGGCGTCGCGGATTTTGTTGCCTGCCTCCGCCGCAAGCGGAGCGAGCTTCTGGGCAAGGGCGATGGCCTGTTCAACCAGGGGCCGGATCGCATCGTTGATTGGCGTGCCGAGTGTCAGGAAGACCTCGTTGATCGTGTCCTTGAGGGTGGAGAACAAGCCGTTGGTCGTCTTGCTTTGCGCCTCCATCATGCCCGAGAACTTTCCACCC
Source organism: Verrucomicrobiota bacterium (assembly GCA_004293445.1). Classification (GTDB taxonomy): domain Bacteria; phylum Verrucomicrobiota; class Verrucomicrobiia; order Verrucomicrobiales; family Akkermansiaceae; genus Haloferula. Next base: position 93,527 of record RDYP01000021.1, on the reverse strand, counting down.
TGCGCGGTCATGTCGATGAACGCCCGCTCGATGTTGGGGAATCCGACCTTGCCGGACTCCACGAGCTTCTTCACCTCAGAGTCCGACACGCCGAACTGCTTCGCGAGCTCTCCAATGATCGGAATCCCCCGGCCAGTGAGCTGGTTGATGTCCTCGGCGAAGAGCCGTCCCTGGACCCGTGCTTTGCCATAGAGCTCGGCGATCTCGTTGACCGGTGCCTGCACGCCCGCCGACACGTCGCCAATGCGGGCGAGAGTCGCGGCCACCGTGTCTGAACCTTCACCGAAGGCGATGAGCTTGCGGCCGGCATCCGCGAGTTCAGGGAACTCGAACGGCGTCTTTGCCCCAAGTTCACGGAGTTGCGCGAGAGTTTGCTCCGCCTTGCCCGCATCCCCAATCAGGGTCGCAAAGGCCACTTTCGTTTGCTCGAAATCTGCGGCGGAAGTAACCGCCTTCATTCCTGCGGCTAGTGCTACGCCGCCACCAGCGAGTGCTGCCCCGAGCCCGACTTTCAACCCAGCGGCGGTGAGGCTTGCCATCTTTTTGGCAGATGCGGAAACGAGCTGGGTGGCACCCGCCATGGACCGCTGCAACGCGGAGATGTCGGCTCCAAGGGTGACGGTCAGGGCGCTCATGATCCTGCATCAGCGTCAACCGACTGACTCCACCTGAGTCGAAGCAACGCAAGTTGGTCTCCTAAATCCAATCCGGTAGTAGTGGATTGGCTCCACTCCGTCCGCACCCCATTCCGCCGCAGTAGGCAGTGCTGATACTGCGCCAACCGTGCCAACGGCATGAACAGAATCCGTTCCTCGGGCCAACCGGTTTCGGCAGCGATGGCGAATACCTGGGCGGCTAGGAAGCCGGGTTCGTCGCAGGGAGGTGCTTTTTTCCGCCGAGGTCTCCCATGGTTTCGACCTGTGCCGCCTCCAGCTCCCGGCTTTGTTCTTCGAGGCTCTTGAGCGCGGTCTGAAAGTCGGTCGGGGTGAGTCCACCGCAAAAGATCAGTGCCGCTTCTCGGAATCCCTGGGCGTTGAACGAAGCCCGCACCACCTCGGGCCAGGGTGCGCAGTGGGTGAAGACAAATCCCATGATGGCCGAAGTAAATTCGGTTGTGCCGTCCGCAGGCATTTCACCTTTGACCAGCGGGTTCTCGGTGCGGAGAAGCACGTCGTAGCTTGCCAGATTTAGCGGGCGCATGGAGTGTCCGGCAATGATGGTCTCCACGTTGTGAAAGGAGGCGGAGAGCAGTTTCTGGCGTTCAAGGTCGTTCATAGGATCTCAGAGGTATTTGAGGAAAAGGTCTTCAGTGGCAGGTGTGGCATCGAGCGGGATGAAGGCGATCTTGCCACGGCGTCTCACGCAACCGAGCGGCACGTCCTGCTTCACCTTGTCCACGAGACGCTGGCGGTTCATGAGCGCGCACTTGATGTAGGCGAACGGGTGCTCCGGGTTGGCCAGGTGCCAAGCCTCGTCGTTCCACGCTTCGATGAGTTCCTTGGTCTGGAAACGATGATCCGCGCTTTGTGGCTCGAAGAACCAAACGGTGCGCTCGCCATGAATGCCATCGCCGACGACTCGGACGAACGGTTTCTCGGCGAGCGGAATGCCCACTGCCGTCAATGCTGCGGCAAGGCAGGTGTTGCTGGTGGCGGTGGATGAAATGTGGGTGATGGCGTTCATATCGGTATCTCGTGGGGAAAAGGTTGGTTCACGCGCCGCCACCAGAGGTCACCAGCGGATAGTTGGTGGCGGTGATGTCGATCTTCTCGAAGTCCTCGTTGTTGAGGGCGCGGCTGATCTGCTTGATGATCGTAGTGCCGCCACTGGATTGCATGTGGGCGGGAATCGCATTCGTGAGAGCCAGAGCCGCACCAATTTTGCCTGCGAACGGTCCCGTTTTCTTCACCAAGCCGGACAGCTTGATCTCGGCCTTCTCCTGGTAGAGTGCGAGACCGATGATTTCACCGCCCTTGTCCAAAACGGTCTTCTCCTGGTTGGAGTAGTCGAAGGAAAGGTCGGTGATGATGATTCCGGTTTCATCCTGGGGAATGCCCCAGTTGCCGGTGGTGCCAAGGAAAGTCGCGGCCATTTGACCGCGTGCGGCGTGTCAACCCACTCGACACAAACTGGAAAATCAATAGGGTCGGATTGTTCCGATCCATCTGGGCGGAGGCATGTCGGTTCTATGTCATGAGGGAGCCGACAAACTCCGCCCAGATTTTCACACCGCAGACACGATCGCTTCGTAGCTGAGAACTGATTCACGCCCCCGAGACTCGTCCGGTGTAGTCACGCTTTCCCGTTCTAGCAGGTCGTGGAGCACGAAGGTGTCTGAATCCAATGCTCCTTGGATCGCCGCCTTGCCACCGAGCAATGCCACCAGCTTTCCTGCCCATTCCGCGTGCGTTTCGGCTGGCGTGTCGTCCACTTGCGAAAACAGATGCACATCGAGTTTCACCCGTGCGGAGTGCGGCATTGCAGAAATCGGCTTCGCTTCCGAGGGATTGAGGACCACGCACGGGCGGGTGCGGATTTCATCACGTCTGGCGACATGAATTGGCAGGGCGGTTGAATCAGGAAATTCCTCGGGCCGGTTGGCGTCGATCCACTCGGCCAAGAGTGATGAGAGGCGGTCTTCGATCAGGTTGGGCATCTTGACCGACGAGGCGAGTCAACCTGCTTTGCGCATCGAACGATTCACCTTGTCATTGATCTTCGTCAACGACGTGGACAACGCCTTCCGCAGCCGCCCTGCAGCCACTTGGAGCGCAAGATTGATTCCGGTGTAGGTGGAAACCTCTTCGATGTAATCGAGATTGTTGATGAGCGTGACCGAAGCCTTGTCGCCGGTCTTTACGGTGGCTGTCCCAGGGGAAAGCTTGTGACGGGTCACCCATTGAACGGATCCACGAACCCGACCGCCGATGGCCTTCGCCGCATTGATCCAGGTGCCTTTGGCAAAGCCGACGCGCTTCTGAATCTTGGCGATGTAGGTATCGAGCGCCTTGCTGCTGGTGACGATCTGCTTGGGCTTGTCGCCACCCAGTTGCCCCCACTTGTGGAGCTTTGGATCGAGACGCCCGACGGTTAGATCCTTCCAACCGGAGCTCGACGACCGCAGCGCAGTTTCCGCCCTGGAGAATCGCCGGTTCTGGATGTTCGACCAAAACCTGTCTGCCGCTCCCGGGTCGGACTTGCGGATTTCCTCAAAGGCGGCGGATGGCAGAGCGAACACGCCGCTGATGTCCTTGGCCACCGCACGCTCGCCCAACTTTTTTGCCTTCTCCGAGAATCCAAAGGGCCGCGTATTGCGTGCCAGTTCGACGGCGAGTCCGCGGGCTTCCTGCTTCACCAGGGATTCCATGGTGCGGCCCACCTTTTCCGGATAGCGATTGAGCAACCTCGCCACGTCGCTGCCGCCCTTCATCTTGGCAGTAAAACGCACGTCACTCATCGGTGGTGGAGAGGCTGAGGGTGAGCAAGGGCGAGCGCGGATGACTGGAAACCTGCGAGATCCGGTATTCGGAACCGTCCACCTCGATGCGTTCACCGAACTTGGGCAGTGGTCCTGCGAAGGCCAATTTCGGCACGCGCAGGCTGAGATCGGGAGAATCAACAAATCCCCCCATGTCGATCTGCTGTTCGCGCTTCACCCGGCTTACGAGCACGAGCAGGTCGATGCCCTTCCACCGCGCTTTCACTCCATGCTCTGATAGAAGCTGCCGTAGGTCAGCGAGGATTTCCGATTCTAGGCTCATGCCAATGCTGCGCTGTCAAAAATGAAACACCCTCTCCCGATTTCCCGAGAGAGGGTGTCCCATGAACCACATCCGCCGATGTTGGAGATCAGGAGTATTCGCCTGCCACCAGATTGATGCGGCAGGCTGCGGTGCCATCGAGTTCGATGAGGGCGGGACCCTCGTTCGCGGCGAAGACCGTGGGAGCGTTGACTTCTTTGGTCGCGGCACCGACCGGCACCTGGCCGCGAGTCGCCATGAGCGAGACCGTGTCACCGGAGGCCAGTGCAAGGCCGAGGTTGGCGCTCAGGGTGATCGTGCCGGCCACAGCATCGACCGAGGAAATGACTCCACGCACGCCGGTTCCGGTGGCATTGGAGAACAGAACCACCACATCGTTCGCAGCGGCACCGATGTAAGGAGGCGCGTTGATGACGGTCTGGTTGGCAGCGCTGGCGGCCGTGACGGTTGTCACTCGCGACTGCGAGCGGAAGGTCAGGAACGATGCCGCCTTGTCGGAGGTGGCGCTCGCATACTGGACACGGACACGGTCGAATCCGCTGGCGGGGACGACTACATGGCTGAGAGTGGATCCGGCATTGCCGGTAAAGCTAAAAGGAATCATGGCGATGTTTTGCTAGGTGTTGGTTAGAATGGCTCAGGCTTTGACGAGGCGCTTGAGGGCGTCGCTCTTGCCCAACGTGAAGCCGTAGAGGCACTCGATGGTGACGAACACCTTGTTGGCACGGGTGTCGGTGAATCGCAGGTAGCCGAAGGTCATGCCGGTCTGCGGGTCGGTGACAGCACCGGCTTGCTGGTATTCGGCGACGGGCTGAAGGTAGCGCATCGCCACGGCAACCGCGCTCGGGTGAACCGCAAATCCGACGAGCTTTTCCGCATGGTCGGCCGGGATGACCACCGTTTCGTGGAGATCGAATCCGGCGAGGCGCTTGATGAGTCCCTCGGTGACGCCGGGGGCGCTGAGGTTCAGGTTGAAGCTCTTGGCCACCACGTCGTCAGCAAGCAGGTTGGTGTAGTAACCAGCGTCGAGCACGAGCGAGCGAGGCGCGGCAGGCATCTTCGCCTCCCCGCACTTCTCGCGGGCTTCAAGGACCTTCTTGTAATTGAAGTTGGTCGCAGCAACAGCGGCGAGTGGAGCACCGAAGTTCGCCTGGGTGATGACCGACATGATGTCGAGCAGCACATCCTGGGCGAGTTGTTGGGCAGCTCCAGCCACCAAAGTGTCGAGCAGGTCCATTGCGGTTTCAGACGCCTCGCGGGCGGTGACGTGGACCGTCTTGAACTTGTGACGGTTGAGCGTCACCGGGATGGTGGTGACGGTCGAATCGGCGTTGGCGGTGTAGTCCCCGGCGAAGTCGCTTGAACCTGTGGGAGCGCCGACCAGCGGGACGCGGACGGTGTCGCCCTTGTCGGCCTGCTGAGGGCCGAAGTTGGTGGAGAACGAGGACACGGGCATCAGGTTCGCCATGAAGGGCATGAGCGCCTTCTGGGCGACCTTGATGTCTTTGACGTTAGTGAGAGTGTTGGGCATGGCTGTCTATCAGGCTTGGTGTTTGAGAATGAGGGCTTGTTGTTCGGGCGTGAGTTTCCGCCAGAAGGCGGTCTGCGCGGCCGGGTCGGTGATCGCGGCGAACTGCGCATGGAGGTCGGCGGCCTGGGTGGCATCGCCTGCGGGAGTGACGCGGGCTGGAAGCGTGGTGCCGGTAGATGCGACGACGCGGGCGACCTCGGTCTGGACGCGGGTGTCAAAATCGGCCTGCGACGATTGGAGGTCGGTGACCTGTTTGCGCAGCGTGGTGACATCGGCGGTTGCCGTGTCGCGTTCGGCCTTGAGCGTGTCGATTTCGGCAGTGAGCAACTCGACCTCACCTCGCAGGGAATCCGCATTGGCGGACGCCTCATTGAGCAGTTGGGTCTGTGCTTGATAATCCCGCTGAAGGTCAGAGACCTGGGTGCGGGCTTCGAGTAGTAGGTCTTCGGGAGCGGTGCTCATCGCCCGTGCTCCCGTGTCAACCGCCGCGTGATAGATGCGAAGACGGCGCATGGCTTCGGCACGATCCGGGACCATGCCAGCAAGATTGTGTCGCTGGGCCTGCTTGCCGCTGAACGTCTGGCCTTCCATCGCGTCGGCAGGAATGGCGCGTCCCCTGGCAAGCACGGCGGCATGAAACTCCCCGGCGATTTCCGCGAGGTTGGAACTGATAAGTTCGCGCTGGTCGTCAGTGAGCGGAGTGCCCAGCGCGCCCATCGCTTTGTATTTGCCGACGGAAAAGACCTCGACCTTGATGCCCGCCTTATCGAGGGCGGCACTGTTGTCGATCACCGCCTGCACGACGCCGATGGATCCGACTTGCGCGGATGGCGTGGCGTAGATGGCCCGGGCCTGGCTTGCCACCCAGTAGGCGGCAGAACACATCAGCCCCGACGAGAACGCATAGACCGGCTTTTGTTCGTTCAACGAGGCGACCGCCGCCGCGAGTTCCGGCGTGCCGGCCACGGTTCCACCAGGTGAGTCGATGTTGAGAAACACCGCCTTGATGTCGTCGCGCGCACCAGCCTCACGGAGTGCCGCGCCGATGTCCTCGGAACCGGTGGCACCAAAGAACACACGGGCAAACAGATCGGCCTTGCGAAGGATAGGACCTTCAATGGCCACAACGCCGATGCCATCCTCGACGGATAGGAGGGAACTGGACGGCTGTTGATTGGGAAGCGATCCACCGCGATCCACAAGGCCCCGCAGCGATGCGGCCATGGATTGCAGGGCATCAGGCTGGATGAGCCACTCGCGATGATGAAGAACCGGATTCACGCCCGGTCGTCGGTGTCAACGCCGTGCCGGAAGGCTTCCAGAGCATCTCGACGGGCACACCGTATTTGAGGGCGGTGTCGAGGATGAGTTTGGCATCGCTGGCGCGGCGTTCGATTTCCTCGCCGAAGTCGGCACCGAGTTCCTGGAAGTGATCGGATAGGGTCTTGAGTCCCATCTCCACGTCGGCGCGGTTCTGTTGGGCTTCTCGTCCGGCGTCCACCGTCACGCGCTTTGGAGGCACGGAGGAAATCTTCCACCATTCCGCGATAGGCGGCAGAAGTCCGCGGGCAATCGCATCGCCAATGACGTAGGCCCACACCGGGCGGATCAGGCGGCGTTCGAGGATCATCTGGCGGAACGAGAATCGACGATCCGCCTTGGCAACGATCAAGCGCACACCCGCTCCGCCGACTTTGCTCGAATCCGCAGCGAACTCGAAGGGGATCATCCCAAGCGCGGAGTCACGCCGCAGGTGTTCCAGAAACCCCGTGAAGGTTGGCGATGGGCGGTTCGACTGAAAGCTGTCGAGCGACTCGTCGGGTTTCAGGGCTACCAGTTTGCCCCCAACGATGCGCTGAAGGGAGACCGGGTCACTTGGATCATTGCTAGTGCCCGCACCACCCACCACGAAGTCACCGTTATCGTCGATCTCACCACGGGCCGTTTTGAGGACGCGGGAGACGTCGGCGTTGTCCTTCACCGCATGCTTCTCCAGCGCGAGGAGTTCCATTTCGTCGAGGACGTGGTTGATGGAATGCTGGATCGTCGGATGACTGCGCACTCCCCCCGCCCATTCGGGCTCGTGGATGTGTAGGATGGCCTCGGCCGGGAGATCGCGGGTTTTGCTGCTGTCTTCCAACACCCGATAGAAAACCGGAGCGCCCCAGGCATCGAGTCCCACACCGTCGATGGTATCCTTTGATCCGTAATCATCACCAATGCGGTGAGATTCGATCAACTGGATGCGCGGTTCACCTTCAGCATCGCGGGTTTTGTGAATGAAGTATTCGCCGTCGATGTCCATGCCACGGCAGACGAGCGCTTGGCATTCCTCGAACGAGAACCGGCGCGTCACCTCGCAGCGGGCCGACCACAGAGCGAAGTAGGCTTCAGCGGCACGGTTCCATTCCGGCTTGGGCGATTGCGCCTGGACGCGGATACCGTCGCCGGTCGAGTAAATCGCCATGTTGGCGACCAGCTCCCGCATGAAGCCGCTGTTCTTGTGCATGTAGCGGGACTTCCGGACCAACTCGGTGCGGACACCCGGTGTGAGTTCATTGCGTGCGTCGGTGGGTGAAGCTCCAGGCACCATGCCACGACGTGGCGACCAGTTGGCGGCCTCAAACGGAGACCCCCACGCCTTCGGCACAAGGACGGGCGGCAACAAGCGCATCGCGATATGTTTGAGACTGGTCATTTCGGGAGATAGCCGGAGACGAAGGATGCGGTGGCGATGCGGGATTTTCCGTAGGTGGTCGGATCAAGCACACGGAGCGCGTGACCGCATTCCTCAAGCACCTGATCGACTGGCATGGTGAACTGTTTGGCGGTGGACGTATCCGCGTCGTTCCAGTTCATGATCGTCTTGCCTTCAAGGAGCAGGTCCTTTGCCCGCTTCTGGATGGCGAGCACTTCGGAAACAGTGAATCCGGTGATGAAGAGTCCGCGAGCCATGCACGGCGGCGGGTGTCAACGGTCAGGCAATCTGTTCGCCGTTCTTCCGACGCCGACGCGCCTCCGCAAGGGTGATTCCGGTCTTGAGTTGCAGGTGTGGAGTGTCCTGTGGGCTCTTCCAGCGTCCGCCCCATTCGAGGCCGAGTTCCTCGCCGATCATTCCGCAGCGTTCCATCAGTGGGCTTTCCCATTGTGGTCGGCCGTTGGCGTCGAAGACAACGAAGTCCCATGCCACGCCGAAGTTGTGCCACGAATAGCCGGGCATGGCGTTGGTGACCTTTGGGCCGGGCTTTGTCCGGCCTTGCGCGTAGAGACCGGCTTGCTCGTCATAGCTCCGCAGCCCGCAGATCACCTTCACGTTGATTCCCTCAGCGCGGCATTTTGCCAGCCACTCGCGGGCCTTTGCCTGTGCGCTGGGCGCGAGGGTAGCGATGTTCGCCTCGGATCTGGGATCAATGATGGCACTGGATGGGATGGCCGCTGGGGTGGCGGCATCAATCCCAAGCCTGGATGCCACGGCCTGAGCGGTCTGATTGCCCGGAACTCCATCGGCTGTGATTCCCAGGAATTTCTGGATTCTTGTCCAATGCGTCGCACTCATGATGGGTGGCAACTTGGGGGCCAGACTCACTTGCCGGTGCGGGGCTCAACGATGATTTCAAAACGGCCGTCCGGATGAACCTTGATGCGCCCGTCCTTGCTGATGAATTCACCCTGCACGGCTGGCGGCGTAGTGCAGGACACGACGAACGGAAGGGTTAGAATTGCGAGCGCAAAACCGAACAAGCCGAGCTTGAAGGACTTGTTGGGCTTGCCGTCGTCGAAGAGATCGCCAAGCACGACGACGATCTCCTTCACGGCGAGCGCGGCGGGACCGACGGCGAGCAGGTATTTCGCGGTGGCGGGATCGAAGAGTTGGGCGATGCCGGCCAGATCGAGAGCGGCGAGAGTCGAGAGACCGGAAGCCACTGCGGTGAGAAGTCGGAGGATGGTGACGTTGTTCATGACTCCCCGTCGGAGCTGTCAACGGGCACTGCCGCTACAGCCTCGCGCCCGACGATCTTGAGCATGGTTGCGGCAGCAGCCTGTTCCGCCTCGCAGTCCAGGTAGTGATTCGGTCGCGAGCCGATCTGCTTCCACATCCACTGGCCTTTTTCCTTCACTCGCTGCTCACTCTCCATCTGGGCGAGGTAGTCGTCGTCGATGTCGTCAGGAACCTCCCACGTCGGGCCTTGCGAAGGGTCTTGATTGCGGCGAAGGCGAGCGAGGGTGTCCTTGATGTTGAGGTTGCTCCAGTAGTGGACATGGCACGACTGTTTATGCGACAGCACCACCTTGCGCCGGGGCGAGTAGAATCGTTGGACGGTTTTGCCGTCGCGTCCCTTGTGAGCATAGACCGGGCGGCGGTCTCCGATAAGCGCGACCCAACCGCGCTTGGCACACTCGCGATAGACGTCGTAAGTCGCATAGCCGGCGTCCAGGAACACGAGGCTCGAATGCACGCCGAAGCGTTCCTGAATCACGTCGATGTCCGTGAAGGTCAGGATGCGCTCGTTCCACATCAGGCGGCTTGATCCCTCAGCCGACCAGGAGCGGACCACCAGGAACAAGTGATCCATCTGGCAGTCAACGGTGATGAAGCGCAGTGGGATCAGGCCGGTGCGTTCGGGCAACGGGGCGGCGAGAATGCGACCGGTCTTCGGATCGATCGCGCCTTCCTCTTCCCAGGTCTCACCGCGCTTGTATCCGGACTTGGTGATTTCGAGTTTGTAGTCCTCGACGTATTCGCGCCATGGCAGGCCGAGGCGCTTCTGATAGAACTGCTGGAGCAGCGAAACGTCTCCCTTCCGTGCAGCCGACTTCGCCCGCAGGTAGAGTTCGGCCAACTGTCCCCAGCTCATTGCGCACAGCGCGTTCCAGTGGAAGCCGACGTTTTCCTTTGATGCCTTTGGATTCTTCGCCACGAAGGCACCGGTGGCATTGAGTTCGCGGCGGGTGCGCTCGCCATCGCTGAAGTAGTGGTTGCACGACTCGCAGCGCAAAGCGGTGGTGCGCCGGACTTCGTCGAAATCCCAATCGCCGAATTCATCCCTGGCCGACTTGCTCCACTCGACGCATTCCCACTTGAACGGCTGGCGGTGACCGCACTCGGGACAGGCAAACGTCCACTCGCGTTGGTCGGTGGTGAGGAATTTCCGGTGGGTGTCGTCATCCTCCTCTCCGCCTTGGCTCATGAAGATGCACTTGCCAAGCCAGCCGAATGCGGTGACGCGGGCCTCGGCTTCCGCCATGTGACCTTCTGGCCATCGCCAGGTTTCATCGCCGACCAACCAGCGAATCGAACGGCGCTGCAGGTTGGTCTTGTTGTGCGCCCCGAGAATCCAGAGCACCATGCCATTGTTGAAATGGATGGCGCTGTTCTTGCGCTTGTGGCGATGAATGCCGGTGGGCATGAGCCGCGCTACCGGCTGGCATTGGTCGAAGAGTTTCTGGAGTCGCGCTTCGGAATAGTCGCGGGCGTCTTCGTCCGTCTGGTCAAGCCAGAGCGTCGGCCCGGGCAGGTTGGCGATGATGTAGCAGAGCGTCAGCTCCGGGGCCGTGGTCTTTGATGACTGGACCGACGCGATGATCGAAACCAGGCGCACACGGGGATCGACCAAGGTCTCCATCACCTCGCGAATCCATGGCGAGTTTTCCGACCGGAATCGGCCTGGGTTGGGCGAATACGGAATGCCCTCGATGTGATCCTCACACCACTCCCACGGAGGCCTTCTGTCAGGCGGTTGCCACGCCTCTCGCCAAATTGCTTTCAGGACATTCACAGTCCTTCCACCCACGTCAACGGCGGGTCAGCTCTCATGAAGACAGAGAAGCACCTCATCAATCGCCTGGCGGCATTCTCTCTGGATGCCCGTGGCGTCGAGCCCTGATAGGATCGGCGGAAGCTCGTTCTCAAATTTGGCCCGGAGGATGGATGTCGCTTGGGCGACCAAACCGATCCATTCGCTCTTCACCTGATGGATCGGAACGAATTCGCCCTTTTTCACGGCGATTCGGAGTTCCCGCTCCTCGACCTCAGCGAGCAACTTGCGGGCCTTGAGTGCCTCCTCATTTCCGACCGGCACCTTGCCCGCCTTCAAGCCGCGCAGCCGAACGAACTCACGCCAGTCGGCCACCGGCCAGAGCCCGTTGGAGAGCGGCTTGGGAGCCCCCTCCATCTTCTGCCAGGTGGTGAGCGTTCTGCGAGTCACGCCCAAAACGGCCGCGAGCTCGACTAGGGTTTTCGCATAAGCGAGCGATTCCTCACTGCCGGCCGCCCGGGACTCGATACGCGCACGTTCAGCGACGGTGAGAGGTTTGCCTGCCGCCACTTTGCGAACGACGTTTTGAAAATCCGCATCGAGGATTTTCTCAGCGACATCGGGCGATAGCTCTTTTGATTCCATGTGGGCGGAGAGGTGTCAAAATGAGCCGAAAAACCCGGAGCCCAAAGCGGGGCGGTCCGTCTTCCCTAGCCACACAGCAGAAGAGGCCTAGCTTCATAATGTTTGACATGTCGCACAAAATTTGATTTTCTTGTCCAGAGTAAAAGACATTATGGGACGAGAAACCAGCACACTACTGCCCAAGCACGAGCGTCTTCTCGCCGATTTGGGAGAGAATCTTCGATTGGCGCGGCTGAGGCGACAGCTGAGTGCCGAACAGGCCGCAGAGCGAGCAGGAATCAGCCGTTCGACGCTCCATCTGATGGAAAACGGGTCCGCCGGTATTTCGTTGGGTAAGCTCGTGCAGGTGTTGGCTGTGCTCGGACTTGAGCAAGATCTCGCCGCTGTAGGCAGCGACGATGTTCTGGGCCGCAAGCTGGAAGACGCTCGTCTCACGGAAACCCGACGACGCGCGCCGAAAAGGAAACTCAAGCAATGAGCAGGGAAATTGAAGTATGGGCTGACTGGCTGGTACACGGTGCGCCGATCCTGATGGGGCATCTGCGTACCACTCTGACCCGAGGGAAGGAGGTTTTTTCCTTCTCTTACGAGGGCGAATGGTTGGCGAGTGGTGCCGCGCGGCAGCTCGATCCTGATTTGCGTCTCTTTAGTGGACCTCAATATCTGAACTCCGCGGAACGACCGAACTTCGGTTTGTTTCTGGACTCGTCCCCGGACCGATGGGGGCGGCTCCTCATGCAACGGCGGGAGGCTGCCCTTGCGCGAGAGGCCAATCGTCCTGCCCATCGCTTGCAGGAAACCGATTACCTTCTTGGGGTGCATGATGAGCAGCGCTCCGGCGCCTTGCGATTTAAGGAGCGCGAATCGGGCGATAGCTGGCTCAACAACGAATCCTCGATGCGAACCCCGCCGTGGACATCCTTGAGGGAACTGGAACATGCAAGTTGGCAGGTTCAAGACGCTTCCGCAAACGACGACCCTCATTATCTTGAATGGCTCAACCTCTTGATCGCACCGGGTTCGTCGATCGGCGGCGCACGACCGAAAGCCGGGGTCAGGGATCCTGATGGTGATCTGTGGATCGCAAAGTTCCCCGGACGCACCGATGATCGGGACATGGCCGCTTGGGAGATGCTTGCCCACCAACTCGCAGTCAAGGCGGGCCTTCGCGTCGCCGAGGCCGAACTGCAACAATTCGGAAGCGGTCATCGTACGTTCATGACCCGCCGCTTCGACCGGGTGCGAGGTAGCAACGGGACGCAACGAGTCCACTTCGCCTCGGCGATGACCCTGCTCGGGCACACCGATGGAGACAATCATCATGTCGGGGCAAGCTACTTGGAAATCGTCGAGTTTCTCTCCCGCCAGGGAGCCGAACCAGTGAGCGATCTTGTGGAACTGTGGAGACGGATCGTTTTCTCCATCGCGGTTCGAAACACCGACGATCATCTTCGCAACCACGGTTTCTTGCTCACGGATGGAGGATGGCTTCTGTCTCCTGCCTATGATCTGAACCCCGATCCTACCGGGACCGGTCTGAGCCTCAATATCTCGGAAGCCGACAATGCATTGAGCTTTGATCTGGCCATGGAAGTCGCTTCCTACTTCCGGCTCAAGCAGCCAGCGGCCAAAGCAATTCTGCGAGAGGTCAAGGATGCCGTGGGAACCTGGAAGAAACAGGCAAGTGATCTCGGAATCGCTCGCACCGAGCAAGAAATCATGGTGGCAGCGTTCGAAGCCTGAATCGAATTTTGGGTTCATCAGGATCAGATCGAGATTCATGGTTTCACAGCCACCCATCCGGCGAAGTTCAGGTGCCTCCAGAAGCAATCGACCGAGGTGAAGCCTTCCTGATGGAGAAGCTCCTCGTTCCAGCGGGCGGTGACGGGCACCAGCACGCCTTCGAGCGACAGCCGCTTGCGGTCGATCTGGCTTTCGGAATATCCATTCTCCCGCTTGATGTTGAGGAAGAGATTCACGAACGCTTCGTCGAGCTTGGCCGTGGCACCGAGAACCTTCTCCACGAGGATGAAGGCCCCGCCCGGAGCGAGCGATTCGAACACGCGGCGGATGATCTGCTGGCGGTATTCGATGGGGGTGAACTGAAGCGTGAGCACCGAGAGCACGAGGCTGGAAGTTACACCTGGGAACTCGCGGCGAAGGTCGGCAGACTGGATGGTGACGCGATTGCCGTGCTGGTGATAAGCGAAGTTCTCTCGCGCCGCCTCGATCATCGGCTCGCTGATCTCCAGGCCGATGTAATCGTTGGCCGCACCGAAGTTGGAAACGAACGGCAACAGCGCCTGCCCGCGAGAGCATCCCATGTCGATGATGGCCGTGCCGGGTTGCACGAAGCGGCGACCCACCTCAAAGGTCACCATGCGCATCGCGTTGTATTGCGGGATGCTCCGCTGGAGCATGTCGTCGAACACCGCAGTCACTTCCTGATCGAACTGCCAGGCACCACGGGGGATCACCTCATCACGTTGGGCTTCACTCATGCCCGCGTGGCGGATGTCAACGCGGCAGCCGCTTTACGATCCGCGTCCCTTCGGTCAGGCAGGTTCCTTCCGCCGTCACCCAGAAGCACGGGATGGAGAACCGGGCATACATCTCCCGGGTCCGTGGGTTGCTCTCAATCGCGAGGTAGCGCGCTTCTTCTCCATGGATCGGGAACACATCCTTCTTCAGCAGGTGTTCCTTGATCGCCGGTGGATTCCACCAGCCCTTCGGCGCGAAGCACGCGTCCTGGGGTCGCCAGCCAGTTTGCTCCTCGATGCGGTCGAGCGTTTTGGCCGTCCACGTTTCCGGGCGTGCGGTGATGAGAATGACGGTGTGAGGCCGCACGAGCTCCACCAGCCATTGCCGGTATTGCTCGTTGGCAAGCCGCTTCTCCATGCGCTCGGGCGTGGTGCCGCGTGCCGGATTATTGGCTACCAGCGTGTAGTTGAGATCCAGTAGTATGATCATAGGGTAGTCTGAAGACGTTGAGAGAAGGCGTCCATGGCGCATTTCACGAGATCCATGCGGGTGCCGTCCGGGTAGGGCAGATCGAATTCGAACTCGATGGCCGAACGCAGTTTCCCCAGATCGAGTGGACGCGCCGACGCGCAGGCCGCGTTGATGTTGTTGGAAAAATCAGCGACCTTCACCGAACGGAAGAACGGGCCGAAGAGATCGCGGAACTCGGACTCGGTGTGATACTTCTGGACCTTGGGTTTGTCCTGAAAATCGCCGATGCGGATGCCCGGTTCGTAGTCGAGGCGGAACGCGATGTTCCCGGCGTTGGACTCGTTCATGAACGCCTTGCCATTGACCTGCCGCCAGCCTGACTCGCCAGCGGACGAAGCGCAGGCATAGACCTTGGTGAACGGCTTGCAGAGAGCCGCGCACAGGCAGGCGATGTGTTCGCGGTCCTCGCGGAACGGCACGGAGTTCAGCACGCTCGCGATGAAGATGCTGGTCCATTCCTTGCCCGCTGCTACTTCCGCGAGGAATGCACGTGCCAGTTCCACGCTCTCAGCTTTGTTGATGCCCCCTGGCCCAAGGCGGTAGGGCTCGAAAGGCGTGCAGTCGATACCAGCCTGGCGCAGGAGGAAGGTTTCCGTCAGGTGGCCGGCACCGAAGTCGAGGATGGTCGTGCCGTGTTCCTTCACCCAGCGAGCGCGGTCAGATGATTTGCCGATGTCGAAGTCCTTGCATGGCTTCGCACCATGGGTGGCGAAGATGAAGCCGTTGCCAAGTTCACGCCTCACGCGGCGTGCGCGTCGGAACGAATTGAAGCGCAGCATGTCGGCGTAGCGCGTGTGGATGTCGAAGTCCATCGACAGCAGATTCATCATGGCCCGGGCGAATTCCGCTTCTTCCTCGGTGACGAACACGACTGGCGCGAAGGCAGCGCCTTTCTCTGCCAGCATTTCAAGCCTGCCGATGCCGTTGATGACCGTGAGATCCTCGCGGCAGACGATGGGCATGAGGATGCCGTGGCGATGCAGAGTGCGGGCGAGGTTGCGAGCATACTGGATCCAACGTCCTGAGTTCACCCGGCAGAGGTCCTTGACGGCGACTTCCGCGGGCTTGAGGCAGCGCAGGAATCCCTCGCTGCCGACCTGTTTGTCGGGAATCCGGGCGGCGAGCGCCTGGATGTCGAGCGATTGAAGCTCGCTGGTGACCCGTCCGGGCGTGCTGTTGAAATCAAAGTCGTTGGTCGCCCGGTTGAACACGATGTTGAGTGCCTTTCGCTGTTCGAGGTCGAGCGCCTTGGTGCGGAACACTGGGACGTGCGTGGCACCCATGCGCGTTGCAACGAGGTGGCGTTGGTGACCGGAAAGGATCTCTCCCTCGGCATCGGCGAAGATCGGAGCGATGAAGCCGAGCTTGCGCAGCGACAGCTCGATCAGATCAAGACGCTCGGCAACTGCAGAACGTGGGTTGTAAGTCGATGGCCTAATGGCGTCGATGGATTCGAGAGTGATGTTCATAGTCCGAGGCGGTTGCGGATTTCGTTGAGGACACTTTCCTTGTCGAAACCGGCGTCCTGTTTCACGCGGTCACACCACGCGATGAATTCTTCCTGGGTGATACGGAACCGATAGAGGCCGACCGCGACCGTGACGTCACTCTTGTCGAGTTCCTTGTCATGCCGGTCGTCCTCATCATCGTCCTCGTCATTGCCGCCCGGATTGAGCAGGCCTTCGATGTCGGCAGGCTCGAAACCCGCGAGGATCGTGTCGAAGTCGATGGACTTCCACTCGCTGGCGATCTTTTCCAGCTCGTTGAGATCGACCGTGGAGAGTTCGGCCAGCCTGTTGTCGGCGACCAGCACCGCAAGTTCATCGTTCTCGCTGGCGAAATCCTGATAGTCCACCGGCACGACCTCAACACCGAGATGCCTTGCGGCCATCAACCGACCGTGGCCGGAAACGATCAGTCCAGTGAGATTGGAAACGGTGATCGTTTGCCGCCATCCGAAATAGCGGATGTTTTTGGCGAGAAGTTCGATCTGCCGCTGCGGGTGCGTGTTCGGGTTGCGCGGGTTTGGTTTCAGCTCACCGACCGGCACGAGCTTGTCGAAGCTGCACCACACTTCGATGCCATTGGCGAGGGTCCGTGCTTTTGGGGTGTCATCCGTCATCGTCGCTTTGGCTGGTGTCAACACTCGCTGGCATCCAGCCAGGATTCCAAATCGGCGAGCGCGGCCCGGACGCATCCCCCACTGCCGACAGCGATCCGCAGTGAGGTCGCTTCATCGACGGGCCAGTGGCTGCGCAGCATGGCGGCAATGTCCTCGGTGCTCGGAGCCGCGAGCTTGATCGACTGGAAACGTGTCTGGAACCGCTCGGTGAGCAGGTCGAGTTGCAGGTTGCTGGTGCCGATTACGGCCCGCCCCGGAGGCAAGCGGTCGAGGTAGCTCAAGAGCAGGTCCTGTGCGTCCCGCGTGCAGCGGTCCATCTCGTTGATGATCTTCACCGAATACACTCCAAACAGGGAGCTGGTGGCAAGGTTGCCCATCCACTGCTTCACGGTTTCGACGGTGACGAGCTTGCCGTTGAACTCCTCGACAGCGAAGCGTGTGCCGGCCAATGCGTCGGCTAGCATGTCGGCGATGCTGGTCTTGCCAACACCGGGCGGGCCGTAGAGCAGGATCTTCACCGGAACTGTTGGATTGTGGTAGAGCCTCTTCCCCTTGGCGACGAGGCGAGCTGCAACCGTGGCGGCGGGACCGCAGAGGTCACCGGGTCCGGTAGGTCGCCACGCCAGCGGTGGGCTTGTGGGGTTTGGCTGCGGGGTTGGGAGAATCTTCAAGGATCGTGACATACGAATATGGGGTGCGGTTGGTGATAGCTCTGGCGACGGCCACCGCGCCTTTGCGGTAGAGGGTGACGGCGAGAAGTTCGCCATCGACCATCACCGACCAGTAGCGCGTGACGTAGCCATCGGGTTTGCGGTATTTTTCGACTGCGATTTTCATCAGAAATTGTAGTCGTGGAATTGGTGGCGACCGGTGATGACCCGTTCGCCGTTAGTGGTGCGAAACCATCCGTCCTTACGGAGGCTTGCGCGGTGAACCAGTCCGTCCGGGTTTGGCTGATAGGCATAACACTGTTCGGAGTTGTTCACGCAGTGGCCGGAAAATCCGCCAGGGATGAACTCGGGTTTCCAATCGTCGCGGACGGCGGTGTCCTGCTGCATCCAGACGGTCTTTCCGCTCGGACTGATTCGGATCACCGTGCAGGCAGTTCGGTCAGAGTAGTGGCAAATCGTCGCGCCGTCACCGACGGTCGGGTTCCAGTCAGGTGCGCTCATTTGTTCCAGCCCTCCCTGCGGATGCGGGTTTTCAGCGTGTTGGGCGAAAGGCCGAAGTGATCGGCGGTCTGCTTCACGCTGCGGCATTCCTCCCAATGGGCCCGGACCTGCGACCAGTGGTCGTCACCATGGCCGGGATTGCCGACCTTCTTCGCGGGCTTGGATGCCTTTGCCTTGGTTGGCTTTGTTTCCGCTTGCGTTGGTTCGGGCTCTGCCGCATCGGCGAATGCGTCGTAGCGTCCCGGGCTGGCTTGCGGTTCTGGGCGGGGAATCGGCACGACGTTCGCAGCGGGCGTGACGTTGCTGCCATCGCCTCCAGCGAGGATCTCCGCCACGATCTCGCGGATCAGTGGCACCGGGATTTCGGTGATGGTGAAGACCAGTCCGTTGAGCGTCTTGCGCCCGAGGGCTTGCTTGAGGAATTTCAGAGCTTCGCCTCGGGTGCGACCCTGGTAGCGGCCTTCGAATACGTTGGTTTCCTTGTCGTCGCAGACGATCCAATACAGTTTGTTCATGATGTTATTTGGTTGGTTGTTGGTTGTGGTTGGTGACGTTGCCGTCGGTGTCGATCCGGACGCTGAAGACCAGCAGTCCGGTTTGGGTTTGCTTGGCGAAATCAGCTTGGAACTCGCGGGCGTGGACTCCGGCCATCAGATCGACCGGCAGGATGCGCCGGGCGGTGAAGCCGTTTTTCTCCAATTCGCGAATGCCTTGTTGCATCGCCTTAGTCAGGTAGCTGTCAGTGCATGATGCTTTTGTCATAGCATCCCTCATCTGCCTTTCTGATCGGGCACGTCCATGTCTTTTTTCGTCTTTCTGTTGTCGGGTTTTCATGATGGAAGCGGGCGGTTGATTTGGATGGTCCGGCCTTTGGTTTCCCCGGCGACATAGCTGCCGGAATGCAGGCGGCGTGAACGGGTGTTGCGATTGCGGAGCTTGCCGTAGTTGTCCTCGACGTAGCGGGTGATGACCGCCTGCTGGTCCACCACGACTAGTCCGTATGCCTGGCGCTGGTCGCTGGCATAGGATTGCTCGGCGCGTTGTTTCGCCGCCTTGAGTTCGGCGTTCAGTCCGTCGCGCAGGCCCCGGTAGTAGGATGCCTTGTCGGGACTGGCGTGGGTCCGTTTGAATTCGTTCCAACAGCGGAAGAATGTCTGGCGCAGGTAGTGGAAGGCATAGATCGCAAAGTCGATGTCGGCCGCAGCGCCGATGATGTCCACCGGAGTTCCCCGGCCGTTGGGCATCAGGATTGTCTTCACGTTGAAGTGCGACTGGAGCAGCGACAGAATCATGATGTCAGCCGGGTTGAGAGTCTTAGGCAGATCGACCTTGCCCTTGTTGACGGTGAAGGAAGCGCCGCCGGATTCGCCGCGTTCCATGCGGAGCAGCGCCGAGTCGATGTTGTGGCGGGTCATCAATTCCTGCGCCTTGGCGAGCGCCACCTTGGCTTCGTTCTCCGTGGATCCGCGTGAGCGGTCGGCCAGTCGGAGGAGCTTGCGGATTTTATCGAGGATGTCGTTTTGGTTTCTCATGGTTGGTTTGGTTAGGAAATTCAGCGGAAAGTCATTTCATCGGCTGCGATCTCACGGATGGCGTAGATCTCTGCTCCGGTCTTCTCGACCCAGGCGTTCAGTGCCTCGATGCTCTTGAAGGTCTTACGCCAGGGAGTGGACTTCATTCCTTTTACTCCGTGGGCTTCAATGGATAGGATGTTTGCTTTCATCATCCCTCATCTGCCAGTCTGAGTGGGCACGTCTATGTCATTTTTCGTCTTTCTTTCGGAAACGTTTTTATCCCGATGACACCGACTTGGCATGCGTCGTGAGTCACATAATCCATGCCAACTCGGCATCCTTCGGATTGTCCCATTTTCTAACGATTGGCATGGATCATGAGTCACACGATCCATGCCAACGTAATGTTTTTCCATCTTTCGTTGTCTAACTCCACTTAGCCATAGACGTGAGGTGGCACCATGGCAGATATTAACCATGACAACGCCGACAATGTCCCGCCGCTTCGGAGTCGAGATCGAATTCCTCTCCACCATCACCAAAGAGCAAGCCGTCATGAGCCTGAGAGCCGCAGGCATTCGAGTCGAATCCACTCACTACACTCACGACACCACGCCCTATTGGAAGGTCGTCACTGATGGTTCCTGCGGTCTGGAGCTCGTCTCACCAGTCCTCGAAGGTGAAGCCGGTATCGAGGAAGTTAGAATCGCCGCCGCCGCACTCGAAGCCGCCGGAGCCAAGGTGGACAAGCGATGCGGACTTCATGTCCACTTCGATGCCCGCTCGATGAATCTCAAAGCGGTGAAGAACCTCTTCAAACTCTGGCTCAAATTCGAGGATGTTCTGGACGCGTTCCAGCCGCAGTCCCGCCGGGGGAACACCAACACCTACTGCCGCACGAACCTCGAAAGCGGAGTCTCCGACAGCGAAGACCACAGAGGCCAATGCTCTCGGGTCTTCCGCAAGATCGACGCCTGCAAGAACATGGATCAGATGAAGCAGCTCTACCCCTGCCGCTATCGCAAGCTGAACGTCCAATCCTACTTCCGCCATCAGACGCTGGAGGTCCGCCACCACTCGGGAACGACCGATCCCGCCAAGATCACCAACTGGGTGCGACTGATGGCCCGCCTATTCGACGCCGCCGAGGCCGCCGCTACGGTCCGCAACCGCCCGGTGGATACCGGCCTCGGGATGAACCGCATGAAGTGGTTCTTCCAAGCCATTGACGCCAAGGGCCTCACCAAATTCTACACCGAGCGGGCAAAGAAGCTCGCTGCCTGATTTTCACCATGCCAAACGAAACCATGAACACTGAATACCACACCATCGACGGGGCGACCTTCACGGCCATCGACCCGAGCGAACTGATGACCAAGCTCCGGCAGGACAGCTTCAACCCGGAAGCCGACCTGCCGTCCTACTGTCGCGCCACCGCCAGGGCGTCCAGGATGCAGACCGGCAAACCGCACCGCGCCTGGCCCCCCAAGGCGCTGGTCGAAGACATGCTTGCCTCCGGACTGATCGCCACCGGCAAGCGTCATCCAGAATGGGGAACCACCAACGACTGAACGACCATGGCATACCGAATCATGGAACCACGCTTCCCGCTCGGAAGGACAGTTGCCACACCCGGAGCGATGGCGCTGAAGATCGACCTTGCGTCCTACATGCGCCGTCACCACTGCGGTGACTGGGGCGACCTCTGCGACGAGGACAAGCAGGCGAACGAAGAGGCTCTCGCAGAGGGCTTTCGAATCCTGAGTTGCTATCAGGTGGGCAACGGTCGGCGAATCTACATCATCACCGAGGCAGATCGCAGCTCGACGTGCATCCTCCTGCCCGAGGAGTATTGATCCACGCAACGATTCGCTCGATGAAGTCGAGTTCGAGCTGACGTTCGGTCAGACGAATGACCGTCCAGTCTGCCAATACTGCTTCGAGGTATTTCTCGGCATCCTTGGCGTAGCCTGCTCCGCGGTTGTGCCGGCCACCCTTCGCCATGAAGATTCCGCCCTCGACCTCGATCAGCGTTCGGCTTTCGAGGTGTGCGAAATCAGCGCGCCACCGACGGGAAGGATGGAACTGAACTTCCCGCTCCAGGGGAGGACCTTGCGCCACGCGCCAGAGAAAGAGAAACCTTGATTCCAACTTGGAATGAGCCATTTCCCTGGCACCCGGAGTCAACGATTCCGGGCTCCGTTATGTGGGAAACGCCAATGGCACATTTCACGGGAAATGGACACCGGTGCGGACCTCCCTGCCAGCTATCAAGGGTTCAATAGATTCCTTGATGGGTTCGAATCCATTTGAACCCGATTGAACCCCGTCCAGCATGGCGATGATGTCGGGTGTCACGTCGATGCTGGCTTGCCCATGTTGCACAGCGATCAGCCGCGCTCCTTCGCGGAGGATGCGTGTGACCCTGTGGACTGGTGTCGTGGTGTTGAGAGGCATGGTGATCGTGAGTGGTTGCGGGGGCGGGATTTGAACCCGCAGGGGCGAGGGTATGAATCTCGCTTGGAACATTCCTCCCCGCGTTTGGTTAGAGCGCCTCGTAGATGTCGAGGATCAGCTTGAAGTCCTTCTTGAGTCCTTCGCGTCGATCATCGTCCCATTCATCGACGGGTGCCTTCTGGGTTTCACGCGCCCACCAACGGCGGATGCGGTTGAGCAATGCAAGGTAGGTGACGTAGCCACGGTCGGCGGGATCTCCCTGAGCTTCCTCTTCAGTGGCGAGGCGTCCGAAGTTGATGGACTTGCGCAGACGTCGGATGCTCAGATTGTGCTTCTCAGCCATGTTGAGCCAGTGTTGCTTTTCGTCATCAGTCTTCAGTTTTGCTACGACGTAGTGCTGAGTGAAGTCGAGGTTTTCATTGCGCAATGAACTTTCAATCTTACGCGCCACATAGGCAAAGTTCGCCAAGGTGTTGTAGGCCATTCCTGTGCGCTTTAGTGCTTGCTCATACATTTCACCATAGCGGTTCTCGCCATAATTGATCCAGTCACCGATAATGAATCCGATGGACTTTCCGATAGGAGCGATTTTTTGACCGAGACTGTCCCATTCCTCGAAGGTCAGGTCCTCGTTGAACTGGATGCCGGTTGGGGTGATAGAGAATTTCGGGTCGTTGATGGTAAGTGTGTTCATGATTTTTGTGACTGGTATCGTTTGAGTTGAGAGTTGCGGTAAGTCTTGCGCGCTTTCTCGCTGCGCATTGCCCTGGAGGGCGGAAGGTTCATCTGCCGCGTGATGTCAACACAGCGCTTCGAGACGGCGGCACGAGTGACCCCGTGGCGCTTGGCAATCGAGGTCATGCTTTCGCCGTTGTAGGCGCTGAGTCCGAGAGCGACGGCCAGGCACTCGACGGTGAGCCGGGTGTTGCCTTCCGAGATCAGGTCGGCGACGAAGTGACGGAGCACCTCGATGGCATCACGAGCGTGTGGGTCGTTCGACTGGTCGCCTTCTTGGTCAATCAACGCCGCGATGTCGGGCGTATGGCTGGCCGCAGCTGAGTCGGCCATGTCTTGCTCTGCTCCTCCATTGCCGTGTCGTTGGACGCAGGGTTTGAGCACGCCTAGCTTCTCAGCCTCGCGCCGTTCCTGCGGGGTCATGGACTTCACCCATGCCTCGTATTCGCGTTCGTACTGAGCATCCCGAAGCGACTGCTTTTTGGAGTAGTCGTCGGAGTTCAATTTGAACCTCCTTTCAGCCGATCTGAAACTGATGGCGCTGGTCCCCTCAAGGGTGAACCAGAGCGCGCGAATCTCGGTTTACCGATTCGCGCTCTGTTTACCTTTAGGTAAACCATAAGCATTACAGTAAGGTGCCTTACTATAATCCGGCCTTTTCTGTTAGATTCGACGGGTTCAAATGGGTTCAAACCAATTTGCACCCGAGGTTCAAACCCTGCTAAAATGACGGGTTCAAATTCCATGGCGCTGCCCCCTCCACAGGCGAGTTGCTTTGTCGAAAATGAAGGGTGAGCCCTTCTTCATGTTGGCAAGGCAGTAGAAGACGCGCTGGGCTTCCTTGAGCGTGCAGTCGCCCTCGATCTCGGCAATCCGGTCGGAGACATAGGCCAGCACGGCGGAATCCTGGGGGATCTTGCCATTGGCCAAGGGCGGCATCGTCTCGACGGCACTGGCGTAGCGGTCGGCCGCGCTGCCCATCTTGTAGGTCGCCTTCGCCTTCTCGCTCTTGGGATTGGTCTGGGGTGCCTTGAGAGCCGCAGGATCAGCGTTGCGGTCGGTGATGAAGATCGACTCGCACCAGCGGACGACAAACGGCTTCACAGGCGGCAGAGCGCGCAGGGTGAGGTCAATGACGTGGGCATCATCGTCCTCGTGGGGCGTCATCGTCAGAATCACATCCGGGTCACGAGCGAACACACCAGAGCCACCGATCCGGTCGATGGACTCCTTGCCCGCTTGGTTGCCCTTCGAGAAGTGCGCGCCGAAGACAGCCGCAGCTCCGGACTTCGCCGCGAGTTGCTCGACCTCATTGAGCAGGCTGGCGATGTCGCCGGCGTCGTTCTCATTCCGTGCGCCGAGGCCCTTGTAGATCGGGTCGATCAGGATCAGGGAATACCCGGTGTCGCGGATGCGCCCGAGGATCTTCGGGATGAGCGCGGAGAAGTCGGTGGCATGGCCGCGCAGGTTCCAGATGTCGAAGC
Source organism: Verrucomicrobiota bacterium (assembly GCA_004293445.1). GTDB lineage: Bacteria > Verrucomicrobiota > Verrucomicrobiia > Verrucomicrobiales > Akkermansiaceae > Haloferula. Next base: position 69,338 of record RDYP01000021.1, on the reverse strand, counting down.
CGGTGAAGTCCTCGATCTCCTTCGCCGCCGCGATCCGGGTGATCCGGTATTGGAGCGCGAATGGTGGCAGCTCGAAGTTGAGATACAGGGCACGGCCCAGGCGCGTCGGAAATCCCCACCACGGCGAGCCGGTGGACACCGAGAGCATGAGGTCGATGAGCGACCAGCTCTTGCGCGCCTTCGACGGGCCACCGAGGACCATCTTCGCCCCCTGATGAAGCACGCCCTCGACAAGCTGTGGTGGCTCAGGTTCCGGCTGGCCCATGAAGGCATGACCGGGCAGGATCGGCGGCAGGTCAGAGTTCGAGTGTGCCGCCTCCCATGCCGTCCACGATTCCGCGCCGAATTCCAGCGCGAGCAATGCCTGGCGATGGAGTTCCCCATCGACCGTCCGCCAGCCGTCCGGACAGCGCGACAGGCGCGACGGATTCCGGTTCTGCTTGTCCAGGTTGATCCCGGAAAACCATTCCCAGATGATCTCGACCCGACGCTTGTATTCCTTCTCATCCGGCGCATCGACCCGGATCCATGCGTGCAGGCTCTTGTTGCCCGAGTCGATCAAGGCCGCGACCGGCATGCCACTGGCGACGACCGCGTGGTATTGCTCCTCCTTCGGGATCAGCTTGCCAGTCTCATCGCGATCGAACTCGACCAGCACATGGCGGAATGCGGTCACATCCTCGTTCTTCGCGCCGCCCTTGGTCATCGGGTTGATGCGCAGGAACAACCCGAGCTTGGTGCCGAAGACACGGTCCACGCCGCCCTTTGCCGCCACCTTGGATTTCCATTCGGCGGCCGTCAGCGTGACACCGCGTCGAGGAACGATTTCGCCCTCTTCGTTCTCCGCCGCCGGTGCGATGGCGACGAATTCATCTGGCTGGAAACACTTGTCGATGAGCCTGACAAAGCCGTCGTCGATGGTGACTGGCAGAGCCATGGTGGATCGCTCGCGGTGGACCGGAGCGGGCGTGAAACGACGCGGTGCAGGTGATGGCGCGGTGGGCATTGGCCCGGATGCTCCGAGCGGTTCCCGGGAGGTCCGCGCATAGACCGAGCGGATCGTCGTTCGCGCTTCGGATTCGGTGAGCCCGTCGGCCAGTGCGCGGGCGAGAAGTTGACCTTCCGTGTCTTCCAGCGGGTGGCCGGCGTCACGGAACTGACAGGTCGCATCAAAGAGTTCGGCATTGCGCATTCCCTCGGCAGCCCCGCGTTGCAGGTAGTCGAGGGTGCGTCGGGGCAGCGAGAGCCCATTGGATCGGTATTTTGGCATCTAGTGGGTGAGTGGTCAGTGGTTGGCAAATTGGGCGTTGAGGAATGCCTTGGCCTCCTCGAACGTGGCGGTTTCCGGGCGGCCATGGCCGTAGCGGCGCATGACTCGGACTTGCTTGGGTGTCGCCAGGCCGAGCTTTCGGCGGGTGATCAGGCGGTCGAGCAGCAGCGAGGCGTGCCCCTTGCTGAGGACTCCCATGGTATCGAGGCCGAAGTTCTTCAGCACATCGAGCTGCTTGGACGTGGGCGACTGAGCCTGCCACGCCATGGTCGGGACGTATTCGGCCAAGGCGGCCTCGTTGAGCGTGACGGCGAGCTCCAGGGGATCGAGCACGCTGCCGCGCCGGGTCCGGTTCTGGCTGAGTCGCTCGGTGAGCGAGCGCGTGCGATCCGCATTCACCTCCTCGCGGGCCTCTTCGAGGTCGCCCTCGCCACCGAGCTTTTCCGTGAGTGCCTTCGCATCCGCCTCGTCTTCGGCGATCAAGTTGGCCGGCCGCATCAGGCTGTGTTCCTCGGCCTGCCAGAGGAAATCGAGAACCAGCAGGTGGTCTTTGCCTCCATACATCCGGGTGCCACGACCGATGATCTGCGAATACAGAGCCCGCACCTTGGTGGGTCGCAGGCACACGACGCAGTCAATCGACGGTTCGTCGTAGCCCTCGGTGAGGAGCATCGCGTTGGTCAACACACGGATCTCATCCTTGCGGAACCGCTCCAGTGTCGCCTGACGCTCAGTGCTCTGGCCGTCGATGTGCTCGGCTAACAACCCACGCTCGCGGCAGATTTCCGCGAAGCGTTTCGACACCGCGATGAGCGGCAGGAACACGAGCGTCTTGCGGTGCCGGTGTTCGACCAACACGTCGGCGATCTGTTCGAGATACGGTTCGAGCGCATGGCCGAGGTCATCCGCATTGAAGTCGCCCGCCGTGGTGCGCACGCCCCGGAGATCCATGCCAAGCGGCACGGTCTTCACCTTGATCGGCGCGAGCCATCCTTGCTGGATCAATTCGAGCAGGCTGATTTCGCAGGCGATGTTCTCGAAGTAGCGACCGAGGTTCTTTTTGTCTCCCCGGTCAGGCGTCGCGGTGACCCCTAACACCTTCGCATGATCGTCGAAATGCCCGAGCGTGTTGAGATAGCTGTCGGCGAGCGCGTGGTGAGCCTCATCGACGACCACCAGGCCGAAGTGATCCCGCGGCCATCGCTCACGACGTTTTTCACGCATGAGCGTCTGGACCGAGGCCACCACGACGGGGGCATCAAGCGACGCACGGTCATCGCCCATCTCCACTTGGGCTTGGAGGCCGGTGGAACTGCGGAGCTTGTCCACCGCCTGGGTGATGAGTTCCTCGCGGTGAGCGAGGATCAACGTGCGCTGCGGCTGGTAGTCCTGCGCCAAGCGGCTGAACAAGATGGTCTTGCCACCACCGGTCGGGAGTATGCCGAGCTGGCGGTTGAAGTCCTCAAATCCCTTGTGGATCTCCTGCCGGGCTTTCATCTGATAGGCCCGTAGGCCCATCGTCTCAGAATGGTTCGTTGTCACTACGGCGTGCGGGTTGGGATTGGGTTGCGGGCTTGGAGGTGGACTTCGGCGCGGTGGATTCACCGGGCTTAGGCGGGAGCCATGCGGTGACCTTGTTGCGCTTCTTCCCGTTGTATTCCTCGACGCTGAGGCGGGCCTTGCCGGTGCGACCGATCAGGTCATCAGCGGTGATTTCGACGTCCTCTTCCGGTGAAACGACTTCGCCGGTGGCGGCGCGGAAGCTGTCGATCTTCCAGAACGCATTCGGGATGAAGACGAGGAAGTCGTAGAGGTAGCTGCCGGGTGATGTTCGGAGCTTGAGCTCGATCATTTCGTGGCCGGTCTTGGAGACCGTCTCGATGGCGTCGATGACTTCGACCTGATAGTCGCCAGGATCTAGGAAATCAGGGCGTTCGGTTGGGGTGGATGCAGTGTAGGATGGCATGATGTTAGTTTGGTTTGGTTTTGGATTGTTTGAGATAGGTGGAAGGCGCGGCGTGTTTCACCGACTCTTCCGGGAAGGGTTTTTCGCTGGGCATCCGCTGGCTCCACAGGTCGCGGAACTTGGACGCGGAGAGATTTCCGTAGGCATGGAGAACCGGGCCGAATCCGATGCGCTGGATGTGGTGGCCGACGGTTTCGCAATCGACGAACTCGCTGCCCTTGCGCGTGAAGAGCTTCCAGCCGGGGACCTCGCCGCCGGTCTTGATCCGCTCGATGGCGATCTTCTTGGCACGCTCGCGGAAGTCTTCGACCACCGCGCTGGCAGCGAGAAATCGTCCGAGCTTTTCCGGGTCCGCGAGCAGCGCGTCGAAGTCGAAGCCGGGTTCAGTGACGGTCAGTGTCTCATCGACCATGGCAAGCCGCGCCGGACAGGTATCCGCCTTCGCGCACCACGAGCAGTATTCGCAGGGATTCGGCTGCTTCGCCGGATCGTTGAACGCCTTGACGACCTGATCGACGATGGCGTGTGCCTCCTCGTAGGTGAAGGTGTGCGTCTCGATCTCGCGCTGGTCGCAGAACAACAGGTGCGCAGTCCACGACGAGGCAAAGTGTGCGCCCATGAGTCCCAGCGCGTAGGCCGCCATCTGCTCGCGGTAGTTGCGTCGCGCACCGGTCTTCAGATCGAAGTGGGTGAACTTCATCGGGACGATGGCGTCCGCTGTGCCGGTGAGATTCAGAATCTTCACGCGGCAGTCGTCCTCGCGGGCAAGCACTCGCTCGCGTCCGGACATCGCCCGCACCATCGACACCGACCAGGCAACAGCGGCGATTTCATCGGCGGTCAACTTGTTGGCGATCACGAAGCGGTCTTCGAGTCCAAGCAGTTCGGCTCGGAATGCGTTATCGAGCAGAGTGCCGCGCTCGGCAGCGGGGCCGGCCACGGGATTGCTCTCGTAGCACGGGCACACTGCCAGCTTTGGCAGGTTGGATGGACGAAGGGCGCTCACTGCGCCACCTCCTTCTGATTGGCGGCGGCCCACTCGTTGACGGCAGCGACGAAACGATCAGGCTCACTCAGCATCCGAGCGGCGTATGCCGGATCCAGGTTGTCGATGGATTCGAGCGAACCTTCCTGCGTGTAGCTGAGCTGGCCACGGGCGACCAAGAAATCGACCACGTTGGCCATGTCGGCCTTGTGCTGGAACGCGGCAAAAACCCGGTCGGTCAACGAAGCTGCCGGTTCTGCTGGCTCCGGTTTGGCGGCCACCGCGCCCGCTGCCTCCACTGCCGCACCGAAAACCGGGGTCAACGCATCGGCGGTGAACGGAAGTTTGTCCGGAAGTCCATGGCGGTTCTTCGCGTCGTAGGCCGCCGTATGGGTGGCGAAGAGCACCCGCTCCTTGCCGCCAACGCCGCGCATTTTGCCGTTGTCCTTTTCAGCGATCTTGGTGACGTAGTTCGCGAAGAGGACCACGTCGGCCCATTCCTTGAGCAGCGGCGCGACCGACTTGCTCAGTTTCAACTCAAACCGGTCGTAGCTGCCCGCCTGATCCGGAGCCTCGAACTTCTTGACCGTGGCGTGGGCCAGGAAGACGACGTTCATGCCGCGTGCAAGCAGGGCATCGAGCGAGCTGAGGAACCGGGCAAACTCCTCGGTGAGAATGACCCAGCCTTTGCCGTAGCCAAAATCCTCGATGGAGTCCTTGTTGGACTTCCGGCACAGATGTTCGGCCAGGCGCTTTTCCAGCCAGTCGGCCGTGTCCACGACCAGCGTCTTGAACGGATGATCCGCCTTCACGAGTTGGGTGACGGCAGCGGTGATTTCCTCCCAAGTCGTCACCGCATCGAAGCGAGCGACGTCGAGGTGGTGAGTGCCGCCTTCGGTGTCGAGGAAGACGGGTTCGGGTGTCTGACCGGCGAGCGTCGATTTTCCGACGCCTTCGGGTCCGTAAATGACGACCTTCTGAGGCCGCGCGATTCTGCCCCGGCGGATGGCCAGGGGATTTGTGGATTTCGGTGTAGTTTGCATCTGGCGAATGCGGCGGGGTGTCAAATGACCGCCGTCGCTTCGCCTCTGTGTGAACGTTCACAGAGAGACCGGATTTTTTCACACATGGCCACCGCCAGCCCCTAGAACCATTGACGGTCAATGGTTTGGAGTCTCGCCACTGGCGGCGCGGGGTGGTGTGAAATTTTCACACATGCCAGCCTCGGGGTGTGAAAACCGGATTTCTCCGTGAAAATTTTTGTGATTTATGGCGACATTTCCGGTTGACGATTTGGGTGTAGTTAGCAAGTCTGCTTACATGCTTCACAAGTCACTTGGAGAACGTCTGGCAGAGCTTCGTCACGAAGCGGGTCTGTCGTTGCGTGAACTGGGTGAAAAGGTTGGCGCATCTGCCCCGCACGTCCGCGATGTGGAGATCGGAAACCGCCAGCCGTCTGAAGCTCTGGTCGAGAAAATGGCCGCCGCCCTGGGGACCGATCTAGACGACCTGCTCAAGTATTCCACCCGTCCGCCATCGAGGCAGATGGAGGAACTCATCGAGCAAGACACCCAATACAGCCTCGCCTTCCGCAAATTCGTCGATGCGGTGCGAGAGAAGAACATCCCGCCGTCCGAGATTCTCGATCTCACGGAGAACCTGCCGAACAAAAAAGAAGACCAATGAGCTCCGTAAGAAATACGGCCGGCCCATTTTGTCGGCGACTTTACCTACACGAAAACCGCATCGAGGACGCGTGTCGCACTGCGCTCTCCGCGGTGGATCTCATGCCCTCATCGCCGGGCCCCATTCGGATCGAACGCTTCATCTTCCTGCATTTCGGCATCGAGGAGGAATTCGAGTCATTGCCTGAGCACATCATGGGTTGCGCCAAGTTCACACGGCAAGGCCTCAAGCGCATCATCATCAACCGCCAGCTCGCGGAGCAGGATGACATGGTGAGCAAGTTCCGGGTGCGCTCGACCTTGGCACACGAGGCCGGCCACGGGCTTTTTCACACCGATCTTTTTGTTGAGAAACTCAACGTAGAATCCGCCGGGCAGTTGTTCGGCGAGGAAGCAGGCATTTTCGATAGTGTCACCAAGGACGGTTTCCTGTGCCGCGCCGAGGGAGGAATGCAGAGCGTGCCCAAGTTTGAATGGTGGGAATACCAGGCGAATCTCGCCATGGCGGCACTCCTGCTCCCCAAGCATCTGCTGATCGAAGCCGCCCGCGCCGAGTTGCCGCGTGTCCTATCCGGCCCCGGATCATTCGAGGATCGGGTAGCCGAAGCAGAACGAGAACTTTCCACGCTTTTCACCGTCAGCCGAAGGATGGTTTCCATCCGACTCGGTTCATGGTGGATCGAACAATCAGACCAACCCTCACTTTTCTAACTACTCTCACGATGCAGCAATGAGCAATCCCGCGTTCAGACGATTCGGCAATCCCGGTTTCCTCCGGAAAATCAAGCCCAAGAACCTCATGTGTCTCTTGCGCAAGTTCGCCGTATTCTTTGAATCGAGGGGAATCAACGTCAGCGGTGGCGAGCTCAGCAGTGCCGAGCTTGAGCAGTTGTCGGCGATCATCGTCTCACCGCCCACCCATTGTCCGGGAGACTTCCTCGCTGCGGTGGACTTGCTTGAAATGCTCACCTCGGGCCCTGGCATCGACGAACTCCGAGTGGTGGTGCCTGACCTCGTCAAAAAGGTTCAAGAAAAGGGCGACACGGTTGGTGACATCGTGCTGAAAGTCTGGATCCTCGACTCGAATGCGATCCAGCGAATCTACACCAAGTTCAGCCTCAAACGGAACCGGACGATGAAGTCGTTTCGTCCCGAGATCATGCAACAGTCTAGCGAGCTAAACTGGCACGTCTGCAACTCTATTGCCAAGGAACTGGAATTCGATTGCTCAGACCTCTTCGACATTCCGATCTGTGAAGTGATGGCCTTCCCCGAGGCGGCAGGTTACGCGTTGCTCATTCGCCATGGCGAACGGGTCAAGAGGGTCGAGGTCTTCGATGACGACTACCGTCGTGATGTGAAAGCGCTCCGACCCGTGAAGCATGATGTCGGATTTTTCGATACTCAGACCGGCGAACTGCTGGTTTCTGGCCGCAGCGATGAAGTGAAAAACACCTATCGACAGGTCTTTTCGAAGCACCTCTTTGGAGACATCAACATCCTCCAGCCATCACGGCGCTTTACATTGAACCCACTGCGCAGCGGCAGGGATTGCTTGATTCGTCCCGAACTGGAAACAGTGGCTGCGTCACGACTGCGCAAGCTGACCTTGCGACGGAAGGGCACGACCAGCATCACGACGCATCACTCTCACGACGTGTATCAAGAGCTCGAATTGCGGGGCCACGAATACATGAAGGATTTCGATCTCGTGAATGCCTCCTTCGCGAAGACGACAAAATCCAAGGTGACATCCACGACCCTAACGTCCGCATGTGGATGGACGCCTGCAAATTCATCCGATACCACGAGCATGATGCGCTTCTTGCAATGTCTTGACCAACTCGGCCGGCTCGGGGCGGTCCGGGCATCATGGCAAAAGGAACTTGGCGATGAGTTTGCCGAGTGCCAGTCGCTGTTGCGTGCCTCGGACGTGGCTTATTTCATCGAAGACCCGGAATGGCCCGGGCAGATTCTCGAATTGGAGCCACAAAAGGACGGCAGTTTCCTTGGATTCAGTCAGGAGATCCCCTCCCATCGTCCCCCACTTGTCTTCAAACGCGAAGACTGCGTCCAGCTCGTTCCCAATCTGAAGGGGATCGCCGAGTTCCTTGGCAGGAAATTGGGATTCACGCCTGCGGACCAGCCGAAGTGGAGCCAGGGGGCCGTCCATGAGATCGGATCATTCGACATCCGGCCAGGCGAACCACTTGCCGTCCATTTGTTTGTTCCCAACCTCAATCCCCGTGAGGCAACGATCAAATCGGCGATCTGTGATTTGGAGTCCTCGATTCTGCTTCTGCCCACTCGCGGCGGATTCACCCAGGAGGTGAGCACGCTCGCCGCGAAACACGACGTTCGGATCATCGTTCTCAATTCAGCCAAAGGACTCGAAAAGCTTTCCATCGCACCCGCACGCAACAAGATCCGGGGGAAGGAAACGAAAGCCGTGCCACCGATGTTCACGCCGAAGGCAGACTGGAACTGGAAAGACCTCATGCTGTCCATCGAGCTCGACGGCCTGCGCTGTAGGATTCACGGTCAAGAGCGCATCCGACCATGGCTGGATATGAACATCAGACTGCGGCATGGTAGGCATCCAACCCGGCTGCTCCAGATCCTCGGCGAACTTGGAAGAGGCAACCGTCTGACCCAACGACGTGGTGACGTGAACGACCGCAAGGCGATTTCCGATGTTCGGAAATTCCTGAAGTCCTACGTGATGCCCCTATCGGACGACCCGTTCCACGAGTTCGAAGACGGATGGGGCATCAAGTTTATCGTCAATGATCAGATTGGCCGCCGCCAGGTAAAAGACATCGAAGATGATGAATTTACTAATACTCCTAATAATGACTCGCCATTTACCCACCAGGATGATATCAATCTGGCAGAATTATCGGGATTTTCTGTCCGTCGAACATAAACTTTCAAAATCAGCTATTATTTACAAACATCGAATTCTATTATCTTAACGAACATACTTAAATTTTAGAGCATTACCCCGCACTTGCCCCACTCATCACTATAACTAACCAAATGGCCACTCTGTCCAAAGCTTCATCGCTAACAATACTGACCAAATACGACCGCCTCCGCTGGCTTGTCGCAATTCTCGGCAGCAAAATGAACGCAGCATGGTGGGAATGCTCCTTTATGGACGAAACGGGCATCAAGTTCTTGGCTAACTCCTTTCCGCGATCTGCCGCGGGTGCAGCGTTTCAAGCCACCACTGAGGCAGCGCAGCGAGTTCACGATGCAGCGCTTGGCAGAATTGGCTCTTACCATCTCTTCCGGTTGCCGCTGACGATCGAAGACCGACTTCTCGAAGTGCGTGAACTCAATGGCGATTTGCCCACCAAAAATGAAGCCCTGGCCGAACTTGCCAGCATAGCTGATTCCGCGGTCAACGCACCGGATGGCCCCGTGCAAATCGGAATCGAAAAAAAGATCCTGACTGAGACCGCTCTACGCGAACTGGCCGCCCACTACTATTCCGCCTTCTCGAAGGGCACTCGCTGTTATCCCTACTTTTCCGCTGAAGCATGATTAAAGCAGAGGCTCCATACACCACCCAACTACAGGCGGGTCTCGGAATGATTCCGGAGACCCTCGATCTGCTGCGACTATGGGAGCCAGGGATGATTCCGGCACGACTTGCCGAGAAAGTCATTCAGGATGGACTATTCTCCCGAACGACGGCGAGGCGGGCGAGGAACCTCACCGTAGAAATGTTCGCTCCAAGATACTTGGCGGATCAGGGTGAGGTAGCCTCCCGCCTCAAATTCCTCCAGGCAAATCGTTTCACTCATGAGGGAATGATTCAGCTTTGCTTTCTCTACACAGCCAGGGCGCAACGGATATTCGCGGATTTCGTGGTCGAAGTGTATTGGTCCAAATACAGCGGTGGTGCCGCAGTTGTGACTCGCAAGGATGCGGAAAGCTTTGTGCATCGAGCACTGGACTCTGGTCGAATGGTGATCCGTTGGTCAGAATCCACAGTCCGCAGGGTTTCCGGCTACCTTCTGGGATGCTGTGCCGACTTCGGACTTGTTGCCGACAGCGGACGATCCGAGAGGACTATCCAGCGATTCTCGATTCGGCCGGAAGTGGCCCTCTACCTGGCGCACGACCTCCATTTCGCAGGTGTAAGCGACAGCGCGATCATGCAGCACCGTGACTGGTTGCTTTTCGGTTTCGAGCCAGGGGAAGTTCTCAACTGCCTCAAAACACTTTCACATGACGGACACTTCCTGGTTCAATCCAGTGGTGAATTGGTTCAAATCTCTTGGAAATACCGGTCAATACACGATTGTCTAAATGCACTCACTCAAAGATAAATTCGACGAAGTATGTCTTCGGGTTCGCGATGGCCGGCGCTTGGAAAGCACCGGATCAGCTCCCATTTACTATTTGGTGTATTCCACCCGGGAAATCCTGGAAGTGAAGCGTCAGACAAAAGCCTGGGTCGCAAAGCTCCAAAATCAGGGCTGGAATGTGGTCACTCTCTCGTTTGCGGATGCCGTTGGATCCATTCTCAAAAACCACAAGCTCCGGAATACCTGGCTCATTGGCGAGAAGCTGGCCTTGTCCAAGGCCAGCGGAGCCATTCCAGCCAGCACCATCGCCGAGGTCAACAAGACACTCGGAAAGGCGCTCACGGAAGGTCCTGAACTGCTCGCTATGGTAAGGGAAAAGATGGACGAAGCTTCCGGTCAGCCCGGTGGCCTTCTTCTCCTAACTGACCTTGAAGCACTTCACCCCTACCTGCGCATCAACAGCATCGAAGCGAAAATCCAAGACGAAGTGCGCTGTCCCGTCATCGTCCTTTATCCGGGAAAACGTGAGGGCAAGACCAGCCTCCGTTTTCTCGAATTCTACCCTGCCGACCCCAACTACCGCTCCGAGCATATCGGATAATTTTTGCCATCTACTACCATGTCCACCATCCGCGATCTATTTGACTCTTCCCGCAGCCTCGCCAGGCCAATTGAGAAAGTCATCACCTATCAAAACCGATCCGAGGAGCAGCTCCGTGCGGAAATTTCAGAATACGTCGTCACCGATCATATCGAGCAAAGCTTTGAGGAGTTGCTCGGCAAAATGCAGATGGCACAGCAGGGTGGCGGCGGGAACGAAATCGGCGTCTGGGTCTCGGGATTCTATGGTTCGGGTAAGAGCTCATTCACCAAATACCTGGGCTTTTCGCTCGACCGCAGTATGAAGCTCGGGGGTGACCCGTTCCTCAAGCTACTGCAGAACCAGATTCCCTCCGCAGGTGCGCGGGCGATGTTCAACCAGGTCTCGACGGTCTATGACTCGGCAGTTCTGTTCCTCGACCTCGCTAGTGAAATGCTCGCCGGTGCCTCGATGGAGGACATCTCCACCGTTCTCTACCTCAAGGTTCTGCAATGGGCCGGCTACTCGGAAGACCTGAAAGTTGCCGAGTTGGAGCGCATGCTTGAAGGAGATGGGAAGCTCGATGCGTTCAAGGCTCGCGCCAAGGAAGAACTCGGCGGCATCGACTGGATCGAGGTTCACAACCAGCCTCTGGTCGCAAACCAAATTGCGTCTCAGCTCGCAACTGAATTTTACCCGAATCTCTTCAAGAATGCATCCGACTTTGGCGACCTGACACTCCACGTCAGCAAGGCTGAAAACAAGCGGGCCGAGGAAATGATCGACCTCATCCGACTCAAGTCCGGAAAAAAGAACATTCTATTCATCATCGACGAGGTCGGCCAATACGTATCTGCCAAGCCGAGCCTCATTCTCAACCTCGATGGTCTCGCCAAAAACCTGAAACAGATCGGCGGCGGCTCCGTGTGGATTTTCGCCACTGCTCAACAGACGCTCACCGACGATAATCCAACTGCTGCGCTCAACTCTCCCGGGCTCTACAAGCTCAAGGATCGTTTCCCGATTCAAGTCCACCTGGAAGCCAGCGACATCAAGGAAATCTGCCATAAACGTCTGCTTACGAAATCCTCTGGTGGTGAACAGTCGCTGAATCAGATGTTCGACCAGTTTGGCTCATCACTCCGCACCGCGACACAGCTTTCTGACGCGGGCGTCTATGACACCGAACTCACGAAGAAACTTTTCGTAGATCTCTATCCGTTCCTACCTGCCCACTTTGAAATTCTCCTCCAGCTCCTTGGTCGCCTTGCCAAGAAGACAGGTGGCCTCGGTCTTCGCTCGGCCATCAAAGTCGTCCAGGAAGTGCTGATTGAGCGCGGCCATGACCAGGGTCCACTTGCAGATACGGAAGTCGGCCGCCTGGCCAACACCGTTACATTCTACGATTCTTTGCGCCGGGACATCTTCTCCAGCTTCCCGCACGTCGTTGAGGGAGTGCAGCGTGTCGCGCAGCGCCTACCGCATGACGCACTGGCCCAGGATGTGGCCAAATCCATCGCAGTCCTGCAAATTCTCGAAAACCTCCCGGTCACCGTGGCGAACATCGCTGCCCTCATGCAGCCAGCCGTCAAATCGCCTTCGATCAAGGATGATGTTGAGAAGGCAGTCGATGCCATGCTCAAGGATGCCATGATTCCCCTGGGTGAAAAGAACGGCAGCTTGCGCTTCCTCACCCAAGCGGCTGTCACCCTGCAGAAACAGTTCGATCAGATTGATTATCGCCAGGCCGATATCCGGGCCGAGTTGAACGGCGTTCTGCGTTCGATCTTCAACCCGTTGCCCTCGGCACGCATTGCCCAGGTGCGCCCTGTCACCGCTGGCCTGCGGGTCGTGATCGGCGGTGGTCAGTCGGTTTCTCTGGAGGGTGAAAAGGAACCGATCCAACTCCATATCGAGTTTGCGCCGGCATCTTCATATGATGCAACGCGCACGGAGCGCGAGAACGACTCCCGTTCCTCTCGCGAACGATCCAATATTTATCTACTCGGGCGCGTGGAACAAGATGCTGACCAATTGGCGATCACGTTGGTAAAGTGCCGGAAGTTTTTGGATACACATCGGACTGCCTCAGATTCTGACACACAGGATTTTTCCCGAATGAAGGAATCTGAAATGCAGAGGACGTCAGCCGAGCTGGAACGCAAACTGGCAGAAACCTTGATCCAAGGATCTTTTGTTGCCCACGGTGCCCACGAGGCTGTGGCAGGTCGAGGCACGGATGTCCTGGATGCCGCAAAGTCCTTCCTCGGTGATGCTGCCGCAAAGGTGTTCGACCGCTATGACGAAGCACCCCACCAGGCCGATGCTACCTTGGCAGAGAAATTCCTTACGACTCCGCTGGATCGCGTTACTTCCAGGGAAGATCCGCTTTCGCTAGTGTCCCGTGCTGGCGGCAAGCCGCAGGTAAAGTCAGACCACAAGGCCATCGTTTCCATCAGCGATTACCTTGGCCAGAGCGGCCAGGTGGAGGGTCGTCGCTTGCTCGACCACTTTTCCGCCACCCCATTCGGTTGGTCAAAGGATACCACTCGCTACCTCTTGGCAGCCGCGTTCCTCGGTGGGGTGATCAAGCTCCGTATTGCAGGTCACGACCATCAGGTAACCAGCGACGAATCGCTCGATGCCTTCAAATCGAACAAATCGTTCGGTGCAGTTGGAGTTTCCCTCCGCGAAGAGAAACCCGATCCCGCCGCCCTGTTACGGGCCAGCGAACGACTCCGCGATTTCTCCGGCGAAAACATCATGCCCTTGGAGGTCGATATTGCGGCCGCAGCCAAGAAGCACTTCCCAGCCTATCAAGCTGCCTTTGGCCCGCTAGCAGTCGATCTCCGCAATCACGGACTCCCAGCCGAGTGTTCCGACCGCGCTGATGCACTGAAGGATGACCTTACCGCCGTAGTCAGTGGTGATGGGTCGGACGCAGTCAAACGCTTCGGTGGTGCGGACAGCGCCCTTTACGATGACCTGGTTTGGGCGCGCAGCCTCAAGAAGGCCCTGGACAACGGACTGCGCACGAAACTGGGACACCTCCAGCGTCTGCGCCATGACATTAACGGTCTCCCCGATTCTGGTGTTCCGGCAAAGCTCAAGGCCGATGCGGCCGAGGCCATCGCAGAAGTGGATGAGCTTCTCGCCCGCAGCTCTTTTTTCGAGGAGACGGCAGCCTTGGCAAAACACGCGGACACCCTGGATAAACTCATCGGTTCCACCGTCACAGAGATTGCTTCTCAACAGGAAAAGCTTCGCCTCGAAAGCCTCGCACGCTGGAGCGACTCAACGGATTGGCAAGACCTGGACGGCGATTCCCGCGACTGGATCAGCCAAGAGGTAGAGAGACTCGCCAAAACCGTCACCCAGGATGCCGATGGCCTCCGAGACCTCCTCAATCACGACTACACGCTCAACCACCGCTTGCGTGAGTTGGAATCCACGATTGCAGAAAAGGCAGCGGCTGCTCGCGCCAATCGTAAGGTTAAGCAAGAGGAGCAGAAAAAGTCCGGAGAAAATGGAGGCAAGATCAAGGAGGAAACTCTGCTCCTACCCGTCTCGCTCGATTCTACTAAACAGATCAAGGATCTGATCGATCAACTGAATACGCACCTGGCAGCTCTTGAAGCGGGAACAAAGCTGAGGCTGACCTGCCAGATCATCCAGGAAACGAAATGACCCTTTGATTCTATCTCCTATGTCCTTCGACAAACCAACCCGCAACCGCCTCGCCAAGTTCGTCTCTGACGCCCGACGCGTGATCGCAGACGAATTCACCGAGCAGTTCCAGAGCCTCTACGGCATCTCCGCCAAGGGCGACATCGCCCCGCTCGACAAACTTGGCCACCTCGACGAGTCCGGACTGGCCACCGCCGCCCTACTGCGGGAGCGCATCGAATACCTGGAAAAGACCCACCCTGACGACAAGGACGGAAAAAAAGCCGCCGTCGCCCGTCTCGCCCGTGAGCAGGCCTTCACCATCCTCAACCGCCTCGCAGCCATTCGCATGGCGGAAAAGCGCGGCCTCATCGTCGAATCCGTCGGGCAGGGCTACCAGTCGAAGGGTTTCAAGGTCTTCGAGACCGTTGCCGGTTCCGCCCTCGGCGACACCTACCACCGCTACCGCCGCTACCTCTTCTGCCTCTTCGACGAGCTGGCCATCGACCTCGGCATTCTCTTCGACCGCCGCTCGCCCCAGGCCCTGCTCTTCCCCCGCGAGCCCGCCCTCCTGACCCTGCTCGACCTCCTCCACGCCGCCGACTTGGAACGCCTCTGGGCCGAAGACGAAACCATCGGCTGGATCTACCAGTATTACAACGACCCAGAGGAACGGAAAAAAATGCGCGCCGAGTCCGCCGCACCGCGCAACTCTCGCGAACTCGCCGTCCGCAACCAGTTCTTCACCCCCCGCTATGTCGTCGAGTTCCTCACCGACAACACCATCGGCCGCATCTGGTATGAAATGACCCGCGGCCAGACCCGCCTCACCGAGCAGTGCCGCTACCTCGTCCGCCGCCCCACCGAGATCTTCCTCGCCGAGGGCGAAACCGCCCCCGAGACACCCGACCAGGAAAGCCTCAGCCAGGAGGAACTCCTCAAGCAGCCCGTCCACATCCCGCACCGCCCGCTCAAGGATCCTCGCGAGATCCGTCTACTCGACCCTGCCTGCGGGTCCATGCACTTCGGCCTCTACGCTTTCGACCTCTTCGAGACCATCTACGAGGAAGCCTGGGACAACGGCTCCTGCCCGGCCCTCCAGTATGCCTATGCCTCCAAGGAAGAGTTCCTCAAGGACGTCCCTCGCCTCATCATCGAGCACAACATCCACGGCATCGACATCGACTCGCGCGCGGTTCAGATCGCCGGACTCTCCCTCTGGCTCCGCGCCCAAAAGGCCTGGCAGCAACAGAAGGTGCCTGCGGCCGACCGCCCCCGCGTCCGCCGCTCGAACATCGTCTGCGCCGAGCCCATGCCCGGCAGCCCGGAGATGCTGGAGGAATTCGTCGCCACCCTGAAACCCGATCTGCTCGGCGAGCTGGTGAAGACCGTCTTCGACAAAATGCAGCTCGCCGGAGAGGCCGGCTCTCTCCTCAAGATCGAGGAGGAAATCCGCACCGCCATCGACACCGCTCGCAAGGAGTGGCTCAAACAACAGGACGACTTGCTCACCCGCAAGGACGGCTCCCAGGAGGAGTTCTTCGCCACTGCCGAACAACAAGTCATCGACGCCTTGCGCGCCTACGCCGAGCAGGCCGACGCCGAGTCCTACCAGCGCCGCCTCTTCGCCGACGATGCCGCCCGCGGCTTCGCCCTCATCGACCTCTGCCGCAAACGCTACGACGCCGTCGTGATGAATCCGCCGTTCGGGGCGTTCTCCAAGCTTTGGATTAGTGAGGCGAAAAAGGCATATCCGTCTTGCTACAACGACATTCTTGGGGCTTTTGTTGAGAGGGGATTGGGACGACTTCACCCAGCAGGAGTCATTGGAGCGATCACAGCTCGCACTTGTTTCTTCCTGAGTAGCTTCTCTAAATGGAGACGCGAGATTCTCCAGCAAAACGCTGCGATATCGGTCGTTTGCGATCTTGGCCACGGGGTCATGGATGCTGCGATGGTTGATGCGGCAGCTTACGTCATCGAGAAAGCGACGCCACGACGAAGGTCACCATTTCTCAGAGTCTTATCGGAACCAGACAAAGAAACAGCCCTCAACCAGATCATGCTTGGGTATCACCTCGGCAACCGAGACGAAAGGATGTTCATAGCAGATCAGCGCGACTTTGAACTGCTTCCAAACGCACAATTCGTCTATTGGATTCCTCGGCGTGCACTACTGAAGTTCTCTGGCCTTCCTCGCTTCAAGGACACCGTTGGTGATGTGAGACAAGGACTCGCAACGGCCGACAACCCGCGGTTCGTAAGGACGCTGTGGGAATCCCCGCCTCTAGAAAGACTCGGTTGCGGCGGCGGTCGATGGGCTCCTTATGTACTAGCCGGTGCCTCGCAACCTTGGTTCTCCCCGGTCACGTTAGTCGTAAACTGGGCGAGTGATGCAGCTGAGCTCTGGAACAACCTTACGCCTAAGGGAACAGTTCGCTCCAACATCTGGATGCTTCGAGACAGCATTAGACTTCACTTTTTCAAACCAGGATTCAGCTGGACGCGACGAGCGCCACGATTCATTCCATATGTGATTCCACAAGGATGCATTCCTTCGGCAAGTCGTTATATGGCAATCCCCACAAGCGGAATGCTCAACAAAGCTGTTGGAGTATGCGCATCTCGAATCGCCTCATCATTCCTAAGATTTTTTGGAGAGGTATTTGAGCGTCCGAATTATTTGGTTGGGGATCTCAAGGTATTCCCATGGCCACGTCTGCCCGATAATGCCGATGACTATTTTTCAGAAATCATCAAACGCGAGGTTGAAAGAAGGCGCCGCTGTTATCGGAACCAAGAACCATATTTGGAGTTCCTGATTCCCTCCAGCGTCCGCGATTTTACGGATGCAGGCAAAGCACTTGAATACAACATGGAGCAGTTTCTCGATACGTTGGGTGAAAGCTTAGTGGCGAGCGCATTTGGATTGGACGAAGCGGAGGTGAGAACAGTTGAGCGTGATCTCCGCGAGGCCCTTGCTTACATCGGACGCGGCAACGATCAGGCAGAGTCGGATGAAACTGAGGATGACGAAACGAGCAGCGAAGACGTTCTTGATTTCTCTCCCTATGCTAATCAGGAGTCACTTTTGTCCTACTGTGCAGGAACCGCCTTCGGCCGCTGGGACATCCGCTTTGCCACCGGCGAGCGCCAGCCGCCCGAATTGCCTGATCCCTTCGACCCGCTGCCCGTCTGCCCGCCCGGCATGCTCCAGAACGCCGAGGGCCTGCCCGCCGAGCCGAAGGACGTGCCCGCCGGTTACCCGCTGCGCATATCATGGCACGGCATCCTGGTGGACGACGAGAACCACCCCGAGGACATCGTCGCCCGCGTCCGCGAGGCTATCGAGGTGATTTGGAAGGACCGCGCCGAAGCCATCGAGCAGGAAGCCTGCGGCATCCTCGGCGCGAAGACCCTGCGCGACTACTTCCGCCGCCCCGCCGCCTTCTTCGCCGACCACCTCAAGCGCTACAGCAAGAGCCGCCGCCAGGCCCCCATCTACTGGCCGCTCTCCACCAAATCCGGCAGCTACACCCTCTGGCTCTACTACCACCGCCTCACCGACCAGACCCTCCACACCTGCCTCGCCGACTTCCTCGATCCCAAGCTCCGCAAGGTCCAGTCCGAACTCGACGCCCTCACTGCCTCCGGTGGCGGCGGCACCCGCGCCGGCGAACTCCGCGAATTCCTCGACGAACTCAAGGATCTGCGCGACGAGATCGAGCGTGCCATCAAGCTCCCCTGGAAGCCCAACCTCAACGACGGCGTCCTCATCACCGCCAGCCCGCTACACAAGCTCTTCCGCCTCCCCAAGTGGCAGAAAGACCTCAAAGCCTGCTGGGACAAGCTCGCCAAAGGCGACTACGACTGGGCCCACCTCGCCTACACCATCTGGCCCCAGCGCGTGGAGAAGGCCTGCGAAAAAGACCGCTCCATCGCCATCGCCCACGGCCTGGAACACCTCTGCAAAATCGCCCCCCCCAAGCCGAAGAAGAAGCGTGCGAAGAAGGCCGAAGAAGAAGAACCCGATGAAGACGAACCCCAACTAATTGAGGAGGGTTAATTACCTAAAAAATTCATGACGATTCGAGAATACATCCGTGACCAAGTTTTCGCCCGCCGAGCCCAAGACCGAGGCTGCCTGGTGATCTATGATCCATCCCGGCGCTACCGGGATGTGGCACTCTCTCTCGGCTCAGAGAAGCGGGAGGTCATCGACGTGGGCGAATCCATCATCCAAAATCGTGAAGCCGCCGCTGAGGCTCTGGAGCGATTGGCTGCCGGGACAATTCATCAGTTGATCTTGTGGATACCTGCACCGCGTCCCGTGGATCCGGAAGAAAAGCAGAAGGACCCGTTTGCCGTCTTCGCGGAGATTGGCGAGTCATTTCCAAAAGGAGATGGTGACGAGTTCGCTGACATATGCCGGCGCGCCAAGTCGGATCATGTGTCCGAGATCAACCGGATGTTTGAAGAGGGTGAGCCGACTTTCGAGATGATCGATGCTCTGGAGGAAGGCGGTTCCTGGCCCAAACTCAAGACCTTGCTGGAAGTGGGGTCATCCAAGGAAATCCTGGCCAGCATACTCTCCCCCAGAACTTCACAGGTGGAAGCCCTCAAGTCGGATGCCACATGGAGCAACGAGGCTCGTGATTTTGTGCAGCGGTCGCTCGGTCATACGCTCAGGACACGCGGGCAGACCCGGCAATCGATTGCTGATGAACTCTGGCAAGTGCTTCTTTTCAGTGAGTTCGTGATGGACTCTGCAGGTGAAGTTCCAAGCGGTCTCGAAACGGTGCCATGCGCTGGCGAGAATGCCCGCAGTCTCATCTTCGAAGTTTGTGAGACTCTTCGTCGCCACGACGATCACAAGGATCTCTACAAAACCAAAGCGCAGGAGGTCGAAGACGAGCTTAATTTGGCAGAGAAGATCAGGGGGATGAAGAGCCTGGGCATCCGGGATACATTCGCTTGCGAGGAGCGGATATTCCTGAACCGATTGGTTGAGCTCGCGGTTGCGGGGGAGGTAGAGAACGCACGCGGGATTTGGCATAGCCGCCAGCGCTCGATCTGGCTGACCAGCGAGGAGCGTTTGACCGAGTGGACGCTGGCAGCGCGTGCGATTGAATTGCTGGATGCCGCAGATCGGCTTTCAACTCCGAAATTTCCAACCCTCGAATCGATCATTCTCGGATACGCCACGACCTGGCGGGAGCTGGACCGTCACCACCGAGAGATGGAGCAAGCAGCTAATCAGGCCGGAAACGATCATGACGGTCTGGAGAAGCTCTTGCACGTTGCCCGGAAAGCTTATTTCAAATCGGTCGAGGCTCTTCAGGCAGAGTTCGTCCGACTTGTGCAAGCTGAAGGCTGGCCGGTCGCCAACGGACAGATTCTCTGGAATCGGCAGGTCTTTGATAAGGTCGTCAATCCGATCTTGGAATCCGGAGAAAAGGTTGCTTACTTCCTGGTCGATTCCTTGCGCTACGAGCTTGGAGTTGAGTTGGAAAAACAGCTATCGGACAAACTCAAGGTGGAGCTGGTCCCGGTATGTGCTCAGCTTCCGACTTACACCGAAGTGGGCATGGCAAGTCTCATGCCCAATGCCGAATCCGCTCTCTCGCTGGTGCAACAGGGCGACAAACTCGTGACCCATCTTGGTGGAAGCATCGCCACCGCGCCGGCCACCCGCTTTGCCCACATGCAGAAGTGCAAGGGCGACCAATGTGAGGACATCGACCTTGAGGATCTGGTGCGCAAGAAGAAGATCAAGATTCCGGAGAAAGCGAAGCTGCTGGTGGTCCGGACGCGAGACATCGACACCATCGCACACGATAGTCCACATCAAGTGCTCGACATCATTCCCTCACTGGTGCGCTTGATTATTCGAGGTCTTGTACGTGCTGGTGAACTCGGCTTCGAGCGTGCCGTAGTTGCAACAGATCATGGCTTCATTCTGTTTCACGATCAGGAGGCAGGAAACCTCGCACCGAAGCCACCGGGCACATGGTCCATTCAGAAGTCACGCTGCCTTTTGGGAGAAGGTACGGCAGATGCTCACAACGTCGTGATGTCCGCCAAGGAGGTCGGGATTCCTGGTCAGGTTCAAAACTACGCAGCCCCCAGAGCGCTGGTTCCCTATTCCCGTGGTCAAATCTACTACCATGAAGGGCTCTCCCTTCAGGAATGCGTCTTGCCTTGCTTGACCATTCAACTGGAGACGGCTGCACAGACCAAAAAGAAGTCGGCGGCTCCAAACCTTGTTTTGGCCTATCGCCAGGGCAAAACTGACAAAATCACATCGCGTCGCCCGGTGCTAGACCTCGCGTGGCCGGAAGCTCAACTCTTCGCAGACGAGAACGAACGGGAGGTCGCCATCGAGGCAGTGGACAGCAGCGGCAACATTGTCGGCGTGGCCGGCACTGGCCAGACCGTGAACCCTGCCACCGGATGCGTGCGAATCAAACCTGGAAACGCCCTTCCAGTCGGCCTAAAAATGGAGGATAGCTTCAGCGGTAATTTCAAAGTCCGTGTGCTCGATCCATCAAGCAACGCGACACTTGCTGACCTATCACTCAAAACTGCATATCTCGAATGAAAGACGACCTCGACCTCAAACTGAATGACATATTCCTCGGGAAGGTAGTCCGCAAAGACCTTCTACTCCAGGTCAAGAAGGGCACCAATGTTCCATCATTCGTGCTGGAGTTCCTGCTCGCCCGCTATTGCGCCAGTGATGACCCACGGGAAATCCAAGAGGGTATGGCAGCAGTCCTGGAAACAATTCAGAAGAACTATGTTCGCCCAGATGAGAGCGAAAAGGCCAAAATGCTTGTTGCTGGAAAGGGCAAGCACACCTTCATCGATAAAATCCACGTCCGATACGACGAGAAGGAGAAGCGGCCATGGGCACGGATGGAGAACTTTAATTCCTCCCGTATCGCCATCAACCAGCGTTTCTACAAGGGTGAGAACGACCGGATTTTTGAGGGCGGTATTTGGGCCGAAGTCACAGTCGCCCACAACGAGGTCGAAGACGATGACTATGCTTTCTATGTTGAGGATCTGAAGCCTGTTCAGCTCTCAAAATTTGACTTCGAAGGATTTGTGGAAGGGCGCAGGCAGTTCACACGGGATGAGTGGTTAAACGTGATCATCCGCTCCTTTGGTTTGGAGCCAGGCTGGATGGGCAAGCGTCTGAAGTTCCACTACCTCGCTCGTCTCGCCCCGTTAGTGGAATCAAATTTTAACTTTATCGAGCTTGGCCCCCGTGGAAACGGCAAGTCATACACGTTCAGCGAATTTTCCCCCTACGCCACACTTCTCGGTGCGCCAACATCGGCCGCGACTCTCTGGTGGAACAACCAGCGCAAAGCTGTGGGCGTGATCGGCTTTTGGGATGTCGTTGCATTTGACGAAGTCGGGGAGGGTGTTGTCGTCCGCGACAAAGAGACGTTCCAGATCATGAAACAATACATGGCGAACGGAAACTTCACGCGCTCGACCACAGTCACGGCCAATGCCAGCCTCGCCTTTGTTGGAAACATCGACGACTCGGTGGAGGGCGTGGTCAATTCACCGGATCACACCCTTTTCAAGCCGCTTCACCCGGTGTTCGACCTCGCCATACTGGATCGCTTCCACACCTTCGTCCCCGGCTGGGAAATCCCCAAGAACAAGGACGAGAATCTCACGCGGAGCTACGGCCTGATCATCGAATATCTCGCCGAGGCATTCCACCACTTGGCGCGCAAGACGAACCGCTTCGCCCATGTGAAGGCGGCCTGCAAGCTCGGCCCAGGATACGATCAGCGAGATCAAACTGCCGTTCTCAAGACGGTGTGCGCATTCGTCAAAATGCTTCACCCTGGCGATGACCCATCCCAAGAAGAGATCAACGAATACCTCGAATACGCCATCGAGGGTCGCCGCCGCGTTAAGGAGCAACTCAACAAGAAGAAGCCAGACGACGAGTTCGCCAGCATTAACCTTGGTTACTACGCTCCCAGCGGCGAGTTGATCACGATCTGGTGCCCTGAGTCGAAGGATGCCGCAGCGACGCAGTCACCGATAAGATGGTCTCTGAACCAGGACGGCGAAACGCCAGAGCTTCCGCCGCAGCCAGCTCGACCAGCGCCGCCTGTAGCAGCACCCGTCGAAGCAGCAGCAGAAGTTGTCCAAACTCTTGGTGTCGCAGAAATATCTGCCGAGGTGGATGATGCGCCGGAACCCAAAGAGCGCCACTACCGCATCCATTACGGGGCGACCGGCTATTCCTACGACACCATCTTTGGTGACTACCTGCCAGGGGCTGAGGAGATTGAGGTCGAGGATGCCTACATTCGCCAGCATCACCAGATCGTCAACTTCCTGCGCTTTTGTGAGACCGCAGTTCGCATGGGGACACCGAAGAAGATCACCCTCATCACTAAATTCGACAATCAGACGGAGGAGGATGAGGCGATGGCCAAGCTTTGGACAATCGCGGACAGCCTCAAGCTCTTCAACGTCGAACTGATCATCCGTAAGAACCCCAACATGCACGACCGCGAAGTCCGACTCAGCAACGGATGGACCATCAAGATCGGCCGCGGCTTCGACATCTACCAGCGCCCCGACGACTGGCTCCACATCGGATCAAACGACCTCGACCTACGCCAGTGTCTTGAGACGAGTGTGGATGTAGTGAGGTCCAATTGATTAAAAACCCATCATCGGAAACTTCATGTCTGCCAAGGTAAATCCGAGTCTAAAGCCACGCTTCACCAGCTCAAAAAGCGGAAGGGCTAAACTTCTGTCGGCACTTTGTTCACAAACTGCAATATCAGGAAACATGAAGTTGGCCGAACGAATAGCAAAATCAGGCACGCTCATCGAGGTAAAAGCTAACAAAACAATTATTGAGCAGGGTGGTGCGGACAATGACGTATTTTTTATCATTAGTGGTTCTGCCGGCATCATTGTAAATAAGCGCGAGGTCGCGGTTCGTGGGGCTGGCACCCATGTAGGAGAAATGGCTCTCCTAGATACTACAGCCCGAAGGAGCGCAACCGTGGTCACGCGAGAAAATTCATTGTTTCTGAAACTTTCAGAACCCGCAGCCACAAGAATTGCATCCGATCATCCGGATTTTTGGCGCAAGCTTGCGCTTGAATTGGCGGTGCGTCTTCGAGAGCGCGGCAAGTTCATACGCGAGCCTAATGCAGTTTCTCAGGTTTTCATTGGATCATCAAGCGAAGCACTGAACGAAGCAACCAGCCTAAATGACTCATTGAACCGAAAAGGAGTCACATGCTCTCTCTGGACGCAGGATGTCTTTCAACCATCTCAGACAACGATTGAGGATCTGCTAAGTTTTGCTGATTCGTCCGACTTTGCGATTCTTTTGATGACCGCTGACGACATGACTGTGAGTCGCGGACGCCGCAAAAAGACCCCGCGAGATAATGTCGTATTTGAGCTTGGACTCTTTATGGGAGCAATAGGCAGGGATAGGACGTTTATTGTATCTCCAAGGAAGATCGATCTCAAATTACCTACAGATTTGCTCGGTGTTACACATCTTTCATACGAAGCGGACGGACCCAAAACCGTTGGGCGAAGAATGGCAAGCGTCGCAAAAGAGGTTTACAAACAAATTTCAAAACGAGGACCAAAATGAAAAAAGCAGATGAAATTTTAGGCGAGATCAAAGAAATCTTGGCCACGAAATGGCAGACTAGGGATGGAATTAAAGTCCCCGAACCTGAGCATGTTCGATTGGGTAACGACGCCGTAAAGCTGAATGGAACGGTTCTCTATGCAGACTTGGAAGATTCGACCGGCCTAGTGAAAGGCTACAAGGATTGGTTTGCTGCGGAAGTTTACAAGAGTTACCTTGTGGCAGCTTGTAGGATTATCAGGAACAACGATGGGGTTATTACTGCGTTTGATGGTGACAGGGTAATGGCTGTTTATGTTGGCGATTCTAAAAACACGAATGCAGCCAAGACGGCATTGCAGATCAATTGGGTCGTGGGACAGATCAATGAATTGATCAAGAAGGAGTATTCAACCACGAGCTTTGTCCTGAAGCACACAGTGGGAATTGATACCAGCGACTTGTTTGTTGCTCGAACCGGAATTCGCAATTCGAACGACCTGGTATGGGTGGGCCGAGCCGCCAATTATGCAGCCAAGCTTGCAGCGATTGATGATGGTGGATATTCGCTGTTTATTTCGGAACAAGTTTTTAACACGTTGAGTGACCCAACCAAAAATGGAGGCACCCCTAAACGTTGCATGTGGCAAAAAAGTTACTGGAGTGATGTAGGCATCACCATCTACAAGTCGAATTGGATATGGAAAGTGCCATAGCTTTAGAAAATGACCTTGATCCCACTCGCTGATCTGGCAGATGTGTGAAGGATGGAAGAGAAATTTACCGCCAAAGCCAGCCACCGGATTTCCGGAAAGTCGGTTCATGTCGGTCGGGTTTCAAATCCGTCCATTCATCCGGGACAGAATGACGGGTTTTCCGACGGATTTCTGACAAAGATCCATGTCGTCACTTGTCGTTTCCGCCACTTTCACCGAAACGGCCCGCAGTCACCTGCGGGCTGTTTTGTTGGCCTGTTTGGGATCTCCTGCGGGATGTCCGCATCAGATGGCATGGTCAAAAGCGAGTGCTATGCCTTCGGCGGACTTCAAAGCAAACGGCCCACAGTCACCTGCGGGCCGTTTTATCAGCTTGTTTGGAAGAAGTTACAGCTCCCCTGCGATCAAGTCGTCGAGCGTTTGGCGTTTGCGGACGACACTTGCGTTTGCTCCATCGACGAGGATCTCGGCGGGGAGTGGGCGCGAATTGTAGTTCGATGCCATTACGAATCCATAAGCTCCAGCGCTGAGCAGGGCGACGGTTTCACCGGGTTGAAAATCGGGCAGCTCCCGGTCCTGGCAGAAGAAATCGCCACTTTCGCAGATGGGGCCAACGACATCGACCTTGCGCCATTCTCCGCTGGGTTGCTGAAGCGGGGCGATCTCGTGATGACCTTCGTAGAGCGCGGGGCGGATCAGGTCGTTCATGCCCGCATCCACCACCTTGAAAGTCTTTGCTTTGCCGCGCTTTTCGTAGAGACATTTCGTAAGCAGCACGCCTGCGTTGCCGACAATGTAGCGGCCGGGTTCGAGCAGGATCTTGAGGCCGAGATTTTCCAGCCGTGGGACGAGGGCTTGGCCGTATTCCGCAATGGTCAGCGGGCGCTCCTCGTCGGGCTTGGCTGCCCACCAAGCGGGCGAGCCTGAATCGAGGGAATCGTGATACACGATGCCGATCCCGCCGCCGATGGACCAGAACTCGATGCCGTGATCGGATTTCAATTGGCGCGCGAGCGGGGCGACTTTTTCGACGGCTTCGATGAAAGGCTGGATGGAAGTGAGTTGCGAGCCGATGTGCATTTGCAGCCCGCGAAGTTTCACGTGAGGCAGTTCTTGGGCGGCGCGCGCGTAGAGGTCGGGGATGGCATCGAAGTCGACGCCGAACTTGTTCTCCGACTTGCCCGTGGAAATGTATTTGTGGGTCTTGGCGTCGACGTTCGGGTTCACCCGCACGGCAGCTGGAGCGATCAGGCCAAGTTCGCCGGCGACTTGGTTGAGGTATCGAAGTTCTTCCTCGCTCTCGACGTTGAAGGAGTAGATGCCCTGTTGGAGTGCGTATTCGATTTCCGCCCGTGTTTTGCCAACGCCGGCGAAGGTGCATTTTGCAGGATCGCCACCGGCTTGAATGACTCGGAACAGTTCGCCGCCAGAGACGATATCGAATCCTGCGTGCTCGGACGCAAGGAGCCGCAGCACCGAGAGGTTGGAATTTGCCTTCACTGCATAGGCGACTTCGTGGTCGATGGAGCCCAAAGCTTGGTCCAGGCGACGGTAGTGGTCGCGGATCGTATTGGCGGAATAAACGTAGAGCGGGGTGCCGTGTTCGTTGGCAATGTCCTGAAGGTTGACGTCCTCGCAATGAAGAGAGCCGTGGCGGTAGGAAAATCCGTGCATGGGGAGGCGTGTAAACGCTGGTCGCGCGCCGGGCAAGGGCGGGCTGCGTTTGAAATGGGTTGCGAGATCCCGCCGGGGAGGTCGTCGTTCAGATGGTTTGGCGGTTTGGGGCAGTCCGCCCGGCGGATCGGGGAGAGACCCGCCGGGCGGCTGACCTGACACACTAACACACACTAACGATGAATCGGGGGGAATCAGCGGGGTGGACCGAGGGGAGTCCGAACCGTGACCCGATGGAGCGAATTCGAGGCGGGGGCCTCGGTCCGTTTCCATCAACCCTTGCTGTTGGTCGGGGGGCTTCCACCAGCTCGGGGTGTCCGTTGAGGACGGAGTGATCCAACACCCGGGAGCAGGGTTCGACAAGCTGCTTCGCATGACGCAATCGCGTAGGATGAGCCCACTTGGGGTGTGACTCGTCCCGGTTTTTTAGGGTGCGGTGCCGCATCGTCCGAGCACATGAGGAATCATCCCAAGAACGGTTTTGGGGATTGCCTGATAATCAAGTAATGTTGCATTCATTGGGCACGACCACGAAGGATCATGTCGGGAACTTCGAGGATCGCGTTTTATGGAGCGCAAAAGTGTCAGATCATCTTTAGTTATCGCCTGTGGAGGAACTGGCGGGCATCTCTTTCCCGGCCTTGCCGTCGCGGAAGAGTGGACAGCGCGTGGTGGTGAGGTGCTCTTGCTGGTCTCGGAGAAGAAGATCGATCAGGAGGCGCGGCGGAAGTATGGGAATTATCGTTTTGAGACCATTCCTGCGATTGCCAAGCCGCCGTTCTTTTCACCGAAGATGGTGCCGTTTCTTTTCAAGCTGTGGCGAACCATGGCTCGTTGTCGTCGTCTGCTGAAAGAGGTTCGGGCGGATGCGGTGCTCGGCATGGGAGGCTTCACTTCACTGCCTCCCTGCTGGGCGGCCAAGCGGGTAGGTTTGACAGCTTTTGTGCACGATTCCAACGCGCTGCCTGGTAAAGCGAACCGGCTGACGGCGAGGTTCTGCCGTGAGATTCTCATCGGGATGGAAGCAGCGCGTTCCTTCTTTCCGGAGAAGCCCGTGGCTTTTACGGGAACTCCTGTGCGCGGGGAAATGCGCGTCTTACCGGGGCGGGCAGTTGCGGCTGCGAAATTCGGGCTCGATCCAGCTCGGCCGACCTTGCTCGTTACAGGCGGCAGCCAGGGGGCGCGGAAATTGAATTCCTTGGTAGCAGCGGCATTTGCGGATTTCCCGGCTGGGTGTCAGGTTCTCCACGTCGCAGGTCCTCAAGATGAGGAACGGGTGCGGGAGGAGGTCGCCGGGCGCGAGGGATATCGGGTGCTTGGATTTTGCGACGACATGCCGGCCGCCTATTCGGTGGCGGATGCGGTTCTTTCCCGCTCCGGGGCCTCCAGCATGACCGAGTTGGCTTTTCTGGGATTGCCCTCCGTTCTTGTGCCGTTTCCCTACGCTGCGGATGACCACCAAACACGGAATGCCGAAGTGTTCGCCCGGGCCGGAGCGGCTTTTCTAGAGGCGGAGCGTGGGCTCGATGCCGCGAAATTGGCCTCCCGTGTCACCTCGCTGATGAGCGACTTGCAAACGCGCGAGCGGATGGCACAAGCAGCTCTATCGCTTGCCGTGCCTGATGCGGCGGCGCGTGTCTGCGACGCGATCCAAGCGACTCTTTCCTGCAAATGAACGATCTGAGCAACCAGTTGACCGACCGCGATCATCCGCTGCGCATCCACCTGATCGGTGTGGCGGGCTCGGGAATGAGCGGGTTGGCCCTGCTTTTGTTGGGCATGGGGCATTCCGTCAGTGGGTCCGACCGTGTGACTTCTGGAGAAACGGAGCGGATGCAGAAGCTCGGTTTGATCTTCTCTTCGCCCCATACCGCGGAGGCGGTAAAGGGTGCGGATGTGGTGGTGTATTCGTCGGCGATCCGCCCGGAAAATCCTGCCTACGCCGCGGCTGCTGCGGCAGGCATCCGACTGATCCGGCGCGCCGAGTGCCTTGCCGCTATTCTTCACACACGGAAGGGCATCGTTGTCTCCGGCACTCACGGAAAGACGACCACATCATCGATGATCGCCCACGCCTTGCGCGAGGCGGGTTTGCAGCCGAGCCACTACGTTGGTGCGGAGATTCCGGTGTTGGGCGCGAATGCCCGCTGGTCGGAGGATGGCGAGTGGATGGTCGCTGAAGGCGATGAAAGCGATGGCACGCTGGCGCTTTATCGACCGAGCTGCTCCATTATCCTGAACATCGAGGCGGAGCACCTCGACCACTACAAGGACATCGAGGAAATCAAGGGGGTTTTCTCGACATTGGTGGCCCAGACATCCGGACCGGTGGTTTATTGTCGGGAGTGCGCGGTTGCCACGGAAGTCGCTACGAAGTCGGATCAAGCAGTGGCGTATGGGTGGTCGGATGCGGACTACACTGCTGCAGAAATCCGCGAACTGCGTGGAGCGACGGCCTTCACGGTGGTGCGCCGTGGCGTCGTTCTCGGAGACGTCGAGCTTGGTATCCCTGGTCGGCACAATGTGCTGAATGCCTTGGCCGCGATCGCTACCGCGGATCTCTTGGGAGCTGATTTTACTTTGGTATCAAGGGCGCTGAATACCTTTGCCGGGGCGAAACGCCGCTTCGAGACGAAGTACCTGTCATCGCGTGTCCGGATCGTCGACGACTACGGCCATCACCCCACCGAGCTGGCAGCGACCCTGCAAACGGCCCGGTCTTTGAAGCCAGGTCGTGTGGTGGTCCTGTTCCAGCCTCATCGCTTTAGCCGGACCCAAGCATTGGCGGATGACTTTGGCTCGGTCTTGCAGGCGGCGGATAAGGTTTTCGTCACGGATGTTTATCCAGCCAGCGAATTGCCCATTCCAGGCGTCAGTGGGGATACGATCGTGCAGGCGGCGAAGCGGCTGGGTGCGGATCACGTGATTTCGCTGCCGAATCTTGCGACGGCACATCACGTTGTGGGCAATGCCTTGGAGCCCGGTGATCTGCTGATCACGCTGGGTGCCGGGAATGTCCATGAGGCGGGAACGCGGATCGCGAATGATTTGAAAGTGCTTGAGGAGATGCTCCACCTCGCGCCTCGCGGCGAGCTGGATGTCCGGCTCTATGAGCCGATGCGTCGTCATACTACGATGCTTGTCGGCGGGCCCGCGCAGTTCTGGATCGAGCCCCACAGTTTCGCTGCTTTTGCCTCGGTGGCGAACTATTGCCGCGAGCGTGGTGTGGCGATGCGTGTGGTGGGGCGTGGCTCCAATTTATTGGTCCGGGATGGAGGGATTCGTGGTGCTGTCATTCACCCGAGTGGCGGAGTTTTTTCCGAGTGCGTTGTGAAGGATGGGCGGATCGTAGCGGGAGCAGGTGTTCGCCTGAAGAAATTGGCAAGCGTTGCTCAGGCGGCCGGTATTGGCGGCTTCGAGTGGATGGAAGGTATCCCCGGTAATGTCGGTGGCGCGTTGCGGATGAATGCGGGGGCGATGGGCGTTGAGACTTTCGATCAGGTGGTCTCGGTGGTTTTTCTCGATGAAGATGGCGAGATTCGCGAACGCACGCGGGAAGAGATTGTCTCCAACTACCGCGACGTTCCCGAGTTGCGCCGCAACTTTGCCTTGCAAGCGGTCTTCATCGGTGAGCCCGACAGCGCGGAGTCGATTCAAGCGCGCTGGGATGCGTCCCGCGCGAAGAGGAAACTTTCGCAGCCGATCGCGGCCAGCGCCGGCTGTGTGTTCAAGAATCCCGTTGAACTGCCCGCGGGCAAATTGGTCGACGAACTCGGCCTCAAAGGTTGCGCCGAGGGCAGGGCCCGTGTTTCCGAAGTCCACGGGAACTTCATCGTCAATGGCGGCGGAGCGACGGCGAGCGAGGTGCTCGCGGTCATCGATCGAATCAAGGCTCAAGTCCGCGAGGCGCGCGGCATCGAGTTGGAAACAGAAGTCAAAGTTCTAGGTTCGGATGAATTCACATTCTGATGGAGTCCACACCGCATCCTCATCACCCATCACTTTCCCATGATTCCTGAAAATCTCCTGATCGCCGTTCTGATGGGCGGCCCTGGCTCCGAGCGGCAGGTTTCGCTCGCTTCGGGGGAGGCCGTGCTTAAGGCACTGCAAGGTGCCGGTTGCCAAGCGGTCGGTGTTGATGTTCGTGGCCCGGATTTCGAGCTGCCTGCGGGTACTGGCCTGGCATTCAACGTGATTCACGGGACCTTCGGTGAGGATGGGCAACTCCAACGCATCCTTGAAGAGAGGGGCATCCCTTACACCGGAGCGGGTGTTGAGGCGAGTCGGGTTGCCTTCGATAAGAATTTGGCGAAGGAGAAATTTCTCGCGGCTGGAGTTCCAACGCCGGCTGCGGAGATCGTGCAAGGCGTGCGAACTCCTTCGATTCCCGTTCCTTTTGTGGTGAAGCCGCCGCGTGAGGGATCGAGCGTCGGAGTGACGATCGTGAAAGATGCTACCCGGGCTCTCGCTGCGATGGAGAACGCTGCGCAGTATGGCAGCGATATCCTGGTCGAGGCCTTTGTCGAGGGCCTGGAATTGACCGTTGCCGTGCTTGACGGTGTGGCGATGCCGGTCGTGCATATCATTCCCCCCGAGGGAGTTTATGACATGGCCAGCAAGTATCCCTGGCTGTCCGGGGCCAAGGGGAGCCAGTACATTTGTCCCGCCGATCTGGATGCGGAGACGACACGGCGCGTTCAGGAAGCGGCGCTCGCGGGTCATCGTTCGCTCGGAGTGGAAATTTACTCGAGGGTCGATGTCTTGCTTGATGCTGCGGGAAATCCTTTCGTGCTCGAGGCCAACACGATTCCCGGCATGACTGAGACCAGTCTGTTACCGAAGTCCGCTGCGGCTCATGGTATCGGATTCGCCGAGCTTTGCCTCAAGATCGCCGAACTTTCGCTTCAGCTTCGTTCCTAAGCCATCTGCTACTGCCATGTTCAAACGACGTACATCCCGGGTCTCGCAGCGCCGTCAGGTGATCGAGTTGAAGGCGCATGTCATGTCGCCTCGAATAGCGTGGCTTGGTGTGGTGCAATGCCTCCGAAAGCTCTTTCGTGTTGTCCTCGTGCTCGCGTTGGTCGCGGCGGTGGTCTGGGGTGCCCGGCTAGGTTTCCGGAGGGGATTGGTGGAAAATGACGAATTCCGTATCCAAGCAATCGAGCTGAATCCCAACCCGGCGATTGACGAGCGAGGCCTCGTCGATCTCGCGGGCATCGATCTCTCCGGCAGTCTTTTCGATTGCGATGCCATGGAGATTACTCAGCGACTAAAAGCTCTGCCCGAGTTGGCCTTCGCAAGCGTGCATCGTGAATTCCCCGGGACTTTGGTGGTGAAAGTCCGCGCCCGCGAGCCGAAGGCGTGGATCGCCAGTGAGGTCCATGGCATCCTTCCGCGGGATCGTCAGCGTGGAATGCTGGTCGATTCCGATGGCATTGCCTTTCGGTGCCCGGAGCGCCTTTTTGAGCAAGCGGCCCAATTGCCGGTCTTTCATCTCGGCAAGGACGGAGTGCAGCCGAGCCTTGGAGAGACGGTTGTGGACCCGGAGTTCGATCGCTTGAAAGGCCTTTACGATATTGCCTGTCGGGAGATTCCCGGCGCGCCAGAATGGATCGACTCGCTGCGGCAGAGTCGCTCTTGGGCGCTGGAAATGCGCTCTCGAGATGGAACCACCGCCTTCTTCGGGCTGGGAGATCACCCGAGGCAGGTCGGTGACTTGAAAGCGTCGCTCGATCATGCGCGTTCGCGGGGGGAGCAGATCGTATCGATCGAATTGATCCCAGAGCGCAATCTTCCAGTTGTCGTTCGCGGAGACTCGGTACCGCGTGCGATTTTGATCGAAGAAACGGGTGCCGTTGGCACCGAACGAGGCCGCCGCGTCAACCATTCCGATAAGCTCATCCACCGCTGAAATACCCCCATGGCAAGTTCCAAGATCCACGTCGGACTCGAAATCGGCACCAGCAAGATCTGCATGGTGGCAGGCGAGGTGAAGTCCGATGGCTCCGTGAAAATCTTAGGCGTCGGGCAGTCAAAGTCTGTCGGCGTTCGTAAAGGGGAGATCTACGATTTCCCTCAAGTCCGTGCATGCGTGAAAGATGCCTTGGTGAAAGCCGAGGATTCCAGCGACGTGGAGATTGGCAGTGTCTATCTGGCAATCACCGGCTCGCATATCCAAGGGGTGAACAACCGGGGCAGCTTCCGGTTACCCGATGACGAATCGATCATCGCGTCCTCCCACGTGAAGGAAGCCAAGGAGATCGCGCGGGCCATTTCGATTCCGAGCGATCATGTCTATCTCCATCACATCATTCGCCGCTTCGGTGTCGATGGGTTTGAGCACGCGACTTCCCCGGTGGGGCTCTCGGGAAAGACGATCGACGCCGATTTTCACGTCGTCCACGGACTCCGCACGCGGATTGAGAACCAGATCAAGTGTGTTCGCGAAATGCCCTTGGATATCGATGATCTGGTCTTTTCTCCGATTGCATCGGCTCAGGTCGCGCTCGATCGTGAGGCGAAGGAGCGCGGAGCTCTGGTCATCGACATCGGTGGTGGGACCACCGATTATGTCCTTTATCGTGATGGGGCGATCGAGGCTTCCGGTTGCATCCCGGTCGGTGGAGATCATATCACCAACGACATTCACCTCATCACCGGGCTGGCCTTTTCGAAGGCGGAAACGCTCAAAATCCGCGAGGGCGACGCTTCGGCGGATCCAGCGCGCTCGGTCGGCTTGATCAAAGTGGCCGATGAAAAAGGCTTCGCCGAGGCTGAGGTCAAACGGCAGCTTTTGAACGAAATCATCCGTCATCGGATGGAGGAGATTCTCAAACTTTTGCTCAATCGGCTGCCAGAGGGTGCCATGGAACGCGTCGGCACCGGAGTATTCCTGTCCGGTGGTAGCAGTCTGATGCGTGGCTTCGGTGAGTTGGCGCATGATGTTTTCAAGCGTGATATCTACCGTCCCGAGCCACCTGAGCTCAGCGGTGTGCAGGCGAATTTCAAAGATCCTCAATTCACCACCGCGATCGGGCTGATCCGTTACGCCCAACTCACCGAAAGCGAACGCGAGCCCAAACGCGGCTTCCTTCGTCGTCTCTGGCCTTTTTCGAAATAACTCGTTTAACCGGCGGCAGCTCCGCCATCCCCAACTGCCATGATCGAATTCCCACGCGACCTTCAGAATACTATCCCGTCTTCCTCCGTCAAAATCGTCGGTCTCGGCGGTGCCGGTACCAACATGCTCGACCGCGTAGTCCTCGATGGGATGGACGGCGCGGAAATGCTGGCGATCAATACCGATATCCGCACCCTCTCCGGATCGGTGGCCCGCGACCGCATTCAACTTGGGCGGAATCTCACGAAGGGCTTGGGCTCAGGGGGAGATCCGGAACTCGGCCAACAGGCGATGCTCGAGGCCGAGCAGGAAGTGCGAGCTGCGTTAAAGGGCCGGAAGATTGTCTTCCTCTGTGCGGGCTTGGGCGGTGGCACGGGGTCGGGTGCGGCTCCGGTCATCTGTCGCATCGCCCGAGAAGAGGGCGCTTTCGTTGTGGTCTTTGCCACCATGCCTTTCGGCTTCGAGGGGCGTCGCCGCCGTGAACAGGCGGACACTTCGCTCAACGAGTTGGCCGTCTTGGCCAATGCGCTGGTCACCTTTGACAACAATCGGATGGGGGAACTGGTTCTCGCCAAGCAAGGCATTCACGAGGCCTTCGCTGCTGCCGATCGGATGATCTCGGAGAGCATCAAGGCTGTGATCCGTCTCGTGATTCGCCCTGGTTTGATCAATGTCGGTTTGGACGATTTGATGACCGCGCTGCGGACGACTCGTTCGCGCTGCCTCTTTGGATCCGGCATTGCCAGTGGCAAGGATCGTGCATCGAAGGCTTTGCGGAACGCGCTGAACAGCCCGCTCCTCGACCAAGGTGCGCTGCTCAAGGATGCGGAGACGGTGCTGGTGCATCTCTGCGGGGGTGAGGACCTGACTTTGTATGAGATCGAGTTGCTGATGCAGAGCCTGTCGAAATTTGTGCCGGATAAGGCTCAGGTTCTCTTCGGCGCGGCAGTGGATCCGAGCATGGGTGACCAGTTGAGCATTACCATGGTGAGCTCGCTTCCGGAGGATCGCCTCTACGTGGAGACGGGTGAGCCCGTCGAGAAACCTGCCTTGCTGGAACCCAGCGTGGGGTTCGCGATAGACGAGCCTGAGATCGCTGAAAAGCCCGTCGTTACCCCGAGTCGCTCGAAAAAGGTGGTTGCGCCAAGTGCTGCGGACAGTGCTGTGCCGCTGCCCGTCGCGGACAAATTGGAAATGGAGATGCCTTACGCCGAGGCCGAAACATTGCCGCCGGTGGTCAAGCCTGCAGCAAAAGCTGAGCTTCCGGATGGCGATGACTTTGCGGGTTTGGCCGGTGAGAATGCGATTTTGGCATCCGAGCACGATGGCGTGATCGAGGTCATCGATGCGGGGACTTCTGAGCCGGCTGCTGGATTTGCCGATGAGGTCGAAGCGGAGGTCATTGAAGAATCGAAGCTGTCGGCAATTTTCGAAATCGCCGAGGAGGAAGAGGTTTTGGAAGAAAAAGTCATCTTGCCGGTCAAAACTGCTGTCGATCATCCGGCCGTAGTCTTGCCGGGTGTCTTCGATGACTTGGACGATGACCTTGGTGAAATCGAGGAGCCGATCGGCAAGCCAGCGATCCCAGTGAAGCCGAAAGCCGGTGGCAAGGGGCAGCCGGAGCTTGGGCTCGAAGGCGGGCCGCGGGGGAAATTCGAGGGCGTATCGCCGAGTTTGTTCGAGGGTGAGGATCTCGATGTACCTGCCTTCTTGCGTAAAAAGCGCTGACCGGGCAGCCGTGCTTGCTCGTCACTTCCTGCCTCGCTAAATCGACGGGGTATGGAACACCACGTGTATTTTTGGCTGAAGGACGAGCACAAGAACGCAGATGATCGGAAGGCCTTTGAGGCCGGGCTCTCGTCTCTGTTCAAGCTCAAGGGCTTGCAAGGCGGTTTCTGGGCGATTCCCGCGAAAGTTATGGAGCGGCCGGTGGTGGATCAGTCCTGGGACTATGCGCTGACGATGACTTTCGAGTCCGCCGCCGCCCAGGATGCCTATCAGGAAGATCCCGACCACCACGTGTTCATCGACTCGTTCAAACCTTGGTGGGCGCGGGTGGAAGTCCGTGATTTGGAAAAGGCCGGCGATTGAGGTCGGTGGGCAGGGTTCCCCGTGCCGCGGTGATCATGAGCGGGAGCGCCACTCGGCCTCCTGCACGCGGCACGGGGAAAGGGGGAAATCATTCGCCGCGCGATGAATCGTCTTCTTCCCGCAAGATATCGCGCATGGGGCGGTCGAGGTCCGGATGTGGGTTGGCATCGAGCTTGGAGCTGCGGATGGCTCTCACCTTGCGGGACATGGTTTTCCAGCTGCTGCCGTGGCCTGTAGCGTCATCGGTGAAAGTCGCGGAGTTCGTGCTTGAGACGCCCATTCTCGCGCCGATGGCGATGGCATCCTGATTGGCTCCGAGAAAGAGGAAGCGCCAAGAGTAGCATTCCTCTTGGTGGCGGATTTTTTGCTCGATATCGCTCCAGCTGAAGCGCCGTGAAGCATTTTCGAGGCCGTCGGTCAGGATGGCGACGATCACTTGGCCGGGTCGTTCGGCTTCTGGCATCGCAGCGAGCCGGGCACCTAGTTCGTCGATACCGCGTCCGATAGCATCGAGCAGCGCGGTGTTTCCGTGGGGTCGAAAGTTGCGGCTATCCAGTCCCTCGACTTCTCCGACAGGCACGGAAGATCGTGTTTCTTCGTAAGCGTTGTTGAACAGCGCGAGGGTAAGGCGGGCCTCACCGGGGCTTTCCTGCTGCTCTCGGATGAAATCGTTGAAGCCACGGATGGCGATTTCGGTCATCCGCGACATCGAGCCGGAGCGGTCGAGAAGAAAGGCGATTTCGGTGAGTTGCTCGTTCATAAGACGGCAAACCTCACGCACGGGGTGGGACAGTTACGGGGTGATGGTTGAATTTCGTTGGCTGAATTCGGCAGTCCGTTTGAAATCACAAGGTGATCTGGAAGCTGCCGCGGAGGGAGTTGCTATTTCCCCGTCGTCCCTTGGTGATGGGGATCGTGAACGTGAACGATGATTCGTTCTCGGGAGACGGCACGCTGGAGATCGATGCCGCTCTGGCGCAGGCGCGGGAACAGGCCGAGGAAGGTGCGGACGTGATCGATGTCGGTGCGGAAAGCGCGCGGACGAATCGGGGTCCGGTGCCTGTAGAGGAAGAGGTCCGGCGTTTCCGGGAATTTCTCGTTCGGTGGCCGGAGCAGGTGGAATTGGCGCGTCCGAGGGATGAGATTCAAGTTTGGCCGCCGGTGCTTTCCGCGAATACCTGGCGCCCGGAGGTGGTGGCTGCGGTGCTTCCGTCGGGAGTCGAGTTGGTCAACGACATGGGTGGGCTACCGGACGATCGGAACGCGAGGCTATGTGCCGAGGCGGGCGCCTCGCTGCTGATCATGCATTCCGTGGGGGAGCCCAAGGTGCCGCATTTTCATCAGCGGTGGAGCGATGTGATGGGCTCGATGGAAGTCTTTTTCGAAGAGAAGATCGCGTTGGCTGAAGCGGCAGGGATGCAGCGGGCGGCATTGGTGCTAGATCCTGGTTTGGACTTCGCAAAGCAGCGGGACGATAATCTGCGGGTGCTGAGAGATTTGTCGCGGATCGGAAAATTCGGCTTGCCGCTCTTGGTTCCGGTCAGTCGTAAGACAGTGATTGGCGAAGTTCTTGGAATTCGCGAGCCCAAGGAGCGCGATGCTGGTACGGTGGCCTGCATGGTTGCCGCGATCGCCCGCGGGGCATCCATGCTACGAGTGCACAACGTGGACGCTGCGTGGCAGACGATTCGGACGCTGTCCGGGTTCGAAAAAGGAGGCGGATTAGGCCTCCCTGCGGGCGCGGGCTGCGGCGGCGAAGTGCTCTAGGACTTCGACCGTTTCCTCCCAGCCAATACAGGCGTCCGTGACGGACTGCCCATGGACCAGTTTGGAGAGGTCGGGAACCAGCTTTTGGTTTCCTTCGACGAGGTTGGATTCGATCATCGCTGCCACCACGGTGCGCGAACCGTCCGCGACCTGTTTGCAGAGGGAATTTGCCACCAAGGGTTGGTTGCGGTAGTCCTTCATCGAGTTTCCGTGGGAGCAGTCGACCATCACGTGAGGCGGCAGGCCTTGTTCGCGGAGCATGGTTTCGACTTCGTCGATCGCTTCCTTTTCGTAGTTCGGGCCGGTTTTCCCCCCCCGCAGGATGATGTGACAGGAGTCATTGCCCGTCGTGGAGACGATGGCGGAGACGCCCTGTTTGGTGACGGACAGGAAGTGGTGGGGGCGGGACGCGGATTGGATCGCGTCGAGTGCGATTTGGATCGATCCACCGGTACCGTTTTTGAAACCGACGGGCATCGACAGGCCGGATGCGAGTTCTCGGTGGACTTGGCTTTCCGTGGTGCGCGCACCGATCGCGCCCCACACGATGAGGTCGGCGATGTACTGCGGTGAGATGGTATCGAGGAACTCTGTGGCAGCTGGAATACCCATATTGGCAAGCTCCAGCAGAAGGCCGCGGGCGACGCGCAGGCCGTGGTTGATGTCGAAGGAGTCGTCGAGCTTGGGATCGTTGATCAGTCCTTTCCAACCGACGGTGGTGCGAGGTTTTTCGAAATACACGCGCATCACCACAAAGATGTCCTTTTTGAGCCGCTCGGCTTCGGCTTTGAGCTTGCGGCCGTATTCGAGAGCCGCCTCCGGGTCGTGAATGGAGCAGGGGCCGACAATGACGAGCAATCGGTCATCCTGGCCCTTGAGAATGGCATCGCACTGGGCGCGGGCGTCAGCGACGAGTTCTGAGGCCTGTTCGGTGACCGGCAGGAAATAATTCAGAATCGCCGGCGAGATGAGTGGGTTCAGGCCTGAGATGCGGAGGTCGTCGGTGCGGTGGCGGGTCACGGGCGGGAGGAAATGCGAATCCGGGACATGAGGCAAGATTCAAGAAACCAGAGAGTTCTGGTATCCGCGGCCTTTCTCTTGTCTCGCAGGGGGCGTTTTTGGATCTTCGGGCCGTGAAAAAAGAACGTGCCGATGCCCTGCTGGTCGCTCGCGGACTCTGTGAGTCGCGTGAACAGGCCAAGCGACTGATCCTAGCGGGTGAAGTTCGTAGCGGGGATCGAACGGTCGACAAGCCGAGCAGCCAGTTTCCCGTGGACGCGCCTCTGGAGGTCAAAGAGCGGCCACGCTATGTTGGGCGAGGAGGATTGAAAATGGAGGGAGCCTTGGCGGCCTTTGCAATCGTTCCAGAGGGGTGGACTTGCCTTGATATCGGGGCGTCGACGGGTGGCTTCACCGATTGCCTGCTCCAGCACGGGGCAGCGAAAGTCCACGCGATCGATGTCGGGACCAACCAGCTCGCCTACAAGCTGCGCAGTGATCCACGAGTCGTCGCCAAGGAGCAGTTCAACGCCCGTGGTTTGGAGGTTTCGACCCTTGGAGAGAAGGTTCGGCTGATCGTGATGGATCTGTCTTTCATTTCACTCACGAAGATCCTGCCCGCAGCATTTGGAGTTCTCGAGGAAGGGGGGGCGATCGTTTGTCTGATCAAGCCCCAGTTTGAGCTCGAGCGGGAAGATATCGGCAAAGGCGGGATTGTCCGCGACCCCGCCCTGCACGATCGGGCGGTGGAGAAAATCCGCGCCTTTGTGACTGGCGAACTGGGTCGGGAGTGGAAGGGGGTCATCGATTCTCCGATCACTGGAACCGATGGGAATCGCGAGTTTTTGGCCTGGCTCGGATGATGGTTTGCTGGTGGCGGGGTTTTCACCACGCGCGCTCTTGTTCCACAAAAGCAGGGCCGGGCAGGGGGGCGTCGTAGTAGCGGTGGAAGACCGGGCAGGCGGAACCGGAGAGTGGGGGTACTAACCAGGACCAGTCTCCCGGGACGCTGCGACCGCATTTTTCCTCGTTCCGGACATGCTGCATGAACTGAGCGGAGGCGGTGTGGTGGTCGACGATGGCCACGCCCGCCTCGCGGAAAGAATGGAGTACGGCGGTGTTGAGCTCTACGAGGGCGCGGTCTTTCCAAAGCATTCGCCGCGAGCTGCGATCGAGGCCCATGCGGTCGGCGATGAGGGGCAGAAGATTGTAGCGGTGTTCGTCGGCGAAGTTGCGCGAGGCGATCTCGGTGCCCATGTAGTAGCCGCTGAAAGGGGCAGCGGTGAAACGAAGGCCATCGCCGATCAGGGCCATGTCTGAGACCACGGGTAGAGCATGCCATTTGAGATCGAGGTCGTCGAACCAGGGCAGCTCGGGGTGGGAAATGGTCACTTCAAGCACTTCTTCGGCGGGAAGAGGGTAGATGCGAGGGGCTTTGCCGGGGTATTCGATGACGAGAGGGAGGAGATCGAAGCGACCGGGCGAAGCAGGTGGTTGCCAGCCCATTTCGATGATTTTGGCGGTGAATGCCTGCTGGCCGGGATCTCCGAGAATGGATCCATCGGCTGCGGTGTAGCCAGCGTAGCGAATCAGCTGACGGTTCCAGATGCGAATGCCGCGTTCGTCGGTGGGGGTCGCAGCAAAAAGGGTGACGACTGAGCGGATGCGACCGCCATTGGTCGCTTCACGAAGGTGTCGGATGCAGCCTTCGAAGACCTCATCGGCACTGTTGGCGGAGCGGGCGTCGAGCATTTCCAAGCTGTTCCAGAAAAGTCGTCCGATGCAGCGGTTGTTGTTGCGCCAAGCGATGCGAGCCATTTCGGCGAGCTGGTCGCGTGATGGAGGCGTGGAGCTGGTTGGTTGAGGGCTCATGTCGCAGCGGGATCCGGATCGAGGGTAATCTGGAATCAGGGGAGCTTGTGCTCGCCGTTCTGAGCCCTCAACTCGTAACGATCGATCATATTGTAAATGGTACGTTGGCTCACGCCCAGTCTCTGCGCAGCACGGCGGCGATTCCCGTTGCAGGCTTCCAGTGCCGCTACCAAAGAAGCTCGCTCCATGTCATCGA
The DNA here is from genome assembly GCA_004293445.1 of Verrucomicrobiota bacterium. Lineage (GTDB taxonomy): Bacteria > Verrucomicrobiota > Verrucomicrobiia > Verrucomicrobiales > Akkermansiaceae > Haloferula. The sequence continues at coordinate 28,789 of RDYP01000021.1, read as the reverse complement.
TCGTCGACAGACCGAGTAATTGGCCAGGGACGACGTCGGGTCGCTTGGCCTGAGGGCGGAGAGTGCCGCGAAGCTGTTCGGAACCGATGATCGCGCCATTCGACAAGGCGAGCGCGTTTTCCAGAACGTGGCGAAGCTCATCGAGGTTCCCAGGCCAGGAGTGATCGGCCAGGGATTCGCGGGCACCGCGGGTGATTTGAGGATGGCGGCAACCGTTTGCGATGCAGATTTCGGTGAGAAGGAGATCGCACCAAGTTTCGATGTCGGCCGCCAGATCACGGAGAGCGGGCACTTGCAAGGTGCTGGTGCTGATTCGATAAAAGAGATCCTCGCGAAAGCTGCCATCCACCACCTTATTCCGAATCGGATTCCCGGCGGAGCTGATCAAACGAAAGTCGAATCGCCCGGTCTGACCCGCCTCAGAGCGTGTTTCTAGGGTGTCGAGAAGCTGGCTTTGAATTTTGGGAGGCAGGCGATCGATCTCCTCGATAAAAAGGGTTCCGCCATCGGCCATTTCGATTTTACCCCGCTTACGGACTAGCTTGCCCCCTGCTTGTCGGCTTTCGCCGCCGAAGAGTTCGAGTTCGAGTTCCTCTTCTCCGAAGGCGCGGGCATCGATCGAGGCAAACGGCTGGGCCGATCGTTGGCTGTGAGCGTGGATGAAGGACGCGAGCGAGCGCCTGCCAGTTCCGGCTTCCCCGAGGAGCAGGACGGGCACGCGTAGGAGCGCGGTTTTCAGGGCGCTTTCGTGGAGGGACTGCATCGCCTCGCTTTTCCAATTCCCGGGCACCGTTTTGCGCGGGGCATGGGCGGGTGGCGTGCCAGTCAAGGCCCCGCGGATCGATGAGAACACCTTGGGGGCATCGAAGGGCTTGATGAGATAATCCGCCGCACCGGCTTTGATTGAACTGATCGCCCATTCTGCGCTGTCCATGGCGGTCAGTACGAAGCAGGGCAGGTGAGGATAACGACTGCGGGCCCAGGAAAGCAGATCGAAGCCATCGCCGTCCGGTTGTTGGAGATCGAGCAGAAGGGCGGATAAATCATGCCAGTCGGCGGTCTCTGCGCTGCGGAGACTCGGGCAGTTCGATGGCAGGAAGCCGAATTTCAGGGCTGCCTGTGAGATTTGATCCGCGGTCGTTGGATCTGGTTCTACGATGAGAATCCGTGGCTTGTGGTTGCCGTGCTTCATGTTGCTCTGGGGTTGGTCGTGCTGGAAGCAGAAGCCGATCTTTTGCGGTTGGGTTCGCAGGCGGGAGAGCGTCAGGATTTCAGCGGCGGATGATGCGCGGACCACTGGGTGGCCTCACCGATTTCGTAGTTCATGGGGTCATCAGGCCGAGCTTAGGATTCGGGTTGGGTATGCGTTACCTGCGAATGCGTTTTGCCGCGACATGTCGTAAAACCGAGAGGAGGGTTGACGACAAACACGCACCGATGTGCTGCAGGAATTGCATGAAATGCAGGTGGAGGGCAACTTCAAAGGGGTGGCATTTGCGCCATTGAAATTTCCTGCGATCGGTTGTGCCCGCTTGATCCCGAGTGAAGCGCTGGATCGCGTGCTAAGAGAAATGAGGTCGCAGACCTTCGCCATCCATGGTTTTTCATCGGCAGGTCGGAAGGTTTGGAAATGGCCGCGCTGAGCGAGCATCGCACCTGAGCGATGCTTCTCAGTATCCCTCGTCTTGCCCTGAGCCGTGATGGGTCTCTTTTTACGACAGGGTACGGATGAATCATGGATCGGGACTTGCTAGCTCCATGAGAAATTTCAAAGATAAGTGCGGCCTGACAATGCATCGACTTTCTTCCAATCGTTCCGTACGAAATCTCAGGCTTGCCGCGATCAGTTTTTTGATTTTTGCGCCGATTGCTGCGGCCGTGCCGGCTCTGCTGGTAATCTCCTTTGTTGAGAGCGATCGGGAGTGGGCGATTCGCGCATTGCAGGTCGCGGGTGCTGCGATTGTCTCCTACATCATTTATGGGTTGTTTGCGAGTGGTGTGCGCTGCCCACTTTGTCACGTGCACGTGATCGCGAGAAATCGCTGCTCCATCAATCACAAGGCCAAGCGAGCGCTTGGCAGTCATCGGCTTCGGGTGGTGTTCGGAGTCCTTTGCTTGAACCACTTTCGTTGCCCTTACTGCGGTGAATCCACCGAGGTTCGCGCAAGGGAGCGGGGTGATCCACCTCGGAAGCGCCACTGATCGGTTCCTTTGGCGCAAGAATCCCCCAGGAACGGTGCGGATCTGGGGTCACGCCAGCAACCTCGGGTCTTCGGCCTTTGATTGTTGGGCTTGTCGCGTCGATCGATGACTGTCGTGCTTAGAACGCGGTCGCGATTCCTCGTATCCGATCAGACGATCGCGCTGTCCACCGAAGTTCGGACAGGTTACTGCGAAGAATTTTCCGCTTACAAATGGTAAAGGATCATGTGGAAGGAGATGGCAGCGATTGCGCTTGCTCCGGTGATCCCTAGCAGACGGGGGGCGAAGTCGTGGAAGTCTCGGCCCCGAAGCCCGCGCAAACACACGGCACTAATCGAGAGAGACAAGCAGACGATCAGCAGCGATGCGATGTGGGGAGATGTCGCCTCCGGCAACATCCCGCGATAATCGATGAGTTTGCTGAGATTCAGGCTCGCGTAAAATTGGATGGCGGTCACGACGGTGAGCCAAGGGCCGAAGAATGACCAGAGATCGCGAAGCCGGTGAATTTGCCAAGGATTGTGAAGTTCCTCGCGTTTCGGATGCGGAGCCGTTGCATCGGGAGGGGCTGCAGCATGGGAGCGCTGGGTCGGGATGAAGCTTGCCCGTGGACGCATCAGGGATTCCACCCGAAGCCTCACGTATTCTTGCCGGAATTCTGCAGAATCCCGATCGAATTGTAGAAGCCGATTGATCAGAAGTTCGTCAAGTGAGCCGCTATCTAGCTCCTGAATCGCACGGCGAATGAAATGGGCCGGTGCGTCCAAGTGGTTGGCCGGGGTCGAACTGGGGTTTGCGGAGACGGCCCCTCTTTCATGATGGGGACGCTCCGCCAGATCGTGGCTCATTTCATCCAAGACCTCATCGAAATTCAAATCGTCCTTGGTCGCGGATCCATCGCGCCGAATTTCCGGCGCATCTGGAAGTGAAATTTGATGGCTCGATCCAAGTCGGAATACCGGTTCGCTAGCAGCGTGTGGATTGATCATGCCTCAACATGAACTTTTTAAAATTCTTGGCAATTAGGCTGAGTTAAAGAATGCCGAATGATCTGCAAAAATTGCAGATTAAGGGAGTGGTTTCCCCTCCGAGATTGTGACGCTCTGGTCTCCGAGAGTGCAAAAAATGCACGAATCGATCCTAAATTTTGACGAATCTTGCCTTGCTGAGAGGGGTCAGGTCTGCTGCTTTGGAGGCGTGAAGATGAAACCACAAATTTTCTTTGCCGTGCTGGGCATGCTCGCGGCCGATACGGCTCTCGCTAGTCGCCAGGGCGCTCCCATTGTGCCGCCTGGACAAGCGATCAAATGCACCCGCTCCGACTACAAGGAGAAAGAGGAACGCGAGGCGGAGCGTGAGAATCGTCTCGAAGAACTTGAAGAACGCCTTGAGGATAACGAAGCCGAGCGCGAAGCCAAGCGCATCGAACGCGAGCAGATCGAGGCTGCGCGCGAAGCGGAGCGTCAAGCTGAGGCACTGAAGAAGGCCCAAGCTCCCGAAGATTTCGTCGGAGATGCCAAGAAAGTTCAAATGAGCGAGGCGCCGAAGGCGGCTTCGGTTCACGAAAAGGTAGTCCAGCAGGCCCCCGTTGCTGCTGCTGCTAAGAAAGTTGTTGCTCGACGCGCTCGCTGAGTTTTTCACCGCTTGAATTTATGAAAAAATTATTTTTCACGGTCCTGGGGATTCTTCCGGCTCATTCAGCCGTTTTGATGTCGGAGGATTTCGAATCTTACGATCTGGCTGTCGATAATCTTGAGGCCCAGACGACCGGTAATTGGATCACGGACCCCATCGAAACACCATCCATTGCAGTTTTAGGTAATGCCAGTGGCTCACCAGTGACCTTCGGATCGAAGTCTCTTGTGGTTGGTGGTTTGCCGACAGACGGGTCTGAGGCTGAATTGGGAGTTGCCTACGCCCTCGCGCCGACGGGTTCGGGGTTTGACCCTGCCAATTATGGTCTTGAGACTGAAATGAGTTTCTCGGTGGATCTCATCCTGAACAGCGGTGGAGGCCAGTCGTTGACCGATGATTTCCGTTTTAGCTTCTTCGACCTTTCCAACAATCCGCTCGCGACTCTCCTCTTCACCAACGATCTCGACGGGAACGGGAATGTTGTTGATGGTTTTGCGACCATCATCAGAAGCAACATGACGGAGGCTGGGGTTTTCGACACTCAGGCTTTGATCCCTCTCAATACGGTCTTCACTTTAAATCTGGTGCTCAGCCCGCTCCTAAACAAGTGGAGTGGTAGCTTGTCGCAGGACGGCTTGGATTTCACGCTTTTCGCCAACGTTGATTTGACCCAGAATCAAGGTCCACCGGTTCCTGAGGCGAACGTCGGAGCTTTCGGTTTGGATTGGCTCAAAGGTACAGGCCAGCCAGATTGGGGAACCAATTATCTGATCGCTGACAATTTCCTGCTCCAGAGTCAAACTCCAGTGCCAGAGCCAAGCGTGCCGCTTTTGGTGTCGGCTTTCGCGATGACGGCTTTCTTACGTCGTCGCCGCTGAGTAATTGTCTGAATGCTTCCTGGATGGATTCTGAGGAAGTTTGCCGGGACTAGTGTTCGTCAACCGAATACTGGTCCCGTTTTATTTGAAAATCCGAGGTGCCGATGCCCAAGAGCCTGATCCAAAAGTTGGGAGCTTCCTTGAGCTTGCTCGCCTGTTTCCTCATTTTTCCCCTTCTTGTGGGTTTGGGAGGATCGACAACGCTTTGGAACTGGGGTCCGGGCTTGTTGGTAGTTGGACTGGGGATCTTCTTTTTGGTCTTGAGCTCCTCTTCTCGGGTCGCGTGGGGAGTCAATTGGCACTTTCATGCAATCTGGATCATCATCGTCTTGCTGGCGCTCAGGGCTGTGTTTTCGCCCGTCATTGCGACAGGTGCTCATGACATTGTGCTGATGCTATTTGTTCTGGCGGGTTACCTCATGGGTCGTGTTCAGGATGCGGCTCAGTCGCGGGCTCTATTGCTGGGTTTATTGGTCGCGGTTACCGCTAATGCTGTCGCTGCGGTGATGCAAATGGACCGGCCCGATTGGAATCCCGTCTACCCGTCGAGGGCGGGATCTTTTGCCTCGGGATTCTTTGCTCATTACAATCACGCAGCCAATTTCGGTCTCGGTGCGAGCGGCTTGTTTTTGTCCGCGTTTTTACGGGGTAGCGGCAAGTTTAAGATCGTGCCGGCCTTGGGTCTGGCTACCTCCTTGTTGACGATTTTTCTTAGTCTGTCTCGAGGTGGAAATTTTTCGCTTGTCTGTGCTGCTTTACTCGGAGTAGTTTTATTTTCCGCGAATCTGAAGCGCAAAGGAAGTGGTGTCACCCTTCTGTGGGTGGTTGTTGCGGCAGGTGGTCTTGTGATTGTGCCGCTAGGCAAGATTGCGGTCGAACGGGTCGCTTCCTTTCGTGGGAAGGTCTCTCAGGACGGGGGCTTTGCCGACGGTGGCCGTCTATCTTTCTACGAGTCGGCATGGAAGTTGTTTTTGGAGAAGCCGCTCACGGGCGGTGGCCCCGGGCATTTTGGTCGTGATGTGTACCGGGTTCTAAGCCCGGAATACGATTTGGGAGCGGAGCCGGAGATGGCGCACAACGAATTGTTGCAGTTGCTTACGGATTACGGCGCCCCATGTGCCTTGGGGCTTCTGGTCTTGGTGATTGCTCCGATCGTTCGTCAGATGCAACGCTATCTCCTAGGACGCAGTTCGGGAGTGGGCATGTGGGAATCGCTTGGGCTGGTCGGGATGTTGATTCAGTCGAACTTCGACTTTGTTTTTCACGTGGCTCCCTGCGCCTTCATGGCGGCTTGGATTTTGGGTCGTATCAGTCGGGGGCGCTGGCTTCGTGTTTCTGGTTCGGGGTGGGACGAGCGTCACGGAGTCTCGTCGCTGAGGGCGGAGGAATACTATCAGGCTGCCCGTAAGGCGGAGGCCGCTGGTGGTGGCGATGAGTCCTTCATTCTTGCGGTTAGAAATTACGCGTGCGCCTTTCTTGCTGGACGTAAAAGGGCTGAGTTTCGCCTGATTGTCTTGTTGTTGTCGTCGAAGGACGAAGCCTGGCAGCGGCGTGCGAACGAGCTGACCCTGCGTGAGAAGATGAAGGACGGAAAGGGGATGATGGACCTGATGCGTCAGACCGTTGAGGATTGCGAGAAGGGGCGGGAGGGGCGTCGAGTGCTTTTGGAGCGTCATCTATCAAAAGAGCAGGCTCTTCGGGCAGGTCGGTCGTGGATTGGATTGCTGCGCAATTTTGTCGTTGCCTGCTTTGCTCTGGCATTGGTGGTCGGAGGTGTGCGGTTGACCGAGATATCGGTGGCGCTCTGGAAGCCGCTCTATCAACCGGCGGGAATGAGTTCGGCGCACCGGTTCCAAGCCTTGCTTGGTGTTCAGCAATCATCGCCCTATCTGGGCTTGGAGCGGAAGACCCTGGAGACCTTCATCGATCGGCTTTACGATTTGGAATCCTTAGAGGCCAAGGAGTATTGGGCGGATAGCCATTTTCAAGCCATTCAGGATTTGGCGGTATCGGTCGATCATGATCCGGTGCTCGCGCTCCAAGTCGCGACCGTAGCGGGTTGGGCAGGTGATGAGTGGCAGGCCGTTGCGCTCTACGACCGGGCGATCGCGCTTCAGGCCGTGCATGAGCGGGTCTTCATGGCTCATTTTTTCAAGGGCGAATACTTCCACGATCTGATGCTTTCGTTTGCCGCGGAGGAAAATGAAGCGCGGTCGCGGGAATATGCAGAGCTGGCCCTAAAAGAGTTCCAAGCGAGCGTGAATCTGGCGACGTATGGTGGGGTCCATCACCAGCGACGTCAGGAACTGGTACAGGTGTGTGAGGAAGCTTGGCCTGAGCTTACCCCGTGATGGCGTGTTGGGGGTAAGCGCAGGAAAGTGATGAATTTCCCCGGACTCCTTGATCCCCGGTGGATTCGCCGTTAGAAGGGCTCCATGAAGGTCGGGATCGTCGCCAATACCGGGAAAGAAGGTGCATCGGGCGCACTTGAGCGGCTTCGTGGGGCGCTCGAAGCGCGGGGAATTGCGGCTGTTTTTGAAAAGGGTGCGGCGGCCTTGCTGGGGGCTGTGGATGGGTTGGAGGGCCCTGAGTTGGCAGTGACGTGTGATGTGATCGCGGTGCTTGGAGGAGATGGCACCATGCTCAACGCGGCGGCTCGGTTGGGTGCGACGGAGAAGCCAGTTGCCGGGATCAACATAGGAACCTTGGGGTTTTTAACGAGTTGCACGGACGATGAAGTCGAGCTTTTCGCCGATGCCTTGTTATCCGGAGATTTCGGGACCAGCCGACATGCCTTGTTGTCGGCAACCGTGCTGCGGGCCGATGGATCACGGATGCATTTTCTCGCCCTGAACGAGGTGGTCCTTGCTCGCGGTCAGACGGGTCGGCTGGTTTCTCTATCTGCCTATGTGGATGGAGAGTTGCTCAATCACTATCGTGCGGACGGCTTGATCGTCGCCACGCCGACGGGTTCCACGGCTTATTCGCTGTCGGCCGGCGGCCCGTTGATCAGTCCCTCGGCGGCGGCCTTTGTGATCACGCCGATTTGTCCCCATACTTTGAGCCAGCGTTCTTTGGTGGTGGGCGATGATACGCTGGTCGAGCTTGCGCCGGAGAATGCGGACGAGGCGCCGATGCTCTTTACAGTGGATGGCCGGGATTGTGTGACCATCCATCACGGTGACCGCATTGAAGTAAGGAAAGCTGGGCAGTTTTTGAATCTCCTCCGGCTTCGCGGGCACTCGTTTTATGAGGCCGTACGGCAGAAGTTGAATTGGCGGGGTGGCTGACGAGAGGGCAAGGCTTGCCGCTTCAGTGGCGTTTGTTGGGTTTTCGGCAGGTTTTCGCTCTCGTGCTCAAATGCCGTTGCGTGAGGGCGGGGCATCGGATGGACTGGGCTTATGCGTTACGAGGCCATCGATCCCCAATTCTTCGTTCGGAACCGTGAAAAGCTCCGTGCTCAGCTCAAGCCTAACAGCATCGTGATTGTGCTGTCCAACGACGTGCTTCCGACAAACGCGGATGGCACGATGGCCTTCAAGCAGAACTCCGACCTCTTTTACCTCACGGGTGTCGATCAGGAGGACACCGTGCTGATGCTGATGCCGGATGCAAAGGATCCCAAAGAACGGGAGATTCTGTTTGTGAAAGAGACCAGCGAGCTCATCGCCATCTGGGATGGTGAGAAGCTCAGCAAGGAGCAGGCGCGTGCTGCGACCGGGATTGATCGCATCGAGTGGAGTCATGGTTTTGAAGCGTGGATTCATCGCTTGATCCCTCAGGCCGACCACATCTATCTGACGACCAACGAGCACTTGCGTGCGGCGACGGTGGTGGAAACGGCGAATGATCGTTTCATTCGGAAGTGCCAAGCCCGATATCCATTGCATCGATACGAGAGATTGGCGCCGGCGATGCATCGTCTGCGGATGATCAAGGATCCGGTAGAGCTGCGGATGATCCAGCGAGCCTGTGACATTACCGAGGCAGGTTTCCGTCGCCTTCTAGGCTTCGTGAAGCCCGGTGTGGGTGAGTGGGAGGTTGAGGCGGAGTTGGCCCATGAGTTCATCCGCCGCGGTTCGAGGGGATTCGCCTACAATCCGATCATCGGAAGCGGGAAGAACGCCTGTGTTCTCCATTATCTAGAAAATCACAGCGTCTGTCAGGATGGGGAGATGTTGTTGCTAGACATTGCGGCGGAATACGCCGGGTGGGCCTCTGATTTGACGCGGACCATCCCGGTGAATGGTCGTTTCACCGCTCGTCAGCGCGATGTTTACAATGCTGTGCTCCGGGTATTCCGCGGGGCGAATGAGATTCTGCGGCCGGGCAATTGCCAGCTCGATTACCAGAAAGCGGTGGTCGAACTGACGGAGGTCGAGCTAGTTCGCTTGGGCCTCATCAGTGCGAAGGATGCGAAGGAACAGGGCCCCGATAAGCCCTTGGTGCGAAAATATTTCATGCACGGTGTGTCCCATCATCTTGGGCTGGATGTGCATGATGTCTGCCCCCCGCATGAGCCTTTTGCGGAGGGCAATGTTTTCACGATCGAGCCCGGCATTTACATTCGCGAAGAAGGTTTGGGCGTCCGGATCGAGAATGACGTCCTGCTGGGCAAGGATCGCAACATCGATCTGATGGCCAACATTCCCATCGAAGCCGACGAGATTGAGGAATTGATGAATCGCTGAGCCGGGGATGTTCGGCGATCAGGCTTCCTTGGATGCCTCGTTGCCGAGTTCCTGAATCTCGTCGTGTGGTTTCACATCCTGCTCGGTAGAAGCCTCGTCGTCCGATGTCGGGGCTGTGCTGTCGGATGTGGGGCCGCAATCCATCGCTGGTTCCGCCGGTCGCCCGCCGGATTCGAGGAGTTCGAAGATTTCCTGTTGTACTTCGTCGATCCGATCGAGCGGGAGATTGGGATCGCGAACGATGAAAACGTCCCCGAGTTTGCGGTGTTCGTAAACGCGAAGGATGCCGGACGGGGTGTGTTGGGCGTCGGTTTCGCGAAGAACTTTTTTCCGCTCCAGCATCACCGCGAGGATGTAGCGGACATTTTCGGTGTGTTCTTCCTCCTCTTCAACGAGGCGGCGCAGTAGGTCCTCGGGGTTTTCTTTTTTGAATGCGTCGGGTTTTTCGCCGCTGACGGGTGCCTGATAGACCGCTTTCCAGAAGGAGAACGGCTGATCTGCGGCATCCTGGTCTCTGGCTTGCCAGGCATCGAGGGCGAAGTCCTTGCGGAGGTAGCCGGAGGATTCGGGATCGGGGAAAAGGGCGGTGACGATCGACTCGCCATCTTCGAAGGCTTTTTCGGTGGCGGCACAGGTGCGAGCGCGGGAGCGGATGTGCCAGGATTCGGGAAGGGCCATGGGACTGGAAGGGCTTTGGGTTGCCAAGCTGTACGCGGTGGCACAAATACTAGGCTTGGCTGGGAATGAACTTGCGGAGCGTCTGGTGAATGGGGCGTCCGGCGAGGCGGCGTTGGAAAAGGAAGAGCGCGAGAATTCCGAATACGATGTTTGGCAGCCAGGCGGCGAGGGCCGGATGAAGGTGGCCGGAATCCCCGAAACTCAGGCAGACATTGGAGAAGAACAGCATTCCTGCGGAGAGGAAGATGGCCATGGCGACTCCGCCGCTGGTGGCACGGCGGGAAAAGACGATGCCGAGCGGCGTGGCGAGCAGGACGACGATGAGGCAGTTGAAGGGCTGGGCCCAGCGATAGTGCCATTGGGTGAGGTGGCCGCCGCGACTCGCCCAAGTTCCGGGTGGGTTGGCATCGAGCCAGTCGTCGAGGTCGGGAATTCCCAGTTGGGTTGCGGGTAATCCGGGGCGGATGATTTGAGCGGGAGTCTCGCTCCAGCCCTCGATCGTCAGGGGATCGGGCAGGTCCTGCTGGAAGTGGGGCGGAGCTCCGGCTTTGCAAAATCGGCGGCGGGTTCCGTGGAAGCTCCATTTGCGGGTTTCGGGCGACCACGTTGCGGTTTCGGCGCTGAGGATGCTTTCAAGTGATCCGTCGTGGCGTTCTTGGATCACGGTGACCCCGCGCAGGGGAACACCTTGCTGGTAGTCGGGTGGAAATGCGCCGACCATCCACAGGCGTCGATCGGAAGCGTTGCGATAGCGGACATATTCGGCGGCCATGCGGTCGAGGCCCTTTGCTTCGTTGATGATGGCGCTTTCGGCAGCAACCGCCCCTGGGGCCCATTGGTAGTTCAGGCCGGTGCAAAGGAGCGCTGCGAGAAGGCCTGCCACGAGAAAGGGGGTGGTCAGCCGCGCAAGCCCGCGGCCGGTTTGGATCATGGCGACGATTTCGCGGGAGCGTGACAAGCGGCCGAGGCAGTAAAGGATGGAAAGCAGCAGGGCGTAGGGGAGAAGCATCACGAGGATCTCGGGGAGTCGTGCGGTGTAAAGTTTGACCGCGAAGTTCACCACCTTGCCGCTTTGTTTGAGGTCGTCGAGGTTGTCGCCCAGGTCGCCAATCAGCCAGATGATGAAAAGCGTGCTTAATGAGATGGCGAAGATGCTGAGGAACTGGCGGGAGACGTAGCGGGCGAGGGTGCCGCCGCAAGTGTAACAGAAGCTTCCCAGAGCTGGCAGCAAGCAGAGGGCGGCGACCAACCAAGGTCTCAATAGATGAGCGGATGCCTCGATTTCGGGGAAATTTTCCAGGTGTCGGCGAACGAGTGCGTGCTCTGCCGGGCCCAGGCGCACGGCCGCGAGTCCGCCGGCGATGGCGAGGATCAGTGGAATGATGGCGCGCGGCATGTCGGAGTGGGGCGAAGCATGCGGTGGCCTCCGGGTTTGTAAAGATCGCCTGTTTGGTGCTTGGCAGGGACGTGACTCCGTGGTGCGGATGGGGGCGTATGATTTCCGACCTCGAGGGACAATCGATGCCTGATGCCTTTGTCGAGGAGATCGCACGCGCGTTTTCGAATGCGGGTGGCTTGGCAAAGTCGCGCGATTTTGAGTTTCGTCCGCAGCAGCAGCAACTTGCCGTGGCCGTTGCGAAGGCTCTCGTAGAGAAGGGCTGTCTGGTTGCCGAGGCGGGTACAGGTGTGGGAAAATCCCTGGCTTACCTGATTCCGGCCGCGCGTCATGCGCTGGACTCGGGGCGTAAGGCGATCATTTCCACCCACACCATCAATCTGCAGGAGCAGTTGGTAAGAAAGGACATCCCGATTGTTCGCAAGCTCCTTGGTGAAGAATTGCCGGCGGTGCTGCTGAAGGGGCGGCAGAACTACCTCTGCCCGGCCCGCCTGAGTCGTGCTTTAGAGCAGTCGGGCGATCTCTTCACATCGACGGAAAACGAGGAACTTTTGGAAATTCGTCGATGGGCGGAGGGAACTCGCGACGGCACTCTGAGCGACCTGGAGTTCCAGCCATCGACAAAAGTTTGGCTACAAGTTTGTTCCGAGTCTCATGCATGCACCGCCCGTCATTGCGGCCCGCGTGGGAATTGCTTTTTCCAAGAGGCCCGTAAGGCTGCGGCCGATGCGAAGCTGATCGTGGTCAATCACACGCTGTTCTTTGCGCTGATGGACACCGGTGAGAACCCTGAGGAAAAACCTTCGGGCTTTCTGTATCCGAATGATTTTGTGGTGTTGGACGAGGCTCATACCGTCGAGCAGGTTGCCGCCACCCAACTCGGGCTGAGGGTAAGTCAGGCGGGTATGCGATTCGATCTCCTTCGGCTTTACAACCCACGCACCAAGAAGGGGTTGCTGCGACCCTTTCGGAAATCCTCTGCTCTGTTCGCCGTTGAAGAGGCGATCAAGGCATCCGACGAATTTTTCGGTGATCTCGGGTATGCGGCAAAGTTCGGTGAGTACTCGAAAGAGTGGCGGGTCCGCCAGCCCGACCTCGTGCCCAATCGTGCCGCCGAGCCCTTGAGAAGGTTGTGGCAGGAGATCGATACGCTCGCTGCCGATCTCGATGGCGATGCTGCCAGTTTGAGCAAGGTCGAGCTGCTGGATGCTTCCCGAAAATTGCGCGAGGCGCATGGTGCGATCGCTTGCTTCCTCGACCAAAGTGGCGATGACAGCGTTCACTGGATCGAGCGATCCGGTCGCGACGAGGCTGTGTTTTCACTGCACGCCGCACCGATTCACGTGGCCGACAAACTGCGTCCTTTGCTTTTCGGTGAGGGCAAAACTTGCATCATGACCAGTGCGACCCTTGGGGTGGGCGATCCGCAACTCGGCTGGTTCCGGGGTCGCGTCGGTGCGGAGGATGTTCCCGCGCTCAGCATCGGAAGTCCTTTCGATTTCCAGCGACAGATGAAAATCCGGATTTGGAAAAACATGCCGGAGCCGAATGCCCCTGTTTATGGCAAGGCACTGGTCGAAGCGGTTCGTGCCGCGGTAGCGTCGAGTGAAGGCAAGGCTTTCGTTTTATTCACGAGTTATCGCACGATGCGCGATGTGGCCGAGCAGTTGCGTGGTTTTTTTGCTGAGCGTGGCTGGCGTCTCCTGATGCAGGGCGATGGAATGTCGCGGCACCAAATGGTGGAGGAATTTCGGCGCGATCTGCATAGCGTGCTTTTTGGAACCGACAGTTTTTGGACGGGCGTCGATGTTCCCGGCGAGGCTCTTTCAAACGTGGTGGTGACGCGTCTTCCTTTCGCCGTGCCCGATCACCCGTTGACCCAGTCACGTTTGGAGGCGCTGGAGGCGGAGGGCGGCAATCCATTCATGGATTATTCCGTTCCCGAGGCCATTTTGAAGCTTCGTCAAGGCGTTGGTCGCTTGATTCGCACGGCTAAAGACAGCGGGTCTGTGTGCATTCTCGACAATCGAATTCTGACGAAGCGCTACGGCCGCATGTTTCTCGATGCCTTGCCCGATGCTCCGGTGGAAATTGTGACCTGAGCGGATTCTAACGGCCGCGCGCCTCGATACCTTGTTTCAACTCCTCTGCGGAACATTGACCCGGGGCCGTTGCGGCGTCTCCAACATATCCGTAGTTGAGGACCGAGCCCGCTGCAGCGCAGCGCAGTCGCGATTCGCTTGCCAAAGGCCCCATGCCCATGAGGGACAGAGGGATGTCGCTCACGCTCGCGAAGACTTCCAGCAAGCGCTCGATATCATCGTGCTGATGCAATCGTATCGCAGCCTTGAAGCAGGCAGCTCCGGCCAATGCTGCTTCGTGTGCCATCCCGGGAAGCTTGTCGAAGGACTCGGGGTGTCCTGCGAAGTCATGCCATGAGGCTACCCAAGGAATCTTGCGGGCTTTGAGTTCGGTCAAGGTGGAAGCCATCTCGGCGGCCGAGGCTAGCTCGATATCAACCAGCGAGGCCTCGTCGAGGATGCCCATGAGCAGGGTGCTCCGCTCGGTGGTGCCGAAGGTCCCCGCACCGCCCTCATCGCCGCGCCGCGCGGTAAAGAGCAAGGGGATGTTGCCGAGTCGTGACCATGGCCGCGACGTAATTTCCACGCCTTCTACGGCCAAAAGATCGAGGCGGATCTCCGCGATGTCGCACGCCTTTTCAAGGAACTCGGGCGAGGCGGTTGCGAGGCTGGCAGCATTCCCAAAACTACCCACGACCCGCGGATGTGCGGATTCCAGAATGACTTGCGGCGGCATCACCCGCGCAGCAGAAGCGTCCCGCCATGAAATTGTCAATCGCGGTGGCATTCGGCTTGTGCCCCCGATGTAAATACGACGCGGATTTTTCTCCGTCCGGCCGTGGATTTCTCTGGTCAATCGGGGGACGCTTTCCCTACTTCTCAAAAACCGAAAGCCCACCATGAAACATTGTCTTTGCTCCATTCGTAGCACGGCGCTCGCCGCAATCGTCGTCACCTCCGCCGCGCTTTCTGTTATTGCTGCGCCGGTTCACGGCCAGGGTAAGGCCGAGGTGGGCAATCTGGCCTTCGACAACGTTCCATCACCCGACCTGCAGGTGGGTAAAGGAAAGAGTTTCAAGCCGAAGGACTGGCTCGAGGTCGAAGCGGGCATCACCATCCCCGCCACCAACGCCGATCAGAAGAAGGCCGGGTTTATCAATCAGGTCACCGTCAAATGGTATGTGGCGATCAAGAATCCCGAGGGCAAGGGAGTGATCAAACTGAGCAAGACCATCAATCACATCAATGTTCCGGTCGACGAAGAGGTCTTCAGTTCTGTTTACATGTCGCCGAGCACCCTGAAGCGCCTCACCGGGAGCGATCGAGCGGGCAAGGGTGTGGTGGAGGCGGTAGGTGTCGAGGTCCTTGTGGACGGGGAGAAGGTCGGGCAAGCGTCCGAAAAGCAGAAAGCGCTGTGGTGGAACGCTGGCAGCCTTTCGGATCAGAGCGATAAATTTCCCCTCCTAAACAAGGACGAGACTCCTTTCCAGATGCTCTGGTGGGATCGTTATGCAGAGATCCAGAAGGATCGCTGATTCCTCCTTCGGATTCTTGGCACCGTTTTTCGATCTTTTTCCCTAGCCCGTCATGGCTGATACCCAGTCCTCAATCGCCCTCAACATCGGCTCACAACGAGTCGCCATGGCCGTATTCGAGCCATCGAAGTCCGGCGGCCTGATCCTCAAGGCCTACGACACCGAGACCATCCTTGCCGATCCGGCTACGGAGGCTTCCCGCCCCGCGCAGATCGGTCTCGCCATCAGCCAACTGGTTCAACGGCTCAAGCCCGGTCGTGCCAAGGTGCGCTACGCGATTTCCGGCCAGTCGGTCTTCACTCGCTTCGTCAAATTGCCGCCGCTCGACGACGACAATATCGAGCAGCTAGTCACCTTTGAGGCCCAACAGCATGTGCCATTCCCCCTCGATGAGGTGGTGTGGGACTACGAGGTGCTCGAAAGCTCAGGTGAAAAAGAGGTCGTGATCGTCGCAATCAAGGGCGAGGCCCTCGATGAGCTCAATGAATCAGTGACCTCTACCGGCCTCAGCACGGCCGAAGTCGACGTCGCGCCGATGGCGCTCTACAATGCTTTCCGCGCTGCTTACCCTGGTGTCGACGAGCCGGTGCTCTTGATCGATATCGGAGCCAAGGCGACCGATCTCCTCTACATCGAAGGCAAGCGCTTCTTCACCCGCAGCGTGAATCGCGGTGGTGCCTCCATTACCTCGGCGATCGCCAAAGAGTATGGGGTGCCTTTCGCCGAAGCGGAGGCGCACAAGGCCCAAAGTGGCTTGGTCGCCCTCGGCGGCGGTCATACGGAGCAGCTTGACGAGACGACCGCGGCTCTTGCGACCACGATTCGCAACGCTCTTGGCCAGTTGCCTGCGGAAATTGCCCGAACCACAAATTACTATCGCAGCCAGCACGGCGGCAATGCGCCCAAGCGCATCATTCTTGCTGGAGGTGGAGCCAGTCTTCCTTATACCAAGGAGTTCTTCGAAGAGAAGCTTCACCTCCCCGTGGAGTTCTTCAATCCCTTGGCCGTCGTGGCGGTCGGTAAGGCGGTCGATGCCGACAGGATCGGTCGCGAATCGCATCTCCTTGGCGAGTTGATCGGCCTCGGTCTCCGCGGTGTTGGTAAGTCGTCCATCAATATCGATCTCGTTCCCACCAAGGTCGAGGCTGCACGGGCGGCGGACAAACAGAAGCCTTTCTTCATTGGGGCAGCCGCGCTGTTCCTCGGTGGTCTTGCGGCTTGGGGGATTCTCAACACCCTTGCCGCCTCCAAGGCTGAGAAGCTCGCCGATGGCATGCTTGAGCAACAGCAAGAGCTCGAGCAGGTCTGGAATCCCATCAAGGCTCAGTTCAGGGAGCAGGAGCGGTTGGTTGCATTGGCGAGTCAATACACCGGTGCTGAGAGCGATCGCGTGTTCTGGCTCGAACTATTGCAAGAGCTCAAAGCGGGCTTTGCCAGCGATGCTCTGTGGATCACGGATTTGGAGCCGGTGTTCAATTACAGCCCGCTTGCCGGTGAGGACAAGTCGAAGGCCGGAAAGTCGATCGTGCGTGGCGATTTTCCAACCAACAGCTACGGGGCGTCGGGGCTCGAAGCGATCAAGGTAGAGCCCCCGGTTTCAGCTCGCGGTGCCCGCGTCAGACAAGCCGTGGCCGATCCTGTTCCCACTGCCAATGCCGTCCGCATTCGTGGATTCTGGCGTGATAATCCAGACAAGCAGACCATCGTTTACAACTTACTGAAGCGACTCCGCGAAAAGCCTCAGAATTTCAGCTTCACGGTTCTCGATACCCCTGCCAAGGGTAAGCCAGTCACGGTTGAGCTGAAGGACGAGCAGCTCGTAAAGCAGCTCGAAAGCGCACCCGCGGACGAGGACTTCGCAGCGCCGTTCGAGCTAATGATCCCGCTTTCCCGCGAGGTTCTCATCAAGTGACTCCATCTAAATCTTTCAACACGCCTCGACCATGAGCTGGATCCAGGAAAATCGTTTCGCCGCCGGACTCGGCGGAATCACCACCGCCGCTGCCGCCGGGCTCATCTTCTGGGGGCTGTCGGCTGGCTCCAAGTATGATGAAGCCAAGGATGCCTACGCCTCCGCCGCAGATGCGGTGTCGCAAATGGAGGGGGAAAAGTTGTATCCCAACGATGACAATCGTCAGGCCAAGAAAAAGGCTGTCGAGGAATATGCGGACTCGGTGGAAGCACTCCAAAAGTCTTTCAAGGGATACACCACTCCGACTCCTGCACTGGTCGAGCCTTCGGCATTCACCGAATCGCTGCTCAAGGCCAAAGACATCGCTGCGAAGTCGTTTTCCAATGTAGGTTGCGAACTTCCTCCAGAATTCTTTCTGGGCTTCGAGGCCTACACCAATTCTCCGGTGAAGAAGGAAGCGACCGGGATTCTCGCTTATCAGATGGAAGGAATCAGCAACTTGCTGGGTTCTTTGGCTGACTCGGCCCCTGCCAAGCTGATCAATGTTCATCGTCCTGCCCTCCTGGAAGAAGAGGGTCAGGTTTTCGATGTGAAGGGGAAAACCTTCCGCGCGCTGCCTGTCGAGATCTCCTTCACTTCCACCGAGGCATCTTTGCGAAAGTTCCTCTCTTCGCTCGATGATTCGAAGAAGTTCTACTACGTCGTTCGCTCCATCCGGGTGATGAACGAGAAGAGCAAGGCTCCAACTGCTGCAGACAGTCAGTTCCAAGCTGAAGAGGACGCGGGCTCGGAAGAGGCGGAATCCTCTCCTTCGGACACCGGAGGCTTTGTGTTTCCAGGTGATGAGGATTCGGCCGAAGCGCCAGCACCAGATGCAGCCGAGAAGTCCGATGGTGAGAAGGCTCCCGTTAAGGACGAAGGTGTGATCCTTCAGCAGGTGCTCGGTTCCGAGAAAATCCACGTCTTCCTCCGCATCGATATCCTGCAGTTCCTCGATGCCTCCAAGGCCTGATGCCCCACGGCGCAAACGCTCATCGCCATGTCCAAACTTCCCAAAAACTTCGAAAAAACCCTCTTGGGTGTCGCCGGTGTCGCCGCTCTCGGATGCATCGCTCTTGGCTACGTGAAATCCAATGCGGTGGACGCTGATTTCAGCCGTGCCGTTGCCGGCGATGGCAAAAACGATCCAAGTATCCCGGAGGCCCTAGCCACCTCGAAAGCGGTCAGTTCTCTCGCTTCCGACCGGGTTATCGAAACTGCCGAAGATGAAGGTCGTCCTGTTGATCTTTTCGTCGGGATCCCACTGTTTGCCGATAAGAACAATCCCAACGAGCCCGTCGATTTGATCGATGGCAAGGAAGTTCATCCGGGGATTCCGAATCGCTGGTGGATTCAAAATGGCGCCGATATTACTTTTGCGAACTCTCCGGACCGCGATGACGACAACGACGGCTTCTCCAATCGGGAGGAGTTCAAGGCGAAGACCCATCCCGTCGATGCTAAGAGCATTCCTGCCCTCGTCAACAAACTCGCCTACCTGAAAGACGAGTCCACCATGTGGTATATCCAGTTCGGTATGGAATCCGAGGGCAAGTGGGCGCCAAAGCTGACCGCGCTGACTCATGACAAGAAGCGGATCCAGAATAAGATCAGTGCGATCAAAATGTTGAGTCCAGGCGATACGTTCTTCGTCGAGGGTGCAATGGCCGGCCGCTTCAAGTTCATCGGTATCATCGAGAAAGAAGTAATCAGCGAGCGCACGAAGCTGGTGCAAAAGGTGAAATTCGGCCAATACGAGGATCTCAAGGCCAACAAAAAGGGGGAGCCATACGAGTCGCAGTCGGGGCTTCCGGATGCCCAGCTTGTGGCTTCCGCATACCACGACCGCACCGCCGTTCTCGACCTCCGTGCGATCGGTTACGAAGGCAAGGAGTTCAAGGTCGAGGAACGCACCCGCTTTGCTCTGCCGCCCGATGCGAAAGAAAAGGCTTACCTGCTCAAAAAGGTCACGCCGGAGGCCATCGAAGTGGAATACACCGATGCTTCTGGCGCGGCTCAGACCCTTGAAATTTCCAAGGGCAACACGCCTTAATCCAAAATCAAACTGTTCTTGAAAAAATCACTTTCCAATCGCCGGTCCGCCCGGCAAAACACCGCCCCAACCATGCAAAAAACGCCTACGCATCGTACCCGCAGCACCGTCGCGAGCCTTTTGGCCGTGGCCGCCGTGATGCCGGTCACCCTGACTGTTGCCAACGCCGGCGATGAAAACCAAGGTGGAGGCTACAGCAGCCTCGCCCAGAAAGAGATGCTTCGCCGTCAGAACGACGTTGCTCAGTCCGATTCGCTGCGCGACGAGGGTCGCGATGCTTACGCTAAAGGCGATTTCAAGCAGGCTTTTGACAAATACAAAGAGGCCCTTGGCAAATTGCCCGATGCCCCGATGGTTCAAGATCGTCGTGAGCATTTGACCAAGTTGCTCGCTGATGCATCCGCTGCCCTTGGTGAAGACTATCGCAAGGCCGGTCGCTACGAGGAGGCTCGCCAGCTTGCCGAAGATGTTTTGGTAGAGGACCCTAACAATCCCTTTGCCAAGCGCCTCAACGAGTATCTTGACGACCCGATCCGCACCAATCCAGGTCTCACAGCTGAGCACACCGAGAATGTCGATGAAGTTCGTCGCAAGCTCTATACTGCCGAAGGGCACTTCAATCTCGCAAAGTATGATGACGCTCACCGCGTCTATGAGGAGATCCTTCGGATCGATCCGTACAATAAGGCGGCTCGCCGCGGCATGGAACAGGTGGCTCAAGCTCGTGCCGATTACTATCGCGCGGCATATGATCAGACTCGCGCTCAGTTGCTCGCAGACGTTGACAAGGCTTGGGAACTCGCCGTTCCTCCAATTGTTACGGATGACCTCGTTCAAGGCAGCCCAGTTGAGGGAATCACGGGTGGCGCTACCTACATTTTGAACAAGTTGAAGACGATCACGATTCCAGTGATCGATTTCGAAGATACCTCCGTCGAAGAGGCGATTGACTTCATTCGCCTCCGTTCCATTGAACTCGACACCCAAGAGCTCGATCCGGCTCGGAAGGGCATCAACTTTGTGATTCGCAAGCCTCGTGCGGCCGCGAGTGGCGACGCTGGTTTGGATGCAGATGCAGCTACCGGTCTCGGTGCCGCACAAGATCCGGGTTCCTTGCGAATCAAGGAGCTTCGCTTGCGCAATGTGCCGCTCGCTGAAGCACTCAAATATATCTGTGAGGGCACCAAGCTTCGCTACAAGGTCGATGAGTATGCGGTCACGCTGGTGCCAGCCACGGAGACCGACGAAGATCTGTTCACCCGCAGCTTCCGTGTTCCACCGGACTTCCTCTCCAAGCTTGGTGGTGGCGGCGGTTCTGCAGAGGAAGCCGACGATTCTGATCCTTTCGCAGAGGATTCGTCCTCAGGTTCCGCTCGCGCTTTGGCTCCTCGTAAGAGTGAGACTGAGTTGCTGAAGGACAATGGTGTGAAGTTCCCCGAGAATGCTTCCGCAAAGTTCTTTGCTGGTAGCTCCACTCTCTTGGTTCGCAATACGCCGACCAACTTGGATCTGATCGAGCAGATCGTCTCGGAGTTGGTGGGTGATACGCCGAAGCAGGTGAAGATCTCGACGAAGTTCGTTGAGATTTCCCAAGAAAATAGCGATGAACTAGGTTTCGATTGGATGGTGTCGCCATTCGGACTCAATTCGAGTCGATTTTTCCTGGGAGGCGGAACCGTTGGTAGCGGCCAGCCCCGCACCAATGCTGATTTTATCAGCCCGGTGAACGGCGAGACGCTACCAGGGCTTCCGGCAATTCCTGGTACTAACGTCACCGATATCGTGACGGCAGGAACCCGTACAGGTGATGGCGCAATCAATCGGAATAGTATTGATGCCATCTTGAACAACACCAATCGGACTTCTCAGCAGCGCACCAGTCCTGCTCCTGGAATTGCTGCTTTGACCGGATTATTCTCCGATAGTCAGGTTCAAATGATCATGCGCGGATTGGCCCAGAAGAAGGGGACAGATCTGATGACCGCTCCCAGCATCACCGCTCGCTCTGGTGAGAAGGCTCTCATCGAAATCATTCGTGAATTTATCTATCCTACTGAATACGAGCCCCCCGAACTTCCCAACTCCGTCGGTGTTTCCTCGTCGGTGGATGGCCCTGGCTTGAGTTCTTCGGGCGGTATCTTCCCGGTGACGCCAGCGACGCCGACCTCGTTCGAGACTCGGAACACGGGTGTGACTCTTGAGATCGAGCCGACCATCGGTGGTAACGATTTCGTGATCGATCTTCGATTCGCTCCTGACATCGTCGAGTTCGAGGGCTTTATCAATTACGGGAGTCCGATCCAGTCGCCTGCGACCGATATTTTGGGTAATCCCACCACTGTGACGATCACCGAGAATCGGATCGAGATGCCGGTGTTTGCGACTCGTCGTGTCACAACCGCTCTCACCATCTATGACGGTTATACAGTCGCCGTGGGTGGCTTGATGCGCGAAGACGTCCAGATGGTTGAGGACAAGGTCCCGATCTTGGGCGACATCCCGGTCGTGGGTCGCTTGTTCCAGACCAAGGCTGAGAATCGGATCAAGAGCAACCTGATCATCTTCGTCACCGCTCAAATCATCGATGCCACCGGGCGTCCGATCCGCGGTGGTGAGTCCATGCCTGTGGCAGCTGCTGACGCCAATACAGAGGTTCTTCCAGAACCGCCGGCCGAGTAGTTGATCTAACGTGGTTAGAGATCTTCATAGGGGCGGAGGGGAATATCCTCCGCCCTTTTTCGTCTCATCGGATTTCTTCGGTATGGAAGCCCTGTTTCAGAATGATCTGGGTCGCTTTTCGTGCGCCGACGGGGACGCTCTGTTCAGTACTTGGACCTGCTGCAATCGTATGATCCTAGAATGGCCTCGAATTTGTCGCTGGTGCGTAAGCGTGGTCCCTAATGCTTCCCGGTCTTTCTCTGCGTAAGCGCTCCACCGGGCACTGAGGCGGACCCCGGAATTCGGGTCGGTGAGCTGGCAGCGAGCGCGGCACGGCAAGTCGCTTCGGAAAGCCGCCTAAGGATCAACCAGCCAAGGGCAATCGGATTGCGCTATGGACCACCCTTACTCCGAAGGACAGCGCCAACCAACTACAAATCCGACCCTGATCGAAACTGGTTCAAAGAGCGGGGTAACGCCACGGCTGCCTCGTTTTTCTAGGTGCCGCTAGTTTGGGTCAGGGCAGTGCTAGTCCCGCCGGCTTGCGCAGGCCTCGCACTAGCGGCAAAGCGGAAAGTAAAATTCCCGCGGTAAGAGCGGATCCGATAATCGAAAGGTCCGAGGGCCCGACGAGATTCATTGAGAAAGGTATCTGCAAGCGGTCTCCGCTATGGTAGCTGCCGATGATGGTTTCGAGCGGGCCACGTGCGAACCAGTAGGCTGTTAGTCCACCCAGATAAGTGATCAGTGCGGTTTCCATGAGATAGTGAATCCAAAGAGATGCTGGCCTAACGCCAAAGCTTCGGAGAAGAGCACACAGGTAGAGTTCTTGGCGGAATTCTAAGAGCGAGAGACTGCCCAAAACCAAGCTTAGGATTACAGCGATGCCCAGCCCGAGGATTAGTCGTATCAGTTCCTGTTGGTGGTTAAATTTTTCGAGTTGCGCTAGGATTCCTTGTGATGAATAAACCCGAACATCGAGATTTTCAGCCTCTGCGAATTTGCGGATTTTGGCTTCGAGCATTGATGTGCTGGTTTCGGTTCTAGGAACGAGGACTTGGAGGCGTGTGTGAAAACGAGTCAGTGGCGCTTCGAGCATTTCTGCCGGGATCAGGGCCACAGCTTCAGTTTGAAAGACGTTGGCGAGTTGCGATGGTATTACTGCCAGACGTGCGGGTAGGCGATAGGACTCGTTGATTGTGATGTGGTCGTCTTGATCGAGAATTTTCTGTGGAAGGGATCTGTTAGTGAGAATGATTGCCGGTCGCGGTGCCCCTGACCGAGTGGGTGGAAGGAGGACGAAGCTCGGCGGCTCAAGATAGCCGATGATTGGCATGTTTTCGAAAAATCGACTTTTACCCGTGATCGGCGCTTGGAGGAAAAGGTCGTTGGATTGGCACCATGCGCTCCATGGTGCTGGAGATTCCAGTGCCTGATAGTAGCGATCAGTCGCTTCACTTGGCCTTACGGACTCACTGACGTGGATGGCGCGTAAGTCGGAACGAGACAATTGGGCTCGTAATTCGGCTTCTATCCCACGCATGAGCCCGAATACAAGAAAGGCCAGCAACCCAAAAAGGAAGGGAACGAGAAACTTGGTGAGGGGGGACGCGGGGTTTTCGATCCAGCGCCTCAGTGAGTTATGCCAAAGGTAGGCGGGTATCGAAGTCGATGATGTCATGGCTGAGTCCCAGAAGGCGTGCGTCGTGAGTCGCAATGATGCAGATCAGATCGGAGGGGAGATCTTGTTGTAGCACTGATTTGATGATTTCAGTATTGGCGTCGTCCAATCCGGAGGTGGGTTCGTCAAGTAGGAGTAGGCGTGGATGTTTCGCTAATGCCCTTGCTAAAGCCGCTCGTTGCTGCTGGCCTCCGGAAAGCTGGGAAGGCTTGGAGTCTGCAAGTTCGGCGATACCGAGTTTCTCCAACCATGGTAGGGCTTGGGATGGAGATTGACCGGCAAGTTGTGCGGCGAGAGCTATGTTGCGACGAACGGAAGCCAGCGGTAGGAGGTTGAGTTGCTGGAAGACAAAGCCCACCTCTTTGCGTAGGAAAGCGGATGATCCAACTGGTCCGGCGAGGCGGGAAAAATCTGCTTGTATGGCACCGGAGACCGGTGGCAGCAATCCTGCAGCTAAGCGCAGGAGGGTGCTCTTCCCGCATCCAGAGTATCCTTTTAGCAAGGAAATGCCTTTCTTGAATTCCTTGGAGAAGGATTCGAAGACCAGATTCTTGCCCCCCGGATAGCGATAGGCCACGCTCTCAAAAGTTACTTTCACGAGATTGCTTGATGGTGGGGTAACGCGGCCGGGGGTGCGTGCCCGACTCGAGCGTTGAGGTTCATTTCGTGCAATTAGAGATAAAGCCTAGCGACGATCGGATTTGTTGGTCGAACCGGCAGTTTTGATGGCAAGTTCGCGGTGCCCCACTGCTACCAACTCAGCCTCAGGCCAAACGGAGCGGGCCATGGCCTCCCACCCACCTTTGGATGATTGAGGCAGGCTCTCAAGTGCCTCCATCAGCTTTGCCTTGGGGACGATATGGCAGTCTCCGGGCAACTGTTGGAATATTTGGCCGAAGCTTGTGGTACCTGCCAGAACCTGTGCGCGGTCCCGGCTGCTATTCTGGATTCGAAAGATCAAAACCTTTTCCGCGCGGGCGCCGACGCCCGTCCGGCCTTCGTTCCTCGATTCCAGAAAGTCGGCGACGAGAGGGGGACTGGACGAATCCACATAAACCTCCATTTGGAGATTTTCGAGTGGGGACCTGTTGATGATGGATGGGTAGTCAACCAAAGTCACATCGTAACTGCTGTCATCTGTGACGTGTCCGATCAGCTCTGCGCTGTTGACCCAGAATTCAAAGGGGAGGGTTTTTCCTTTGTTCTCCTCCCGCAGACCCGCCGTCAATGCGAAGCTGCCGGCAAAAGGTGCGCGTTGTTCCGCTGTCCTTTCCATTACCTCAAAATTTTGTTGTTGGCGTTGAAAATCCAACTTGAGTTGGTTTACCTCTGCGTCGTTTTCAATGCTTTCTTGGAGCAGGGCGATGCGTTTTTCGTAGCGTTCGATCTTGTGCCGCATGGCAGTGATCGAATCATCAATTTTCTTTTTAAATTCGGGGTTTTTACCCAATTTGGGAAGGGTTAAGGCAGCATTTAGCTCCTGCAGCTCTGCCTCCGCTTCGTTCTTTTGACTTTCAAGCACGAGATGCCTATCTTGTTGTTCTAGGCGAGCTTCTTCGATGGCAGATTGAAGTGCAGATTTTTCCAAAGTAAGTGACTCTCGCTCGAGTTCCAAGCGTTCGGGGCGGAATACCGCGAAGACTTCGTCTTTTTTCAGGCTCGCGCCTTCCGGCGTCAGTATTCGGAACCACCCCGAACCGTTGGCCATGACGGGTGTCTGTTTGGTTGCGGCCAAGTTGCCCTTCACATGGCATAACCAGATACGATTGACGCTAGGGAAATCCTCTAGGGGCATGCCGGCTGAAGTCCCACAGGAAATTTGGACCGGAACAGAAGCCACCACCAGTGAAATGATGCAGGCAGGCAACGGACGATGAACCATGGCATGGACGGTGGCTATGGCGTAGAGCCCGGTCAAGGAAGATGCTCCGATCCAATATTTGGTGTTGACGGGTTGAACGTCGCTAACTACGGAGTCGTCGTGTCCGTGAGAAACCCTTTCAAAGCATTTTTCGCCGTTTTGGTATCCGCAGTTGCCTGCAGCCTGTTTTCAGGCTGCGGTGGTGGTGATGGCGGTGGCGACGCTGGAATCCGTCCTCAATCGCTCAACGGCGTCACTTTGAATTTCGGTGGTGCGCGCCTCACTTTCACGGCGTCACCACCCAATGCCTCCAGCACGGGTACTGAGATCGGTGGTATTTTTTATGAGCGTCTCAATGATTCTTTGATCTCGTTTACCCCGGCCGACGCTACGGCTCTGGACGGTACTCAATTGCGTTGGCCGGTCGATCTTGGCGGCGCGACGCGCTATGAGTATACGCCAATTGACGGGTCCACTGGTCGTTTGTTGGTGTATGCAGAGAACACGGAGGCAAATACGATTTTTAACAGCGCGGCAGGTGGGGTTGGTTTCGATACAATTGTTCTTTCTTTCACCGCTAACGGTGGGTCGATTGGCGACATCCAAGCAGTTTTGACCGCTAGTAATCCGCGCGGGCGCTACGTCGCTCAGTTTGCTCCATCGAGCAACATTGGCGGGCTCTCTGAAAATCCTCGGCCCGTGCCCACGGGATGGGATGGCATTAACAAAGGCCCGGGCTTTATCACGATCTCTTCGTTCAACAATAAGGTTCTGACTCTGAACCAAGCTGGTGTTGATGCTCAGGGGCACGATGTGGAGATTCAGTTCGGTCCATTTATCGCTACCGGAGGCGTTTCTAATCAATCGAAGACTTCAACTGAGAGAGGCGTTGTCGCAGTGACGGTGACAAAGAACTTAAACCTGCCTGGGCAAGAAATTGTGGAGACCTATCAGGCGGGCTACACGCAGATTCAGCCTTACGGAACAGAAACTGTTGAATTGCAGATTGCTTACCAGTCGGGTACTGTCGTTCCGCTTCCGACGGATGAAACCTTCACGCTCAACTTCACTGGTGGTGGTATCATTACGACTGGTACGGTAACGGAGGAGATTCGTACGGGTGCCTACGTTCGCCAAGATGGAACCAGTGGTCTCTTCATTCTCGACGTAAATAAAACCCGGTGATCCGTGGGGGAAATTCAAGATTTGGCGAAAACCGCTCCTTCCGGATACTGTTGGTCCACTACTTTTTATTGTTGTCTCTGATTGGGACAACTGGGTGTGTAGAGAAGCGGTTGGAAAAACGAATTTTCGACGCGACCCGCAGCGTTTTTGGTGAGCAGGTAACACTCACTAAATCTTGGGGGAAGCATGGTCGGAAATTGGAATGGCAGGCTGCTTGTAAATTGCTCGAGCAGCACAATCAGAGGCTTAAGCAGGCTCGCCTTTCCCATTCCCAGATCGAGCGGGAGCGGAATCGTTTCGTAATTGATCAACTGAGCCCTCGCTTGGCAGCGGTAGCCAATCTCAGTAGCGCATTAGGGGATCTTGCGAAGCTTCGAGACGATGGTTACGGAATACGCTTGTATGGAACTTTCAGTGTCCCGAATCCACTGACCGCATACGCAAGGCGTTATAGTCTTGAATTGCAGTATTATCAAAGCGCGCTAGCGCTCCACGAGCTTGAGCGACGCTTGCGGGTCACTTTGTACGGACAGTTCCTAATGCATCGCTATGCGCTGGAGTCTATCCCCGTAAGGGAGTTTCCGTCGCGACAGGATGCTTCATGGCGGGGTCTTTTGGACGGAGAGTTTCAGCAGTCGAAGGCGAAGCTCGCCGAGCTCGATAGGCAAAGGCAGTTACGAGTCTCGCTCAATCAGTTGCTCAATACTCCCGGCGAAAATTGGATTCCTGAAGCGACGACGCTACCCGATATCTCTTATGAGGCAAAATTAGGAGCTCTTGACCCCGACCGCGGTTATGGATTGCTGGCGATGAAGCAAGCAGCAGGTCAGGTTGAAGCAGCTCTTGCCAATCTGTGGAGGGTCAAGATGGAAAAGCTTCCATCATTTTCTTCGGGAGTGTCAATTCCCACCCTCTACGATTCCGTTACCGATCAAGACGGTTTAAGTGGACAAGAGCTTCGTTTGTTCGGATCGCTAAATGAGTCGTTTGATTTTACTGGTAGCGGTAAAATGTCCACCGAGCGAGCGGAAGAAAGAGCGAGATTCGTTCAAGAAAGCCTACGTGCGCGGATGGAGCAGGAAATTCACTCGCTCGAACGAGCAAAGAGAAATTATGAGGCTTTGGTCGCAGAGCGTGATGCGCTTGAAAGGTCTCTCAGGTGGATTCGCCGTAATCCTCCGCCTGGTTCAAATTCCAAAGTTTTGCTAGGAAGGCTGGAAGAAGAGCGCGGGCTCGTCGATCGCCTCAGGCGCAACGAGCAGCAACGGAGGCAATTGGATCTAGAATTTTGGATTTGGGATGAGACATGCTGGAAGTCGCCTTTTTGATTTTCGCGTCGAAAGGTGCTCGGTGATCGTTAGTGAGGGATTGGGTGGAATTGAGGTAGGGTCTTTGGTTTTGCCTTGGAGCGTCCCCCTAAAGAACTGGACAGGTAATAAGCTCGATTCTGAGCCCCATTTCCGCCATTCCATCGGGAAAGGAGGCACCCCATGAGTGATCCAAACGACGACATCAAACGATGGACCGCTCGCCGAAAGGCCACGGCAGTCATGGACATCATCAAAGGCAAAACCACCGCCGCGGAACTCGCCAGATCCCACGACCTCACCGTCGCGGAAATCGAGCAGTGGACGGACGACTTCGTCTCCCAAGGCACCGAGGCACTCCGCTCCCATCCGCGCGACGCGGAAGCCAAGCATCGTGCCGAAAAGAAGGACCTCCTTGCCAAGATCGGCGACCTCACCATGCAGATGGAGGCCTACAAAATCGCCAGGGACTACTTGGGCCTGGGAAAGCCTCAGCCCGACGCGGACTCGTGACTCACGTAATCCAAGCCCTGCGCGCGTCGGGTCGTCAGGCCTCCGTTTCCAAAGTATGCGACTGGTTCTGCCTCCCGAGATCCAGCGCCTACTACCAGCCCCGCGAGGCCAAGCCCCGACCCATCGACGAGGACCTCGCCACCCGCATCAAGCGGCTCCACAACCAAGAGCCGGCCTGCGGCGTGCGCGGCACATGGAGCCGTCTGCGCTTCATCGAGGGCATCCAGGTCAACCGCAAGAAGGTCCACCGCATCATGAAGCTCAAGGGCTGGACCCTTCCGAAGCGAAAGGCGGGATCCCGCCCGCGGGTCCGGATCTCCCGCTCCATCGCCGATCGTCCCGATCAGAGATGGGCCACCGACCTTGCCCTCATCCACTGCGGTAGGGACGGCTGGTGCGTCTTCGTGCCCGTCATCGACTGCTGCACCCGCGAGATCCTCGGCCATGCCCTGGAACCCACCGGAAGGGCGAAAACCGCGGAACG
>RDYP01000020.1 GCA_004293445.1 Verrucomicrobiota bacterium | reverse complement strand
CCTGCGGCAAGGGTTCTCATCCCACCCCCTCCGGAGGCGACGCGGCCCGCGAGAACTGCGCAGCGAAATTTAGCTGCGAGCAATACTTGGAAACTCAAAGCGGAGGGGGTGGGATTCGAACCCACGGTCAGTTTCCCGACTTCGGTTTTCAAGACCGACGCGATAGACCACTCTGCCACCCCTCCTTGGGTCGCGGTGACGTGTGAAACTGTCCGGCAGACGATATCAGGTGCAAGGCAAAAGCCTCATATGACGGATTCGGTGGGGTTGTAGGCGAAGCCCGAAACCTCCAGATTCTTGCGGAATTTCCCTTGCGCGATCGCGGGATCCGGCAAATGCTCGGGCCGTAACGTTACAAACCTGAGCAACAAACTAAGGTAATGCTTCCCGAGCACGCTCCCTTTTCTCCTGATCAACGCCGCGCCGTGGAAATCGTACTGGCGGGTCTCGATGTCTCCCAGCGCTTCTGGCTTGCTGGATTTTTGTCCGCCGGTACTGCTGCTGCTTCGGCACCAGCGGTCTCTGCTGTGGCACCCGTCAAGCTGACCGTGCTTTATGGCACGGAATCGGGCAATGCTGAGAAACTCGCGGATTTGTCGGTCAAGACGGCGAAGAAACGTGGGTTTCAAGCGACGGCCAAGAACATGTCGGACATTGCTCCGGCCGATTTGGCGAAATTTGAGAATTTGCTGGTGGTGGTCAGCACTTGGGGTGACGGCGAGCCGCCTGAGAGCGCGACCGCATTCTACAAAGAGTTCATGAATGGTGCAGTGCCTTCTTTGAAGAAGCTTCGCTATTCGGTGTGTGCGCTCGGGGACACAGCGTATGAAAAATTCTGCCAGACCGGCAAGGATATCGATGCCCGGTTGGAGTCGCTGGGTGGCACCCGAATTCTGGATCGTCAGGATTGCGATGTGGAGTTCGACGAACCGCATGCCGCTTGGTTGGATGCGGCGCTCAAGGCCTTCGGTCCTGCCGAGGCAGGTGGGGCTGCGGCGGTT
The DNA here is from genome assembly GCA_004293445.1 of Verrucomicrobiota bacterium. Lineage (GTDB taxonomy): Bacteria > Verrucomicrobiota > Verrucomicrobiia > Verrucomicrobiales > Akkermansiaceae > Haloferula. The sequence continues at coordinate 43,245 of RDYP01000020.1, read as the reverse complement.
TTCGGAACATCGGCGGTCGCGCCAGTGGCCGCAGAGTTTGGGAAGAAGAATCCGTTTCCATCCGAGCTTCTCGAAAAGGTCCTGCTCAATGGCAAGGGCACGAGCAAGGAGACTTGGCACTATGAGTTGTCGCTCGAGGGTTCGGGGATAACTTATGAGCCAGGTGATGCGCTGGCGGTGATTCCGGTGAACGCGCCCGATATGGTCGAGGGGATTTTGAGGGCGTCCAAGCTTTCGGGTGCGGAAGAGGTTGAGGTGAAGGGAGTTGGCGGCAAGTTGTTGGCGGACGCCTTGAGGGAAGATTTTGACATCACCGCTCTTTCCCGTGCGGTCTTGACCAAGCTTCAGGCTTTGTCGGGATCGAGCCAGCTTGCTGCTTTGTTGGCCGACGATGCGAAGGATCGACTGAAGGATTACCAGTGGGGTCGTTGGATTGCGGATGCGATTGCGGATTTCGCTCCCGATGGGCTCGCTGCTGCCGATCTCGCGACCATTTTCCGGAAGTTGCCGCCCAGGCTGTATTCCATTGCCTCGAGCCCGCTTGCCCATCCGGGCGAAGTTCATCTTACCGTGGCTTCGGTTCGCTATCAGGCCCACGGGCAGTCGAAAAAGGGCGTGGCGTCCACCTACTTGTCCGATCTGGTCGCGCAAGGCGGTCAGGTTCCGGTTTATACGCACCAGAATAAGAATTTCCGTCTGCCATCAGCATCGGATGCCCCCGTCATCATGGTGGGCCCTGGCACCGGTGTCGCGCCCTTCCGGGCATTCGTCGAGCACCGCGCCGCGCTGGGACATGGCGGCAAGAACTGGTTGTTCTTTGGCGACCAGCGATACACCTACGACTTCCTTTATCAGACCGAGTGGCAGGAGCACTTGAAAGACGGGAATTTGAGTCGGCTCGACGTGGCCTTCTCCCGTGACCAGCCTGAGAAGGTTTACGTGCAGCACCGGATGCTCGAGCGCGCGAAGGAACTCTACGGGTGGTTGCAGGAGGGTGCGCACTTCTACGTTTGCGGCGATGCTTCGCGGATGGCGCATGACGTGCACGAGGCGCTCGTGTCGGTGGTCGAGCAGCAGGGAGGGTTCTCACGAGAACTCGCTGAGGCCTACGTCGAGGACCTCAAGAAATCCAAGCGCTACCAGCGCGACGTCTATTGAGCAATCTCCCATTCAGAACTTCAAAGCTCCAATTTTTAGACGCCATGAGCGAAAAGAAACTCTCCGTCAACGAAGGCATCAAGACCCGTTCCAATTACCTTCGCGGCACCATCGCGGAAGGTCTGGCCGACCTGTCGACCGGGTCAATGTGCGAGGATGACCAGCAGTTGCTGAAATTCCACGGTACTTACCAGCAGGACGATCGCGATTTGCGCAACGATCGCCGGAAGCACCGCCTGGAAAAGGCGTATTCCTTCATGATCCGGATTCGGGTGCCGGGTGGGGTTGCGACGCCGCAGCAGTGGATCGAGACGGACCGCTTGGCCACCCAGTTTGCCAATGGCACGATCAAGCTGACGACTCGACAAGCCTTTCAGTTTCACGGGATCATCAAGAGCAACCTCAAGCGAACCATCGCCGAGATCAATCAGGCGGCGATGGATACGATCGCTGCTTGCGGCGACGTGAACCGGAATGTGATGTGCAATCCGAATCCTTACCTGTCCTCGGTGCATGCTGAAGTGTTGAAGGCGGCCCAGGACATTTCGACTCATCTTACGCCCGCGACCCGTGCCTATCACGAGATCTGGCTGGACGGGGAAAAGGTCGAGTCGACCGAGGAGGAACAGGAGCCGATCTACGGGAAGACTTATCTACCCCGGAAGTTCAAGATCACCATTGCCGTGCCTCCCAGCAATGACGTCGATATTTTTGCCAACTGCCTGTCGTTCATCGCGATCGTCGAGAACGGGAAGCTTGTGGGCTACAATGTTGCGGTTGGTGGCGGGATGGGATCGACTCACGGCAACGAAGCAACCTATCCGCGCCTGGCGGACGTGATTGGTTTCTGCACGCCGGATCAAGTGGTCGATGTCGCTGAAAAGGTGGTATTGGTGCAGCGAGACTTCGGTGATCGTACCGATCGGAAGCACTCGCGCTTCAAATACACGGTGGACGACCACGGTCCGGAATGGATCCTCGCCAAGCTGAACGAGTATCTCGGCTACGAACTGGGTCCGGTGAGGGATTACGAGTTTACCGACAACGGCGACCGTTTCGGTTGGGTCGAGGACGAGAATGGCAATTTTCATTACACCCTTTTCGTCGAGGGCGGTCGCGTGCTCGACACGCCTTCATATGCGATGCGAACCGGACTCTTGGAGATTGCCAAAGTGCACGACGGCGACTTCCGCCTGACGGCAAACCAGAATTTGGTGATCGCGAATATTTCGGTGAAGAAGCGGGCGGAGATCGAGGCACTGCTTGAGCGATACGGCATGGCACGGAGCCATGAGCAAAGCGCGTTGCGTTTGTCTTCGATTGCGTGCGTCGCCTTGCCGACCTGCGGCCTGGCTTTGGCTGAAGCGGAGCGTTACCTGCCGGTCGTCATCACCGACTTGGAAGAAGAATTGGAACAGGCGGGTTTGCGGCATGATGCCATCACGATTCGGATGACGGGTTGCCCGAACGGCTGCGGGCGGCCTTTCATCTCGGAGATCGGCTTCGTCGGTCGCGGGCCGGATCGCTACAATCTCTACCTCGGTGGTGGTCACGCGGGGCAGCGTTTGAGCAAACTTTACCGTCAGGATATTCATTCGAGTGAGATCCGCGGTCTTCTTTCGCCGATCCTTCATCGCTACGCGAAGGAGAGAAGCGAAGGTGAGCGTTTTGGCGACTTCGTGATTCGTGCGGGTTACGTCGCAGCCACAGTGCAGGGCGGCGATTTCCACAAGAACATCAAGGAAGAGGCGATCAAGAATTGAACCGGGTTCTGAGAATCCGGGGACCGAAAAGCCCGATGACCGACACTCTTCCCATCACGGAGGCTGAAAAGCTTTCCGCCGAACTCTCGGCTCTCAAGGCTGGTGAACGGCTCAGTCGACTTTATGAGCGCTACGGCTCGCGGCTGGCGGCATCAACCAGCTTTGGCCTGCAGTCGGCGGTAATGCTCAAGCTGATCGCCGATCACGCTCCGCAAATTCCCGTGGTCTTCATCGACACCGGTTACCATTTCCCGGAGACCTACCGTTATGCCGACGAGCTTGTGCGACGTTTCGGCACGGATCTTCGCGTTTATCAATCGACGCATTCGGCTGCGCGGATCGAGGCGCTGTGGGGGCCGCTTTGGGAGCAAGGGCGGGAGGGGATGGACCGCTACGCCATGCTCACCAAGATCGAGCCGATGGACCGCGCCTTGCGAGAGTTGGGGGCAGATGTGTGGCTGAGTGGCGTGCGTCGTAGCCAGTCCAGCACGCGGGTGGACAGGCCTTTTGCAGAGCAGCAGAAGAAGACGTTGAAGGTGTATCCGATCCTTGATTGGGCGGACGCGCAGATTTCGGTCTACATGCATGAGCAGGGGCTCCCGAGTCATCCGCTGGCCGAGAAGGGTTACGTGACGATGGGCGATTGGCATAGCACTCGTCCTGCGGTCGATGGCATGTCTGCCGAAGCGACGCGCTTTAATGGCGAGAAGTACGAGTGCGGTTTGCATCTCGATTCCGGCAACACGGATTTCCAGATCTGAGTTTTGACACTGATTCCATGGATTCGCCGCTGCGAGTGCTGCATGTGAGAGAAGGCGAGGGGGATGCTGCGGTCACGATGGGGCCGTATGAGATCGAGACCCTGATCCCCGAGGCGGATGAGAGCGCGGCCACGGCTTATCGGGTCCGCATCGCTCCCGGTCAGCGGACGGCGGTTAGCTATCATCGCATCGCGGAAGAATTCTATCTCGTGATCCGCGGGCGGGGGATCGCGGTGCTGGATGGAATCGAGCACGAGCTGCGTGCGGGGGATTTCCTGCGTCTGCCGCCAGGGACGACTCATGGATTCGTCACGGCTGAGGAAGAACTGGTGATGCTGGACATCCATGCTCCCGGGTCGCGGCCGGACCGGGACGTTTATTTCATCGGGGATACGCCGCCCGGCTTTGGTGAGGTGACGAGCTTTCGTTAAATTTTCATGGAGTCACCCGCTTCCGCGGCGTCAATATCCGCACGTTCCAACCCGTTTTTAAGTCATGCCAATCGCCAATACGATCGCCGATACCATCGGCAACACCCCATTGATCCGCCTGAACAAGCTGACCGAGGGTCTCGGCGCTGAGATTCTGGTGAAGGCCGAGTTCTTCAATCCGCTCTTCAGTGTGAAGGACCGTATCGGCAAAGCGATGATCGAGGCCGCCGAGCGCGATGGATTGCTCAAGCCCGGTGGCTTGATCATCGAACCGACGTCCGGCAACACCGGGATTGCGTTGGCTTTCGTCGCTCGGGCGAAGGGCTATCGGATCATCCTGACCATGCCGGAAAGCATGTCGATCGAGCGTCGCGTTTTGTTGCGCTTGCTCGGTGCCGAGCTGGTTTTGACACCTCGTGCTCGTGGCATGGGCGGAGCGATTGCGATGGCGAAGAAGTTGTTGGAAGAGACGCCGGGGGCATTTGGTCCGGGTCAGTTTGATAATCCTGCAAATCCTCAGGTTCACCGTGAAACGACCGCCGAGGAGATCTGGCGCGACACGGAGGGGCGGATCGATGCCTTCGTGGCTGGGGTGGGAACGGGTGGCACCTTGACCGGTGTGTCCGAGGTTCTCAAGGCGCGGAATCCTGCGATGAAGTCGTTCGCAGTTGAGCCGATCGCCAGCCCAGTGATTTCCGGCGGTGCTCCCGGTCCGCACATGATCCAAGGGATCGGTGCGGGTTTCATCCCGAAGAACCTGAACGTCGGTATCATCGATGAGGTGATTCAGATTTCCAACGAGGACGCTCTCGCGACGGCACAGGCCTTGAATCAGCTCGAGGGTTTCCCCGCCGGGATTTCGACCGGTGCCAATGTCTGGTCGGCGATTCAGTTGGCCAAGCGGCCTGAGTTTCAGGGCAAGCGAATCGTCACGGTCGGTTGCTCGTCCACCGAGCGTTATCTCTCGACGGCTCTGGCCGAGAAGGTGCGCGACGAAGTGGTTCAGCTTCCGGTGGCTGAGATTTGAGAGATTTTGCGAACGATTTTCGTGCGTCGCGCGCCCCGCTGGAGACGGCGGGGCGCTTTTTTGTTGGGCTGCGCGGGCATGAAAAAAGGCCGACCCTGGAGTGGGATCGGCCTTGGATAAAGCGGATCAGGATCAGGCGCGGCCGAGGTAGGAGGCGTCGTCGGTCTTGATGATCAGCCGCTCGCCGGGATTGATGAAGAGCGGGACCTGGACGACGAGGCCGGTTTCCATGGTTGCGGACTTGTAAGCATTGCTTGCGGAGTCGCCTTTCACGCCTTCTGGCGAGTCGGTCACGATCATCTCCATCGACGGTGGCAATTCGATATCGGCGACGAGTCCGTCGGCGAAAAGGAGGGTGTAGGTGTTGCCCTCGATCAGGTAGTTGCGAACGCTGTCGATGATGTCATCGTGGACGGCGACGTCGTCGAAAGTTTCGTTGTTGAGGAAGTGGTAGCCGCCGGAGTCCTTGTAGGAGTATTCGTGCGGGATGCGCTCCAAAAGAACCGACTCCATCGAGTCGTTGGAAGTGAGGCGCAGGTTGGAGACCTTCTTGTTGGAAACGCTGCGGATGGACATCACCACGTAGGACGCCATGCGCGGGGGCGTTTTGAGTTCGTGGGAGATGACGACGCAGACGTCGTTGTTGTGACGGACGGCGTGTCCTTTTCGGAGGCTGATTGCGGGCGTGCTGGCCATGGTTGGAAGGGGGATACGGTGGGATGGGGCGGGGTGCAAGCGCGGAGTGGCGGGGCACCGCAGGGTGGAGGCTAAGGTTGGTCGGTCAGCGGGATTCGTCGGAAGATGCCGGCGCGGCGTGCCGGGTCGATTCTTGTCGGGCGAGCAAGCGGGTCCAGACGGCGTGGAGGTCGGGGATTCCGGCGTTGCCGAAGCCGAGTGTCGCGAGGTGGCCCTTGGAAATGGGCAGCTGCTTCGGGTGGTTGGTAGCGGCAACGAGGATGAGCGCTTCGCCTTCGCCATGGACGCTGATTTCGTGCTCTCCGGGGCTGACCTCGGATTCCATCGGGAAGATCCACGCTCTGGCCTTGGGGAGCTTGAGGATGCGGCGGTCTTCGACCTCGCCCTGGGCATCGCCGCTGCTGAGACGAGTGCGGAAGCTGAGTTGGCCCGGTTTGTCCGTTCGGAGGTGGAGGACGAAAAGGTCGGTGTCGTGTGAAATGAAGCTGGTGGCAGTGAAGCCTGCGTTACCGCGCTCGAAGCGGGTGGTGGCGATGCCGCTGCGCGGGTCGAAGCGCCGTTGGTATTCGCGAACGGGTTCGGCGGTATCGAGCCACTCGAAGTGGAATTTGGCGAGGGCGGCGTCGCCTGTGAGGTCGCGAAAGAACAGCGGGAAGCTTTCGTGATCGGTCTTGCCGGCGGATCGCGTGGCGAGGTTTTTACCGTGAAGTGTGAAGGCGTGCTCGGGGCTGGCGGCGGGCGAGGGGTGGGCGATTTCCGCGGCGGGGCAGCTCGGATGAAAATAGGCGAAGGCGAGCGGGGCGGCGATGCGCACGATGAAAGTGGTCTTCATGGAATCGAACCGCCCCGCGATATCGGTCTCAGTGGTCGCTGGCCTTTTCCGCGCCGAGGCCGGTGTGGGCTCGAACGCTGAATTCGGCGAACTTGGCTTCGGCGTCGGGCTCGCGGCGGACGAGGCTGCCGAGGATGGCGGCGAGGAAGCCGAGAGGAATGCTGACGATACCGGGATTGGTGAGTGGGAACCAGGCTTGAGCTTGGATGAGGCGGCGTTTCGCGGCGACGACCTCCGGACCGTCGATGCCCATCACGCTGGGGCTGATGAGGATGAGGAGGATGCTACTAAGCAGTCCGACCAGCAGGCCGGTGACGGCTCCGGTGGTATTGAAGCGTTTCCAGAAGATCGACAGCACGATCACGGGCAGGTTGGCCGAGGCTGCGACGGCGAAGGCGAGTCCGACGAGGAAGGCGACGTTGATGTTTTGGAAGACGATCGCGAGAACGATCGAGATCCCGCCGACGAAGAAAGCGGCGATGCGGGCGATGCGGACTTCCTTGTGGGGGGCGACTTCTTTGCCGTGGTTGAGGACGTTCGTGTAGAAGTCGTGGGCGAAGGAAGTGCTGGCGCTGATGGTCAGTCCGGCGACCACGGCGAGGATGGTCGCAAAGGCCACGGCGGAGATGAAGGCGAAGAACATGTCGCCGCCGAGGAAGTGGGAGAGCTCAGGTGCAGCCATGTTTTCGTTGGCGATCATGTGGGGCTTTAGCAGGGTCGCCGCGCCGAAGCCGAGGAAGGTGGTGAGGATGTAGAAGACGCCGATGATGACCATGGCCCAGACCACGGATACGCGTGCTGTTTTTGCATCGGGCACGGTGTAGAAGCGGACGAGGACATGGGGCAGACCGGCGGTGCCGAGGACGAGCGCGAGGCCGAGTGAGATGAGGTCGAGAGGCCCCCATCCGCCGGTCTTGGCGGTGGCTTCAGCTCCAAACTTCATGCCGGGCTCGAGGAAATTGCGGGTGACCTCGTTGCCCTTGGCATCGTTGTAGGTAAGGGCGGAAATGGCGTCGAAGAAGCGGCTGAAACTGAAATCGAACTGCTTCATCACCAGGAAACTGAGGACGAAGGTGGCGCTCATCAGGAGGATGGCCTTGATGATCTGGACCCAGGTGGTGCCGTGCATGCCGCCGAAGACGACGTAAACGATCATCAGCACACCGACCCCGGCGATGGCGATGTTTGGCGTGATCCAAGTGTATTCCTTGAGCAGGGTGCTGACGAGGACGCCGGCTCCGATCATTTGGGCGACCATGTAGAAGGTCGAGACGGTGAGGGTGCTGAGGGATGCCGCGGCGCGGACGGGCCTTGCTTGGAGTCGATAGGCGAGGAGATCGGCCATGGTGTATTTGCCGGCGTTGCGAAGGGGTTCGGCGACGACAAAGAGAACGGTGAGGTAGGCAACCAGGAAGCCGACGGAATACATGAAGCCATCGAAGCCGAAAAAGGCGATCATGCCGGAGATGCCGAGGAAGGAGGCCGCGGACATGTAGTCGCCTGCGACGGCGAGTCCGTTTTGCCAACCGGTGATGGAACGTCCTGCGGCGAAGTACGCGCTGGAGCCGGTGTTTTTCCGGGCGCTCCATACGGTGATGCCGAGCGTGGCGACCACGAAGGCGAGGAACATGAGGAGAGTCATCGGTGTGTGGGGTTAGTGGGTTTCGTGCTGGATGACATCGGCCGCCATGCGGTCGAGGGCTGCGACGCGTCGCATGTAGAGCCAGGCCATGCCCCAAGCCATGAAGAATTGGGAAAGAGCGAAGAGGTAGGCGGCGTTGATTTTACCGAGGATGGTTTTTTTCATCAGCTCGGGATGCCAACCGACGAGGTAGAGGAGGGCGAAGTAGTAGAGCAGGAAGAAGACGCAACAGGGGATGACAAAGCGTTTCTTGGCGTCGAGCAGGGCGGTGAAGCCCGGGTTGTGGGCGAGGCTTTCCCAGTCGGGCGGGTTGGGGTTTTTCATGAGTGGGGCAGGGCTATCAGTCGGGGGCGGGGCTGTCAAAGAAGCAGGTCGGGGATCTTGGCGGGAAATTCCGTTGGGCAAGGGGGCGGGCTTGTGGTTCGGTGGTGGCACGCATGCGCTGCTTCTACTCTCAGGATCTGGAGCTTCAGTTGCCGTCGGGACATCCGTTTCCGATGGAGAAGTTCCGTATTTCCAAGGACATGCTGCTGGAGGGTGGGGTTCTGCGACCGGAGGAGATCGTGGAGGTGAAGGTGGCGGACTCCCACCTGTTGCGGACCGTGCACGAGAGCGACTACATCGAGCGGATTTATTCCGGATTGCTCGGGCGTAAGGAGCAGTTGCAGTTGGGTTTGCCGGTGACGCCGCAGCTTTACCAGCGGAGTGCGACCGAAGTGGAGGCGACGCGGCAGGCCTGTCATGCGGCTTTGACCGAAGGCGTGGCGGTGTGCCTCGCGGGTGGGACGCATCATGCCTTTCGGGAGCGAGGCGAGGGCTATTGCGTGTTCAACGACGTGGCGATCGCCATCCGTGACCTGCAGATGCGCCAGCCGGGGATCAAGGTGATGGTGGTGGATACCGATGCGCATCAGGGTAATGGTACCGCGGCGATTCTGGGCGATGATCCACGGGTCTTCACCTATTCGATTCACGTCGGCAGGAATGATCCATCGCGGAAGGTGGCGGGGACCATGGATATCGAGACCGTGCGCTACGTCGAGGGGGAGATGTATCTCAAGCAGTTGTTCGGTACCTTGGCCGGCGCTTTGGATGCTTTCGCTCCGGACTTGGTGATTTGGATTGCCGGAGCGGACAATCATCGGAACGACCGATTTGGTCAGATGCATCTTTCGGTGAAGGATCTGCAACGTCGCGACGAGGTTTTACTGCGTGCCTTCATTCGCAATCGGGTGCCGGTGGCGGTGCTCTACGGAGGAGGCTACAATCGTCAGGCAGAGTTCACTGCGAAACTGCATCGGAACACGGTCGCGACAGCGAAGCGTTTGGCCTCGGAGTATCGGGGACTGTGATGCGGGTCGCTGTGGGATTTGAAGTTTGAGTGGCGCGCCGCGTGCGAGGCAGGATGGCGGGCATGAAGCAAGTGCTGGGGATTGTTTTGGGATCGGGTTTGGGGGCCCTTGCATCGAGGGTGCGGGTGGAGCGGGAAGTCGGATTTGGCGAGGTGGGCTTGCCGGTATCGACAGTGGCGGGGCATGCCGGGCGGTTTTTGTTCGGGCGGCTGGGCGGGAGGGAAGTGATCGTGATGCAGGGTCGGGTGCATCTTTATGAAGGGCACGATGCGAAAGCGGTGGTGGCCGGGGTGCGTTGGATGCGCGAGTGGGGTGTTGGGCATTTGATCCTAACGAATGCGGCGGGCACCCTGCATCCGGGGCATCCGCCGGGTGGATGGATGATGCTGAGCGACCAGTTGAATCTGACGGGGACTTCGCCGTTGGAGGGTGGGGCGAATTTCATCGATCTCAGTCAGATTTACGACGCCGGGTTCCGGGAAGAATTCCGAGCCGTAGCGGTCGCGCGCGGGATGCCACTTTTCGAGGGAGTTTACGCGGGCTTGCGGGGGCCGCAGTATGAGACGCCGGCAGAGATCCGGATGCTGAGGGTCCTCGGCGCCGACGCGGTGGGGATGAGCACGGTGCTGGAGGCGATTCAGGCGCGGGCCCTCGGGATGCGGGTCACGGGTTTCTCCTGTCTGACGAACTGGGCCGCGGGGCTAGTGCCGGGCGCCTTGGACCACGGCGAAGTGATCGAGACCGGGGCTGCTTCCGCTTCTGCGATGATCGATTTGTTAGAGACCTGGTGCGGGCTGTAGGGCCGCCGCTTTTTTCGGTTGGAAGGGTTTCACGAAGGCTTCGTGGAAATCGTAGGCATCGGCGAAGTCGTCTTTCGAGTCACTGTCCTGTTTCCCGAACATCTGTTCATCGATGAGATGGAAGACCATTTCGCCGATGTCGCGGCTTTCGCGGAGGCCCCATTCGATCATCAGCGTCCCGGCCATGGGTCCGAATTCCTGGACGGCGAGATCGCGGAATCCGTGGCAGAGTTCGGCCCCGCTGACATGGCGGGATTGGCCGTCGTTCGCATCGGCAGCGCGTTTCAGGGTGAAGTCGAGGGCCTCCTTCAGAAAGAGATAGGCGAGAGGATCGTAGCGTTTCTCGCGTTGGAGAATGGCTTCGACCGCTTGCTCGAATTGCATTGCCTTCATGCGTAGGAAAATGGACGGGGGAGGCGGTGGAGTCAAAGCTGTTAGGACGGTGTGGCTGAAGCTCAGCTTCAGTTGCCGAGGCGGCCGGCGATGTCGTCGAGGACAGCGTTGAGTTGGGTGGCGGAACTGATGCGCTGGGGTTGGTCGAAGCCAACCCAGATGGCGGTGGAGCCCTTGGGCCCGAGTCGTGCGAGCCATGCGTCGCGCCCCGAGCCGGTCGCGCCGCCATGGACGCGGGTGCCGGAGTTTCTCTCGAGGAGTGCCGCCGCTTCTCGTGCCGCCTGCCGCCCGATGGCCGGGTTGGTATCGATGCGGGCGGTGTAGAGGGTTTTTCCTTCGGCGGAAGTGATGGACTGGATGAGGAATGGGCGGGGGCGCTTGCCTTCGTTGCCAAGCGTGGCGAGGCCGGTTGCGAGTTCGAGCGGGGTGGCCGCGGCGCTTCCTCGGAAGAGGTCTTCGGTCGCTTGGAAAGGACCGGTAATGCCGCAGCGCCGGGCAATGCGGATGGTTTCTTTGGGTCCGATTTGGCGTCCGGTTTGGACGGGTTTGCCGGGTAGGACGAGTCGGCCGCGCTCTGCGGCGGCGGCGGCGATCCAGGGTTCGAAGGCGGCACCGAGGTCGCGCCGTGCGCCAGTGCTACGATCGAAGCGGGAGTCGAGGTAATCGCGGCCGCCGATGAGGGCGAGGATGCCGCCGGTTTTGGTTTCGAGAGTGATGGCTGAGCATTGCAGGTAGGCGGGTTCGGTGCCGGCCTGGTGCCTGGCGTGGACGGGATAGCGCCAGGTTTTGGAGGCTTCGATGCGGCGAAGGGATTCGGAGAGGTCGGTCTCGAGCCGGAGTTGCCAGGCGGCGTCCAGCGTTGCCCGGACGGTGAGGCCGCCGTCGCGGATATCCTCGTCGTCGAGGATGGTTTGGAGTTCTTTTTGGATGGCTTCGAGCGCGTAGGAGCGCTCGGAGACCCGTGCTTCTTGGGGCACCAGAGAGATGGGGATTTTTTTGATGCGCTGTACCTCGGAATCGTCGAGCAGGCCCATCGTTTTCATGCGAGCGAGCACCTCCGATTGCTGGGCTTTGGCGGCATCGAGATTGCGAAAAGGTGAGAAGATGTGGGGGCCGCGGATGATGCCAACGAGCAGGGAGCTTTCCGCCTCGTTGAGTTTGGAAGTGGGTTTGCCAAAGTAAGTGCGTGCGGCTTGTTCGATGCCGTGGCAACCCGCGCCGAAGTAGATGCGGTTGAGGTAGTGGGCGAGGATCTCGTCTTTGGAGTAGCGGGATTCGAGGCGGAGGGTCAGGGCGATCTCGAGCAGCTTGCGTTGGATGGATTTGTCGCGGATTTCGAAGGTATTGCGGGCGAGCTGCATGCTCAGAGTGGAGGCACCTTGAGTGAAGTCGCCATCCTTCACGTTGCGCAGGGTGGCGCGTGCGAGGCCGCGGTAGTCCACGCCGCCGTGCTCGAAAAAGCGCGCGTCCTCGCGGGCGCGGAGGGCATCGACAAGGAAGTTCGGGATGTCGTCGCGCTGGATGAGTCGGCGGGTATTGCCGCCTCCGCTGCCGAGTTCCTTGCCATGGCGGTCGAGGATGGTGGTTCGGGCAGGCATGTCGGCGACTTCGGCGAGATCGAAGCGCGCGGCTTTGGAAAAGTAGTAGATGACGATGGTGAGGCCGACGAGGGAGACGACGAGGCCGATTTTGAGCGACCACATCAGGGTCGTTTTCAGCCAGTCCGGCATCCAGGCAAGCCAGGCTGGGGTTTTTCGAATGGGGTGCCAGGTGGACATGCGGGACGCCGGAGTGAAGAGGGATGAGGGGGGATTGCCGATGGAAATTCCGGGTGGCTTTCAATCTTCTTCCACAGGGAGGGCGCGGAGTGGGGCTTCTGCTTCCTCACGAAAGGGATTTGTGAGGGGCACGGTCTCGTCGACCGGCTGCGCGCGTGGGGGGCGTGTCGTGGATGTCTCGTCGATCTCGAGCGCGCGAGCGGGGTGGATGGGACAAAGATCGTTGGTGGGTGGGGCGAGGTCGATGGGTAGATTGTCGGTGTAGCTTTCGCTGGCAGCTTCGCAGCCGATGGTGGCTCGCTTTCCGGAGCTGCGGCAGATTCGGCATTCCACGAAGGAGAGTTGGGATTTCAGTCCTTCCGCTTTGTATCCAAGTTTGTCGGCGGTTTTCATCACCTCGACCCAGATCGGCAGGGCGAGAGTGGAGCCGTAGCCGCGGTCGATGATCTTTTTGGGTGTGTCGAGACCGACCCACACGGCGCAGGTAACGCTCGAGGTGTAGCCAGCGAACCAAGCGTCTTTGTAATCGTTGGTGGTGCCGGTTTTGCCACCGCAGGGTTTGTTGAAGCCGAGCGATTTGACCGATGCGGCGGTGCCACGGGTGGTGACTTCGCGAAGGATGTTGGAAACGGTCCAAGAGGAACCGGGGCTGGTGGCTTCGTAGGAGATGCGGTCGTTTTTGTAGAGGACGTTGCCTTTGCGGTCGCGAATTTCGTCGATGATCCGGGGAGGGAAGCGTCGTCCGCTGTTAGGAAAGACCGTGTAAGCTGAAGCGACCTCGTAGGTGCTTGCCTCCCAAGCGCCGAGGTAGGAGGTGGGCATCTTGGGGACGGGGGTTTCGAAGCCAGCGGAGAGGGCGATGTCGGCGACCTTGTCGATCCCGGCGCGATTGCCGAGGCGTACGGACATGGTGTTGCGCGAGCGGATCAGTCCGTAGGAAGCGGGTTGCATGCCGCCGAAGCTGCCGTCGGAGTTCTGTGGCCGCCAGTTGCCGGCCCCTTTGATTTCGCCCCGGGCGATGGGGCCGTCGCTGACCAAGGTATTTGGGCGGACTCCGGCATCGAAGGCGGCGAGGTAAACGAAGGGCTTGAAGACGGAGCCGATTTGGCGACGGCCTTGGAGGGCGCGGTTGAACTTGGATTCGTCGGCGTTGCGGCCGCCGACGATGGCGAGGACGGCTCCGGTGAGGTTCTCGATGGCGACCACGCTGCCTTGGAGATAGGCGGGGCGGGTTTTGGCGGTGATGGGCAGGGCTTGCCAAGCGGCGCGGGTCGGGTGGGGGTAGCCGGGGCTGCGTTCGACTTGGCGCAGTTTGGCATCGAGGGCTTCTTCGGCTTTTTTCTGAATGAGGTGGTCGATGGTGGTGGTGATTTCCAGACCGCCGAGTTCGATGTTTTCTTCTTCGAGAATCCGCTCCAGTTCCCGGCGAATGGCATCCATCGCATAGCTGTCATGGAAGATCCGGCGCCATTCGGGGCGGACGGTGATCGCGTCTTTTTTCGCGGCAGCGGCTTCCTCTTCTTTGATCGAGCCGGCGATGACCATGCGGTCGAGGGTGCTGTTGCGTTCGCGGACGGCTTTTTCGATATCGTTGAACGGGGAAAAAGCATTGGGTCCGCGGACAATGCCGGCGAGGAGGGCGGACTCGGAGAGGGTGAGATCGCGGGCGTGTTTTTCGAAGTAGGTACGCGCGGCTTCCTCGATGCCGCGGATCGAATGGCCCCAGAAAATACGGTTCACGTAGTGGGTGATGATCTCGTCCTTTTCGTAGTGGGCCTCGATGCGGTAGGCGACGGCGACTTCGAGGAACTTCCGGTCGAGTTCCTGGAACTTGCCTGAGAACTCGAGCCACTTGGACGACAGCGGAAAGCTGTTCCGGGCGAGCTGCATGGTCAGGGTGGAGGCGCCCTGCTCGATGCCGCCGCGCTTGAGGTTTTCGATGACCGCTCGGCCGACACCGATCCAGTCGACGCCGCCGTGGTTGTAAAAGCGTTCGTCCTCACGTGCCAGGATGGCTGCGAGGAAGTCGGGGGAGATGCGCGAGTAATCAATGACGTCGCGTTTTTCCCCGTGGATTCGTCCGAGCTCTGCTCCGCGGCGGTCGTAAACGATGGTGCGCTGAGGCATTTCCTCCACCTTGGCCATGTCGTAGGGTTGGGCGCGGACGTAGTAGAAAACGGCGAGTGCGAGCGCGGCGTAGAGTCCCGCGATGGCAAGGTCGCCACCTAGGCGGAGTGGAAGGCGAATCAGAAAGGGAAGGGGCCTGAGGAATGCGTGGAAGATGAGAAATGGCCAAAACACGAGAACCGATCCGAGGCCGACGGGCTTGCTGGGCGGGGATTTTTTGCGGTTGGACATGCTGCCTGCGTCCTTCGTGGTTGGTTTCGGCATGGACTTGGTGAGATTACCGCGGATCTTCGGCGGAGGCGATGTCGATATCGGGTCTCAGACGAGGACGATCGACGGTGTCGCTATGACGTGTGACAAAGCGATGAAGCAAACGGGAATTTTTCATGTAGCGGCCGCTTTTCTGGTTTTGGCCCTTCAATGCACGGCGCTGGGTGCCGGGGAATCGGCGGGATCGATCGATGGTATCCGCACGCTCGAGGCACGGGTTCTGTCGGTGGCGGCGAAGGCGAAGCCGGCAACGGTGGCCTTGATTGCGGAGGTCACGGGATCATCGGGATCCGGTGTTTTGGTGAGTGCTGACGGACTGATTTTGACCGCAGCGCACGTGGTGGAAGGCGTCGAGGAGGTGGCGGTGGTTTTTTCAGACGGCAAGCAGGTTTCCGGGAAGGTCTTGGGGGCGAATCTCTCCAAGGACATCGGGCTGGTGAGGATCGTCGAAGCCGGGCCATGGCCGTTCATGGAGCGTGGGGAGTCGAAGCCATTGAAGGCGGGCGACTGGGTGATCGCCATGGGGCACTCGGCGGGTTTTGATCCCGCTCGGCCCGCGCCGTTGAGGTTTGGTCGGGTGGTTTCCGACGGGCCGGGAAATTTCCTGACGACGGATTGCACGCTGATTGGTGGGGATTCCGGCGGGCCTTTGTTTGATTTGGATGGCCGGGTGGTTGGCATCAATTCGTCGATTGGCTTGGCCTTGAAGAACAACAATCACGCTGGGGTGGATGGATTTCGGGATGATTGGGATCGCCTATTGGCGGGCGAGGTTTGGGGTGAGTTGCAGATGAATCCGTTGCAGAACGACGAGCGCGCGGTTTTAGGGATCGGGATCGGTCGGGCGCTTCGTGGGGGTGGGGTGGTCATTTCCGCGGTCACCGAGCACGCCGCGAAGTCCGGTTTGCGGAAGGGGGATGTGATTCGTTCGATCGACGGCAAGCGGGTGCGTGACGGGAGCAATCTTTTGGTCCTGCTTGCGAAAAGGGAGGCGGGCGACAAGGTGAAGGTCGGTGGACTTCGCGAGTCTGGAGAATTTGAAGTTGAAGTGGAGCTCAAGCAACTCAATGAGCTTCAACAGGCACGCTGATGAAATCCAATCCGATGATGAAATTGGGACCTTTGGTGGTCGTGGTTCAGGCGACCCTGATGACTGGGATTTTCGGTCAAGGGCGCGGTGAGGCTCCCCTGATAAGGCCGGAGGAGAAGCTGGCG
This sequence comes from Verrucomicrobiota bacterium, assembly GCA_004293445.1. Classification (GTDB taxonomy): domain Bacteria; phylum Verrucomicrobiota; class Verrucomicrobiia; order Verrucomicrobiales; family Akkermansiaceae; genus Haloferula. The sequence goes on along the minus strand of RDYP01000020.1, from coordinate 27,000 downwards.
GTTCAGAAGCAGACGGTGGAATTCTTCGATGCGATCCGCCCTGTTTCGCAGACTGCGGTGGCATCGACGGTTTGGGTGTGGGCTGATACCGGCCGTGGCAAGCGCCCGGTGGTCTTCGGCACGGTGATCGGCGATGGCAGCAAGGTGCTGACCAAATGGAGTGAGATTGCCATGGCGAGGGGGCGGATCCAAGTGGTCGGTGGTGATGGGACGACGGCGGAGGCGACGGTGCAGGGGGTCTATCAGGATGAGGATCTAGCGCTCTTGCGACTTGAAGGCGCTCAATTCCGTCCAGTCGTTTTTTCTGATGCCGAGCCGCCGGGAGTGGGGCGTTTTTTGATTGCGGCCTCGCCCGATGAGACCCCGGCTTGCGTTGGGGTAGTGGCGGTGGAGGAGCGCTCGCTTCGTGATGAGGATCGGGGATTTCTCGGGGTTCGTCTGGACGATGAACATACGGGCAAGGGGGTGAGAATTCTTGGCGTTGAGGAAGGGAGTGGAGCGGGTGCGGCGGGCTTGCGAGAGGGGGACATCATTCTCTCGATCGGCGACCGTGAGATCGGCAGTCTTTGGGAAATGAAGACCACTCTGGCCGATTATGGGCCGGGGGACTCCCTGAAAATCCGCTACGTCCGGGATGGCGTCGAAGCGGGCGTTGAGGCCAAGTTAGGGGAGCGGAGTGAAAATTATCCGCAGTTTCCGAGTTCCCAGCTTCGTCAAATGAAGTCCATGGGCACGGTTCCCAGTCTGGTAAGTGATGGTTTTCCATCGGTCATTCAGAGCGACATGCAATTGCAGCGCGACCATTGCGGTGGTCCGGTGCTGGATCTCGATGGCAAGGTCGTAGGAATTTCGATCGCGCGGGAGGATCGGACGAGCAGTTTCATCATCCCGTCGCGGGCGATTCGGGCCCTGTTGTTGCGAGATCCTTTGACGATGGAAGAGGCCCGGGAGGTGATTGCCGAGCAGCGTCGGGATCGTCGTGAGCTGGCCCGGCAGGAGGCTTCGGATGAGGGGCAGGGGGCACCCCGAGCGATGCCGATCGAGCCGGGATCAGCCGAACGTCTGCGGCGCCACATGGAGGACATGGAGCGGCTGATGGAGCGGATGCGCGACGAGATGGAATCGATCGGCGAGTAAGTCGCGACTCCGGCTTCAGCCGGAGGCTCGGGCGAAAAAAGGATTCGCGCTGCGCTCGAGCCCGACCGTGGTGGCGGGGCCGTGTCCCGGAAGAAGCAGGGTATCGTCCGGGAGCGACATCACGTTGTTGCGCAGAGCGGCCAAGGCCTGTTGGTAGGCTTGAGTGGATGGGCAGCCGCCGATGGAGCCGGCAAAGAGCGCGTCTCCGGTGATGCAGACAGAAAAGCCGGCGGCATCGACCACAAAGCCGAGGGCTCCATCGCAGTGGCCGGGTAGGGAGATGCTGCGGACTTTGAGATTTCCGAAATGCAGATGGATGTTGGGCTGGAGTCCGGTCGCTGGACGATGGACCGATAAAGTGCGCCCGTTGAGGCCACGGAGTCCTCCGACATGATCGGCATGCTCGTGAGTGATCAGGACATGCACTTGTCCCAAACCGCGCTGGTCGAGCTCGTGTCGGATGTCGTTCTCGCCTGCTCCAGTGTCGAAAATAAGGTGGCAGCCTTCGCCGGCGTCGCAGAGCCAGGCATTCACGCCATCGTCATCAAACGTAAGTTTTAATCGTTCGATCCACGAGGGGGCTCGAGGATTGGGTTGATGTTGCTCGAGCTTGGCGAGTGCGGTGGGATTGAGTTCGAGGGCGAGCGCGAGTTGAGTCAGTTCATTTGTGTCGGCTTGGCCTCGGCAGGCTGCGGTGACTTTGGACTCGCTCAGGCCCGAGCGGGTGGCGGCTTGTGCGGGCGTGAGAGCGTGGCCCCGGAGTGCCTTGATCAGGACATCGGCTGCGCTGTCGTAGAGCATGGGATTAGGCGAGTTCGCAGGCGAGTCGGATCGCATGGATCAATGAATCGGGGCGGGCGATGCCCTGTCCTGCGATGTCGAAGGCAGTGCCGTGATCGGGGCTGGTGCGCGGTTTGGGGAGGCCGAGGGTGACATTCACACCGCTGTCGAAATCGAGGAGTTTGAGAGGAATCAGCCCCTGATCGTGATACATCGCAAGAACTGCGTCGAACTCACCCAGGGCGGCGCGGCGGAAAATCGCATCGGGCACATGTGGACCGCTGAAAACTCCGGGCAGTTCGCGATTCAGTGTCTCGATGGCCGGCTGGATGATTCGGTTCTCCTCATCGCCGAAACGACCGTTTTCCCCGGCATGAGGATTCAGGCCGGCGACGGCGATCCGTGGTTCACGTCGGAAGCGGCGCCGCGCAAAGTCGGCAAGCAGGCGCCCACTTGAAACAATTGATTGACTTGAGAGCTTGCTTGAAACCTTGGCAAGAGGGATGTGAATCGTCGCCAGTCCGACGCTGAGGGTGGCGCCGCTCAAACACATTGCAAATTTTTCGATACCAAAGCGTTCTGCAAAAAATTCCGTCTGTCCCGGAAATGGGAATCCTGCGTTTTGGAGACTCGCTTTCGAGACCGGAGCGGTTACGACCGCAAGGGCGTCGGGGTCCGACTTGAGAATTCCAACAGATGTTTCAAGCCACTGGAGGGCAGCGGAGGCAGAGCGTTCGTCGGGTTTGCCGGGCGTGAAACCTGCGGCATCGCCGATTACCTGAAAATCGAATCCTCTGGGCAACTGATCGGATTTCAGTGCTTTGGCGACAAGCTCGGGGCCGATGCCTGCGGGATCCCCCAGAGTGATGAGGATGCGTGGCATGGGGTCTCGTTGAGGGAGAGTTCAGAGTTTGCGTTGGATCACCGCGCTGCGGCGCTTGCTGGCCATCCACTTTTCGTAAGCGGTGGAGCTTTTCTTGGTCCGGACGCGCTCCTCGACCATTTCGCGGACCTCGCTAAGAGCCGGGGCGGGGCCGGGGCTGATGCGGGTAATTTTCACCACGGTGAACCCGGCGGGATCTTCCAAGGGGCCGAGGACGTCGCCGTCTTTTCCAGCGAAGATGATCGATGCGAACTCGGTGGCGAGATCGGTGCGGGGAAGATCCTGTTGAAAGCCTCCCTCCTCCGCGAAGGCATCGCGAGAATGCTTTTTCGCCAGCTCGGTGATATCGCTGCCGTTTTTGATGTCGGTGGCCAGTTGTTCGGCGAGGGCGAGTTGGCTTTCTGGCGTGGCGAGAGGATTTTGCGAGTCTTGGCGTGGAAGGAAGATCTTGTGGAAGGTGATCTTGTCTTTCGTGGTGTCGCGGAGCTTATCCTTCATTTCCGCGTATTCGCCGGCGATTTCACCGGGGAGAGGCGGCGGGGCATCGGAGAAGTGCTCCGCGCGCATCGCTTGGACGATGAGCTGCTCGCGGGTCATCTTGCGATAACCGTCCCGTGTCATGCGGGCTCGCTTGAGTTCTTCCTGAAAGCGGGTTTCGTCGCCGTTGTAATTGGAACGAATCTGACGGGCGATCTCTTTGTCGACCACGTGGTCAGGGAGATTCGCGCCTTTTTTCTCAAGAGCTTTGAACTCGGAGATGATGATCTCCCGATCGATCAGTTCCTGGAGGATTTTTTCGCGCGCTTCGAGCACCTGGCGTTCGAACTCCGGGCCGCGGCGTGGGAACTGGGCGGCAAGTTGGGCGAAGATGGGGGAGAGCATGAAGCCCACCTTGTTTTTCGTGATGACTCGTCCGTTGACGATGGCAGCCAGCCCATTGACTTCGAATGCGCCTGCAGGAGCGGTGCGTTTTGCGGCGCCCGGCGCGGTCGAGGGGGGAGTGCCTTGTTGGGCTTGGCCAAGGCTGGAAGTGGCGAGAAGTGCGAGCCAAGCGAAGCGGAAGTTCATGGGCGTGGGATCGTGAAGATGACATCGAGACTGTCTTGCGTCGGGACCCTCTTGGCAAGAGGCGAGTGGGGTTGGATTGAGAGCTCTGGGTGAGAGACGGGAAGGGAGTCGGCACCGAATTTCGCAGGGACCGGATTGTTCGGCTGTGTTGAAATGAAAAGCCCCGGGACCACTCGAAAGCGGGCCGGGGCGTGAGAAACGTTGTTTGCTGTATTATTGGCCAGCAGGAGCGGCTTCGGCAGGAGCGGTCTCAGCAGGAGCGGTCTCAGCAGGAGCGGTCTCAGCAGGAGCGGTCTCGGCAGGAGCGGTCTCGGCAGGAGCGGCTTCGGCAGGAGCGGTCTCGGCAGGAGCGGTCTCGGCAGGAGCGGTCTCGGCAGGAGCGGCTTCGGCAGGAGCGGCTTCAGCAGGAGCGGCTTCAGCAGGAGCGGTCTCGGTGGCTGGTTTTTCGGCTTTTTCACCACAGGCTGCGAGCGCGAATGGAAGTGATGCAGCGATCAGGAATGGACGGATTTTCATGGTGTCTTGGATTCGTTGTTTGCTGCGGATTTTTCCGCAATGGAGGTACCTAACATAAATTCTTCGGGGGTCAAACTCGTGATTTTCGGTAATCGGCTGAGTGGATTTACTCACTTGGGCGTGAGACTCCGTGAGTTATCGGGCAGAGAGCTGGATGAACATCCGCGACGTTTCTGGGAGAACTACGCTTAGTATGACCTGCGCGATCTCAATGTCACCCGAGTGCCGGTCAGCTGCTGGGTAGCACCAAGGTCAGTGCACCAGTTTTCGGGCAATACGTCAGATGCCCGTCAGGCGTAATCGCGCAAGGCCGCGAATCGCAGGGCGTAGTGAAACGATGTTCACTGGTTGGCGGTTCATGATTCGATTCAGAGGTCGATGTGAATCCATGCGACGGAGGTCTCATGGACTGACCGAAACACGATAGAAGCGACGTCGCGCATTGTTATCTGTTGAATCGGTGAACATCAGATCTGCTCCCGCGCCAATCTGTGAGGTCCCGATATTGAGCCATGGCCCTGCGAGGTCGTCGCTGCACTGGAGCTGATAGTGGTGACCCTTGTAGCCGGTCATGCTCAGGGTGAACGCAGGTCCTGATTTTGTGAAGGTGTCGATCTTCACCTTGCCGCGGTCGAGCACGATGCCGTTGTTGACGAATCCTGCGGGCAGGGTGCCGTTCCAGGTCATGACGTCGAGGAGGCCGTTGTTGGTGAAGGGTCCGGTGAAGCTTAGCACGGCATCGCCTACCAAGCGGAGCGTGCCATCGACCGTGACAGATCCATTTCCTGTTAGTGTGCCCGCGAAGACGGCGGCGTGGTCGTTGCCGGTGATAACGAGACCGGTATTGTCGAGGTTCACGGCGCTGCCCGCCACGCCGGCGAGGGAGTCGAGCGTGACCGTAGCTGGTCCGGGTTCGAAGGCCGAGCTTGCTCCCGTGAGGGCAAGAGTCGTCCCGTCGGGGAGGGCTCCGGCTTCCGTGGCGATGAAGTGGATATCGTCGATGAGCGTGTCGCTGTCCGCGCCGTTTTGCTGGCCTTGGAAGGCGAGCGTGTGCGTTCCCGCGCTGATGCGGATGGCGGGAAGTTCGAAGCGGTTGAAATCGCCGCCTCTCCCGATGTGGTCCGGCGGGAGGACGCCCAGCAAAATTCCATCGAGCGTGACCACCAGTCCGCTGGCCGGGTAGCCGGGGCGGTTCGACGCGACGAACGAAAGGCGGTAGTGGCCGTCCGCGCTGGCGGTCACTTCCGTGCTCATGGTGCCGTTGTTTTGAAGATAAGCGACCTGAACGCCCTCCGGAGACGTCCCGACCCAAGGGGTGTTGTTCGACGCGGTTCCTCCAGAGGAAACGAAGGTCCAAGCGGTGCCGCTTGGATTGTAGGACCAGCCTTGCGAAGCGTAGGCGGGGCTTTCAAAGCCGGCGTTGGGAACCGAGACGCCGCCGGTGGTGGCGGGATCGAGCTTGAGCGCGCCGGCCTCGACGGTGAAGGAATCGGTGGCAGCGGTTCCGCCTGCCAGCGCAAGCGTGCCGTTGCCGAGTTTGACGAAGCCGCCGGTGTTGCTGGAGTCCAGTGGACTTGCCCAGACGACATGATTGCCGCCGGTGTCGAGTCGGACAGGTGCGCTGCCATGGCGGATGCGGCGGGAGAGGTCTTCGTTATTTCCGGGAAGCAGGTGGAGTGTACCTCCTTCGAAGACGATGTTGCCTTGCCTGCCGAGTGCGCCTTGGCGGACGGAGAGTGTGCCGTTTGTCAGGTTGGTGTTTCCGCTCACTTGTGACGGAACGTCGAGCACAAGGTTGCCGCCGCCGCTTTTGGAAAGCCCGGCATCCCCCGCAAGTGCGAGCGCTCCGGCAGGTCCGCTTTCTTGGAAGGTGGCCGTCATCGCATTTGCCACATCGATGCGTCCGCTAGCGAGAGTCAGCGTTGGTGAGCCGACCGCTTGGATCAGATGATTCTTTCCCGCGAAGCGAAGATCGCCGATCGAGAATCCGGACGTCCAAGGCAGCGCGGTGGCCGATCCTTGAAGGGAAAAGTCGACGTTGTCGCCCGAACGGAAGCGTGTGCTGAGTGGCGCGCCGCCTGTGAAATTGTCCACCGACTGAGACCACTCTGAGAGCCCGGGGCCTGCGTCGTCGCTGGTGCCGTTCCAGGTGACCGTAACGGGTTCGAGTGCGATGACTGTGTTGCGAGGAGCCCATGCGTCGCCGCTTTGCAGGGTCAGCGTGAGGCTGCCATCGACGTTGCGGACCAGATCGACCGGGCTTCCGGTTTCCAGCAATGAGGCCGAGCCATAGCCGCGTCCGTCGGCCGGTGCGGGGACGGTCAGGCTATTTCCTGCGGGAGGAGTGAGCACGTGGATGAACTCCCGACCGTCGCTGGCGGAGCGGGTGGCGACGATGCCGTGAGAAAGGCTGTTGATGGTGGAATTGGGCGGCGTGATCCACGATTGGCTCGGGTAGGTGTCGCAAATCGATGCTCGGATCGGGGCGATCCATCCGCCGATCTGCTGCATTTGTTCAAGCACGCCGGTTTCCCATCCTCCCCCGGCATAGGGACCGCAGGCCCAATTGACGCCGCCGCCGTCGGTGGAATTCACCCCGGCGCGCAACACGGTCATGCGGAACATTTCGGTGGCATTGTAGCGCGGGGTGTAAATTCCCGGCTCTTGGGTGGCGGACCAATTGCTGCCCATCACCATCGACATCGGCCTGCCTGTCGCGGGCCAGTTGTTCGGGTTCGTGCCCGGCACCCACTGCTGCCAGTAGCTCACCTCCGTCGCTCCGATGTCACAGCTGTAGTTGGTGCCGTAATAGTTGTGCATCATCAGCAGGTCCGGCTGGCGGCTCTTGATCGTCTGGCGGAGACGCGGGTAGTCGACCACCCGCCAACTGTCGCCGTAAGGGCTGCCCTCATCAATGAACAGGCCGTCGATGCGGCTGCCATAGCGGTCGATCAAATCGGCATAGATGTCGTTGATGAAATCGTTCCATTTCCGCCGGTCGAACTGGTTCCAATCCGGGTTGTAGTCGCCGGGGATTCCGGGCCCCCAGCCGGTCGTAATCTGATCGGCCCTGTTCATGTCGTGGCCGTCGCGGGGATGGGTGTAGAACAGGACGCGGATGCCCTTGGCCTTCACTGCATCGAGCACATCGCTCAGAAGGTCGCGGTTCACCGTGTGGCCGGGCATCCAGCGCTCCATCGCCGAGCTCGGCCAGAGGCAGACTACGTTGTAGTGCCAAGCGGTGAAGATGACGTATTCCACGCCCATCGACTGAAGGTCCTCGGCGAAGCCCACGGCATCGAAGCGGTCGGCCAAGTCGTTCGCATCGCTCGGCCAAGTGCCGTCGTTCTTGCGCACGCCACCGAACACGTAGTGGACGAAGTAGCCGTATTTCATTCGGCGGAAGCTGGATATCCCGTCGTTCATTCCGGGCCAGGGAGCGTTCGAGTAGGCGGAGGAAGGGGAGGAAAGCACCAGCGAGCCCGTGCCGGCGAGGCGGTCGGGATGGGTAGAGGCGTTGTAAACGCCGTCCGGCAGGGAAGTGCCATCGATGATCAGCTCTCGGAGCGGCCGGTTTCCGGCGAAATCCAGTTCCAGCAGGCCGCCGGGCTTGACCTCCATGCGGGGTGTCGGCCGATTGATCCGGAGAGTTCCCTCCTGTACCATGGTGAGGCCGAGATAGCTGTTCGCACCGGTTAGGCTGAGCCGGCCTTGGCCGATTTTGGTGAGCCCGCCAGCGCCGCTGGCCTGCAAGTTTGCGTTGATGCCGACCTCGTGCCCGGCTGTATCGATGATCGCGCCGCCTCGGCCGATGTAGGCGTTTTGGTTTCCGCCATAAAGCGTGATGAAGTCAGAGTTGTCGGCGGTGGCGACAAGCGTGCCGCCGTTGAAGGTGATCCAAGCATCGTTGTGCGTCCCCAGCTCCCGATCCGCGGCCCTGATGAACGGTGTGTGAAGCGATCCGCCGTTTAGATCGATGGCGAAGGTGGCTGCGGTGTTGACCGAGCCATCCACGCCACTTGTTGCGGTGACGCTGCCGCCGGAAATGACGAGCCGGGCCCAGTCGGCGCTGGCAGCCGAACTGATGATCCGGTTCGCCGTCACCGTGCCGCTTGCGATCACAAGGTTCGCTCGGCCCACCGCGATGTCGCCCGTCACCGAAACGGTCGGCACCGCAAGCGTGAGTGACGGATTGTTGAGATAAGCTCCGGAGTTGGAGTTCCAACCTTGGACCCTCAGGTTGGAGGCATTCAGGCTGCCACCGTTGAGGGTGAGGTTTGGCGAATTGAGCGCGGTGGAGCCGAAATTCAGCGCACCCGCGGTGACGGGTTCATCGAGAGCGACCGTCCCGCCGACGGAATTGAAGATTGCTCGGTTCGATGGAGAGTTCTCCCACGCAACACCGGACCAGTTGGCATCGGTGCTGTTCCACAAGCCGGTGGCAGCACCGTTGTTCCAAGTGAAATCCGCTGCCTGCGTGGATGAGATCAGTCCGCTGAGCAGCAGGAGATTGATCCACTCCCGAATCCGTGAATTTACAAAAACCTCTCGGGGAAGTCGCCCCGCTTTCGCGGGTATCGAAGGGGAAGTTGGATTCATTTTTGATACGCGTCTGTGACGAAAAGTGGTTGGCACACCGAGATCGATACCGAACAGGCTGCCTCCGTGATTGCGCCACGAGGAGCGCTGCCGACGAGGGGTTGCTGGTCTTGGTTTCTAATTTCTAAAGACTTGGAGAGAATGTTGTGTCGAGGAATGTGCTCTTGCCTTTGAGTGGGTGAGCCTGTCGCTCTGTTAGCGGACGGAGACTAGCAGACGCGCCGGAGTTGAAACAATGGATTGATCAACTCCATTCTTGCACTTTTCCAACGTGGTGGGGCTTTCGTGCCAAGAGTTTGAAGCGCTGCCGAGTAGGCTTGGCGTAAAATTCCAGGTCGCGGAGTGCGTCGGGAGGGTTAGACTCCGCCCATGGAGACCGTGCTGGTGCAATGCCCAACTTGTTTTGAATGTTTCGAGGTGGTGATGCCGCCGATCGATGAACTGCCGGCAGAGATGGACTATGACTGCGAGGTCTGCTGCCGGCCGATGCTGCTGCTGTTCGATGAATCCGGTGCTTTTGCTCGTGGTCTGGGGGAATGATGGAGCCGTTGATTTCCATCGTGATGCCGTTCCGCGATGCGGCGGCGACCTTGCCCGAGGCGCTGGCGAGCGTTTTGGGACAGACTTTCGGCAACTGGGAGTTGCTCGCGGTGGATGACGATTCGCGCGACGGGTCGGCGGATTGCGTACGCGATTTGGCCGGGGGTGATCGTCGGGTCAGGGTCTTGGCGAATGCCTTTGAACCTGGGGTGGTTGGGGCTTCGCGAACGGCTGGGCGGGAAGCGCGGGCGGGATGGTTGGCGAGGATGGATGCGGACGACATCAGTCATCCAGAACGCTTGGCGCGGCAGTGGGCGATGGTGGGCTGTCGGCCGGAGTGGGATGTGATTGGCTGTGGTGTGGAAATTTTATCGCCGCTGGGTGAGGGGATGGTGAGGCATGTCGACTGGGTGAATTCGCTGAAGGATTCGCGGGAAATTGCCAACGCGAGGTTCATCGAAAATCCCTTGGTCCATCCGAGTGCGCTGATGCGGCGGGCGGCGGTCGAGTCGGTGGGCGGTTACCGCGAGGTGCCGTGGGCGGAGGATCATGACCTATGGCTGCGGCTGCTTGGCGCTGGCGCGCAATTTGGCAAGGTGCCCGAGGTCTTGTTGCGGTGGCGGGACTCGCCGGGACGGCTGACGCGAAGTGATCCGCGTTATGGCGAGCGTTTGCGCCACAAGATGCGGGCGCACTATGTGGCGCAGTTGCCGGGTGTGGCCGATCGAGGGGTGGCCCTAGCGGGTGCGGGGCCGATTGGGAAGGCGCTGGGGCGGGAGTTGCTTGCTCTGGGGCTGAGGCTGTGTGGTTTTTTCGACGTCCATCCGCGGCGAATTGGAGAAAAGATCCAGGGCGCGGAGGTGGCGGGCTTGGATCAGTTTGGCCAGCGGTGGCGAGAGGCGATTCTTCTTTCGGCGGTGGGGGTGCCGGGTGGGCGTGAGGAAATCCGGGAGATGGCGGAGGGGGCGGGTTACCTCGAGGGTGCGGATTTTTGGTGTGTCTGCTGAGAGCCAGTGTTCGGGCAAGGTCGGGAACCCTGAATCGGGGAGTGAGGGGGATGTGAGGGACTGACTCTTTTCGTGCGCCCCCGCAGCAGGCTGCGGGGGGTGAAAGCGGCAGCACTTCAAGGGAGAGGGCTGCGGCTGTTTGAGTAGGTTGCTTTAGGGCAGACCTTGGAGGGCTTTAGCGACTTGGCGGCGGAGTTCGACGGGATCGATCTCTTGGGTGGAGCGCCAGAGGACTTCGCCTTTGGGAGAGAGGAGGATCGTATGGGGCTGGGCACCGGTCCATTGGGTGTCGATGGCTTCAGCAAGCTGGTCGATGTTGTCGCCCGCGAAGAGATAGTTGTTGCTGGTGCGCTGCTCCTTGGTGAGAGCGGGGCGGCTGCGATCGGAGAGGGCGGCGTGGTGCTTTTCGAGGAACTTGCGGACCTTGGCTTCGTCTTCGATGGGGTCGAGGCTGATGGTGACCATGTCGAAGGAGCGGTTTTGGAAGCGGCGATAGGTGTCGACGAGGTCAGGAAACTCGGCGACGCAGGGGCCGCAGGTGGTGGACCAGAAGTTGATCAGGCGTACATTGCCGCTGGCGTTGGCCCGTAATTTGCGGGCGGTGTCGAGATCGAGTTTCTCCAAGCCAACCGGTTTGCTTTCCCATGCCTTTTGGTCAGCGGCTACTTGGTCTTTTTTCCATGCCCACTTGGTGGAGCAGCCGAAGGAGCGGGTGCTTGGGGTGGCGACAGGTTTGCCGGCGAGGAGGGCGTCGATGGCGTCCCGGAGGTAGCTTTTTTCAACAGGGCCGGATTGGCGGGCGGCATCGTCCATGCGGCCGGTGTAGGCAAGCTTGCGATCGGCTCCGAAGACGAAGACGTGGGGGGTGGTCTGGGCACCACAGGTGGCGCTGAGAGTTTGGGTTTCGCCGTCGTAGAGATAGGGCAGGGTCCAGCCGTGGTCCTGGGCGAAGGGGATCATTTCTTCAAAGCTGTCGCCGTGCGGGCCGTAGCCGAGTTCGTCGGGTCGCAGGCCGAGGGGGCTGCTGCTGTTGATGGCGACGACGGCGACTTTTTTCTCCCGATAATCGACGTGGAACTGCTGGATCCGGCCGGCGGCGGCGATGGCGTCGGGGCAGTGGTTGCAGGTGAAAATGAGGCAGAGGACCTTGGAGTCGGCGAAGTCGGCGAGCTTGTGGTTTTTGCCATCGATGCCCGGCAGTGCGAAGTCGGGGACTGGGGAGCCGATTGCCATGACCGGAGGGGTCTGGGGTTCGGCGGCAAAGGTGGTCGCGGCGAGGGCGAGGCTAAGGAAGACGGTTTTCATGGTCGGGCAGGGCTTGGGTATCGTGGGAGAGGGGCCGGATCTATCGTGTGATCGTGATTTTCCCGTGCTGGGTTGCGGTGGTTTGAGAAGTGGATGGATTCCCGGAGGATGGCAACCGAGACTTCGCTGTCGGCTGGGGAAAATCCGGCGAGGGGCGATCTGATTTTCAGATGCGCCTCGAGGGCACGGACATTCCATGCCCCGGACGATCATCCGAAGTTCGGGCCTTTCTCGGATGGCGAAAGGCTTGCGGGGCTTGGCCTCGTCAGGCGCAGGGCTGGCCATCGACCAAGCGGCGGATGGCGAGCGGGTTGGCTTCCTGGAGCTCGAGGGGCAGAGCGGCATCGGGGAAGGCCTGCCAGGCGATCGCGCGGGTGAAGCGGAAGATGGCCATGGTGCCGACTGAAGTACTGCGGCCGTCGGAGGTCGAGGGAAATGGGCCGCCGTGGACCATGCTGGAGCAGACTTCGACGCCGGTGGGGAAGCCGTTGAAGATGAGTCGTCCAGCCCGCTGCTGGAGGGCGTTGATCAGTGTGGAGTGGGCGGTGAGTTCGGCTTCGCTGGCGTGGAGGCTGGCGGTGAGTTGGCCTTCCATGCTTTCAAGCGCGGCCGTGATTTCCTCGATGCTGCCGCGCACGATGAGAGTGGCCGGGCCGAACATTTCGTGTTGGAGTTCGGGGTGGGCGAGGAAGTCACACACGGTGGTGACGAAAACGGCGGGCGAGCCTTGGCCGGGGCCGCCGGGCTGGGCGCGGGCGAGGGTGCTGACGCCGGGGGTGGCGGCGACGGCATCGGTCGAATCGGCGAAGGCTTGGCAAATCGCGGCGTTGAGCATGGTGCCGGGGGCGGCGGCTTCGATGCGCGACTGGAGTCGGGTGAGGAAGGTATCGCCGCGGTCGCTGGGCAGAAAAACGAGGCCGGGATTGGTGCAGAACTGGCCTACGCCGAGGGTGAGGGAACCGAAAAAGGCTTCGGCGAGAGCTTCTTCGCCGCGATCGAGGGCGTCGGGGAGGAGAACGACGGGATTGATCGAACTCATCTCGGCGTAAACCGGGATTGGTTGGGCGCGCTTGGCGGCGCTCTCCATGAGGGCGGTGCCGCCGGCGCGGGACCCGGTGAAGCCGACGGCCTGGGTGACCGGGTGTTGCACGACGGCTTGGCCGACCTTGCGGCCGCCGCCGTAGAGCACGGAGAAGACGCCTTCCGGCATGCCGGTGGCCCGGGCGGCACGGATCACGGCGGAGGCGACGATTTCCGCCACCCCGGGGTGGGAGGCGTGGGCGATGACGATGACCGGACATCCTGAGGCGAGGGCGGAGGCGCTGTCGCCACCTGCGACCGAGTAGGCGAGGGGGAAATTGCTCGCGCAGAAGACTGCGACCGGTCCGAGGGGGCGGAGCATGGAACGAAGATCAGGCTTCGGCAGTGGGGCGCGATCGGGCTGGGCGTGTTCGATGCGGGCATCGACCCAGGAACCTTCTTCGATCAGATCGGCGAACATGCGGAGCTGGCCGCAGGTGCGGGCCGTCTCGCCGCGGAGGCGGGGTTCGGGTAGGGCGGTTTCGAGCTGACCCCGTTCGACGATATCCTCCACCACGCTCTCGATTTCCTTAGCGATGCTGCGGAGGAATGTGGCGCGGGTTTTCCCGGGGAGGTTCGAAAATACCGGGAAGGCGGCGGCGGCGAGCGCCATGGTTTGCGCCACTTCGTCGGCGCTAGCGGCGAGGTAGGCGGGCTCCAGTCGGGTGCCGCTGCCGGGTTGAATTCCGTGGCCGCAGATTTCGGTACTGGTCGAGCGCGAGTAACCGATGAAAGAAGTGCCGAGAAGTGGGGTGATCATGGGGTGGTGCGGTTGGGCGGGGAGCGAGAGGGTGTGTGTGGGAACAAAGAAGCCGCCGTGGCCATGGTTGGCAACGGCGACTCGGGGGCTGGGAGGGCTTAGAGCTCGGGTGCGGTGGCGAGAGCCTTTTCGATGATGGCGGTCGCTTCCGCGAGTTCGCTGCCGATGAGCTCGAGGCGTGGCGGGCGGACGCGGTTGTTGCCGAGCTTGCCGCCGCTGGCGAGGGTCTGCTGGAGTTTGATGAGCTGCACGAACTTCACGACAGTGTCCATACGGAGCATGGGGAGCATCCAGTGGTAAAGAGGCATGGCCTCCTCAACCCGGCCGGTAGTGGCGAGGTCCCAGAGGCGGATATTGTGCCGTGGGAAGGCACCGCCGACGCCGGTGATCCAGAATTTCGCGCCCATGGCGGCACCTTCGAGCGCGCAGTCGTCGACGCCGACGCCGAGGGTCAGGCGATCGCCGCAGGTTTCGCGGATGCCAGCGATGCGTCGTGCATCGGTCGAGGACTCCTTCACGGACTCGAGGTTCGGCAATTCGTCGGCCAACTCCTTGATCTGGAGCGGAGTAAAGTCGGTTTTGTAGGCGACTGGGTTGTTGTAAAGAATGCAGGGCAGGTCGGTGGCGGAAATGACGGCCTTCATGTGTGCCTTCATTTCGCGCCAATCGGAGGCGTAGAGGTAGGGAGGGAGGACCATCAGGCCGCGGCAGCCGTTGTCCTTGGCCGCCTTGGCGATGTCGACGGCCTCGCGGGTCGAGAGGGCGGCGACGCCGGGAATGATGGGGGTATGGGGGAGGGCTTCGACGTAGGTCTTTTGCAGGGCGATTTTTTCAGCGAAGTCGAGAGTGGCTCCCTCGCCGAGTGAGCCGTGGGCGACGATGGCGCTGCAGCCATTTTCTACGAGCCACTTGCCGTGTTCGGCCATGAGGGCGTGGTCGATGCTGAGGTCGGCGTTGAACTGGGTGACGGTGGCGGGCATGACGCCTTTCCAAGTGATGCTCATGATGTCGGTGGTTGCGGGGTGTTCAGAGTGGATTCGGGATGCCGTGGCGGAAGGGATCGCCGGGCTGGATGAGATAGACGGACTCGCCATTGACCCATGCGCGGCCGGTGACGAGAGGTCTGACCTTGCCATCGGGTAGGAGCTCGATTTTGCCCTCGAAGACGCTGTCGAGGATGCCGGCTTGGCGCCAGATCTGGCCGGGTTGGAGCTTTCCGGCGGCGTGAAGGGTGGCGAGCTTGGCGCTGGTGCCGGTGCCGCAGGGGGAACGGTCGTAGGCCTTGCCGGGGCAAAGAACGAAATTCCGGCTATCGGAGTGGGCGGGGTCGGAGGGTGGGCCGAAGCTTTCGATGTGATCGATTTCCATGCCATCTGCGCCGGTGATGCCTTGCGCGGAGAGGGCCTGGCGGACTGCCCAAGTGAATGCGGTGAGGGCGTCGAGTTGGGTGAAGTCGACAGGGGGGCCTTGGCCGTCGATGAGGAAGAACCAGTTTCCGCCCCAGGCGATATCGCCGCGGACCAGTCCCCAGCCGGGGACCTCGACTTCGACATCGCTGGCGAGTCGATAGCTTGGGACGTTGGCGACGGTGACTGAGCCGTCATCGTGCAGGTGGGCGACGACCACGCCGACGGGGGTGTCGATGCGGTGCTGGCCGGGGCCGATTTTTCCCAGATGTGCGAGGGTCACGGCGAGACCGATGGTCCCGTGGATGCACATGTTCAGCGTGGAGACGTTGTTGAAGAAGATCACGCCGCAGCAGCAATCCAGCTCGTGGGGCTCGACGAGAACGGCACCGACCATAGCTTCGTGGCCGCGGGGCTCGTTGCAGACGGCGCTGCGGAGCCAGTCGTGATCCTCGCGCAGGCGGCGGGCCTTGTCCGCAAGAGGGCCGGGGCCGAGATCGGGCGCCCCTTCGATGACGACGCGGGTGGGCTCACCCCCGGTATGGGAATCGATGACGCGGAGGCGGGAGGGAGTCATGAGCGGCTTTGTAAGCTAGCAAGCGGGGTCTTGTCGAAAACTCTAGCCCCTGCCTCCGAATCCGAATAGCACCGGGGGCGTAAGGTTTTATCCTCCTCTCGATGACAGCGGCTGCGAAACTTCGAAAGACTTTTTCGGACTCCCTGTGTGGGATGCCCCCGGTCGATCGTTTGTTTGATGCGGTGCCGGACATCGTGTTTTTCATCAAGGATGCGGCGGGTCGCTACATGGCGGTGAACGATACCTTGGCTTCGCGCTGTGGTTTGGCGGACAAGGAATTGGCAATCGGTTTGACGGCGGAGGATTTGTTTCCGTCTCCTTTGGGCGGAGGTTTTGCGGCGCAGGATCGGGAGATTCTGAGGACAGGCCACGGAATCCGCGATCACTTGGAATTGCACCTTTATCCGGGAGGGCGGCGCGGTTGGTGCCTGACCTTCAAGGAGCCGGTGATGGGCAAGGAAGGCCGGAGGGTCGGGGTGTGCGGGATTTCCCGGGACCTGCATGGACCGCACGACCGGCAGGAGGACTTCGCGGCGATGTCGAAGGCGATCGATCGCATTCACAAGCACTTCGACGAACCCTTGCGCCTGCCGCAGTTGGCGGAACTTGCGGACATGTCGGTGTATCAATTCGATCAGCGGATTCGCGCCTTGTTTCACGTCACGGCGGGGCAGTATCTGGTCAAGGTAAGGATCGATGCCGCGTGCGAGAGGCTTTCGCACAGTGATGAGGCCATTGCGCAGATCGCGCTGAGTTGCGGTTACTCCGATCAGTCTGCCTTTTCGCGGCAGTTCAAGCAGGCGGTCGGGATCAGTCCTCTGGCGTATCGGAAGAAAATGCGGGCCTGAGATGGGGCGGGCTTAGGGGCCGCTGGGTGCGACTGGGTTGCTGGCGGCTGGAGTGCTGGATTGGGGGAGAGATGCGGGTGACGGCGCTGGGGCGAGGGTCGGCTCGGGCAGGAGTTTTTCCCAGCGGTGGAGTTCCACGCCGGGTGCGAGTCCGCCGCAGTCGCGGAGCAGTTCCTCGCAGCGGAGGCGCCATGCGTCGTAATCGGGTGGGCCTTTCTTCGCCTCCCGGGTGCCGGGGAAGACGAGGTAAGTGACGACAAGGTCGGAGACCGGGCGGCTGTAGGGCGAGGCCTTGGGGTTGATTTCTTTCGCAAGTCGTAGCGATGCCTCGCCGACCTTGAAGGTGGGTCCGCCGTCTCCGACAATGGCGGGGTAGAGTTTCTCCCCGTGCACGATCACTGCGTAGTCGCCGACCTTCGGCGCGAAGGGGTCGTTGGCGGTGAGGAGGTTGACGGGGATGACAATGAAGGGGTCGTAATCGGCGATGAGAAAGCTGCGGGACTTCATGTCATCGATGCCGCGCTGTAGGTATTTCAGACGATCCCGCAGCCATGATTTTCTTTCGGCCGAGGTGTCGTTTGCGGCCAGTTCTTGTTTGGCGTTGGCAACGCGTCTTTCCCATCCGGCGACCATCGGATTTGGGGTGGGTGTTCGCTTTGGCCAGCCGTAGCTGGTGAAGGGCTGGTAGTGGGTGGAGTTCACGATGCACTCCGGCATGGTGGCGAGGCGATCGCCGTCGGAGCCATCGGAGACCACGTCCATCTCAGCTTGCAGGAGGAAGACCTTGCGGCCGCTTTGCGGGTGGCGGAGTTGGAGGATGGTCTGGCAGTCGTAGAAATTGTGTTTGGTGAGGAGTTCGTTGAGGCGTGTGGCGTCCTGTTTGAGGCGACGGGTTTTGTTGTCGTAGAGGGCGAAGAACCAGCGTGAGACCTCGGGTTTCTCCATCAGGCTGGGTAGGCCGGGGAGGAGGCTGGCGAGGCGGGGGTTGGCTTCGTGCAGCTCGGTGAGGCTGCGCGAGGGTTCCGGGAGGCGGATGCCGAGGGTGTAGGTGGCGGTGTAGGAATCGGCGGTGACGCGTTCTTTCGAAGCGATGCCGCCCTTGGAGACCTGGACTTCGCTTTTGAAGGGGATGCCCGAGCGGAGGGTTCGGACGTCGCCACCGCTTGCCGCAGTGTGGGAGGAGAGAGGTGGCAGTGGTTGAGGTTCGGCAGCCTTGGCGGCATCGCGGCGGGCGGCATCCGCGAATTGTTTTTTCAAGGCGGCGAGTTCGCGTTCGAGGTCGGCTTCGAACTCGGTTCTCAGGCGGGCTTCGAGCTGTCGCTCGATGTCTGCTTTATCGATGCCGGGGCTGCTGGGTGCGGGGCCGGTGGCGATCCGTTTCAGGCCGCGCATGATCTTTTCGCCGGGGCTCGTGAAGGGGAGGATGGCTCCGGCGAGGGCCACGACGAAGAGCGATGCGCGAAGCCATGGGAAGCCGCCTCGTTGCGAGCGAGCGCGCAGACCTTCGATCCGATGGGGGTTTCCTTTGCTCATGGCGGGGCGAGGCTAGCAGTGGCGGCGTGTCCGGTCCAAGGAAGAAGGCGACGTTGATTCAGCCGACGAAGTCAGTCTCGCCGAGTCGGAGGGTGCCGCCTTCGAGGATCTTGCAGCGGAGGCCGCCGCGGTTGTGCATGAGTTTCTCGGTGCCGGCTTTGCCGCAGGCCTGGTCCATCCAGTAGCATGGGGCACATTTTTGGGTGCCTTCCAGTAGGACATCGCCGAGGCGGAAGACGCGGCCGACGAGGCGGTTGAGTTCGATGCCCGAGGTCACGACGTTGCGGCGGAAGACGGAGGCATCGAGGGTCGGGTTCCCGGCGTGGATGCGGATGGCGTCGATCACGGCGGCATCGATTAGGGCGAGTTGGCCCTTGTAGTCGTCTTTCCAGTCGAAGAAGCGGTCGCCGGGGATGCCTTTGCCGGCGATGAGTTCGACGGAATCGTGCGCAAGAATCGGGTGCTCGCCCGGCGGCTGCTCATGGTGGCCGAAGTAGTTGTGTCCGGGCGAGGTGTAGAGGGCGTGGATGACGGCGCGGGTCACGGTGGTGGGATGACGTTCGTGCGAAAAGATTCGCGAGACAAGTGCGCCGATGGGTTTCGGGTGAGGGTGATGCGTCGGGGCTGGGTAGGCGCGGCAGGAGTGGCGCTGCTTCTCAAGGGTGGGCGCTCGTGATGGAGACGGCGCAGGCCTTGTAGTTGGGTTGGCGGGAGTGGGGGTCGAAGGAGGGGTGGGTCAGGCGGTTGACCTCGGGGTAGTGCATGGGGAGGAAGACTTGGCTGGGGCGCATGGTGGGGGCGAGATAGACGCTTGCGAGCATCTCGCCGCGCCGCGAGCGAATGCGGGCGAGGTCGTGCTCCTTGAGTCCAAGGCGAGCGGCGTCGTCCGGGTGGATCTCGATGTAAGGCGCGGCGGGGGAGAGTTTGCGGAGGATATCGGACTTCGCGGTGCGGCTCTGGGTGTGCCATTGACTGCTGGTACCGCGGCCAGTGAGGAGGGTGAAAGGAAAGTCGGCGTCTGCGGCTTCTGGCGGCGGGGCCGGGGGGGAGAAGAGGAGTTTGGCCTTGCCACTAGGTGTGTAGTAATTGCCGTCCGCGAAGAGGCGTCGTTCTCCGGACGTGGTGGATGAATTTCTGGAGCTGTCCTTTGGCCAGGGCCACTGGATGCCTCCGAGGCGATCGATCATTTCGTAGTCGTCGATGCCGGTGATATCGCAGGGGCGGTTTGCGGTCAGGTCGCGCAGCAGCTTGAAGGCGGCTTGGGGGTCGGTCCACTGTGTGAAGAGTTCGCCGCAGCCCCAGGCGTTGGCGATCAGGCGGAAAATGCGGAAGTCGGAGAGCGCGAGGCCCGGAGCTTGGCGAACGGCCTTGAGGGTGCCGATGCGGCGCTCTGAATTGATGAAGCAGCCCTCTTTCTCGCCCCAGCCTGCGGCGGGCAGGATGAGGTCGGCCGCGAGGGCGCTTTCGGTATTGTGGTACATGTCCTGCACGACGAGGAGGTCGAGCTTGTCGCGGAGGCGATCGAGGCGGGCGCGGTCGATCCAGGAGTGGAAGGGATTGGTGGCGATGATCCACAGGGCCTTGATCCTGCCGGCCTCGACGGCATCGAAAATTTGGTCGTAGGCGAGGGAGGGTTCGGCGGTGATGTTTTCCAGCGGGATGCCGAGGCCGTCGGAGACTTTCGCGCGGTGTTCGGGGTCGGCGAAGTCGTGGCCACCCACGAGGGATGTCGTATTTGAGAACAGCCGCGAGCCCATCGCGTTGCACTGGCCGGTGATGGAGTTCGCGCCGGTGCCGGGCTTGCCGATGTTGCCGGTGATGAGTGCGAGGTTGATCATCGCCTGAGCGGCACGGACGCCCTCGTAGGACTGGTTGACGCCCATGGTCCACCACCAGGACACGCGTTTGCCGGGTTCGGACACCGTGCGGGCGAGGGTCTCGATGGCATCGATATCCAGCCCGGTGGCATCGGTGACGGCGGCGGGTGGGTAATCGCCGAGGAAGGCGGTGAATTCGTCGAGGCCATCGCAGCGGGCGAGCGAGGCAGGGTCGGTCCTGCCGTCGCGCAGGATGCAGTGGGCAAGTGCGTAGAAGAGCGGCAGGTCGCCTTTTGGCCGGAGAGCGATGTGTTGGCTCGCGGCTTGGGCGGTCTCGGTGGCGCGGGGGTCGATGACGATGATTTTCGGATCGCGCGGATTCCGCATGATCCGCTGCCAGAGGATGGGATGGGCGATGCAGAGATTGGAGCCGACGAGGACGATGACATCGCTTTCCTCGAAGTCGGCGTAAGTGTAGGGCGGGGCGTCGAAACCGAAGGACTGCTTGTAGGCGGTGACGGCGGTGGCCATGCACTGGCGGGTGTTGGCATCGCCGTGGAGGAAGCCCATCCCGAACTTGAAGAGGCAGCCGAGGAAGGCCATTTCCTCGAAGGGGATCTGGCCGGTGGAGAGGAAGGCGACGGATTCGTGGCCGTGTTCCGCGCGGATGGATTTCAGTCGGGACGTGAAGATGTCGAGCGCTTCGGTCCAGGTGATGGGTGAGTGCCTGCCCGTGGCATCGCGGAAGAGGGGTGTGGTCGCGCGGTCGGGGGCATCGAGGGGATCGAGCGCTTGCCAGCCTTTTGGGCAGGCCATGCCGAGATTGACCGGGTAGCCGGACTGGGGGCTGAGATTGATGGCCTGGCCGTGTTCGTCCAAGTGGAGCTTGAGTTGGCAGCCGGTCGCGCAGTAACCGCAGATTGAAGTGGTGGTGGCGTGGGGCTTGAGGCGGGAGGGTATTTTTCCGAGGCCGAAATGACCGGGTTCTTGGACAAGATCGGCGGTCAGGGGGCCGCTATGTTGCTTGAGGAATTTGGAGAGCATCGGGTGGGTTTGGTTTTCCAAGCAAGGAGCGTGCGTGTCGCTTGGCTGCCATGCGGAAAGGTGGTGGCGCCGGGTCATCCGTTGCATGAGCACTGCTCATCGCGACGTGGCATGGCTCTTTCTTGGGGAGAGGAGAGGTTCGGGGGCGCAGGAGGGGCGGGCTGCGAGAAGCAGGCCAGTTGCAAAGTTGCGCTGCTACCCTAGCAGAATTTCCAGTAGCTTTTCATGCACGCTGTCGTTGCGGACTAGGCCGTGGAAGCGCTCCGCCTGCGGGCCGATGGAGGTGATGGGCGTGAGGTCGGCAGTGTGGACGGTGCCGGTCCAGCCGATGCCGCTGTGATTGCCTGCAAGCTGGCCGAGGATGCCGGAGGGATTGGCGAGGAGGTGGTTCCATTCCGCGACGGGTTTGCCGCCGATGGTATCGAGCAAGGTTGCGGTCTCCTTGGGATCGGGGTGAAAGCCGAGCCTCTCGTGAATCAGTGTTGCGAGTTCTTTCGGGCTGCCTTTTTTCGCGCTCCAGTCGGCGAAGAGTCGTTCGTGGGAGGATCGGATCGCGGCGATGCGGCGGAAGTGATCGTTGCTGTGGCGATAGGAATCGCCCATGCCGTTGAGGCCGGGGTTGGAGTTTCCATGGTCGCTGGTGATGACGACCAAGATATCGTCGTGTCCGGAGAGGGTGCTCAGCACGGTCGCGATGGCATCGTCAAAGGCCAGCTGGTCGCCGAGCAGGCCGGCGATGTCATTAGCGTGGGCGGCGTGGTCGATGCGCGCGCCTTCGATTTGCAGAAGAAAGGGTGCCTGGCCGGGGAGGAAGCGCTTCAGAGCAGCAGTGGCCATTTCCGCGAGGGTGGGAATGTTCTTCGCAAGCATTGCGTCGTGCCGACGGTCGACGGAGTAAGGCAGGTGGCCGCTGGCGAAGGTTCCGAGCAGGCGTGGCGAAGAAGAGGCGAGGAGTTCGCTGCGGTCGCGCAGGATTTGGTAACCTGCTTTTGCGAAGTCGCCGAAGACGTTGCGGTGGTCGTCGCGCAAGGCCGGGTCGAAGAACTGCGAGCCGCCGCCAAGAGCGATTTCCACGCGGTCGAGGAACTGCGGGGCGATGGATTGCTCGTCGTCGCGGTCCACGGCATTCGCTGCGAAGCCTGCGGGTGTGGCGTGGGTGATGGTGGCGGTGGTGACGAGGCCGAGGCGGCATTTTTTTGCACGCAGGGTGGCACCGATCGGCTCGAGGTGCTGGTTCTTCGCGGTCACGTTGATTCGGCCGTTCGGGACCCTTTGGCCGCCGCCCCACGCGGACGAGGCGGCAGCGGAATCAGTGACGAGGGAATCGGCCGAGGCGTTGTCCATCATGCCTTGGACGGCACGTGGGGACTGCATGAGTTCCCACCAGCGTGTCGGGCGTTTGCGGGTTTGCTGCGAGAGTGCTTCCGCCAATGGCAGGACGCCGTGGCTCATGCCATCGGAGACCATGAAAACAACGCCGCGGACTCGTTTCCGCGTGGGGGAAGAAGCCTCGGCGGCACTGCCGGGCAACAGGCTGCCGATGCTGCCGAAAAGCCCGGCGTGGAGGAGTTGGCGGCGTGAAGATTTCATGGACGGATGGGAAAGTCTTGCTGATGCCGCGCTTCGCTCAAGATCAATGGGAGGGAGAATCGACTCTGCTCCCGAGAGGGTCGGCGAGCCTTATGCCCGTCGGCCTGCGGCATAGGCTTCGAAAACCTTGCGGATCTCGTCGCGCACGCGGCGGAAAACGGCCATCTGCTCGTCTTCGCTACCAGTGGCGTGGGCGGGGTCGTCGAAGCCCCAGTGGTATCGATTGAGCTGGCCGGGAAACATCGGGCAGACCTGGTCGGCGTTGCCGCAGACGGTGATGACGGTTTCCACATCTTGCGAAAGGAACTCGTCCATGTGCTTTGAATGATGGGTGGAGATGTCGATGTCGATCTCGGCCAGTGCCTTGATGGCGAGCGGGTGCACGTACCCGGCGGGCTTGGAGCCGGCGCTCTGGACATCGAGCCGATCGCCAGCGGCAGCGCGCAGGATGCCTTCGGCCATGTGGGAGCGGCAGGAGTTGCCGGTGCAGAGAATGAGGACAGTCGGTTTCATGGTTTCGTGATGGAATGAAAGGTTGTTGTATCGCGGAGAAAGTGGTGGGTCGCGACGGCAATGAGCGCGCCGAGAAGGGTCGCGGTGGGATAGAGCCAGAGATGCTCGAGGTGGCCGCTGACGAGGGCCGGGGCGAGGGAACGAGCGGGATTCATCGAGGCTCCGCAGATCGGTCCGGCGAACATGGCTTCGAGTGCGACGACTGCGCCAATCGCGATGCCCGCGGTGATGCCTTTCTCCTTCGCTCCCGTGGAGACGCAGAGGATAACGAGCATGAGGATCGCGGTGAGGACGACTTCGAGGATGAAACTTTGCGATGCGCTACCGGCGGGGAGGGTGGCACCGAGTGTGCCGGGGCTGGGGAAGAGGAGCTTGAGCAAACCGCTGGCCGCGAGGGCGCCGATCAATTGGGCGGCGAGGTAGGATGGGACATCGGGCCAAGGAAAGCGTTTCGCCGTGGCGAAGCCGATCGTGACGGCGGGGTTCAGGTGGGCGCCGCTGATGTCACCGAAGCTGTAGATCATGGCGAGAACCACCAGGCCGAAGGTCAGGGCGATCCCGGCGTGGCCGATGGCACCGCCGGAGATGGGATCGATGACGATGGCTCCGGTTCCGGCGAAGACCATGATGAAAGTGCCGAGAAATTCGGCGAGGAGGCGTCTCATGATCTAACAGCAGCCAGTGGGGCCGCAGCAGGGGTTGGTGCCGCCGATGGAGGGTAGGCGTTGGATAGAGGGTAGGCCGCAGAGCTCGGGGGCGAGGCACTCGGTGTGCTTGTGGGCGAGCTGGAGGATGACGGCATCCGCGGCGATTTCGTGACCGGCGATGGTGTATTGGGAGATCACCCGGTCTTCGTATTCGATCTCCACGGGGATCGAATCGTCGGGGAGATAGGACTTCGCCTTCTCGAGAATGGCGGCCATTTTGCCGGTTTCGATGCGGTGATCGTAGTCTTCGCCGACCCAGATTTGGAGCTGGCAGGTGGTGGACTCGCGGAGCTTTCCGCCGCAGTCGAGGAAGGTCTTTTGGACGCGTCCGACTTCGGTGACATGGAAGGATACGGGAACCGCTTCGCCGTCGGGGAGTTGTATGCGGAAGTGACGGTCGGCGTGATGACCGAGGAGGAATTTGAGCGTGGAGAGGTTCATGGGGTGGCTTTGGCTTTGCGTCGGGTGGCGAGTCTTTTAGGGCCGGGGCAGCAGGAATTTTCTCTCTCGGAAAGGCGCTCTGCCGCCTTGGTGGCATCGTTCGTGTCGAGTGCCCCTTCGGCGAAATGTCGAACAATGCTGCGAACGAGCGGAAGGTACTGGCGAGTGATGCGAAAGTAGGTCCACTTTTCGCATTTCTCGCTCTCGAGTAGACCCGCTTTGCGAATGACCTGGACGTGACTGGAGACGGAGGATTGCGGCATGCCGAGGATGTCGGCCAGTTCGCAAACGCAGAGGGCGTGATCCATCACCAGCCGGACGATCCGCCAACGGGTATCGTCGGCGAGGGCACGGGTAAACGTGACGGCATTTGTCATGACGGGATTCATCGTTACGATGAATCTCAGTATGGGCAAGGGAATTTCCGATGTGAGGCT
The DNA here is from genome assembly GCA_004293445.1 of Verrucomicrobiota bacterium. GTDB lineage: Bacteria > Verrucomicrobiota > Verrucomicrobiia > Verrucomicrobiales > Akkermansiaceae > Haloferula. Next base: position 2,412 of record RDYP01000020.1, on the reverse strand, counting down.
TCGGTGGCTTTTTAAACTGACAAAAAAGAGCCGCCCGGTGGTGGGGCGGCCCTTTCGATGCGTTGGTGAATGTGGCAGAGCGGTGTTGCTTAGCGGCCGGAATGTGAAGGTCGGCGACCGTTGCGTCCGCGTCCGCCCGAGTTGGCCGAAGCTTGATGGCCCCCCGTTGCGTTGCCGCCTCCGTGATTGCGGGATCCGCCACGACCCTGCTGGACTTTTTTCGGTGGCGCTCCCCGGCCGCCGCGTGCGTAGCGCTCGGCAAGACCCGCGTCGTGGTGATCGTGTCCGGTCCAGACAGGAACCGACATGCGAATGATTTTTTCGATATCGCGCAGGTAGTCGAGTTCCTCGTCCGAGCAAAAGGAGACGGAGAGGCCGTCGGCTCCAGCTCGTCCGGTGCGGCCGATGCGGTGGACGTAGGCTTCGGGTTCGTTTGGCAAGTCGTAGTTCACGACAAGTCCCACGTCTTTCACGTCGACACCGCGTGCGGCGACGTCGGTGGCGACCAGAACCGGGGTGAGGCCTTTGCGGAAGCGTTCTAGCGCTTTTTCGCGCTGCGCTTGGGACTTGTTCCCGTGGATCGCATCGGCCTGGAAGCCCGCGGTGCAAAGGCTCTTGGCGAGTTTGTTGGCACCGTGTTTGGTGCGGCTGAACACGATGGTTAGCCGCGCGGCTTCCGCTTTGGTTTGGTCGGCGAGGAGTTGCTCCAGAAGAGGTCGTTTGGCTTCCTTGGTGACGAAGCAGACCTTTTGCTCGATCCGCTCCGCGGTGGTGGTTTCCGGTTGGATGGTGACGCGTGCGGGATTGTGGAGGATGCTTTCCGCCAACTGAACGATGCTTGGTGCGAGGGTTGCGGAAAAGAACAGCGATTGGCGTTTCGCAGGAAGCAGGGCGACGATCTTTTTGACATCGCGCAGGAAACCCATGTCGAGCATGCGGTCGACTTCATCGAGCACGAAAAATTCCACACCGGAGAGATCGACGTGGCGTTGATCGATGAGATCGAGCAGGCGGCCCGGGGTGGCAACGAGGACGTCGACACCACCGCGCATGGCGCTGATCTGGGGATTTTGGCCGACGCCGCCATAGATCATCGTTTGGCGGAAGCGGACGTGCTTGCCGTAGGTGGCAAAGCTTTTGGCGACCTGAACGGCGAGTTCGCGGGTCGGTGTGAGGACGAGGGTGCGGGCGCTTTTGGCTTTCGCTTGGCGTGGATTTTCGTGGAGCGAGTGCAGGATCGGCAGCGCGAAACTGGCGGTTTTTCCGGTGCCGGTCTGGGCGCAACCAAGGAGATCCCGTCCATCGAGCAGCAGCGGAATGGCCTGCGCTTGGATGGGGGAGGGTGTGGAGTATTCAAGTTCGCGCAAAACGCGATGAAGTGGCGCGGCGAGGGGCAGCGCTTCGAACGTGGTCGGGGTCATGTCTTGGATGCCTGCCCGCACGGAGTTTCGGCGGCTGGCGGTGTCGATGAGCGTTTCAGGAGGTCCCCGAACCATCTCTCATCGATGAAGACCGGAAAAGGGCTGGAGCCATTTTATGGACTCCGCGCGGCTGAGAGGCCGCGCCGGGGGAGTAGCAGCGACTTGCCGCCGGGCAAGCATATTCCAGCGACCTCTTCCGGTGAGCCCGCTTATTTCGGAGCAGGCTCGGAGTTGAGGGGCTTCGCTGCGTCGGACGAGCCCGCCCGCATTTCCCTCAACAAAGATTTGCCAGTGTCCTTTTGGTGGCGGACTTCGAGGCCGATCCAGAAAGCCGCGAGTGCCAAGGTGAGAAAAAGAAGGGTCATCAAAAAACTGGCCATCGAGCTCGGTGCTTTTGACGAAGCGACGGCCCTGCGCGGTGCTGGCGGAGCTTTAGGCGCTGGCGGAGCTGAAAGAGAGGATTCCTCTTCGCGGATGAGAGGGGATTCCTCCATGGGCTTCTCACGATTGAGCGCCTCGCGTTCTTCGTCGCTCAGGGTAAAGTCGAAGGCGACATCGCCGATCTTGACCGAGAGGCCATGACGGAGGGGGATGAGGCTTTCGAGGTCACCGTCGAGTTTGATGCCATTTGTCGATCCGAGATCGCGCAGTTGGTAGCCACCTTCGATGCGCTCCATCATGGCGTGGCGCACGGATACCGAGCTGCAATCGAGGACGATATCGTTCTCGCTACCACGGCCGATTTGAACTTTTTGGCGATCGAGCTGAAATCGGTAGGGCTGTGGCGTGCGGTTCGGAGCGGTGATGATGACGCGTGGCATGATGACTGAAGATTGGGTCTCGATTGGTTCTAGCGGGAAATCCTGCGGGCCTGCACGGAAAAAACTCCGGCGTGTGGGCGACGGAGCAAAACGGGATTTCTTGCCGGGGCAAAACGGGACAAATTATAGCGTGAAATGGCCGAGAATCGGCGGCCATGTTAACTTTGGTG
>RDYP01000005.1 GCA_004293445.1 Verrucomicrobiota bacterium | reverse complement strand
ACTTTTCCTACGAGGGCGAATGGGCACGGAATCTGAGAATGCTCCGCCTCCTTCGTCGTTGGTAACTTGGGACTGCCTGGCAGTCAGTCCCTACCATTTGAGAGGGTAGAATGCGAATCGCCGGGCCTGCTGACTTTCGCAAAGTCATGGCGCTGAATGGCGAAAAAATTCGATGCCAAACTCTCTTGCCAAGCGAGAATCCACGAACGCAATCTCGCCCCCGCAACAGCCCCTTTTTCCCATGTCAGACCTGCTCGAAGACGACGACCTCACCACCGCTCTCAAGAAGTGCCCCGAGTGGGACTACGAGAACAACGCGATCCACCGAACCATCGAATTCGAGGAATTCATGGAGGCGATCGACTTCGTGAACGACCTCGCCGAGATCGCCGACGAAGCTCAGCATCATCCCGACATCCGCATCCGCGACACCAAGGTCTCGCTGAAGCTGACCACCCACGACGCGGGCGGTGTGACCGATGCCGATATCGAACTCGCCCAGCGCATCGATAACCTGGTCGACTGAGCTGCGGTTTTCAGTCCCTTTCCCGCCAAGGCCCGCATTCGCGGGCCTTTCGCGTTTTAGCGCGGGTGCATCAGCTCCTTGTCGTCCAGCCCGGTCAGCGCGCGCAGGCCTCTCAGCAGGCGCGTCAGGATCAGGAACAGGATGACCAGGACTGGCAGGCCGATCACCGCGAAGCTCCAGCCGGTGAGTTTGGCGACGATTCCATTGTAGTTTTCCAAGGCTTCCACCGCGCTGGAGTCGAAGCTGCGGAAAAACCACAGCGCCAGCCCCAGGTTCATCGCCGCGCTGAGCACGAAGGAGCCGGCAAAAAATCGGGTCGCTTCCCGCAAGAGCCGATCGTAGCCCTCCGCCGCGCCGCGTTCGTTCACCCGGCGCTCGATCCGCGCGATGTCGAAGATCGAGTCATTGTAGAGAAAGACACGGATCAGCGGACTGGCCGACTTGTGGGAGCTGATGATGGCGAAGGCCAGCACTAGCGGGATCGATGCCTCCTTGATCCCGAAGAGCAGGCCGGCGTTCGCCTTGACCGAACCGTCGGCGTTCCAAAGATAAAAAGTCAGGCCGCCGGTTAGCAGTACTGAGACAAAGCCCAGAGCGGAAAAGATATTGCCGTGTTTGGTTTTGATGAAATGCCAGATGCCATAGGCGAGAGGCGGGATCAGGGCGATGATCATCGCCCACAGCGGCCCGAGGTGCCAAGGTTTGACCTCCTTGCCGAGCTTCACCTGGATTTCTGGATCCTTGCTGAGATAGCTGAGCACCATTACCGGGATCAACACGTTGATCAGGATATTGGCGAGCGGGTGTTCCTGCTTGGATTGGGGGTCAGGCATAAGGACTTGGGTGGAGACAAGCGAGTTGTCTCATGGAGAAAAGCGAAAAACGAGACACGGGCTGTCTTTTGCCGGTTTCCTGCTGGGTTGAAATCGGTGCCCGAGTTCTTCGACGGGAGCAATTTGACCTGAGTCGGATATGGATCGGAATCTGGGCGTGGCAGGTGCTCTCAAGCGGGATCCTTCATCCCTGCCCCGGTGGTTGACCCTCTGCGGGGTGCTTGCTAGCTTCCGCGCCCGCCAATGAGTTCCGACACTGCTTTCAAAGACACGCTACTGCTGCCGCAGACCACGTTCCCCATGCGCGGGGATCTGGTGGAGAACGAGCCGAAGCGTCTCGCGATTTGGGAGGAGGCCGGGCTTTATCAGAAGATCATCGGGCGTCGTCGCGCCCAACAGGCACCGGCCTTCATCCTTCACGACGGTCCGCCTTTCGCCAATGGCGATGTCCACATGGGCACCGCGCTGAACAAGGTGCTGAAGGATCTGGTGGTGAAATCCAAGACGATGGCGGGCTTCGAGACGCCCTTCGTTCCGGGCTGGGACTGTCACGGGCTACCGATCGAATTCAAGGTGGTGAAGCAGGCCGCCGGGCTGGAGCCCGCCGAGATCCGCCGTCGTTGCACGGAATTCGCGAAGGGCTGGATCGACGTCCAGCGCGGTTCCTTCCGCCGCCTCGGGGTTTTTGGCGATTGGGACAATCCCTATCTCACGATGGCTCCCGGCTATGAAGCGGAGATCCTGCGCGTCTTTGCCAAGCTGGTGGAGGACGGTGCGGTCTATCAGTCGAAGAAGCCGGTCCAGTGGTCCTATGGCGCGCACACCGCGCTGGCCGAGGCCGAGGTGGAATACCAGGACAAGGAGAGCAGCGCGGTTTTCGTCAAATTCCCGCTGACCCCCGAGTCGTCGTCGAAGATCGGTATCGGCAACGCATCGATCGCCATCTGGACCACCACACCGTGGACCTTGCCCGCCAATCTCGGCGTGGCGGTGCATCCGGAATTCACTTACGAGGTCTGCCAGTTCGAGGGCAATGGCCGCAGTGAGATCCTGATCGTGGTTCACGAGCTGGTCGAAGAGCTGTCCGCGAAGTCCGGGATGCGTCGTACTGCGGTGCTCAAGACCCTGAAAGGCCGCGAGCTGGAACATCTGGAAGCGCGCCATCCTTTCCTCGATCGCACCTCGAAGCTCATCCTCGCGCAGTTCGTCACGACCGAAACCGGCACCGGTGCGGTCCACATCGCTCCGGGTCACGGCGCGGACGACTACGTGGCGGGCCAGCAGTACGGGCTCGGCGTGCTTTCGCCGGTGGACGACGATGGCAATTTCACCGCCGAAGTCGGTCTGCCCCAGCTCGTCGGGCAGCATGTTTTCAAATCGAACGAGGCGATCGTCGAGCTGCTGGAGGCGAAGGGCGCGCTGCTGGCAAAGGAAGTCTATCGCCACAGCTACCCGCACTGCTGGCGTTCTAAGACGCCGATCATTTTCCGCGCGGTGGAGCAGTTTTTCATCTCGCTCGCCAGCCTGCGCGGGAAGGCGCTTGAGGCGATCGATCAAGTCGAGTGGCTGCCTTCTTGGGGGCGCAACCGGATTTACGGCACGGTGGAATCGCGGCCCGACTGGTGCATTTCCCGCCAGCGGACCTGGGGCGTCCCGCTGCCGGTGTTCTTCGATGCCGACAACCGCGCGATCCTCTCCGCGGAGACCGCGCGCAAGGTGGCGGATCTGGTGGAGACCGAAGGCACGAACATTTGGTTCGAGCTCTCCGATGAAGAACTCGCTGCAAAGCTCGGCCTGCCCGATGGCTTGAAGAAGTGCCGCGATACCTTGGACGTGTGGATCGATTCCGGCTGCTCGCACGTGGCCGTGCTGGATCGCCATCCCGAGCTTCACGCTCCGGCCGATCTCTATCTCGAGGCCACCGACCAGCATCGCGGCTGGTTCCAGAGTTCGCTGATGATGAGCGTCGCCTGGCGCGGTGTCGCGCCCTACAAGGCGGTGCTGACCCACGGCTTCGTGGTCGACAAGCCAAGGCGGGCAAGCCGACCGATGCCGCCTTCTTCTACAACAAGTACGGTGCCGACATCCTGCGCCTCTGGGTTTCGTCGGTCGATTGGCAGAGCGAGGTGCCTTTCAGCGAGGATCTTTTCAAACAGGTCGCCGAGCCCTACCGCCGTCTGCGCAACACGCTGCGGATTCTGTTAGGGAACCTCGATGGCTTCGATCCCGAGATGGATCGCGTCGCCCCGAGTCACTTGCCGCTGCTGGATCAATGGATTCTCGAACGCCTCCACGCGGTGGTCGGCGAGTGCCGGAAGGCCTATGAGCAGTACGAGTTCCGCAAGGTTTTCAACGCAGTGAATCAGTTCTGCGCGACCGATCTGTCGGCGATCTATGTCGATGCGACGAAGGATCGGATGTACTGCGACGCGAAAAATTCCGTTCGTCGTCGTGCGAGCCAGACCGCGATGCACGATGTCTTTTCCGCGCTGGCGAAGCTGCTCGCGCCGATCCTTGCCTACACCGCCGACGAGGCGTGGGAGCACGCGGCCTTCACCGCAGGAAGCGTGCACGAGCAGGACTTCCCCGAGCCCGATCCACTCTTCGCTTCTGGTGAAGCGACGGCCAAGGTGAACCGCTTGTTGGAAATCCGCCGCAGCGTGCAGACGGCGATCGAGGAACGGATTCAGGCGAAGGAGTTCACCAAAAACAACGAGGCCTCGGTTACCTTGGTCGTTCCTGAGAAGGAAGCGGTGTACGACCTGTTGAGGGATCGTCAGTTCGCGACCGAGTTTTTCATCATCGCCGATCTCGACGTCTCCGCCGGCCCGGCCTTGTCGGCGAAGGCGGCGAAGACCGGCCACGCGATGTGTCCGCGCTGCCGCCGCTACGAACCGCTTGGTCTGGGCGGCGTCTGCGGGCGCTGCGAGTCGGTGGTGCAACCCCTGTCCCGCATTTGAGCGAAGCTCCTGCGCCATCCTCCATCGCCATGCCGTCGGACGCCGGAATGAAAAAAGAATGGGGCATCGGGTGGATCCTGCTGCTCCTCACCCTGCCGCTCTATCTCCTCGATCAGTGGTCGAAGTTCTGGATCGTCGGGCGATTTCCCGAGCCGCTGCCGGGGCAGTTCTCGTCGGGTGTCGAAGATCCGGTGATCGATGGCTTTTTCAACATCGTCCGCGTTCACAACCAAGGCGTCGCCTTTGGCTTCGGCAATGGCAGCGATTGGGCGCCGATCGTTTTTCTCGCGGTGCCCTTCATCGCGCTGGTGCTGATCACCCTCGGACTGCGGAAGCAGTTCTTCGTCGGCAACTGGGGCAGGGTCGCGGTGGGTCTGCTGCTTTGCGGGATCTTTGGCAATCTAACCGATCGGCTGATCCAAGGTTCCAAGCTGTCCTACATGGAAGGCCAGCCGCTGTGGGAGCGTCTCAAGGCGGGTTATGTGGTCGACTTCCTCGACTTCACTCTTCCACTGGTGAATTACCGTTGGCCCTCGTTCAATGTCGCTGATTCCTGCATTTTCGTCGCCGCCTTCGTCCTGTTTTTCAGCGGTCTGAAAGCGGACCTGAAAAAGGCGGAGTGAGCTGGCGATCGGGGCATCTCCGCCGCTATCAAGCATTGCACATCGTGAAGAGCATCCTCGCCACCTTGCTGATTCTTCTCGCGTCTTCCGCCTTGGGGCAGGAGGGGCAGGGAAGGGTCGCTGCGCCTGGTACCCGGCTGCCGGATGAGGGGCGTGCGCAGCGGGTGGCGCAGGCGATCGGCGTGCTGGCGACCGCCGGTCTCGGTTCTTTGCTGGCGACTGCCTTGTTGAAGCGGGCCGATACCCGAGCGCGTGATCGCCACTTCTTTCCCGATGTCGAGGTCGGGCAGCGCCTCGGTGCGCCCTGCGGCGGCGGCAAGATCCGATCCCGGAGTTTTGGCCGCTCTGCGAAATCCTGAGCCGCTGGATGCTCAGGGCAATTTCCCGAGTTTCGCCTGTTTGCGTTCTTCGCGTTGAAGGCGGATTTTTCGCATGAAGGAGGACACTTTCCCGGTCCGTGCCGGGCGGGCGGGGAGGTGGTGCGGCATGATCGCCGAAAACAGGAGCACCAGCGGATAGGTCACTCCCGCCAGCAGCACTGCGGAGGCGAGAATGCCGAGGATGAAGTTTCCCGAGTTCGCGTTGAGGATGAAATCGGGGATCGGCACCTTGAACCAGTGCGACTCGCTCAGCCAGATGAGGAAGTCCTTGAACCATTGGACTTCCGGCAACTCCAGCCCCGCCATTCCGGCGATTTGGTTGCCGAGCCACAGCTGGAACAGGAATAGCGGGATGTTGGTCAAGGGATTGCTCAACCAGCAGGCGGCCATCGCAATCGGGACGTTCGACTTGAAACGCATCGCCGCGAAGCCTGCGAAAATCATCTGCATCGGCACCGGGAGCACGGCGAAGAACATCCCGATGGTCAGGCCGGTCGCTACCGTGTCGCGACAGGGCATCCACAGGTGGCGCTCGAACAAGGCGTGGGTCAGGGCTTGCCACCAGCCACGATGCCTCAGCCGCGGGTGCCGCAAAGCGCGGTACGCGCGCCGGACGAGCCATAGGTAGCGTCGCTTCATGCTGCGGGTGACGGGGACGCGCGGAACTTCCTTGGTCGGGCGCGTCGAAGCAACCGCAAATCCCTTGCCGCTCGCGATATCGGTCGGCAAGGTCCAAACACGCATGAATCCTTGGCAAGCGCTCGTCCTTGGTCTGATCGAAGGCGTTACGGAATATCTTCCGGTCAGCTCCACCGGCCATCTCATCGTCGCCCAGCGGATGATGGGCATCGGCCTCGCGCCGGAAGACAAGGCCGCTGCCGATTGCTTTGCGATTTGCATCCAAGGCGGGGCCATCGCCGCGGTGCTCGGACTCTATTGGCCCCGGGTCCGCCAGATGATCCTCGGTCTGCTCGGGAAGGATAAGGAGGGACTGCACTTGTTCTTCGCGATCGTCGCAGGCTTCCTCCCCGCCGCGGTCATCGGCATCATCGCGAACGATTGGATCGAGCAGAAACTCTTTCACTTCCAATGGATCGCTTGGGCCTGGTTTGTCGGCGGGGTCGGCATTCTCGGGGTCGATCGATGGATGAAAAAGGGCGGTGGGTCCGAGGGTGCGGAGCTTGCTCGGATCACGCTGAAGATGGCCTTCCTGATCGGCCTGATGCAATGCCTGGCGATGTGGCCAGGTACTTCGCGTAGTTTGATGACCATCATCGCCGGCGTGCTCGTCGGGCTTCGCCTGGGTGCGGCGGTGGAGTTTTCCTTCCTCCTCGGCCTCGCTACTCTCGGCGCTGCGACCGCCAAGAAGGCCGTCTGGCCTGTCGAGGGTTTGGAGCCCGAGTTTGACAAGGCATTCGGCGGGGCCCTGCTGATGTGGGAGCGCTACGGTTTTCTGCCGCTGGCGGTTGGCATTGTGGCCGCCACGATCTCCGCCGCGGTGGCCGTGAAATGGATGGTCGGCTATCTCAACCGGCGCGGTCTCGGAGTCTTCGGTTGGTATCGCATCGCCGCCGCTCTGGCCGCCGCGCTGATGATCGCCACCAACTTCCTCGGCCTTGGAGCTGGTTGAAGCCGCGCCGGATCGAGGCCGAATTTCGCTTGCCGCTGGCCTCCCCCGCGCTTGCACTGTTTCCGTGAGCGGCATGGCGCACAGATCCATCTTTCCCGTCCTGGTCGGTCTCGTCCTAGGATTGCTGGCTCCTGCTTGGGGACAGCAGCGGACCGCGCGGGTCGCTTTGACGGATGGTTTCGACTATCCGGTCGGCAAGCCCGACGCCGCCGGTTATTACAAAGCCCGAGGCCTGCGTTTGCGCCCGCCCCTCCATTTCGGCGAGGATTGGAACGGTCGTGGCGGCGGCGAGAGCGATTTAGGAGATCCGGTTTACAGCATTGGCGACGGTGTGGTGACCTGGGCCTACGACGTCCGCCAGGGTTGGGGCAATGTGGTCATCATCCGCTACGCCTACCGCGATCCGGCGAGTGGGCAGGTTCGTTTCATCGATGCCCTTTACGGCCATCTCCGCGACATGCTGGTCCGCGTCGGCCAACTCGTGAAGCGCGGCCAGCAGGTCGGAACCATCGGCAACAACCGCGGGATGTATGCCGCTCACCTCCACTTCGAAATCCGCCACAATCTATCCATCGGCATGGCACGCGAAGGGGTCCCTCGCGACATGAACAACTGGGCCGACCCGACGGAGTTCATCAAGCGCTACCGCCGCCTGAACCGCGACTGGGGTAAAGCCTCGATGCCCCTCGGCACCTATCAGCCCTATCAAGGCTTCAAGGGTCTCTGAAACGCCCTCACCGCGAATGCCTGAGTCCCTGACCGCTGCCGCACGACAGCTGGCCGATCGCCTGCGCTCCTTGTCCTTTCCTTCGGCGAGTCATGTCTACCTGCCGCTCGACTATGCCCGGGAGCCGCACGAGCTTTACCTCGAACGCTTCGGGAGCGGGAAAAAGCGGGTCATTTTCCTCGGCATGAATCCCGGTCCCTTCGGCATGGCCCAGACCGGTGTGCCCTTCGGGGAAATTGCCGCTGTCCGCGATTGGATGGGCATCGATCGCCCGGTCGGCAAACCGCCCGTCGAGCATCCGAAGCGCCCGGTGCAGGGCTTTGCTTGCGCGAAGTCGGAAGTCAGCGGCCGCCGCCTTTGGGGGCTTTTCGCGGATCGCTTCCCAAATGCCGCCGACTTTTTTCGCGATCATTTCGTGCTCAATTACTGCCCGCTGGTCTGGATGAGTCCCAGCGGTGCGAATCTCACGCCCGACAAGCTGCCCGCGGCTGAGATGCTGCCCGTGGAGGATGCCTGTCTCGACCACCTCGCGCAGGCCATTGCGCTGCTCGACCCGGAGTTTCTCATTGGCGTGGGGGCCTACGCCGAGGACCGGCTGAAGGCCGCCGCGGGGAAGATCGGATCGAACGCCCGCATCGGTCGCGTCCTTCACCCATCCCCCGCCTCGCCTGCCGCCAATCGAGGCTGGGCGCAAGCCGCGACCCGTCAGCTGGTCGAGCAAGGCGTCTGGACCCGATAGTCCATCGCGATCCGGAAACATTTTGCGCAGATCGCCGCAGGTGCTATCTCACCCCGCGACGGATCATTCCCGCTCCCGAAAAAGCGCCCGGCATGCCCGGGCTGGCGGGGATCGATGCCTCCGCGCACCCACTTACCCACCCACGAAATCATGGACAATCAAGCTCCCTCCACCCCGAGTGCCGCTCCTGCAGGTCAGTGCCCTTTTTCCGGCGCCGCACGCTCGAGCGCCGCTGGCAAAGGCACCCGCAACCGCGATTGGTGGCCGAACCAACTTCAACTCAATATCCTTCGCCAGCATTCGTCCCTGTCCGACCCGATGGACCCGGGCTTTGACTACGCGGCGGAATTTCAGTCGCTCGATCTCGCGGCGGTCAAACAGGACATCTTCGCCCTCATGACCGATTCCCAGGATTGGTGGCCCGCCGACTACGGCCACTACGGTCCCTTTTTCATCCGCATGGCCTGGCACAGCGCCGGCACCTATCGCACGGCCGACGGCCGTGGCGGTGCCGGAGCCGGGACCCAACGCTTCGCCCCGCTCAACAGCTGGCCGGACAATGCCAGCCTCGACAAGGCCCGCATGCTCCTCTGGCCGATCAAACAAAAGTACGGCCGCAAATTGTCCTGGGCCGATCTCATGATTCTGGCCGGGAACTGCGCATTGGAATCGATGGGTTTCAAAACCTTCGGCTTCGGTGGGGGCCGTGCCGACGTTTGGGAACCGGAGGAGGACATCTATTGGGGTTCGGAGGGCGAGTGGCTGGCGGACCAGCGCTATTCCGGTGATCGTCAGCTTCAAAACCCGCTCGCCGCGGTGCAGATGGGCCTCATTTACGTCAATCCCGAAGGACCGAATGGCGTGCCGGATCCCATCGCGTCCGCGCGCGACATCCGCGAGACCTTCGCCCGGATGGCGATGAACGATGAGGAAACCGTCGCCCTCATCGCCGGCGGCCACACCTTCGGTAAGGCCCACGGCGCGGCGGATCCGAGCAAGTACGTGGGCCCCGACCCGGAGGCCGCCCCGATCGAGCAGCAAGGGCTCGGCTGGAAAAACAGCTTCGGCACCGGCAATGCGGGCGACACCATCACGAGTGGTCTGGAAGGTGCCTGGAGCAATGCACCGACCCGCTGGAGCAATGGTTACTTCGACAATCTCTTCGGCTACGATTGGGAGCTCACCAAGAGCCCCGCAGGCGCGAACCAGTGGAAGCCCAAAGGCGACGCCGGTGCCGGCACCGTCCCCGACGCCCACGATCCGAACAAGCGCCACCAGCCGATGATGTTCACGTCGGACATCGCACTGAAGGTCGATCCGATCTACGCGCCGATCTCCAAGCGCTTCCACGAAAATCCGGACCAGTTCGCCGATGCCTTCGCCCGTGCGTGGTTCAAGCTGACCCATCGCGATATGGGCCCCAAGGTCCGTTACCTCGGACCCGAAGTGCCGGCCGAGGAACTGATCTGGCAAGACCCGATCCCGGCGCTGACCCACGCTTTGATCGATGACCAAGACGTCGCTGATCTGAAGGGGAAAATCCTCGCTTCCGGTCTCGCCGTGTCCGAGCTCGTCTCGACCGCTTGGGCTGCTGCCTCGACCTTCCGCGGTTCGGACAAGCGTGGTGGCGCGAACGGCGGACGCCTCCGCCTCGCTCCCCAGCTCTACTGGCATGTCAACAACAGCGCCCTGCTCTCGCAGTCGCTTCAAGCGCTCGAAGCCATCCAGCGCGAGTTCAACGCCAGCGCCAGCGGCGGCAAGCAGGTGTCCATCGCCGACCTCATCGTGCTCGCCGGTTGCGCGGGCATCGAGCAGGCCGCCAGCCTCGCCGGTCACGCGCTGAGCGTGCCCTTCACCCCGGGCCGCGCCGATGCCTCGCAGGAGCAAACCGACGTCGCTTCCTTCGCTCTGCTCGAACCTCAGGCGGACGGCTTCCGCAACTACCTCAAGGCCCACTACACCACCTCCGCCGAGGAGCTGCTGGTCGACAAGGCCCAGCTGCTGACCCTGACTCCGCCGGAGATGACCGTGCTGGTCGGCGGCCTGCGCGTGCTGGGGGCGAACTTCGACCGCTCGTCGACAGGTGTCTTCACCGATCGTGTCGGAGTGTTGACGAATGACTTCTTCGTCAACCTCCTCGACATGCGGACCACTTGGAAGGCGACCAGCGCCCACGAGGACTTCTTCGAGGGCCGTGATCGTGTGAGCGGTGAGTTGAAATGGACGGCCACGCGGGTGGACCTGATCTTCGGCTCCAATTCCGAGCTTCGCGCGCTTGCGGAAGTCTATGGCTGCGCGGACTCGCAAGAGAAGTTCCTGAGGGATTTCGTTGCCGCCTGGACCAAGGTGATGAACCTCGATCGCTTCGAACTCGCCTGATCCCTTCGATCCCGGTGACTCATCCCAAGGCGGCTTGGAAACAAGCCGCCTTTTTTGTATCGGGACCCTTGTGTTGGACCGCTTTCTCTAACTCGCTAGGTTCACCGTCCGAGTAAGGTCGCCAGCAGTGGCAACGCTTCATCCGTGCGGTGGACAAGGTCGGCGTAGGACATACTGAGGGCAGGGATGCCGCGGCCGGTCAGCCACGTCTTTGCGTGGCGGACCTGCTCGATTCCCGCGACGGTGAGGTCGTGGGATCTGGCGAGTTCCGCGGCGGTGGTTTTGCCTTTGATGATGTCCCTGACCGCCGTGGCCTTGCGGCGAGCGGCCCATCGTTTGATGTCGTCGTTTGGATCACTCATGGGGTGCCTCATTTCCCGATGGAATGGTGGAAATAGGGCTCAGAATCGAGCCTATTACCTGTCCAGTTCTTCAGGGGGACGCTCCAGTGGTGTGTGGGTTTTGGGGTGGGGCGAGGCCGGCTTCCGGCGAGGGCGCCGGAAACGGCACGCGGGGGCGCGTGTGCTCCCCGGAAGAATGCACGAACGGCCTTTGGCTTGAATTGGGGAGCGTGTGCGGTGGGGGGCGGGATAGGAGTCTGTCGTTGCTCCTTAATAGCGAGGTTTGCTGAGGGCGCGATCCCAGGAATCCATCGCGGAGGGGCTTAGCCGCGGCTGCGTTCTAGGAGGACGAGCATGAGGAAACTGAGGATGAGGTTCAGTTCTTCGCGGGGGCTGAGGTCGCCGAGTTTGTCGATCTGGAAGCGGCCTTCGAAGAAGGCGGGCTGTTTGGTGAGGCGCAGGACCGGGCGGCCGTCGTGGCGGGTGGCGGCGTAGCGGGGGTGGCAGATGAGGCCGGTGAGGAGGCCGAGGATGGGGATCTCGCCGAGGAGTGAGTCGAGCACTTTGGCACCGGGGTTCTCTTCGCGGATCGAGAAGTGCGGCTGCGGGTCGCCGGGATTGAAGGCCTCGTAGTGCGCCTTCCACAGCGAGCGCCAGCCGCGGCGGCCGACGGAGCCGATGGCGCGGCCACGGGCATCGGTGGCGTGGTAACGCGCGGACCAGTCGAGCACCTGGTCGGCTTTGATATCGGCGAGGAGGGTCGAGCGTGAGGAATCGGTGAAGATCTCGACGTGTTCCCGGAACTTGAGGAGCTTTTGTCTGGTGTGGAGCACGACGCGGCCGTTGGCGTCGGTGACGGTGGCCTGGCTGGCGAGGGCGAGGAGCTTGAAGCTGAGTTTGAGCGGATACTGAATCCCTGCGAGCTGGCGGGCGATGTCATCCGTCGCGACGGGTGATGGCGAAAAGGGGCCCTGCGGGGCGGGAGAGGCGTAGGGAGAATCGGTCATGGCGGTGGGTGGATGGACAGGCCTTGGCCGGGGAGGGCTTGGGGTAGGGGAGGGCTTGGCGATGGCTCAGTAGTTGCCGCGCATGAAGGACTCCTCAGGCGGCGGCGGGGCTTCGGCGGCGTGGTCGACTTCCAATACGGGAATGAAGCCGGCGCCCTCGTCGGGGTAGCGGATGGTGCCCGAGAGTTTCATCCAGGTGTTTTCCTCAACCTGGGGGACTTCGCCTTGGAAGCGCACGATGATGGGGATGGCGCGGCTGTCGGCGGCGCAGCAGGTGATGAAGAGGCGGTAAAGGCGGCGCTGTTTGGGCGAGGCGGCGTCGGGGTCCTGAACGACGCGGCCTTCGGTTTCGACGAGCATGCCCTCGACCAAGCCGCGCATTTCGGGGTCGCCGCTGCTGAAGAAGAGTTCCATGAGTCCGAAGGCGTGGTAGCCCTCGGCGTTCTTGGGGTGCTGTTTTTCGATGATCTCTTTCGTCAGCTTCGGCATGGCGGCGCCGAGGAAGAGCGAGCTGGCGTCGGCGGGGCTGTCGAGCAGGCCCTTGCGGGTGAGGGAGCCGAGGGAGAAGGCGTCCTTGGTCCAGGCGACGCCGAGGGCGAGGGGGACGATGAGGATGAGAAAGGCGGCGAAGGGGTGGACGTCGAGGCTTTCGTGGTCATGGGCATCGTCCGGCCCGTGGTCGTGACCGCAGGAAGCTTGCTGGGTGGCAGTGAGGAGGTTGAAGGCGCCGACGACCAGCAGGCCGAGGCCGCCCGCGAGCGAGAGCGGGCGGAAATCGGGCGCGAGGTATTTGGTGATGCGGCCGCTGGCGTAGAAATAGACGAGCACCGCGCCCCAGACGATCAGGGCGAGCGAGAAGATCACGCGCTGGAGTTTCGGATTCACGGTGTGGCGAGCGAGAAGATGGCGGCTTGCCAGGCGATGGCGGCGGCGCCGATGGCGAGGAAGAGGCCGAGGGCGAGCCAGAGGATGAAGCGCTTGCGCAGGACGGTCTGGTAGAGGAACAGGAGTTTGACATCGAGCATGGGCCCGAAGGTCAGGAAGGCGAGCTTCGCGCCGTAGGTGAACTTGTCGAGGGTGGCGGCGATGAAGGCATCGGAGGTGCTGCAGAGGCTGAGCACGAAGGCGAGGGCCATGAGTGCGGCGGGGGCGACGAGGTGGTTTTTTGCGAGGCCGTCGAGCCATTCGGCACCGGGGGCGATGCCGGTATTGAAGAGCGCGGTGATGGCGACGCCGATGGTGAAATAAACGCCGACGTCGACGAAGTCGCGCATGGCGGAGCGGAAGGCGGCGACGAGGCGGTTGTCGTCCGCGTGGCCTTGCGCGGGATGGGGGCTGTGGCCGCCTTGGCAGCCGTGATCATGGCCGCAGCACGAGTGCGGCTCGTGGCTGGGGCTGATTTTCTCGTCTTCCTGCTGCAGGGTTTCGGCCAGTCGTTGGCGGAGGATTTTGGCGAGTGGGATGCGGGCGACGATGAGGCCGATGCCGACGGCGACGATGAAGCCGAGGCCGAGGCGGGAGAGGGTCATGACCAAGCTGGCGGAGTGGCTGAGCTCGGGGCCGAGGGGGATTTCGGGGCCCTTGAAGGCTTTCCAGGTGCTGAGGGCGGTGATCGGGTTCACGATCGGCGCGGCGAGCATGTAGGTCAGCGCGCAGGAGACGGGCAGGCCTTTTTTGACGAGGCGGCGGATGACGGGGACCACGGCGCATTCGCAGACGGGAAGGATGATGCCGAGCAGGCCTGCGACGAGGATGGCGGGGAATTTCCGTTTTGGCAGCAGCCGGTCCATGGTGCCGGCGGGCAGGTAGATATCGATGAAACCGCTGATGAGGGTGCCGAGGAGAATGAAAGGTGCGCCCTCGAACAAGATGCTGAGGAAGGCAAAGGCGAAGTCCTGCTGGGAATCCGGGGACACGGGGGAGAGGAAAGGTGGGGTGGGCTGCTTTGGCAAGGGGCGAGCGGGGAGGGTGTCCTCTTAGTCGATGAGGCGGCGGCGAAGGGCGGCGGAGGGGAGGGGGCAGTTGGGGCTGTGGCGGTGGTAGTGGTGGCGGCGGGTGGCGATGAAGTCATAGGCGGCGTCCCGCAGGGGGCGCGGGATGCATTTCCCAAGAAGCGCGGCCAGTCGGAAGGGGCCGCCGAGGCTGTGGAGGAGGAAGAGGACGGCCGTGGACCGTGAGTGGACCTGGCCGTCGGCTTCGACGAGGGCGCTGGAGAGGGGGGCGAGGCCGGCCTGGCTTTGGAGCGCTTGGCCGAGGGGGCTCTGGAGAGGAGTGAAGCGGAAGCGATCGAGGGGATCGTGCTCGGCGAGCCAGCGGATGCTGCGGCTGCACATCAGGCATTCGCTGTCGAAGGCGATCAGGATTCGTCCGTCGGGCCGCATGGTGGGAATGTGGCGGGCTTTGCGGGGTGAGGAAAGGGCGGGCTTGTCGTTTTCCGCTGGCGGGTGAGTTCGTGGCGGAGGGTGGAGACGTGGCGATGGAGTTCGGTGAGGAGGGCGGGGTCGTGCTTGGCGGGGTCGAAGCGGAGGCGGTGGTGGAGGGCGAGGGCTTTTTCGAGGATGGTGGGATCGGGGAGTCGGGGGCTGAGCTGGCGGAGCCAGGGGGCGAGGGGGGTGCCGGGTGGGCGCTCGCCGAGGAAGTGGCGGGCGGGTTTTTCGAGGCCTTGGAGGGGGCTGGGCTTGGGGTGCTTCCCGGTCGGGAGGGCTTGGTTGGGGTCGAGGCGGCGTCGGGAGCGCCAGAGGTGGCGGCCGATGAGGGTGAGGGTGATGAAGATGGGGCCGAGGAGAAAAGCGGTGATCCGGGTGAGGTTACCGGGTTGATCGCGCCAGACGAGGAAGTCTTCGCGGAGGAATTGGAAGTGATCGGTGAGGCTTTGGAGGTGGGACTTGCGCGGGGTTTCCACGCTGGCCCAGTCGGGAGGCGTCAGGTCGACATCGAGCCAGCGGTTTTTCGTCGCGTCCCAGGCGCGGCACCAGGCGTGGGCGTGGGTGCCGCGGAGGAGGGCGTTGCCGGTGTCGGGGTCGATCTCCATGACGGCGAAGCCGGAGGTGTAGCGGGTGGGCACGCCGGCTTCGCGGAGGAGGAGAGTGGTGGCGGTGGCGAAGTGTTCGCAGTGTCCGGCGCGGGTTTTTTCGAGAAAGGTGGCGAGCAGGGTGCTGTCTTGGCGGTCGCGCTGGTCGCGGGGGACGGAGTTGTAGCGGGTGTAGCGGAACTTTCCGATGAAGTGGCGCTGGAGGAGGGCGATTTTTTGTGGAAGGGGGATATCGCGCAGGCCGAGTGCGTCGACGAGGTGGCGGAGGGTGGCGGCTTCGCGGGCCGGGATGTGGAGATCGGGCTGGGTGAGGAGTGGGGGGCGCTGCTCGATTTTCCCCGCGCTGCGGGAGCGGCGGTGGTCGATGGCCTGCCAGGGTGGCTGTTCGGTCGCGAAGGTCTCGTGCCAGAGCACGCGGGCATCGGCCACGGGCTGGGATGGGGTCAGGCGGAAGGTGCCGAAGGAGCTGCGTTCGAGGTCTTCGAAGACGAAGTGATGCAAGCTGGCGCTATCGGCTGGAAGCGGGAGCAGGCCGCCTTGTTTTGGCACGGCGCCGCGGAGGCGGAAGCGGGGCAGGGTGGGATCGATGGCGCTGTGGAGATCGCTCAGGTCGGGCGCGGCGATGACGAAGCTGTCGCCGGGGTCGTCGGGGTTGGCGGGATTTTGGAGAGTTTGGGGCGATTTGAAGTCGTCCTTGAAGCTTTCGATTTTCTCCGGGAGCAGATTGGCCTGCCAGTGAGTGGAGTGGTAGCTGCTGTAGGAGGCGATGCGCATGAGTCGGGGCAGGGGGCCTTGTTCGGGAATGAGGCGCCAGTGGATTTCGGGCGACTGCTTGATGCGGCCGAGGCTGCCGATGGAGGTTTGTCGTTCGCGGGCTTGGTGGAGGCCGGGGTCGCCGTCGTAGGCCCAGCGGCCGCTGGTGACGTATTTGTGGAAGGCGCGGAGTCCGAGTTGGCCGCCGATGCCGATGAGGGTGGCTGCGGCGAGGGCGGTGGTGGTGGCGGGGCCGAGCGCCCGCCAGCCGCGGCCGGTGGCGGCGATGATCGCCCAGGCGACGAGGCCGATGAGGACGGGGTAGAAGATCGGGGCGGACGCGTGGGGGCCGAGGCTGGCGGCGAGCAGGGTGGCTGCGAGCAAGACGTGGCCGAAGTGGAAGCGGATGTCCCTGAAGGGCAGTCCGTGTCGTCGTGCGCGGTCGCGGCGCTGGCGGACGAGCATGGAGAAGGTGGCCATGCTGATGCTGCGGTCGCTGCCGTAGCTTTGGACGAACTGGAGGGGGAGCAGGATGGCGGGCAGCCAGGAGAAAACGCGTGAGGGGGTGTGGAGTCGTGCGCCTTGGAGCAGGGTGAGGATGAGGGCGACGAGGAGGAAGAAGAGCGAGAGCCGCCAGGCGATGACTCGGGCGCGCTCGGGAAAGTCCCAGCGGATGCGCGTCCAGTGGGCGGCTTCGACAAGGAGGGCTGCGGCGAGGCCGGAGAGTGCGCGGTCGTTCATCGCCCCCCAGAACAGGAGGGCGGCGCCGAGCAGCAGACGGGGTGGGCCCATGGCGGAGCTTGCGGGTGGTCGCGTCCGGGCGCGAAGAAAAACCGCGGCTCCGTGGGGCTCAGGCGATGATTTCCTTCACGACGCGGGACGACTTGGTGACGTTGGAGAGTCGTTGGTCGAGGCCTTGGTAGGGGTAGGTCAGCTTCTTGTGGTCGAAGCCGAGGAGGGTCATGAGGGTGGCGTGGAAGTCGTGGGCGCTGACTTTGTTGGTGGCGGCTTCGTAGCCGATGGGGTCGGTCTCGCCGTAGCTGAAGCCGCGTTTCACGCCGCCGCCGGCCATCCAGAGGGTGTAG
The DNA here is from genome assembly GCA_004293445.1 of Verrucomicrobiota bacterium. Taxonomy (GTDB): domain Bacteria; phylum Verrucomicrobiota; class Verrucomicrobiia; order Verrucomicrobiales; family Akkermansiaceae; genus Haloferula. Next base: position 125,769 of record RDYP01000005.1, on the reverse strand, counting down.
GCGGAGGGGCTGTGGTCGCGGCCGACGAAGGAGCCCTCGACGCCACCGCGGTTTTCTTTCATCGGGGTACGGCCGAATTCGCCGCTCCAGACGACGAGGGTTTCGTCGAGCAGGCCGCGTTGTTTCAGGTCCTTGAGTAGGGCGGCGATAGGTTGGTCAACCTGCTGGCACTTGTTGGCAAAGGACGTCTTCAAGTCATCGACAGCACTGGTGCCGTGGGAATCCCAGCCCCAGTCGAAGAGTTGGATAAAGCGGACGCCGCGTTCGGCGAGGCGGCGGGCGAGGAGGCAGTTGTTGGCGAAGGATTCCTGACCGGGGGCAGTGCCGTAGAGCTGGTGGATGTCCTCGGGTTCCTGTTTCAGGTCGAAGGCGTCCGATGCGTGGATTTGCATGCGGAAGGCCATTTCGTATTGGGCGATGCGGGTGACGGTCTCGGGATCGCCGACTTCGGTGGCGACGCGTTGGTTGAGGTCGTTGAGGGCATCGAGGGTCCGGCGGCGGAGGGCCTGCGAGACGCCGTCGGGGTTGGAGAGGTAGAGGACGGGTTCGCCCTGGGACCGGCATTGCACGCCTTGGTAGACGCTGGGGAGGTAGCCGGAGCCCCAGACGGACTTTCCGGCATCGGGGTTTTTGCCGCCGGAGGTCAGGACGATGAAGCCAGGCAGATTGGCATTTTCCGAGCCGAGGCCGTAGGTTGCCCAAGAACCGGCCGAGGGTGAGCCGAGGAGGGCGCTGCCGGTGTGGAGGAGGAGCTGGGCGGGGCCGTGGTTGAATTGGTCGGTCCACATCGATTTGATGAAGCAGACCTCGTCGATCATGGATTCGAAGTGCGGCAGGCGGTCGGAAATCCATTGTCCGCTCTGACCGGCTTGGTGGAAGGGGAACTGCGAGCCGAGCATTTTCGGGACCCCTTGGATGAAGGCGAACTGTTTGCCTTCGAGGAATTCCTGGGGGCATTCCTTGCCGTCGAGCTTGGTGAGTTCCGGCTTGTGGTCGAAGAGTTCGAGCTGGCTGGGCGAGCCGGCCATGTGGAGGTAGATCACGCGTTTCGCCTTGGGAGCGAAGTGTGCGAGGTCGGGCATGAGGGGGTTGGCCGGGTCCTTTTTCAGCGTCGCCCCGTGGCCTTGGGACGCGAGCCAGAGTCCGCCGAGACCGACCGAGCAGTTCTGGAGGAAATGGCGTCGCGTGGTGTGGCGTGCCCGTTCGAAGCGGAGTTGCTGGAAGAGGTTCATCGGTTCAGCGCGATGTCGGAGTTGAGGAGGGTGTTGGCGACGAGCACGAGGGCGGCTTCGTCGGGGCCGGGGGCGAGTTTGGCGGATTCCGCCGGGTTTTTTTCGTAGTCGATCCGGGCGTCGGCATGGAGCTTTGAGAGGGTGGCGATGACCGCGGCGGGTGGGTCTTGAAGGGTGAGCAGGCGATAGCCGTGGGCGATGCGTTCTTCGAGGGTCGTCCCGCTCATGCGTTTGGCGAAGGCCTGGGCGAACTCGATGTGGGCGGGATCGTTGAGCGTGAGGAGTGCTTGAAGCGGGGTGTTGGTGGAAATGCGGCGCGGTGAGCAGACGTCGCGGGTGGGCGCGTCGAAGGTCAGGAAGCCGGGGAAGCCGCTGGTGCGTTTCAGGTAGGTGTAGATGCCGCGGCGGTAGCGGTCTTCGCCTTGCGAAGTGTTCCAGGTGTCACCGCTGTAGACCGAGCGCCAGACGCCTTCGGGCTGGGGTGGATAAACGGGTGGGCCGAAGGATTTGCGGGACAGCATGCCGGAGACGAGGAGGGCTTGGTCGCGCAGCATTTCGCCGCTGAGGCGTTGGCGTGGGCCGCGGGCGATGAGTTGGTTTTTCGGGTCGCGGGCGGCGAGTTTGGCGGAGAGTTTGGAGCTTTGGCGGTAAGAAGCGGAGAGGACGACTTCGCGCAGGAAGGGTTTGATCCTCCATTGGTGGTGAACGCGGAGGCGGAGGGCGAGGTGGTCGAGGAGGGGCTGGTTGGCGGGGGGAAGTCCGGAGCTGCCGAAGTCCTCCTGGGTTTCGACGATGCCGGTGCCGAAGAGTTCGGCCCAGAGTCGGTTGGCGAGGACGCGGGCGGCGAGGGGGTTGCTTTCGCTGACGAGCCAGCGTGCCATGTCGAGACGGTTGAGGCGTTTGTCGCCGGGCGTGCCGCCGACGATGGCGGGGATGGCGGGTTGGACGACGGCATCGCGGGTCATGCGGTTGCCGCGGATGAAGACCCGGGTTTCGCGGGTGGCGGCGGCTTCGCGTTCCCGCATGACTGGGATCATTTTGCCGGGGATGGCGGCGTATTGTTGTCCGAGCGACTGGTGTTGTTGCCAGCGTGCGGCGCGTTCGGGGGTCTGAAGCAGCGCGGTGAGGCGGGGGTCGGCGGAGAGGGAGATCTTGAAGCGGTTGAGGATGCAGGACTGGTTATTGCCATTGCAGACCGCGCCGTGGTGGATGCGGATTTCGAGTTGGTCGCCGTCGGCTGCGGTGATGCTTTGGTCGGGGACGAACCACGCCCGGCGCGGGCCGCGGGACATGGGGTAATCGCCGAAGCCGGGGACTCCGTCGTGGATGGCATCGTTCGGGTCGAAGGGGCCGGCGAGGAAATCGGCGACGACCTCCTTGAAGGTGATCGCCTGGCGGCTGCCGTCGGGCTTCACGAGGCTGGCTTCCAATTTGGAGATGACCGCACCGCGTTCCGACCAGGTTTTCGGGTCGTCGTGTTTCGTGAGGATGTCGACTTGGATCGCGCCGAAGGAGGAGGTGGGGCCGCTGAGGGTGTAGATGGCGGTGGGCGGGTTGGTGCCGGAGGCGAGGATGCTGCCGTCGGCTTGGGGGCTCAGCTTTCCTGCGGGTCCGCTGGAGGTGGCGGTGGTGGCGATGAAGGGTCGCCAATCGCCGAGGCTTGTGGCGAGGGACTTCGCCTCGTCGTTCAGGCTTTCGCGGAGGCGGCGGATTTCCTGTTCGAGGCGGACGGCATCCTTTTGGGCCGCGGGATCGTCCGCGAATTTGGTGCGGGGGAAATCGTCATCGAGGTCGACGTCCTCCGAGTTGTTGAAGAAGGCGAGGAACTGGTAGTAGTTTTCGTGCGGGTAGGGATCGTAGGGGTGGGAGTGGCATTGGATGCAGCCGAAGGTCGTGGCGTTCCAAGCGGTCCAGGTGGTGTTGACGCGGTCGATGACGGCGGCCATGCGGAATTCCTCATCGTCGGTGCCGCCTTCGGTGTTGTTCTGGGTGTTGCGATGGAAGGAGGAGGCGATGAGGTCGCCGGGTTCCGGATTTTCCAGCAGGTCGCCGGCGAGTTGCTTCTCGGTGAAGCGGTCGAAGGGCATGTCGGCGTTGAAGGCTTGGATCACCCAGTCGCGGAAGGGCCAGATGTCGCGGTGGGGGTCTTTTTCGAAGCCGAAGGTGTCGGAGTAGCGCGCGAGGTCGAGCCACATGGAGGCCCAGCGTTCGCCGAAATGTGGCGAGGCGAGGAGGCGGTCGGCGGCCGCTTCCATGGCGGCTTGGGGGTTGGCGGCGTGGGATTGCTGGAAGGCTTCCCATTCCTCGGGCGAGGGGGGCAGGCCGGTGAGATCGAGGGAGGCGCGGCGCAGCCACTCGGCGGGGCTGGCTTCGGGCGAGGGGGAAAGTTTTTCGGCTTCGATTTTCGCCAGCACGTGGCGGTCGAGCGCGGCCTTCGGCCAGCTGCTGTTGGCGAGGCTGGGGAGCGGGGGTTCGACGGGTTTCTGGAAGGACCAATGTTCTCCCCAAGGGGCGCCCTCTTGGATCCAGCGTTCGAGGAGTGCGACCTGCTCCGAACTGAGCGGGTGCGGGTGGTCCTGCGGTGGGGGCATCTTTTCGTCCGGGTCCTCGCTCTTGATCCGGCGGATCAGTTCCGACGCGGCGGGGTCGCCGGGGAGCACGACGGTCTTGCCGGATTCGCCCTTGCCGAGGGCTTCCTCGCGGTAGAGGAAGGAGACGCCGCCAGCCTGCTTCACGCCGCCGTGGCAGATGGTGCAGTTCTTGTTGAGCAGCGGGCGGATGTCGCGGTTGAAATCGACGGGCTCCTCTGCCGCGGCGATTGCGAGCGGGAGTGGGGCGAGGAATCGGAGGAGTCGAGGCATCATCGGCGGCGGGCACTACTAGCTGCGAGAGGTCCGTCTTTCAATCCCGCCGGGTCGATTTCCCGGGGCTGGGAATCAGCTGTCGAGCAGGTCCGGTCGGTTGGCGCGGGTGCGGGCGAGGGCTTGTTCTTTTTTCCAAGCGGCGATTTTCGCGTGGTGGCCGGAGATCAGGACTTCGGGGACTTGGAGGCCGCGGAAATCGATGGGGCGGGTGTAGGCCGGGGCTTCCAGCAGGGCGGGATCCGAGAAGGACTCTTCTTGGTGGGAGCGCTCGTCGCCGAGAGCTCCGGGGAGGAGGCGGACGATGGCATCGGTGACGACGGCGGCAGCGATGGCGCCGTTGGTGAGAACGTAGTCTCCGATCGAGAGTTCCAGGTCGACGAGTTGCTCGACGACCCGGTGGTCGACGCCTTCGTAGTGGCCGCAGAGTAGGATGAGGTGGGTTTCTTCGGCGAGTTCCCGGGCGAGGGCTTGCTTGAAGGTTTTTCCCTGGGGGGTCATCAGGATCACCTTGGAGGCTGGCGTGCGCAGTTCTTCGACGGCTGCGAAAATGGGGCCGGGCATCATCAGCATCCCCTGGCCGCCGCCGCAGGGGGTGTCGTCGGTGCGCTTGTGCTTGTCGGTCGACCAGTCGCGGAGGTTGTGAGCGTGGAGTTCCACCAGACCGGCGTCGCGGGCGCGCTGGATGATGCTTTCGCTCAGCGGCGCAAGGGCGATCTCGGGGAAGAGGGTGAGGATGTCGATGCGCATGAGTCTCATCGGGTGGGCATCGATTCGCAGCAGAAGACGGCATCGAGCTCGGTCGTATTTTCCCGGGAACTGTGGCACTCAGTTATCGCTATCCACTGGGTCTGATGGACCGGCTCAAAGTCGAAGAAAAGTTTTGCGTAACTTGGTCTGATGGTGGCGGTTGCGTCCCGGGGCCGCTCCGTAATGTTGAATGAGCCGCTGGGTGGTGGAATCCCAGTTCTTCCTTTCGTTAATGCTGGGCGATGCAACCGGCAGTATCAGCTCTTTGCAGTAACTGCAGTGGGTAAGCGTCGAACGACTCCCTCTTAATGGCAGACTTCACAGCCCGTAGATGAAGCGGAGGAAGGAGTCGGATTTGCCACGGAGTGCGTTTTCAGCGCTTCCAACACTCCCTCGATGGCGGCGGTTTCCGTTGCTCCGATGGCCGAAATTCCAAAAAGGGAGATAGAAGCAATCCAGACCGCACCCATTTGGGCGACTTCAAAGGTGGATTGACGGCGGTTACTCATGGGTCGGTCGGGGAAGAAGTGGGCGGCAATCCATAGCGAGTAAAACGTATGGGATCATGCTCAACGGGCTCAGTAAATATCATCGAAGAAAGCCCCGACGCAAGCCGCCAGTGAGTGCTCTTCAGAAAAGGCCCCCACAAGCGAGCGATATGGCTGCTCTGTGAGTTTCCGAACATCGCTTGCCCGGCCAGCGACTTCAAATTGAAGGAAGCAGGGGAGCTCAGAAGTGAATTCGCCTTTCAGGCTTGTAAATTTTAGGGGCATGCCGGCACGGGAGAAGTCGTTGATTGTGTCCTCGTAACATTTCTCACTGGGGCATGTCAGGCAGATCAGTGCCTGTTCTTCCGATGCGATGGTCTGCCGGCGAGAAGCGACCAGAAAGAGCGTGGTGTTTCCCGGATTCTGAACTCCAGCCCACCTCACTTCACCGCCATAAAGGCTCACTGCCAGTTGGTTGCAAATCACTGCGGTAGATTCCCGTTCGGCCTTCGTCGCGCGAAGTAATTCGGCCAAGGCGGCCGATGTGCTGGAGGCTGGGGCTGTTTCAATACCGTCCCACTGACCAAGCCAGTTGGTGCACTGGGGAAATACCTGCTCCTTTGAGACCAATTTTTTCAAGCTCTTGAATCCTTCGGCGACCACGACGTTGTGGACTACCTTGTGGGGAAAGCATCCTTCGATACAAATCCAGTCGCACGCTTTGGCAATCGCTGCCTGCGCAGGACGGACGTCCACTCCGTTTGAATTCAGGAAGGGCAGGACTGCGATATCCGCAGCACCTGATTCCACAAGGCGGATCACGCCCTCAAAGTCATCTGCGGAGGTGCGGCTTATTGCACCTGGGAAGCGGCTGCATGCAAACTCGTGACTGAAACTGCCTTCGGGGCCGAGGCATGCGACCGTGCGAGAAGTAGAAGCAGTCATTTTCAAAGCCTCAAAAATCCATGGTTCCTAGTCGATGCGCAAGACTGGAGTCGGGAGCCGGTTGTCGGTCGAGGCATGTCGCAGATAAATGCTTCAGAACTCGCTTCGGAATGATCGACTCGCCGGTTGCCCTTCGGGCGGGGCCTGCTTGAATGGCGGGGATGACGAAAGACGATCGGGAGTTTCTTTTCACCCTGCTCCGCACGCCCAGTCCGACGGGCTTCGAGATGCCGGGTCAGCGGGTTTGGGCGGATGCGCTGCGACCCCATGCGGCGGAGGTCGCTTGTGATGCGTATGGTTCGACTTGGGCGCGACTCGAGGGCAAGTCGCCGCGCACGGTGATGCTGGCGGCCCATGCGGATGAGATCGGTTTCATGATCAAGACGATCCAGCCCGACGGCTTCTTGCGTCTCGACCGGGTCGGCGGTAGCGACGTCGCCACAGCGCGCGGCCGACGGCTCGTCTTCGCCGGGGACAAGGGGCCGGTGGCAGGGATCATCGGGAATACCGCGATCCATCTCCGTCGCGATCACGGCGGCGATGAGAAGGCGCCTCATGTGCATGATTTGTGGGTCGACGTCGGGGCTTCCTCCGCTGGGGAAGTCGCCGCGCTGGGTCTGCGGGTCGGGCATCCTGCGGTCTATGAGGATGGTCCTGCGGAGTTGGCTCACAAGCGACTGGTCGGTCGCGCCTTGGACAATCGGATCGGCAGCTACATCATCGCGCAGGTGCTGAAACGCATCGCCAAAGGCCGCAAGAAGCCGGCCTTTTCGCTGCTATGTCTGAATGCAGTGCAGGAGGAGATCGGCGGCCATGGGGCGATGATGGCGACCTATCGTCACAATCCGGATCTCTGCGTTTGCCTCGATGTCACTCATGCGACCGACACGCCGGGGATCGATCCCAACAAGCATGGCGCCGTGAAGCTCGGCGCTGGACCGACCCTGACTCATGGCACGGCGAACCATCCGCTGCTGGTCGCCCGGCTGATGAAGGTCGCGGAGCAGGCAAAGATTCCGGTCCAGCACGAGGCGAGCAGTCGTTTCACCGGGACCGACACGGATAAGATTTTCCACATGCGCGAGGGGGTTCCGAGTGCCTTGGTATCGCTGCCGCTGCGTTGCATGCACTCGGTGGTGGAGACCGCCCACCTCGACGACATCGAGCACAGCATCGAACTGCTGGCGGGCTTGGTGCTCTCCCTCGATGCGGCGGACGTCTTTCACCAGTCGCTATGAGCTTTCGTGCCGCCGTCCTGATTCTGGGCTTTCGTGCCGCCGCGCTGGCGGCGGAGAGCCCCGGGGACGCGGCCTTGTCATTCGTGCGCGGCCTGGCCGGGGAGCAAGGCGTGGTGCGGCTCGAGCAAAGTGCCTTGGATGGAGGGACGACGGAGAAGAGGCGGGGGGAGATCGAGTCCCGGCTGAAGAGGCTCGGCCGTGGGATTCGCCCGGACGAGTTGCGGGTGCTTGAGGAAAAGATCGATGGCGAGCTGGCGGCGGTGCTGCTGGCGCAGGTCAACGTGAACGATGTCGCGAGCGTGCAAGTTCACGCCATCGGCTTGGTCCGTAGTGAGGACCGCTGGCGGCCGGCGCCTGTGCCCGCATCCTTTGACAGCACGGGCCTGAGTTTTCGTCCGGGACTTTTGCAGCGTGCCCGTGACTTGGAGACTTGGATGCTGCATGCCCGAGGTCGGCACTGGGTGCGGCTGAAGAACGATGCCTTCGCCCTGCTGCGGGATGCGATGCTGAAGGAGAGCGATCTCGACGAGTTGCACGAGTCCACGCCGGAGCAGGTCGTTGCGGATTTTCTCGCGGCCTTGCGTGCCCGCAGTCTGCCGGGCGCGCTGGCCTTGGTGGGTGGCTTGGAACATCCCCTGCCGCCGGAGTGGGACGATTCGCTGGTGGCGATCAAGCGCGCCTTCACTGCATCGGGAGAGCCACATCGAGAGTGGCGACTGCTTTCCGCGCCGGACGCGCTGCGGGAAATCGTGCTGAGTGGGGTGGACGACACCGACGCGGTGGTGAGCATCGTGGCGCTCGATCCCGCCGCGGACTGGCGTGAGCGGCCGAGTGCTCGGGTGATGCACGTTTCGCTCAATCGCGCCAAGGGCGGGAGCTGGCGGATCCTGTTGCCGCAGGTGCTGCTCGATCCCGTAGGCCGTGAGCTTGGCAGAGTGGACGAGAGGCTGGACGAGGTGGATGCCTTCGATGCCGAGTTGCTGACCCGTTTTCCTGAAAAGCTGCGCGAGCGGATTCCGGCGGCATGTGAAGCCACGCCTCGGGCGGCGGCGGAGGCCTTGTTGAAGGCGTTTCGTGAGCCCGGTTTGGAGTCCTTGATCGCAAGGCTCGATCTTTCCGGCGAGGCGGCTCCCGCGCTTGCGACCCTGCATCGTGCCGCCCGTATCTGGCAGCGGTGTCGTCGTCCTGACGATGCGGCGATGCCCGTGCTGCTCGACGTCCATGAGGTGGGCGACGACGCCTGTGTGCTGGTGCAGATGTTTTCCGCGAAACCGCCGGACAAGGCTTCGTTGGAAGCGTTTTTCCTGCGTCGGGGGTCTGCCGGATGGACTACGAGTCCTGGGCTCACGAGGGCTTCGGGCTTGGGGCAGTCGCTGCAGGCGGAGGGGATCCGCGGCTGGTTGGCGGCAGCACGAAAGGCCCGTGAGCGCGATTGGTCGGTGGGGCTGCCGACCCGACTTGGCGGGATCGCGGCGGATTCCGCCCCGAGCGAGGCAGAGGCCCGGCGGGTGGTGGAGGAATGGCGCGCGGCGATCGTTGACGGCGATGTCCGCGGGATGCTGGTTCGTTCCGCTTGCTTCGACGATCATGCGGGGGCCAGTCGCCTGCTGCGCAACAGCGGTTACGAATTGCAGGCCCGTCAGCGGGGCGAGATCATCGGCTGCCACCGCTCGGGCCGCTGGGCTGCGATCTCGATGCGCGTTCCGCCGGTGCCGGGCGACGACTCGGCGGACGCGTATCCGCTTCACATCGTGATCGCCAGTGACGAGGGTCCGCGGGTGCTGTCCGAGCTGGACCTCTTCGACCCGTTGACCCGTGGCCGCGATTTCCTCAACCGCCGCGTGTGGGAGCGCATCGCCGCCCGCTTGCCCGACGGTGCGCGCGGCGAGTTGGAGGCCGTGTTTGACAAACATCGTGCCCTCGCTGCCGCCGACCGGGCCAAGGGCCCACCTTCTTCCCAATGAGCGATCTCATCTCCGCCCGCCAGACTGCCCGCCGCCTTGAGGACGCTGTCCGTTCCGTGGTTCGTGGCCAGGACGCGGCCCTCCGAAATATCCTCGCCTGCCTCGCTGGTGGTGGTCACGCGCTGGTCGAGGATGTGCCTGGCACGGGCAAGACCACCCTTGCCAAAGCCATCGCCCGCGCGGTCTCCGGCAGTGTTTTCAAGCGCGTGCAGTTCACCCCGGACCTATTGCCCGGCGATATCCTCGGTGTTTCGATCTTCGATCCCCGGACCCAGGAGTTCCGCTTCCGGGCGGGGCCGGTGTTTTGCGACATCCTCCTAGCCGACGAGATCAACCGTGCCGCGCCGCGCACCCAGTCCGCCCTGCTCGAGGCGATGGCGGAGCGGCAGGCGACTATCGATGGCGAACGCTACGATCTTGATGCCTTGTTTTTCGTCATTGCCACGCAAAACCCGGTTGAGTTCCGCGGGACCTATCCGCTGCCCGAGGCCCAGATGGATCGCTTCATGATTCAGAGTCGGCTGGGCTATGTCGGTCCGGCCGAGGAGCGCGCCATCCTCGCTGCTCAAATCGGGAGCCATCCGGTCGATTCCCTCGCGCCGGTGATCGACCGCGCCGACTTGCTCGAACTGCTGTCCGCGACGCGTGAAGTAAGGATCGGCGAAGAACTGCGCGGCTACATCGTCGATCTCGTCGCCGCCACCCGCGGGCGTGCGGAAGTCCAGCTCGCGGCGAGCCCGCGCGCCTCGATCGCGCTGATGCGGATGGCCCAGGCCCTGTCGTTGTTCGAGGGCCGCGACTTTGTCATCCCGGAGACCATTCAATCGATCGCTGCCGATGTGATCGCGCATCGTCTGGTCATCGCGCCCGAGGCGAAGTTGTCCGGCATGAGCGGTCGTCGTGTGGTCGCGGAGATTCTCGCCAGCGTTCCCGTTCCGGTATGAGCGCAAGCCGCCGCCTTATCGAAAAATTCGAGGAGGGCGATGGGAAACTTCGTTCGTCATTCCTTGCGGTGAATTCATTTCGGCTGCTTAGTCTGCGCGAGCCACCGCGTTTTTCCCAATCCTGACCCAAGCCATGTCCAGCCCGCCCGACCTTCCGACCTTCCGTTTCCCGCGTCAGGGATCCGGCTTCGCCCTTCGCATGCTGCTCGCCATTCCACTGGTGATCATCGTGCTCAGCGGAGTCTTTTCATCGTTCTTCACCGTGAGCCCTGAAGCGGTCGCTGTCGTTCAGCGCTTCGGCAGGTTCACCCACGTCGCGGAGCCTGGTCTGCATTTCAAAATTCCCTTTGGCATCGATACGGCAACCATCGTGCCGATCCGTCGCCAACTGAAGCTCGAGTTCGGCTACACCACCTCCGGTGCCACCAACGCTGATCAGATCAGCGAGCGTCCGGAACTGGAGCGCGACATGGTCACGGGCGATCTCAACGCGGCCCAGGTCGAGTGGGTGGTCCAGTACGGCATCGCCGATCCCAAGGCCTATCTTTTCAACGTCAAGAGCCCCGGCCCCACCCTGCGCGACCTGTCGGAAAGCGTGATGCGCGAAGTGGTCGGCGACCGCACGGTCGACGAGGTCCTGACCATCGGCCGCACGGAGATCGAGAGCGACGCCCTGCTGCGGCTCCAGAAGCTGACCGAGAGCATCCACATGGGGCTGCGGGTCGAGCAGGTGCAGCTCAACAATGTGAACCCGCCCGCTCCCGTTCAGCGCTCCTTTGGCGAAGTCAACCGCGCCCAGCAGGAGCGCGAGCAGATGATCAACGAGGCGAATGGCGAATACAATCGGGTCATCCCGAAGGCCAAGGGCCTGGCCGACCAGCGGATCTCCGGCGCCGAGGGCTTCGCCGTCCAGCGCATCAATCAGGCGAAGGGCGATGTCACCCGCTTCGAGCAATTGCTCGTCCAATACGACAAGGCGCCGGCCGTCACCAAGCAGCGGCTTTATCTGGAGACGATGAACGAGGTGCTGCCGAAGCTCGGCGGCAAGATCATCCTCGACGAGGATGCGAAGCAGTTCCTTCCGCTGATGAATCTTCAGCAAAGCGCTCCCGCCCAACCTTCCCGCTGATCCGCCATGAAACGCATTGCCCTTCTTTTCGCCCTCTTTGCCGCCTTCGTCATCGGCTCCGCCAGCGTCTTCACGGTGAGCGAGACCGAGCAGGTCTTCATCACCGAGTTCGGCAAGCCGGTCGGGGTTCCGATCAATGCCGACCCGCAGAAAAACGAGGCCGGTTTGCATTTCAAGAAGCCCTTCATCCAGCAGGTCAACCGCATCGAAAAGCGGATCCTCGAATGGGACGGGCCGGCCACCGAGATGCCGACTCGCGACAAGCTCTACATCAGTGTCGACAACTTCGCCCGCTGGCGGATTTCCAATCCGAAGATTTACTTCGAGAAACTCCGCGACGAACGCAGCGCGCAGTCCCGGCTCAATGACATCATCGGCAGCGAGACCCGCAACGTGATCGCCTCGCACGATTTGATCGAGGTCATCCGCAGCGACAAGTCGCGCAAGCCGGTGCGGGACGAGGCTCTGGCGGCGGCGGATTCCAATCTCGGGGTGCTGCCGCCGATCCGCGAGGGTCGTTCGGTGCTCGATCAGCAGATCCTCAAGGCCGCTGCGCCGAAGGTGGAAAAGTGGGGCATCCAGTTGATCGACATCCGCTTCAAGCGGGTGAACTACAAGCCCGACGTGGTGGACAAGATTTATGCGCGGATGGCATCGGAGCGCCAGCAGATCGCCGAGCGTTTCCGTTCGGAAGGTGCGGGTGAAGCCGCCAAGATCCTCGGCCGCAAGGAGCGCGATCTGTTATCGATCGAGTCCGAGGCCTACCGCAAGGAGCAGGAGATCAAGGGCAAGGCCGACGCCGAGGCGACTGGCATTTATGCCGCGGCCTACGCATCGAGTCCTTCCGCCGCCGATTTCTATCAATTCGTGAAGACTTTGGAGACGTATCAGAAGTCTTTGACGAAGGACACGACGGTGATTTTCACGACGCACAGCGACTTGTTCCGACTGTTGAAAGGGATCGACGAGCCCGTGTCCGGAAACTCCGGAAACGCGCCTTGAAAGTGGCAGGGCGAAGGAGTCGGGACACTCTCGTCCCGATTCCCGTGACCTCTAGGGGAGGGCTTGCTTGCCAAGCGGTGGGGGATTCGCGAGAGATCGGGGAGTGCCACGCGATCTGATTTTCCATTTCTACCGCTGCGGCACGGGGCTCAATCATTTCCTTCGCCGCCGTGTCCGACCGGCAGGCATCGCTGTGCTGATCGTCATCGTGGTCGCCGCCGGGCTGGCCGTGGGAAATGCCGATACGCCGGTGTATCTGAGTTTCGCTCTCGCCTGCGGACTGGTCATCGTCGGGCTGTCGGGCCTGCCTTGCCGTCGTGCGAAATTGAGCGCGGTTCGCGAGCTGCCGGGCCATGCCACGGTGGGTCAGGCACTGAGTTACGGAGTCGAGATCATCAATCATCAGCGCCGCCAGCTGCGTCGATTCCAATTGCTGGAGATCGCGCCCGATCCGCGGCCGGATCAGATGCAGTTCCGCAGCGTGCGCGAGCCGGGTGAGGCGACACGGAATTTCTTCGATCGGGGGCTGGCATGGTATCGCTGGAATTGGCTTTGCGAATCGCGCCGGAATTTCGACGACGGAAGGAGTCCGGCCGTCGATCGTTTGCAGCGCGCGGAGGGCGGGACGGTGACGATGACCCTGACGCCGCTGCGCCGAGGGCTGGTCCGGCTGAACGATCTGCGCGTGCTGCTGCCCGATCCTCTGGGGCTTTTTCAGCGCTGTGTGAAAGTCGCGGCGGCATCGGCGACGCTGGTGGTTTTGCCACGTCGCTACGCCTTGCCGTGTTTCGAGTTGCCGGGCGGCGCGCGTTGCGAGAGCGGCGGCGAGTCGGTGGCTCGCGAGTCCGGTGGTGGCGGCGAGTTCACCGGGCTGCGCGATTACCAGTCTGGCGATCCGCTGCGGCTGGTCCACTGGCCGACCTGGGCGCGGACCGGCAGGCCGGTAGTGAAAGAACTGGAAGATGAGGTTTTCCCGCGTCATGGCTTGGTCTTGGATCAGTTTCCGCGGGCGGGTGATGAGGATCTCTTCGAGCACGCGGTGTCGGTTGCGGCGTCCTTTTTGGCAGGGGTCGATGCCCGAGAGTCATCGATCGAGCTTCTCTTCCCCGCCGCTGAGAAACGAACGCTGAGCGCGGGTCGTGGCCCGGGGCGGGCGGAGATGTTGCTCGAAGTGCTGGCATCGGTCGAATGCGCGCCGGGCGATGATTTCGAAGAAGTGGCGCAGCGGGTCATCCGGCACGCGGATGGATTGGCGGGCTGCCTCTGCGTGTTTGCGGGCTGGTCGGATAGCCGTGCCGACCTGCTGCGTCGCTTGAAGCGGGCGGGGATCGAGGTGGCGGCGATCGTTGTTTGCCGTGAGCTGTCCGTCGCGGTGCCGGGTTGTCATTTCGTCCGCGCTACGGAGCTTGCTGCCGATTTGCAAAAGCTGCCTCGGGAGTGGTGACGCGGGAGGATCACGGGCGGCCTGGTGCCCGGCATCGACGGAAGGCCAAAGCGGCGAGGAGGAGTACGGTCGATGCGGCGAGAAGGAGGTAGAGCCATGTCGGGTTGAAGTCGATGAGTGCGCTACCGGCGCCCACCGGGATCAGGCAAAAGAGGATGTAAATCGGTGCGCCGATGCCGAGGTAGATGCGAAAGGGAAGGTCGGTGAGGGCGAGCAGGTAGAGCTTGGCGATGTAGGGCGGGCCGTGGATGGCGGCGAAGAGGGCGGTGAACCAGAGTCGGTGGCGAGAAGGGATGGAGGGCATGGTGTGGCCGGCGCGGGCGAGGCGGCGCTGGACGGGTTCGCGGAAGCAGCCGTGGGCGAGCCGGAAGCTGGCGAGGTGGTGGCAGGTGATGCCGAATGCGGCCAGCGTCATCCCACCGACAAGGCCGAAGCGGATGCCGGCGAGGACGAGGAAGATGCTGATGGGGAAGCCCAGCAGGGGGAGGACGAGGAAAGCGGCGATGAAGGCGGCGGGGGGCAAGGATTCGCCGAAATCTAACAGTTTTTCGCGGGTGTTTCCGGGACCGTAGCCGCGTGCGAGCCAGAGTGCTGCGGCGGCGAGCACGAAGCAAAGGGCGAGCTTGCCGCGGTGGCGGCGCGCGAGGTCAAGGATGCGCATGGAAGAGGGGGAGGCTGAGCTCGACGCAGAGCGGCAGGTGGTCTGAGGCGAGCAGGGCGCTGGGGCTGTCGGGGACTTCGATCCGCCGGACTTGGAAGTGGGGGCTGACGAAAACGTGGTCGATGCGGAGGAGGGGTCTGACGCTGGAGAAGGTGGGGCGGGGTGCGTGGCCGGGGAGGGATTCCTGGGCATCGCGCAAGCGTTGGCGGAGCAGGCGGCAGGGGGTGGAGCGCGGGCTCGAATTGAGGTCGCCGCAGAGGATGATCGGCTCTTTTTCCGGGATCGCGCCGAGCCAGTCCGGGCCGAGCAGTTCCGCGGCCTGGATCCGGCGTTCGGCGCGACCGAGGCCGAAGTGGGTGTTGAGGAAATGAATGGGCGGCCGGCCATCGATGCCGAGCGTCACCCAGATCGCGCCACGGGTTTCGCGAAACCATCGGGGCGCGGCGAGGGTGAGGAAGCCGGATTTGACGATGGTGAAGGGGTGCTTGGAGAAGATGGCGATGCCGTAGCGTTCGCGCTGTTCTTCGAACATCGCGTGGAAGACGTGGTCCATGCGCAGGTGGTCGGAGATCCGCTGGGACTGGTCGTGGTGGCCGCTGCGGGGGCGGTGGGCATCGACTTCCTGGACGGCGACGAGATCGGGGTCGAAGTGGTTGATGACGCGGGCGACGCGTTCGGGGCGGGTCTTGCCGTCGATGCCGAGGCAGCTGTGGATGTTGTAGGTCATGACGCGCAGGGGGGCTCCGGGGCCGCGTGGCGGATGGTGGGGGACGCGTTCTTCGCGGGGGCCGTCGCGGCCGAGGAAGTGGAGGGCGATCTTCCGCAAGTCATCGCCCCGGACGCGGCTGCCGGTGCGTGGCAGGTGGGCGAGATGCCAGTGGCGGATGCGGTCGGGGAGGAGAAGGAAGCCATGGGTCTCGGTCGCGCCGGGGCCGCCATGCGCGCCATTTTCCCAGGGGAAGCTGAGTGGTCGGTCCTGTGGGTCCCAGCCGCTGAGGACGAGGTCGCCGGCATCGGGGTGGGCGCAGAGGTGAACCAGGTCGT
Organism: Verrucomicrobiota bacterium; assembly: GCA_004293445.1. Lineage (GTDB taxonomy): Bacteria > Verrucomicrobiota > Verrucomicrobiia > Verrucomicrobiales > Akkermansiaceae > Haloferula. Next base: position 110,067 of record RDYP01000005.1, on the reverse strand, counting down.
TGGTGGCCTCGGCCAGGAAGGGGTGGTTGTGGCCGAGGACCGCGGCGCGATCGGCGGGGAGGGACCAGTGGCCGCGGCGATTGTGAGCGGCGACGCTGCCGTCGGCCCTGCGGTGGAGGACCAGAGGGATGCCGGCTTGATGCACGAGCTGGTGGGCGTAGTGGTCGAGGGCGATGGGATCGAGGGCCTGTGGCGTGTAGAGGTGGCCGATGGGGCCCATCGCGGTGACGACGATCTGGCGGGCGGGGTCGGGGGCACCGAGGGCTGGGTTTTTCGAGAGGGGCAAGCCGAGCAGGTGGCGGATGCGGTCGAGCGCGTGGCCGAGGCGTTCGGGGAATTTGCTGGTCCAGATCGGGAAGTCGGCGAGCGGGCCGTGGGAGAAGACTTCGCGCAGGGCGGGATCGAGGTCGCGACCCCGTGCGGCGGCGTAGGGGCGGCTGTGTTCTTGTCCGTGGTCGGAGTGGACGATGAGTTCGTAATCGCGATGGCGGCAGCGGCCGGCGGCGCGGTAGAGGTCGCGGATGGCGCGGTCGATGCCGCGCAGGGTCCAGTGGGCGAAGGGCGAGTCGGGTCCGCGGCGGTGGGCTTGTTCATCGTAGCCGAGAAAGTTGGCGTGGACGACGGGAGTGCCGCGTTCGATGTCGAGCATGACTTGGAAACGAACGGCCTCGCGCAGCAGGATGCAGACGATGACGCGGGCGGGGATGAAGGCGATCTCGGGCAGGGCGCGTTCGTGCTGAAGCAAGCCTTTGAGGGCATCGGTGACCGCAAGCGCGCATTCCAGCAGGGCGAGGCCGAGGAGTCGGACGAGGGTCGGCGCGTAGGCGATGGCGAGCAGGAGGCCTTGGAGGGGATGGAGGCGGCGGAGAATTTCGTCAGGTGCGAGGTCTTGCGAGCAATAGCGAGAACGGCTGGCACCGGCGCGGTAGATATCGGAATAAGCGCTGCCATCTTGCAGCAGAGGCGGCCAGCCTTGGGTCATGAGGCGGGCTTCGATGCTGGCGGCGGCATCGGCGTCGTACATTCTCAGGACTTTCCCGGTCGCGCGGTGGAGGAATTGGAAGGCAGGGACGGCGTGGCGGACGCCGTGGAAGAGTTCGGCCTGGACGGCGGGGGTGGTGGAGGGGACGCCGGAGTAGAAGCTCTCGACGCTGAAGTGGCGGCGGCGGATGAGGCTGGCGAGGAAGGGGAGCTTGCCGTGGGCGAGGGCGCGTTCGAATTCCGGGCGGGAGAGTCCGTCGATTTGGATCAAGATGAGTCCGGGCAGCTCGGCTTCGCCGGGTGGCGGCCGGATGCCGAGTAGGCGGGCGGCCCAGTGGCTGCGGCTGAATTTCCGCCGCAGCCATTTGAGGCGGACGATGATGGGACTAATCACGATGGGCCTCCGTAGCTGGGCTGGGGCTGACGGCGGCGGCGGCAGCCGACATTTTTTCGACGAGCAGGCTCCACTCGACGCTGATGCCCGCGAGCAGGCGGTCCCAGGTTCCTGGGTCGGCGGCACTGGGGTCGTGCGGGTGGCGTTCGATCAGGGCGGCGTAGCAGTCGAGCACGCGGTCGATGCAGTGGTCGCGGTCGTAACTCGCGGCACTGTTGCGGGCGGCGCGGGAGTAGGAGGCGGACAAGGCGGGGTCGTGCAGCAGTCGGGCGAGAGCCTTGCCGAAGTCGTGCGTGCTGGCGTGGGCATCGAGCAGCAAGCCGTTTTGCTGGTCGTGGAGAATTTCGCGGACGCCGGGACCGTCGAGGGCGACGACGGGTTTGCCCGCGGCCATGGCTTCGGCGAGGACGAGGCCCTGGGTCTCGGTCTGGGAGGCGAAGGCGAAGCAGTCCATCGCGGCGTAGGCATCGGCGAGGTCGCTGCCGGACTGACTGCCGACGAAGCACAGCTGGTCGGCCGTGGCGTGGGGGCGGAGATGGTCGAGCATTTCCGCACGGGCATCGCCATCGCCGACGACGAGGAAGATGCGGTTCCGGTCGGCGGCGAGCAGGGGCGCGAGGGCATCGGCCAGGAAGAGCAGGTTTTTTTCCCGCGCGAGGCGGCCGGTGTGGCCGATCACCTGGGCATCGTGCGGGATTCCCGCTCGCTTGCGGAAGCGCGTGCCTTTGCCGGCGGCGAAGAAAGCGGTGTCGATCCCGGTCGGGATGGCGGTGATGGGGCTGCTCACACCGCGCTCGCGCAGGAGGCGGGCGATGCTTTCGCTGGGGGCGATGACTTGATTGCAGAGTTCGCAGTATTCGCAGGCGAGGCGGAGGGCGAAGCGCTGGAGGGCGGGGGAGTCGAGGGGGATGTAGTGCGTGTAGCGCTCGTAGAGGGTGTGGTGGGTGAAGACGAGAGGCACTCGCATTTTCCAGGATTCGCGGAGGGCGGCGTCGCCTAACAGAAAGGGATGGTGGCTGTGGATGATGTCCGGTCGGAAGTCGTCCATGAAGTCGCGGATCAGGTTTGGGACCGGCAGGCGGACGGAGAAGTCGCTGCCGTGGAAATGTTGGATCGCCGGAACGCGGAGGACATCGGGCTGAGGCGTCGCGTTTTCGAATTCCGGGGCAACGACCCGAACTTGGTGGCCGCGCGCGCGGCAGGCCTCGGCGAGGGTTTGGACGGAGCGGGCGACGCCGCCGACGTGGGGGAGGTAGGTATTGGTGAAGAGCGCGATTTTCATATCGGGAGGAGGGGGAATTCGCGTTGGCCGGGTGTGGCGAGGATGCTGAGGTGGCCGGGGAGGGCGACGCGGACGCGGGGAGCTGCGCCGCGCCAAGTGGCGTCGAGATGGAGCCGCTCGCTGTTGAGGCGAACGCTGACCCTGCCCCAGCGGGTGAGGGTGGGGCCGAAGGCGGGTTCGCTGCCCTTTGCCAGCCATTCGGGGAGGACGCCCGAGCCTAGAACCAGCTCGTCGTCTTCCTCGCGGACGAAGCAGTTTCGCATCATCATGATCCACTCGGCGGCGGCCCAGCCGTGTTGGCCGTCGCCCATGCAGCCTCCAAGGGTGCGGGGGTGGATGGCTTCGGGCCATTGCCCGGTGGGGGAGGCGAGTTCGGCGACGCGCCGGATCAGCCTCGCGAAGCGCGGGTCGCCGGCCCGGAGAAAGGTTTGGGCGAGGTCGAGGGTGAGATACGCGTTGATCCCCGAGTGGATCATTTCTTGGAAAAACCCGCCTTGGTGGCAGCAGTGGTCGAGCAGAAATCCGGCGGTCTTCATCACTTGCGGGTCTCCCGGGGCGGTGATTTGGAGCGGGTAATCGGCAACCATGGACCCGATGGCACCTGCGTCCATGCGGCGGCCGGGTGCGGCGGGGATGGCACCGCGGCTGCGGGCGGGCGGGATGGTATCGATGCTCTTGCGGATGCTCTCGGCGAAGTCCGCCGCGAGCTTTTGCGCCTCGTCTGCGAAGGGGTCGCCATCGGCCTGCCAGAGTCGGGACATCGCGCGTAGGCCGGCGAGTGCCCAGTAGTTGTCCCAGTAGTAGAAGTCGTTCGGCCCGAGGTGTTCGGCGCTGAAGCCGGCGGGTAGCAGGCCGGTGCTCGGGAGGCGTTTTTTTGCCAACCAGCGTACGGCCTTTTTCAAGGCCTGCTGCATTTCAAGTCCGGGCATCTCGCCGCTCAATTCCGCGTGGCGTGCGGCGATCCAAAGGACTTGACCGTTGGAATCCCATTCGCCTTCCTGCGACAGAAAATACCCGGCAAAGGTCTGGCGTCGGGGAAAGGTCGAGAGGATGCGCGTGGCGCGATCGAGCTGCCCGCAGAGCAGCATCGGGTGAAGCATCAGGCAGGCATCGCGAAACCAGAAGCGGCGGTAGGTGTAAGGTCCTGGTACCAGCTCGTCCGCCGAAAGTAGCAGCAGGCTACGCAGGGCGGCGTCGTAGAGGAACTTCATCCGTGCGTCGGGTAGGTCCAGTCGGGCTTGGTCGAGGAGGGCTTCGTCCCAGGACAGCGCGGGATCGGCCGGCGTTCGGAGAGAGCGCAGGTCGCGATCGAGCGGGACTTCCACCGCGAGTTCGCGGGTGGTCCCGGCGCGCAGGCGGAACAAGGCGGCACCGGTCGCCATGCCGACCTCGCAGTGGATTTCCTGACGCGAGTCGCCTCCGGGGAGGTCCAGTCCGACGTCACCTTCGGCGTAGTGGGCCAGTCGCAGGGCGTCGGGTGAATCGCTGAAGCGGACGCTGGCCTCGTGGTTGACGCGAAAGCTGCGGGTGGTGGAGTGGAAAGCGAGTTCTTGAATGAACTGGATGCCTTCGGGATTGTAAGGACGGATGGCTACGACCAACCAGCCGTCTTCCTCGCTGCGTGCCGCGATGTCGCTGATGCAGGTGGCGGACGGGCTCATCCGGGTCGCGAGTTCGATCCGTTTGCCTTGGATTTCGCCGTGCGTCAGAACCACGAGTTCCGGCTCCAACAGCAGTTGCTGGGAGATGGCGTGGTCGTCGAGTTGACTCGGCAACAGGCTCTGGCCGGAGTCGCCGACGATCCAGAAGTCCAGCGACCAGCCATCGTGGAGCGGCGTGACTAGGCCGCGCGGGTCGACGATGGGATAAACGGCGACGCCCGGTCTGCCGACTGCGGTCCAGTTGCGGTGGGTGAGATTGATGTGGCTGAACGAGAAGGCCCGGGGAACGAAGGAAGAATCGTCGGGATTGAATTGGCGCTCGACCCAGTAGGGCCAGACCCAGTCGAGGTTGTGCTGGATCGCTTTGGTATTCACGAGGCCGCGGGCGTGGAAGACGATGCCGGCACGCAGGAGTTCGAGTGGCTCGGCCACCTCCGACGGCTGCGCGAAGCGGCGGATGCGGGCGAGGAAGTTGGCGGGATCGAGCACCCCGTAGCGCCGCGCGGCGTGCTTCACGAAGAACTTCCATGGCAGCCAGCGGAACATCGGCGCGAGGGTTGAGGAATTCGGACGGTCGAAAAAATCCGGCCGCATCTGCAATAGAAGCCCGGTTGCTGTGGCTGGCAATTGGCAATCGATGCGGGCTTGAGTGCGTCCGATGAGACGGGCAAGGTCGGCTTGTCTCCCAATGAACCAACTGAGCGAGGATCGACCAAAAGTGCCGGATTTCCGCGAGGCCTTGCGCTTCTGGGTGAAGCTCGGGTGGATCAGCTTCGGCGGGCCCGCCGGGCAGATTTCGATCATGCACCGCGAGCTGGTTGAAAAGCGTCGCTGGCTCAGTGAGGACCATTTTCTGCACGCGCTGAATTTCTGCATGCTGCTCCCGGGGCCGGAGGCGCAGCAGCTGGCGACCTATCTTGGCTGGCGGCTGCACGGCGCGCGTGGCGGGATTGCTGCCGGTGTGTTGTTCGTGCTGCCTTCGGTGTTCATCCTTTTCGGACTCAGCTGGCTCTACATGGCCGGCGGCGAGTTGGCTTGGGTGCAGGGACTTTTCCACGGGCTGATCCCCGCAGTGATTGCGATCGTTTTTGCGGCGGTCAAAAGGATCGGCGGCAAGGCACTGAAAAGTCCGGCGTTGTGGTCGCTGGCGGCGGCGGCCTTCGTCGCGATCCATTTTTTCCACATCTCCTTCGTCATCATCCTTGCCGTCGCCGCGCTGGTCGGTTGGCTCGGTGGACGGCGTTTTCCGAGTCAGTTTCCGGCGGGCAAGGGGCACGCCGCCGATGGAGGTGCGTCGGTGGTCTGTGCCGAACTGGCCCTGCCTCTGGCTGCCAGTTGGGGTCGGACATGGCGAGTCTGCGGCCTCTGTCTGATGCTGTGGTGGATGCCGGTGTTTGCCTGTGGGTTGTTGCTGGGTTGGAACGGCATCCATTTCCAGCAAGGCCTGTTTTTCAGCAAGGCCGCGCTGGTGACCATCGGGGGTGCCTACGCGGTGCTTCCCTATGTCGCCCAGATGGCGGTGGAGCATTTCGACTGGTTGGCCAAGCGCCAGATGATGGCGGGTTTGGGTCTCGCGGAAACCACGCCGGGTCCGCTGATCATGGTGCTCCAGTTTGTCGGCTTCGTCGCCGCCTGGCAGCATCCCGGTGGGCTCCCGCCCTTGGCCGCCGCGGCGCTCGGTGCGGCGATCACCACCTGGGTGACCTTCCTGCCCTGCTTCCTGTTTGTCTTTCTCGGCGCGCCCCACGTCGAGGGTCTGCGCGAGCGCCCGGCGCTGGCTGCGGCGCTGACTGGAATCACCGCCGCAGTGGTCGGTGTCATCCTCAATCTCGCCGTGTCTTTCACCCGCGAAGCCCTGTGGCCTGAAGTCGGCGGCGAACCGGATCTTTTTGTTGCTCTGGTTGCCCTTGTCGCCTGGTTCGCGATCGAGCGCTTCAAGCTTGGCGTGATCCCGGTCCTCGCCGCCTGCGCCGTTGCGGGCCTGATTCAGGCGCTATCCTGAAAATGGACGGCAAATCCCCCCCTGAATGGGGGAAATCCACCGACGACGCGGCGGAAAAAATGCGCAATTCCGCAGAAGGAATACGTCATCTCCTCTGGTCCGCGCCCCGGGAACCGAGCATATTGTCCCGACATTGCCCATACCGGCAGCGTCGCAAACCCAATCTCGCCATGACTCTCAATCCTTCGAAAACCAGATCGCCGCGGGGCTTCGCTCTGGTGATTTCCCTCAGCCTCATGGTCCTGCTGGTCGTGATTTCGGTAGGACTTCTCGGGATCAGCGCGATTTCTCTCCGTTCGTCGAGCCAGTCGGAAGCGCTCCAGACCGCCAAGGCGAATGCCCGGATGGCCCTGTTGCTCGCGCTCGGCGAGTTGCAAAAAACCGCCGGTCCGGATCAGGCCGTGACCGCCTCGTCGGAGGTTGTGCCCGGCACCAAGCAGACGAAGTGGACTGGGGCGTGGAGCACGGCGCTTGGTGCGAAAAAAGAGGACGTCAAATGGCTGGTGAGCGGTGAGACTCCCGACCCGGTCGCCGGAGCAACGGACGGGGAGCTGACCGTGGTCGACTTCCCCGATGCCGCCAAGCGGATCAGTGTCCCTGCGGTGCAGCTCGCCGCCACTGGCAATGGCATCCCCGGTCGCTACGGCTGGTGGATCGGTGATGAAGGAGCGAAAGCGCGGGTCGACATCGAGCCGCCGAAAATGGCGCCGAATTCCGACCGGAAACGCATTGCCCTCTCACAATCGCCCACCGAACCCGGGCTCGAAGCGGTGGGTGGTGCCATGGCCAAGCTGGCTGAAGACGAGAAGCTTGACCGCGCGACGCTCGTTTCGGTCGCGACGGCCGGTCTTGCCGCGTCCGACCGCGAGGTGCCTTCCCTTCATTTCGACGACCTCACGACAGGCGGATTCGGGCTGCCGGTCAATGTGGTCGACGGCGGGATGAAAGCCGACCTTTCTCTGATTTTCGACAAGTCCCAGAAAAGCAAGAAATACGCGGCGCGCTACATGGGCGCCACCGCCGGGGCGATGACTCACAACGGGGCGAACATCACTCAGTTCAATGTCGCCGATGCCAAGAAATTCTTCCTCAGCAAGTCGGCCAGCAAGGACGGCTCGATCCAAGCAGGCCCGAACTGGGGGAATCTTTGGAATTACGCCACCCTTTGGCAGAACGCGACCGGTCAGGAATACCCTGTCGTTGGTGCGAACCCAATTCCTTGGGCCGACCTCCGCTTTCGCGACTGGCTCCCCTACACCCGCCACAATGCCGGCACCTACCAAAACGACTTCCAGCACACCAACAGCCCGCTCCAGCCGGTGGTGTCGACTCTGCAAATGGGCTTCCGTCTCAAAGCCAAGCCGGCTCCTCCCGCGGCGGGTGCGGCGCCAAACGCGCCCAAGCAGTTCCGCGCCCAGGTCGAGCTCAAGCCGGTCTTCGGCCTCTGGAATCCCTACAACGTCAAAATCAAGGCGGCTCCTTATCAGCTCCAGTGGGCCCTCTATCCTTACTTCCGTCTCAACTACTCGAAGAAAGATGGGTCCGACTCCCGCATCACTTTCCTCTGGCTCCGCGACGCTTGGAACGCCGGCGGCGGCATCCCCACCCCGGAGAAGCAGACCGATGGCAAATACTTCTCGGTGGAGACGGAGTCGATCGATCTCGAACCCGGTGAATTCCGCCTCTTTTCCGTCACCGACCAGATCCAGATCAAAGCCGGCCAATCTTATAAACTGAAGTCCGGCTGGAGTGAGAAGGGTGCCTTCGTGGTCGATCTTTCCTATGAAGCGAAGGACGGCACGGCGGCCGACCGACTCGTGCCTTCCGGCTACGAAGCGTGGTTCGGCGACATCATCCTGCAAGACACTCAGAGTCCCGAAACCATCAAGCGCTATCCATCGCTCGATGTCGCGAAAACCGCATCCACTTGGTTCACCCTGAAGTCGGGAGGCAATGTCTTGCTCCGTTCGACAGAACTCTGGAACGGGGATGCGGGGCCGAAGATGAAGGTGCCCGAAGCCGTCGTTTCCGGTTGGAAAGGTGGCGCCACCAACAACACCACCAAGGAGAAATTCCTGATCGACGATCTCGCGGGTGAGAGCGTGGTCGCCCACATCGCCACTTGGTCCTTCTTCGGCCGCACCAGCACCCAGATGAGCATGGTGGACAAGAACCAACGCTTGCGTGGATGGATCGATTCCAACCCGCGCGCCTTCGTCACCAATCCGGCTTGGGATGGCTCGAAGGTCGAAGGCAAAGATCGCAGTGGCTGGCATCTGACTTCCCACCTGATGGGCGGCACTCACGATCCCGCGCCGTCCGGTCAGGTTGGCGACGGCTTCGGTGGCAATCGCGGACTGATCGGTGAAGGCGGCCGTGCGGAGCCGGAACCGCAGGTCGATCCCAGCAACATCAAGCGCTACCGCGGCTACGGCGGTCCTTCCAACACGACCACCGGCCAGACCCATGTGATCGTCTATGATGCCCCGCGCAGCCCACTGGTCTCGATCGGTCAGTTCCAGCACGCCCACCTCTCGCGCTACAACTTCGAGCCCGGATTCGTCGTCGGCAATTCCTACGCCAACCCTCGCATTCCGCTGAACTCGACCATCTCCAGCAATTTCTCCGGCAAGAAGGGACTCAACGTCGTCGACATCTCCCACGAGGTGAACAGCCGACTCTGGGACGGTTTCTTCTTCTCGACCCTTGGCATCGACTACGTCGCCAGCAGCGGCTCGTCCTTCGACAACTTCTTCAACCTGAAAAAGCTGGTCTCCGGGGAAACGGTCCTGCCCAACCCGCGCATGGTCTTTCAGCCGGGTCCCGGCGATACGGGGATCGATGCCTTGATCACGCAAAGCGCCGAGCGTGCCCCGGAAGCCTTGGCCTCGCGGGTCTTGGTCAAGGGCGCCTTCAACGTGAACTCGACCTCCGTGACCGCGTGGAAGGCCATGCTTTCCTCAATGACCACGGCGGAACTTCCGGTCATCAAGCCATCGGGCGGCACTCCCTCCTGGAACAAGCCGGAGGGCATCCGTTTCAACCGCTTCAGCCACGTCCTGACCTCGGAGCCTTTCGCCCAAGGTGGCAGCGGCGAAGAGCCCGGATTCTGGCAGGGCTGGCGCCAGTTGTCCGAAGACGAACTCCAACAACTCGCCACCGAAATCGTCAAGGAAGTCAAGGAGCGCGGTCCCTTCCGCTCGCTTGGCGAGTTCGTCAATCGCAACCCGGACGCTTCCAAGAACGATCACAAATTGAAAGGCGCCCTCCAAGCGGCGCTCGACCGCAGCGTGAACAGCAAGCTGCCCGAGAGCGTTGGTGCCGCCGCCGCCAAGCCCACGGGCGCGGCCTTCTCCAACGCGATCACCAATGAATCGAATACCGCCGGTTGCGCGTCCTACCTGCTTCAGGGCGATGTCCTGCAGTCCCTCGCTCCCCTGCTTCAGCCGCGCTCGGACTACTTCCGGATCCGGGCCTGCGGCGAGGCGCTCGATGGCAGCGGCAAGGTGATCGCCCGTGCTTGGTGCGAGGCCTTCGTCCAGCGCAGTCCATCGTATGTCGATCCGATCGATCCGCCGCACTTCGCGCTCGTCGATCTCAAGTCCGACGCCAATCGCAAGTTCGGGCGCCGTTATGAAATTGTTTCTTTCCGCTGGCTGCCCGACGCCTCAGCCTGAAGCCCAACCCGCCATGATTTCCCGTCTCGTCCCGCTGCTTTTGATCGGCTTCTCTTGCCTGCCCGCTCTGGCTCAAACCCCGCCTCCCGCGGTCAGCACCCAGATCCTGACCCTGGCTCTCCATGATCCGGTAACGGACCTTTTCTTCTTCGATGGCAAGGTGCCTCAGCCCTTCCAAGCCAATCTCACCGGTCTCAGCCAGCCGCTTCCCTACAAGGGACCACGGCGATTCGTCCTCCGCGCCAGCGCCGCCGAATTCACCGCCGAGCCCCTGCCCGCGCCGGTCGCCTCCGTCGACCTGCCGCTCGACTGCAACCGCATCCTCATGCTTTGCCTGAAGTCGGGCAAGGAGCCGCTCAAGCTGCGCCCTTACGACATCTCGACCGGCAAGAGCAAGGCGGGCGACTATCGCTTCTTCAACTTCTCCCGCCAGCCGATCTCCGTGATCCTCGGCGGCGAGAAATTCGGCCTGCCAGCTGGTCGCGATACCATCGTCGGCGACCTCTCTTGGGGAAAGGAAACGCTCGACCTGCCAATGCAGATGGCGGTCTTTGACAAGGGCAAGGCGAAGCTCGTCTACTCCGCCGTCTGGGGACACCGCCCGGGGCGACGGAATTTCGTTTTCCTCTTCGATGGCAAGCACGCATCGAAGCCCGTCGGCGTGTATCGCTTCTTCGACGTGCCGTCGATCGCAGCCCCCGCTGGCACGGCCGCCGCGCCCTAGTCTTGCCCGGGGTGATCCCGGCGAAAAAGATGTGACGCGGCACGGGTCCACGGGAATCCCCGAGAACACCGGCCCATGCCCGATTCCAACCCAAGCCCGGACCTTCGCTTTGTCGAAGCGCTGACCCGCTACCAGCCGGTTCTCTCGGCCTTCTGCCACGCGAACCTCGCCGACCGCAACGCCGCGGCCGAGGTGCTGCAGGAAACCAATCTCAAGCTCTGGAAAAAATCGGGCGACTGGGATCCGGAAACCGAGTTCCTTCCCTGGGCCTTCGCCGTCGCCCGCTTCACCATCCTTTCGCACTTCCGCGACAAGTCGCGCGATCGCCTCGTCTTCGACCCCGATGTCGTCGAGTCGCTGGCCGATGACGCGGAACGCGTCGCCACCGAGCTGCCCGAGCGCCGCGAGGCCCTCGGCGTTTGCCTCGGAAAACTCGGTGCCGAGCAGCGCGCCCTCCTCCACGCGCACTACGTCGACGGCCGCCCGCTTCGTGAGATCGCCCGGACTACCCGCCGCTCCGACAGCGCGGTGAAAATGAACATGCTCCGACTGCGACAGGTCCTCAGCGACTGCATTCAACGCGAACTCGGGAGGGCGGAGGCATGAAGCCGAGCACCCCGTCCGACATCGGGCCACGCCTGCTCGAACTCCTTTCCGCCGCCCGCGACCACGGCGATCCGCAGGCCCGCGCGGCCCTCAACGACTGGCTGCGCCGCGACTCCGCCGCTCGCGCGATCATGGCGCGACTGCTCGTCGACGAACAGGCCCTGATCGACCGCCTTCGGGAAGATGGCATCGTCGCCATTCTCGAACCCTCGTCCAGTCGCCCGCGCCGTCTCCCCGCCCCTCACCGCAAGCTGCCCTTTCTGTGGATCCCAATCGCGGCGGCGTTGATGGTTGGAGCCTTTCTCGCCGGGCTTCACCCCGTGCGCGGTCCGCGGCCTTCTTCGGTGCCGCCGCTTTCGCCCGAACCGGTCGCGATCGTCAAGGAGGTCGCGGATGCGGTTTGGCAAGGCCTCCAGCCCGCTCCGGGCAGTTCTCTCCAACCCGGCCGCCTCACTTTGGAGTCCGGCATGGCATCGATCGAGTTTGCCAGCGGTGCCCGCCTGCTGCTCGAGGGCCCCGCCGAGTTGGACGTCGTCTCCGGCATGGAATTGTTCTGCCATTTCGGGAAGATCCGCGCCCAAGTCCCACCGCCCGCTCGTGGCTTTGTTGTCGATACCCCGAAGTTGCGTGTTGTCGATACCGGTACGGCTTTCGGATTGGTCGTCGGCGAGGACGGCGCATCCGCAGTCAAAGTCCTGCAAGGAGCGATCGAACTCCACCAGAACGGCACGATCCACGACTTGCGCGATGAGACTTCGATGGTCACGGATTCAGCCGGTTCGCTCGCCCCCGCGACTCTGCCCGACGAGGCCTTCCCCTCCGAGGCCCGCTTCCGCGAACGCATCGTCCACGGTGCACGCCTCGGAGTGATGCGCTGGCAGGAGTCCGCCGAGCGACTCGCGGCTGATCCCGCCACCTTGCTGGCTTACACCTTTCAAGAAACCACCGACACCAGTCGTTCCGTCCGCAATCATGCTGCGAAGGCCAGGCCCGGATCCCACGGCGCGCTCGTCGGCACCCGCTGGACCGCAGGCCGCTGGCCTGGAAAACGTGCCTTGGAGTTTCGTGGCCGCGGCGATCGCCTGCTCTTCGGGCTTGCCGGCGATTCCTCCTCCGCCACCTGCCTCGCGTGGTTGCGGATCGATGGCCTGCCGAACCGCTACAATGTTCTGCTGATGCCTGACACTGGGCGCGAATCCGCCCTCCAGTGGCTGCTTCAGGACAGCGGCGAAGTCCGACTCGCCCTGACCAATGGGATCGGCCACCCCGCCACCGCTTCCGGATGGGAGGGCCCGGTGAAATCGCAGCCCCTCTCCGAGCCCGACCTCGGCCGTTGGATCTTCATTGCCGCCACCTACGATTCCCGTAGTGGCAAGGTTGTCCATTATCGCGATGGCTGTCCCGTCGGCTCCGGCAGTTTTCCTGCGAAGCTTCCTGTGAGTTTCGGTGGCTACGCCTTCGGCAATTGGCCGGTCGGATCGAAGCCCGCCGCAGGCAAGGTCCCCGCGGAGCATCTCCGGAATTTCACCGGATCCCTCGACGAGTTGGTGATTCTCTCCCGTGCCCTCCCGCCCGAGGAAATCGCCCGCCTCTATCAAGAGGGGAAACCCTGATCGCCGCTTCAGGTCGTCCCAACCCTTTCGATCCAAGCCATGACATCCCTGTCATCACTCGCGCTCGCACTGCCCCTCGCCGCCTTTTTCGCGGTTCTTCCCGCAAGCGCCCGCCCTTCGGCACCATCGATGATTTCCGTCGCTCCGTCCGAGCAATCGGGCGCGGTCACCCTGTCGTGGTCCGCGGTCCCTGGCGCTACCAGCTACGCCGTGAAACGTGCGGCATCGCTGGTCGACGCATCGACCTCCCTCGCCACGGTCACGACCACGAATTTCACGGACAGCTCCGCCACTCCCGGAGTTTTCGCGTACTACACCGTCACTGCCATCGACTCTTCCGGCGAAAGTCCGGCCCTCCGCGGCGTTTGGGCGGCCCCGGGTCTCATCCTCGACAACGCCGCCTCCGGTGGAGCTGCGACCGGTCTCGGCATCACCGGAAACTGGATCGCCAGCACAGTCTCCGGGGCCTACGGCGGCGGTGCCGTCTATGCCGCGAAAACCACAGGAAGCACCCCTACCGCCACCTACACCTACACTCCGAGTCTTCCCGTCCGGGGAAACTACGACGTCTATCTCCGTTGGTCCGCCTACCCGAACCGCGCCACCAACACGCCTGTCGATGTGATTTTTCCCGATGGCAAACGTAGCTTCGCCCTCAACCAGGAAATCAACGGCGGCGTCTGGAATCTCGTCACCAATGTCAGCGTCGAAGCGGGCACCACCACCCGCGTTGTCATCCGCAACAACGGAGCCAACGACAACGTCGTAGCCGATGCCGTTCAGTTCATTCCCCGCCACGCGCCCTGGGCACCCGCCGTGGAAAAGCCCCAGGACTACACGATTCTTTCTCTAACAGATCACTTCGACGGCACCGCGATCGACTCCGCCGTCTGGTCGGGCTTCGCAGGGCGCAACAACTACAGCGTTTCCGGTGGCCGCCTGCGAACGAGGCTATCCTACATCGGCAGCGTCCCCATCGGCTCCGCCACCAGCGCCGATCTCAAGAACGAGGCGAACTGGTCCGAGGGCGGCATCAGTTCCCGCCACGGCCAGAAGTTCGGCTACCACGAGGCCCGCATCCGCCTCCCCCAGGCACCCGCCACCGGCGTGGACACGGCCTATTGGCACGGCGCGCTTGATGAAGTCCTCCACGGCTACGAGATCGATGCGCCGGAGTTTTTCAACATGCGCACCGACTCCGTTCTCAACAGCTACGGCTTCGGCGTCTGGGACCACTTTACCGGCGAGCGCACTTGGGACTACGGCGGGAAATACACCGCCCTCGGCGACGTCACTCAATACGTCACTGTCGGCCTCGAATGGCGCACCGACAATTCCCAGGTGGTCTACCTCAACGGCAAGAAGGTGTTTACCGCGCCGTCGTCGGGAATGAACGACACCACCTCGATCCAAGGGTCTGCCATCATTCTCAGTACCAAGGTGCTCGATTGGCTCAGTCCCAACGCCGCGCTCGACGGCCAGGAGACCCTCTGGGACTACGCCCGCTACTATCAGAAACCCGGCTGGCTCGGCGCAGTGGACGGCGTTTGGGACAATACCGCCAACTGGGGCCCGGACGGCCAGCCCGGCCCCGGCTTCGCCGCCGTTTTCAACGTCCCGAACGCTCCCGCCGCGGTCTCGCTTACAAACGATCAGACTCTTCAGTCGCTCTATCTCGATGGCGCGACGCTGCCCGCCCACGTGTTCTCCGGGCCGGGCAAGCTCGTCCTCGGCGCGGGCAAACCCGGCGACACGTCATGCACCCACGGTGGGATTGCGATGAACACCAGCGTCACGGCGGACCAGACCTTCAATGCCGCCATTACCGGCGTGCAGAACCTCCAGTTCTCCAATCACAGTCGCAGCCCCGGCATCGCGCTTCGCTTGAACGGCCAGATCTCCGGCGACGGAGTGAGACCGCGCGATGTCGATTTCCTCATGCCGATTCCGGGCAATTCCACCCTCGGCACCATCGTCCTCGGCCAAGCGCTCGGCCCCGGCATCCGCCACATCCACAAGGCGGGCGACACGCCCTTCACCCTCCCGGCAGGCAGCCAGCACGATGGCGAACTCCGCATCGCCCGTGGCCCGGTGACGATCCCTAACATTTCCTCGCTCGGCACGAACAGCACCGCCGCGGTTCTGTTCTACCCGCGCTATCTGCATTCGGACTCGTGGCGGCCGCGCCTGATCCACACCGGCCCGGCGGCCACCTCCGCCCATGCCATTCGTTTCGACGGCCGTTTTCCCGACGGTATCCTCGACTCCAGCGGCAGCGGCCCGCTCACCTGGACCGGAAACGTCGTCTTCGGCAGCGGCGGAAGCCCGAGCACCATCCGCTCCGCCAATCCGCGCCTGACGCTCGGCGCGACGACTTCTTCCGGAAGCAATGTCTTCGCCGGAAATATCTCCGACGCCAACGTGGTGACATCCATCACCAATCCCGACGGCACCCTCACCACCGCTCCGGCCAAGCTCTCGCTCATCAAGACGGGCTCGGGTATCTGGACTCTAACAGGCAACAATTCGCTTTCCGCCACCTTGTCCGTCAGCCAGGGCAAACTCTTCATCGGCTCGGGCACCAGCGGCTCGCTCGCCTTCACTGGAGCGGCGGGAGTGTCCGTCGGATCGAGTGCGGAGTTCGGCTTCGGTCGCGACGACGCGATGGCCTTCTCCGCCCCCATCTCCGGCGCTGGCGGCCTGCGCAAACGCGGTGCGGGCGTCCTGACGCTCTCAGGAGCTCACAGCTACACAGGCGCCACCGTCATCGAGGCAGGAACGCTCACCGGCACGCCCACGCTCGCCAGCGCGGTGAACGTCGGCAATGGCAACCTCGCAATCCCCCGTTCGGGTGCCTTCGGTTTTTCGGGTGCACTCACCTTCTCCGGCACAGGCCGCCTCGTGTGCGAAATGAATGCCAACGCTGGCATCGGCCTGATCTCCAGCGGCGCGCCGCTCGCCTCGGCCGGCGCGGTGAACGTCACGCTCAACAGCCCCGGTTCGACCGTGGATTTCACCGATCCCTATTGGTCGACGATGCGAAGCTGGCCGTTGATCAGCGCTCCTTCGCGCAGCGCGAATTTCACGCTCGGCACCGTCACCACCGATGCCGGCGGCCGCGCTGCTTCTGCGTATGGTAATTTCTCGATCCAGAACAATGTCGACGGCATCGCCCTCGCCTGGTTGCCGCTCGGCTTAACCGCCGATGACCAATGGCGCTTCACCTGGTTCGGCACCACTTCGAACAGCGGCGATGCCGCCGACTCGGCCGACCCCGACAACGACGGCCTCACCAACGCCCAAGAGCGCACGCTCGACTCTGATCCCACCGTCGTCCAGTCGCTCACTTTCACCAACAGCTCCACCGCCGCCACGCTGCTCTGGAGCACCGCGGCGAACTGGAATCCCGCTGCCGTCCCCGCGGGCGGTACCGCGGCGCGTATCGGCTTCTTCACCGGCCAATCGCTCGCCACCGGCACCATCAACATCAACGCCGATCCCGCGGGGCCGATCGCCGTCCATCAGCTCAATCTGAACGGATCTCGCAACGCCACCAGCCCGGTGGTCCATCTAACAGGAGCCGCCTTCGCTCTCAGCACGAACGGCTCGACCCTGCCTTCGATCTCCCTCGCCGGTCCTGCCAGTCCCTTCACTTACAACGTCGCCAACGCCCTCACCCTCGCCGCGAACACGACGATCGACGGCCCGAACTCCGGCACCTTCCGTTTCAACGGCCCGATCTCCGGCCCCGGCGGCCTCACTCGCACCGGCGGCTTCGCGAGCGTCGTTCTTTCGGCGAACAACAGCTATCTCGGAACCACCACGCTGTCCGCGGGGTCTACCCAGGTCGGAAATGGCGGCAGCACCGGAACCCTCGGTGCCGGCGACATCCTCAACAATGCCAGCCTCACCTTCAACCGCACCGGCGCTTACACTCTGGGCCACGCGATCTCCGGCATCGGTTCGTTCTCTTTCACCGGCGGAGCCGCCTACACCCTAGCCGGAGCCCACAGCGGCACCGGCGCGATCGGCGTGAGCTCCTCCAGTTCGCTCGTCGTCAGCGGCAGCATTTCCTCCGCGTCCAACATCACCCTGAACAACACCGCCACCTTGGAGAACCGCGGCTCGATCACTCTAACAGGGAATCTCGCCGCGCCCGCCTCCACCACCTACCGCGCCCGCCTCGGTCAGTCCGGCGCGGCAGCGCTGAACATCGGCGGCAACGTGACTCTCGGCGCGACCCTCGCCTTGGACATCGCGGAATACCTCCCTCAAACCAGCGTCCTCACCCTCGTCAACAAGACCAGCATTGGCGCGGTGAGCGGCACCTTCAGCGGTCGCGCGGACAACACCACCTTCACCGTCGCCGGCCCCGGTGGAAACTTCACTTTCCGCATCCGCTACAATGGCGGCGATGGCAACGATGTCACGCTCACCGTCGAGAGCGCACCGCCCGGTCCGCCGGTCATCACCGTGCCGGAGCCGATCGCCGTCGAGGCCGCGGGCCCCGCCGGCACCGTGGTGAACTTCGTCACCTCGGCCGTGACCAGCAGCGGCCTGCCGCTCTCTACGAACAATACCCCGGCCTCGGGCTCGCTGTTTCCACTCGGCGTCACCACCGTCACCGCCAGCGCCACTTCCGGATCACTCACGTCGAACAAAACTTTCACCGTCACGGTGGTCGATAGCGTTGCACCTGTCATCACGCTGCCCGCCGATATCACCGTCGAGGCCACCGGCCCGGCTGGTTCCGTCGTCAATTTCACTCCCACCGCCAACGACGCGATCAGCGGCGCGGTCACGCCTTCGTCCACGCCCGCCTCCGGCTCGATCTTCCCGCTCGGCACCACCGCCGTCACGGTCACCGCCACCGATCCCTCGGGCAACTCCGCCAGCGGCTCGTTCAACGTCATCGTGGTGGATACCTCCGGACCGCTTCTAACAGTTCCTGATTCGGTAAGCGTCGGCACCGCCAACACCTCGGCACCCGTCACCTTCACCACTTCCGCCGTCGATCAGGTGAACGGAGCCATCGTGCCGGAAACCACGCCGCCCTCCGGTTTCACCTTTCCGCTCGGCACCTCCACGGTCACCGCCACCGCCACCGATGCCGCGGGCAACACCACCACCAAGACCTTCAAGGTCACCGTTTACGACAGCACCGGCACTCGCCAGACCACGCCCGGCGGCACGGTGGAAACGACCACTGAACGCGACGCCCGGCTCGCTTGGTGGCGCGATGGCAAGTTCGGCATGTTCGTCCACTGGGGTCCCGCGTCGGTCTATGAAGGCGCTTACAGCGGCCAGGAAGTCGTGACCTACGCCGACTGGATGATGTTCAGCCAACAGATCTCCGTCGCCGACTACACCAGCGACGCCCAGCAGTTCAATCCGGTCGATTTCAATGCCGAGGATTGGGCCCTTCTCGCCAAGGCCGCCGGCCAGAAATACATCGTCCTCACGGCCAAGCATCACGACGGCCACGCGCTCTGGCCCAGCGCGGCCAGCCCCTTTGACATCGCCGATGTCTCCGGCTTCCCGCGCAACATCCTGCAGGAACTCGTCGATGCCTGCCGCAGGCACGGGCTGAAGGTCGGCTTCTACTATTCCCACGCCAAGGACTGGAACAACCCGGGCGGCGCCATCGGCGACTTCCCGCCCAACAACGGCCTGCCCTGGGATCCCGCGCAGAGCGGAAACATGGACGACTATCTAACAGACGTCGCCGTCCCGCAGGTCCGCGAGTTGCTCACGGAGTTCGGTCCGATCGACCTGCTCTGGTTCGACACTCCGGCGAACATGAGCGACACCCGCGCCGCCGCCTTCCGCGCCGCGCTGGGCCAGCAGCCGAACCTGATCGTCAACGACCGCCTCGGCGGCGTCTATCAGGGCGACTACGACACGCCGGAAAACAGCATCCCGTCCACCGCCGAAAGCGCCGGCCGCGATTTCGAAACCTGCATGACCATCGGCTCGAAGTGGTTCTACAACCGCTACGACACCCAACCGAAATCCTACTCCGACCTGCTCCGCAACCTCATCGACATCTCGCACAAGGGCGGCAATTTCCTGCTCAACGTCGGCCCGGATTCCCAAGGCCGCATCCCCGGTTACGCGGTGGACCGCCTCCAGCGCATGGGCGAGTGGCTGCGCGTGAACGGCGAGTCGATCTACGGCACGGTCGCCGGACCCTGGACCGCCGCGCAGATCCCCTGGGGCCGCGCGACGCGCAAAGGCAACCGCCTCTACCTGCATGTCTTCGAGTGGCCGGCCGACGGCACGCTCGAAGTGCCGCTCGCCTCCACCGTCACCAGCGCGCGCCTGCTTGCCGCACCGACCACCGCTCTCACCACCAGCGCGGCCGGCGGCCAGTTGGTCATCAATCTCCCCGCCACCGCGCCCGATCCCGTCGCCTCGGTGATCATCCTCGATTACAGCGGCACGCTCACCAACGGCAACTCCGCGCCGGTCGTCGTCGATGGCAACGCCGTCTCCACCGCCGGAGCCGCCGCCGATCTCAGCCTGCGCACGCTCGCCAGCGACGATCTAACAGCCACTACCAGCCTCGTCTTCACCGTCTCGAACGCGGTCGGCGGCACGGTCGCCCTGCAACCCGACGGCCACACCGCCCGTTTCACGCCGACTCTCGGATTCACCGGTGAAATGAGCTACACCTTCACCGCGAGGGATGCGGGCAATCTAACAAGCCAACCCGCCACCGTCCGCATCAGCGAGCCAGTCCTCACCCGCAACTGGACCTCTGCCAGCAGCGGAAACTGGAGCAGCGCCGGGAACTGGAACCCCGCGACCACTCCGATCTCCGCACGCGGTACGCAGCTCAGTTTCTTCTCCGGCCTCACCGTCCCCGGCGCGGCGCGAACCTTCACCCAGGACAGCGCCACTCCGCTGCGCCTCAACAAACTCGCCCTCAGCGGCACGGGTGCCTCGGGCGCGAACCTCACGCTGAATGGCAACGGCCTCGAGTTCGTCCGCAACGGTGCGAACCTGCCCGTCATCGACCTCACCTGCACCGGCGGTGTCGCCACCTACACGGTCGCCCAGCCGATCACGCTCGGAGCCGATACCACCTTCAACAGTCCGAACTCCGCCACCCACATCTTCAGCAGCCCCATCAGCGGCCCCGGCGGCCTCACCCGCACCGGCGGCTATGCCAGCCTGATCTTTACGGCGAACAACAGCTACTCTGGCCCGACGAGGTTGCTCGATGGCACCACCCAGATCGGCAACGGCGGCACCACCGGCTCCCTAGGTTCCGGCCCCGTGACGCTCAACGGCGCGCTCACGATCAACCGCTCGAACGCCTTCGATCTCACGCAGCCGATCTCCGGCTTCGGCTCGATCCTCCACAACGGCTCCGGGACCACCACGCTGGGATCGTCTAACAGCTACAGCGGTACCACTACGGTTTACCTCGGCACGCTCGTCGCTTCGTCGCTCAACAGCCACCAGAACGGCACTCCCGCCCTCGCCACCAGCAGCCTTGGTGCGCCGATTTCGCCGCTCGCCGCGGTGATCGGTCTGGGCTCCAGCTTGGGCAGCGGCACCTTGCGCTACAACGGCAACGGCGAAACCACCGACCGCCCGATCAACCTGCGCGGCACCAACGGCGCGACCCTCGACCACAGCGGCAGCGGCCCGCTCAAGTTCACCAGCGGCTTCCAAGCCACCGCTGCCAGCAGCAAGACGCTCACGCTCACCGGCTCCACCACCGCCAGCGGCGAGATCGCCGGAGCGATCGTGGATAACGCGCCGACGAACAAGACCTCGCTCGTGAAATCTGGCACGGGCACCTGGATCCTCTCCGGCAACTCCAGCTACACCGGAACCACCAGCGTGTCCGCCGGAACTCTAACAGTTACCGGCGCGCTCGCCAGCCCCGCCGCTCTCACGATATCCGCGGGAGCCACGCTTTCCGGCAGCGGCGCGATCGCCTCGCCCGTGACTGTAAATGGCACGCTCGCCCCGATGGGCATGCAGCTCTCCAACAACCTCTTGCTTTCCAGCAGCGCCCGGCTGCGCATCGAGGCCAACGCCAACGACGCCGCCTCCTTCGGCGGCCTCACCGGAAACAGCCTCGCCATCACCAGCGGAGCCGCGCTCGATCTGATGCTCAACGGTCCTAACAGCAGCGTGAATTTCCTCCACGCCTTCTGGCGCGCGCCGCGTTCCTGGCCGGTGCTCGCCGGAACCTCGCGCAGCGGTACCCTCGCGCTCGGCACCATCACTACCGATGCCGGCGGCCGCCCCGCCGCGACCTATGGAAACTTCAGCCTCGAACACAGCGCTACCGGGGTGAGCTTGCTCTGGAATCCTCTGCCAGGCTTCGCGCTGTTGGAAAACCCGGCGATCGATCTGCTCCTGCCGCTTTCCAATCCGGTGACTCTGCCGAACCTACAGATGGCCCTCCGTCTCGCGGTTTCCCTCAATGGCGGCAACGGCACCACGCTCGCGTGGTCGAAGCTTTCCGGTCCGGGCACGGTGAATTTCGGAGACGCCTCCGCCACCGATACCACCGCCACTTTCTCCGCGGATGGCACCTACGTCCTGCGCGCCACCGCCGCCAACGCGATCGGCAGCTCGCCGCTCGATCTCACGGTCCGCGTGAATCCCGCCACATCGCTCACCCTGCGCCACGGCGTGAACGGCTACACCCACAGCTCCACCTTCGTCCGCTCGGACAGCAAGACCTGGAACTCCGGCGCGCGCGACCAGTTCATCGTCGGCCGCAGCGGCGGCACCATCTTCCGCAGCCTGCTCTCGTTCCCGATCAACTCCCTCCCGTCCGAGGCCGTGCTGCAAAGCGTGTCGCTCGACCTTTGGACCTCCGAAGCCGCCAGCGGCAACGTCGGCGAACTTCAGCTCCGCCATCTGGCCAACAATTTCACCGAAGGAACCGGCAGCGGCGCCAGCGCGAGCAATGGCACTCATTCTGGAGCCGACTGGAACAGCCGCGTCGGCGGCTTCGCCCTCGACGGACTCTGGGCCGCGGGCGGGGGACTCGAAGGCATCGACTTCGAACCCACCACGCTTTCCGCCCGCGAGGGTTTCAGCGCCACCACGGTCGGTACGCAACACAGCTTTCCGAGCAGCGACGAATTCCTTGATGCCGCCACCACCGCCCGCGCCAGCGGCCAGCCGCTCAACCTGCTGCTCTTCTCTCCCGCCACCGAGGCCGCCACCAGTAGCGCTTTCGTTCGGATCGGTTCCGATGAAAACGCGACGACCACCCGCCGTCCCCAACTCACGCTGAGTTTTTCCCTGCCGACTCTGCCCGTTGTCGATCCCGGCACCGCGCCCGCCGCCATCACAGGCATCGCCGCGCCGCTCATCGGCAGCGTGACCGATGCCACCGAGTCCCAATGGTCGCTTGTCAGCGGTCCCGGCCCCGCCTTCATTGCCGACCCCACCGCGCCCGTCACCACCGCGATGTTCGGCAAGCCGGGCAGCTATCTCCTCCGCCTCCGCGCTGCGAATGGCTCCGGTGAAAGCAGCCGCACGCTCTCCGTCACTTCGACCGGTACCGCTCGCAGCGAGGCAGAAATTTGGCGGCAAATTCACTTCGGCACCGCTTCGGATACGGGCGACGCCGCGGACTCCGCCGATCCCGATCACGATGGCCTTGCGAATCTTCTGGAATTCGCCACCGGCCGTCTTCCGAACACCCCTGACGGCGCGGTTGCGGCTCTTACGAAGTCCGGATCCTCGCTCGAATTTACTTACCGTCGCAGCCATGCCGCGGTGGCCGATGGCGTCCAGTTCCTCGTCGAGTGGAGCGACACGCTCGGCAACGACTGGTCCACCGCCGATGTCGTGCAAGCACCGGTCGTCGGCACCGATGACGGTATCGGGGAACTCTGGCGTGCGGCGGTTCCAGTGGGTGCCGCGGGCCGACGGTTCCTGCATCTCCGGATCATCCCGCCGTCCCCGTGATCCTTTGATCCGCTTCGAACCCACCCCCTGCTATGCTTTCCACTTCGACCTCCGACCTCGACCCCCAGCTTCGTGCGCGTCGGCGTCCGCGTAGTGCGCGGGTCGCGATCTTTTCGGGCTGGGTGGCTGTTTGCGTGGCTCTTGGCAAACTTGGAGCCCAGGACCTCGTCACCCAAGCGGGCGACGCGCTTTCCGTCACGCCGGATGCCATCGCCACCAGCTACGCCTGGACCTTGGACGGTACCGCGACCGGACAAACGGCACGCACCTTCGAATGGACGCCGACCCGCTGGGATACCGGTCCGCATTGGCTCAAGGCGGAGATGACCCTGCCCGGCGGCACGAAGTCCGAGCAGCATTGGCGGCTTCGTGTTGCCATCCCCATTCCGGCCCCGGCGATCAGCTACCATGTCGCCACCAACGGCTCCGACGACAACAGCGGGAGAATCGACGACCCCTTCGCCACCTTGGAAAAAGCCCGCGACATGATCCGCGCGCTTCCGAGACCGCTGCCGGCCGGGGGAGTCGCCGTGTTCGTCCGTGGTGGGACCTATCGGCGGACCGCGACGTTCAATCTCACGGCAGGCGACTCCGGCACCGCGGACGCACCGATCGTTTACAAGGCCTACGGCTCGGAGTCGCCGGTCTTCACCACCGCCCGCACGGTCCCGGCTTCGGGTTTCGCCGCGCTCGACCCCGCCATGCATGCCCGCCTCGCGCCGGGCGTGGCGGCTTCCAACATCAAACAACTCGACCTCACCAGCCACCTCTTCACCCACGACGGGCCCTTTCCCACGCGATTCAATCAGAACCGTCTCTACAATCCCTACCTGACCTCGCAGGACGGCGGCCTTTTCGAAGTCTTTATTAGCGGCGGTCGTGCCCCGCTCTCGCGCTATCCCAACGACAACCTCGGGGATCGCTTTGCCACGCCTTGTTTGAAGATGGATGGCGTTACCCGTAAAACCGCCACCACGCTGGACGGGCAGGCCATCGGCGGACAGTTCCAATACAAGGCTACCGACGAAGCCCGTATCGCCCGTTGGCAGACCGCCGCCGCTGAAGGCGGGCTCTGGATCCAAGGCTTTTTCCGCGTCCCGTGGGAGGAATACGGGATGAAGGTCAAAGCCATCGATACGACCGCCAACACCATCACGCTGGCCAGCGGTGCGTCGATGTCGCTCGGACTCGGCAACAAATACTACGGCTACGAAGGATCGAAAACCGAACCCTACTGGGCGCTCAATCTCCTCGACGAAATCGACCAGCCCGGCGAGTGGGCGGTCGATTTCATCCGCAAGCGCCTCTACCTCTGGCCCTCCGTCGCCTTGAACGATTCAAACTTGGAGATCTCCGATTTCGGCTCGCCGGTCTTCAAGCTCACCAACACCCGCCACCTGTTCCTGCAGGGCCTCGAGTTCCGCCGCAGCCTCGCCCAAGGCATCGTGATCAGCGGCGGGGAAAAAAACACGGTGGTCGATTGCGCTTTCCGCCAGCTCGGCAGCTACGCGGTGGATCTGGAGGACGGTTACTCGAACGGCGTGGTGGGTTGCGACATCAGCGACATGGCCTCCGGCGGCATCTACGTGCGGGGCGGCGACGGCAATACCAGCCCACGCACCCGCTGCGATCATTTCGTCGTGAACAACGACATCGAGGACATCGCCAAGGTCTGCAAGATCTACGCGGCCGGCGTGGATGCCGGATTCGGCGGGCAGGCCGGGAACGGGGGAGGGGGCGGCTACAAGCCGTCCGTCGGCACCCGGGTCGCGAACAACCGCATCGCTCAAACCCACCACGTCGGCATCCTGCACGGCTCGCTGGAGAAGACGATCGAGTACAACCTCATCGACAGCTTCTGCCGCACCAACGGCGACATGGGCGGGATCTATTGTTTCACCGGACTCGGCGGGGACGACACGATCCGCTACAACCAGATGACCAACAAAGCCTACGCTTGGGAGACCTATTTCCCGAATCACTCGATCGGCGGCTCGGGCATCCAAGTCGACCTCTACTGCGCGGGCTCCCGGATGTTCGGCAACATCATCGAAACGATCCGCAGCGGCTTCAGCTGCAACGTCGGGACCGGCGGATTCTTCGAGAACAACGTGATCGTCAACAACCGCAAGGCGGCCACTTCCATCGGCGGAACTCCGGCGGCCTTCCGGACGAATGTCGCCGCTCTCGGCCAAACGACCTTCGGCGGCATCGCCACCGGATCGAACAAAACCTATTCCGTCGATCCCGGCTTCATCGGCCGCAGCGGCAACGACTACCGCCTCAAAACCAGCTCGGCGGTCTACCGGGATCTCAGTCTGTTCCGCGAGATCCCGGTGGAAATGATCGGCCTCTATCGCGATGAAACCCGCCTCAATTCGTCCAACCGGAAGCCGGTGGTGGATAATCCGAGCGGAGCCTCGAACATCAGTCAGACCTCCGCCACGCTCAGAGGCCACCTCGACTTTCCCTACATCAACCGCGACTCCACCGTCCGGGTCTATTGGGGCACCACCGATGGCGGCACCACCGCCGCCAACTGGCAAAACCATCTCAACCTCGGGTTCAAGACCCGTGGCGAGTTGGAGGTTTCCGTTTCCGCTTTGGCCCAGAAGACGAAGTATTACTACCGCTTCTACGCCTCGAACAGCGCGGGCGGCTCGTGGGCTTCCTCCACCCGCTCCTTCACCACCGCCGGGCCCTCGTCGACCAAAGCGAACAACGCCACCGACCTGAGTTCCGCCGCCAGTTGGACCAACAATAGCGTGCCCGCCGGAGGTCTCGCCGTCTGGGACGGCACGGTGACCGGCGACAACTCCGTCACCATCGGTACCGGCATCAGCCTGCTTGGCATCCGCTTCGCCGACCCGGGCGGCAACGTCGCCATTGCACCGGGTAGCGCCGGAGCGCTCGAGCTCGGCTCGGGCGGACTCGATCTTTCGGCATCGAACAAAACCCTCTTGGTCGGCGCGCCCGTCGTTCTGTCCGGCGATCAGACATGGACCACCGGTTCCTCCGGCGCGGCCGCTTCCACCCAGATCACCGTCGGCGGCAACATCTCGGGCGCGGCCGAACTGCGCGTCGCCGGGACCGCCGGGCGCGGCGTTGCCCTCACCGGGACGAATTCCTTCAGCGGAGGATTCGTGCTCGATGCCACCGGCCGCGTGCTGACAGGCAACACCGCCGCCACCACCACCGCCAGCGCCCTCGGAACGGGACCGCTGACCATCCACGGCGGCGTGATCGGTAGCACCGGTGCCTTCGCCCTCAACTCGGGCATCGCCAATCCGCAGATTTTTGTGAACGACGATTTCACGCTCGCGCCGGCCGGCCGCATGATGATCGCCGGCGCTTGGGATCTCGGCGGCGGCACCCGCACCGTGTCCTGCACCCGGGTGGTCAACAGCGGCAGCGCCATCCAATCGGGCAGCTACACCTCGTGGGGCATCGGCACCGTCGCCTCGATGCCCTCCGTCGTGGCGAACGGAAACCTGCGGGTCGTCCGCGATGCCTCGCTGTCCTCGAATTTCGTTTCCTTCCGCATCTACAATTCCCCGGCCTTCGCCGACAACGCGGGCCTGACGATCGGCCCCGGCGTGATCGGCGTGCTGTCCGGCGCACTCACGAATACCGACGCCACGAAACTGCCTGATCTCACGATCGAGTCCGGCGCTTACTTCGGCCTTTGCGAGGACGCCACCGCCTACAACGCCACCGTCGGCTCTCTGTCCGGCGGCGGCCAGATCGGCAACTTCTCACGCAGCACCAGCGCGACCACCGCGACCCTCACCCTTCAGGGCGGTGAACGTCAGGATTCCGCCGAATTCGCGGGCGCCATCGTGGACACCAACTCCACTCTTTCGGCGCTCGCCACCCTCGGGAAACTCAACCTGGTGAAATCCGGCTCCACCACCCAGACGCTCGCCGGCACCAACAGTTACAGCGGCAGCACGGTCGTCAGCGGCGGGACGCTCGATGTCACCGGCTCGATCACCCGTTCGTCCTCGCTCTCGGTTTACAGCACCGGCCGCCTGACCGGCAACGGCAGCATCGCCGCGCCCGCTTCCTTCAACGGCGTGCTCGAACCCACCGGCAACCTAACCTTCACCAGCGGCCTGACGCTCACCGCGATGGGTCGCCTCCGCTGGAGCCTCGCCGCCAACAGCACCAACGGCGCGCCTCTCGTCACGGCGGGCAGCGCCACCATCCAGCCGGGTGCCGGTCTCGAGGTCGAGATGACGGAAAGCGCCGGGTCGGTCCTGTTCACCGATCCCTTCTGGTCGTCCACGCGGGTCTTCCCGCTCATCAGTTCCGGCACGATCAGTGGAACTCCCGCCCTCCTTTCGGTGAGCGCCGATTCCGCGGGAAATTCGCACGAAAGCTTCGGGTCCTTCGCGGTGGAGAACACCGGCACTGCCATCAACCTGATCTGGCTGCCCTTCGGCTCGGCCGACGGTTGGCGCTTCGAAAACTTCGGCACCACTGCCAACAGTGGCGACGCCGCCGACTCCGCGGACCCGGATGGTGATGGCCATTCCAATCTCGTCGAGCGCGTGGCCGCGACCGATCCGAACGACCCCGCCGACTATCCCGGCATCAACTGGACCCAAACCGCTGGTCTCGCCCCCCGCTACTGGAGCGAATCCGCGAACTGGGCCGGCAACCAGGTTCCCACGGGCCAGCCGAACCGCCGTCTCGATTTCCTCACCGGCATCACCACCGCAACGGCCGACCTCACGTCGAACAACAACCTCCCGGCAAGCTTCCTGCTCAACCGACTCGTTCTCGCCGGTTCCAATCCGTCCGGCACGACCCGCTTCCGCATCGAGGGAAATCCCCTGCACCTGACAGGGAACGGCTCCGTCCCGCCACGCATCTCTCTCGAGTCGGGCGGCGCGGACTTCGAAACGACCGTAGCCACGCCGCTGGCGCTCGACGCCATGACCAGCGTGACTCGACTCGGCGACGGAGACTTCGTCTTCAGCGGTCCGATCAGCGGTGCGGGCGGACTGGCCTTCGAAGGCGAGGCCGGCACCTGCGTTCTAACAGGCGACAATACCTATTCCGGCGGAACGATCGTCCCGGCCGGAACCCTGCGTGTCGGCGACGACGGCCCCACCGGTTCCATTGGCAGCGGACCGCTGGATCTCGACGGCGTGCTGCGCATCGATCGCAGCGGCCACCTCGCGATCCCGGGCCTCATCCGCGGCAGCGGCAGCCTCTCGGTGTACAATCCGAGCGCGAACGACATCGTCACGCTCTCGGGAAACAACAGTTTTCTCGGCTCGGTCACCGTCGGCGGCGGCGGCCTGCGCGTCACTCATTCGAACGCGCTGGGAAGCAACACCAAGAACGTCTTCGTCCAAAGCAGCGTCACCGGCAGCCTGCGGCTCGACGGCGGCGTGGCGATTCCCTCCGGCGTCTCCTTCCAGCTCAGCAATCCGAACGGCGTGCTGGTCAACGAAGGCGGCGAAAACCGGATCAACGGCGCGATCCTGCTCACCTCGAATTCGGGATCGGCCCGCTTCACCTCGTTGGCGGGAACCCTCACGCTCGCCGGAAATGTTTCGCCCGCGACCACCGGGCGCACGCTCGACCTTCGCGGTGCGGGCAATGGTGTGATCGCAGGCAACCTCGTCGCTGGCGGCGGCGGCGCCATGCTCGCGGGCCTGACCAAGGAGGAGCCCGGCACCTGGACGCTCTCCGGCTCTGGCAACAGCATCGGCGGCGGCATCACGGTCCATGCCGGCAGGATCGATGTCACCGGCGGAGCCACCTGCTCCGGCGGTCTGACCGTTGCGAACGGCGCGATCTTTTCCGGCAACGGCTCCTTCGCGAGCGGATCCATCCAAGGCGCGCTCGTCCCGAAGTTGAGCGCCTTCTCCGGGCCGATTTCCTTCGGTGCCTCGTCAACCCTCGTCTGGCGCACCACCGGAAACGCATGGGGTACTTCGGGACGCATCGACGGAGGACCGGTCGCGATCGCCTCCGGTGCGAAGGTCGATCTGCTCTTCAACGCGCCCGGCGGGAACGTCAACTTCCAGCATCTCTTCTGGCGTTCGCCCCGCACGTGGACCCTGCTGTCCTCTCCCGCCGCGGGCATCAGCGGGAATTTCACCCTCGGCCATGTCGGTCCGGATTCCGCCGGACAAAGCGCCGCCGCTTTCGGTAGCTTCGCCCTCCTGCAGTCCGCCACCGCCATCCTCGTCGTCTGGACTCCCATCGACGGCCTGCCATCGCTCGATGATCCGCTCGTTTCCCGCGTCCATCCGCCGGTGAGCCCTGCCGCGACGGTCGATCTGAACCACGCCTTGCGCGTCGCTGCATCGGCCAGCGGCGGCGGAAGCATGAGTTGGTCCTGGTCTAGGGTCAGCGGCCCCGGCCAGGCGACTTTCGTCGACCCCACCTCGCCGGATACCTTCGTCACTTTCAGCGTGGCGGGCCGTTACGTGCTCCGCGCGACCGCCGCCAATCCGGTGGGCTCCGGCTTCCTCGACATCGCCGTCGATGCCGCACCCCCGGCTGACTTCAGCCTGCGTGAGGGCGTCGGCAGTTACACCCATCAAGCCACTATCATCCGGGCGGACAACGTCGATTGGAACTCGGGGGCACGCGACCAGATGATCGTCGGGAAAACCGGCGCCGCCATGCGTTCCATCCTCTCCTTCGATCTCTCGTCGGTCCCCCGCACTTGGCCGGTCTCGGCGGTGAGCCTCGATCTCTGGACGCATCCCGCCGCCGCCGGTTCGGGGACGATCGGCAACCTCCACCTGCGCCGTCTTGCCCGCGGCTTCATCGAAGGCACCGGCGACGGATCCTCATCCACTCACGGCCTCGACACCGGTGCGAACTGGGACTTCTACGATCTCACCAACCGATGGACCTCGCCCGGCGGTGACTTCGATGCGACTGCGCTGGCAACTCTCAACGGCTACGATGCCACCGCGCCCGGCGTGCCGCGCAGTTTCGGCCCTACCGCTTCGCTGCTCAATGCCCTCAACACCTCGCTGGCCGGAAACTCGCCGTTGAACCTGATCGTCCTCGCCCCCGCGACCGAATCGGATGCCGCCACCAACATCTACACCCGCTTCGCCTCCGATGACTATCCGGTCGAATCCTACCGCCCGCGATTGAACGTGTTTTTCACCCTGAATCTCACTCCCACCATCTCGCCCGGCCCTGCTCCCGCGCCATCCGTCGGCATTCCAGTCGGTCTTGTCGGCAGCGTTTCGAACGCCACGGCTTCGGTTTGGACCAAGCGTTCCGGCCCCGGTGCGGTGAGCTTCGCGAATGCGTCCGCTCCCGCCACCACCGCGACCTTTTCCCTGCCCGGCACCTATCAGGTTGTCCTCTCCGCCGCGAATGCGAACGGCGAGTCCGGCCGGTCGCTCGCCATCCACATCCCGTCCGGTCTCGACGCCTGGCGGCAAATTCACTTCGGAACTACTTCGGACACGAACGCCGCTTCGGACTTCGCCGATCCCGATCACGATGGCCTTGCGAATCTTCTCGAATTCGCCACCGGACGTCTTCCCGAAACTCCGGACGGATCCATCACCGCTCTCACCCGCTCCGGATCCACCCTCGAATTCACCTATCGTCGCAGCCACGCCGCGGTGGCCGATGGCGTCCGCTTCCTCGTCGAGTGGAGCGACACGCTCGGCAACGATTGGTCCACCGCCGATGTTGTGCACGCACCGGTCGCCGGCACCGATGACGGCACGTCCCAATCCGTTCTTGCCACTTTGCCCTCTGCCTCGCCTTCGCGCTTCGTCCGTCTGCGCGTGGCGCGACCTTGATGAACATGAAATCCACTATCTCCACCTTCGCCTTCGCGTCGCTGCTCCTCGCGTCCGCCGCCAGCAGTCAGACGGTTCGTTACGAGTTCACCGGCGGGAGCATGGCTCCCACCGTCAGCGGTCTGCCGGCCGGGGTGAACGTTTCGAATTTCTCGCTCGGCACCCTCACCTTCGCCGCCCTCAGCGACAACGGCGGCAGCGGCCATTCGCTCCGCCTGTCACGCGGCGACGTCGTCACTTCCAGCACCACCGCGCTAGCGGGGCCGGTTCTATCCTTCAGCCTCACCATCCCCGCGGGCGTCGTTCTCAACTTGGGATCGCTGGCGCTCGACTTCAGCTCCGGCGGCATCAGCGGCACCGAGTACCTCAACGCCCGCGTTTTCAGTAGCGTCAAAGGTTCCGCCAATCCGACCGACGACACCATCGGCACGCTTGGCCGCGTCGCCAACGGCGCGGACTCCGGCACCATGTCGGTCAGCCTCGCCACGCCGGATTCCAATCCCACCAACGGCTCCAACTCGAACAACGGCGACCACGACGGGCTGACGAACTGCACGATCACCTTTTTCCTGCCCTTCATCCGGGACAGCCAGACCACCGCCACCGACTACCTCGACATCGACAACATCACGCTCGCCTTCCAGGTCGCGCCGCCCGCCGCGCCAGAGATCACCGGCTTCACCGCCACCGCTGTCAGCCCGTACGAAACCGCCCTCGGATGGACGGAAACATTGCCCGATGAAACCGGGTTCTTGATCGAACGCGCCGTCACCGGGTCGGGTGTCTGGGAAAGCGTCATCACCACCGCGGCGGGCGTCACCTCGATCCGGGATCATGGGATGGCGCCCGGCACCAGCCATACCTACCGGATCTCCGCCGGCCTAACAGGCGGCGGCACCTCGGCGTCGCGGCTTTCCAATCCGGTGGCGGTTCCCGCGGTGGTCGCCCCTTCGCCACTCGTCATCATGCCGCTCGGCGATTCGATCACCGAGGGCGCCGGCGGCATCGGCGGCTACCGCTCGCCGCTCCACCTCTCGCTGGCCAACGCCGGATTGGCGATCGACTACGTCGGATCTCGTAGCAACGGCACCTCGTCGACCCTTGTGGCCGCCGGCGAGATCCACCACGAAGGCCACGGCAGCTACGCCACCACGCTGCTCACCGGGAACCTCGACGGATTGCTCGATCCTGTCACTCTGCCCTATGGCACGCCGCCGAACACCAACGAAGGCGGCTACTGGCTCACCGGCACCGGCAGCCGCCCCGCCGTATTTCCCGATCTGATTCTGCTAATGATCGGGACCAACGACCTGGGTATGTTCCAGCGTACGCCGGTTCAGGTCCGCGCTTACTACGACCTCCTGCTCGCCAAGCTCGTCGCGATCCGGCCGAACGCCTTGATCGTTTGCAGCTCGGTGCCGCCCTACACCGGGAACGACTTCGTCGGCACCAATCCCGTGAAGGACTACTCGCAACGCGAGGCGAACAACCAGGCCTTCAATCAAATGCTGCCGGACCTCGTCGCCAGCTACCAGTCCCGGGGCCATCGTGTGAGGTTCAACGATGTCCGGCAAAAGATCACACCCGACAACCAGGCCACCCTGATCGGCGGCGACGGCGTCCATCCCACCGGTCCGGGTTACAATGCGATCGCCGCGGCGTGGTTCGATGCCATCAAGCAGCTCCCGCTCGCCGAGTCCTGGCGTATTCTCCATTTCGGCTCTGCCAGCGTCGCCGACGCTGCGGCCGATGCCGCGGACCCCGATCGCGATGGCGATTCCAATCTGATGGAGTTCGCGCTGGGCACCGATCCCCAAGCCGCCGGTCCACGTCCCATCGCTGCCAGCCGCATCACGAGTGCCGCCACCGAACATCTCGCCATCACCTTCCCCCGCCGCAAGCACGCGAAACTCCGCTACCTGGTCGAGGTGTCCTCCGATCTCTCTACTTGGACCGCCGATACCCTCCAAACCGGCGCGCCGACGAGCCTGAGCGCCGACTTCGAACAAGTGACCTTCCGCGACCGACAAGCATTCCCAGGCGGTGGGAAACGCTTCATTCGCGTCCGTGTCAGCCCCTGAAAATCCCCCGCTTTACGACTCGTCCCGCCTTCCTCGCCGCCTTCGCCATCTCGATTTCACCACGCCATGACCACCCGACCCCTGATCCTCGCCGCCTTCCTTGCACATGCCCTACAGGCCGCGCCGCCCGCGCCCGGCTCGCTTCTTCCCGGTGGTGCGGCCGCGTGGAAACTTGCCTGGAGCGAGGAGTTCGACGGCCCCGACGCCAAGCTCGAGGAACGCTGGCAATCCCAGAACTCGGGCAGCACCCACATCCTCAGCAGTCGCTGGCGCGAGAACGCCGTCGTCTCCAACGGCACCCTCAAGCTTCTCAACAAAAAAGAAAAACGCGGCGGCAACGACTGGACCTCCGGCAACATCTGGACCCGCAAGAAATTCCAATACGGCTACTTCGAGTGCCGCTACCGCTACGCCGCCGCGGAGGCCACCAACAACTCGTTCTGGATCATGCCCACCGACAAGGCACCGCCGGGAAAGAAGCACTTCGAGATCGACATCAACGAGGGTCACTTCCCGAACGAGATCAACACCAACATCCACAACCACTCCGATCACTTTCAAAAGAACGGCCGCTGGACTCATCCCACCTCCTCGAAAAGCTTCGCCTTCGGCGTGCGGCCCGACGTTACGATCCAGCTCGAGAACCCCGTTAGCACCCGTCGCGTCCGCCTCACGTCGACCCACCGCAGCCACTTCCATCTCGGCGAATTCCGCATCTACAATGCGAACGCCGCCGGCTATCCGGATCCCTTCTCGAAGTCGGCCGACACCGACAAACCCGGCTTGGTCAACTTCGCCCGCGAAACCGGCACGACGATCCGTGCCAGCGGTTCTCACAAGTCCGGCTCCGATACCTCGCGCCTGGTCGCCGACGGCGATCCGGTCCGCCGTTGGGTCAGCCAGATCGATGGTGCCAAGTCGCTCGAGTTCACCTTCCCCGCCGAGCGTGTGGTCGGCTGCGTCCAGTTCCTCAATGGCTGGCCGGACAAAGGAAGCTGGCAGGGGATGATGGACAACTACCGCGTCGAGTACCACGACGGGGGCAAGTGGGTTGAACTCGCGAAGTTCGACCTCGTCGACGGACGATACAACTTCGCCCGCGACTTCCACACCTACGGCCTCCACTGGACCGAGAAGGAACTGGTCTTCTACTTCAACGGCAAAGAGCTCCGCCGCGAAAAGAACGAGTTCTGCCACAGCCCCGCCCCGGTCTGGCTCAGCCTCGCCATCATTGGCTGGGGCGGCAAAATCAGCGACGCGATCGATGGCACCGCGATGGAAGTCGACCACGTCCGCATCTATCAGGCACGCTGAAGTCGTGGAGTGGTGCCGACCTCCACTCGTCGCCTGACCAATGTCCGCCCGCCTTCCATCCCTGCTGATCCCGCTGCTCGTCGCCTGTCTGTCGCCGGTGACTCCGGGCGCGGAGCCGGTCGCGCGGATGGCGGAGGACGGTCGCTCTTTCACGCTTTCCGTGTCGGGCTTCGATGACTTCCGCGCCACCTGGTCGGCCGACATCCAGCGCGAGGACGGAGAGATCCGCCAGTTGAAGTCCAGCGGCGGTGAGGTTGAATCTGGTTCCGCAAGGGTCATCCACTTCCCGGAGGACAAGGTCGAGCTCCTCTTCGAACTCGAGGTCAGCAGCGATGCTCCGGCCGTCTTCGCGCGCGCCGGGATCCGCAATACGGGCAGCACTCCTGTCAAGCTGCTGCACCTCAGCCCGGTGGCGGCTGAATGGAAGTTACCGACGGATTTGAACGGCTGGCTGCTCACCGGTTTCCACCCGCGGGCTCCACTGGTGCAGGGCTTGCGGTACATCCACCAGCCGCTTAAGGTCCACGAATACGGCGGCTGCTACCACGGCGGCGAGCGCGGCTTTCTGTTCGGCCCGGTCGGGGAGCCGGTCGCCTACATCGCCGGGCACTTCGCCCGCTCGGGGAAGGACCGGATGTTCTTCAACCTCTCCGCCGAGATGAGCGGTGTGCGGGTCGATCCCGGCGAAACCCGCTGGGGCCAGCAGGTGACGCTGCTGGTGGAGCCGTCCCGCGCCGCGCTCCCGCGCTGGGCCGGCTGGGTCGGACAATCCCACCACGCCCGCGCGAACCGTCCGGCGCTGACGGGGTGGGGGAGCTGGTATTCCTTCGGCGACAAGATCACCAGCAAGGACCTGCTCGCCCAGCTGGACACCGTGAGCCGGCATCGCGACCGCCTGCGGCCGGACGTGGTCCTGATCGACAAGGGCCACGAGGTGCGGACGCAGTTCCCCGAAGGCCCCGGATTCTGCGCGAAAGCGATCGCGGCGACCGGCGCGCGGCCCGGCATCCGGCTGGAGCTCAACCAGGCGGCCGATCCCGTGCAGGTCGTCCGCCAGGCGGTGCGCGACGGCTTCCGCTACCTCAAGCTCGGCGACTTCCGGCCCGCCCAAGCGCGGCCCGATCCGAAGCTCACGGAGTTCGAGCGCATCCGCCGCCTTTACGCCGCCTTCCGCGAGACGGCGGGGCCGGACACCTACCTGCTGGATTGCCCGCTTTCGCTCGATCGCGCGGCGGTCGGCCATGTGGATGCGGCGCGCAGCGGACGCACCGCTTCCCGCAAGGATGTCGTCCCCGCGATCCCCGAGGTCCTGCGCTCCTACCATCTCCACGGCCGCTGGTTCGCCATCGACAACGACCACTTCTACCTCGGCACCGATCTCGCCAACGTCAGCGAGATTGTCGGCGGCTGGCCGGTGGTGCGGACCTGGATGAGCATGGCCGGCCTGTCCTGCGGCGCGGCCTTCACCTCCGATCCCCTGAACCTGCCCTCGGTCGAACCCTACTGGCGCAACCTCGAGGTCATGACCCCGCCGGCCCGCGAACGGACCGAGGTCCTCGACCTCGGCGGCGACTGGCGTTGGCCGCGCCTCGTCGGCCAGGTCCGCCGCGAGTGGGGCGACGCGACCGTGGCCCTGCTGTGGAATTCTGAGGACAAGGAACAGGCCATCCCGCTCTCCTTCAAGAAGGCCGGCATGGACCCGGAGCGCCGCTACGCCGTCTGGTCCTTCTGGGACAACCGCTACCTCGGCCTGGCCCAGAAATCCTGGACCACCCCGGCCCTCGCGCCCGCGGCTTCCCAGCACCTCCGCTTCACGCCGCTGCCATCGAATTCCGCGCCCGTGCTGATCGGATCGAATCTCCACATCTACTGCGGTGCCGCGGAGATCGAGTCGATCCGCAGCAGCCCCGCGTCGATGAGCATCGCCCTCAGCGACGCCGGCGCCCGCGCGGGCGATCTCTTCGTCTACAGCCGCTACCTGCCGGTGATGCGTTCGGCCAGCGGCCTCGTGGTGAGCGCCATCGACCAAGCCGGCGAGAACGTTTGGCGCATCCGCGTGAACGAGCGCCAGCGCGGTGTCGCCCAGCGGATCGAGCTCGACATCCAGCTGCCCGTCACCCGCCAGGGGTGGTTCTGGGCGCTGATCGCGCTCTTGATCGCCGCCTTTCTAACAGCCGCTTGGCGCTATCTGGTCTCGCTGCGGCTCGCGCGACGCCTGGCGCTCGACGAGGAGAGGTCCCGCATCTCGCGCGACCTGCACGACGGCATGAGCGCGGATCTTACCCAGATCGCGCTAGTGGCGGAGATGACCTCGCGCGAACCCGGCCTGGCACCCGTCGCGCGCCAGCAGCTCAACCGGATCGTCGCCAGCGCCCACCATCTGGCCGGCGAGCTCGACTCCGTCGTCTGGGCCACCAATCCCGGCAACGACACCTTGGAGCAGCTGGTCCAGTACCTGGGAAGCCACGCCCAGGGCTTCCTCGAAGCGGCGGACCTCCGCTTGCGGTTCGACATTCCGGAGCACCTGCCCGACCTCGCCGTGGGATCGGCCGTGCGACACAACCTCTTCCTCGCCGCCAAGGAGGCCCTGCACAACGTGGTCCGCCACGCCGGAGCCACCCGCGTGATCCTGCGGATCCGCATGCCCGGCCACGCGCTCGTTGTCGAGATCGAGGACGACGGCCGCGGTGTCGGGCCCCGCGCTTCCCCCAGGCGAGGCGAAGACGGAATTTCGAACATGGCGGACCGGATGCTTCGCATCCAAGGTGCCTGCGAAACCCTTCCGGGAAAGAACGGCCGCGGAACCGTCGTTCGCTTCACCGTGCCCCTGAAGGAACTGGATTCCCCCGCCGAATCATGAGCGCCAAAACAACCCGGAAGATCACCCGCGTGGCGGTCGTCGAGGACGCAGCCGACCTCCGCGACTCCTTGGGCTCCATCCTCGACTCGACGGATGGCATGGCCTGCGTCGCGGTCTGTGCCAGCGGGGAAGAGGCGCTTGCGGCGCTGCCCGCGGCGAAGCCGGACGTCGTCTTCATGGACATCAACCTGCCCGGCATCAGCGGGGTGGAATGCGTGCGCCGCTTTGCGGAACTCCTGCCGCGGACCCTGATCGTGATGCTCACCATCCGCAGCAACATCGACGCGGTCTTCGACTCGCTCCAGGCCGGCGCCTGCGGCTACCTCCACAAGCCGGTCCACGCCGACGCCCTGGTCGCCTCGGTGCGCGAGGTCGTGGCCGGCGGCTCGCCGATGTCGGCCGCGATCGCCCGCAAGGTGGTGCAATCCTTCAGAACCCGTCCGGCCGCGGGTCCGGCCGCCGCCGCCATGCTGCCGCTCACCGACCGCGAACGCACGGTCCTCGAGTTCCTGTCCCAGGGATACCTCTACAAGGAGATCGCCGAAGAGATGAAGGTCAGCTGGCACACGGTGCACAACCACATCCGCCACATCTACGAGAAGCTGCAAGTCCGCAGCCGCGCACAGGCCGTGGCCAAGTTCCGCGGGGATTGAGGGTAGCCTCGCGGGTGCGGGAGCACCCCGGCCGGAGCGCATCCGCCACTCGTGCGCCGGTCCACCGGCATGGCCAATTTATGGCCAATCGCGCCTCTGGTCGTGCTCCGTTGCTTGCCGTTACCCTGAGCACTGTCTGGATGGAAAATCCGGAGCAGTCCCACGGGGGCCGTCCCGGTCTCCGCTTCGCTCCTCCTCTCAACCCAAGCATCTCGAGCCGTGAAACCCCGCTCCCGTTATCAATTCCGCCATCTCCTCACCGTCACGCTCGCGCTTGCCGGGGCCACCCATCACGCGGCGGCGGCGGTCAACACCTACCAATGGAACGGC
Organism: Verrucomicrobiota bacterium; assembly: GCA_004293445.1. Classification (GTDB taxonomy): domain Bacteria; phylum Verrucomicrobiota; class Verrucomicrobiia; order Verrucomicrobiales; family Akkermansiaceae; genus Haloferula. Next base: position 72,139 of record RDYP01000005.1, on the reverse strand, counting down.
ACCACCGATACGGCGTGGGCGACCGCCACCAACTGGACGACCCCGCCGGGCGTCGGAGTGACGGCGTCTTCCTCGGACTCGCGGCTCAGTGTTTACAACGGAACGGGCCAGGCTCTCGTCTACTCCGCGAGCGAGGGAAGCACCGTCTATGCGAACACGAACGGCCGCGGCTTGGTGATCAGCAACGCGACGAACGCGGTGGCAGGCACGCTGACGATCACCGGCGGGAGCTTCTCCACGCTCGGCTCGGCTTCGGACGACGTGATCGGCAACGCGGCCGCCGGCACCCTGACGATCACCGGCGGATCCTTCACCGGCGCGGCCCCGGGCTCCTTCCTCGGCCTGAACTCCCAAAACATCAGCGGCGTGAGCGTCCTAGGCCTGTCCGGTGCCGGCAGCGCGACCTTCACCACGCTGAAAATGGCGGGCTACCGGGCGACGGTGAACCTGGACGGCGGCAGCCTCGTTGCCAACCAGATCGTGGACATCGATAACCAGGGAGCGCCGGGCAATTCGGACACCACCTTCAACTTCAACGGCGGCACCCTGACCGCGGGGAGCGGCGCGGTCACCGCCTTCATGAGCGGCTTGTCTCGCGCCGGCGTCCTCGCGGGCGGCGCATTCATCGATACCAACGGCAAGGACATCACCATCGGCCAGGCCTTGCTCGCGCCGACCACCGGCGCCAGCGGCGGCCTGACCAAGTCCGGTGCGGGCACCCTGACGCTTTCGGGCATTAACACCTACACCGGCGACACCACGGTCTCCAACGGCAGCCTAGTGCTCGCCGCAGGGTCGCGCCTGCGATTCGTCGTCACCGACGCCCCTGCCGCCAACCAGGTCTCCGGCTCCGGCACCGCCGTCTTCAATGGCGAATTCGGCATCGACACCACCGCCGTCTCCGGCACCACCGGCCACATCTGGCTGCTCGTAGACCGCGCGGCGCTCACCGGCGAGTCTTTCGACGACGCCACCTTCAGCGTGATCGGCTTCACCGATCCCGAGAACGACGGCACTTGGGTCATGAGCGATGCGAAGGGCGACTGGTCGTTCTCCGAGGCCACCGGCGAACTCACCCTCGACATCGGCAGCGACTACGACGACTGGACCACGGCCAACGGCGTCCTCGGTAGAGAGAACGACGACGACGACAACGACGGCCTCAGCAACTTCGAGGAATACGCCTTCGGCCTCGATCCCACCGGCGGGTCCTCGGCCAATCCGATCTCCAGCCCGCTCGACAAGGCCACCGGCAAGTTCAGCTACACCCGCCGCGACACCGGCCTGACCGACCTGGCCTACTCGGTCTGGTTTTCCGAAGACCTGATCAACTGGACCCGGGACACGGGAGCCGCCGAAGGCGCGCCCGCACTGGTCGGCGAGGTCGAAACCGTCGAGGTCACCCTCTCCGCCCTCGCTGGTAGCCCCTTGCCCGCGAAGCTCTTCGTCCAGGTGCGCGCCAACTGATCCACCCGAAATTTCAGCCTTCCCGTCGTCCATGAAGCTCAAACCCAATCCGTCCCTTCTCGCCGGCGCCACGCTCGCTCTCGCCGGGGGAGTCGACTCCGCAAGCGCCGCGCTGAACACCTACCAGTGGAACGGCACCACCAGCACGGCCTGGGCGACTGGTTCCAATTGGAGCGCTTCCCCGGGTACCGGGGCGTCGGGAAATTCGACCGATTCCCGGCTCAACGTTTACAACGGAGCCGGCCAAGCCCTCGTCTACACCACAAGCCAAGGGACCACCGTTTACGCCAACATCACTGGTCGCGGCCTCGTGATCAGCAGCGCCACGGGGGGCATCGCTGGATCGATGGAAATCACCGGCGGCAGCTTTTCCACGCTCGGCTCCGCCCAGAGCGATATCATCGGCAACAACGCCACCGGCATCCTCACCGTGTCGGGCACCGGAGCCTTCATCGGCAGCGCTGCCGGGACGATCGTCGGCCTGAACTCCGGAGGCGGAACCAGCACCTTCACCATCGGCGGCAGTGGCTCCGCGACGGTCACCACCCTGCAGTTGTCCGCGGCCACCACGGTGGTGAATCTCGACGGAGGAACCCTCACGGCCAATCAGATCGTCGATGTCGACAACTCGGGCGTCACCGCCAACTCGAACACGACCTTCAATTTCAACGGCGGCACGCTGACGGCGGGCGCGGGCGCGGCGACGGCCTTCATGACCGGGCTCAGCAACGCCTACGTCAAAGCCGGCGGCGCGAAGATCGACACCAACGGCAAGGACATCACCATCGGCCAGGCCCTGCGGCACGACACCGCGCTCGGCGCGACTCCCGACGGCGGTCTCTCCAAGTCCGGCGCGGGCACGCTGTCGCTGTCCAACACCAGCACCTACACCGGCGCGACCACCGTCACCCAGGGCACGCTCCTCATCAACGGCAACATCACGAGCAGCAGCCTCACCACCGTCAAGACGGGCGCGGTCCTCGGCGGCTCCGGCTCGGTGGGCGCGCTCACGATCGAAGCCGGCGGCACCCTCGCTCCCGGCAATTCGCCCGGCATCCTGAACACCGGCAACTACAACCAGGCCGGAACCCTGAGCTTGGAACTCAACGGCACCACCGCCGGTAGCGGCTACGACCAGATCAATGTCACTGGCACCGTGACGTTGAGCGGAGCCTTGGCGGCATCGGTTGCTTATACGCCGATCAACGACCAGCTGCTCTTCATTCTGCTCAACGACGGCAGCGACGCGATCAGCGGCACTTTCAGCGGCCTGGCTCAGGGCGGGCTGGTCACCTTCAACGGCTTCGACTGGCGGATCAGCTACACCGCGGACTCGACCGGCAACACCTTCACCGGCGGCAACGACGTCGCCCTGATGGCGGTGCCCGAGCCGGGCGTGGCCCTGCTCTGCGGCTTCGGCTTGCTCGCGCTTCTTCGCCGCAGGCGCGAATGACACGGCGGAGCTCGATCCGCTTGGCGGATCGGTCCGGCTCCCCATTTCCTGCTGTTGGCCTTGGATGCCAAGCCCGGGAGAAATTCAACGACTGAAGGCCCGGTGTCGATCAGTGCGGCAACCTACATCTTGCCACCGGCATCATGCTGCCACCGTCGTAGCATCGACCCCTCGTGGAAAAGTTCGCCGCTCGGAATTTTCGGTGTCAGCTTGCCAAGCCGACCACACTGAAAGGCAGGCGTTCATCAAAATCCACACTCTCCCACGACCCCGTTTCGTGAAAATCCCGCTTCTCATCGCAGTCGTCGCGGCCTTGGCAACGGCTTCGGCGGCAATCGTCCCGGTCAATCTCAGCTTCGAAGACAGCTCTGCCAGCTTCCCTACGGGCTGGATCGTCGCCGGCAGCCCGACGGCTGTTCCTGGACTCGGTAGCCCGACCGCCGTCTCGCTCGATGCTGGCGACGCGATTCACCAAGATTTTGCACCACTCTTTTCCGACGGACTCGCCACCTTCACGACCTCTTTCGTCTGGCAACTTGCCGGCACGGGTGCCATCGGCACCGATACCTCCCGCGTCCGACTCCGCGGCCACGGCAATGCCGGCGACCTCATCACCCTCCGCCTCAGTCCGAGCGGTTTGCAGCGCTTTTCCAGCCCCGGCTGGGCAAGCATCGCGCCCTTCGCCAACCAAGCGGGCACCGCCTACGCCATTCAGATCGAAGCCGCGAACCTCGACGCCGACCCAGAACTGGAATACCGCATCACCTGCAGCGATGGCGGCAACACCGTCACCAGCGCCATCCAGGATCTCTGGCACAGCGGAGCAAACAGCACTGTCAATAACACCAGCGCCGGAACCCTCCGCTTCGAAACCCTCCGCTTCGAGGCAGGAACCGGCAACACCCTCGTCGTCGACTCGATCGGCCTCCCCAGCTTTCCCGCCGAAAGAACGCCAGGCTTGCTGCTGAATCCGGATTTCGAAGTCCTGCCCTTTCCCGCTTCGTGGACCGCCACGAACGGCGCCATTTCCATCGCCGGCCTCCACGCCACCGCCACCGCCGCACGTTTGCCCTACAATACCAGCGCCGGGATTTCCCAGTCGCTCGCCTCCGCAGCGCCGGATTTCACCGCCGATGCCTCCTTCCAAATCGCCGGCACCAACGCGGCCCAGGCATTTCGTTGGCAACTTCTCGCCGCCGATGTCCCCGCAGTCGATCTCCGCACCGCCAGCGGCGGCGTGCTCGAGGTCCTGTCAAATGGCACTTGGACGCCCTGCCTCCGTCTTTCCGATTCCGTGCCTTTCGCAATTCCGGCAAACTCCACGGTGAAGCTGCGCGTCATCGGGCGGAGCTTCGGCACATCCGCTGCAAGCTTCGATCTCGTTTGGTCCGATCCCGGCGGCAGCACCTTCACCCACGCCGCCACCGGGCTGACTGCCTTCGCTTCATCGAGCGCCCCCGCCACTGCGCTGGATTCCGTCCGCTTCACGCACGATCTCGTCGTCGGAAATTCTTTTACGGTCGATGCCGTCCAAGTCCTCGCTGCCGCGAGCACGCCGCCGCCCGCCGACCACTCGCTCGGCACTCCTCCGCCTCCTGTGGTCGATAAGGTCGTGAACATCTCCGGTGTCTATCCCCACCTCGCGATGACGAATTCCCACGACGAGTGCGGCGTCGGTGCCGTCGTGCCCTGGGCCGGGAAACTCTGGGCCATCACCTACGGTCCCCACCTTCCGAACGGCTCGACCGACAAGCTCTACGAAATCGCTCCCGATCTCTCCCGCGTCATCCGCCCGGAATCCGTCGGCGGCACTCCGGCCAACCGCTTCATCCACAGCGCGACCAACCAGCTCAACATCGGTCCTTATTTCATCGATGCCGACCGCCAGGTCCGCGTCCTCAGTCCGGCCGTCGCACCCGGCCGCCATACCGGAACCGCGGCCCACTTGACCGATCCCAACCGTCTCTACCTCTTCACTATGGAAGACGGCGTTTACGACATCGACGCCCGCGACCTGTCCTTTGTCACCCGCTACCCTGATATTCAGGGCAAGGGCGATCGCTTCCTGTTCGGCTACCACGGCAAGGGCGCCTACACCGGCCAAGGCCGTCTTGTCGTCGCCAACAACGGCCGACCCAACAATCAAGGCACGCCCACCGGGCCTGCCGGAGTCCTCGCCACTTGGGACGGTGTCACCGTCGCCGACAACGGCGGCGGCTACCTCCCCGGCAACGATCCGAACAGCAGCGCGGAAGAAAATACCGTCAATCCCGTCACCGCCCAGTCCGCCTACATCGCCGGCTGGACCCAGGTCGCAAAAACCCAGCACTGCGAAGTTACCGGTCCCGGCGGAATTTACGGGAATTCTAGTAGCACCGATCCCGTTTGGTCCACCGGCTTCGATGCCAAGTCGGTCCTCCTCCACGTCATGGAGGACCAGCAGTGGAAATTGTGGCGACTGCCCAAGGGCTCATACTCCCACGATGGCTCCCACGGCTGGCACACCGAATGGCCGCGCATCCGCCAGCTCGATCCCGCCAACCCCGACAGCATCTACCTGATGCACATGCACGGGATCTTCTTCAACTTCCCGAAAAGCTTTTCCGCCATCAATTTCGCCGGCCTCGCTCCCATCTCGAATTACTACAAAATGCCCACCGACTACGCCTCCTTTGGCGGTCGCATCGTCATGGGCAAGAACGATGCCTCCAAGTTCGCCAATACCCTCGCCCAGAAAGACCAGTCGAACCTCTGGTTCGGCACCATGGACGACATCGAAAACTGGGGCTCGCCCGCCGGCCACGGCGCGCTGTGGATGAACGAGGCCGTCGCCTCCGGCCAGACCTCCGATCCCTTCCTGATCCAAGGCTTTGCGACCCGAACCCTTCACCTTCGCAATCTCGGCAGTTCGTCGGTCAGCGTGGAAATCCAAAGTTCCCCGGGCACCCCGACTTGGACCGCGGTGCGCAGCGTCAGCATCCCCGCCGGCGGCTATCGACACGAACTCCTCGGCGATATCGCCGCGCCCTGGATCCGACTCCAAGCCAGCGGAACCTCGGGAAATCTCACCGCCTTCCTCCACCTCCATTCGCCCTATCCCCACCGCACCCCGGCCTCCGCCGCTTCCGACGAATTCGCCGCCCTCGCCGATATCCGGGACACTCGCTCGATCTCCGACGGCCTGATCCGCGTCCGCAACAACGCCGATCTTTCGCTCGAGTTCGCCTCCTCCCGCACCAGCTCCGACGGCAGCCTCTCCGCCCATCGCTACCACCTCGTCTCTGGCGACATCGCTCTCAGGGACATTGTCGACTCCGTCGCGGAAAGCACCATGCGCAGCACTGCCGCCACCGCCCGCCAATTCGGATCCGATGCCGCCTCCGCGTGGATCGATAGCGGCGGCACCCGGTTCCGTCTGCCAAAGCTCGATCCCCTCTATGATCAGCCTTTCGCCGCCGGTTGGGCTCGCGGTGTCCGCGAGGCCGTCACCGAGCGCGAACTGCTCAACTGTCACGGCACGTTCTACGAGGTTCCTCGTAGCAACTCGGGCGGCTACCGGAAAATGCGCGCCCTCGCCACCCACGGCAAACGCATCACCGACTTCGCCTCGTGGCGCGGCCTCTTCGTCCTCACCGGCGTGCTCGATGACGCCCCCGCCACCGACAAGCTGCTCCGCAATCCCGATGGCAGCGCGGCGCTCTGGCTCGGCGAGATCGACGATCTCTGGCGCATGGGCGAACCCCGCGGCAGCGGCGGGCCTTGGCAGGATAGCCCCGTCGCCGCGAATACCCCGTCGGATCCCTACCTGATGTATGGCTACGATCGGAAAGAGCTCGCTTTGACTTCGTCCTCCGCTGCGACCTTTACCGTCGAAGTCGATTTCCTCGCCGACAACACTTGGTCGATCTATCAAAGCTTCTCCCTCGCCGCCGGGGAAAGCCTCGTTCACCCCTTTCCCGATGGCTTCCACGCCCACTGGGTCCGCGTCCGCTCGGACAGTGCCACGACGGCCACCGCCACCTTCACCTACGGTCCCGCCGCCACCCGCGACCGCTTCCTCGACTGGGCCCGCGAAAATGGCTTGCCGACCGGCAGTGGCCGCGCCGCCGTTGCCACCCGCGATGACGATGGCGACCGCATTCCCGGGCTCATCGAGTTTTTGATCGGCGGCCAGCCCGGCGTCCCCGATCCCCAGCCTCTCGTTCCCGGCGGGAGTCATGCCGACATCATCCTCCGCGACCTCAGCCCGGACGATGCGATCGCGGTCGCCATCCAGTTTTCCGATGATCTCGCTGTCTGGGAATCCCCGCCGCAAGCGCTCACACCCGCCCCTGACCAGATCGGCGTTCCGCCCGGATTCCGGCGTTTCCGAGTTCACTATCCGCCCGGTCACCAGCGCCATTTCTGCCGCCTCCACGCCGAGTGAAATTTCAGTCCTCCTGCTCAGCAGGAGATCATCCGCCATGCCCTGAACCCTTGTTGCAAGATCGCGCGGAAAAGGCTAAGGGCATCCATTCCAGTCGGGATGCGCCATCAGCCCAGCCGAGTCGCTCCGCGAAAACCTTTTTGCCTACCTGCGCCATGCCCATGATTCCGCGCTTTTTTCTGGTTCTATTGGCCATCGCGCTTCTGCAGCCGATGCCTGCCACCGCCCAGTCCTACCAATGGCGCAATGTGGAGGTCGGTGGTTGCGGCTTTGTCACCGGGACCGTCTTTCATCCGACCGAACCCGGCCTCGTGTACGCCCGCACCGATGTCGGCGGAGCTTACCGCCTCGATGCCGGCAGCAACCGCTGGATCGCCCTCAACGATAGCATCGGTGGACTCAACAACGAATTCCAGCACCTCGGCGTCCAAACCATCGCGCTCGATCCCAGCAACCCCGACCGCCTCTACCTCGCCACCGGCCAATACGCCGGCACCGAATCCTGGAAGTTGAATTCCCGCGTCTATCGATCCACCGATCGCGGCGCGACCTGGACCTACACCACGCCCGGATTCAAAATGGCTGGCAACGGTGAAGGCCGTGGCACCGGCGAGCGAATGGTGGTCGATCCGCTGAACGGCGCGAACCTTCTCGTCGGCTCCAACAATCTCGGCATCTGGCGCAGCACGAACTACGGTGCCAACTGGAGCCGCCTGCCGAATTTTCCCGCGGCTCTCACGGATCTGAATTTCCTCCTCTACGCCCCCGCCTCCCACCCCGGTCCGGGACCGCAGCGGCGCCTCTACGCCGCCGCCAAAACCCTCACCGGCGAAAGCTTTTGGTTCACCGACAACAACGGCGATTCCTGGACCGAGGTCCCCAATCACCCGGGAAAGACCCCCGGTGCGGAAATGATGCCCCTGCAAGGTTCCTTCGACGCCGCCGGGGTTTTCTACTCGACCTGGGGCAATGCCACGGGCCCCAGCAATTACGCCTCAAATCACGGCGTCTGGAAAATGTCCGCCGACGGCTCCACCTGGACCTCCATCCTGCCACCCACCGGGCAGGGCTTTTTCGCCGGCATCAGCGCCGATCCCCGCGTGGCCGGGCACGTCGTGGTCAGTACCCTCCTCCGCTGGTGGCCGGGCGACGAGGTTTACCGCTCCACCGACGGCGGTGCCACCTGGACCGCCGCCCTCCGCAACGCTACCAAGTCCCTTGGCAATTCCCCTTGGGCCACCCCCGCGCCCCATTGGATCACCGACATCGACATCGACCCCCACAATTCCGCTCGTGCGATCTTCAACACCGGCTTCGGTCTCTTCCAAACCACCAACCTCGCCGCTTCCGGTAGCACCCGCACTTGGACCTTCTTCAACGACGGCCTCGAAGAAGCCGTGCCCCTCGGTCTTCACAGCCCCACCGCCGGACCCCCGCTGGTCAGCGTGATCGGCGACTACACCGGTTTCCGCCACGATGACCTGAACCGCTCGCCGCGCCGCGGGGCACTCAGTCCCGGCAGCGGATCCACCAGCGTCATCACCGGGGCCTATCTCGCCCCATCCAAAATGATCCGCCAAAACAGCGGAACCACCCTGTTTTCGCAAGACGCCGCTGCCACTTGGGCGGCCTTTCCGACCACGCCCGCTCCGATCATCAACGGCCACAATCGCGTCGTCCTCTCCACCGATGGACAGCGCCTCCTTTGGTGCCCACCGAATGCACCCGCCTACCTCTCCACCGACAACGGCGCGACGTGGACCGTCTCTGCGACAGGCCTTTCCGCCGCCACCAGCAATGGCACGCAAACCGTCAGCATCCTCGCCGGATCCGCTGGAACTCCGGGCACGACCAACGCGACCGGCGGCGACGCCCGCTTCAATTCACCGTCGGCGATCGCGCTGGACAGCTCCGGCGTGCGTTACATCGCGGACACCGACAACCACAGCATCCGCCGCGTGGCCGCCGGAGGCGGGGTCAATACCATGGCCGGGGGCGCGGGCGTCAGCGGCAGCACCGATGCCACCAGCACGAACGCCCGCTTCAACTCGCCTGCAGGCATCGCCGTGGACGCCGCGAAGAACGTTTTCGTCGCCGACACCGCGAACCACACAATCCGGAAAATCACCTCCTCTGGCGTGGTCACCACCATCGCGGGTAGCCCGGGCGTTCCGGGAAGCACGGACGCCAGCGGCACGAACGCCCGCTTCAACTCGCCCGCCGGACTCGCCATCGATGGCTCGGGCAATCTCTACGTGTGCGATTCCGCGAACCACACGATCCGGAAAATCACCTCCTCTGGCGTGGTCACCACCATCGCTGGCAGCCCCGGCGTCTCCGGCACCACGAATGCCACCGGCAGCGCCGCCAGCTTCAACAACCCGCGTGGCATCACGCTCGACGCCAGTGGCAATCTCTTCGTCGCCGACAGCGGAAATCACGCAATCCGACGGATTTCCACCGCAGGCCAAGTCACGACTTTCGCCGGTTTGGCAGGAAGCTCTGGCAGCACCGATGCCACCGCGACCGCCGCCCGTTTCAACACACCGAAAGCCATCGCCATCGATGCCTCGGGGATTTTCTACGTCGCCGACAGCGGCAATCACACGATCCGCAAGATCACTTCCGCCGCAGTGGTCAGCACCGTCGCCGGCCTCGCCGGAAATCCCGGCAGTGCCAGTGGATCGGGCACCACCGCCCGCTTCAATAGCCCCTCCGGCATCGCCGTGACCCCGGACGGCCTGAACTGCTATGTCGCGGATACCGCGAACCACACAATCCGTCGCAATTACCTGCACAATACGCTCACCCCGCTTGCCGACCGGGTCGATGGCAATCGCCTCTATCTCTGGGACAACACTCAGAAACGCCTGCTCACTTCGTCCGATGGCGGCGCGTCTTTCTCCACCATCGCCACTGGAGTGAATTCCGCCTTCGCTCAGTTCCGCACTGTGCCCGGCCACAACGGCCATATCTGGGCGCGCGCCGGTGCCAGCGGTCTCTACCGCAGCACCAATTTCGGCGCCACTTTCACCAAACTCTCCGCCGTTGCCGAGGTCTATCAGTTCGACTTCGGCAAAGCCAAGCCCGGCTCCGCTCATCCCACGGTCTTCATCTGGGGAAAAGTCGGCACCACCGTCGGCTTCTTTCGCAGCGACGACACCGGTGCCACCTGGACCCGTATCAACGACAGCCTCCACAATTTCGGCTACCAAAACGACATCGCCGGAGACCCCCGCATGTACGGTCGGCTCTACCTCGCCACCAGCGGCCGCGGCGTGGTGTATGGCGATATCGCCAATCCCCTTGCTCCGGCTTCGATCCCATCGCAGGTGATCTTTGACGATGCCCTCGATAGCGCTTGGTCCAACGCCAGCCCCGCCGGCACCTCGCTCGCGAGCACCAGCCCCGTCCGCCGCGGCACCCTCGCGGTTTCGGTCGCCTCCGGCAGTGGCAAGGGCCTCTCGCTCACCTGCGCAAGCCGCTCGCTCGAAGGCTTCGCCGCCCTCGCGTTCTGGATCAACGCCGGGAGTGCTGCGCCGCCACCCCTGCAAGTCGGAGCTTCGCGTGGCGGCATCGCCCTTGAAGCCGCTCCGATCCCCGTCCCCGCTACCGCCGGATGGGAACGCGTCGTCGTGCCCTTCGCGGACCTCGGCTTGGCCAACATCACGGATCTAACAGGACTGCGCATCGAAAGCCGCGTGGTCAATGGAGTCAGCCCGATTGCCTTCTCGCTCGATGACATCGAGCTGGTCGGCAATGACGAGTTCAACGGCATCAGCACTGCGACCATCACCCTCGGCACGCTCTCTCAAAGCTACACCGGTACGCCGCGGATCGTCACCGCTAGCACCATCCCCGCCGGCTTGCCGGTCCTCCTCACCTACAACGGCTCCACGACCGCGCCCACCAACGTCGGCAGCTATGCGGTCAGCGCGGTCATCGACGATCCCACGATCACCGGCTCCGCCACCGGCACGCTGGTGGTGTCCAAGGCGAACGCCACCATCTTGTTAGGGAATCTCAGCCCCAGCGCCGATGGCACGCCAAAGGTCCCCACGGTCGCCACCACGCCCGCCGGACTCGCCGTTTCGCTCACCTACAACGGATCCAGCACCGCACCTTCGCGAGCCGGTAGCTACGCCATCGTCGCCACCATCACCGATCCCAATCATCAGGGCTCCACCACCAGCACGCTCCTCATCCGCCAGCCCGCCCTGCCGGCCACCGGTCTCAGCGGCTGGGCTTCCAATATCTCCGGCAAGGTGAGCGGAGAGAGTTCCTCCAGCCCGCTGCTGAATCCAAACGACACCACCGACTCTTACAGCACCAACACCCTCCAAACGCAGTTCAGTCCGATCACCCTCGTCAACCCCGGCGACAAGATCACGCTCACGGGTAGGCTGCAGATGACCAGCGCTGCGGTCTCCGGCCAAGGCAACTGGTTCCGCTTCGGCCTCTATGACAATCGCGGACAGGCACCGAACATCGCCACCGATTGGCTCGGTCTCACCGCGATGGGAAGCAGCTCGTCTTCCCTCTACGAACGCACCGGCAACGGACTCTTCAGCACCGGCAGCGGAGCCACCGCACGCACGCCCGATGGCTCACCCTCGGCGATCGGATCCGCTTCGCCCGCGGGGAATCCCGAGTTGTCCTTCGAAGTCACCATCACCCGCAGCGCCAACTCCGTCGTCACCACCCACCTTGTCAAACGAGTCGACAACAACACGTCCCTTCTCAGCTACACTTACACCGACACCACACCTAACAACAACGGCCTGCTTACCGGTTCGCAAGGCACCGCCACCGGCTACGTGCCCACCTACAACACCGCGGGCTTCGCGTTTTCCCGTGGCTACATCGGCAGCACCGGCGCTCAGGCTCAGTTCTCCAACATCCAGGTCTCCTTCGTCCCCGGCGTCACCGCGGAGCCGCAAACGATCGCCTTCGATCCCATCGCCGACCGCCCGGTCAATGCGCCCACCCTCGAGCTCGCCGCCACCGCCAGTTCAGGCCTGCCTGTCAGCTACACCCTCGTCAGCGGTCCCGCCACCCTCACCGGAAACAGCCTCGCCGTCACCGGTCTCGGTACCGTCACCGTCCGCGCTTCCCAAGCCGGGAACCTCAACTTCCTCGCTGCGCCCGATGTCGAACAGTCCTTCGCCGTGGTGAAGGCCTCCGCCACCCTCGGTCTCGTGGGGCTCGATGTCATCTACGACGGAACCGCGAAATCCGTCACCGCCACCACCAACCCACCCGGTCTAACAGCCACTCTAACCTATGACGGTGGCACCACTGCGCCCAGCGCTGCGGGAAGCTACGCCGTGGTCGCCAGCATCGACGACCCCGTTTACCAAGGCAGCGCCTCCGGCACCCTCGTCATCGGAAAGGCCCCGCAGAGCATCACCTTTGCCCCGCTGCCCGACCGCACCTTTGGCGATGCCTCCTTCGCCCTCTCCGCCAGCGCCGGCCTTCCGGTCTCTTTCAGTATCGTCAGCGGCCCCGCCTCGCTCGATGGTACTCTGCTGAGCCTCGACGGTGCCGGCGTCGTTACCGTTCGTGCTTCCCAGCCGGGCGATGCCAACCACCTCGCGGCCGCGGATGTCGAACGCAGCTTCGCCGTTGCCAAAGCTGCGGCCATCCTCACCCTCGATGCCCTCGAAGTTCCCTACGACGGCCTTCCCAAGCCCGTCCTCGTCAGCACCCAGCCCCCCGGCCTTGCGGTAACGGTCACCTACAACGGTTCGGCGGAGCCACCCCTCGCCCCCGGCACCTATGCCGTGTCCGCGCTGGTCGATGACCCCGACTACGTCGCCAGCGCCAACGCCACGCTGATCATCGGCAATCGCGGCTACACCACCGATCTCACCGACTGGCTTGCTACCAGTTCCTCCCTTGCCGACGCGGAGAGCTCCAGTCCCCTCTGGAATCCAACCAATGCCAACGCCGGTCTCGCAGGATCTGCTCACGCATTCTTCTCGCCTGTTCAGTTGGTCGGCACTGGCGACAGCCTGAAGCTCACCGGCACCGTCGCAGTCCAGGTAAACAGCAATTCACGTCCGGTGAATAACAAGGGCCTCTGGTTCCGCTTCGGCCTCTTCCGCAATCAGACGCCGCTTAACCCTCCCGCCGCCCCCGTCACCACCGACTGGCTCGGCTACTGCGGCATGGTCAGTTCGTCCGCCGCCCTCTACGAGCGCACCGGCACCAGCTCCTATGGATCATCTTTCACCGGGAACAGCGCCCGCACTCCGCAAACCAGCCTCCCGGGCGTGAACTCAACCCAGAACAGCATCACCCTCCGCTTCACCGAAACCATCACCCGCACCGCCACCGGCGTCGACGTCTCCTTCGAGGCCGTCAACACCGCGACCAATGCCAAGGTGATGTCCTTCACCTACTCGGACGACACGCCGAATAACAACGGCGTCTTGAACGGATCGCAAGCCACGCCCACCGGCTACAGCCCGACCTTCTCCGCCGCCGGTTTCGTGTTCAGTGGTGAATACATCGGCACCTCGAACGCGTCCGCCCAGTTCACGAATGTGCAGCTGACCTACAGCACCCCATCGCCCGGAAATTCTCAGGCGATCGTGTTCGATCCCGTCGCCGATCGCTCTTACGGCAGCAGCCCCATCGCCCTCACCGCCACTGCCAGCTCCGGCCTGCCCGTCAGCTACAGCGTGGTCTCCGGCCCCGCCACCCTCGATGGCAATCTCCTCAGCTTGAGCGGCGTCGGGGACATCACGATTCGCGCCACCCAAGCCGGGAACGTCGACTACCTGCCCGCCCTCCCGAGCGAACAATCCTTCACCGTCACCAAAGCCGCCGCCACCGTGACTTTGGCGAACCTTGCGCACGTGCACGACGGCACCGCGAAATCCGCCACCGCCACCACCGACCCCGCCAACCGTAGCGTCGATCTTCGTTACGACGGCGAACAAAACGCCCCCTACGAAGTCGGCAGTTACGAGGTCACCGCGGTCGTCAGTGATGATCTCTACGAGGGCTCCGCCTCCGGCATTCTGGTCATCGAGCCCTCGCCCCAAAGCATCGATTTCGCGCCGCTCGGCGATCGTGTTTTTGGCGATCCACCCCTCAGCCTCACCGCCACCTCCAGCTCCGGACTCCCGGTTTTCTTCACCATCGTCAGCGGCCCGGCCACTCTCGACGGTGATCAAATCAGCATCACCGGCGCTGGCCGGATCACTGTCCGCGCTTCGCAGCCCGGCGATAGCACCCGCGCCCCGGCGCCCGATATCGACCGCTCATTCTCGGTCGCGAAAGCCAGCGCCACGGTGATCCTCGGCGAGCTGGCCACGACTTACAGCGGCGAACCGCAAGGCGTCGCCGTGACCACTTTTCCCGAAGGCCTCTCCGTCGTGCTGACCTACGATGGATCCAGTAGCATTCCGATCGCCGCCGGTTCTTATGCCGTGGTCGCCAGCATCGACGACCCGAACCACGCGGGCAGCGCCTCCGGTACGCTGGTCATTGCGAAGGCCGCGCAGACCATCGATTTCGCGCCGCTTTCCGACCTCGCCGAAGACAACCCGCCCTTCGCTCCTGTCGCCAGCGCCAGTTCCGGTCTTCCGGTTTCTCTTAGCATTCTCGACGGCCCCGCGATCCTTGACGGCAGCCTCATCACTCTCACCGGCGCCGGTACCGTCACGGTCCGCGCCACGCAGTCGGGCGATGCCAATCACCTCGCAGCACTCCCGGTCGATCGCAGCTTCTCGGTCGCCGCCGTCCACAACGCGCTCGAGAATTGGCGCTTCGAACATTTCGGCAGCCACGACAATGCAGGCAGTGCCGCCGATGACTTTGACGCCGATGCCGACGGCGAGCCCAATTTGCTCGAATTCGCCACCGGTCAAAATCCCCAAGCCCTGACTCGGTCGGTGACGTCCTTGGTTCTCGATGGCGCCAACCTCCGCTTCGCTTACACCCGCAGCAAGCCGGCCCTCGATGCCGGACTCACCTTCGTCGTCGAATACCACGACTCGCTGGATGCGACTCCTTGGACCCCGATCGGTCCCGGTAACGTGCTTGTCGATGCTCCCCTGCAATCCGTCGAAGCCCTCGTCCCCGCGGTCTCCGCCAGCCGCCGTTTCGTCCGCCTCCGCGTCGTCGCGCCTTGAAGCCTTCCGCATTCAAAAACGAGCTTCACGAATTGCGCATAAACGCAGAAAGGATGCGGATTATCCCATGGTAACTAAAAGGCCGAAGATTCACAGTCGCCGGCCGTCGTATCTCCCAACTCTCTGCGGTCCTGATCCGCGCCACTGCTCATTTTCCCAACCCATGAATGCATCCATCTTCCGCACCCTGCCACCCGCCTTGCTTTGCCTCACCAGCGTCAGCCTGTTAGCCGCTCCGGCACCTCAGCCGCTCAAGGCAAAGGCTGCGGCCGCCAGTTCCGCACTGCCGAAATACGCCGCCGCCAATGCGATCGACGGCAAGGTCAGCGACGCCTCGCGCTGGGTCAGCAAACCAAGTGCGGAGCCGGCCTGGCTCGCCATCTACCTGGGTTCCGTCCAGCAACTCGCAGGCATCCACCTTTTCACCGGCTTCGGCAACAAGGACGCCATCGCCGATTTCAAAGTCCAGTTTCTCAGTGGTGGAAAGTGGATCGATATCCCCTCCGCCGTGCTCAGCGGCAACAAGTCCAGTGCCCTCGCCATCGCCTTCGACCAGACCGTCACCGTCAAGACCGACAAGCTTCGCCTCTGGATCACTGCCACCCACGACAATTCCGCGCGGGTGAAGGAGCTCGTCATCTGGCCCTCGTCTGTCGGCGACCTCCCGCCACTGCCCAAGGCCGCCGACCCGCACGCCGTCGCCGGTGGCTCCGACCAAGCCGACATCCCGCTGATCTACCTCAACCAAAGCGGCTTCAATACCGGCAAGCCCAAGCGCTTCACCGCGCCCACCCTCGCCGACGGATCGGCCTTCTTGGTCCGCCCCGCGAAAGGGGGTGCCGCTCTTTTCTCCGGCAAGCTCGATGGAAAAATCGGCGATTTCTCATCCTTCGATCCTGACGGCGATGCCGAATACGTGGTCGAAGCGGGCGGCCTGGTCTCCGTGCCCTTCCGCATCGGTCCGAACTGGCTGGAACGCGTGTCCTACCAAAATGCCGTCAATTTCATGATCGATAGCCGCCACCACGTGGGCAACGACCGCAATGTCTGCGGCGGTTCCTACGGCTGGCGCGACGACCACCATTTCGGGTGGGAGCTCCACACCTTGGTCCCGCAGTGGATCTCGAATCCCTCCGCCTACGAGCGGATGCCGCGGCAGGTGAAGTACGAGAAACCTAAAAACAAAAAACTCTGGGGCGCGCTGGAACCTTATGCCGACGATGCTCCCGATCTCGTCAAACTCATTCATTGGGGCGCCGACGTGATCGTCACCCGGAAAGTCAGCCACGAGCACCTCAAGGCCCAGCTCGCCTACTTCCTCTACGCTTGGCCCACTCTCGAAGCCTGGCTGCCACGCCAGAACTACGAAGCGGTCCGCGACTACGCTTTCAAAACGTGGGCGAACCCCAAGAAGGATCATGGTTACCCCTACGACGAAAGCCCGGAGCACAATCTGCTCGCGCTGAAAACCCGCATCGGCAGCACCAAGGGCTCGCTACCGCCCGGCTTCTCGATCGAGCCGAACCTGCTGATGCACGAGGTCGCCAAGCGCGAGAAGCGCCCCGATGCCGACCTCTACCTCGCCGCCGCCGTCAAGCAGGCGGAGTGGATGGTCAAGAACCTCGACTGGAACGATCCCCTCGTGACCAAGGGCCAGCGGATGAGCGAATTCCTCACCGTCACCGGCCTCAGTCACCTGCTGCGCGAATACCCCGACCACGCGCCGAAGGGACTTGCGAAAAAACTCAATGATTGGGCCAAGGTGCTGGTTCGCCGCTCCGACAATCTCTGGGATTTCCGCAAGCTCGGCGACGAACCCGACAACTGGACGCCGATGGGCGACTCTCCCCAGAAGTGGAACGAACCCGGCAACGTCATCGGCCTACCCGCACCCATCCTCGCCGCCCGCGAGTTCATCACCGCCAAGAGCGACCAACAACGCCTCGACCAACTCGTCTGGTCCCACTTCGACGGCATGTTCGGCCGCAATCCCGTAGGTCGCCACTTCTCCTTCGACGCCCCACGCGAGGTCGAAGGCGTGGAGCACGGCTGGTTCAAGTTCCACGTCGGTGGCATCGGCCGCCTCGCCGAGGCACGCTTCGTCATCGATGGCTCGCCGAAAAACGCCCACTATCCCTACCACCCCGAAAAGGGCGACATCGGCTGGACCGAAGGCTGGGTGCAGTTCAATGCCTCCTTCGACATCAGCCTCGCCTATCTCGCGTGGAGCGAGTCGAAGGTCGAACTCGCCAAACAAGGCGACGAGCTGGTCGTCCGCCTGACCGCCCCGCTGAACTTCGACTACAGCACGGCAGAATCCGGCACTGTCACGATCGCCAGCGGTCAGGGCGATGTCGAACGCGTCACTGTCACCGAGGATTCTAACAGCGCCGGCACCTTCACCGGTCGGATCAAGCTCGCCCCTGGCAAGGCCGCCGCCAAAGGAGACCAGCGTCTTCAGTTCCAACCCGGCACCACCCTCCAAGCGAGCCACGGTTTCGGCTACCTCGGGCGTCACGCGACCCTCAAACCTTGATCTCTTTTTCCATGAAGCTTCTGCTCCCGCTCGCCGCCGCGCTGAGCCTTGCCGCTCACGCGCAGTCACTCTGGTACGACAAACCCGCCGCCAACTGGAACGAGGCCCTGCCGATCGGCAACGGCGCCCTCGGTGCGATGATCCACGGCGGCGTCGCCAAGGAACACATCCAGTTCAACGAGCAAACCCTGTGGACCGGCGATGAGATCCAGATGGGTGCCTATCAGCCCTTCGGCGATCTCTTGCTGGATTTTAGCGGGGCGGGGGAGTCGTCGAACTATCGGCGTGAGCTCTCGCTCGACGAGGCGGTCCACCGTGTCAGCTACACGCGCGGAGGCGTCACTTTCACACGCGAGGCCTTCTCCAGCCACCCGGCGCAGGTGATGGTCTTCCGCTTCAGCGCCGACAAGCCCGGCGCACTCCGCGGTCAACTCCGCCTGACCGACATGCACGATGCCAGCATCCGCGCTGTAGGGAAATCCATCAGCGCCAAAGGCAAACTCGGCAACGGGCTCGAATACCAATCGACCGTCCTCGTTCGCCACGAAGGCGGCAGCGTCAAACCGGATGGCCAGGCGCTGCTCGTCGATGCCGCCGATTCCCTCATCGTCCTTCTCGCCGCCGATACTTCATTCTCTAACAGCCCCGCCCGGAAATGGCGCGGCCCGCATCCTGCGAAGGAGATCGAAGCCCGCCTCAAGGCCGCCGCCGCCACGCCGTATGAAAAGCTCAAAAGCGAGCACCTCGCCGATCACCGCGAGCTTTACCGCCGCGTGAAGATCGACCTCGGACCCGGCCGCGACCAGTTTCCCGTGCCACGCCGCCTCGCCGACTACCGCAAGTCGCCCGCCGCCGATCCCGGGCTCGATGCTCTTTTTTATCAATACGGCCGCTACCTGATGATCGCCAGTTCCCGCCCCGGCGGCCTGCCCGCGAACCTCCAAGGCATCTGGAACAAGGACCTCAAGCCCGCTTGGTATTCCGGCTACACCACCAACATCAACATCGAGATGAACTACTGGCTCGCCGAGCCGACGAATCTCGCCGAGTGCCACGAGCCCTACTTCGACTGGCTCCACAACCTCGCCACCGTCCGTAAAAAGAACGCCCAGCCCGCCATCGCCACCGGCAAGGGCTGGATCGCTTACAGCACCAACAACCCGATGGGCGGCAACTCGACCTGGGGCATCCACCGCCCCGGCAGTGCTTGGATGACCCAGCACCTCTGGACCCGCTACGAATTCGGCGGCGACAAGGACTTCCTCAAACAACGCGCCTACCCGGCCCTCAAGGAACTCGTCGAATACTGGGAAAGCTATCTCGTCGAGGGCCCCGATGGCCAACTCATCACTCCCACCGGTTGGTCGCCCGAGCACGGCCCGGTCAAGGGCAAGGATGGCAAGATCCGCCTCAAGGAAGGCGACCGCACGCCCCAGCCCGGCGCGTCCTACGATCAACAGATCGTTCACGACCTCTTTACCAACTACATCGACGCCGCCACCGAACTCGGCATCGATGCCGCCTACCGCGACCGCGTGATCGCGCTCCGTGCCAAGCTCCTCGGGCCGAAGATCGGCAAGTGGGGACAGATCCAAGAATGGATGCAGGACGTGGATGATCCGAACGACAAGCATCGCCACGTCTCCCATCTCTTCGCCGTCCATCCCGGCCGCCAGATCCACCCTGTCAGCACGCCCGAACTCGCCAAGGCCGCCACGGTTTCGCTCAATGCCCGCGGTGACGGCGGCACCGGCTGGAGTCGTGCATGGAAGATCAATTTTTGGGCCCGGCTCGCCGATGGCGATCACGCCCACCGCATTCTCCGCGGCCTCCTTACCCCGCAGTCCGGCGGCAGCGGTGGCGTGTATCCGAATCTGTTCGATGCCCACCCGCCCTTCCAGATCGACGGGAATTTCGGTGCCACCGCCGGCATGACCGAGATGCTCCTGCAAAGCCATGTCCGCGAGAACGGCATCCACCTGATCGAACTCCTGCCCGCCCTACCCGCGGCTTGGGAAAGCGGCAGCGTCACCGGTCTCCGTGCGCGCGGTGGCTTCGAGGTCGATCTCGCTTGGCGCGCCGGCAAGCTTACCAAGGCCGTCCTCCGCTCGCCGAAAGGCGGTAGCGCCCGCGTCCGCGCGATGGGCAAAACCGAAACCGTCACCCTCGCCCCCGGCGGCACCCTCCAGCTCCCATGAAACGCTTTCTAACAGCCCTGCTCGGCCTCGCCTGCGTCGCGCCTCTCTCCGCCCGCGAGCTCGACCTCGGTGCCCGGGTCCAAGCGCTGCCCGCCGCCAACCGCTTCGCGCTGAAGGATTACTTCGTGTGGTGCGGCGCGCCGGTGAAGGGGCCCGATGCCAAGTACCACCTCTTCTATTCCCGCTGGCCGGTGAAAGTCGGCTTCGCCCCCGGCTGGGCCCTTCACTCGGAGATCGCCTACGCCGTCGCCGATCGTCCGGAAGGGCCCTACACCCATGTCAATGTCGCCTTGCCAAAACGCGATCCCAACCCCGCCACGGGCAAGAAATATTGGGACGGCGACGTGACCCACAATGCCAACGCCTTCTTCCACGACGGCAAGTATTACCTCTACTACATGGGCAACCACGGCGACGGCAAAAGTTACCCGATGCATCGCAACCACCAGCGCATCGGGCTCGCGATCGCCGAGAAACCCGAAGGTCCGTGGAAACGCTTCGATCGGCCCATCGTCGACATCACCGATGACCAGAAGTCCTTCGACTCGCTCTGCGTCACCAACCCCGCCGCCTGCATGCGGCCGGATGGCGGTGTGCTCTTGGTTTACAAGGCGGTGCAATACATCAAGGGCAAGGAGATGGGCGGGAATGTCCGCTACGGTGCGGCCCTCGCGAAGTCGCCGGAAGGCCCCTACATCAAGACTCCCGGCCGGATCTTCGAGGCCGAAAAACCCGGCAAGCACTGGATGGTCGCCGAAGACCCTTTCATCTTCCACAGCCGCAAGTACGGCAACCGCTACTACGCCGTCACCCGCGATGTGGTCGGCAGCTTCACCGGATCCTCCGGCGGCATCTGCCTGTTTCAGTCCGACGATGGACTCGATTGGAACCCTGCCACTCACCCGAAGATCATCGAGCACCACTTCGCCCTCGCCGGTGGCGCGAAAAGCAACAGCAACCTCGAACGCCCGGCCCTGCTGATCGAGGACGGCGAACCGACCTATCTCTTCGGCGCGACCGACGGCTACAAGAAGAACGGCCGCATCAGCAGCAACGTCCAGATCCCCATCATTCCCGTCCTCGGAAATCCGTGAAAGCCCTCGCCCTCACCCTTTTGTTAGGCAGCGCATCCGTCGTCCTCGCCGACTCCGCCGCGGACGCTCAGGCTGCCGCTCTTGAACAGGTTTCGCAGAAACCCGCGAGCTCCAACAAACATCCGGATGCCCAGTGGTTTCCCGAGGCTGGTCTCGGCCTCTTCATCCACTGGGGCCTCGCTTCGGTCGGCGCCACCGGCGATCTGTCCTGGGGCATGCTCGCCAACAAGCCGTGGAAGGATCGCACCGTTACCCCGAACACCTACTACGGCTGGGCGAAACAATGGAACCCGCACCACGTCGACTACGATGCCCAGCTCGCCCTCGCCAAGGCGGCCGGCTTTACCTACGCCGTCATGGTCACCAAGCACCACGACGGCTTCACCCTCTGGCCCTCGGCGCACGGCGATCTCGGGACGAAGCAGTTCCTCGGCGGCCGCGATTTCGTTAAGGAGTTCACCGCCGCCTGCCGCAAACACGGGCTGAAGGTCGGCCTCTACTACTCGCCGCCCGATTGGTGGTTCGATCGCGACTACAAGACCTTCGCGATGCGCGGTCCGATCCTCGGCATGGACCACCAGCCTCGCACCCTGCCGAAGAAACCCGCCGATCACGATGCCAAGCGCAAGGTGCTTGTCGCGGGCCAGGTCACCGAGCTGCTATCGAACTACGGCAAGATCGACCTCATTTGGTTCGATGGTGGCAAGGGTGAGATTCCCAACACCGAAGTCCGTCGCCTCCAACCGGGCATCGTCGTCAACCGCCGCAACGGCGGGGGAGGGGACTACGGCGACAGCGAGGGCAAGTTGCCCGACAAGCGCTTCACCGGCTGGTTCGAGACCTGTGAAACCTGCTGGCCCGCCGGTAAGTGGTCCTATACCGAGGAATACGGCTGGGACAGCGCGCCGGAAGTCCTTGAGAAACTTGTTCGCCTCCGCGCCTGGGGTGGCAACCTGCTCGCAAACGTCGGCCCCAAGGGCGATGGCAGCCTGCCGCCGCAAGCAGTGACCGCGTGGCAGGAAATGGCCGATTGGATGGAGCACAGCCGCGAGTCGGTGATCGGCGCCGGCCCCGGACCCTTCCCGACCGGCGTCAATGTCCCGGTCACCACCCGCAAGGGCAGCGCCTACCTCCATTTCCTCGCGTCGAGCCCCGACGAGGCCGTCTGGACCGGTGCCCCCAAGCCCCGCCGTGCCATCCTGCTGCACAGCGGACGTGAAGTCCCTTTCACCTACCAAAACGGCACCCTGCGCCTAGCCTTGCCAAAGCAGCTCCGCAGTTCTTTGGTCGATGTCGTGAAAATCGAGTTCTCCGGGCCTTGATCCCCCGCCGCAAGCCATCGAGATGAAACCCAAGCCTTCCTCGTTCGATCTCGCCGCATGGCTTGAAAGCCTCGGCCTCGCTCAATACACCCAAGCTTTTCTCGATCAGGAAATCGACCGCGAAACCTTACTCGGCCTCGACTCCGATGACCTGAAAGAATGCGGCGTCAATCCTCTCGGCCACCGCAAAAAGCTCCTCGCCGCGATCCAAGTCCTCGCCCAAGCGGAGCCGGTCGTTCAAGCGGAGCCGATCGTTCAAGCGGAGCCGATCGTTCAAGCGGAGCCGATCGCCCAAGCGGAGCCGGTCGCCCAAGCGGAGCCAGTCGTGCAAGCGGAGCCGGTCGTGCAAGCGGAGCCAGTCGCCCAAGCGGAGCCAGTCGCCCAAGCGGAGCCAGTCGCCCAAGCGGAGCCAGTCGCCCAAGCGGAGCCGATTTTAGGAACGGCCGCCCCCATCCTCACGCCAGCCGTCCCGCGAGCCGTCGCCCCTGCCTTGCGGACCGTGCCAGCTCCCGTCTCCGACCCGTCGACAGAGTCGCGTCTCTCGGTCCACGCGGCCGATGCCATCCTGCGCCGTCAGCGCCGCCAGTCCGCTGTTGCCAGCATGATCATTGCCTTGCTGTCGATCATCCTCGTTTCTCTGATCCTCGCCTTCATCATCCTGCCCGCCTTGGTCAAGGAGTCGCCGGTCATCGTCAGCTACTCGGCTGCCGTCGCGGCCGATGAACCGACCCCGGTAAAACGGATCTCCGACAGCATTCAGCGCAAGCCCTCCCGCCCTTCGAGTTCCAGCTCGCGGGTCATCGCCGCGGCCACGGCCAGTCCGGTCGCGGTCCCGGTTCCCGACTTCGATGTCACCGAGCCCTCCATGGAATTCGGGGTTGGGGACGATTTCAGCGAAGGCTGGGGCACCGGCGATGGCGATGGCACGGGCGGCGGCGGAGCTTCGTTTTTCCAACAAAACATCAAGGCACAGCGGGTCGCCTACGTGATCGACTTTTCGCAATCGATGAAGGGCGACCGCGATCGTCTGATGCGGAAGGAGCTCGCGAAATCGATCGAGCAACTGTCGATCGGAATGCAGTATCAGATGATCTTCTTCTCTGGTCCGGTGTGGGTCGCCGGAGATCATGTGTCGATGCCTTCGGATCGCAAAAGCGCCACCGTGAAGGACGCTCGCTTCCGCTACGAATGGACTTCTCCGTCCAACGTGTACCGGTGGAGTCCCAAGGGACGTCGCCAAGTTCCCGACTGGCTGCCCGGGACCACGGCGGAACGCCAGAAATCGCTCGGCCACATCAAGAAGACCCCCTTGGTCGCTGGCACCACCTGGGACAATCCCCTTGAGATGGCCTTTGCCATGAAGCCGACCCCGGAGGTGATTTTCTTCATGACCGATGGCGCGGTGGAGGGCATCGATACCGTCAAGCTCGCCCGCAGCCTGGGCCAGAAGGCCCGCTCCAAGCGCATCGTCGTCAACACCGTCGCCCTCATGGAGCCCAAGGCCAACGCCGGCATGAAGGAACTCGCCAAGACCACCGGCGGCCAGTTCACCATCGTCGAGAAAAGCGGCAAAGTCCGGGTCGTGCCGGTCCAGTGATCCGCCACTGATTCATGCGTCGGGGGCTTGAAAACATTGGGCTGCTCCTGCTTTCCGTCGCCTTCGGCTTTGGGACCTCGATGGTAACCCTTATTTCGATGAGGTGCTTAACCAGCCGGATTTCTGTTAGGGCTTTGCAGGAACGAGGGCGGGCTTCGCATGGCTGGGTTTTGACGGCAAAATCGCGGAACTTGATTTACCGAAACCGTAGATTGTCGAGGCTGGGAAAATTACCAATGACCGCCGGCCCGCGCTTTCTTTTCCCATGAATGCCATCTTTCGCTCTTTTTTCGCCCGATGCCTCGTCTTTCTCATCGCCTCATCTGTCGGGCAGTCCGCTCTGGGCAAGCCGAACATCTTGTTCATCGTCGCCGATGATCTGGGCTATGCCGACTGCGGTGTGCAGGGTTGCGTGGACATTCCAACGCCGCACATCGATTCGATTGCCAAGGCGGGGATTCGGTTCACGGATGCCTACGTGACCGGCCCGGTATGCAGTCCCTCGCGGGCGGGATTGATGACAGGGCGCTATCATCAGCGCGACGGAGTGGACGACTGGGTGCGGCCCGGCGGTTCGGGTTTGGTGGCAGAGGTCCCGACCATCGCTTCCTATCTTTCTGCTGCGGGTTATCGCTGCGCCTTGATCGGCAAGTGGCATCTCGGGGAGGAAGGAGCCGATCACCCCTTGCGGCGTGGCTTTGAGCACTTCTTCGGCGTGCTTGGAGGAGAATGCCACTATCTGCCGGATCGAACCTCCGCGTTGTCTCAGGAGCGGATGCGCTATTCGGGGATTTTCCGCAACCGTGATGCGGTGGAGCCGAAGGAGTATGTGACCGATGTCTTCGGGCGCGAGGCTGTGGATTTCATTCGCGGGCAGCGGGATGGTGCTCGGCCATTTTTTCTCTACTTGTCTTTCAATGCGGTGCACACGCCGCTGGAGGCTCCGGTGGATGGATTGGCACGATTTTCAAAAATCGCGGACCCGCGTCGCCGGATCTATGCGGCGATGCTTGCGGCGATGGACGAAAACATCGGGCGGGTGCTTGCTGCGCTGCACGAGACGGGCTTGGAGAAGGATACTTTGATTTGCTTCTTGAGTGACAATGGTGGACCGATCACGCGCAACGCTCCGAACGGCGCGACGAACACGCCTTTGCGCGGGGGTAAGGGACAGACGTGGGAGGGAGGGATTCGAGTGCCCATGTTCATGAAATGGAGCGGCGTTCTGGAACCCGGGATGGAGACGCGGCCCGTGATCCAGATGGATCTCACTGCGACCGCGCTGAAGCTCGCGGGGCTGCGGCCGGACGCCGCTTGGCCACTCGATGGAATTGATCTTCTTCCTTTTCTCAAAGGGTGCGGTGGCGATCCGCATCGGATGTTATGCTGGGGATACGAGGATCAGTGGGCTATCCGAAAAGGAGATTGGAAACTGGTATTTGGTGAGTCTTCGGGCGCGGTCGAGTTGTCTCAGCCTGGCTTGTTCGATCTCCGTTCTGACCGATCTGAAGCTCAAGATCTGGCGGCGAAGTACCCGGAAAAGGTTCAGGATATGCAGCGCGACTGGCAGGCTTGGAGTCGGGAAGTGAAAGGCTCGAAGCGAGTGCCGTCGGGCGATGGCTGGCGCTGAATGGCCGATCCTCGATCCGTGAACGATCAGCCGCTGTAGGCGTGGCGATGGCGCAGGATGGGATCGCCGGGTGCGGATGGATGGCAAAGCCGGGTGATCAGGTCATCCCAGGCATCGTGGCCTTTCAGAATTTCGACTTCGATGCGCAGGAAATAAATCGGCACGGCCTGCTCTTTCGGACGAGGGAAGCGAACCGCATCCTTTTCCGTGGTGACGACAAGTTCCATGTCGCGCTCGATGCAGCGAGCCATGAATTTGTCGATCTCGTGGCGAGAAAAGCGGTGGTGATCGGAAAAGCGGCGGCGGATTTCGACCCTCGCGCCAAGTTTCTCCAGCCCGCGCTCGAAGCCTTCCGGCACGGCGATGCCGCTGATCGCGGCCGTCCATTTGCCTTTTAGGAATTCGAGCGGTTGT
Source organism: Verrucomicrobiota bacterium (assembly GCA_004293445.1). Lineage (GTDB taxonomy): Bacteria > Verrucomicrobiota > Verrucomicrobiia > Verrucomicrobiales > Akkermansiaceae > Haloferula. Next base: position 45,858 of record RDYP01000005.1, on the reverse strand, counting down.
CGTTCTCCGGTGAAGAGTTCCTCCAGATAGCGCGGGCCGTGGGCGCATTCGATGATGGGCGCGACGCGGTTGTGGCGGCGAAGTTCCGCGATCAAGGCATCGTTCGGGCTACCGTCGCATTTGGTGATCAGGATGTAGCTGGCGCGGCAGAGATTGCGCGGTGGTTCGCGAAGCGTGCCGCGCGGCAGCAGGGCACCGGTGCCGAAGGGCGAGCTGCGATCGATCAGCACGATATCGATGGCGTGCGACAGGTGCAGGTACTGCAAGCCGTCATCGAGCAACAGCGTATCGGCGCCGAGCTGGCCCACGGCAAAGCGGCCACCTTTGACGCGGTCCTTATCGACGACCACCGCCACGCCGTCGAGGTTCCGGGCGAGCATGAAGGGCTCGTCGCCGGCGAACTTCGAGTCGAGCATCAAGGCCCGGCCCGTGGAGACCAGCTTGGGCATTTGTTCGGCCGGAAATTTCGAGCCATCCTTGTCCTTCCAAGTCTGCGGCTGCTTCAGACGGCGACTTTTGTAGCCTCGGCTGAGGATGGCGACGCGCCGTCCGCGATCGCGCAGAGTGCGTGAAAGCAGCTCGACCACCGGGGTTTTCCCCGTACCGCCAACGCTGAGATTACCGATGCTGATGACCAGAGTTCCGAGATGATGCTGTTGGATCCAGCGCTTGCGGAAGACCAGCAAACGGGTCTGAACCAGCACTCGGTAAACTCCGGAAAGCGCACTCATCGCCACCCGCATCATGCTGGCACGAAAGCCCTTGGCGCGGCCGAAAATCACATCGGCCCCCCAGCGCTCCAGTTCGGCCAGCGTTTCTTTCATCGGCGGGAGCAGGGGAACCCGGACCGCCTCGTATTCCAAGCGAGAAACGCGTGATACGCCCTGCCCGCGACCCGCAGCGAGGTGGCGTGTGAGTCAGGGTTGGATCTGTGACAGCACATCCGCGGCCTGTTGCTCGGTCGATGCCGACAAGTCCCGCCAGACGAGTTTGCCATCCTTGAAAAGAAAAGCCTGCCGCTTCGCAAATCCCAACGCGTGCGGGACGCCGAAGGCATCTGCCACCACGCCTTTCTCATCGGCCAACAGCAAAAAAGGCAGACGATACTTCTGGTGGAAAGCTTTCTGGGCAGCGACGTCGTCCATGCTCACGCCGAAGACCGTGACCTTCCGCTCGCTCAAGGTCGCGAAGGCATCCCGCAGCGAACAGGCCTGCTTGGTGCAGCCCGGCGTGTCGGCCTTCGGGTAGAAATACACCAGCGTCCAACCCCTGCCGGCGCTCTCAGCCAGCCGCAGCTCGTGGCCCTCGTGATCGAGCACCGTCACCGCGGGCAAAGCAGCCCCAAGCTCGAGCGCCGCCGCAGTGGAAAGCGTGATCCCCAGTGGGGCGACGGCGGCGGCGAGGAAACGAAGCGGACTCATTCGGCTAGCTTGTCATCGGATCGTCATCGCGCAAGGGGAGGGGGCTCCAAGCTCTGTTGGCGGATCCTTTTCGCTCCGTTCTCCGACCGCTCGAATCCCCGCGAAGAGCGCGCGACTCGCAACACCCCGAGTTCTCAAGCGATTTTTCGGTGGACAGTCCGCTTCGCGAAAGCTAGAGCCTCCGCCCGCCCGCAAGGGTGTCACTTGGAACGGCAGAGTAGCTCAGTGGTAGAGCAGAGGACTCATAAGCCTTTGGTCGGCGGTTCAAATCCGCCCTCTGCTACCAAGATGATCCGCTAGGCTTTTTTCCTAGCGCTGCGCGCCGGGTCCGCGCCGTCCTCTCGATCCTCGATCTGTGCGCCGAATCTCAGCTTGGATCTCGCGCCATGGTTCAAAGTCCCAATGGGCCTTCATCGAAAAGACTAAAAAATCAGGGTTCCTTAACCAAAATCAACGGCGCAAATTTTTTCTAAATAGGTCTTGCCAGGTCGGTCGCGATCCCTAGATTCGCCGCCCCACATCGCTCCCTGACCGTCGGCTCTCAGCCAGTCAGTGCGCTTCATTCTCCAAACACTATCGGGTGCAGCTCCGGACAACAGGCTCTTGCGAGGGATTTCTCTCGCTTCCTGCCCGGCGACGCATCCCAGCGAACACCGAAACACGCAGGAATCCTATGCCGACCATCAATCAGCTCGTCCGAAAAGGACGACAGACTCCGATCGAGAAATCGAAGTCTCCGGCGATGAGCAATTGCCCGCAGCGCCGCGGCGTCTGCCTCCAGGTGATGACCCGCACGCCGAAGAAGCCGAACTCGGCTCTCCGGAAAGTCGCCAAGGTCCGCCTGACCAACGGTTACGAAGTGATCGCCTACATCGGCGGTGAAGGTCACAACCTTCAAGAGCACTCGATCGTTCTCGTTCGTGGCGGCCGGGTGAAAGACCTTCCGGGTGTCCGCTACCACATCGTCCGTGGTTCGCTCGACACCCTCGGCGTCGACAAGCGTCGTCAAAGCCGTTCGAAGTACGGTGCCAAGCGTCCGAAGCCGGGCCAGGCCGCTGCCGCTCCTGCCAAGGGTGGCAAGAAGAAGTAAGCCACGCGCCGTCACACCTCATCCATCACGATCATGTCACGCCGCAAGCGCACATTCACCAAGCCCGACCGCCGGGACTCCCGCTACGACAGCTCCCTCGTCGGCCACCTCATTTCCAAGGTGATGCTCGACGGCAAGCGCTCCCTCGCAGAGCGCATCGTCTACGCCGCCATTGATAAGGCGAGCGAAGGCGTCGAAACCGTCGATCCCCTCGAGGTCGTCACCCGCGCCATCGAGAACGCCAAGCCACGCGTTGAGGTGAAGAGCCGCCGCGTCGGTGGTGCTACCTATCAGGTCCCGCTCGAAGTCGATCCCGCTCGTTCCGAGTCCCTCGCTCTGCGCTGGATCGTCGCTTACGCCCGTGGCCGCAAGGGCACGCCGATGCACGTCGCTCTCGCCAACGAACTGAAGGACGCCGCCAATAATCAGGGCTCCTCCGTTCGCAAGCGCGACGACGTTCACAAGATGGCCCAAGCCAACCGCGCCTTCGCCCACTTCCGCTGGTAATTCCGATTCGAGGTCCGTCCGATCTCTCTCCACCATGTCTTCCAATCACAACAATCCTGATCGTCCGTATCCGCTTGAGCGGACGCGGAACATTGGGATTGCGGCGCACATCGACGCCGGGAAGACCACGCTCACCGAGCGCATCCTCTTCTATACGGGGATGATTCACAAGATCGGGGAAGTGCACGATGGTGCCGCCACGACCGACTGGATGGAGCAGGAGCGCGAACGCGGCATCACCATTACCTCGGCCGCCGTTACCACTGAGTGGTGGCAGCGCGAGGAGGAGGGCATCACGAAGTCCTTCGTCGGCCAGAAGCAGCGCGTCAATATCATCGACACTCCCGGTCACGTCGACTTCACCGCCGAGGTGGAGCGTTCGTTGCGGGTGCTCGACGGCGCGATCGTCGTTTTCTGTGGTGTCGCCGGTGTTCAACCCCAGACCGAAACGGTTTGGCGGCAGGCTACCAAATACCACGTTCCCCGGATCGTGTTCGTCAACAAGATGGACCGGGTCGGTGCGAACTTCGACAATGTCTTCCAAGAGATCAAAGAGAAGCTCGGTGCCAATGCCGTTCGCATTTTGATCCCGATCGGAGCCGAGGAGTCCCTCTCCGGTCAAATCGATGTCGTCAACCAAAAGGCCATCCGCTATCTGGATGACGCGACTTTCGGTTCCACCTACGAGATCCTCGATCTCGACGCCGCCCAGAAAGTTGTCGCTGAAGAGGCCTACGCGGAACTCGTCGACGTCGTCGCCAGCGTCGATGATATCCTCGGTGAAAAGTTCCTCATGGAGGAGCCGATCACCCGCGATGACCTCAAGCAGGCGATCCGCCGTGCCACGATCGCCAACAAGTTGGTCCCCGTCGCCGGTGGCTCCGCCTTCAAGAATAAGGGCGTGCAATATCTGCTCGACGCCGTTGTCGACTATCTTCCGAGCCCTCTCGAACTGCCGGCCATGGTCGGCATGGACCCCGACAACGAGGAGCACAAGATCGAGGTCCACACCAGCGACAACGAGAAGTTCTGCTCTCTCGCTTTCAAACTTTGGGCCGATAAGTTCGTCGGCAAGCTGGTCTTCTTCCGGGTCTATTCCGGTGTGATTCGCAAAGGCGACACCGTCTACAACCCACGCACCCGCCGCTCCGAGCGCGTCGGTCGTCTGATCCAAATTCAGGCGAACGAGCACAAGGATATCAATGCCTGCTACGCCGGTGATATCGCTGCGATGGTCGGCCTCAAGAACGTCACCACGGGCGACACCCTCGCCAAGGAAGGTTACGACGTCGTGCTCGAGCCGCCGACTTTCCCTGAGCCTGTCATCTCGATGGCAGTCGAACCGAAGACCAAGGTCGATCAGGAAAAGCTCGCCAACGCTCTCTCCCGTCTCTCCGAGGAAGATCCAACCTTCCAGGTCAAAACCGACGAGGAAACCGGCCAGACGATCATTTCAGGGATGGGCGAGCTCCATCTGGAGATCATCGTCGATCGACTCCGCCGCGAATTCAAGGTCGAGGCCAACACTGGCGCCCCTCAAATCGCTTACCGCGAAACCATCACCGCCTCCGCTCCCGGCGAAGGCAAGCTGGTCAAGCAGTCCGGTGGCCGTGGCCAATACGGTCACGTGCGCCTCGCCGTCCGACCCAACGAAAAGGGCAAGGGTCTCACCATCGACAATAAGATTGTCGGCGGCGAAATTCCCAAGGACTACCACAATGCCGTTTTCAAGGGCGTCAACGAGGCCATGATCAATGGCATTGTTGCCGGCTATCCTGTGATCGATGTTCACGTCGATGTCCTCGGCGGATCTTTCCACGAAGTCGATTCCAACGAGAACGCCTTCACCATGGCGGCAATCTTCGCCATGAAGGATGCCTTCAAGAAGGCTCAAGCTATTCTCCTCGAGCCCATCATGGCCGTGGAAGTCTCCACTCCGGACGACTACCAGGGCGACGTGATGGGCGACCTCAACCGCCGCCGCGGGCAGATCCAGAACATGGAAAACAAGGGTAAGCTCGCCGTCATTCGCGCGAATGTCCCCTTGAAGGAAATGTTCGGTTACTCGACCGCGGTCCGAACCCTCTCGTCCGGTCGTGCCTCTTATTCGATGACCCCGTCCCACTTTGAACAAGTGCCGGGAAACATCGTTTCCGAAATTGTCACCGACCGCGGCCACTGACGCGCACCCAGAACCAACCGAACTCTCAACACACATCCACCGCCATGGAAAACCAGAAGATCCGCATCCGCCTGCGCGCTTTCGACCACCGCGCGATCGACCGCTCCGCAGCGGAGATCGTCGAGACCGCCAAGCGCACCGGCGCCAAGGTGGCCGGCCCGATCCCGCTCCCTACCCGCATTGAAAAGTTCAGCGTGAACCGCTCGGTCCACGTCAACAAGAAGTCGATGGAGCAATTCGAAATCCGCACTCACAAGCGCGTGCTCGACATCGTCGACCCGACCGCCCGCACCGTGGACGAGCTCAAGAAGCTCAACCTGCCAGCAGGTGTCGATATCGCCATCCGCATCTGAGTCGATCCCGCATCCACTCGTTCTCCCAATCATCCATCTCACGTCCACCATGTCACTCGGACTCCTCGGCAAAAAACTCGGTATGACCCGTCTCTTCGACGCGGCCACCCAGTCCATGATCCCCGTCACCGTTATTGAGGTGAGCGGCAACACCTGCCTTCAGGTCAAAACCCTCGAAAACGACGGCTACTCCGCCGTCCAGGTCGGCTACGGCGACAAGAAGGAGTCCCGCGTGGACAAGCCTTCGCTCGGCCACTTCAAGAAGCACGGCTCGACCCCGAAATACCTCATTCAGGAGTTCCGCTTCGAGGCTAACCAAGCCGCCCCGGCGACTCACCCCGGACTGGAGACCTTCACCGCCGGACAGTGGGTCGACGTGATCGGCACCAGTAAGGGCCGTGGCTTCCAAGGTGCTGTCAAGCGCCACGGCTTCGGCGGTCTCAAGATGACTCACGGCTCCATGATGCACCGCCGGACTGGCGCCATCGGCTGCCGCTCCACCCCGGGTCGCGTCTGGAAGAACCAGAAGATGCCAGGACACATGGGCGATGTGCCACGCACTGTCCAAAACCTCAAGGTGGTTGCAGTCCGCCCCGAAGACGGTGTGATCCTTATCTCGGGTGCCGTTCCCGGTTCCAAGGGCGGCTTTGTCACCATCCGTCCCGCCAAGAAGAAGACCGCCGCCGCCTGAGGCCGCGCGTCAGAACCTCAACTCTCACTCGCATCCCAGTCATGCCCGCGAAAACTTTCACTGCTGACGACGCCCAAGGCGCCAACATCGTCCTCGGCGAGCCCGATAAGGGCGCCCAAGCCGTTCACGACCTCGTTACCGCTTACCGCGCGAACCGTCGCACAGGCTCCGCCAACACCAAGACCCGCGGCGAAGTCCGTGGTAACAACAAGAAGATCTACAAGCAGAAGGGCACCGGCAACGCCCGTCACGGCGACAAACGCGCTCCGATCTTCGTCGGTGGTGGCGTGGTCTTCGGTCCCCGTCCCCGGGATTACTCGAAGCACGTGCCGAAGAACGTCCGTAAGCTCGCGCTGCGCCGCGTTCTGGGTGATCTCGTCCGCGAAGGCCTGATCAAGACGGTCTCCTCTTTCTCGATCGCCGACGGCAAGACGAAGTCCTTCATCGCTGCAATCACCGCTGATTTCGCTCCGAAGAAGGTGCTCGTTGTCGCCAAGTCCTTTGACGAAACCACCTACCTCGCTGCCCGCAACGTCGGCTGGGCCCAGTTGGTCACCGCCGAGAGCTTGAACGTCGAGGAGCTGCTCCACGCGGATTCCATCCTGATGGTGGAAGACGCCTTCGAAACCCTCGCCCAGCGCACCGCCTAATTTTCGCTGAACCGCGCCATGAAAGACATCTACCAAGTCATCAAGAACGTCCGCCTCAGCGAGAAGGCCACCATGCTTCAAGAGTCCAACAACGAGGTGATCCTCGAAGTGGACCGCAAGGCCAACAAGCTCGAGATCAAGCGTGCCGTCGAAACCCTCCTGGGCAAGAAGGTCGCTGCCGTCCGCACTCTCAACTACCTCGGTAAGGCCAGGCGCAAGCGCCGCGCCGACGAGGGCCGCACCAACCATTGGAAGAAGGCAGTCGTCCGCCTCAAGGAAGGCGAATCCCTCGACCTCGTCTGATTTTTTAACCCGGCTAACCCCGAACAACCCTCAAGCGAGCCATGTCTCTCAAGGAGTTCACACCCAATACACCGTCCGAACGCTACAAGGTGCTTCCGTCCTTTGACGAAATCACCAAGCACAAGCCGGAGAAGAGCCTTCTCACCCCGCTCAAACGCAGCGGCGGCCGCAACAATACTGGCCGGATCACCTGCCGTCACATCGGCGGTGGCCACAAGCGCCACTACCGTCTGATCGACTTCAAGCGCGGCAAATACGACGTGCCTGCCACCGTGGTCGGCATCGAGTATGATCCAAACCGCACCTGCCGCATCGCCTTGATTCAATACAAGGACGGTCAAAAGAGCTACATCTTGGCTCCAGCCGGCCTTGAGACCGGAGCCACTGTGGTTTCCGGCGAGAAGGTCGCTCCGAAGGTGGGCAATGCGATGCCTCTCAAGAGCGTCCCACTTGGAACCGCGATCCACAACATCGAGTTGATCCCCGGCAACGGTGGCAAGGTGGCTCGCTCCGCCGGTCAGCAGGCCATCCTCTCCAACCGCGAAGGCGGCTGGGCTCTGGTCAAGATGCCATCCGGTGAGATCCGTCGTTTCAATGAACTTTGCTTCTGCACCATCGGTGCTGTTGGCAACCGCGATCACATGAACGAGGTTTCCGGTAAGGCTGGCCGCACCCGCTGGCAGGGCGTTCGCCCGACCGTTCGTGGCATGTGCATGAACCCCGTCGACCACCCGAACGGTGGTGGCGAAGGCAAGTCCAAATCCGGTGGTGGTCGTCAGCACCTTACGAGCCCCTGGGGCCACGCGAAGGGCCAGAAGACCCGTAAGCCGAAGAAGGTCACCAGCACCTTCATCGTCGAAAGCCGCCACAACAAGAAGCGCTAATCTTTACCCCAAGCACCCATGCCCCGCTCTCTCAAAAAGGGTCCGTACATCGACCAGAAGCTCCTGGCCAAGATCGACGCCGCTGCCGCCGCTGGCGACAAGAAGCCGATCAAAACTTGGAGCCGTGCCTCGATGGTCACTCCGGACTTCGTCGGCCTCAACTTCGCCGTCCACAATGGCAAGACCTTCGTCCCGGTGTACGTCACCGAAAACATGGTCGGCCACAAGCTTGGTGAATTCGCACCGACACGCCTGTTCCGCGCCCACGGCGGTATCGGCAAGAAGTAATCTATAGCCGCCCCGACTTCGTCTCATGCGCACTTCACAAACACGCACTCTCGCCGCCACGGTCTTCGGACTGTCCGCGGGGGCGTGGGTTTGTGCCGCACAGGAGACGAGCGCCGGGGCCCTCGATGCCGGTCTCGAGGAGTTGCGCGAACGAAACGAGTCGCTCGAAAAGAGTCTCCTCGAGGCGAACCGCGCCGAAAAGGAAGCCTCCGAGCAGCTCGCCCGCGTTCGCCAGCGTCTCGAAGCCCTCGGCCGCGACTTGCTCGATGGCGGCGATGAGCGGTTGGTGCAGGCGACTTCGGACCTTCAGGTCCTCGGCAGCCGCGTCTCCAGCCTCGAAAGCGCTTCCACCGGCTTGGTCACAGCCGCCACTGAATTCACCCGCCAGGCAGTTGCCGCCGACCCGGAATCCCGGCTTCGTGTAGAAACTGCCATCAGGGAGCTTGACGAAGTCCTCGGACTCCGCCAGAAGCCCGCCCCCGCAGTCTCCGGTTCCGCCGGAACGGCCAAGGTGGTGAGCATCGATTCGGAAAGCGGCCTTCTCGTCTTCAACGTCGGGGAAAGCCAGGGTGCCCGCATCGGCACCACCTACCGCCTCACCCGCGGGGAACAACCATTCGGCTCCGCCATCGTAGCCGACGTCCGCCGCAACGTATGCGGTGCCTTTGTCGAGGAGCTCGAATCCGGCGCAAGCACGGTTCGCCTCGGCGACTCCGCCATTCTCATCACTGAATAAGGCCAAACGGCCATCTCCAAACGCCCTCACCGACCCGATTCCATGGAAGTCAAGAGCACCACCAAATACGTCGCCCTCTCCCCGAAGAAGGCGCGCGACGTCGCCCGTGAAATCCAGGGGCTGCCCGTGTCGAGCGCCCTCGACATTCTCACCTTCACTCCGAAGAAGGCTGCCTATCACCTGAACAAGACCCTCAAGGCCGCCATGGCCGATGCCGAGAACAACTTCTCGCTCAGCGCCGAATCGCTGGTCGTTAAGGAAGCCGTTATTGGTGCCGGTCCGGTCCTGAAGCGCTTCTCTCCGCGTGCCAAGGGCTCTGCCGGAGCGATCCGCAAGCGCACCAGCCACATCTCGATCACCCTCGCCGAAGCCCCTGAGGTCGCCGCGAAGACGAAGCGAGTCAACGTCTCCACCAAGGCCGCCACCACGGAAGCCTGATTCAATCTACCTAACGCACTTCATCATGGGCCAAAAAGTCAACCCCATCGGTTTCCGCCTCGCCGTCTCCAAAGACTGGCGCTCCAAGTGGTTCGCCGCCGGCAAGGATTACGCCGAAAAGCTTCACGAAGACCTCAAGATCCGTGGCTACATGCGCTCGCGCTTGCAGTTCGCCGCTCTTGCCCGCGTGGTCATCGAGCGCGCTTGGAACAGCGTCCGCGTCACCCTGCACACCTCGCGTCCCGGTCTCATCATCGGTCGTAAGGGGTCGGAAATCGAGCGCATGACCAAGGAGCTCTCCGATATCTGCAAGGGTGCCCAGGTGAAGATCGACATCGTCGAAATTCGCAAGCCTGAGCTCGATGCCCAGTTGATCTGCGAGCAGGTCGCCGTCCAGCTTGAGCGACGGATTTCTTTCCGCCGCGCCATGAAGCGTGCCGTGCAAACTGCCATGGACTTCGGTGCCGAGGGCATCCGGATCCGCTGCGCCGGTCGCCTCGGCGGTGCCGACATCGCCCGCTCCGAGTGGTATCGCGAGGGTAAGGTCCCCTTGCAAACCCTCCGCGTTCCTCTCGACTACGGCTTTGCCGAAGCCCGCACGGTTTACGGTGTCATTGGCATCAAGTGCTGGGTCAACAAGAAGGAAGACGATGGTAGCTCCCCACGCCCTGAGCGCGGTGGTGACCGTCGCGACCGCCGCGACAATCGCGATAACCGTGGTCCGGGCCGCCCTCGCAACTAATCCGCCCATTTCAATTCGAACCATTTTCCCATAGGAGGACTGAGCCATGCCCTTGATGCCCAAACGCACGAAGTTCCGCAAGTCGCACCGCGGCAGCCGCGCCGGCAATGCGCAACGTGGAACCACCGTCGCCTTCGGTGATTTCGGCCTTCAGGCACTTGATCGCGGTTGGATGACCAACCGTCAGATCGAAGCCTGCCGTATCGCAATCAACCGCTTCCTGAAGCGTAAAGGAAAGGTCTGGATCCGGATCTTCCCACACAAGTCGATCACCGCGCGTCCACCTGAAACCCGGATGGGTAAGGGTAAGGGTGCTGTCGAGGCCTGGGTCGCTGTGATCCGTCCCGGCAACATGCTGTTCGAAGTCGCCGGCGTTCCCGAGTCCCAGGCCAAGGAGGCGATGCGCCTCGCTTCCTACAAGCTCGGTCTGCCCACCCGCTTCGTCGTCCGCAATCCGCACGCCTGAGCAACCTTTTAACGATTCCCAGACATGGCCACCACCAAGACCAAGGACATCCGCGAGCTCTCCATCAAGGAACTCGAGTCCAAGCTCCGCGATCTCAAGGAGGAAAATTTCGCCCTCCGACTCCAAAAGGTGACCGGGCAGCTTGAAAATGCCGCCCGCATCCGCGTGGTCCGCCGCGAGGCTGCCCGCGTCCAAACCGTGCTTACCGAACGCCGCAACAAGGCCTGAGCACTCCGCCACCAGCAACCATCAGCGATATCAGTTCCATGAGCGAGCAGCCCCAGCAGGAAACCACCGCGCACGTCCGCAAGACCCGCGTCGGCGTGGTCACTTCCAACAAGATGAGCAAGACCCTCGTGGTCGAGCACATCGCACGCGTTCCGCACCCCCGCTTCAACAAGATCGTCAAGCGGTCCAAGAAGTACTACGTTCACGACGAAAACGGCGAAGCCCAGATCGGCGACAAGGTCCGCATCGTCGAAACCCGCCCTCTCTCCAAACTCAAGCGCTGGTCGCTCGAGAAGGTCCTCTCGCACTAAGAGCTCGGCCGGTCCGCCCGATTATCCCAACACAAACTCCCTTTCTGCCATGATCCAGATGGAATCCCTTCTTACGGTCGCCGATAACACCGGTGCCCGATCCGCCAAGATGATCGGTGTCCTCGGCAAGCGCTCCCGCACCGCCCAGGTTGGCGACATCATCACCGCTCACATTCGCGATTCGATCCCGACCGCTTCGGTCAAGAAGGGTTCGGTCGTGAAGGCCGTGGTGGTCCGCACCGCTTTCCCGATCCGCCGCTCCGATGGCTCGGTTCTCCGCTTCGACGGCAACGCGATCGTGGTCATCGACAAGGACAACAACCCGAAAGGCACCCGCATTTTCGGACCTGTCGCCCGCGAACTGCGTGAAAAGCAGTTCATGAAGATCGTCTCTCTTGCGCCCGAGGTGCTCTGAGCCCACGCTCCACTTCCCCACCGAATCCATTTCCATGAAGACTCACGTCAAAAAAGGCGACCAAGTCGAGATCATCGCCGGCAATCACAAGGGCAAGCGCGGCACCGTGCTTTCCGTCGATGCTGAAAAAGGCAAGGTCGTTGTCGAGGGCGGCCGCACCGTCAAGAAGGCCACCAAGGCCTCCGAAAAGAATCCTGACGGCGGTATCGTCGAGCAGAACGCTCCCGTTCACATTTCCAATGTAAAGAAACTGGGCTGAGACTCCGGTCCTGGCCCGCGCTTAAGCGCAACACACCAAGCGCTGACCCGCTAAATCAAATGAGCACACCCGTCCTACTGAACAAGTATAAGGAAAAGGTCGTGCCGGCTCTCAAGGAGAAGCTCGGCTACGCCAATCCCCACCAAGTTCCACGTCTCGAAAAGATCGTGGTCACTTCCTGCATGGGCAAAGCCCCCGACCGGAAGGTCGCGGTGGATGATGCCGTGATCGAAATCGGCAAGATCACCGGCCAGAAGCCGTCGATCACTTTTTCGAAGAAGGCCGTTGCCAACTTCAAGCTCCGCGAGGGTGAGCCCCTCGGAGCCCGCGTGACTCTCCGCGGCCCTCGCATGTGGGAGTTCCTTCATCGCTTCATCAACATCACCGCGCCGAACATCCGCGACTTCCGCGGGATCTCGCCGAAGAATTTCGACGGCCGCGGGAACTACGCCGTTGGCTTCGCCGACCAGTCGATCTTCCCTGAAATCGAGCTCGATCAGATCAAGCGCACCATCGGTTTCGATATCATCTTCGTCACTTCGGCCAAAACCGACGACGAGGGCCGCGCCCTGCTCACTGAGCTGGGACTTCCGTTCCGCGACCTCAAGAAGGCCGACGAATCCACCGAAGGCGCCGCCGCCTGAGACCCCTGAACTTCTCAAGGAACCACCATCATGGCCGTTCTCTCCGATCCTATCTCCGATTTCCTTACCCGCTTCAAAAACTGCTGCCGCGCTGGCAATGAGCAGTTTTTGGCCCCCTATTCCCGCATCAAGGCTGATATCGCCAAGGTGCTCCAAGAAGAGGGCTATATCTGGGGCTTTGAAGTCGTCACCGACTCCGCTCATCCTCAGCTCAAGGTCAAGGCCCGTTACGTCGATGGCCGCCCCGTGCTGACCGATCTCAAGCGGGTATCCAAGCCAGGTCGCCGTGTCTATTGCGGTGGCAATGAAATGCCACGCGTCCTCAACGGTCTCGGCATCGCCATCGTCTCCACTTCCAAGGGCGTCATGACTGGCGCCAAGGCCAAGCGCAGCCAACTCGGCGGCGAAGTCATCGGCCACGTCTGGTAAACCCCAACACGCGAAAGGAACCAAATACCATGTCACGAGTTGGTCTCAAACCGATCTCCCTGCCCGCCAAGGTCAGCGTGAAAGTCGATGCCGGCAAAGTTCTCGTCGAGGGCCCTAAGGGCAAGCTCGACCTCTCCCTGCCCGATGGCATCTCCATCCAAAGCGAAGAAAGCACCGTTGTCGTTGCTCGCGCCACTGAAGGCCGGACCCACCGCGCTCTGCACGGCACTGTTCGCAGCCTGGTGAACAACATGATCACCGGCGTCTCCCAAGGCTTCGTCAAGGACCTGGAAATTCTCGGCGTCGGTCTCCGCGCCTCCGTCAAGGGTCAGGATCTCGATCTTGCTCTCGGCAAGTCGCACCCGATCCTCCATCCGATCCCGGCCGGCCTCACGGTCACCGTGAACGAGAACACCAAGATCAAGGTCGAAGGCATCGACAAGCAACTCGTCGGCCAGTTCGCGGCTGACGTGCGTGCCTACTATCCGCCGGAGCCTTACAAGGGCAAGGGTGTCCGCTACGTTGGCGAGAAGGTCCGCCGCAAGGAAGGCAAGAGCGTCGGCAAGTAATCCACTAATTTCTCCCGAACATGAGCAAGATCAAACGCAAGACCGGCCGCGAGCGCATTCACGCGCGTATCCGCAAGAAGGTCTCCGGTACCGCAGCCCGGCCCCGTCTGGCCGTGCATTACTCCAATCAGCACGTCTACGCCCAGGTGATCGACGACGTTGCCGGCCGCACCCTTGCTGCCGCCTCGACCCTCGACAAGAGCTTCGAGAACGCCGCTGCCAACGTGGCCTGTGCCTCCCAAGTGGGGGCTCTGGTCGCCGAGCGCGCCAAGGCTGCCAACATCAGCGCCGTGGTCTTCGACCGCGGCGGCCACCTCTACCACGGCAAGATCAAAGCGCTGGCGGATGCCGCCCGCGAAGCCGGCCTCAAATTCTAATCCAGCGCTATCGTCATGGTGACCCATCAAGATTCCACTCCGACGCCTTCGGCGCCCGATTCCCAGCCTCAGCCGCAGACGGCTTCCCAACCTCAAGGCCAGCAGCGCCCGCCATACGGCCAGCGCTCGCAGTATGGTCAAGGCGGTGGCGGTCAGGGTGGCCAAAACCGCGGTCCCCGCGGCCCTCGCCGCGATGATCGTCAAGCACCGGAGTCCGACGGACCCCAGCTTGCTGAGAAGGTTGTTTTCATCAATCGTTGCGCCAAGGTCGTCAAAGGTGGCCGTCGTTTCAGCTTCTCCGCCCTCGTCGTCGCTGGCGACCGCGAAGGCAAGGTTGGCCTCGGCTTCGGCAAGGCGAACGAAGTCGCTGACTCGATCAAGAAGGCTGGCGAAATTGCCAAGAAGGCACTCAAGCCGATGAACATCGTGGACGGCACCATTCCCCACGAGATCTACGCCGAATTCGGTGGTGGCAAGGTGCTTCTCAAGCCCGCTTCTCCCGGAACCGGGATCATCGCGGGTGGCGGCGTCCGCGCCGTCTGCGAAGCCGTGGGCATCCGCGACATCCTCGCGAAGTCCCTTGGTTCGTCAAACCACTCCAACGTCGTCAAGGCCACCTTGAAGGCGCTCTCCCAACTCCGCACCCGCGACCAAATTCTTGGTGGCCGGGGCAAGAAGAAGGAAAAAGCAATCTAAGACATTAAGACCACGGCTGGAGGACCGGGCTCAGTTCCGACGAGTCCTGTTTTCCTCCCATCCGCGGTCTTCGGTCATCTTATCTTTAGTCTCACATGAAACTTCACACACTCGCCCCCAACAAGGGTGCCAAGCACCGGGTCAAGCGCCTCGGTTGCGGCGAAAGCTCCGGCCACGGCAAGACTTCTTGCAAAGGCAACAAGGGTCAAAAGGCACGCTCCGGCAGCGGAACCCGCGTCGGCTTCGAAGGCGGTCAGATGCCGCTTCATCGTCGCCTGCCCAAGCGCGGCTTCAACAACGTCAATTTCAAGACCAAGGTCGAGGTGGTGAACCTCGCCCAGATCGAAAAGGCCTTCAACGATGGCGATGTCGTGAACGAAGAGAGCCTCCGCGTGGCGGGCCTCATCAATCGCGCCTGCGACCAAGTCAAGGTGCTCGGTCACGGCGACTTGACCAAGAAGCTCAGCATCGTGGTCGACACCATCAGCGCCTCCGCCAAAGAAAAGGTGGAGAAGGCCGGTGGCAGCGTCGCCACTCCGGTCGAGGCCTGATGCTTGGTTCCCATCCGTCATGACGGGTCTCCGGTGAGGAAGCGCTTGATCGCTTCCTTTCCGTGTTTAAAAGCCCGTCGCTTTTCGCACTTCTCTCTCTCATGACCTCCGCTTTCGCAGATACTTGGAAGGTGCCGGAACTCCGGGCCCGAATCCTCTTCACCCTCGCCATGATCGTCATCGTGCGATTGGGGGTGCACATCACCCTTCCAGGGGTGGATGCCTCGGTCATCGAGGCGTGGATGGAAAATGCTTCTAAGGATGGCGGCAACGCATTCAGCGCGATGCTCACCATCTTCGCTGGCGGCGGTCTGCAGCAGGCGGGTATCTTTGCGCTCGGGATCATGCCCTACATCTCGGCATCGATCATGGTGCAGTTGATGACGGCGGTCGTTCCGAAACTCGCGCGCCTTGCCCGGGAAGATGGCGGTCGCCAAAAAATCACCCAGTATACCCGTTACATCACGATCATCATCGCGCTGGTTCAGGGGTACTTCGTTACCCGCTCGCTGGCCAATCCCGAGACCCTGTTCTACATGCAGGGGATCGAAAAATATGGCGACCTGGTGCCTTCGGCTTCCGGCCTCTGGCAGGTCTTGACGGTGGTCACCCTCGTGGCAGGCACTTTGCTTCTGATGTGGATCGGCGATCAGATGACCGAACGCGGCCTCGGCAACGGGACTTCGATCATCATCACGGTGAACATCATTTCCGCTTTGCCGGGTGCCTTGGTGCTGACCTGGCAGCACTTCGTCACGGGTGACGATGTCGACGCCTTCCGTTCGATCATGATGGTCGTGATGATTGCGATGCTTCTCCTCGTGATCGCCGGAACAATCGCCATCACCCAAGCTCAGCGGCGGATCGCGGTCCAGTATGCCAAGCGCGTGGTTGGTCGTAAACAGTTCGGCGGTCAGACCCAGTATCTCCCGCTGAAGGTCAACTATGCCGGGGTGATGCCCATCATCTTTGCCACGGCCATTCTTTCGCTGCCGACGATGATGATTGCTTGGTTCTTCAAGGGTGCGCCGTGGGCGGTACGCTTGCAAACTGAGCTCCAGCCTGGCGGCACTTGGTACTATATCCTCGGTGGTCTCTTCATCTTCTTCTTCTCCTACTTCTGGGTCGCGACCATGTTCCAGCCTTCGCAGGTCTCGGAGGATCTGAAGCGCAACGGTGGTTACATCCCCGGTGTGCGCCCCGGCAAGCCGACCGCGGACTTCCTTGATTTCACGATGACCCGCCTGACGTTCGCGGGCGCGATCTTCCTTTCTCTGATCTTCGTCCTGCCGGCCGCTGTGGGTGCCGCGGTGAAACTGCCGCCGGGCTCGATGGTCCTCCAGTTTTTCGGCGGCACCAGCCTGCTGATTTTGGTCGGCGTGGTGCTGGACATCATGCGCCAAGTGGAGACCCACCTGCTCCAGCGTCACTACGATGGTTTCCTCCGCAAGGGTAAGCTCAAGGGGCGTTACGACCGTCTCGCCCAGACCGGCAATGCCGCTTCTGGAACCGCATTGGTTTATCTTTTGACGGTCATCGGTCTGATCGTGGTGCTGGCAGTTGCCGCTTGGATCGCCAAGTGAAGCCGGCGGGTTTCCGCCACGACCATGTCGCAGCGATTCATTCTCCTCGGTCCCCCGGCCTCTGGCAAGGGGACTCAGGGGCGCTTTCTCGCGGGTCGTCTGGGTCTCGTTTTCTTGAGCACCGGCGCCTTGTTGCGCTCGGCGGTCGATGCTGAGAGTGACTTGGGGCGGGCGGCGGCGCCGATTCTGGCCCGCCACGAGTATCTGCCGGATTCTTTGATGTGCCCGATCATGGGCGAATGGCTAGATCAGCAAAGGGGTGGCTGGGTGCTGGATGGTTTCCCGCGGAGTCTCGCGCAGGCGGAATTTCTTGCCGAACGATTGGCCGCAAATGGTCAATCGCTGACGGCGGCCATCGTGCTGGAAGTGCCGGAGGGTGAATTATTGCGCCGGGTTCGCGACCGGGTCGAGTGTGGTGATTGCCGATGGTCGGGACGCGTGGCTGACACGCTTGCGGGTGCCTGTCCCAATTGTGGTGGACCTGCGCTGCCTCGTGCCGACGACAGTGAGGCGGGCTTTTTCGGGCGCCTCGCGGAATACCGTGAGCACGTGCTGCCGGTGATCGATTTTTATCAAAGGCAAGGCTTGCTGCATCGCTTGGATGCCGCAAGTGATGCTTCCAGCGCGGAACGGCGCTTGCTTGAACTCCTCCAGATTTCCCATGGCCCGCAGGAATAGAATCCGAATCAAGACCGCCCACGAGATCGCCCGCATGCGTGTGGCCGGGGAAATCGCCAGTGATATCCTCCAAGAGCTTGCCAAGGCGGTGAGGCCGGGTTGCACGACGCTGGAGATCGATCAGCTCGCGCTCGAATTGATGCGCGAGCGAGACTGCAAGAGCGCCTTTCTCGGGTATCGCGGGTTCAGCGGTCAGATTTGCATTTCCGTGAACGAAGAAGTGGTCCACGGCATCGGCGGACCGCGCAAAATCCAAGCAGGCGACGCGGTCAAGATTGATGTCGGGATCGTCAAAGGCGGCTGGATCGGCGACAACGCTCTGACCGTGGCGGTCGGGGATGTGTCCGACGAGGTGCGGCGACTTTTGATCGCCACCGAGGAATCGCTGTTCGCGGCGATCGCCCATGCCCGTGCCGGGGAGCGCCTTGCCGAGCTTTGCGGTGCGGTCGAGGCCCACGTCAAGCCGTTGGGTTTCACGGTGGTGCGCGAGTTCGTCGGGCATGGAGTCGGACGAGAGCTTCATGAGGAGCCGCAGGTGCCGAACTACCGACCTCAGGGGAAGAGTCCGATCCTGGAGCCGGGCATGGTGCTGGCCATCGAACCGATGGTAAACGCCGGGGTTGCCGGAGTCCGTATCCTCGATGACGGATGGACGGTGATCACCGCTGATGGGAAATCGTCCGCCCACTTCGAGCACACCGTGCTGATCACTTCCGGCGAGCCCGAGATCCTGACCCCGCGGCCACGGGGCGTGCCAGGGCTGTAGCCGCCGGACTCGCTCGGTGCGGTTGTGCCGAGTTACGGAGCCTTGCGGCTTTTCCGCGACACGGCGAAGCGGTATTTGACGATGGCCTCGGCGATGCCGGTGGCAACGGTCCTGCGGAACGCTTCGTTGTGGATGAGCTGCGCTTCATAGGGGTGGCTCATGAAAGCGCATTCAAGAAGGATCGATGGATGCTTCACTCCTGTGAGAACGCTGAACCGCGCGCGTTTGATCCCGCGATCGAAGCTGTTCTTGCCGAGGCGGCGCGAGACGGCGCCATGGACGGCGGTGGCGAGTGCCACGTTGGCGCAGTCGTGGCCGTTGCCGGCTTGTGTCTGGAAGTCGGTCGAATTCAGGTTCCGTCCGTAGTGTGCGACTCCGAGGGGCGACAGGGTGAAGGTTTCCAGCCCGCGTGCCGCGCGCCCTCCCGAGTTGTGGTGAATGGAGATGAAGATCGCATTGTCGCGGACTCGGTTGGCGAAGTCGACGCGCTCTTGCAGCGTGAGGTAGCGATTCGTCTCGCGAGTCATCAGGACTTTGTAGCCTCGCTGGGAGAGCAGGTTTTTCAGGGCGAGCGCGACTTGCAAATTGTAGTGAGCCTCGGTGCCGAGCGCGTTGGTTGCGCCCGCATCCTTGCCCCCGTGGCCGGGATCGATGATTACGGTGCGAAAGTCGCCCGCATTGGCGATGAAGTTCGGGCGGAGGACGGGATCGACCAGTTTGGCGAGGTCGATCCGTGAGATCCAGGCGCGGCCGCTTTGCTCCTCGACCTTGTAGCTGAAGACGAATTTCACCCCATTCATCAGGCATTCCTGGGCTCCGAGGCGCAGCTTCATGACGACCCGTTTGTTTTCCAGCACCACCTCGTTGCGGTTCCGGCGGATCGATTCGAAGCCGTAGAATTTCGTCATGCCATCGACATTCACATAATCCCGACCATGGATCTTTTTCAGATCCCATTGGGCATGAGCCGCCACAACCAATCCGGTCCAGCAAAGCACGGCGGCAAGCAGGCGGGACATGGAAGGCGTGAATGGCATGAACGAGTAAAAGCGATGCGGTGGCGATGGGAATGGTCGGCGCTGTCCCGGCGTTTCATTAGCGATTTCAGCCGTGGGTGACAAACTCGATTTCGGTGGCCGGGACTTTCCGCTTTGCCTCGCGTCGCGGCTTTCTAAGGTCCGCGGCATGGTGATCGAGACGGTAGGAAACTTTCGCGCCCGCTGGGGTGAAGGCCCGCTTTGGTGGGACAATGCTCTGCTCTATGTGGACATTGAAGGGCATCGGGTGATTCGCTTCGACCCCACGACCGGGGAGGAGCGCAGCTGGGATGTCGGCGAGCGTGTCGGCACGGTGGTCCCGCGTCGGGATGGTGGCTTCGTGATTGCGGGCGACAGCGGCTTTCACTTCCTGGCTGAGGACGGATCCCTGACTGCGCTGGGCGATCCCGAAGCGGAGAAATCCGACAACCGTTTCAACGACGGCAAGTGCTCGCCGGACGGTCGCTTTTTTGCCGGAACGATCAGCTTGGTGAAAAAGACGGGTGATGCGCGGCTATACCGGCTCGATCCCGATCTCACGATTCACGAGGCCTTCGGTCCGGTGACGAATTCCAACGGCATCGTGTGGAGCGCTGACGGGCGCACGCTTTATTACATCGATACACCGCGCAAGGAGGTCCTAGCCTTCGACTATGAAGCGGGTCGCATCGAAAATCCCCGCGCTGTGGTTTCGACCGCGCATCACGAGGCCTCGCCCGATGGCATGACGATGGATGCCGAGGGAAATCTCTGGATCGCCTTTTGTCATGGGGCCTGCGTCGCTTGCTTCAGCCCGATCACGGGAGAGGAACTGCGAAAGATCGATTTGCCCTGCCTGGAGACCACGGCCTGCGCCTTTGGTGGCCCCGACCTCGCGGATCTGTATGTCACCACGGGTGTTCACAAAAGCGTTGAGGAAGCCGAAGCCGGCCGCCTTTTCGTGATCCGCGGCCTTGGGGTTCGCGGTCTACCCGCCCATGCCTTTGCAGGTTGACGCACGACTCTTCATCGGCCCTCTGACGCTGTCCCAAATCTTAGGGACAAGACAGAATCGGAAGATCGAGCCATCTTTCGCTCGTCCGACGGGAGCGATCCCTCAGGGATGAAATAAATTTCATGACGAAATTCATCGGGGCCGCGTGAGTGCGCGGCCCCTTTTCGTGTCTGGGTGCCGGGGTTTGAGGCCTGCAAAAGAGAGGGTCGTGGAGGCCAGGCCGTGAGCGTGGACTTTGTGGCGAGGCCATGACTTGCCGATGCCGGATGCGTCGGCCTAAGATCGCTCCATGTCCGATGCATTGATGTCTTTTGCCGATGGCGATTCGCTGTTGGTCGCTGCGCCGGATGCATGGCGTGAGGCCTGTCTTGCGGTACCGGCGATGCGGGCGCTGAAGCGTGCGGGGGTTTCCTTGACCGTTTTGTGCCCGGAGCGACAGGCCGGTTTCTGGCTGGCCAGTGGCTTCGGGGACTTGATCCCTTATCCTGAAAAAGTCTCGGTGAGGAGGCTGGCCGCGCTTTTGGGCCGCTTCGAAAGTTCTCTGGTGTGGGAAGCAGGTCGCGCTGCCGATGCCTGCGCGAAGGCGAAGATCGCCCGGCGTTTCGGGCCGGACCTGAAGGATGTGGCGAAGCGATTGACGGTGCCGATCGACGTCGCGACGAGGCCGGGACCGATTGAGCATCGGGTGCGTTTCTATCTCGGCATTGCCGGGCATCTCGGTGCCGAGACCATGGTGGCGGAGAATTTCACCCCTCTGGTGTTGTCGATTCCCCGCGCGATGGATCGTGTCTTACTGGTGCCGGACTCGGATTTCGGTGCGCATTTCGAATGGCCGCTGGAGCGCTGGGTGGCCTTGGCGAAAGAACTGCTCGAGCGCGGTCGTTCGCTGTGGATTGCGACGTCCGGGCCGCGGGGCGAGGCTTTAGCGGCCGCGGTGCCCGAGGCGCATGCTGAAGCCTGGACCCTGCCGGGGCTGGATGATCTAGCGTCCTGCGCGCTATGCATTGCCGCCGATGGCAGCGTGCCTCATCTGGCCGCCCACGTGGGGACGACTTGCATGGTGCTTTTCGGCCCGGGCGAACCGGAGTGGATGCGGCCCTTGGGAAGGCATCACGCGATCGTGCGGCGGAAGGTGGAGTGCTCGCCCTGTCACGCGTCGAAGTGCCGGATGGATCTTCGTTGTCAGCTGGAACTCGAAGTGACCGATGTCTTGTGCGCTTTCGAGCGGCTTTCCGCGGGATGAGTGTCAGCGCATGACGAGGGTGAGAAGCATGCCTTGGATGTCGGCGTAGAATTGCGAACGGAACCACGCCGAACGCCGACCAGGAGTCATCTCCGATTCGATGGCTGCGGACAGGTTGTGGCGTTCCTCCAGTGCGAGCCGTGCTTGGTTGAGTCCGCCAAACCAATCTTCGGCCTCTTCCGGGTGGATAAAAATCCGACCCGGCTCCTCGCATCCGGCCGCTGTGGTCGCCGCGTCGGCGACCGCACGCTCGATGATTGCAAGCTGGGCATCAAAGCCATCGCGTAGATCCGGCACCACGTAGTCCCGCCAGTCGTCGGATTCCGGGTCGGCAAGCATTGCTGAGGAGACACGGTCCGCCAAGTCGAGCCCGCCGGTGCGAGCATCTTGAGTGATGCCTCGCAGTATCCGCCAGTCGAGCGGACTTTCGACATCGATGCGGAGCCCGCCTTTGAGCAATGGGGCGACCTTCATTCCGTTCTTTCGATCGAGGACTTGAGTTGCCGGGCCTGAAGCTGTTGGGCGAAAAATTCCGCCTGTTCGCGTTCGCCGCTCCACACGATGGCACGGCCGTGGCGATGGATTGTCATCATCAGGGCCGCGGCGCGGTTTTCCGGGTAGCTGAAAATTTTCATCAGCACCCAGGTCACGTAAGGCATCAGGTTGACCGGGTCATCGTGAACGAGCACGTTCCACGGAGCATCGAGCGTCGTGTCCTCGCGGGTTTCGGTGAGCGTGCCGGCCATGGCGATCTCAGACTTCCACGGGTTCCCCGGCGGGGGCGTCGATCCACTTCCCGTGCTCGCGGATCAGATCGATCAGGCGTTCCACCGCCTCGCCTTCGGGGATGTTGAACTTCACCGCCTGTTTGCCGACGTAGAGGTTGATCTTGCCCGGTGCGCCGCCGACGTAGCCGAAATCGGCATCGGCCATTTCGCCGGGTCCATTGACGATGCAACCCATGACGGCAATCCGTACGCCCTTCAGGTGTCCGGTGGCGGCGCGGATTTTCTGGGTGGTGTGCTGGAGATTGAAAAGCGTGCGGCCACAGCTCGGACACGCGACGTAATCGGTCTTGAAGATCCGCGTGCCGGCGGCTTGGAGGATGTTGTACGAGAGTCGTAGTGATTGACCCGGTGCCTGCTCGCCTTGGACGATGATGGCGTCGCCAATTCCATCACAAAGCAGAGATCCGATGTGGCGGGAGGCTGTGAGGAGGGTGTCGACGAAATCGACCGCCCCCGCGGCAGGTGAAAGCGTGTCCTTCAGGAGAATCGGATGCCGTGCATCGAGACGGCAGGCCAGCATCCGGAAGGCGGGGATGACATCGAGGCCGATTTCATCTTTCACCGTGACGAGGCGCGCCTGTGGTGCGCTATTGAGCGCCGCTAGAGCGTTTTCATCGCGCGGGTCGATCTCCACCACGCCCGATTTTTCAAGGATGATCTCCGGTTTGAAGTCGCCCATCTTCGCGATTTTGTGTGCGACCGCGTTCCATTTCTCCTGACTGGTGAAGACCCGGACCGGCTTTTCGCCGCCCAGCTCGTGATTCATGATTTCGAGTGTCTCCGACTTACGGCGTTCATAGGAGAAGGGATCGTAGGAAGCCTCAAGCGCGGGGCCGGCCGCTTGGGCAGGCTTGTTCAGGAAGGGCGCCGCCAGTGCGCGGGCGACAGGGATCTCGTGAATGGCGTCCTCGGTTAACGATACGCGGATGGTGTCGCCGATGCCATCGGCGAGCAGCGAGCCGATACCAATCGCGCTCTTGATGCGGCCGTCCTCGCCGTCGCCTGCTTCGGTGACTCCCAGATGGATCGGATAATTCCAGTCGCTACCCTCCTGATGGAGTCGCGCGACCAGCAGTCGATAGGCCTCGATCATCACCTTCGGGTTCGATGCCTTCATCGAGAACACGAAATTGTGGTAATCCATTTCCCGGGCGATGCGTGCGAACTCGAACGCGCTTTCCACCATGCCGCGTGGGGAATCGCCGTAGCGGTTCATGATGCGATCGGACAGGGAGCCGTGATTGGTGCCGATGCGCATCGCGCGGCCGAGGGACTTGCAGAGTTCGACCAGTGGTGCGAATTCCTCGCGTATCCTTTCGAGCTCGTCCGCATACTGGTCGTCGCTGTATTCGCGGATCTCGAATTTCTTTTTGTCGGCGTAATTGCCGGGATTGACGCGGACTTTTTCCACCCATTTGGCGGCTTCCAGCGCAGCGTCTGGTTTGAAATGGATATCTGCCACCAGGGGGACGTCGCAGCCTGCGGCACGAACTTCGCGGGCAATGTTTTCCAGGTTCGCAGCGTAAATTTTTGTTTGGGCGGTGATCCGGACGATTTCGCAACCGGCCTCCGCGAGTTGCAGCACCTCGGCCACGCAGGCGGGTGTGTCGCGGGTGTCCGACGTGATCATCGACTGCACCCGGACCGGGTTGTCACCACCGATGCCGACCTTGCCGACTTTCACTTCGCGTGTGGTTCGGCGTTGGTAGGCCAGGAGATCGGGGCAGTATCGCAGCAGCGCGTGGTCGCTCATGTCGGGCGGGAGATACACGATGAATCCCGACTCGGCAACGGCGGCGAGTGCTTCGGTGATTTCCTTTTTCGCCCCCTCGAAGGATCGGGTGGAGGCCGACGGTTTTGCGGTAAGATTCAGTTGCCGCGAAGTGTTTGCAGGTGCCGGGCGATGGCGATGATTTGGGCGTCGCTGAGGGTTTCGTGGCCGGGCATGTCGGTACCGGGAATGCCGTATTTGATGGTGCGGGCGATTCGGGTTTCGAGGTCCGGGCCGTTGGGGGTGCGGATGAAGGGGCCGATATCGAGACGAGTGGGGGCTTTCGCGAGCGAATTGGCGAGCTTGCCGTCGCCATGGGCCTCGGGTCCGTGGCAAAGGGCGCAGTGGCGCTGATAGAGAGATGCTCCGTCAGGAATCGGAGCGCTGGTTGCCGGTGTCCAAGAGAGGGTCGCTGCCGCGCGGGCATGAAAGGTTTCCGCGGGGAGATCGCGCAGGAATGCGATGAGATCGTCCCCCCGACTGTCGTCGAAAAGATGCGTGTAGGAAGGCATGGGTGAGCCGGGGGCGAAGTCCTGTGGCGCGAGGAAGTGGAGCTTCAGCCACGCGGCGGATCGCCTGGCTCCGACGTGTGAGAGGTCGGGGCCTTGGCGGCGGTTGCCGATGAGCACTGGCTTTTCCGCGAGCACGGCGGCGGGCTCGGAGGCGGGTCCCCAGAGGGTCAGGTCGGGCGATGCGGGGCGGACGTAGCGCGAGTGGCAGTGGATGCAGCCTTCGGCAATGTAGATCGCGCGGCCTCGTTCGCTCGCGCTGGCGGGCGTTTGGGGCGAGGGTTGTTTTGAGTTGGCAATCAGGAGGATGGCGGCGGCCAGAGCCGCGGCGGGCCAGCGGCTTGTTTTGAAAAAGAGAGCGGCGAGGACGACGATGCCAGCGATGATGACGAAGATTTCGGGGACTCTCTGAAGCGACTGCACCATGCCGATGCCGTTGGCGGAGCCGAACCAACCGGCGATGGCGAAAAGCCATGCCGCGCGGCGGGCGATGACGTGAGGCCGGGGATCGACGGAGAAAAATCCTGGCCAGGCGACGAGTGCGGTCGAGTAGAGCGACACGCCGGCGGGATACCACCAACCAGCGAGGCTGCGGGTGGCGCTCTGGTTCACGGCGATGGCGGCAACCGCGAGGATGGCCCAGGCGGCGAGGAGCACCGCGTTGAAGCGGCGTCTGAGCAGCAATCCGGTGGCGGCCGCGACGAGGAAATGGACGGCGGCGTTCCGCCACAACATCGGTTCACCCCAGGTCGCGGATTTTAGGTCGCGGGAGTGCTGGATGATGAAGAATGCCGCGGAGTCGAGCCAGACCAGTGCGGTGAAGGCGGCGATTGCGGCGAGGGTTCCGTGGGTCGAGTGGGGCGGGTTTTGTCGGATGAGCAGGCCGCTTCGGTTCGGTGTGAGCAGGGCGCCAAACAGGGCGAATGCCGCGCCGATGCCGGCTTGTTGAGCGGGGCTTGCGAGAAAGATGGGTGGTAGATTGCAAAGGGCGTAACCCAGCCCGGTGCCGAGGCCGACCCAGCCGATCCCACACCAGCGGGGCAACAAAGTGGCCAGTGTGGTGGTCATGGTACCGATCGCAGCTCCGGAGACGAGGGAGAGGATTGCAGCCATCGGCATGGTCGCGGCCCAGGGGGCGATGCCTGCGCTGAGTGCGGCGGCGAAGAGGGAGAGTTTGAGGATGTGGGGTTCGGTGCTGCGGCGGGCACGGAGAAAGCCTGCCACGATCCCCGCGGCGGCCATGGTGCCGAGGGCGATTTTTTCCGAGTGCGCAGTGCCCCCGTGACTCCGCATCAGCTCGACCCATGCGAACTGGGCGAAGATGAGGAAATGCGCGTAGGTCATCGCCACCACTCCAGCGGCGCGCCACGCTGCGGTTAAGCGGGAGTTTTCCAGCAGCCCGTTTTCAGGCAGATCCCCTGCACGAGGGCCACCGCCGCGTCGGCCATCGCCACCGTCGTCCATGCAGCCGGCAGTTGCCCCGAGGTGATTTTCACGGTGAGGAAGGCTGCGACCGAGAGCCGAAGTATTGCGGTGAAGGCCCACGTCGTTTCCGCGGCGGCGGGTCCACGCCAAGAGAGTGCGTAGGAAAGACCGGTTGCCAGCACGAAGGCTCCGATCCATCCGAGGAATACTAGGGATTCCGTCGGTGGGATCGGAATCCCGAGCAGTCGCAGGACCAGGCTGGGAGAGATCATCAACAGGATGCCGGTCAGCGCGTCCATCGCGCCGACGGCCAGACTCCAGAACAGGGCGAGGCGTTTCATGATCGGATGAAGGATGGCATGGCGGGGTGTCGTTTTCCCGCCACGTGAAAAACCAATGGACCGAGGCGGCGAGCATGACCAGTCCGCAAAGCGAGCGCGCACCGAGTGCGGCGATTCGCCAGGCAGGTGGCTCGGCCATCCAATCGACGCCCATGCTTTCCGCCCAGCCGGTGGCGGCGAGGACGACGACCATGGCCAGCGCGGCGGCATTCCACGCGGTGACCGAGAGCGTGCTGCCGAAGCGCCCCCCGGAGAGTCGCAGCAAGAGAGCGCAGAACGAACTGGTGAAGCCAGCCATCGCCAAGTGGGAGTGAGCGACGAGGGCGTGGGTGAATTTCAGGCGGTCCAAGATGTCGGGCAGGAAGGCGAGGAACCCGCTGATCACCAGCAGTCCCCACCAAAGCAGGGTGGCAGGCCGCCAGCCCTGTTCTTTCGGCGGCCAGTGAAAGCCGCGCCAGTCTCGCAGCAGCAGCCAGGGCCAAGGCAACAGCAGGCCGAGAGCGAAAATTTGGAGGGGGTCGGAGTGAGTTCCGCCGATGCTTTCCGCGATGCCGAAGACCAGCCACGAGGCGGCGAAAAAGCCGATGGTTTTCCAAGGAGTTCTCCGGGATTTCGCCTCCAGCCCGCAGGCCCGTGGCAGCAGTATCAGCAGGCCCACCACGACCAGCGTGGATCCGAGCAGGCTTGCGCCCGTGGGGCCGCCGGTGCTGCGGTCGATCGGCGGGTACACATCGGGCGAGGCGGCGATCCACATGCCCCATGGCACGGCAGCCAGTGCGATCAGCCCGGACAGTTGGAGCCAGCGTTGGAAGGCACTGCGTCGGCCGGATTCCCGCCACCATGCGATCGCGAGCACGGCCCAGAGAAAGCCGAGTGCGGCGACGAAGGCGATGCGGGGTCCACCTTTCCAATCGAGGAAGATTTTTCCCGACGACGAGCCTTCGATCCATGAAAGTACTCCGGCGGCGAGCGCAGCGCTCCAGCCCCAGATCGCGGCATCGGCCCATCTACGGGAGGCGCCGTAGATCGAGAGCAGCCAGCCGACCAATGGCAGTGCGGTCCAGCCGAAAAGCTGGATGTTGAGGTGGACGGGCATCCAGCGGCCGTAGGTCCATTCCCCGCTTTGCAGGCCGGGGAAAAGGAGCAGCAGTGAAAGCCAGAGGCCGGCGGCATTCCCCGCCACAAGCCAGCCCAGTGCGTGTCGTCCTGCGTTCACGCGGCGTCGGAAATGATCCTGCCGTCGCGCATCCGGATGACTCGGTCGCAGCGCATCGCCAGTTCCAGATCGTGGGTGGCCATCACCAGCGTGCGGCCTTTCGCGCGGACGAGGTCGAGGAGCATGGCGAAGACCCGCTCTCGGTTGGCTTCGTCGAGGGCGCCGGTCGGTTCGTCGCCGAGCAGGAGCGAGGGCTCGTTCATCAGAGAGCGAACCAGGGCACCGCGTTGGCGTTCGCCCCCCGACAGTTCGCGGACCCTTTGTTTGAGTTGGCCGGCGATTCCGGTTGCCTCGGCCAGTTCGGCAAGCCGTGCCAAGGCGTCCGCCCGTTTGCCGCCCGCGGCAATCACCGGGACCAGACAGTTTTCCTCCAGCGTGAGGTCGGGCATCAGGTGATGGAGTTGAAAGACGAAGCCGACATCGTGCCGCAGCAGATCGACGCGTTCGCGTTCGCCGCCGATCGTCCGGCCCGCGGTGCGTACGCTGCCGCGGTCGGGGTCCTCGAGTCCGGCGATCACGTTCAGCAGGGTCGATTTTCCGCAGCCCGAGGTTCCGCAAAGCGCGACGGTTTCGCCGCGGCGGACTTGCAGGTCCACGCCTTTGAGCACTTCGATTCGACCGCGGTCGAAGCTTTTCCAAACATCTTTGATTTCCACCATGGCGGGGTCTCCTTTCATTCGAACCTGAGGGCTTGGGCTGGGTTGAGGCGTGCGGCGTACCAGGCGGGATAGAGGGCACCGATCAAGGCGGTGGCGACTGCCAGCGCTGCGGCGCCCGAGAGTTCCTGCCAGCCGACGTTCGGTTCGATGTATCCTTGGAGCTGCGGAATGCTTCGGAGGAGGTGTAGCCCGCCCATGCTCAGAAGCCAGCCCCCGAGAATGCCGAAGGCACAAACGGCGATCGATTCCCCGAAGATCATCCCGGCAACCTGGGTCCGGGAAAATCCACAGACCCGTGCGATGGCGATCTCCTTGATGCGGCTGAACACGGAGAGAATCATCGTGTTGGTGACGCTGAGTCCGCCGAGGAGGAAGGCGCAGCCGCCGACGACCCACGCAGTGGTTTTGAGGATCTTAAACTGCGAGTAACTGCGGCTGAACTCTTCGTTTTCGAGTGCGGTCATCTTCGGATGCTCGCGGGCGATCCAGTCCTTCACCTCCGCGGAGTCGGAGCCATCGGCGAGTGCCACGGTGACCACGGAAGAAAAGCCTTCTTTGTGGAAGGCGTGCTGACAGGCGGCGAGCGGCATGAAAACGCCCCCGTTTTCGAAGCCGTTCTCCATGCGGACCACGCCTGCTACGAGGTGCTTGCCTTGGCCGAGTTCCACGGTGTCGCCGGCCTTCGCCTCGAGGAAATCCGCGGCGCGCTCGCCGAGCACCACGTCCGTGCCTTGGAATCCGTCCACGCTCCCGGACAGCCATTCCGCTTTCTTCAGTCGGCCGTCTTCCGCGCGGATCCCGAAGCAGGTGACTACCGGCCGTCCCGGTGCGGTGACGATGGCGAAGAGCACGGGTTGCGCTTCTTTGACGAAGGCCTGCTGCTCCAACTCATCGACGATGAGACTTGGGACGTTGCTGAAAAAAAGGTCTGAGACGTTTTTTTCAAAGACCACCATTTCCGCGTCGTTGCGAAGGATTCGTTCGAACATTTTCACCGCACCGCCCAGCAGACCGACCACGCTCAGCATAGTGGCGACGCCGAGGGCGATGCCTGTGGCGCCGATCGCGGTGCGTACGCGGTGGCGGCGAAGATTGGTGAAAATCAGGCTCCAGAGGGACATGGCGCGAGGTGTTAGACCGCGGCGGAAGCGATGGAAAGGTCCAGTCCTGTCGTCGGGGCATCGACGCGCATCAAGCGCAGCATTTCCCACCGTTCCGGGGGGCCGGGCAGGGAGGCTTCGACGCGGTCACCGGTTTCCTGCAGTCGCTCGAAGCGTCGGAGTGCGGCGGCGTAGCCTTCTGCTGCGACGAGGTTCGGGCGACCGAGTTCTTCATCGCGGCCGCCGGACTTGCCGCTGGCATCCTCATCCCGGAGAACGTCCTTCAAGTCATCGGCCGCCTGATATGCGAGTCCTCGCAGTAGGGCGAGGCGGTCGAGCAACTGGATTTCCCGGCGGCTGCCGCGGCCGCACAGAGCGGGCAGATCGACGGTGAGGCGCAGCAGGGCCCCGGTTTTTTTCGCGGCGACAGCAGCGACCTCTGCGGGGTCCTGCTGCCCGCGCCAGCCGGCGAGGTCGTAGGCTTGGCCGCCGATCACGCCGTTGATGCCGAGGCATTCGTCGACGAGTTGGCCAGCTTCATCGCGTCGTGCCAGCGGGGCCCCGCGCATCCCTTGCCAGAGCAGGGCGTAGCCGCGATTCACAAGCGCCAGGCCGGCGAGCATCGCGACGGCTTCGCCGTGGACAACGTGAATGCAGGGCGCGCCGCGGCGTGTGCGGGCATCGTCCATGGCAGGCAGGTCATCAAAGACCAGTGACGCGGTGTGAAGATATTCCACTCCGCAGGCGATGGCGCGCGCGGATTCCTCCAGCATGCCCATTTCGATGCCGACGAGGTAGGCGACGACCGCCCGCACCAGCGATCCGGGCCTTGCCAGAAGGTCCCCCATGGCGGCGGCCAGTCGTGGTTCTCCGACAGCGGGCATCCCTTGTCTCAGGGCTGCTTCGAGCACGCCTCGGGCGCATCCGGCCCGTCTTTTCCACCAGTTTTCGCGATTCATTTTGCGGCGCGGATCACTTCGATTCGCCGACCAGGTGGAAGCGAATGTTGAGCTTGGGATTGACGGTCATCACGGCCATCGAGCGGATGATCGGGAGACCGAAGTCCTGGTAGTCGAGGGCGGCGTTGCCATCGATGCTGACCCAGCTCCCGTCCTTTTTCGCGGTGTAAGGGAAGGCGATGGTTTTCGAGACGCCGTGGATCTTGATCGTGCCTTGGGCGTAGGTTTGGCCGGCGTCGGTCCAGGTTTTGATGAAACGGAAGCTGCCTTCGCCGCCTGCCTTGCCGAGCCACTTCAGCATTTCCGCATCGCGCTTGTCGTCCTCGGTTTTCAAATCGGCAAACTTCCATTTCAGATCGACTGCGCTGGGGGCGAGAGTGGTGTCGTCGCCGCTCACCGTAGCGGTGAAATCGGAAAGGGTGCCGGTGAATTCATGACCGGTGGCCTTTGCATCAACCTGGATGCGGCTCTTTGCTTTGTCGATCGCCAGGGTGCCGGCTCCGGCGTTCGCGGCAAAGGCGAGGAAGGCGCAAAGGGTGGAGGTGAGGATTTGGTTCATGCTCGTGTGGAGAATTCCTTGCGCCACCATCTCGCCGACGACAGGTTCTGTCGCGGTCAAAGAACCGAATCCGAGTGCTCTTTCGTAACCATACCGTTACCGATGAAAACCAGTCTCATTAAAAAGTCGTTCGTCGTTTTGTGCAGCGTCGTTTTGGGCGCGGGTTTCCTGCGTGCCGAGCCCTATGTGGAGGGTGCGACGATCAAGGCCTTTACGGCTAAGGATCAGCACGAACAGGAGTACCGATTCGATGCTGCGGCGACGCGCTACCTGCTGGTGAGTCACGACATGGATACTGGCAAGAAGGCGAATGGTGCGCTGACAGCTCTCGGCAAGGACCATCTTTCGGAGAAGCAAGCCGTTTACGTCGCCAACATTCACGGCATGCCGGGAATCGGCCGGATGTTCGCGCTGCCGAAGATGAAGAAATACAGTCACCGCATCATTCTCGGTGACGACGCGGCGTTGATCGCGGACTTCCCGGAGCAGACGGGCAAGGTCACGGTGCTCGGTCTCGAGAAGGGCAAGGTGGTCTCGGTCGCCTACTGGGATCCCGCGACTGAAGGGGTGAACAACTTTCTCAAGTGAGGGCAGAATCCCCGCGCTGCTGAGCGGTTGCGGGAGGTAGTCGCCACGATTCGCCGATGTCGCCGGCGACGAAGCGTGCAGGCGCGATGCCGCATCGAGCGAGTTCCGCGGCAAGGCGTTGTGGGGGTTCGCCCATCGGTTCGTCAGTCAGGCGAAAGGTGCCCCAGTGGATCGCTGCGGCTTGGCGGCAGCCGGTTTCCAGAAAGACCCGGACCGCTTCCTCCGGTGTTAGGTGCATCGGCTTCATGAACCAGCGGGGCGAGTAAGCGCCGATGGGGATCATGCCGAAATCGATCGGTCCCAGTCGTTCTCCGATTTCGCGGAAGGCTGGGCAGTAGCCGCTGTCGCCGGCGTGCCAAAGTTTCACCCCTCCGCCCTCGACGAGCCATCCGCACCAGTGTCCGCGATTGCGGTCAAAGGGGGTGCGGGCGGTGAAGTGCTGAGCCGGGGTGGCGGTGACGCGGATGCCGGAAAAAATCTCCGCGCGATCGAACCACGACATTTCTCGTACTTGGGCGAAGCCCCTCGTGCCCAGCCAGCCTGCGTGGCCTGTGGGGACGATCAGTGGAACCTGCTTGCCGAGTTTGCGGAGGCTTGGCAGATCGAGGTGGTCGTAGTGGGAGTGGCTGAGTAGCACGGCATCGATGGCTGGCAGTTGCTCGACGCGGCAGGCGGGTGGAACGAGGCGCTTCAGCGAGGGGAAAGGGAGGGGGGCGCAGTGGTTGGAGAAGATCGGATCGATCAGGAGATTTCGTCCGCAGCCTTGTAGCAGGAAGGATGCGTGGCCGAGCCAGGTCGCCTGCCAGCCCGACGTGGGAGCCGCAGCGGGTGTGAAGGGCCGAGATTTCGCAGGTTCGTCGGGGGCTCCGGATGATGGATCTTGCGGAGCAATCCCGAGCTTCCACCGCAGGACGTCGCGGATGCGGTGTTCGTCATGGATCCAAGGATTGGAAAAGCGCGGCATGTCGGGAAAAGTGCCGGTTTCAGGACTTAGCGGGCAGGCGGAATTCAAATTCGATCCAGCCTCCATCGGCGCGGGTCAGTCTGAGTTCGCCACCGTGTGCGCGCACCAGTTCGCGGGCGATGTTGAGCCCGAGCCCGTGGCCGCGAAGATTCTCACCGACGGCAGGTCCGCGTCGGAAGCGTTCGAAGAGTTCCTCCCGTAACTCCTCCGGGATTTCCGCTCCACTGTTCGCTACCCGTACCACCGCCCAATCCCCTTCGGTCCGAGCTTGCAGTCGCACCGTGCCGCCATCCGGCGTGTATTTCGCTGCGTTTTCGATCAGGTTTTGCAAGACCAGCATCACGCGGCGGCGATCCGCTTTCGCGATCAGGACGGTGGGCAATTCGGTTTCGATACGGATCTCCCGTTCGCTGGCCAGTGCTTGCAAGTCGTCATCCGCCGCAGCGATCAGGGGGACGAGATCGATCTCCTCGGCTTCAAGTGTCAGTCGTCCTGCATCCGCCTGGGCGAGGAGCAGGAGATCATCGATCAAGGCCGTCAGCCGCCGGGTCTGCTGGCGCAGCACTGCGATCTCCGCCGCCTGTGGGCCGCTCAGTCCGGGTTCGCGGGAGAGGTGGTCCAGTCCCGCCCGAAGCACGGCCACCGGGGTTTTGAGTTGGTGCGAGGCATCCGCTGAGAAGCGGGTGGCGGATTGGTAGGATGCCTGCAATCGGTCGAAGCTGTGATTGAGGACTTCCGTGAGTCGCGCGATTTCGTCATCGCCCGCGGGCAGGGGCAGGCGTGCTTGGGGCGATGCGGTACTGATGCGTGCGGCAGCCGCACTGAGGTCAGCCATCGGGGCGACGGCCCGCCTTCCGAGCCAGTGGCCGCCGATGAAAACAACCAATCCGACCGCGGGGAGTGACATGAAAATGCCCCGTCGCAGGTCCTGCTGAAAGCGTTCGATGTCGCCGAGTCGGCTGCCGATGCGGATCAAGTAGGGCCCTTCCTGCCAGGCCCCGATCCGGCACGCTTCTCCGGACAGCGTGCGGGTGCTGGTCTTGGCGGGCCCGCTGCCAAGGTCCTTGCCGCCGAGATTCGGCGATCGATACAGCGTTTGGCCTTCGGGGCCTTCGACGATCAGGAAGCGGCTTCTCAGTGATAGGGGAATGAACTTCGCGTCCAGCGGCCGCCGTGGATCCCCGGGTGCGCCGCGGAAGTTCTGCAAGTCGCGGAACAGCTCGTCGGCGTCGTTTTTTAGCTCTGTGTCGAGTTGTGCGATCTGGTGGAAATAGAGAACCGGCATCAGCGCCGCTGCGCCCGCCATCCAAGCGGCCACGGTGACAAGAGCCGCATAGACGCCGACCTTCACCTTGAGAGACCACTTTTTCATCGGGACGGCTGCATGAGATAACCGACGCCGCGGACCGTGCCAATCACCGACTCCGCTCCCGGACGATCGAGCTTTTTGCGCAGGCGCATGATGAAAATCTCGACGGTGCGCGTGTCGTACTCGTGTTCACGTTCCCAAATCCTTTCGCAGATCTCGTCGCGTGAGAAGGTACGGCCGGGCTCTTGCATGAAGACGGCCAGCACCTCGAATTCCCGTGGTGAGAGCTCCACGCGTTCGTTGCCGCGTGTTACCCGACGCTTCGCCAGATCCATTCGGATCGCCCCCACCTGCAGGAGGGTTTCCGGCGGAGTCGGAGCGTCGCCACGACGCCGGCCGAGGGCATCGACGCGTGCCAGCAGTTCTTCCATCGCGAAAGGTTTCGTCAGGTAATCGTCCGCCCCCGCTTGCAGTCCCGCCACCCGGTCGCCGACTTCGGAGCGTGCCGTGAGCATCAGAACTCGAGCCGGCAGCTTGGCTCGGCGGATGCCTGCGAGGACCTCGAAGCCATCGCAGCCGGGCAAGTTCACATCGAGCACTACCAGCTCGAATTCCTCCCGCTCCGTGGCTTCCAGGGCGCAGGGCCCGTCGCCGATCCATTCGACATGATGCCCCGCCTTGGTCAGGGCGCGGCTTACTTGGCCGGCAAGTTGCGGTTCGTCTTCGACCAGCAGGATCTTCATGGGCAGGCGGGGTGGCGGAGTGCTGGAAGTCTGCTCCGTATGGGCAGGGAAGTCCACCGCGGCGAAAGCTCGTCGGGTGTCGTCGATTGATGCTTGGTCATCGGCCGCCTTTTCCCTCACCTTTCCCCCGCCACCGTGTCCCATCCTTCTTCCATCCGCCGCACTCTCGCCATCATCTCCCACCCGGATGCCGGCAAAACGACTTTGACCGAAAAGTTCCTGCTTTATGGCGGGGCGATCGATCTTGCCGGTTCGGTCACTTCTCGTCGCGACCGACGTTCGACCGCCTCCGACTGGATGGAGTTGGAGAAGCAGCGCGGCATCTCGATTTCCTCGACGGTGCTTCAGTTCAACTACGGCGGCTTTCATGTCAACCTGCTCGACACCCCTGGGCACGAGGATTTCTCGGAGGACACCTACCGCGTGCTGACTGCGGTCGATGCCGTGATCATGGTGGTCGACGCCGGCAAGGGCGTCGAAGCGCGGACCCGCAAGCTCTTTGAAATCTGTCGCCTGCGCGGAATCCCGATTTTCACTTTCATCAACAAGCTCGACCGCCCGACCCGCCCGCCGATCGATCTGGTGGACGAAATCGAGAATGTGCTGGGCATCGCATCCCACCCGATGAACTGGCCGCTCGGCGATGGTCCGCGTTTTCGTGGGCTGATCCAGCGGCGCGATGGCGCGCTGAATCTTTTCGAAAAGACCAAGGCCGGAGCGTATCGCGCACCGGTGTCGGTGATGGGTCTGAGCGATCCTGCGGTGCGCGAGCACGTGGATGGCGATTTGGTGGACAAGGCGCTCGAGGAAATGGAGTTGCTCGATATCGCGGGCGCGCCCTTTGATCAGGATCGGGTTTTGGCGGGCGAACTCACGCCGGTTTTCTTCGGCTCCGCAGCGAACAATTTCGGTATTCAGCTCCTGCTCGATGGTTTCCTCGCGATGGCTCCGCAGCCCGCAGGGCGGAAGTCCGGCGAAACGATGATCGAGCCCGACGACAAACGCTTCAGCGGCTTCGTTTTCAAGATCCAGGCGAACATGAATCCGAAGCATCGGGACCGGATGGCCTTCATCCGCATCGTCTCCGGGAAGTTCGAGCGCGACATGCAGGTTTGGCACGGTGCGGGCACCAAGCAGATCCGACTTTCGAATTCTCAGAAGCTGTTCGCCCAGGAGCGCGAGATCGTCGACGAGGCCTTTGCGGGTGACGTCGTCGGCTTGGTGGGAAATCAGCCCTTTGAGATTGGCGATACGCTGACCACGGATCCCGCAATCAAGTTCAACGAGATCCCGATTTTCCCGCCTGAGTGCTTCGCCACCATTCGCGGCCGCAGCACCGGCACCGCGAAACGTTTTCGCGCGGGTCTCGATCAACTGGTGCGCGAGGGGGTGACTCAGCTTTTCGAGACCCCTTTCGGCACGACCTCGCTGCTAGGTGCGATCGGTCCGCTCCAGTTCGAGGTGCTCAAGTACCGGCTCGAGTCGGAATACGGTGCGGAAGTCATCGTCGAGCAATGCCCGTGGAAGATGATCCGCTGGCTGATGGCCGACGGCGAGCCGGTGGGCGGTGTCGATGCTCCCACCGATGACGTGCCGAGCGGCAGCGCGCTGGCACGCGATCCCGCTGGGCACTGGGTCGTCCTCGCGGAAGGAGATTGGGCGCTGCGCAGCTTCAAGCGCTACCACGAGAACTGGGACTTGGCAGAGCGGTTGGTGAAATGACGGAGCTCATCGCGGATCGCTCACCCGGCCGAGAAACAGGCAGGCACCGCTGGCGACGTGCTGGATGGCGAAGGCGAAGGGGTGGTCGACGCGGACTTCGAGCGGCTTCGGACGCTCCACTGGCTCTGCTGCGAGTCTGGCCATGACCACGGCGGTGGCGGCAGCGGCTTCGGTGCCGTGCTTGTCGACGGCGATGAAGGCCTTGTGGATGACGTGGCTGATGAAGAGGTAATCTTCCGGCTTGCGCGGGGCCATGACCGAGAAGTCCGCACTGCCCGGTGGCCGGTCGAAGGCGGTCGGCATGCCCATCTTGATGAGCTCATCAGCGAGCATCACCCGGTCTGGCTCCAGCTTGAACTTCGGGAAATGGAGTAGCAGCTCACGTGGTGTGGCCTTGGTCGCTGCGCCGAGAATTTGGGGCGTCAGCTGCTTTTCCAACGCGGCGAGGCCGTTCCTTTCATCCGGCACCAGGATCACGAATTGTAAGCCGCCGCCGATGTAGGGGATGGTTACCGCGCTTCCGCCGGGGATTTTCGTATGACCGAACGAGTCGGTCCGGGTGAGTCCAGTCACTTTGACGGGAGTCTTGCCATCGGCATGAAATTCGAATTTCGGTTCTTCGCGGAAGGCCTCTGCCCAAGCGGCCTTGAGATAGACGGCATTGGTGAGCACCAGTCGTGTTTCGCGATCGAGCAACCCGGCCGGGATCAGGTCCTTGATGCGGGCCTTGGTTTGGTCTTCGACCCAGGCATTGATGCGTTTTCGCTGCTGATCCGCCGCCTTTTCGAAGTCCACCAACTCGAGGGGAGCGCCGTAGATTTTGTCGACGAGTCGGAGGAAGGACTTCTCGAAGGGATAGCCCTGCTGGCCGAAGAGTCGGTTGGCGGAATGCAGTTCGAGCGGCGTCGTCGGCCCGCCGTGCTTTTTCGCTTGCTGCGCTTGTTTGACGCTTTTTTGCCGAAGCGCGGCGAGATCGGCCGCGAGATCGGCGAAGCCTTGATGCACGGCGTCCTCGCTATCGGCGAAATGAAGGACCTTCGCCATCTCCTCTTTGGTTTTTCCATCTGCTCCGGCGTAGGTCATGGCCAGGGCGGTCTCGATCGACCATGGCGAGGTCACGAGGTTCCCGCCTTTGGCCGCGAGCCGGCGGTGGAGGTCGATGCCGAAGCTGTTGATGCTGTCCGCGGCAGCGCTGCTGTCGGCGTGAAGTGGCAATGCGGCGAGGAGTGTGCTGCCAAAGGCTGCGAGGAGGATCGATTTCATCGTTCGGGCGTTCCGCGTTTCCCCATGTTGGGAATCTTTCGACCCGAGTGGGAGAAAATCCTTGGGTAAAGTCATCGCTTTTTTGACGAACGCGGCTGGAAGCCGTCGCGGCGATCGGAGCCGTGGGCACTGCCGGGATTTTCAGACTGCGGTATCTTGGCGCGGCGCTTCGGGAGTTGTATCAGTCCTGCCCTGCGCCTTTGATCCGTCCATGAAAGCCCTCCTTGCTCTGTTGCCTTTATTGCTTCCGCTTCACGCCGCGCCGGGCGCGTGGCGCACGCTCACCGATGCCAAGGGCAAGGAAATCAAGGTCCGCTGCGAGGGGAAGGTCGGGGATCGCTTCGTGCTGCGACGTCAGTCGGACGGCAAGCGCTTCGAAGTCGCTCCTGAGCGGATCCCTGCGGCGGCCCGAACGGCCTTCGAAGAGGAACTGGCGAAAAGCGTCGGAGAAATCGAGGCGCTGAATCGCGGCGCGGGTTTCGAGATCTTTTCGGATGCCGCATTCGAGGAGCGCAAGGCCGGGGAACTAGCTGAGGCCCTCGCTCTGCGGTCCGAGTCGAAGACCCGCCACAGCGCGAGCTGGCGGCTCTATGCGGACGACGGACATCGGCTTTTCGGGGCCCGGCCTTATTCGATCGCTCTCTATGCCGATGCGGAGGGACGGCCGACGATTTTTTCAGCGGTCTATGCCAACAAGGGCGACTTCAAGAGTGGAGCGGGCAGCGGTGAGGATCATTTCAAGGGCGGTAGCGAGGCGGATGCCGCGAGCTTGGCCAAGGCGATGGAGGCCGATGAAAAGACCTTGGAGTCCTCGATTTCCAAAGTGCTTGGTGAGCCGAAGACCCAGCGCTTTGGCGATTCGCGGGCGACGCGCCGCACGGTCCGCCGCTGGGATTGGCGGGGGCATTCGCTGCTATTGTCGAGCGAGGAAGGGGAATACGTTTCGCTTTCGATTGTTCCGCCTTCGCTTGCCGAGGGCGGTGGTAAGACCGAGAAGGTCAAGGACGGGGAGATCCGCCAGCGTCTGCTTGATGACATTGTGAAGGAACCGAACGGCGATGTGTTCCTCGGCGAGATCCCGATGGTGGATCAAGGGCCGAAAGGCTACTGCGTTCCGGCGACCTTCGAGCGGGCCTTGCGCACCGCGGGGATCGAGGCGGACATGTATCTGTTGGCGATGGTCGGGCAGAGCGGCATGGGCGGCGGAACGTCGGTGGAGTTCCTGCTTGAGGAAATCCGCCAGCAGGTCCGCAACAAGGGCCGTCGTACGAAAGACGAGTCGGTCAAGGAATTGCGTATCCGTGACGTGAAGCGCTACATCGATCAGGGCGTGCCAGTGATGTGGACCATGCGATCGCTCGATCCCTACAACGACATGGCCAATGCGAATAGTGCCAAGCGCAAGGGTGTCGACGATTGGACCGCTTGGGCCGAAGAGATCGCTGCTGCGGCCGAGTCGGTGGTGGAGCAGCCCGCGGAGGACGCGAATCACCACGTGTGCATGATTGTCGGCTACAATGAGGCGACGCAGGAGTTCGCGGTGTCCGATTCCTGGGGTGCGAGTTACGAGCGGCGCTGGGTGCCGGTCGCCGTCGCGAATTGGGCCAGTGCCGGCGGCCTGTTCATGATCCTGCCTTGAAGGCGGGGAAGGGCGACCACCACTGCGAGCGAATCCAACCTAGGGCAATGCGGGGCTGGCCGGTGGTCGTTCCTTGCCCAAAGGCCCGGGCATCGCTACGCAAGTGGCATGGCCCGACGTTCCTTCAGCCTGATGCTTGCCTGGCGTTACCTCAATCCGCGCCGGGCGACGCTTTCGGCCGTGACTCTGATTTCTGTGACGGGCGTGCTGCTGGGCGTTTTGGTGCTGGTTGTGGTAATGGCGGTCTACGCGGGTTTGGAGCGTGAGGTGAAGAGTCGTTTGCTGGGGTTCACGCCTCACGTTCGGCTGGAGTATGCCCCTTTCGGAGGCTTCCGCGAACCCATCGCGGACTGGCGGGCGACCGCTGGTGAAATCTCGAAACGTCCCGGTGTGCAGTCGGCCACTGCTTTCGTGCAGGAATACGTGCTGATGGTGGATGCGACCTCTCGCAAGCGGCCGGTTTTTTTCCGCGGCCTCGATACCGAGGATGCTGCCCAGGTGGCGGGGCTCGATAAGCTCTTGGATCGCGAGCTTTTTCCCGGCAGCACGGCGGACATGGGTTTGGACGACCGGGTCGTGGTCTCCTCGATCATCGCACGTCAGTTCGCTTTGCAGCCTGGGGATAAGGTGAAATTCCTCTCTGCCCAGAATTTGGAAGAAGTCGAGAGGATCGATCGGGTCACGCGTCGTCCTCCGGTGCGCGAGGAATTCGCTGCTCCGCTGGCGGCGGCGAAGGAAGCTTTGAAAACGGCCTTCGTGCCTCGCGGCGATCGCCTGGCGTTGGGCGAGGCTGCCTATCGAGCGATCTACGAGCCGCTCTACGATGTCTTTCTCGCGGAGATCCGCGAGCCGGAGAAGGAGATTGTGGGTCGTTTCCTCGCGCTCTTTGACGGGGAGCCGGAGGCCGATGGAACCTTGCTGGTGGATGCAGGGTTGCCGGCCGAGGCGGCGGAAATTCTGGCGCTGTTGGAGACGACGGATGTCGAAAAAATG
Organism: Verrucomicrobiota bacterium; assembly: GCA_004293445.1. Lineage (GTDB taxonomy): Bacteria > Verrucomicrobiota > Verrucomicrobiia > Verrucomicrobiales > Akkermansiaceae > Haloferula. The sequence continues at coordinate 5,779 of RDYP01000005.1, read as the reverse complement.
GACGCGGAAATTCTCAAGAGCTTCAAGGAGATCGTCCTGCCGAAAGAGGCGGAGGTCGTGGGCGTGTATCAGGCATCGCAGATGGCGCTGACGCCCGACATTTTCATGCCGCTGCCGCTGGCCCAGGAGCTCGCCGGATTGGAGGGTGCGGTGCAGGGGATTGCGGTGCGGCTGGACGATGCCTATCAGGCGGATCGCATGGCCCGTGAGTTCGCGGGAGTGATGGATGGCGGCTGGCAGGTGGTGACTTGGATCGAGGAGTTCGGTGATTTTTCCCGACTGATCAACCAGCAGCGGATGATGATGTATTTCGCGCTGTCGTTCATCATTCTGGTGTCGGCGTTCTCGATGATGGCGGTGATGTTCACCGTTACGATTCAGAAGCGGCGGGAGATCGGGGTGATGAAAGCGCTGGGCGCAGCGCCGGGGCAGATCGTGAAGGTCTTCGTGTATCAGGGCATGATTCTTGGCTTTCTCGGGGCGCTGCTTGGTGCCGGTAGCGGCCTGCTGGTGATTCACTGGCGAGGTGGGATCCAAGGGCTGTTCCGCCAATTTGGCTTCGATCCTTTCCCGAAAGACTTTCATGGCTTCAAGGTGCTTCCCGCTCATGTGAATCCGCTGGAGGTGGCGATCATTGCCATCTGCGCCTTCATCCTCTGTGCGCTGGCGGCCTTTGTGCCTGCTTTCTTCGCGGCTCGCAGCGATGCCGCGAAGTCGTTGCGCAATCTGTGAGGGCACGAAAAAGGGCGGACCGTGTGGCCCGCCCTTTTGGAAAACGCCTGCTGCGTCGATCAGAGCTTGCGAAGCTTGGTCACGCGGCCGGATTGGTTCCAATCTTGGACGTAGAGGTTGCCGTCCTTGTCGAAGGACAGGCCGTGGGGCGCGGTGAAGATGCCGAGCTGCATCTGGTCTTTCGGGACGCCGAAGCCTGCCCACTGCGCCTTGTTTGGATTGTCGCCGAGGAAGGCGACGGGTGCGCCGTTTTTGTCGACGAGGGTCACGCGGGCCTCGAGTTCGGCAACGGCGCAGATTTCGCCATGAATCGAAACCGAGCAGGGAAGGCGGAGGTTGGTGGCGTGGACGCCGATCCAGTTGCCTTCGAGGTCGAAGTGGATCAGGCGGCGGTTGGCGCGATCGCAGACCAGCAGGCGGGGTTCGCCGAAGCGCGTGTCGAGCGCCATGCCGTGGCTGGTCTCGGTCTGGCCGTCGCCATTGCCCTTGCCGCCGAAGGTCTTGAGGTGCTTGCCGGCGGCGTCGAACTTGTGAATGAACTGGGCGCCGTATCCCATGGAGCAGAAGATGCTGCCATCCGGCGCGACGGCGACGGCGGTAAGTCCGTTCCACCCGCCTTGGACGTCCCCAGCGGTGGCTTGGGAGATTTCGAGGAGGATTTTTCCGCTGGTGTCGATCTTGCAGATACGCAGGGGCTTGGGACCGGAAAGTTGGGCTCCGTAGATCGCGGCTGCGCCATTCTCCTCGCGGATCGCCATGGCGTGGAAGCCTTGGCACTCGGGTGCGATCGCTTGGACGAACTTGCCGTCCGGTTGCCAGACGAGGATGCCGTGCGGGGCATCGGTCGACACGTAGATGAGACCGGTTTTGTCATCGACCACCACGCCGCCGTGGGTGGGTCCGATGTTTTTGCCATCGGGCAGTTCGCCCCAGTGCGGGACGGCTTCGAATTGCCAAGCGCCGTTGCCGGTGCGTACGGCTTCGGTCAGTTCCTTGCCGGGCTGTTTGCCGTGATCGGGGTGGGCGAGGGCGAGGGTGGGTAGGAGAAGCAGAAGGCTTGCGGATTTCATCGGGCGGGATCGAAGCGGATTTGGTGGTTCTTGGCAATGGTCCGGATCAGCGGACGGAGATTGGATGAGGCGTGCGGTCTTTCTTTTCGGAAAACGAGGGACCGCGCGCCCGAGCGATTACTTGCCGCGTCGGCGTTTCGGGGATTTTTTTGCGGGCTTGCGGCTGTCACTGGCAGCAGCCCACTTGGATTTGCTTCCGACGGATTTTCCCGGCTTGGACCACTTCGAGCGAGTGCCTTCGGCTTGGTCTCGCGCGGCCCATTTGGAAATCGGGCCATCGGACTTGGCGGAGTAGGGTGTGGGCCGGGTGGTTTCGCCGCGTTCAAGAGCGGCGGGTGCTGGCCCTGCGACTTTGCTGCGGTTTTTGTCCGCGGGCTTGGACTTGTCTTTGAGCTTTGACTTGGGCTGGAAGCGCTCGGATTTGCTTTTCGGTGCCTTGCCAGAACGGCGAAGGCGAGCTTCCTCGCGTGGCGTGCTGCGGCCGATCGGGTCGGGAGCTGCGGGCGGGGCATCGCCGGCAATCCTGAAGTCGACGAATTTCGCGTGGAAATCGATGCGTGCGACTTCCATCCGGATTTTCTGTCCGAGCTGGTAATGGAGACCGCTGCGGGACACGTAGCGCATTTGCGACTGCTCGAAGCGCCAGTCGCCGCGCGGCAGGTCCTCGCGTTTGATCACGCCGCGCGCGCCGATCTCGCTCGCCTCCACCATGAGGCCCATCATGCGGACGTCGGTGATCACGCCTTCGAATACGGGTGGCGGATCCTGCTTGGTGCAGAAATCGAGGTATTCGAGCATCTTGATCTGCTTGGTCTCGCTTTCTGCCTCGGCGGAAGTGCGTTCGGTGTTGGAGATGTGGCGTGCGAATTCTGCCAGCTCGACTTGGCCGGGCACCTTGTCGAGTTGCTTCGGCGGGTTGGTGAGGAAGGCCTGTAGCGAGCGATGGACGACGAGGTCCGCGTAGCGGCGGATCGGGCTGGTGAAGTGGCAGTAGTCGCCTTTCGCGAGGCCGTAGTGGCCGAGCGGGTCGGCCGAGTAGGCGGCGCGTTTGAGGCTCTTAAGCAGGCCGAGCTTGATGAGGTGCTCGTCGGGTCGGCCTTTCGCGGCGTCGAGCAGGGCCTGGATATGCGCCCGATTGCTGAGATCGCCGGGTTTGTAGCCGTGCGCCTTTGCGGCCTCCGAGTAGTCGGCGAGGCGGGCGAAATCGGGGTCCTCGTGAATTCGGTAGATAGTCGGCTTGTTGCGGATCTTGAGCTGGTGGGCGACGGTTTCGTTGGCCAGCAGCATGCATTCCTCGATGAGTTGATGGCTTGCGCTGTGCTCGACTTGGTGGACTTCCACCGCGCGTCCCTGGTCGTCGAGCTTGACTCGGATCTCCGGCATTTCGAGGTCGAGCGCGCCGTCGGCGAAGCGCTTCTTACGGAGCACGGCGGCCATGTTCCACGCTTCGCGGACCATTTCCTCGAGTCCTGGAGGAGACGGTTTTGGTGCTGGCTGGCCATCGAGAATGGCCTGGGCTTGCTCGTAGGACAGTTTGGCTTGGCTGTTGATCACGGCGTCGCAGAAGTGCTTCTTGAGGACCTTGCCGTGCTTGGAAACTTCGATCACCGCGCACTTGGTGAGGCGGTTGACGTGGGGTTTGAGCGAGCAGATGCCATTCGATAACTCGGGCGGAAGCATCGGCAACACTCGGTCGACGAGGTAGGTCGAGTTACCACGTTCAGAGGCTTCTTTGTCGAGTGAAGTACTAGGCTTCACGTAGTGAGAGACGTCGGCGATGTGGACGGCGACGGTCCAGCCATTCTTGTTTTTTTCGACCCAGATCGCGTCGTCGTGGTCCTTGGCATCGGCGGGGTCGATGGTTACCACCAGTCGGTCGCGCCAGTCCTCGCGGCGGGCGATTTCCTTCGGATCGACTTCGTCGGCAACCGCGCGGGTCTCGGCGATGACTTCATCCGGGAAGGAGGTGCGGAGGCCTTGGCGGTGGATCACTGCAATGATGTCGACGCCGGCATCCCCCGGCCACCCGAGCACTTCGAGCACGCGTCCGCGTGGAGTTCGCTGTTTTTCCCATTGTTCGAGTTCGACGACCACCAACTGTCCGGGTGCCGCGGTGGTCTCGGCGCTGAGATCGATCTGCCCGTCCATCGCGGGGTCCTCGGTCTCGACCCAGCCGAATTTACCCTTCTTTTTGAAGATGCCGACAATGCGGCCGCTGCGGCGTTCGAGGACTTTTTCGACTCGGCCGCGGGCGTCGGGCTCCTCCTCACGTGGCGATTTTCCGCCTGGCCGACGACGATGGTCGGGGCGTGGGAGTTGGAAGGAAACGAGGACGCGATCGCCTTCAAGAGCGGTGCCGGTGTCGCGGCGCGGGATGTGGACTCGGGAGTGGGTCTTGAGATCGATGCCAGTGGCCTGGTTATCGGGATCGACGAGGTCGGGATAGAACCATGCGTGGCCGCGTGGCAGAAAGCGGATGTTGCCGCGGAGCAAATTGCCGCCGTGTTTGGCGGATCCTAAGAGTTCATAGCGGCCCTTCTTTCCTTCGAGGATTTTTCCTTCGTGAACCAGAGCGGCCAGCGCATGTCGGAGCAGGGGGCGCTCCTGTGTGCTCAGCTCGAGATCGCGAGAAATCTCGGACTTGTTCAGGGGGCGGTAGCCGTTACCACCCATCAAGCGGAGCAGCGCGCTCCGCAGTTCTTGTCGTTCCATGGTGGTCACAATGAACCGCAATGGCCTTCATGGCAATGCGGGAGCCGGAAAAGCGCTTGGCAGACAACATGGGCGGATTCGTTTTCAAAATCGGACCGCCGCGAAACGGGAGATTGCTATCTCTGTCCGATTTCGTTTCCGTCGCTTCGATTTCAGCCGAACACGATATGAAAACCTATTCCCAACGTCGCGGCTCCCGCGGCTTCACGCTCGTCGAGCTCCTCGTCGTTATCTCCATCATCGTCGTCCTCGCGGCGATGAGCTTCGGTGGGATTCAGCTCGTCACCAAGAGAGCCAAGACTTTGCAGACTCAATCCGACGCGACCGCTCTCTACCAAGCGATCGAGCAGTATTATCAGGAATACAGCAAGCTGCCGGGGATCGAGGCATCTTCCGAGGAAATCCAGACTTCGGGCGAAGCCGGCGTCGAGCTGCTGCGGGTTCTCTTGGGTAAGGAAGACGACACCGGCACGATGCAGAATCCGCGGAAGCTCGCCTTTCTCACGGTCAAGGAGAGCAAGAATGCCAAGAAGGGTGGCTTGGTTTACAGCAACGGCGGTGCCGGTGGACAGATCGAGGGCCTCTACGATGCTTGGGGTAAGCCTTTCAACGTGAAGTTCGACATCGAATACGAAGGCGAGATCGAAGACCCCATCGTCCAAGGCAACGTGGTTCGTAACAAGGTCGCCATCGTTTACAGTTTTGGCCAAGACGGCAAGCTGGGCGTCGATGACGTGAAGACTTGGTAAGCCAAGGGGAAAAATCCTCGCTTTTGATTTTCCAGCCCCGCCACGGACTTCGCTCCGTGGCGGGCTTTTTTTGACAATCCTGTCGAGTTTTGGGGCGTCTGGTTTGCGGATCCCTTCGACGCGTGCTCTGAAAGTTGCGTTGCCATCCTGCAAGCGCGCCGAGTGATTGGAGACTGGGTCCCTGTGCGTTCGATTGCGCCCAGTCGCCCTGCAAGCCTTTCCCGCGTGAGCCATTCGATTTCGGAGGATATCGAGGTGCCATCGGCACCCATTTGCGAGCTACAGTAGAAGATCGTGCTCATCGATGGCTTCTGCTGGAGGCGGTGGTTTTGCCTGCTGCGAGGTGTCCACGTGGCCGTTTTGTTTGCGGTCTGGGCTCTGATTGTTGGGATTGGATTTCTTCCTGTGACTTGTTGTGGTGGTCTTGGGTGTTTGTGATCAATGGCTTGGGTGCTTGGTGAAAGTTTTCTCAAAAAACGTGTCGAAAGGTATTGACCCCGGGGTCGATCCGGGTAG
>RDYP01000019.1 GCA_004293445.1 Verrucomicrobiota bacterium | reverse complement strand
CTTCCACTATGACGGAAACGGTAACGTCACCGAAGTGACCGACCTCGCCGGTAATAACCTCGCCCGCTACCGCTACGACGCTTTCGGCAACACCCTTGTCGCCACCGGCACCCACGCCACGGCGAACAAGTATCGTTTTAGCACCAAGTCTTTGGATAATGAAATCCCGAACGCACAACTTTACTATTACGGTTACCGGTATTACCACCCGACAACTGGCCGGTGGCCAAGCAGGGATCCCATCGAGGATGAGGGCGGTTTCAACCTTTATGGCTTCGTCGGGAATGACGGAATTAACGAAGTCGACGCTTACGGGCTTATCGACCGAAGAGACTTTCTATCCCTGATTATTTCTGCTTTGTCCGTATATGGCCAGATTAGCGAAAAGGGTCCTGAGAACGTTAAGTGCCCGAAGACCCCAACCTCTGAGAGAGTCCTTCAGGACATTAAAAGAACCAACAATCCTCGGCAAAATTCCCCAAATCCAGCCGACAATCGACCTGGTGGAGGTGGGGGCGGCCATGGTGGTCGACACGGTGGAGGAGGTGGCGGAATCCGGCCTCCAGGCCTTCCTCCTTTCTGGACTGGCGTAGGAGCATTCTTTTGCCTGACACAGAAGACAGGCGCAACTGGATCGGTCACCTATGCCGTCATTAGAACTAGACTGAAAGAGTCGCACTCTTGTGCCTGCGAGTGCGAGGAAGACCTGCTAACAACAAAGAATCGATGCGTTTACGAGTATGAGTTGATGGAAAGAACGCGGACATCCTGTGAGGAGCAAAGCTGGTTCTCTGACGGACCTGTATTTGAATCCGGAACCGTCGAAACATCGTGTGCAGAAGGAGAATGTCCCGGTCCGGCAATGTGGACGCCGTGGAGCAACTAACCCTTTGAGCGATGATCAGAAACACACTTCGTTGGCTCACATGCTGGATGCCAATGAGATTCCTTTCCAAGCGAGTCGAGCGCTGTCTCCTAGTGGCATCGCCGTATCACTTTAATGAGATTCGGCAAGTGTTGAGCAGAATAAGCGAACAGGATCCCAATCTATTTTCCTCGCTGACGAGGGCTTCGACGATCATTTGTGACGCCCGATTTGGAAGCGATGGCGCGGTAACGCGATTTTGTCCACCGTTTGCCTGTAGAATTATAACGATCGTGACTGAGCGCGGAGCATCCCCGAATCTATTGGAAAAAAAACTCGTGCGCGCGATCAAGGAAGCGGTGTCATGTTGAATCCCAGCTAGGTAAGAACGGTGTCCAAAGTTGAGGGCTAAGATCTCGCGTAAATCAGGCGCAGGCGGGCGCAGGCCTCGTCCCACGGGCACGGGACCAGCAGCGGGGCGCGCAGCAATCGGATGAACTTCACGCCTTGCTGGACGAGGCGCGGGATCCATTGACGGAGACAGTCCGCCGCCGGGGTGACGACAAACAACCTCCTCGACGCCATGAATCGGACCAACGCCATCGAAGGCTCCGAATCACTCCGATTCGGCCGGAACTTCAGGCTCGCCCAACCATCCCCTTCCCTCCCTCGAATTGAGCGTTTGGAGCCCCGTAGGAGCACGTGCCACTCGCACAAGGAGTCCGGTATCCCCTCCCCTCGCGAAAACCATTCCTCGTCCCTCAGGCGTCCTTGGCGCGGAGATGGGACGAGGTCACCTGCCGCGGCGCTTCTTCTTTGACCCGATTGCCCGGCTTTCCGACTGGCCCTCTTGGGGCAAAATCCCGAACCACTTCTCCGCCTCCTGCTCCGTGGTCAATTCCCGGTAGTTCTTGAAGATGATGGAGGGCGAGTTGCCCGCTTCCAGGGCGACCTGGTCGGCGCTTTTCACGATCGCGATGCGGTAACTGATGAAGGAATGGCGCAGCACGTTGCGCGGCCATTCGATCTTGAGGGCGGCGGCATGAGCCGCGACAGCCCGGTGGTGGGCCTTGACCGAAGGAACCACCCTCCCCTTTCTCTCCAGCGGTTCAAGCCACGCGGCGAGATTGTCGGTGATCGGAATCACCCGGCGCGAACCCGTCTTGGCCTGGCCGGCGCGGAGTTCGATGATCCGGCGGTCGAGATCCACGGCAGACCAGTTGATCCGGTTCAGCTCGGCCATGCGGATCCCGGAGAATGCGCCGATGGCGAGAATCGGAATCAAATCCGGCGGCGCATGGTGGAGCAGCTTCGCCATCTGCTCCGGCTTGAAGATGTCCTTGTCGTCGGTGACCACCTTGGCAATTTTCAGGTTCTGGGCGGCGGTATTCCGATCCTCCGGCAGGTAATTGCGGCTGCGGGCGAAGGAGAGGAAGATCTTGATGCACCTCAGCATCGAATTCCGCGTGCAGAGCGCCACCTTGAGCGAGCGGAGCCAGGCGTCGATCTGGTGAGCCTCCACATTCACCAGATCGCCCGGGAATTTCTCCGTGAACCGGTTGAGGGTGGTCTTCAGCAGCTGCAGGTAGGCCTTGCTCGCACCGTCCTGCTCGCGCTGCTTGAGCATCTCCTTGAGCACATCGGCCGCGGAGGACTTGCGGACCACTTTCCTGAAGTGCCTGCCGTATTCCTCCGCCATGGCCGCGAGTGATTCGGTCCCGGCAAGCTCGCGGGCGCGCAGGTAGTCTTCCACGGCGGCGACCAGCGGGATGCCGGATTTCTCAAGCATCGCCTCCGCCGCCTTGAAGCTGTCGCGCTCGTGCGGCTTGAGGTCGGTCACGTGCTGCATGCCGGCCTGGATCCGCTGCGCCACGAACAGGGCCTCCTTCTTGGCCGCAGCAAGATCCGCAAATGTCTGGCGCAGCCGTTTGCCGTCCCGGTGATACGAAATCGTGAAACGAACCCGCTCCCCGGACGCGGCGCGGTAGATTGGAACCGCCGCGGACCCGAATTTCACCTTGGTGAACGGCCCCTTCCCTCTGGAGCCCTTGGCGCGGCTTGGAGTGGCCGCGTCCCCGCGGTTTGTCGCCATTTTGTCACCAGCCTCATTCATGACGCTGGGAACGGAGTCAACCTGACCCAACCCGCGGCCCATAACCCATTGGTTATTAGCCCCCATCGGCGCTACTGCGCCTTCAAAAGAAAGAGGTGGCGGGAGTAGGATTTGAACCTACGACCTTCAGGTTATGAGCCTGACGAGCTACCTGGCTGCTCCATCCCGCGATTGTGAAGCACCTTGCGGTGCGGGGCGGCACCGTAGTCCGATCGAAAGCGGGTGCAAGAGGTTTTTTGAGAGATTCACGAGACTTCGATTCGATGCGGTAGGAATCGGCTGAGGTTTCCGGTGATCGGCGACACATCACCTCTTGCTGAAAGCCCGCGACACACGTCACCGACCATCCAAAGCCCCCATACCACGTGCTGATCGCCCGCTCGAAAAAGAGGCGTGTGCTGCTGATACACGATTGGCGCGGTAGAAGGCAGCGGCGGCAGTGAGCTGCCACGCTGATGGATGGCCACGCCTGCTCCTTCCCGTCCGAAGAACGGCTTCTCCACCCAGCGATCGACCTCACCCAGCCCCTCGCGCGTGTAAGCCGCAGGCAAAAGCAAAGGATGCCCGGGGTTCAGCTCCCATAGGATCGGGAGAATCGCCTTGTTCGACAGCATCATCTTCCAAGCGGGCTCGGTGAACCGCGAGCGCTGCTGGCCGATTTCGGCGAAGAACGGTTCTTCAACCATCCACTCCCAAGGATAGAGCTTGAAGAGACGTTCGATCGAACGCTCGGCCGGATCGGTGAATTCTCCCTGCTCGGAAAATCCAATCTCCGACATGTCCAGTAACTCCACGCTCTTGCCGGCCTGTTCCGCTGTTTCGGCGAGATAGGCGATGGTCTGCCGATCTTCAGGATGATCCCAGACACAGGCAAAATGCACGCTCCGCTCGGGGAATATCTTCCAACGCTCGACCAAGGCCTCGTGCAGCGAATTGAGCTGATCACTCTCGGGCGCAACCTCTTCGAGCCACTGCCACTGAATCACCGCGGCCTCCAGCAGCGAAGTCGGGGTGTCGGCATTGTATTCCAAGAGCTTCGGCTTTCCGCTGCCATCCCATGCGAGATCGAAGCGCCCATAGAGAGCCGAATCCCCGGCAAGCCATGAGGTCTGGACCATCCCGATCGCCGCCTCGGGAATCGCAAGCCGATGCCACCAGTCGCGACGGACAATCTCGCCGCAGGCATCGAGGCACATCGCATGCAACTCGTTGGCCGCATCCTCTAAAATCTCGGCAGCTTCGAGCGTGAGCACCAGATGACGATCCTCGCTCCAATAAGGCTCGTCGCCCGCACCGTGCCAAAGCAGACCCGCCTCCTCGACCCTCTGCTGCCAACCCGTGCGGGGACTGCCCGATTCAAAACGAATGGGCGACTTCATCAGCTACCAGAGGAAAATCCGCCGCTGCGACTGGAACCGAAACCTCCCCGAACGGATTCACCCGCACGGACCATCCGGCCACTCGCGCGACTCTGCTCGACCATGCGCCGATAACCCGGATTCGCCGCTGCGTGAGAATTCACCGCCGCACGTTGATTTTCTACCGAACGCTGCCAGGAAGCCGCGCTCCCATCGGCATTCCGAAAACCCGGTCCCGGCGAAAAGAAGCCACGATTTCCAGAGAGGAGCCAATACATCATGAGCGCATTACCCATCCCAAAACCATGGCTGTGGGCGTGACCCTGAGAGGTGGCCGTCGACGCCGCGCCAGGCTCTCCCGCGAGTTCCTGCCGCTCGGCTTCCAACGCGGCCTCGACCCGCTTCAAAGCCTCCGCCGTGGGACGACTCGCGGCCACTTCGTCAGGCCCGGGATTCAACTCCCAAGTGCCGTTGACAAACCAACCCCGCTCATCGGCGAAACCATAGCGATGGGGGAAAAAATCACGCGCGGCGGCATGATAATAGCCGACCCCGTCCAAGTGAAAGTTGTTCGGGACCTCGCCCGCCATCAAAGTCGCCTTCGATGCGTCCAGCGTATCGATCCGCTTCTCAACCTCGGCGATCTGCTCGTCTTTTTCCGTCGCCACATAGCCACGGTCACAAGCGCTCAAACCCACTCCCGCGAGAATGCAGGCAGTAGACCAGCGGAGGACTCCTCCGGGACGGATCGAGGCGGTGCTTCTTTTCATCACGCCGCGAACGCTATCGACGCCTCACCCCCGACGTCAATCCACCTGGACTTCCAAAAACGAGCGCAAGTTCCACCCACCAGCCGAAGCTGGAATTCCCGAAGGCCCCGTGCTTTTTTCAGCGCGCGATGACTGATCTGCCCCTCGCGAACGCGCTCGATACCACCGACTGGCAATCCCGGGCCGCGGCGCATCGTGCCCGCGCCGAACGCTGGACCGCCCCCGCGAGGAGCCGCCGCGCATCGCATCGACCCCATCCGGTCGAGGACTTCCTCTTCACCTATTACCCCTTCTCCTTCGCGAAACTGGAAGAGTGGCACCCACCGGTCGGCACCGCCCTCGAGGTCGCGCCCGTCATGCCCGCTTGTTGGCGGAAAGCGCCCTATCGCTCGACCGGCCGCGCGCTCGTCGCCGATCCTTCGTTGCTCAGCGAAAAACAGAAGACCCGCCTTCGTTGGCTGCGCGAACTGCTTGTCGCCACACGCGACCGACCGCCGATCCTCGCCTGCCACGGACTGCATGAATGGGCGATGGTTTACCGCGGCACCCAAGTCCGCCATGCCGAAATCAGCCCGCTGCGTTTGCCTCAGGAAGAAATCGACGCACTCATCGAATCCCGCCCGATCCGCTGCTCGCATTTCGATGCCTTCCGCTTTTTCCACGCCGACGCACAAACGCTGAATCGCTTGCAGCCAACCCTCGTGAATCGCCCCGACTTCGAGCAATCCGGCTGCGTCCACGCAAACATGGACCTCTACAAATGGGCTTTCAAAGCGATGCCTTGGGCAGGTTCGGATCTCCTGCTGAACTGCTTCGAACTCGCCTTGGAACTCCGTGATCTCGACATGCGCGCCAGCCCCTACGATCTCTCTGCCTTCGGGCTCCAGGCGATCCCGATCGAGACCGCAGATGGACGTCGCAGCTACGAACAAGAACAGGCGCGCCTCGCCACACTCGCCCGCCCACTCCGCCAAAAATTGATCGATCGATTGGAGCAAGTGATCGGGATCGAACCGCTCTCAAAAGGCACCTGTTAGAAGATCGAAATACCAACTCGCAATCTTCCATCCGCCAAACATCCAGCTCAGCGCGCCAAGAATCAAAAAGGGCCCGAAGGGCAGGCGCATGCCGAACCCGATTCTCCCTAGGACCGCTGCCGCGATGGCATAAATCGAAGCTGCAAAGAGACTGAAAAACACCCCCGTCCACCCGAAAAAGGCACCGATCGCGCCCATCAAATGCACGTCGCCCATGCCCATCGCCTCGCGCGGGATCACAGCGTGGCGCGCCTTTCCGTCCAGCGACTTCAGATCCTCGATCCCTAACTTCGTCCCATCAGGAAGCTCCACGTAGGTCTCTCGGATCGTCACAATGCCAGCATCCACCTCGCGACCGTTCACGCACAGGGTCTCGGCCTCGATCACCAACCGGTCGCTCTTGCGGAAAAAAATGTCCCACCACCCCGTCCGCTCACCATTCATCTCGAACCAGATCGGCTCCTCACCCCCCTCGGGTTCGACCAAGCGCCAGTCAACCGCAGACGGAAAATCCATGGTCTTCTTGCCAAAAGCCAGCTTGCCGAAAAGCACCACCGACCACAGCCCGCAAAAGCCGATGGTCCAGCCGAGCAAGGACTGCTTTAGCCCGTCCACGGGCCGCAATGCATCGCCCGACCATCCTGCCAAGTCCGGCAATCGCGGCCACAAGGCAGCTCCCGCCACCCCGGCGATTACCGCGGCCGTAGTAAGCCCGTTCGGGATGATCATGTGCTCCGCATCGATGAACGCGATCGCCACGAACAAAGCCGCCATGATCCACAGCGGCAGCAAAGCGAACCACTCCACTTCTACGCCAGCACCGCGCCCGAGCGACTCCCGCAAGAACCCCCAAATCGCGGTGAAAAGCAGCGCCGTCAGCAGCTCCACCGCGAAGTAGCGGAACGCAATCGGAGCCCTACAGTTCGCGCACTTCCCCCTCAGCCACAACCAACTCAGCAAGGGGACATTCAGGCGCATCGGGATCGCCGACTTGCACTTCGGACAAAACGATCGCTTCGGCTCGTTCACCGACAGCCCCAATGGCACGCGATGAATGACCACGTTGAGAAAGGACCCGATGCAGGCCCCTAACAAAAAGGCCGGCAGGAACCAGATCGGCTGCGCGAGGGAAGGAAGGAGCGGCATCAAATCGAATCGATACAAGCCCATCCTCCGGAACTCGGAAACCCGAAATTTCACCACTCGGTGCCCCTACCCCCGAGGGTCGCCCACGGCCATCGATTTCATCACTTGCAAGCGCTGCAAACCCTCCGATCTTCTTTGTGTATTACCCCCTAACCTCATGGAAAACCTCATCATCCTCGCCGATCTCGGCCGTGTGCGCAGCCTCCGTTACCAACCAGCTGGCGATGATCCCCAGCAAAAGGCTCACCTCCATGACACCCCCGAAGGCAGCGCCGAACTGAGGCCGCATAGCATTCACCAAGTCGTCACCGACCACGCCGGCCGCTTCCCCCAGAGCGGCCCGATCGACCGGCTCGCCGGCATGTCCTACGGCGAGGAACATCATCTCAAGGCTGAGCTTGAAAATGACGCGCTGGAGGCGGTAGCCGCCGAGATCGATCGACGAATCGCTGCTCGCCCTCAGGAGCCTTGGCGACTGGTGGCACCCCAAAGCATCCTCGCTGCCCTGCAACGCGCACTCGCTCCTGCGACCCGCGCCCATCTGTGCCATGCAGAATCCGGAGACCTCACCCGACAAAGCCTCGAAGAACTCGAATCTCGCTTCATTCCGCAGCACTGAAGCTCCGCCACAGAGCGAAAAAAGCCACCTTCGCTCTCGCATGCTCGCGCCCACGTCGATGGAATCTCCGCGGTGAAGCTCGACCGCCTCCTCGCCAAGCACGACTCGATCGGGCGCTCGCAAGCCCGTTCACTGATCCTCGCCGGCCGGGTCCGCGTGGATGGCGAAGTGGCGAGACGCTTCGATCAGGAAATCGACCGCTTCGCCGCTGTCGAGCTCGATGCCGACCTGATCCAATCATCAAGCCGCAAGCTCTACCTCATGCTGAACAAGCCCCTCGGAGTGGTGAGCGCCACCCGCGATGCAGAGCACCTGACAGTGATCGACCTCATCACCGATCCCGACCGCCATTCCCTCCACCTCGTCGGCCGCCTCGACCGCTCTACCAGCGGACTGATCCTTCTGACCAACGACGGCCGATGGTCGAAGCCCCTCATGAACCCGGCCACCAAAGTGCCGAAAGTGTATCTCGTCGAAACAGTGGCTCCCATCCCGGCCCATGCCGCGGCGAAGTTCAGGGCCGGTTTCCACTTTGCCACCGAGGACATCGTCACCCGCCCGGCCGAACTCGAACTGCTCAGCGATCGCCAAGCGCGGCTGACCCTCGTCGAAGGCCGCTACCACCAAATCAAGCGAATGTTCCACCGGATCGGAAACCGAGTCGTGAAATTGCATCGCGAACGCATCGGCTCCATCACCCTACCCGCCGACCTCGCGCCGGGAGAATGGCGAGCGCTGACGCCATCCGAAATGAGCGGCCACGCCACCCTCTGAGCACCGCGACGCGGGGCTCTCAGTCTTTGCGTAAAAATTCCGATAGCGAACGCAGCCGTTTGCGCGTTTCGTGGCGCAGGAAAACCAACATCATCGGCTCCAGCAGCCACCGCAAACAGGCAGGCCGGGCCGTGAAGGCAAGCTTGTAGGTCAGGAGCGATCCTCCACCTTCCTCCTCGTCCTCGTGGCGAATGCTCGCGGCGAAGCGCTCGAAGAAAGGTGCGCGACCGATCATCTCCACCGCCGCCACCCGACCGGGCGAAAAAACAAGATATCGGGTCTCGATGCCCACCCATCCGAACAGCGCTTTACCGACGCACAGAGAGGTCGCCCCTTTGGCCGCCTGGGCGTAACCCCGGGTCAGGCGAGCCTCCCTCAACAAGGTGTCCCACTCCATCCTCCGCGCGTAATCGTGAAGGAGGTCAAACACCACCGCCGCCCGGCGAGGCATGGATTCGTGGATAGTCGCGCTGGGCATCGGACAGCGGAGGGAAAAACCTACCCAGCGAACGGGCACACCCGCCCGCGCTTCAGTGCCTGAAATGACGGTGACCGGTGAAGATCATCGCCAAGCCTGCCGCGTCGGCGGCATCGATGACCTCCTGATCGCGCATCGAGCCACCGGGCTGGATGCAGGCCGTTGCCCCGGCCTCGATCGCCGCTTGCAAGCCATCGGCGAAGGGGAACATCGCGTCAGAGGCAATGACCGACCCCTTGAGCTCCAAGCCCGCTTCTTTCGCTTTCCAAACGGCAATCCGCGAGCTGTCGACCCGACTCATCTGACCCGCGCCGATGCCGAGCGTGCGGTCGGACTTGGCATAGACGATGGCGTTCGACTTCACGTGCTTCACGATCCGCCAGGCGAAGCGCATCGCGCGCATTTCTTCACCGGTCGGCGGGCGCTTGGTCACCACTTTGCTCTCGAGATCTTCGAGGCCCAGAGCCGTGTGGTCGCGATCCATCACCATCAAACCACCCGGGCAGGAACGCACCACCGGCGCCTTTTTCGCGGTCAGGTAGGCTTCGTTGATCTTCATGATCCGCAGATTCTTTTTCTTCTGCAGCACCGCACGCGCCTCCGGCTCGTAATCGGGGGCGATGATGACATCGGTGAAAATCTCGGAGATGATCCGTGCGACCCCTTCGGTGAGGGGGCGATTGCAAACGATCACGCCGCCAAACGGAGCCTGACGATCGGTCTCGAACGCCTTTTGCCAGGCGATCCGCAGATCCTCGTCGTCCTGACCCACGCCGCAGGGATTGGTGTGTTTCAGAATGCCGATGGTAGGACGAACGAAGTCAAGAATCAGGTCGGCAGCCGCTTCGATGTCGAGGATGTTGGTGTAGCTCAGCTCCTTGCCTTGGAGCTGCGAGAAGCAACTGCGGAAGTCACCGAACAAAGCGGCCTTCTGGTGAGGGTTGTCCCCATAGCGCAGTTCCATGTCCAGCGGCAGACTGACAGTGAAATTGCAACGTGTCCCCTGCTTGCACTGGCCGAGGAAATTCGAAATCGCCGCATCATACTGCGAGGTGCGGAGGAATACCTTCACCGCAAGCTGCTCGCGGAAACCAAGGGTCGTGTTCCCGCCGTGCTCCTTCATTTCCGCGATGACCCGCACGTAATCGGCGGGATCGGTGACCACGGTCACGCTGGAGTAATTCTTCGCCGCGCTCCGCAGCATCGAGGGGCCTCCGATATCGATATTTTCGATCGCATCCTCCAGCGTCACACCGTCCTTCGCGACGGTTTCTTCGAACGGATAGAGATTCACCACCACCAGATCGATCGGTGGAATGCCATGCTCTTTTGCCTGGGCGAGATGCTCCTTGTCGTCGCGCTTGTGCAGCAGGCCTCCGTGAACCTTCGGGTGAAGGGTTTTCACCCGACCCTCGAACAATTCCGGTGCGCCGGTGAACTCCGAAACATCCATCACCGGCAGCCCCGCATCGCGCAGCGCCTTGGCCGTGCCACCTGTCGAGAGCAGCTCGACACCCGCTTCGTGCAGCTGTTGGGCGAAGTCGGCGAGGCCGGTCTTGTCAGAAACGGAAAGAAGAGCGCGCTGGATAGACATCGGGATAGGAGGATTGATTCGGGGAAACGGAAGACCCGTCCCGGGTACCCCCCGTTCCGGTCCGGGGCAAGCGCGGAGTGAATGCCTCAGATCGCGGCGACCACCCGCTGCCGCATCTCCCCTAGTCCTTCGATGCCCAATTCCACGCCATCGCCAGGCACAAGGTAGCGCGGTGGCTGCATGCCCATCCCCACCCCGCCGGGCGTACCCGTCGCAATCACATCGCCGGGCAACAAGGTCATGAAACGACTGATGTAGCTCACCAGATGCCGGACGCTGAAAAGCATGTCGCCCGTCCAGCCGTTCTGGCGCAGCTCGCCATTCACCTTCGTCCACAGCCGCAATGCCTGAGGCTCCGGCACCGCCGCCGCGGGAACCAAGCAAGGCCCCATCGGACCGAAGCTGTCGCAGCTCTTCCCTTTCGTCCACTGACCACCCATTTCCTTCTGAAAGGCACGCTCGGAGTAATCACAAAAGACCGAATAACCCGCGACATGTTCCATTGAGACTTCTTCCTCAACCGCCCTCGCAGTCCGGCCGATCACGATCGCCAACTCCACTTCGTAGTCCAACTGGGTCGCGCCGACCGGATTGACCACGTCGTCGAATGGACCGCTCCAACTCGTGCTCGCCTTCAGAAACAGCACCGGCTCGCTCGGCAAGCCCTCGCCAAACTCCAAGGCGTGGTCGAGGTAGTTCTTGCCCACGCAAACGATCTTCGACGGCCTGCCGACCGGAGCGCCAAGCCGCACTTCCGCCGGAATCTCCACCCCACCCGGACAGCCCTCGTCCATCCACTGCCGCAGGGACTCCATGCCACCCATCGCGAAAAACGCCTCGTCGTAATCGGCAAACTGCCCACTGGCGTCGATCCGCCGGCCACATTCCAAAATCACCCCGGGCTGCTCGCGCCCCGCCTCGCCGTACCGAATCAACTTCATCGGGCGCAACCCTACCAACAAGCCACACACCTTGCAATCGAGCCTTTCGCCCGCTTTCAAACAGGCCCTCTTCCCAAAGCGACGACACTGCAATTCCCGCCTTATCCATTGCCCACGCGCCGATTCCGCCTTAAACCGCGCCCCCGATGTTCCAAGTTCTTGCCCGCGATTCCTCCAGCAACGCCCGCCGCGGACGGATGGAGCTTGCCCACGGCTCCGTCGAAACACCGATCTTCATGCCGGTCGGCACCCAAGGCTCGGTCAAAACCCTCCACCCCGAAGAGGTCGAGCTTCTCGGTGCCCAGATCATCCTCGGAAACACCTACCACCTCTGGCTCCGACCAGGCCACGAAACCATCCGCGAACTCGGGGGACTCCACAATTTCACGACTTGGCAAAAGCCAATGCTCACCGATTCCGGCGGCTTCCAAGTCTGGTCCCTCGCCAAGCTCCGCAAGATCACCGAGGAAGGCGTGCGGTTTCAAAATCATCTCGACGGCTCACGAATGATGCTCACCCCGGAGCTGAGCATGGAAATCCAAGCCGCCCTCGGCTCGGACATCGCCATGCTCTTCGACGAATGCCCTCCCTACCCTTGCGAACGCGCCTACGCCGAGAAATCCCTCGGGCTCACCACCCGCTGGGCGAAACGCTGCAAAAACTGGATAGATGCCAACCAACCCGCCAGCGGCACGGGCATTCAGCGACATTTCGGCATTGTCCAGGGATCGATCTGGGCCGATCTCCGCGAGCGCTCCGCCAAGGAACTCGTCGACCTTGGCTTCGACGGTTACGCGATCGGTGGCGTGTCTGTCGGCGAACCTGAAGAGGAAATGATGCGTGCCGTCGACCACAGCGTGCCCTTTCTTCCTGAAGACAAACCCCGCTACGCGATGGGCTTGGGCACCCCACCGCAGATCCTCGAAATGATCGCACGCGGCGTCGATATGTTCGACTGCGTCATGCCCACGCGCGTCGCCCGCCATGGCCAAGCCTTCACTCTCGACGGCCCCATCCACATTAAGAATCTCATCTTCGAAAAGGACCCGCGCCCTCTTTGCGAAAGCGCCCACCCCCACGTCGCACGCTTCTCCAGAGCTTACATCCGGCACCTTTTCCGCGCCGGGGAAATCCTCGCTTTGCGGTTGCTTTCCTTTCACAATCTGCATTTCTTCCTCCGCCTCACCGCCCAGGCGCGGGAAGCTATCAGCGAAGGCAACTTCCTTGAATTCAAGGAGTCCTTCATCCGTCGCTACACCAAGTCCAAATCCGCATGACCCCTTCCTTGCTCTCCGTCCTCGCCCAAGCACAGCCCGCCGGCTCCGCAAGCCCGCTCTCGCAGCCATGGGTCATGATGGTCCTGATGGTGGTGATGTTTTACTTTCTGCTCATCCGCCCGCAACAAAGGCAGCGTAAGGAATTGGAAAAACGCATCGCCTCACTCCAGAAAGGCGACGAGGTGATCACCACCGCCGGCATCCACGCGATCGTTCACCACGTCAAGGAGCGCACCGTCGTGCTGAAGGTCGCCGAGGCCACTTTGATCGAATTCGACAAGCCCGCCGTAGCGACCGTCGTCAAAAAAGAGGCCGCCGCCAAGTAAGCGCACCCGCTCTACTCTTCCACCCGTCTCCCTTTTCGCCATGTTCCCGCCCACGCTACTCGCGGTCGCTTACCTCAAGGACCCCATGGTCCTTTTCCTCTCCGGCCTCAGCCTCCTGATCTTGTTTTTCTGGTACTTCGCGACCGACCTGGAGAGCCGCAAGCGTAACATCGGATCCCTGCTTATCCTCGGCCTCTGCGCGATCTGTACCCTCGCTCTCAGCGGTGATAAAGCTATCAAGGCCGGCATCGACCTCGCCGGTGGATCCTCTTTCACCTTACAGGTAAAGCCCAAGATTGATGACGTCACCGGCCAACCCATCCCTCTCAGTACTGAAGATGTGCGTCAGGCCAAGAACACCGTCGAAAAGCGACTCAACGAGTTCGGCAACATCGACATGCAGGCGGTCGAGCAAGGCACCGACAAAATCCTGATCCAAATGCCCGGCATGACCCCCGAGGTCTCCGCCGAAATCGAAACCCTGCTTCAGAAGGTTGCACGCCTCGAACTCCGCAAGGTGAACCCGGAAGGCTTCCAGCCCGGTCCCGATGGACGTTCTCTCGCCGAACGCATCCACACCAAGGACGAGCCCCGCATGCCGGGCTTCCGGGTTTATGAGCACAGCTACAAGGACCGCGAAAACAACCAGCGGACCGAATACCTTCTCCTCAACAATCGCGTCGCCCTTACCGGAAAAGACGTCCAACAGGCTTGGCCGGAATCCATGGGCGGTGCCCACCACGTTTCCATCAGCCTTTCCAACGCCGGTGCCGACAAGATGCTCGACCTCACCAGCAACCTGACTCTCGGCGTTGACCGCATCGCCGTGGTTCTCGACGGCAAGGTCATCACCGCTCCGACCGTCCAAGCCAAGCTCCACAAGAATTTCATCATCGAAGGCCAGGAGAGCGCCAAAGAAGCTCGCGAACTTTCGAACGCGATGATGAACCCCCTCGAGAACGCGCTCGAGATCATCGAGAAGCGCGTCGTCTCGCCCACCCTCGGAGCCGCCGTCGTGAAACAAGGCGTCTGGGCAGGCATCGTCGGCCTCTCACTGACCGCCTTTTTCGTCCTCGTTTACTACCGCACCGCCGGCCTCATCGCCCTCTTCGGGCTGATGGTGAACACTGTCATCATCTTCGGCGGCATGGCGATGTTCAACTTCACCTTCACCCTGCCCGGCATCGCGGGAATGATCCTCAGCATCGGGATGGCCGTCGATGCGAACGTCCTGATCTACGAACGCCTCCGCGAGGAAATCGCCGCCGGCAAGTCGCTCAACAGCGCCATCGCCGCGTCCTACGAAAAGGCTTTCACCGCCATCTTCGACTCCAACCTGACCTCTTTGATCACCGCCGTCATTCTCTTCTGGATGGGCAGCGGTAGCATCAAGGGTTTCGCGATCACCCTGACCATCGGGATCATCGCATCGATGTTCTCGGCCATCCTTGTCACCCGCGTCCTCTTCCGCTGGAGCAACGATCTTCACCTCCTTCGGAAACTCAGCTTCCTCGACCTGATCAAGGCCACCCGCATCGATTTCCTGTCGAAGTCCAAGCTCGCTTACATCGTCTCTGGCATCCTGCTGCTGGCAAGCGCGGGCGCCTTCCTGATGAAAGGCGAAAAGGGATTCGGCATCGATTTCACCGGCGGCACTCTCGTCCAGTTCCAGCTCGGCCAGGAAAAGCTCGCACAAACCGAGGTCGAAAAGGCCCTCGCCGGACTCCAGACCTCGAAACTGCCCACCGTGCAGGAGGAAACCTCGATCACCGGCGAACTGCTGACGATCCGCTGTGCAACTCCGGATGCCGAGAAAGTCGTCACTCACCTGCGCGAGAGCTTCCCGATTTTGGCGAAACAAACCCCGGAACTCGACGCGGAAGGCAAGGACACCGGCCGCGCGTCTTTCGTGGTTCAGCAAAGCACCGAAGCCGTCTCCGCAACCCTCGGCAAGGACTTCCTCACCCAGTCCGGCATCGCCCTCGCCCTCGGACTTTTCGGCATCCTCATTTACATCACGCTGCGCTTCGAATTCTCCTTCGCTCTCGGCGGTTTCATCGCCCTGCTGCACGACGTCATTCTTTCCGCCGGCCTCATCGTTCTCTTCGGTGGCGAGCTTTCACTCATCCACGTCGGTGCCCTGCTAACGATCGCCGGTTACTCCATTAACGACACCATCGTCATTTTCGACCGCATCCGCGAATCCTTGAAAGGCGAGGACGGCGATGTGAAGACGCTGATGAACGAGGCCATCAACGCAACGCTCTCCCGCACCTTGCTGACCTCGCTCACCACCATCGCCACGGTGGTCATTCTGACGATCTTCGGCGGTGCCGCCCTGAAGGATTTCTCCGCGATGATCCTCGTGGGTCTGGTCGTCGGCACCTATTCATCAGTCTTCATCGCCTCACCAGTCGTGCTCTGGTGGAGCCAGCGCAAGGGTGGTAGCCTCCGCAAGGAGATCCTCCAGACGACTTTGGCAGAGGCCGACATCCAAGGCAGCGCACACTGAACGCGGCACCCTCGTCCCGTGGCGGAGCACTCCGCCCGCCACGCAGGACTTCCTTGCCGCCCGTGAGCAAGCCCACCATCCTCAGAATCATGAGATCCAAGCTTGTCGCTCTTGTCCTCGTATCTCCCTGCCTCGCGGATTCCGTCGCAGAGATTCCATTGGGGATCGAAGTCGTGACAGGCTACCGCAGCAGCTACATCCAGCGTGGCTTCGAACTCGGCAACGACCTCATCGATATCCAAGCCGAAGCGGAAATCGCTCTCACCGATCATTGGATTCTCAACCTCGGCGGCAACCACGGCAGCGGCGAAAACGAGTTCTCTGAAAATGCCGGATTTCTGGCACTGCGCTACGAAACGGATACGTGGAGCGCAGGCATTGCCACCACAGGGCGCGACTTTACCAACGCGATCTTCCGCGACGGACTCGAAGTCGTTCCCGGATTGACCTGGCACCTGAGCTCCGACTGGGACCTTGCCGCAGAGTTCGCCTACGATGCTGGCGACGGTGGATGGTACAGCAGTATCGAGGCTGCTTGGTCGAAGCCACTCGGCGAGTCCTCCTTCCTGTCCGCCTGCGCCGGGAGTTCCTGCACGGCCGATTACTATGGAAGCGACGGCTGGCACGATGCTTATGGCCGTCTGAGTTGGACCTACGTCTTCAACCGCAGCGTCTCGATCACACCCTTCGTCGGGACATCGATTCCTACCAGCAGCGGACCCACGGCGAACCAAGGATTCGCGGGTCTTTGGTTCGAAGTGAACTTCTAACAACCCGGCGCGATCAGTCGCGAGCGCCCTCCGGCATCACGCTGCCCGGAGGCGGAAAGTCCGCGGGATCGATCTTCAGGTCCCCATTGCGGTCCATTTGCTCGAAGCGGTCCTCCTGCTCATCCTCACTCGCTCCAGCGAGAAAGGGAGCTTGTCGAAATTCCTCAAATCCAAGCGCACCGTCACCGTCGCGATCGAGCTGCCGCAAAAATTCAAGCCCACGCGGCCCGGCCCCTTTAGGCTCTCGTCCACCTCTTCCCTCACCATCGCGCTTCCAAGGCTTCTCGCCACCACCCGCGGGGCGATCCCTTGGAGTCAGGCGTCCGTCACCATCCCGATCCATCCGCTGGAACATCATGCGCTGCTTCTCCACAGGCAGACGTTTCACGTAGTCGAGCTGGCAGAACTCCTCGAACTCGATTCGCCCATCCTTGTTGCCATCCACCCGCGCCAACGGCGGCATCCCGCCTTCAGGCCTCTTAGGCATCTCAGCCGGACCGATCAGCCCATCGCCATTCTTGTCCAAACGCTTGAAAATCTGCGCCCGCTTCTCTTCCGGCAAACGCCGGGGACGCTCCATCCCACCGAACTCGTCCAACGACAGCAATCCATCGCCATCGGCATCCGCCTGTCTCCACGCATCCAGGATGCGCCGATGACCCGGCCGCTCTTGCATACCCTGTGGAGGAGGCGGAGCGCCATCGTTGTCACGCGGTCTGACAGGCCGAGCTTGCTCGCCCTGCGGTGCCTCCAGTGCGTGACCGGAACCGATGGTGAACGAAACAAGGCACAGAAAGGTGGCGATTTTCATGACCGAAACGAAAAGATGGAGAAGCAAACTCAGCGGACCAGAAACCTCCCGCCAACGGGGAAGTTGCGGCCAACCCGGTTTTTTACTCCCAAGCCCGCCACGCACACCCCATGCTTGCCGCAGCCTCAAGCCCATGCACATCCGCGACATCCTGGCAGCCCGCCGCCCATCTTTTTCTTTCGAGTTCTTCCCGCCGAAGACTGTGGCCGGAGCGGATGACCTCTACCGGACCATCGTCGAACTCGAACCCTTCGAACCGTCCTTTGTCTCGGTCACCTACGGAGCGGGTGGTAGCACGCGTGAAATGACCCATGACCTGGTCGTCAAAATCAAACAGACGACCGGTATCCCGCCCATCCCCCACCTGACTTGCGTCGGACACTCAAAAGCCCAAATCGAAGAAATCCTGCATCGATACGCCGCCGCGGGCGTTTGCAACATCCTCGCGCTCCGAGGCGACCCTCCACGCGACTGGCCTGACTACGACTGGTCGGACTGCGACTTCCGCCACGCGGCGGATCTGGTCCGCTTCATCCGCGAATTCAACGAATCCGGCGCGCATCCCGATCCCCGCGGCTTTGGCATCGGCGTCGCCGGCTTCCCCGAAGGCCACCCCGCCACTCCCAACCGTCTCATCGAACTCGACCACCTCAAGGCCAAGGTCGATCAGGGTGCCGACTACATCTGCACCCAGTTGTTTTTCGACAACCACGACTTCCTCGACTTCCGCGACCGCTGTCGCTTGGCAGGAATCGAGAAGCCTATCATCGCCGGCATCATGCCCGTCGCCTCACTCTCGGGCATGGGTAGGATGGCGGAACTCGCCGCCGGCGCCCGCTTCCCAGCCAAACTGCTGCGGGCACTCGATCGAGCCAAAGGCGACCCCGCCGCAGTGGAGAAAGTGGGCATCCACTATGCGGCCCAGCAATGCGCAGAACTGCTCGACCACCAAGTCGACGGCATCCATTTCTACACGCTCAACAAAAGCAAGGCGACCCGCGAAATCTACGCGAGCCTCGGCATTGTTCCGACCCAATCCTGAGTCCAGGTCGGAGGTAGCGCCAGCCCCTCTCACCGACGCGTGCCCAGATCCCGCAGCTCCTCAGCCTGACGCAGGGTCAGCTCGAACAAGGCACCCTGCAGCGGAACATCCATGGCGATCCGGCCATTCGACGGATCCACTGGGAAGGCGCCACGCAGCACTTCCGAACGATCGAAGGCATCACCCGGTATCGTGATCCGCACCCCACCTTCGCAGCGCAGCGATTTCGCCCGACGAGCCATCTCCTCCTGCAAAAGCTGATCATCGATCCGCTCTTGGGCCCGACGGTAGAAAATACCCATATCCTGTTCCTCGCCCGATGCTGCCTTCGCCGCCTTTGCCAGAGTAAGCTCCTCCGCCTTGGATTTCTTCACTTCCCCGTTGGCGTCAGACGCAGTCGCAAACTGACCCAGCAGCGGATTCCCGTCCGGGCCGACCATCTCCTCATCCCGCGGGAAGCGCACCTGAATCCGCCCCTGCACCGTCATCAACTCACCGGCCTTGAGATCGATCCGCGTGAGCTCCATCGCCCCGCCCACTGTTCGCAAATGGAAGCTGCCCCGATCGAACGGAACCTTGTGGTAGCTGTTGTAGACATCGACGACCGACAGGGCGTTCAACAACTCCAAGCGCTCACGCAGGCTCACGAGATTCCCTCCACCCAAAGTCACATCGCCCTCGATCTGAATGCCCTCCACGGAGTTCGTCGATCCTGAGAGCGCGAAATTCCCGGAAATCACCCCCTCGAGAAAGGGATGCACCGCCAGAGGAATGAACGGATCCAAGCTCACCTTGTTGACTTCCACGGAACCGCTCACCTGAGGGCGCTCCCCACCAGTGACGATCACGTCCTTGAACACCACATCCCCGCCACCGCTCTTGAATTCCCCCTTGGTTACTTTCAAGCCACCCGACCCGATTTCGGCAACCATTTCGACGATTTCCAAGTCCTTCAGCCAGTTCTGGGAAAAGCTGCCTCCGCGGAAAACCAAGCGCCAGCCATCGACCGAACGAGTCGCCGTCATGCGACTCTTCGTAATCCGCCCCTGCGTCCGCTGAGAGAAACCCCAACGCAGCGTCGCTTCATCAACCTCCAGCGAGGAAAAACGGAAACTTTCCCAATATCGAAAAAGAGAACGACCCAGACCCTCAGCCTCTTCCGGACTATCTGCACCCGCCTTGAGGTCGATCTCCATCCACTTCGCAATCAAAGTCCCGGCATCC
The DNA here is from genome assembly GCA_004293445.1 of Verrucomicrobiota bacterium. Taxonomy (GTDB): domain Bacteria; phylum Verrucomicrobiota; class Verrucomicrobiia; order Verrucomicrobiales; family Akkermansiaceae; genus Haloferula. The sequence goes on along the minus strand of RDYP01000019.1, from coordinate 25,289 downwards.
CACGTACCGGTCAATCCATCCAGCAAGCCCATCTTCATCCGCAGGTTGCCCGCATCCAAGCTCTTGAAGAAACAGCCCTCACCACCTTCGGCACCCACCCGCCGGATCTGAACCTCACCCTGCGCCCGCGCGAAATCCAAAACCTTGACCTCGGTCGCCCCCAAACCACTCGCCAACTTGCCATTCAAGGACTCCACGAATTTCGGTGAATCCACCCGCTTGACCAAATAAATCCCGAACGCACCGGCAGCGACCAACAAGGCGACGAAGAGCTTCAAAGCCAAGCGCATCAAGTGGTGAAAGGTCATCGCCCAACCGCCGCCACCTGACATCGAATGCCGCAGCTGGAACCAAAAACCTTGGCTCGCGATCCACTGGCTCAGCTTCTGATTGAATGACTGCGTTTGCTCGGCCTCCATAAATGCACTGCCTCTCGACTTCAGGAATTACAACCAGCCAGCCCCAGCGAGGCGAGTGCAAATTTCCCCTCGCACGCCCCCGCGCCTTCCCCTACGTCTCCGCTCGTGGAAGCGAACGATTACAAGGTCCGGCTGGACATCTTCGAAGGCCCTCTCGACCTGCTGCTCTACCTCATCAAAAAAGACGAGGTGGACATCCACAACATCTCGATCTCCCGGATTACCAGCCAGTACCTCGATTACATCGAGACCTTCCGGATGCTGAACATCGATCTCGCCGCAGAGTTCATCCTCATGGCGGCGAATTTGATGTATTTGAAAAGCCGCACGCTGCTTCCCCGCCAAGATCAACCGCCGGAAGAGGATGCGGAAGACGATGACCCACGCTGGGAACTCATCCGCCAGCTCATCGAATATAAGAAATTCAAAGACGCTGCTGGCTTCCTAAGCCTCAAGGAAGTCGAACAAGAAGGCTCCTTTGCCTTTCACCCCGAAATGCCCGAGCTTCCCGAAGAGCCGCTCGGCCTCGCCGAGGTCTCGATCTTCGATCTCATCCGCGCCTTTCAAAACGTCCTGAAACGCTTTGAGGAATCCCACGACCTCGGGGATATTGTCGATGACCGCTACACGGTCGCCGATAAAATCGAGATGCTCCTCTTTCGTTTCGTGCCCGGCCAAGCGGCCCGCTTCGACTCGCTGTTCGAAACCGCGACCACCAAGGCGGAAGTGATTGTCACCTTCCTCGCGGTGCTCGAGTTGATGAAAATGAACCAATTCATCCTGCGTCAGACCCACCTGCTAGGGGAAATCGAGATCGAACGCCGACTCCACACCGGTCCTCATGCCGACGCGGAAAGCGGGGAAAGTGAGAACGACCTCGACTAACAATTAACAAGCTCCCTCGACACGAAGTGAGCGGCGAATTCACCGCTCATTCTCGCATGCACGGGCGTTTGACCCCGAGTTGTCACTCAAGCGATTCTTAGAACCGCCGAAGGAAACGAGCGGATCAACCCAAACGATAGGTGATCCGCGCCTTGGAAACATCGTAGGGCGACATCTCCATCTTGACCTTGTCACCCACAACCAGGCGGATGAAACGCTTCCGCATCTTGCCGGAAATATGAGCGAGAACCTCGTGACCGCTTTGCAACTGCACGCGGAATTGCGTCCCCGCAAGCACCGAAGTGATCGTGCCCTCGACCTCGACGGACTTTTCCTCGCCGTCCGGTCCAAGCTTGCGCGCCCTAGGAGCACCGCGGGAACCCCGCCGTCCACCACCGCCTCCACCACCTCGTCTGAATCCTTGGCTCATGAAAATATAATGCCACGCCAACCGACGCGACCGGGCGATTGATCCTCAGTAAGCCGCCGCATTCAACTGCAAAAATCACAGCGCCCCACAGAAGACTTCATCCTTCCGGGCGAATTCGACGCACCAAACTCCGGAATCCCGGCAAGCTATCTCACTCCCAACGACCGAGCAACCCGCGACATCCAGTCCCCGCAGAAGCACCACGCTTGCCCCCGACACCGCCCATCGCTAAGAGCAGCACCACCCCATGGCAGGCTTTTTCAAATCTCTCTTCAACAAGATCGCAAACAAAGCGGAAATCGACTGGGACGAGTTGGAGGCGGATCTCATCAGCGCCGATCTCGGACCCAAACTCGCCCTGCAAATCGTCGACGAACTCCGCGCCCTCGGCCGCAAGGTCTCGGCAACCGATGTGATCGAAACCGCTCGTCGCCACGTCGCCAATCGCCTGCCGCCCGACTCCCCACCCCTGCTCCCCCGCGCCGATGGCAAGCCTTTCGTTTTCCTCGTTGTCGGCATCAATGGCGTCGGCAAAACCACCTCCTGCGCCAAACTCGCCCACTGGCTCCAACGCCGCGGACAGCCCACCGTGCTCGCCGCAGCCGATACCTTCCGCGCCGCTGCTGTCGAACAGCTGGAACGTTGGGGCCAGCGCCTCGACATCCCGGTCGTCAAGGGCCAGCCTAACGCCGACCCCTCTTCCGTCTGCTTCAATGCCCACCAAAAGGCCATCGCCGACGGTTCGAAATACCTGATCTGCGACACCGCCGGCCGTCTTCACACCCGCCACAATCTGATGGAGGAGCTCGCCAAGATCAAACGCACCCTCGCCAAGAACGATCCCAGCGCGCCCCATCTCACCCTGCTGGTCGTCGATGCGACCACCGGAGCGAACGCTCTCCAGCAAGCCAAAGAATTTCACAAAGCCTGTCCGCTCGACGGCATCATCGTGACCAAAATGGACGGTTCCGGCAAAGGCGGCGTCGCCGTCGCTATCCACGACCAGCTCGGCATCGCCCCCCGCTACCTCGGCATGGGCGAGGAACCCGATCAATTCGCCCTGTTCAACAAGGTGAAATTCGTTGAGGAAATGCTGTGATGAAGTTCATCCTCTTCATACTGGCTTTCGCCCTGTCCGCCATCGCCTGCCGCAAACATACGATGACCGTGTCCTCGGTCCCGGCCACCTCGAACACCCTCGTCGCGGGCACTTTCATCGACCGCGCCGGCACCTACACCCACGCCGTCGGAGCGATCACCCACGAGGTGACGGTCACTCCCGCCCCCACGGCAGTGACCTTGTTGCAGACGATCAGGGAACAGCACGGCATGGGCGGCAGCAGTTCGTCGAGCAGCCATGCCATCCAGCTCGCCGATCCCTCCAAGCCCTGGTTCGTCTTCGTCGAAAGACCCGGTCGGCTTTGGTTTTTCAACGGTAAGGACCAGCTCGACTACGACGTGAAATCACCCGGTGGAGGCGGAAGCTCCGGCCCCGCCATCGCCTCCGGCCAGCTCCGCCCAAACACTCCGCCGATCCCTCCCGATCTGATCCCCCGTCTGCCCGCGGAACTCCGCAAGCTCCTCCCCGCGGTCGAAGCTCCCGCCGACCGGCCCAGCTTTTGAGCGACCATTTTCCTTGGCATCACGCCACCAGCAATTCTAGTCCCGCCCATCGACACACCGCTTTCCATCACCGGACTCGGAGCCCTCTCTGGCCTCGGCGTCGACCTGCCATCGCACCTCAAGGCGATCACAACCGGGCAAAATCCGTTCCGACCCCTCGCCGGACTGCTGGGCACCGACTCCCCCCACCGCAAACTCCCCGCGAGTTGGATCGAACCCCGCAGTCTCCTAACCAGCCGCAAGTGGGCGCCCGCCAGCATGGCAGCCCTCCACGTGGCCCGCGAGGCAATCGCCGCCGCCGGATGGTCCGCATCCGATCTCGCTGACACCGTTCTTTTCCTCGGTACCAGCCGGGGCACGGCCGATGGTTGGATCGATCCCTGGCCGACACGCAGAGCTTTCCCGCTCATGTCGGCCAGCAATTCCCTGCACAGCGAACCCGCCGCAGCGATCAGCATCGAACTGGGAATCCGCGGTCCCTGGCAGGTCCAAGCCAGCGGCTGCGCTGCAGGACTCGATGCCCTCGGCATGGCAGCCCTCTGGCTCCAGGCCGGCCTTGCGGACCGTGCGCTGGTCGTCGCCGTCGATCTCCCCCTGTCCCCTACCCTGCTCGCCAGCTACGCTGCCACTGGCATTCTTTCGATCAATGGGCTGAACGACCCCTACTCACCCGAGACCCGTGGCATTCTTCCCGCCGAGGCGGCCGCGGCAATCGCCATCCGCCGCTGCAGTTCCCGGTCCCACCCCCTTCTGCGCGGATACATGGCAAACGCCGACGGTGCCGACCCCATCGGTATGCCGAAAGGCGCGCCCGGCGTTGCCGCGCTCCTCCGCCAAGCCCGCGAAAAATTCGGCCGACCCGTCGCCCTCTGCCCCCACGCCAGTGGAACCCGGTCGCACGCCACGCTCGAACCCGCGGCCATCTTGCAAGCCCTCGGACCGGATACCGCAATCCGCCCAATCAAACCCTTCCTCGGCCACGGAATCGGCGGTGGCGGCCTGCTCGAAACCACCATCCTCGCTGCCTACCTCGCGGCAAAGCAACTCCCCCCCACCCCGCCCGACATCACCTGCCCGCCCGGGCTTTCAATGACGCCCGCAGCACTTCCCCCCTCAGCCACCATCTTCAAACTCGCCTCCGCTCTCGGCGGAAAAAACGCTCTGATCGCCCTCCAAGCCTCGCCATGAACGACCTCCGACTCGAAGTCTCCATCGACGACCAAACCCTTCACCTCTTCCGCGGACCGGAACAGGTCCGCAGCTTTCCTGTATCGACTGCCTCGAAAGGCGTCGGCTTCACCCCGGGCAGCCATCGCACCCCCACCGGGCGTTTTGTGATCGCAGAAAAAATCGGCGATGGCATGCCGGAGGGCACCATCTTCGTCGCACGCGAACCCGTCGGCCTCTGGAAAAAGGGCGAGACCAGCGACCAAGACCTCATCCTCAGCCGCGTGATTCGCATCAGCGGGCTCGATCCGGAAAACGCGAACAGCTTCGACCGCTTCATTTATCTCCACGGCACCAACCGCGAAGACCTCCTCGGCCAAGCCGCCAGCCATGGCTGCATCCGGATGTCGAACCACGACATCATCGAACTCCACAACCTCATCCAGCCAGGCATGATCCTTGAAATCCAGCCCCCAACCCGAACCCGTGGCAAACTGATCTTCTTCGATTGCGATTCCACACTCTCCTCCATCGAAGGAATCGACGAACTCGGCCGTGCACGCGGACCGGAAGCCTTCCAACTAGTCGAACACCTCACCCACCAAGCGATGAACGGCGAAGTCCCGATCGGCGAAGTCTTCGGGCGCCGCATGGACATCATCCGCCCCGACCGCGAGACTGCCGATCGGATCGCACGCCTCTACCTCGACACCATCGTTCCGGCCGTTCCCGAAACCATCGCCCGCCTGAAAGCCGAGGGCTGGACACCGATCATCCTCTCCGGAGGCTTCGCCCCCCTCATCCAACCTCTCGCCGAAGCCCTCGGTATCGAACACGTGGAGGCCGTGCCCTTATCCTTCGACGCACAGGGCCAATACGCCGGATACGGCGAGTGCTACCCCACCACCCGCAACGGCGGCAAACCCGAGGTCATCCGCGAGTGGAAGCAAGCCTTACTCCCACAGTTCACCGTGATGGTCGGCGATGGCGTCTCCGACCTCGAAACCAAACCCGAGGTCGATCTCTTCATCGGTTTCGGCGGCATCGTTCCCCGTGAAGCCGTACGCAAAGGCGCCGATGCCTGGCTCACCAACATGTCCGATCTTGCCGATGTAGTCACACAGTGCTTCAATAGCAAATTCCACGCATAGAGATCCAAAGCAGTATCTCATCAAAACACATCCCCCATTCTAGCGATGTGCTTTTGAACTCCACTAAAATCATCGCACCTCAATAAAAGGGCAGAAAAAATTAAATTTCATATCCCTTATCACCATTCCGCACCGAGACACAAATCGCTGGAATAGATACAAAAAGTGCAACTATTGAAAATTCCCCTTGCGGCATCTCAAGACGATGACTAGCCATTCGGAGTCATGAGCAACTCAAAAATAAATGCGGCGAAGGGCCGACGTTATTCTGCGAAAGAAAAAGCTGAAATTGTCGCCTTTGTCGACAAGGTCAACGCAGATAAAGGCAGAGGCGGTCAAAGCGCTGCGGCCAAGAAGTTCAAGATTTCCCCTCTTACCATCGCCAGTTGGATCCGCTCGGGCGTCGGCGGCACGGAGGCTTTTGCCATCTCATCGAACTCCGCCTCGGGTCCGATCAGCAGAAAATTGGCAAAGCTCCAAGCTCTCCATGAACAGATATCCCGCGCTGAACGGGAACTGGGAAAAATGAAGACCCAGTTCAACGCTCTCAAAGCAGCACTCTGATCTCACCAACTTTCAAACAACCCAAAAGCCCGTCTCCCCCCGAGGACGACGGGTTCTTTTTTATACCAATCGTTGCATAAGGCAACGAATGGAGAATAACGATATCCGGCTCAGAGCCTCAAGACCAGTGAGTATCCAAGCGAAGATCTTTCCACAAAACGTCCTCACCAGAGAAAACAAAACGTCCGTGGAATTTTCGACCATCGATCAAATGAGGCAGCCAATCAATATCATCCTTCCACATCCGATCATACGGAATATCCGCCAAGCGACACCAGAATGGCTTTGCCTCATCGGTCTCAATCGGCGAGCCTATGAAATCCCGCGCGAGGAAAACATGGCAAAGGATGTCTGGAATGTCCGACATTGCGAAATGCAACTCGCCATATTTGACCGGTCGTAGCACATCGATGCCAAGTTCCTCACGGGTCTCCCGGACGGCGCACTCCAGAGGAGTTTCGCCGGGATCGATCTTGCCACCGGGACCATTGATCTTACCGGCACCGATCCCACGCTTTTTTTCGATCAGCAGAATTTCGCCGTCCCGGACGACAAACATGAGCGTGGCGTGAATCTCGGCGCGCCAACTGGCCCAATCGATCGGTGAAGAAGACATCCCCGGGAAACAATCACCCCAAGGGACGCAGGAAAAGCCCGATGTCCCAAGATCTGCGTTTGTCGGCTCCTTCCTGAAATTGGATCCTCTCCCGAGACCGTCATCGCCATCTGCCGCATCCCGCAAAAAATAGATGGTCCTCAGAACGCCCGCTCCACACCCAGATACTTCGCCACTCTATCCCGGATGCCCTCGTAAGCATCGCTCAGACACTCGGTGGCAATCCACCCGGGCAGAATCGCCCGATCCACCATGATTTCCACGGCATCCAACCGGCAGATGCGGCAGGGACTGTTCTCATAGATCCAAACCGACAGGCGCAGGTCATGAAGATTCCCGTTATTCCTTACCACCTCACTTAGAGCCCCGACCACACAGTGGACCTCTTCGTCATTGCTCATGTTGCGTGGATCACGGATCGCGCTGAGCAGCGCTTCCACGTCTTCTGCAAGACCACTTCGACGAAGAAGCTTCACGAAGTGCGCGACCTCTCCCCGTGCGAGAGCTTCATAGGCCGCCTGCCTTACCTGCGGCTCCTCATGATAAGACAGCGCCGAGTGCGCCCCCCATCGCACCCGCTCCTCCGGGTGCGACAAAAGCTTTAGGTATTCGTCCCTGAATTCCGGAAAGCCCGAACCCTGAAAACAGCACAAGTAGTTTTCCAGCGAGATCGGGCTCATCTTGGTGTGGTCCAGAGCTGCGATCCTGCGGCGTTCATCGGAGCTTGCCTGCTTCCCGAAGGTCGAGAGCCTCGGGATTCGCTTTGTTGAAGTGGAGATCTTCCCGATCAGTTCATCAATGGACGGCGGCGAACGGTCAGGTCTCGCGGCTCGTTGGGTCTGCCATGAAACCACGGCTTTGCGATAGGCGGCGACGTTCGGATTCCCCACGCTCTCCCGATCCAGAATTTCCATCGCCCGACCTTCCCCCACCCTTTCGTCCAGCATCCGAACCAACGAGAAATCCGCCCAGAACTCCTTGTCTGTAAGCAGCCTCTCACCGATCCGTTCAATGGCGAAGATCCAGCCCTCCTCTCCCTCGACTTCCGCGATTTCTCTACAACCAAGCAGATCGTTGATTTCTTCGTCAAAGCGGCACATTTCCCGAAGTGCTAGGCGGGCAGCGGCATGCCCCTGCAATGCGAACTCCTTCAGCAACGCGCAGCGAAGCCAACCGTCATCGCGAACCATCCCTTGATTCCGGGAAACAATCGACTCTACCAGCCCGGCCATGGTGCACAACCGGGCCAGCCACGCCTCGCCAAGGCCGTTGCACTGCGTGTCAAAGACCTTCGGAAACAGCGCCACATTCAGGATCTCATCGCGGACCTCGTCCGTCCCGCACCGCTCCGCATGGATCAGCGCTCGGCCGTGCCCCGTCATCAGCGCCCGGGTGAAGGCTGATTTCGTCAGGGGATAGGCGGGTTCGGCGATCTCGGGCATCTTGGGCGAATGCGGGGAGCGGCGCCTTGCCACCCCCACCGGTGACTACTGCACCGCCGCGTAGGCCTCCACGCTGTCGCAGGTGCAGACGAGGTTGCGGTCACCGTGGACATTGTCGATCCGCCCGACCGAAGGCCAGAACTTGTGCTGGCGGAGATAGGGCAGCGGGTAGGCCGCCTGCTCCCGGGAGTAGGCGTGCTTCCAATCGTCGGCGATCACCGAGTCGGCGGTATGCGGCGCATTCTTCAACACATTATCGATGGCGTCCGCCTCGCCATTCACCACCGCCATAATCTCGCCATGGATGGAAATCAGCGCATCGCAAAACCGATCAAGCTCCGGCTTGGCCTCGGACTCGGTGGGCTCGATCATCAAGGTGCCGGCCACCGGCCAGCTCATGGTCGGCGCGTGGAAGCCGTAGTCCATCAGCCGCTTTGCCACATCCTCGACGGTGATACCGCTCTTGTCGGATAAGGGGCGGACGTCGATGATGCATTCGTGAGCGACCAGTCCGTTTGCAGCGGTGTAAAGAACCGGAAAAAAAGCCGCGAGACGGCTGGCCATGTAGTTCGCATTGAGAATGGCCAGCTGCGTCGCCTCCTTGAGTCCCGCAGAACCCATCATCGCGACATACATCCAAGAAATTGTATTGATCGAGGCACTCCCCCAAGGAGCTGAACAAACCGCACCATCCTTGGCATCGAGATCTGCATGCCCGGGCAGGAAGGGCACCAATTGAGGTGCCACACCGATCGGCCCGACACCCGGACCGCCGCCGCCATGAGGGATGCAGAAGGTCTTGTGAAGATTCAAATGGCAGACATCCGCTCCGATCCGGCCCGGGCTGGTGAGGCCTACCTGCGCGTTCATGTTGGCGCCGTCCATGTAAACTTGTCCGCCCGCCGCGTGGATCGACTCACAGATGCCGGCAATGCTTTCCTCGAATACGCCGTGGGTCGACGGATAGGTCACCATCAACGCGGCAAGGTTTTCACGATGCTCGGCAATCCGCGCCTCCAGGTCGGCGACGTCGATGTTCCCCTGTCCGTCGCACTTCACGCCGACCACTTTCATACCGACCATCACGGCGGAAGCCGGATTGGTGCCGTGGGCGGAAACCGGAATGAGGCAAACGTCACGATGGATATCGCCGCGCGACAAATGATAGCGCCGAATCGCCAGCAGACCGGCGTATTCGCCCTGTGAACCGGCATTCGGCTGAAGCGAAACCGCAGCAAAACCAGTGACTTCTGCCAACCAGCCTTCCAACTGACCGAGCATCTCGCGATAACCAATACTCTGGTCCGCCGGAACGAATGGATGAAGCGACGAAACCTCGGGCCAACTCAGCGGCAGCATCTCCGAGGTCGCGTTGAGCTTCATCGTGCAGGAACCAAGCGGGATCATCGACTCGTTCAGAGCGAGGTCCTTCGACTCGAGGCGCTTGATGTAGCGCAGCATCTCGGTCTCGGAGTGGTAGCTATTGAAGACCTTCTGGGTGAGGAATTCCGAGCTCCGGGACAGCGACGCGTCCCACGAGGTCGAGGCGGCGGCAGCAAAGTCGATCTCGCCCACGCCGAAGACGCCGGCGATCGAATAAAGGTCCGCGTCGGTCGTGGTTTCATCAAGCGCGATGCCGACGACGTCCCCACCCACCTGGCGGAGGTTCACGCCGTTCATCGTCGCGGCCCGGCAGACGCCAGCGGCTTCGCCCGGCACGCGGACGAAAACGGTGTCGAAGTACGACTCCGTCATTACTCCCGCGCCGGCAGCCTTCAGCGCCGCGGCCAGAACCCGGGTCCTGCGGTTCACCTCGCCCGCGATGTGGCGCAGGCCGTCGGGACCGTGGTAGACGGCATACATCGACGCCATCACCGCCAGCAGCACCTGGGCGGTGCAGATGTTGGACGTCGCCTTGTCGCGGCGGATATGTTGCTCGCGAGTCTGGAGCGACAAGCGGAAACCGGGCTTGCCACGGGAATCGACCGAGACCCCGATCAGACGACCGGGCATCTTGCGCTTGATCGCATCCTTGCACGCCATGAAGGCAGCATGGGGCCCGCCGAAACCCATCGGCACGCCGAAACGCTGGCTCGATCCCACACAGATGTCCGCGCCGAACTCACCCGGCGGCTTGAGCAGGGTCAACGCCAGCAGGTCGGCGGCGACGATGGCCACCGCCTTCGCGGCGCGGGCTTTTTCAAAGAACCCGGAGTAGTCGCTCACCGTGCCACAGGTCGCCGGATACTGGACCAGCACCGCGAACAGCCCTTCGCAGGCCGCGGGGTCGAAGGCCTGCCAGTCGCCGACCACGACCTCGATCCCCAGCGGCTCGGCACGGGTCTTCACCACGTCGATGGTCTGCGGGTGACAGGCATCGGAAACGAAAATCGCGCGACCCTTCGGTGCACCGGCCAATGCCAAGCTCATCGCCTCGGCCGCCGCAGTTCCCTCGTCAAGAAGCGACGCATTCGCCACGTCGAGCCCGGTCAGGCTGGTGATCATCGTCTGGAAATTCAGCAGCGCCTCCAGTCGACCCTGCGCGATTTCCGCCTGATAGGGCGTGTAGGCGGTGTACCAACCCGGATTCTCCAAGATATTCCGCGCGATGACCCCAGGCACATGGGTGCCGTGGTAACCTTGGCCGATGAAGGACTTTTTGAGAACGTTCTTCGCGAAGATCGACTTCAGCCAAGCCAAGGCTTCCGGCTCCGACTTGGCAGCAGGCAAGGTCAATTCACGCTCAAGTCGGATCGCAGCGGGGACTGCTGCATCGGCAAGAGCATCGAGGCTCGGATAGCCGACGGCGCGGAGCATTTCCTCGCGGTCGGAGCCGAAGGATCCCAAATGGCGGCTGCGGAAATCTATATTCGCGGGCATGATGAAAAATGCCACCGGGAGAAGGCAAAACACCTGCGGCGGCCCGCCCTGAATAGTCGAAAAAGCAGGGCGCGCAACCCCGGGAATCAGCCTGTGCCAATTATCCCCGAATCACCCGCCCCCTCGAAAAAAACATGCCAACAAAGAACGGCATCAGCCGATCATCGCCTGATAGCCAGCCGCATCCATCAGATCGCCGAGCTGGCCGGCATCCTTGAGCTGAAGCTTGAAAATCCAACCCTTGCCATAGGGATCGGTATTGACGAGCGAAGGATCGGCTTCGACCGCCGGATTCACCTCAACCACCTCGCCGGAAACCGGCGCGTAAATGTCGCTGGCGGCCTTGACCGACTCGACCACGGCGGTCGGATCACCCACATCGACCGACTTACCGACCGGCGGCAGTTCGACGAAAACGACGTCGGTAAGCTCTTCCTGAGCGTGATCGGTGATGCCGACCGTAGCGGTATCGCCTTCCAAGAGAACCCACTCATGGGAGGTATTGTAGCGGAGATTTTGAGGAACGTTCATTGGGAGTTGGTTGCTTATGCTTTTTGCGCGGCGGGCTTGTAAAACGGTTTCTTCACGACCCGCGCCGGGAAATTCCGGCCTCGGACATCGACGGTCAGCTGGGTGCCAATCTTCGCGAGCGCGGCGGGCAGGTAGGCCATGCCGATCCCCTTCCCGAGACTCGGCGAGAGAATGCCGCTCGAAAGTTCACCAACCACTTCGCCCCCAGCGTCGCACACCGGATAGTGCGAGCGCGGGGGAGCGCCCTTTTCAGTGTATTCCAGAGCCACCAACTTGAGCGCAGGGCCTTCGGATTTCTGACGCGCCAGCACCTCGCGTCCGATGAAATCGCCTTTGTCGAGGTCCACGAAAAAACCAAGGCCCGCCTCAATCGGCGTCCGCTCCGGCGAAAGATCCGAGCCATTGAGCGGGTAGCCCATTTCCAAACGCAAGCTGTCCCGCGCGCCCAAGCCGCAAGGCTTCGCGCCCTCCGCCACAAAGGCCTCGAACCAGCGCTCACCGTCGGCCGCTGGACTGAAAAACTCGAAGCCATCTTCTCCGGTGTAACCCGTACGACACACCAGCAAAGTCACACCGTCCACGACGAAGCTCGCGATCCCGTTGCGTGGAGGGAGCGAGACGCCCGGGCAGACTCGTGCGAAAGCCGCCACCGCCTCAGGCCCCTGCACCGCGAGCCCCGCCCACAGCGAACTTTCATTCCTCAACTCCACATCATCCGGCTGATGCTTGGCCATCCAGAAGAAATCTTCGTCAATCATCGATGCGTTCACCACGAGGAAAAACGAATCCTCGCCATTGCGATAAACGATCAGGTCATCGATCACACCACCCTTCTCATTGAGCAGTATCGAATACTGCCCTTCCCCGACCGCCAGCTTGGCGACATTGTTGGTTAGCATCCGATTCAACCAAGCCATCGCGCCGAGACCGGTCACAAAAAACTGACCCATGTGGGAAATGTCGAAAATTCCCACCCCGCTGCGGACCGAGCCATGCTCGTCCATGATCGAGCTGTATTGAACCGGCATGTTCCACCCGGCGAATGGCACCATGCGGGCGCCAAGCCGAAGATGGAGCGCCTCAAGGGGACTGCTTTGGATGATGCTCACGCCGAAACCCTGCGAATCGTCCTCTGGCTTGTCAAACCACGCCCATGGGTCCAGCGAAAATACCTCAAGGCCGCGGCTTTCGTGGGGCTTCATAGAGACGCTGCATCGTGTCGAGACGTAGCGAGATCCGGTCCTTCCGCGCGGTTCGTGGCCGCAATTCCAACTCCTGCTTGAGCCTTAGGTAGTCGTCGAACTCCCCACTCAAATCTCGGGCACGGGAAATTTCGAAATAATCCATGTAATCACGCGCCCGCAAGGCTCGCTCCACCCGCACTCGACGCTGCTCCGCCAACTCCGCCAGCCGAGAATCGAGCTCCGGATTCCCTCCGGCTCCCAGCTCACGCAGGATCCTCTGATATTCCGCCAACATCGGACGATAGGAGGGGAAACATCGATAGCTCAGCCGCGTCAATGCCTCCCCGGCCACCCGCAAGTCCTCCACGCGATCAGCCGGATCCAGCTCAACGAGGCTCCGCCATTCTTCAATCCCACGCTTCACCGGTTTGCCCGACGCATCGCGCCCGTGAAAGGTCAGGCCAGCCACCAGAGCTTCCTCAGTTTCTCGGATCGAGAGAACTTCCGAAAGCTTCGGCTCGACCAACTTGGCCAGCGTCAAGGCCCACCACTTGGCCAGACTTTGCTCCGACAAATTCAAGTCCGGGAAATGGCGGCGCAACAAAACCGGCATCTCTCCGGAAAAACGCGCGGCATCGTCACAGAATACACGAAACCCACCCCGCCCGCCCGGTTGTTCCAGCAGGGCAATGACCAGAGCCCCGGACAGGGCGCGAAATGCGAGCCGCGAGGCACCGTCGAGCTGCTTGAAACGATGCTCCGGCAATTCGAACAGCTCATCCAAGGTGAAGCCCCCTCCCCGACGGAAGACCCCTTCATAAATTCCACGGTCCGCTCGGCCGGCACGCCAACGCGCGGCCTCAAGCAAGCCCTCGACCAGCCACGGCCTGACCAACAGCGGATCATCGAAAGCACCAGGCTTCAAACCCCGCAGCGAACGCTCGTAAAGCAATACCGTCAGCGCCGCCCGCTCCAATGCCAGTTCATCAATCCCACCGCCCAAGTGAACTCGCAGTCGCAGCAAAAACGAGTCTTCCGTGAACCGCAAATCGAAGCCGATCGCCTGGGGCACGGGTTCGTCCGCTTCTTTACCCAGCAATACGACATCGACCGGCACGACAAAATCATCAGGCCTCGGCGCCACCTCGGCGAAGCCACCTTTCTCAGCAACCCGCCCCTCCTCGGAAGCATCGCGATCACGCAACAAATCTTCAAAGTCATCGCGGACCTTCTCCAGAAACAAGGCGACCGATCCCCGCCGCTCGCTGTCGCCGCCAGCCACCCGAAACATCTCGGAACGGCTAATCGCGCGTTCTGAGCCACTGGGACGCGTCACGGGCGCGGCAGGAGACAGCCCGCCAGACGACGCCGAATCCTGGCCGTCCAGCACCGCGACGGAGAGCAAGAACAGGCTGACGACACGGGCCGACATCTCAAAACACATCGCGCTCCCCGGGCAATCCCTTCCCGGCATCGGGCCGTGGATCGAGCTCCAGCTTGCCGTCGATGATCGAGATCCGCGACATTTCCTGAAACCCCAACTCCAACTCGGCCGCATACAATTTCGCCAGCTTGTCGAAAGACGGCAGCACCAGCAGCAAGAAACCCTGAGGAACCACCAACTGCCCAAATCTTCCGCCTTTGACCAACATCGCCAACCTCGGCACCTCGGGCAGGAAGGGCCCACCATCGCGCAAAATCGAAGTGCTCGTCGCCCCCTTCATGCCCACGGTCTGCTCCACCCGCACGAACATCGACAGGGTCAGCGGCCAACCCATCACCGACCGCTCGATCACAATTTCCGCCCGCCCTTCCTCCAACCGGACCCGGACGCCATCGACCGTCACCGCCTCGCCCAAAACCCCACCCTGCTTCGCCAACAGGGTCTGCTTCAGGTAGCGGTTGATCTCCTCCTCGCTCAGCGTCAAAGGATAACCGCGGTCGACCGAGTTCTTCAAAACCTCTCGCAAATCCCGTGCCGGCCGGCCAGAGGCACCGCGCTTGATGTCCGACATGTCCTGCGCCCGGACCACAAAATACAAGGCCACCGCCAACCCGGCCACCCCGCAAAGCGCAACCAGAGTGACCAACTTGCCAAGGCAACTGCCCTTGGGTTTCAACTCGATTTCATCGGCCATGGACGGAGAATTAGCAAAGGCTTTCAGCTTTGGAAAGCACGCTCACTCGGCAGCCTTCGTAGCAGGTGCCGGGCTCGCCGGAGCAGACGTCCCGGACGATGAGGAAGCACCGCCTTCCTGCTTCGCCCCTTGCTGGTAAGAACTGGAACGGTAGTCCGTTTGGTAAAATCCCGAACCCTTGAAAATAAGTCCCGATCCCGTTCCCAGCAAACGCCTCACCTTGCCCCCGCAGCCCGCCACCGGGCAATCCTCCAGCTTCGGATCGTTCATGCTTTGAAAGACCTCAAATCGGTGGTCGCAGCTCTGGCAGACGTAATCGTAATTTGGCATGGCGTGATCCCCGCGAACCGGGGCGGCATCCATACCACGCGGCCGCCCCGGTGCAAGCCACAGGTCCGCCAACCCCTTCAACTCGCCCCACCTGCCAAGGCCCGCCCCCTCTTTTCATCAACGCACCAGGTCAGCAACAAACCCACCACTAGAAACAACGCCAGCAGCAGCAAGGCCCGAGGACTCCCGGCCGTGTCTTTCACCCAGGCGAAAGGAAAAGTCATCACCGCCGCCAGCTTGATCATCAAACCCCAAACTCCGAAAGTCTCCGCCGATTTCCCGGACGGAGCGAGATAAGCGACAAAAGCCCGATTGGCCGCCCCCAGCGAACCCAGACCGAACCCCATCACATTCCCCACCACCCA
The DNA here is from genome assembly GCA_004293445.1 of Verrucomicrobiota bacterium. Classification (GTDB taxonomy): domain Bacteria; phylum Verrucomicrobiota; class Verrucomicrobiia; order Verrucomicrobiales; family Akkermansiaceae; genus Haloferula. Next base: position 9,564 of record RDYP01000019.1, on the reverse strand, counting down.
TAGTGGCCACGTGGGATAATCCGAACCACCCCCGCCCTCTCGATGCGCCTCGTAAAGATGTGCGTAAGCCGCGAAACCCAAAATCGCCACAATCCACAGGGCCAACAACAAGGCAGACGTGGCCCGATGACCCAGCCGATCCTGAAACCGCATCGGCACGAGAGTTCCAACCACCCCGGAAACCGTGATCACCGCGATGAACACCACCATCTGCACTTCTTTGAAACCATACTCACCAGCCAGCTTGCTCGCGAACGACACCATCACGCTCATCCCTGTCGCGAAAAAGAAGGAGGCCGCCATCAAAACCGCCAAATCGCGATGGCTGCGCAAATGCCGGCAGATATCAATCAGGCGGGCAAACCCAGTCGACCACCAGGATCGACCCGCCACCAAAACTCGCCCAGGCGAAACCGGCGGCTCACGCAGCCACAGCAGCGTCGGCACCATGAACCCAAGAAACCACAAACCCGCGACGACGAAAAAGGGACGCCACTGATCCGGCCCCGTCCATCCGAACAAGGACATCCCACCCGCAGTTACCACAAGCAGCAAGAAGGCCGCGACATAGGCAACGCCCCACGAAAAACCGCTGAGCTCACCCACCTCTTCCTCACTCGCCAAGGATGGCAAAAAACTCGCCAGAAAATTTTCACCGATCGCGAACGCAAAATTCGCCGGCACGTAAAGCAGCATGGCCAAGGCAATCTGTCCCGGCCCGATCCATGCCAAACCGCAGGTGCAGATGCCACACAGCAAGCCCGTCGCGATCAGCCCCGCCTTTTTCCATCCCCGATCATCCGCCACGGCACCAATCCACGGCGAACCAATCGCAGCAGCCAGCATGCTGCCACCATAGGCAAGCGCCCACCACCGATCATCCGTCGTCTCGTCTCTCACCACGACTTGGGCGAAAAAAATCGAAAACAGCATCGTGTTGACGATCAGCGTGAATGACTGGTTCGCCACGTCGTAGGAAATCCAGCTCCATACCTGCCCCCGACCTGCAGTGCCGCAAGGCCCATGAAACCATCGATCCCTCATCACCACGCCACCCTCGCCACGCCAGACGTTTTTGCAATCCAAGGGACATCCGGCACCTTTCATCAACCTCGATTCGAAATCAGCGTGCTCGCCCACCGCGAAACCCACATCCTCCGCCCCGCCCGATGAAACACCTGCTCCCTCTGCTCGCACTGCTACTGCCGTGCTGCCAAAAAAAATCGGCCTCCAGCGAGCCCGCCCATTTCCTTCCCCCGCAAGTCCCCGGCCTCGAACGCCGCGATGGCATGGTCCACCTGCCGGGCGGCAGCTTCACGATGGGACAAGACGGCCCTCTCGACACCCCCTCCGGCCCGAAATATTTCCCCGAAGAAGGCCCGGCCCACTCCGTCACGGTCGACAGCTTCTGGATCGACGAAACCGAAGTCACCAACGCGATGTTCGCCGAATTCGTGACCGCCACCCGCTATCTGACCTTCGCCGAACGAACCGTGACCAACGATCGTTCCGCCACACCGCTCCGCAACGGCTCCATCATCTTTAACAAAAATGCCGGCATCGAAGGCGATCCGAACCTAATCGGCCGCTCGATCGAATGGTGGCGCTGCGACCCCGATGCCAATTGGCGAAACCCCGAAGGCAAAGGCAGCTCGATCGAAAACAAGGACGACCACCCCGTCGTCTGCGTCACCCACGAAGACGCCAGCGCCTACGCGAAATGGGCCGGCAAGCGACTTCCCACGGAAGCAGAATGGGAATACGCCGCACGTGGCGGACTCACCGGAAAAATCTACATCTGGGGCAATGATCTCACACCAAACAACCAGTGGATGGCCAACACTTGGCAAGGCGACTTCCCTAACCATAACAGCGCCGAAGATGGTCATCCCGGCAGCGCCCCGGTTCGATCCTTCCCGCCCAACTCCTTCGGCCTCTTCGACATGGCAGGAAATGCTTGGGAACTCTGCAACGACCTCTACGACCCCACTTATTTCAGCACCTGCTCCCCCGACAAACCACAAGGCCCCACCCACTGGATCAACCGCGATACCGGCCTGAAAAACCAAGGCATGATCCATCGCGTGATCAAGGGCGGATCCTTCCTCTGCCACATCTCCTATTGCATGCGCTACCGACCCGCGGCACGCCACTCGCAGGACAACGAATCGCCAAGCAACCACACCGGTTTCCGCTGCGTGAAATAAGCCTGCCTCATCCGATCGGAGCCACCCGTCCTCAGTGGAAATCATGCGAACGCGCCACATGTCCCGGCTCGCAACCCGGTAGCGGCCCCAGCTCACTCACATGAACCGTCCGCTGCCCCCCTTCGGAAATCTGCAGCCGCCCCTCCGCCATCAAAAAAGACTCGCTGACAATCACCCTCCGCAACCTCTGAAAGGTCTTCTTCGGCACGAACAGATTCGCAATTCCCGTCTCGTCCTCCAACGAGATGAAACAATGCCCCTTCGCCGTACCCGGCCGTTGACGACAGATCACCAGCCCACCCACTCGGATCGGCAAGCCCTGCGGCAAGGCCTCCAGATCCGTCGCCCGCAAAAGCCGTGGCGACCCTAAACGCTGCCGCCACAATTTCATCGGATGAGGCCCAGTCGATGCCCCCTGAGTCGCCAAATCCGCTGCCAGCCTCTCTGAAATCGTCATTTCGGGCAGCGCGCACCCGCTTTTCTTTTCCACCCCACTTAGCAAATCATCGAACAAGGGCAGCTCGACCTGCCACATCGCCCGCCGCCGATGCCCCGCTTCCGGTAGCCCGTTCAAGGCACCCGACTTTGCCAACAATCGTCGCTCCTTCGCATTCGGCACGACCCGTCCGAGAAAATCTTCCAACGAAACGAACGCGTCCCGCTCCCGCTCTTTCACGATCCGTTCCCGCGTCGCAGCCGACAATCCCGACACCCGATCCAACCCGAGCCGGATCGTCCCCGCATCCACCACCCTCGTCCCCACCCCGCTGCTCAGGCAGCAAACCGGCAACACCCGGATACCATGCCGCTTCGCATCCTGAATCAATGAATGCGCAGAATAAAAACCCATCGGCTGATGATTGATCAGACCCGTGTAGAAAGCCGCCGGATGGTGAACCTTGAACCAGCAGGACCAATAAGCGATCGACGCGAAAGACAACGCATGACTCTCCGGAAATCCATAGAGCGCAAAGTTCCCGGTCGACTCCACGACCTTCTCCTGAACTTCTTCCGACACCTCCCTTTCACTCATCCGCCGCCGCAGTTTGGCAACCACACGACGCATCCGCTCGTCATCACGATGAAAGGCCATCGCGCGACGCAACTCCGTCGCTTCTCCTCCGTCGAAACCCGCTAGGATCATCGACATCTTCAAAACCTGCTCCTGAAACAAAGGGACCCCCAATGTCCGACCCAGAACCCCTCGCAGGTCATCATGAATGCAGTCCACCCGCTCCAAACCATTCCGTCGCCGCAAGTAAGGATGAAGCAACTCACCCACAATCGGCCCGGGACGCACAATCGCCACCTGAATCGCCACCTCGTAAAAAGTATTTGGCCGCAAGATCGACAAAGTCGCCATCTGCGCTCGCGACTCAACCTGAAAAGTCCCGACCGTATCCGCACGATGCAGCATCTCGAACACCGCGGGATCAGCCAGATCAATCCCTGCTGGCTCGACCCTCGTCCCCAAACGGCCGGTGATTTCGATCATCTCTTCCATCGCCGCCAGCATCCCCAAACCTAACAGATCGATCTTCACGATCCCCAAATCCTCGCAATCATCCTTGTCCCACTGCACCACCGTGCGCCCCGGCATCGTCGCCGGCTGGATGGGCACCACCTCATCCAACCCACGGTCACAAATGACCATCCCACCTGAATGCTGACCCAGATGCCGCGGCATCCCCAGCACCGCGTGATAGAGATTTTCCAAAGCCGGCAAGCGCGGATGCGACGGCGGCAACAAACCCGCCATGAGGTTCTCGAAACCCTCTCGCCTCTCTTCCCCATCACGAGGCGCTTCTGCATCTCCTCCCAACATGGAAAAGCGATCCGCCAACGAAGACGGAAAACCCAACACCTTTGACATTTCTCGAAACGCCGACTTCGGACGATACGTGATCACGTTCGCCGTCATCGCCGCACCCCGTTCTCCATACTTACGGAAAACGTATTGAATCACTTTCTCCCGCTGCGCTCCCGAAGGGAAATCGATATCAATATCCGGCCAACTCTTGTGCTGCTTGCCGCCCGCAAGATGCTCCGACAGGAAACGCTCGAAGACCAGCCCATGCTTCACCGTGTCGACGTTCGTAATCCCGAGCACAAAGCAAACCAACGAGTTCGCTGCCGAACCTCGACCCTGGCAAAGAATGCCCTCCGCTCGAGCAAACTCGACGATGTCCCGCACGATCAAAAAATACCCGGAAAGCTCCAAGCGAGCGATCAACTCGATCTCCTTTTCAAGCTGCCTCCGCACCTCGTCCCGATAGCATCCATAGCGCCGGATCGCCCCCTCACGACTCACTCTGCGCAAATACTCTGTCTGCTCACCCATCGACAGCACCCGACCATCTTCGCCCCGGAAATCCGGGAACTCATAACCCAGTTTCTCCAAAGTGAAATCGATCCTCTCCGCCAAACGCCAAGTGTTCGCCAATGCTTCCGGCAAGTCGGCAAACAACACACCCATCTCGCGCGGCGACTTGAGGTGACGCTCGGCATTCGGAGCGAGCAGCAAACCCGCCCCATCGAGCGGCACATGATGACGCAGGCAGGCAAAAGCATCCGCCAACGCCCGATCCTCCCGCTTCGCATGCAAGGGCGAGTTGCTGGCCAGCAGCGGCAATCTTAAGTGCCCCGCGAGATCGATCAGATGCCGATTCAATCGAGCATCATCCCGCAATTCATGGCGCTGGATCTGCACGAACACATTCTCCCGACCGAACACCGCAACCAAGCCCCTCAGAGCTGTTAGAGCAGCTTTCTTGTCATCTCGTAGCAAGTGCCGCAGCACCGGCCCCTCACGATCGCCACTCAGCACAAACAGGTCACCACCATCCAGCGAGCCTTCCAGCATCGCCGTTTTTAGATGGCGATCACTCAAATGACGGGACAGCGCACGATATCCCCGACGCGTCGCACAAAGCACCGGCACCCCCGCCCCATCGATCTCCAAGGTCGCACCGACGATTGCCCGAACCCCATGTTCCAGGGCCGCCTTGTGAGCACGCGCAGAACCATAAAATCCCTCATGATCGGTAATCGCAATCGCCCCCAATCCCAGTTCCGCCGCCCTCGCCACCATCACTTCCGGCGGGCTCGAACCACGCAGAAACGAAAATGCCGACCGGGCATGAAATTCACAAAATGACGGCTCAATTCTCATCAACGCAAAATACCCCAGCCCCCGGCCGCCTCTTCTTGCCGCCAGCAACTTGTCCCTGTCTGAAAGTCATCCATCACGCTCCCTCTTCTCAGGCTTCAGGCATAAATCCCCTCCAAGCACCAACGATCTGGCGGCAAAAATGCCAACCGTAACAAACACTGCCCACCGAGACAAAGATCCCACTCCAGCCGCTTCCACGCGACGGTAGCATCCCACCAATCACCGGAATGCTTGAAGGGCCCACGACAAGCGACGATCTCTCCGCGATACGGACCACTCAGCAAAGCCAGAGGCCGCGGCCCCGGCGCAAAAGCCACCGCAATCTCATGCGGTGGCCGGAACCGACGCAAAGGAACCGGACAATTCGGCACAAAATCCCCCTCCTCCAAAGCATCCGAACCATCACCCGACCGCATGTGAAAATCATCCGGCCGATGTCCCGACGACGGTACAGGAATCCCCGTCCGACCCGGCCCCAACAAGGCATCGAGCCTCGCCAGCGTATCACTCCACCGCTCAGGCCGCGGAAGCTGGCGAACGAACCAATCCCGCTGCGCCGCAGTCGGCGGCATGGTTTCGACATCCAAGCTCAGCCCACTCACCGGCGACTTCAGCTTCACCGTTTCTAACAAGACTTCCACCGGACGCAGCAACTCCACCTCCCCCACACGAGGCTCGGGCAGACGAATCACCCGCTCCAAGCACACACCCGACTCCAACCGAAAACCGATCTTCATCGATTTCACCGCCACATGACGCGCCATCAATCGTGCCGACAAGGCATGCAACAAACGCCGAAATGTGAAAACCAAAGGCTCCACCAAAGCTATCCCATCTTCGAAATCCACCGACTGCGCCATATTCTCAGGGGGCCGATGGAGTCGCAGCAGTCGGCACCTTTTGCCATGCAGCAAATCGTGCCACTCACCAGCCCAACGCCCCAGTCGCTCCATCAAATCCTGACGAGCCAACGCCATGAAATCCCCCATGGTTCGCAACCCCCAATCCTCCAACACCCCGAGCACCCCCACCCCACTAGGCAACTCCAGCGGCAAAGCTTGGATATCCTCCGCCGAAACATACCGACCATGGCAAGCCGCATGCCTCACCGCCAACCACGCCAAATCCGGCGTTGCGGCTTTCACATGGCACAGCTCGCCTTCCAACATCTCCAAAGAACCTAGTCCCGATGCCTGCTTCGACGAAGCCCGCGAAAGATCGAGCAGCAAGGTATCGCGTCCCGCCACTTCCAGATCCGGCGTGATGCATTCCGCCAGACCGATCATCTCCTGCAGCAGTTCCGCTTCACCCGCAGGATCCGGCGGCAAAACCAACAAATCCGGGCATCGCACCAAAGCCCGATTCAGCGGCCACCCGACATCAATCCCCGCCCCGCGCGCCCATTCATTCACTGCCAACAAGGGCAACTTCACCTTTTCCAAAACCGCACCTTGCACGACTTCCAGCACCGCACAGGGCCTTACACGGGCGTCCTCCCGACGTCGCAAAACCGCCAAAACCGAAAGATCCGGGAGATAAAGCGCTGCAAACATGATTCTTGGATGCGTCGTAAAACAACCAGCCCCCCACTCACGCACTTCTCCTTCCACGCTCCAAGACCACCCGCATTCGTTGCACCAATTCCCGCCGAGACAGCTCAAAATCCGCCAGATCCAAGCGTGCCGCCAGCGATATCCGCAACGCAGCACACGGCACCTGCGGAACATCAGACATGACCACGACCCGGCACCCGGCAAGCTCCGTCGCCAATTTCAAGCGCCACCACGCGGAAGCCGGCAAGGCCTGCAAATCCGCCCGCGCCACCCCTCGACTGTCCAGCAATACGAAGGACGAATTGCCATCCCGCACCAACAACTCAGCGGCCCTCAACATCTGCTCCACCGTCAAACAACGCACCCAAAACAAACGCGAACACGCCGCCACACTGAACGATCCCGGATCAAATCCATCCCCAGCGTCGATCAGCACGAAGTCGGGCAACGCCACACAAGCCTCCGGTTCCCCCAGCAAACCCGCCAACATCAAAGCTCCCCCCGGCCCCAAAACCTCAGAAATCGCTCCCGATGGAAAAAACATCGGATCAAAAGGCCTCTCCGACCGGACCTGGCCCTCTTCCAAAACACGAACCTCATGCGCTTGCGGGAACTTCTCCCGCAGCTTCCTACGCAAATCCTCGATCGTCGGCGCAACCATGACCACAATCTAAATGGATCATTTTAAATGTTCAATAGAACAGTATTTGAAAAATGATGCAGGCCCCGCCGGAGTCTGATGCCCAGTAATTCGGAACAAGCCACCTCGACTTTAAAATAAAGGCCTCCATCAAATCCATCGGCCTGGCCACGAAAATCGACGGCAACGAACCACTCGACCACGACCCGTCCCTTTACTCCCGCATCACGATGAATCACAGTGCCGCCTGCGATGGCACATTGGATTATCCACCGACCGAACGAACATTGTCACCCATCGGAAATCCGCGTGGCGGAGCAGCTCAAGAAGCTCGATGAAAAATGGACCATCCTCTGGGGCTACTACTACCGCGACGCGCAAGGAATCGATCGCGAAGGCGACTTTCTCGTGCTCGGCCCCGCCGGGGGATTGCTCGTGTTAGAAGTCAAAAACAAGCTCGCACGTTGGTTCCAATCGACAGGCGCTCGGGAAGGTGAATCTGAAAACCCGATCGACCAACTGATGAGCGAATGGTCAGCCATACGCCGCATGGTCAACGCCGCCGGATCGCCCATCTGGGTCGCCAAAGCACTGTGCATTTCAGGCGAAGTCGCCTCGCGGGAATATCCAAACATTCAAGGCATCCCGCGAAACTTGCTCGTCTTTCAAAACGACCTCGAAAACTGGATCCGCACTTGGATCTACCTCTTCGGCGACAAGGTTGCCCAAGCCGTCCCTCATCCCACGCGTGACCGGATACTCGCCATCTTCGGAGCCAGTGTGCAGCCAGTCGCCAGACGAAACTTTCTCGACCACACCGAGCAACTCTTCCAACGCCAACTCACCACACAATTCTCACTTCTCGATCAACTTCGCGATAACCGCCAACTCCTCGTTCGAGGTGGAACAGGAACCGGTAAAACCTGGCACGCGCTCGAACAGGCTTTCCACTACGCCCAACAAGCAGACGGGCAAAACGTTCTCTTTCTTGTCTACAATCTCGCTCTCACCGCCCATCTCAAAAATATCGTCGCCATGCGAAAAATCGACCACGGCAAAGTGGTCGTGCTCGGCTGGGAAGAGCTTTTCCGAAGTCTCGCGGACGCCGGTAATCCACCTCCCAGTCCTCAAACCGGCGCCTCACTTGAGGAATTTCGCCACTACTACGAAGTTCTTCTCCCACAACACGTTCTCGCACTTTCAAAAATCGAAGCCGCACGTGCGAAATGGCCGATCTTCGACGCCCTCGTAGTCGACGAAGGCCAAGACCACGACACGAATTGGCCGACTCCTCCATCCAGCGATTCAAATTTGGAACCAGGCGGGTGGTGGTCGATCTACCAACAACTCCTGCGCTCCGGCCGTGAAGCACCCGCGAGCATCTTCTACGATCCGGCTCAACGTCCTCCATTTCGAGACCCAGAACGTTTCAGCACCCACTCGCTCGCCAGCGTTTGGTCTCAGCCCGTTCATCTCCGACTGCAACCTGCCGTCCGCTACACCCGACCACTCTGGAGTTTCTTTCAAACACACCGGCACCCCGCAATCAACCCCATGCTCGAAGCTCTAGGCAATGGTGATCACCTACCGGAAGGGCCTCCAGTAGAACGATATTCTTACAACACTTCCTCCGAAGCCGTGGCACGGATCACCGCGATCCTCACACGCTGGAAAAAAGACGGACTCTGCGAACCTGAAGAAGTCCTCATCCTTCACAAGCAATCTGACGTCACTCGCAGCGCACTCGGCAGCACCCGGGTCTTGGTCGATCGAAACCTTCGTGAAATCACCGAGCCCGTCACCTTCAGCAACACGATCCGCCACTGCTCGATCAACAAAGCAAAGGGCCTCGATGCCCGGGCGGTAATCCTGCTCGGTCTCCCGCCTTTTGAGGAATTCAACGACGACTTCTCTGCCTACACTTGGTTCATGGGCGCTAGTCGCGCCCGCCAACTCCTCGCAGTCCTCGAATTCACTTCGCCTCGAGTAGTG
>RDYP01000018.1 GCA_004293445.1 Verrucomicrobiota bacterium | reverse complement strand
AAGGACTCCATCGCCGGCAAGCGCAAACGCGCCTGCCTCTCCACCGCCACACTCGAACGGTTCCTCAAACTTGCAGATTCAAAATGAGGGGGCCCTGAAAATCGCGAACTCGCGGGTTGACAAGGTGCGGCGGCGGTTTCAGCCTCCGCGCCCCGACTTTAGGAAAACAAGATTCGAATCGAATGAGCGACCGTAGCATGCGTGGAGTGGTGTTGAAGAAAGGCGAGCCTGTCGACCGGGCTCTCAAACGCCTCAAGACCAAACTGGATACCGAAGGCATCCTCGAAGAAATGCGCCGCCGCCGCGCATTTGAATCCACCGCCAGCCGCAAGATCCGCAAGGCCCGCACCGCGCCGAAGCGCCACAAAGTTCGCTGGCGCTACAGCAGTCCCTCGCAGACCGCCAAGGCCGAGGAAGCCGCCGCGGCAGCAGCAGCCCACCAAGCGTAAATTTTCCGGTTTTCCCGAAGTCGAACTTTGAAACGGACGCCCTACCAAGGGCGTCCGTTTTGTTTTTACCGGAAGTGCCCCCGGCGGTTTCGGCCTCATCACGATGCGGAAAAAGCCTTTGTTGCGAAAAGGTCGATGCAGGTGCTTATTGCCCAGTCATCCCCCTCCTCATCATGAATACCCCCACCCACGACAGCCGCAACACGGGACTGGCTTCCCGCGTCCGTGAAGACATCTCGCTCCTCCGCCAAGATATCGGCCATTTGGTGAGGCATACCGCGTGTCAAAGCTTACCCGATGGTGCCCGCAATCTTGCCCAGCAAGCTCGCCAAGGCATCGTCTCAAGCAGCAACCTCGCACTCTCCCGCCTCCGTTCCCTGCGCAAAAATCCACCGCGCCACTCCCTCGGCATCGGCGGTGGAGCCCTGCTCGTAGGACTGCTGGCTGCTGGAACCTACCTTATTTGTCGGAGTAGCTGCAAAAACGGGGATCCGGGCGAATGACGGCAGCGCTGGGGATGATCCGCCTCGCCCCCCTGCAGCAGCTTCACAGCTCCTTAATCCTCAGGTGACGGAACGAAACCGGGTTCCCGTGATCCTGCAGGCATATGTGGCCCTTCGGCTCCTTCGCAAAGCGTGGCCATGTGGCGAACTTCGAGGCGGCGATCTTTCGCGCCCATTCCTCCGATTCGAGATCGACGTCCGCGGTTAGAATTCCCCGGAGAAACAGCTCCATCCGACTGCCTCGCACCCGCAAGCGACTGCTGTTCCACTGCCCCGCTGGCTTCGACAGGCCAGGATCGGCCGGGTCGAGATCGTAGAGAGCGCCGCCCACGTTGCCTTTCGCGACCTCAGCGAGAAACCTGCCCTGCGCCGCAGGATCGAGCAACTGATACTCGGGCCCCGTTCGCGAGGCGGCTTGATCGGTCTCGGCAACCCGCCACATGACGCCCGAGTTTCCCTCCGCAGCGATTTTCCACTCCCAGCGCAACTCGAAATCCGCAAACTGCTTCTCCGTGATCAAGTCGCCACCACCACCCGTGGTCAGCGTGATGGAGGCATCGACGACCTGCCACTGAGGTTTCGGCTCTCTTGCCTTGTAAGTCCGCCAACCCGCCAGCGTCTTGCCGTCGAAAAGCGGCTTGAAGCCATCTTCCAGCTCCTCCGGCGAAACCGCATTGGGATCGGCCGAGACAGAAAGACTTAGAGCGATCAGCAGGAAGAAGGATCTCATGGCAGAGAGGAACGCTCTAGCAACTGCAGGTCTAAAAAAAGCGCGCCAACCCAACAGGGGACGACGCGCCCAAAATCAGCCGAGAACATCGTCCATGGCATCGATCAACTCCTGCATCGTCGCAACGCTCTCGTTGCCCATATTCGAGATCCGGAAGGTGCTGCCCTTGATCTTGCCGTAGCCGCCATTGATCAGGAAATTGTGCTTGGTCTTGAGGTTTTTGATAAAGCCCGAGAGATCGAAGCCCTCGGGAGTTTTGAAGCAAGTCAGCGCGTTCGAGCGTCGACCTTCAGGAGCAAAGTGCTCGAAACCGTGGCGGGCGCCCCAGGCGTGAATCATCGCATTTGTCTCGGCATGGCGCGCTTGGCGGGCGGCAAAACCCTCCTTCTCGATGAGACCGAGGATGTATTGGAGGCCAAAGAGGATCGAAATCGCAGGCGTGGACGGCGTATTATGAACCGCCGCATTTTTCGCGAACTCCACGAAATCGAAATAATACCCACGATTCGGAGTGCCCTTCGCGCGCTCCATCGCGGCCTCGGAGACGGCGAACACCGCCATGCCAGGCGGAAGCGCCAATGCCTTCTGAACCCCGGCCAGCATCACATCCACACCGTTCGCATCCATATCGACCGGCACGGTGGAAAGTGAGGACACGGTGTCGACGATCAGCATCGTATCGGGGAACGACTTCACCACTTTGGCGATACCGGCAAGATCGTTGAGCACACCGGTCGACGTTTCGCTGTGGATGAAAGTGACCGTGTCGAAACCACCCTCGGCGAGCTTGGCCCGAACGGCCTCGGGATGAATCGCCTCGCCCCACTCGACTTGCACCGAATCCGCCTCGTAGCCGCATTTCTTGGCGACATCCAACCACTTGTCGGAAAAGGCGCCGCAGCAGAGGCAGAGCACTTTCTTTCGGGCAAGATTGCGAAGCGCGCCTTCCATCACACCCCACGCGGAGGAAGTGGAAATGAAGACCGGACGATTGGTGCCGAAGATCGTCTGCAGGCCCGGCTGAAGAGACGCATAAAGAGCTTCGAACTCCGAACCACGGTGACCGATCATGGTGTGGGACATGGCCGCGAAGGTTTCGGGCGAAACATCGACGGGACCGGGGCTGAACAATTTGGGCGAAGACATGGCGGGGCGACGTTAAGCGGGAAGACCGCCTAGCCAAGAGCGAAGAACGGAGATTTGCAAAGCCGGGGGATTTCCGCCCCTCGCGTGGAGCAACGATGGTGCGACTGTCCAGCGCGTCACGAAGCACCGCCAACTCTGGTATCACCGCCACAGCTTCGAGGCAGCCCCGCGTGGGACGATGGTCACGCCGCCGCTTTGTCACGCCTTCTGCCCGGCATCATCGGAGAAATCGCCCGACTTCTCTTAGTCAGTAGCAAACTCCAGCGAATCTCCGATTTCCGCCGCGCCCAATGGGCAAAGCGCTTCGGCACGGCAATCCGATCAAACCGGCAGAGGAAGGCCGGATTATCATAGACGGCCCGACGCAGATGCCGGTGAAGAACGGCATGCTCGGCGCCCTTTATGGTGTAAACCTGCATGTCAGCCGGTGGAATGGCAGCTTTGAGGAGGGCCCGTGGCAAGCGGGGGGTGGACGACCTACTTCAGGGTGCCCTCGGTAACGCCGAGCTTTTCGAAGGCCTTGACGTTGTCGAGCAATGTGGCGGCATCGATCCTACCTGCGAGGAGGTCCTGATAGGCGCCAATGGCGCGCAGAGCTCCGAGATCATCTTCGTCGAGCAGCTCGATGCGGAATTTCGCAAGTCCGGTCGCGCGGAGTTCGTCGAAAAAGCGGGCACCGGTCTGGGCTCGGCCGTTGAACAGGGTGTTGCGACAGCCGACATCGGCGGTCAGTCGGTGCAGCTGGCCGACGCGGTCGCGCATGTGGACGACGTGACTTTCGCAGGGTCGCCCGCAGTCCTTGTAACTGGTTCCGCTGCTGAGGAAGGTGCAGAAAACACAGTGCTCCATATGGAACATCGGCATGTGCTGGTGAAGAGTCAGCTCAAACCACTCCGGCGGCGCGGCTTCCAACAGATCGATCGCCTGCCCGACGTTCAGGTCGTACGAAACCGTCAGCGTTTCCAGATCGGCGGCTTCCTTGAGCAGCCGGGCGCTGATCGGATTGGCGACGTTGAGCGAGAAATCGGCGACCTTCCGCAAGTCGTTACGATCTTTGTAGTACTCGAGGGCCGCGAGGTTTCGCAGCAGGATGCCATCGGCTCCGGATCGATCGATCAGCTTGAGATAGCCGGACTCGCCTGGCTTCATGATCCGAGGCGTGGCAAGGAGGATGGCAGATGGGCGATGGCCGCTTGCCGACTGCCTGAGGACGACGGCGTCCTTGTAGCGACGGGGGTCTTCAAAGTCGCAGTAGATGGTGGGGACGCCGCGATCGAGGGCGGCTTCGACCTGAGGGAGGCTGCGGCAAAGGACCGAGAGCACGGGCGGAGGGCCGGACTCGTGGGACCCGGGGATCGGGGGAAGCAGATCGTGCACGCTAATGGCGGAGGCGCTGCGGGAGGAGCGCCCGCCCGCCTCTTGCGAGGGAAGGGCTTCCACGAGTTCGCGGCGCAGGCGATTGATCTCTGAGAGTGGCAGGTGGCAATCGCCTTCGAGCTGGAAATCGAGGGAAGCGAGTTCGAAAGGTGTATCCCCGAGGCGGCCGAGCTGGGCGCGGAGGGTTTCGACCGTGAGCGGATGCTTCGCCGCCTCGCCCAAAGGCATTTCGCTCGTCACCGAGCATCGGCCGCAAGCCACTTTCAATGGCTCGCCGGGCTTGCCGCTGGCGACCAAGTGGAGGGGCTGCTTCAACCCACGCAACTTGGCGTTTTGCCAAAAGCGCCGGATGTCGGACTCCAGCTTTTCGTCGGAAGTTTTGTAGATCGTCTGGCCGGGCTTGAGTCGGCTGAAATTGATGCCGCTGAAGCTGCGGTGGAAAATGATGCGTTCGCCCTCGATTTTCCAAATTTTAGCGCCCTGCTCGAGGTCACGATTCTCGCCTGCATCGAAGACCACGCCATCACCAGCTTTCAGCGGAATTCCGGTACGATCACAGAGTTCGATCCAGGTGCCCCCACACGCAGCGATGGTGCCGAGCAGCGGGCCGCGTTTCTTGCCGAATCGGCCGTGGGTGAGATAAGGGTGATCGGTTCCCCCAAGCCAGCCGCTGGTGAGTCCGCGCGAGAAGGTCATTTCCAGCTCGTAGCGGTCGATGGGCGTGATCGGGGATTGAGCGGGATCGGCGGCGGATGGCCGAAGGCAGGCATCGAGCGCCTTACGATAGACGCGGGTAACGGCGGCGACGTATTCGGGGCTCTTGAGACGGCCCTCGATTTTGAAAGACTTGACCCCGGCCTTCACCAGTTCGGGGATCAAATCAACAGCGGCGAGATCCTGCGGGCTGAGCAGATAACGGCGCTCGCCCATGTCACGGGTCTCTCCGTCGACGACGAGTTCGTAGGGCATGCGGCAGGCTTGGGCACATTCGCCGCGGTTGGCGGAACGCTGGCCGAGAGACTCGCTGGTCAGGCACTGCCCGGAATAAGCGACGCAAAGGGCGCCGTGGACGAAGACTTCGAGCGGCGTCGTGGACGCGGGACCGAAGCGACCGATTTCTTTTACGGAGAGCTCGCGGGCAAGGACGGCGCGTTCGAGAGGAAAAAGCGACTCCACAAAACGCAGACCCTCCGGCGAACTGATGGTCATCTGGGTCGAGGCGTGAAGTTCGACTTCAGGCGCGATCTCGCGGGCCATTTTCGCGAGGCCAAGGTCTTGGATAATCAAGGCATCGACCCCAGCATCAGCGATCAGACGGAGCTGACGCTCGGCGGCTTCGAGCTCGCCGGTGAAGATCAGCGTGTTCATCGCGACGAAGCCTTTCACGCCGTGCTTGTGGAGGAATACCATCAGCTCGGGCAGATCGGCTTCGGTGAAATTGTCGGCGCGCAGGCGGGCGTTGAATTTCGGCAGGCCGAAGAAGATCGCATCCGCCCCTGCAGCGACGGCAGCGCGGGCGCAGTCCCAGTTGCCAGCGGGGCTAAGGAGTTCGGGCGTGAGGTCGGCGGCGTGCATGCGGGGAGTAGAGGGGGAAATCGAAGAATGTGGAATTTCCGAATGACGAATCCGGAAGAGCGTCTTGAAGCGGAAGAAGCGACGGTGCAATTTCGGCGGCGTGAAACTACGATCTCTCTCGTGCGGATGAACAGCGTGCGCGTCGACAAATGGCTGTGGGCGGTCCGTTTGTTCAAGACCCGCGGACTGGCCGCCAAGGCCTGTGAGGGAGGACGGGTGAAATCGGGCGAACGGATTTTGAAGGCATCGTCGGATCTCAAAGGCGGCGAAGTGATCGATTTGCCATTCCCCGAAGGTCCAGGCATGAGGACGGTTCGGGTGCTCGGATTGATCGACAAGCGCGTCGGCGCGCCGGAGGCGAGAGCAGTCTGCGAGGAACTGACCTCAAGCGAGGTGTCCGAGCTGCGAAAAATTTGGAGCGAGGCGCGAACTCTCCGACTGGCGGGCGATCAGGGTCGACCGACAAAGAAAAACCGGCGGGTGCTCGAAGAGCGACGGGGCTTCTTCGAGTGAAGCCGTGGAAAGGCTGGGCTTGCGGAACAGGGGGAGGCGATGGAACTTCTGCCTCGATGCAACCCGAAATCCCAACGGATTGGCAGGCCAGCAAGGCCCTGGCCAAGGCCATGCTGCACGATCGCTCGACGCGGAGACGGGCCATGGGACGCAGCGTTCTTTTGCTACTGGCGGTATTTGCGACCGGGCTATGGGGAATTGACGGTTGGCTGCGGGCAGAGCTCTGGCGCTTCGTCGTCTGGTGGGGTGGCTGCGGTTTGCTCGCCATTTTCGTGGTGATGTTCGCCCTTTACGATGCCTGCGCGGTGATTCGCGAAGAGCGGGATCGGATGTGAATTGGCCTTGCCGGCCGGGCGGGTGGGCGGCTTGATTCGCCGGAATGACACCGGAGCTTGAAGACCTGTTCGCCTTCCTTCGTTTCCCCAGCATCTCCACCGATTCCCGGCACGCTGGAGACGTGCGAGACTGCGCGGAATGGCTGGTCGCAAAGCTATCCGCGATGGGATTGTCCGCCACGCTGCACGAGACTGCGCGTCATCCGGTCGTGGTGGCGAAAAATGAACACCGCGCCGACCGGAGGACGGTGCTGATTTACGGTCATTACGATGTTCAACCTGTCGATCCCCTCCACCTCTGGACCACCCCACCCTTCGAGCCAGAGATCCGCGATGGAAAAATCTGGGCCCGCGGCGCGACCGACAACAAAGGCCAGATGCTCGCCCATGTGCTGGGTGTGGAAAAAACGCTGAAAGAGAGCGCGGATCTACCGGTCAACCTCACCTTTCTCTTCGAAGGCGAAGAGGAGATCGGAAGCCCAAACCTCGCACCCTTCCTCGAATCTCACCGGGACTTGCTAAAGTGCGATGTGATCGCGATTTCCGACACCGGCATGGTGGCACCCGGCGTGCCCACCCTCGGCTACGGGCTGCGGGGAATCGCTTGCTGCGAGGTGATCCTCCGCGGTCCGGCGCGCGATCTTCACTCGGGGCTCTTCGGCGGCGCGGTGGCAAACCCCGCGACCGCGATCGCCCGTTTGGTCGCCAGCCTGCACGACGAGTACGGCAAGGTGATGATCGAAGGGTTTTACGACGATGTCCGCCCGCTCGAAGCTTGGGAGCGCGAGATGTGGGCCAAGGTCCCCGGCGTATCAGACGCCGACTACCTGAAGGTCACCGGTAGCGGCAGCCTCTTCGGCGAGGAAGGCTACTCCTCCGCCGAGCGCACCTGGGCCCGCCCGACCGCAGAGGTCAACGGCATCGGCGGCGGCTATCAGGGCGAGGGCTCCAAGACCGTGCTGCCGGCCGAAGCGATGGCCAAGTTTTCCTTCCGCCTGGTGCCCGACCAGGACCCGGCCGACATCCTCGAAAAGGTGAAGGCGCATTTCGAAAAGCACTGCCCGCCCGGAGTTTCGCTGCTCTATCTCGGCGGCCACGACGGCAAGCCCTACCATTGCGACCCGAACGGCACCTTCGGTCTCGCCGCACAACGCGCACTGCGGAACGCATTCGACGCCGAACCGGTGCTGATTCGCGAAGGCGGCAGTATCCCGATCGTCCAAGCCTTCCGCGACATTCTCGGAGCAGACACGCTTTTGTTAGGCCTCGCCCTCGCCGATGCCCAGATCCACTCGCCCGACGAAAATTTCCCAGTCGAGAACTTCGAGGCGGGGATTCGGCTGAACCAAGCGCTACTCCAAGAACTCGCGAAATGAGGGACCAGGGGTCGTGGGCTAGGGGCCGGTGAAAGGCATCCCATTTCAGCCCTTGACCCCCTACTCCTAGCACCCGACCCCTTTCTTCAAATGTCCGACTCGCCCAAACTCGATTTCATCCGCGAAATCATTGCCGACGACCTAGCCTCCGGCAAACACGCTACGACCATCACGCGCTTCCCGCCGGAGCCCAACGGCTACCTGCACCTCGGCCACGCCAAATCGATCTGCCTGAACTTCGGGATCGCGCAGGAGAACGCCGCCACCGGCGCACGCTGTCATTTGCGCTTCGACGACACCAACCCGTCGAAGGAGGAAACCGAATACGTCGATAGCATCAAGGCCGATGTGAAGTGGCTCGGCTTCGACTGGGGCGACGACCTCTTCTTCGCAAGCGACTACTTCGAATTTTTCTACGACTGCGCCGTTCATCTGATCCGGAACGGCCTCGCCTACGTCGATCAGCAGACGCCGGAGCAGATCAAGGAAAGCCGCGGCAACTTGAACGTCCCCGGCACCCCGTCGCCATGGCGCGAGCGGCCGGTGGAAGAGAGTCTGGAACTCTTCGCCCGGATGCGCGGCGGCGAGTTCAAGGAAGGCGAGGCGGTGCTTCGGGCGAAAATCGACATGGCCTCGCCGAACATCGTGATGCGCGACCCGGTGATCTACCGGATCATGCACGCCCACCATCACAACACCGGCGACGCGTGGTGCATCTACCCGATGTATGACTTCGCCCACCCGCTGGAAGACGCGAAAGAAAAGATCACCCACTCTCTGTGCACGCTCGAGTTTGAGATCCACCGACCCTTCTACGATTGGGTCATCGAGCACTGCCCGGTGCCGGCCAAACCCCGGCAGATCGAGTTCTCGCGGCTCAATCTGAGCTACACCGTGATGAGCAAGCGGAAGCTGCTCCAGCTGGTGAAGGATGCTTTGGTGACGGGTTGGGACGACCCACGCATGCCAACCCTTTCCGGCATTCGCCGGCGCGGCTATCCGGCCGAGGCTGTTAGAAACTTCTGCCATCGAGTCGGCATCACCAAGTTCGACGGCGTGACCGATGTCGCGCTGCTGGAATTCGAGGTCCGCGACCATCTCAATACGGTCGCCCCGCGGCGGATGGCGGTACTCGACCCGGTCAAACTGGTGATCGAAAACTGGCCGCAAGGCACGAGCGAGGACATCGAACTCGACAACCACCCGAAAAATCCGGCGATGGGAACGCGGCACGTCGCCATGTCGCGCGAGCTATGGATCGAAGCCGACGACTTTCAAGAAGTGCCGGAGAAGAAATACTTCCGCCTCGGACCCGACCGCTATGTCCGCCTGCGCGGAGCGTACATCGTCAAGTGCACCGGCTTTGAAAAAGACGCCTCAGGCAAGGTGATTGAGGTTCGCTGCGAATACCTGCCCGGGACCAAGGGTGCCGATGCGCCGGAAGGCGTGCAGTGCAAGGCGGCAATCCATTGGGTCAGTGCCGAGCACGGAGTGGCCGCCGAGGTTCGCCTCTACGACCGCCTCTTCACCGTGGCCGATCCCGACGCGGCCGAAGGCGGCTTCGTCAGCGTGATCAATCCGGATTCGCTCAAAACCCTCGCCGCCTGGGTCGAGCCCTCCTTGGCAGACGTCGCGCCCGAGTGGAGCTGCCAATTCGAGCGCCTCGGCTACTTCGTGGCCGATCGCTGCGACCACCAATCCTCCAAGCCGGTCTTCAATCGCAGCGTCGCCCTGCGCGATTCCTGGAAGTGATTTGCCCCACCCGGCCCGGGTTCCCTCCCGGGACCGGGGCCGCCGCTCGTCCCCTTCACCCCGAGCTACGGGATTAAAAAAGCGCGGGCACGCCGAAGCATGCCCGCGCCTGAGAACGCCTCTTGAATCGCAGGATCAGTTGCCCGTCTCGACGTCCATCCGGAAGAACTTGCGATTGTTCGGGCAGATCGTGATGCGCCAGGCGGTGAACACCGCATCGTTGGTGATTCCACGGTCGCGGGCATCGCCATAGCTCACCAGATTGCCGGACGCATCCACCATGCGGACATCGCTGGCTTGGAAGTCGTTGTCGTTCGCCACGAACAGGAAGTAGTCCTCGGTGCTCGCGGTCGAAGTATCTGGCACGAGAGCCATGCCTTCGGCTTTTTCGTTCACCGTGAACGAGTTCGGGCTAGCCGTATTCGTATTGAAGCCAAACTTCCCGAGGTCATCGCTAGAGAGGAGATTGACCACAACCGTGCTGCGGGCCGGAGTGATTCCCGAACGCAGGGTTCCCGAAGGACTGACCTGATCCGCTTCCGAATCATAGAGACCGAGGACATTGGTCGCCGTGGAGAAATCGACCAAATCGACGGTCTTCACCACCGGAGGATTCGTGTCACCCTTACCAAGACCATTGCCATCGCGTGGAAGCATGAGCAGCTGGGAATTGCTCAAAGCCACAATCTCCGACTGAGCCGCCGTCGCGTCAAAGGCACCACCGTCACCGTTGACCTTGTAGCGAGGAAGCTGCACCACATATTCACCCACAAGCACGGGAGCCTCGCGCTTATCACCCGCGATGTCATAGACGAACAAGCGGGTATTGAAGCGGCCTTTGGCACCGCTACCGGTGTCTTGGACCAAAGCGCTTTGCATCATGGCAAAGAGGCGCGACTGATCGGGCGACACCGCCATGCCTTCGAGACCTTGGTTATTGCGACGTCCATTGGTCGGGGCCGCGATGGAATCGAAGTTCAGCGTCCCCACTGGCTTGTGCGGTTGGGCGGCACCAGGCAGTTGCATGATACGGGTGAACTGCTTCGCGCTGTTGAATCGGCAGATGTAGGTGCCGTATTCATCGGAGACGAAGCCGGAGCCGTCGGAGAATACGTGAATGGCTTCGGCATCGAAGCTCATCAGACTTTCCTGAGCCCCACCCGGTCCGTTGGCAGCCGTCGCGGTTCCGACACTCTGGCCGAAGAGCGACTGCACACCCGTCGGATTCAGACCGGTCGTGAACTTCGTGGTCGAACCATCGAGGTAGGTGAACTTCACCGTGCTGCCGTAGGTTGGCACGATCTGCGACTGCGCGACAGGCGCCGTTCCATAGTAGGGAGTGAACGTGAAGGGCGTCTGATGCACGCGGGCGGCGTAGTTGGAATAGATGGAACCGCTGTTGTAACCGCGGTCCGGCAGGACGTTGAAGGTTCCGTTGAAGCGGCCCGTCGTCGAATCGAAGCTCCAGCCCGTGATCGAAAGACCGGAGGCGGCACCCATCGTTTCACCGAAGCTGTCGTAGGAGTCGCCCGAGAGGCGGCCGGCACCCACCATGCCATGGTTGGTGATGGTCAATCGGTCGATCGCACCGCGCTCCACCGCCGTGGTGAAAGGAGTGAGATAAGTGAACGGCCCTTGGGTCGTCGGCAGCGGATTGCAGAAAATCCGGAAACGCACGGCGGTTTCGTTGCCCGTGACCGTCTCACTGATGACTTCGTAGTCGACGCCAGGAATTGCATCCGCCCACGCCGTCAGGTCATCGGAAGCCTGCATGCGGGCCGGGAAGACCGTGGTGTTGAGATAGGTGAAGCGGAACTCCAGATCGTTTCCATTCATGGTTACAACAGGGAGATTGCCCCGATCGCCACCTTGGTTCGGATTGGCGTTGAAGAAATACTCGAGCGAGTCGGGCACTCCATCATTGTCGCTGTCTCCGGCCGAGCTGCCGGTGTAACCATTATCAGCTAACCACGCGGCGAAGGTCGCAGGACCGTCGAGAACCTTATCGACCCGGACGCTGGTGCTTTGAATCCGGGTGTCGAGTGCTGGAGTGGTCTCGGCGACATCGTAGGCGTTGGCCAAGGTGGCATGGCGAGCTTGGAGGTAGTCCGACAGCGCGCGCTGCTCACCCAAGAGGTTGGTAGGAACCACACCGACGGCGGTGAAGTTGAGGGCCTCGTCCACAGGGACGGAGAGCGTGCCATCGTTCAGGAGGAAGCGGAAGTTGTCTGCGTACGCTTTGAACGGATAGCTATCTCCGCCATTGGCGAGGAAGTTCAAGGTCACCAGCGTGATGGTGCCTGGGGCGTCGGAGCGAACCGATCCTCCAGAAACCACGCGGGCGGTGATGTGGTCGTTCTCATCGATCAGCACGATGCTCTTCACGCGTGAACCCGCAGTAGCTGTGGGATCGTAGGAGAAGCGGATACCGCCGATCTGTGGGAATCGCCCTTGATTGCCGAGGGAGGCCACACCGTGCTCGAGAATGGCCTTGAGGCCGGCGGGAGTGGTGTCGCAGAGCATCAAGCCGTTGTTGAAACGCATCGAATTTTCGATATCGAGCAGCGAGATGGCACCAGCTGGCTTGGAAGCTCCCGGGTTGGCGATCGGTGGCAACTTGTCACCAGTAACCACATCCACCGCGCCAATCGCGGCACGAATCCCACCACCGTTCTTCATCGCAATCACATGGGTTGCCTGCGGAAGAGCGGCCTTGCCGACGAAGATCATCGAGTCGGCACTGATGTCGCCGAGGTTGGTCTCCTGATTGCGGACGAAATTGCGCTCGCCTTCCAGATAGACATCGGTGAAGCCGCGAACATCGCCATCCTTGGCATTGATCACGCCCTGCACGGCGTCGGTGATCTGTTTCACCAGCGCACCCTTCGTGCCTGGGGCAAAGGCAGTGGTGGCGAGATCCGCTTCCGTCGTATTCCACGCAGCAGCAACATTGGCAGCAGTCGCGGCATAGGCTCCGTTTTCCGCGGTGTTCGCGGTGAGGTTTGGCACGATCAGCACGCCATCCGCATCGAAGTCGGCAACGAGACGACCGAGGTAGGTGAATTCGTTGTCGGTGTTGACGATGACGGTCGGGAGCCCGTCGGCACCGGTGGTGTAGATCGGGTAGTTTCCGGCGAAGTCCGCAGCATGGCCGGTGAAGGCGACCGCGGTATCGGTCGAGTCGCCGAGGCGGGTATTGGAACCCCCGGCAAGGATCACATCCACGTCGGTGAGCAGCGGAGCGAGCTGCTGTTCGAAGACGATCTGCTGGAGGTGGGCCATCAGCACGATCTTATCCACGCCTTGGCTCTTGAGGTCGTTGATCACTGGCTGAATCTGGCTGGCGAGCAGAGCCATGTCATTGGCCTCGCTGCCATCACCCGTGAATCCCTTCACTTCCACCCCTCCGGTCGAGGAGATGCCCTCGAGGATCTGGGTGGTAACTCCGACGAGGCCGATCTTCTCGGTGCCCTTGGTGACCACGCAGCTCGGGACGATTTTGTTTTTCACGCTGGACGCTTCCTCAAGACCGCCGGTGCCAACGGTTTCCGCGTAGCGGGTCGAAAGGGCGGAGTCGCCGGAGAAGTCGAGATTGCTGCTCAGGTAGGGGAAGTTCGTGTCGGCGATGGCGTCGGAGAACGCGTTGGTGCCGAAGTCGAATTCATGGTTGCCCACGGTCGATGCCTCCACGCCGATACGGTTGTGGATCTCGATGTCGGCCGCGAACGGGTTGTTGCCGCGGCTGTGGGTGGCGGCGACGGCGGCATCGGTGCCGGCCGCCGCGAAGGGACCAGGGATGTAGTTGTCTCCACCGGCGAGGATCAGCGTGTTCGGGTAGGTGCCGTCGAAGGCGTCCACCAGAGCCGCAAGATTGGGTGCGGTCTGCGAGGCGAGCAAACCGGCCTCCGCATCGGCGAGATGAAGCAGCTGGAGCTTAAAGTCGACCGCTTGACCAATCTCGAAAATGGTCAGCGTATTCGAAACTTCGCTGGAAACCAGCAAGAGCGGCTTGCCGGTGGGGCTGTCGGCGGCATTGACGACCACCATGCCCTCGGGATTCAGATCACCGCTGCGCTCGAAACCCGCGGCAAAGGTTGGCGCGAGTGGATTGGTGACATCGAAGGCAAGAGTGAGATGGGATCGCTCGAGGCCGACGAAAGCAAAGGTTCGGGAACCGATTTTCGCCACGGTCACCCCTTCCGGCTCGGGACCCTTGTTATCGCTACGGCCATCGTCAAACTTCGTGGTGAATTGAGATGCGACGATGTTCTCGATCATGTCCCCGCTGTCGAAAACCTTCGCCCCGGTGTCATCGAGGATCGAGAAAGAGCGACCACCGTAGCTGAGGATACGGTCGATATCTCCGTCATTGTCCGTATCGCCACGCAGGCCACTTGCATTCGAAACCGTGAGACGGCCGAACTTGGCGCTGGTCTTGAGAGTGCTCTCGTTCGGAAAGACGGTATCATCGAGATCATAGCTCGCATTGGCGACCGTCGTCGACTCGTCCGGATTGAGGAAGTCATTGCGATCGTCCCCCTCATTCGCAGTCACGTAGTAGGTTTGCCCGCCGACCTGATAGGAGGCGATGGCGTCGGGCATGTAGAGACCGAACACGGCATTGCCGGTGGTGGGGTTCACAAGATTCGAGCTGCCCGCACCATCGCGGTCGCTGAAGTCGTGCTTGCCCGTGGAGAAGTCCTTTTCACCGAGCGGCACCACGGAGGTGAAGGTCGCAGTGGCGATGTCGAGGATGGCGACGGCGTTGGCTTCCTGGAGAGTGACCATGGCCTTGCTTCCATCCGGAGAGATGGCGAGGTATTCGGGTTCGAAGTCGAACTCTGGAACACCGCCGTCGAAGATCCGGACGCCTGAGGCCTTGAGCGTGGCGGCGGAGGCGTTGAAGGAAGCGAAGCCGGCGGTCGTGACGACAGGTGCCGAAAGATCGCTCACATTGATGATGCTAACAGTGCCCGGAATCGTCTCGGCGGCAATGTTGGCAGCGGTGCCGTCCAGTTCGCCTTCGTTGCACACGAGGAGCTTCGAGCCGTCGGGAGTGAAGGCAATGTGATCGGGGACCGCACCGACCGTGGCCGATCCAAGCAAGGCACCGGTGGCGGCGTTGAGAAAGACCACGTGACCGTTGGCGGTTTTCGGCGAATTGATGATGGCCGCGGCGAGCACGCTCGGATTGCCACCGGAACCCTTGCGGATCGCGATGGAAGAAACATCGTTGCTGGTCAGACCAGCGACACCGAGAGCCGATGGCACGATGGTCGTGATCAGGGACGGCGCGGCGGGATTGGCGAGATCGACCACCTGAATGCCGGCATTCGATGAAGCAAAGGCCCGCTTGGAAATCGGATCGAAGGCCGGGATCTCGGAGCCACCAAGAGTGATGCTGCCCTTTACCGTGGAAGCGAGTGACCCGCTAGCCGGATAGGCCACTGGGACCGTATCATCGTTGGTGATGGTGCCAGTGCCGGAAGCATTACCAAGACTCGTCGTGCTGCTTGTTTGAACGAGATTCGCGAGCGTGACGATCACCGTCTCATTCGACTCGATCGTTTCATCGCCATTGATGGTGAGGTTAATCGTCTGGGTGAGTGCGCCTCCAACTGTGAACGCAAGCGTGCCAGCTGGTAGAGCGACGAAATCCGAACCCGAAGTGGCGGTTCCTCCAGTCGCGGAATAGTCGACGGTAAAAGCGGAGGCGTTGTTCGAGCGCGAAACCGTCAGAGTGAGAACGGAAGTTCCAGAGTTACCTTCAGAAACTGACACAGAATCGATGGAAACAATCGCACCAGCAGCCCCAGTACTAAAAGAAGCTGCGTTGGCAGTAGTGGTGGCAAAGTCGCCCTCTCCTCCGCCGGTCCAGTTGGTCGCAACATTTCCGATCAGGGCCAGATAGTCCGTGATCGATGCCTGCCCGATCCGTGGTCCTGTATATTCCGCTTGGTCAGTGCCGTTCGGCAGAACTTGAATCGCTGTGCTGCCCAAGGTGAGTCCCGTTCCAACAATGCTGTCGGCGGAATGATTGGAGATGGCAGCAATGAAAATGGAAGGATCCGAATTGCTGATTCCTTGGTAGGCATAAATGCTGTCCGTGCTCGAGCTGATTCCTGACGAACCGACCACGCTACCAGCTGATGCTGAAATGCTAATGGCGCTATCATAGTTATCAATCACCACCACGGTTCCAGCAGGCACTCCCTCGGCGGGCGCGGTCCAAGTCACCACTCCCTCACCAGTGTTGAACGTGCCGCCTGAACCGATCGGGCTGCCATTCCACTCGTTGTCATTGAAGTAGATGACTTCGCCAGCGGCGATAGCCTCCAACGCAACGAAGGCAAGGGCGTCGCGGTCGGCGTTGAAGCTTGTAAAAGCGATGCCGCCCGCAGTGAGTGCATGGCTCGCTTGAATCAGCGACCCGCTAAATAAGATCAGGGATAACGATCTGAATTTCATGATGTGTGGAGAATGACCGGCGCATCCACAGCCATCGCCCGATGGAGCACCCGCATTTCCTCGCAAATAAACTGTCACGTGACACTTCACTCACATGGCACGCGGGATCGGCTGGCACCTTGCGAATCTTTCGCCATATTCACGCCCACATGAAGACACTCATCACCCCATTGCTGATCGGTCTCGCCAACTGCTGCACCGCGGAGGTGCTTCGTCCCATCCCTGAACCGATCGTCGATACTTTCTCATTCGCTTCTTTCTACGAAAAATGCGTGATGGTGGGCCGCTTTCCCGTGGTGGCGTCGGACAAAGTTGACGACGCCGCGCTTGCCGAAGCTGCACTGCTGGTGCGTTCGATGCTCACCGGCCGCGAGGACATCCTGAACGCGATGGCAAAAAACAAGGTTCGCTTGTCCGTGATGGCGACCACTGAGCGGACCACCGATCTGCCGGAACATTCCGACCTCACACCCGCTGATTTTTGGAACCGTCGCGCTCGCGGACTCGGAGCCACGCATGAGCGCCCGGCAGTGAGCTGCGCGGAGGAAAACGTGCTCTGCCTCTCGGGGGACCCCTATCCGACGGAAAACATCATGGTCCACGAATTTGCCCACGCGATTCATGAGATGGGCCTCAAGACGATCGATCCCAGCTTCGATCGCCGACTCAGGGAGACTTACCAAGCCGCGCTAAAAGCAGGCAAATGGAAGAACTGCTACGCGGCGGAAAATCATCACGAATATTGGGCGGAGGCGGTGCAGTCGTGGTTCGGCACCAACCGCGAAAACGACGCGATTCACAACCACGTCAACACCCGCAAAGAGCTACAAGCATACGATCCCGCGCTCGCCGAACTGTGCATCGAAGTCTTCGGCGACAACTCATGGACCTACCGCCGTGCCGATGATCCTACCCGCAGCGGCGAGGCACACCTCAAAAATTTGGATCGGAGCAAGCTGCCGCGCTTCGAGTGGAGCGAGTCTGAAAAGAAGGCGAATCTCGGGAAAGCCGACTGAGACGTCAGGACCCAAGCTCACGCGGCCCCGATCTCGAGAGCGCGCTGCTTCATCTGCGTCGCCATGAGATTGAGAGCGTTGGCACGGGTCGGCGCAAGGTGCTCCTTGAGACCGGTCTGATCAATGAATGAGAGATCGGCGGAAAGAATGGCATCGGGCGACTCGCCGTCCAGCACACGCACGAAGAGCGCGATCATGCCCTTGGTGATCACCGAATCGGAGTCCGCCGAAAAGCGGACATGCCCATCCTCCGCACGCGCATCCAACCAGACCTGCGATTGGCAGCCCTTGATCAGCTTGTCGGAGGACTTCAGCTTGTCAGACATCGCGGGAAGCTGTCGTCCCAAGCCGATCACATATTCATAGCGCTCTTGCCAGCCCGGCAGGAAAGAGAGCTCCTCGAGGATCTGCTGCTGTTTTTCGGCGATGCTCATCGGGCGCAAAGAAAAGACGCGGACGACCGAAAAGCACGTCCAAAGTCATGCGCAAGTCGAGTCGATCCGCCCCTGCCCGAACACGACAAGCGTCCGCTATCGAAGCATCACCAGCGCTTTCTCAACCGCGGCGATCAAGGTGTCCACCTCCGCCTCGGTATTGTAGAGTGCGAAGGAGGCGCGGGTCGTCCCCGTCACGCCGAACCGTGCCATCAAAGGCTGGCAACAATGATGCCCGGTACGCACTGCCACGCCCATCTGATCGATCAGCGTACCGAGGTCGTAATGGTGGACACCATGGATGCCGAAGGACAGGGCACCGACACGATCATCCGGCCCGAACAAGCGCAAATCCGTCAAGGCAGACAGGCCCTCGGCCGCGCGTCGGATCAAATGCTGTTCATGAGCGGCAATCGCTTCGAGGCCGATGCCTTCGATGTAGTCGAGCGCTGCCGCCAGCGCGATCGCACCCTCGATGTTCGGCGTGCCGGCTTCGTATTTGAAAGGCAGCACGTTGTAGGTGCTGCGCTCGAAAGTCACCTCCTTGATCATCTCTCCGCCACCGCGCCATGGCGGCAGGGCATCGAGCACCGAACGCCGCCCCCACAGCACACCGATCCCGGTGGGTGCGTAAACCTTGTGCCCGGAGAAAACCAGAAAGTCGGCATCGAGCTCACGGACATCGATCCGCACATGCGGGATCGCCTGGGCGGCATCCACCAGCACCAGCGAGCCCGCAGCCTTGGCGGCAGCACACATCTCGCGCACGGGATTCACTGTACCAAAGGCGTTCGAGATCCATGTGAAAGCAGTCAGGCGCGTTCGCTCCGACAGCAGCGCGCGGAAGGCATCCTGGTCCAAGGTCCCGTCTTCATGACAAGGAATCACTTTCAACGAAGCCCCGCTCCGCTCGCACAGCATCTGCCAGGGCACGATATTGGAATGGTGCTCCAAAGCGGACACCAGAACCTCGTCGCCGGGGACCAAGGTCAGGATTGCGGCGACGAGATTGATCGAATCGGTCGCGCCGGAGGTAAAGATCACCTCGGCGGACTCAGACGCATTCAAATGCCGGGCCACCCGGTCGCGGGCCGCCTCATGAGCGGCTGTCGCAGCGCGGGCCAAATGATGGGTGCCACGATGGATGTTGGCATTGATCTCTTCATAGTAGCGCCGCGACGCGTCCAGAACCGCAAGCGGCTTCTGGGTGGTGGCCGCATTGTCCAAATAGACCAGAGGCTTGCCGTTCACCGCTTGCGCGAGGATCGGAAAGTCACTGCGGACCTTTGAGGGATCGAAAGCCATGCGGGGCAAGGGAAGCGCAGGGCGGAGCGATTGCACGCGAAAAGTCAGCGCCTTTGAGGCTTCTCACGCCTGCGGTGGCAGGTGCTCTCCACAGTATTCCCTGCCGTCCGGGAGCGTGAAAAACTCGAGATCCGCCGAGTCCCGCTCCGTACGGCCGCATGCCTCGCAGGAGTGGAATGCCTGGCTTTCTGGCGCACTTGCGACTTGAAAAGCTCGGCGTCGACCGGCGGCACGTACCAGCGCGCGACGCCCATGAATCACCTCGGGCAGGACCCACAGTGCGTAGGGAATCAGCGCCGGGACGGTCAGCATCAAGGACTCCGGACGGGTCAGCCCCTGCAGCAGCAAAATGACCCCCGTGATCCACCCGAAAATCCGCACTTGAACCGGAAACAGGAAGAAGAACGAAAACTCAACCTTCGGAAACAGCGTTGCGAACGCCAGAAAGAGCGAGGTGTAAAGCATCCCACCTGCGGCCGACATCCCAACATCGAAGATGAACTGCGAAGCCGCCAAGGCCAGCGAGGCGGCGAGGATGTACAGAGTGCTGCGGGCGACGCCCCAGGCAGCCTCGAGCGAGTCGCTGATCAGAAACGAAATCTGCACGGCGCAAAACAGAAAGAGCACGCCAAAGGGGCTGAAGCTCCGCATTCCCATCGGGGCGAAAAGAAAGGTGAAGAGACGCCAGACCTCGCCGGAAAGGATGGCATCGCGGTCGAAGTCGAGAATCAGCCCGATGTCCGGCCGGATCCACTGACAGGCGTAGGCGATGACCCCAAGAAAGGTCAGATATTTGAAGAGCCCTTGGAATTGAAGCCATCCCAAGCGTTGTTCGAGTCGATAAAGCCAAGGCACGCCGCCAAGAAAGCCACAGCCCGCCTTTCTGACAAGGAGCGATCGCCTCGGCGCAGGCACTCAAGGCAAAGGGGGAATCATCGGCAAACCGCCCAGCCTGCGCAAAGGTCCGGATGAGGTGACGGAGAGGCAAAAAAGCCAGTTGCGGCAGCGACGCCAAGCGATCTGCCAGCAACGGCGGATGCGCGACAAGTCAGGCTGATCGTGAAGACGGGAGCTCATGGTGGGGGCTTAACGGGTTGGGGCGAGCATCCTGCCCCATGCCCGCCGTCCCGCCTATCAGCCACCTCGCCTGTCCAATCCTGCCACTCAGAACGATCGCCCCGTACGCGACTCCCGTACCACCAATGACGCCAACCCAGCCGACACCGCACCCGCAGTTCAGAGCTTTTCGATCCGGAACACGACCGGTGCGCTATTGATGCAATTCAGGGATTCAATCTCTCTCAAGGTCTCCTGAAGCCGTCCGAAACTGCAGGTATGCAGGAGGAAAACCATATCGAGAAAATCCGCATCGGGTTGGTCCGGCTTGACCGGGGAATGCGTGCCGGAAATGCCAATCCCAGCATCGGCCAGAACCCGAGCAACCTCGGCGATCACACCCGGACGATCCGTAACGTCGAAACGCACGTAGTAAGCCGTCTCGGTCTCCTCCACCGGCAACAGCTCCCCAGCCTCGCGATAAGGGAGGAAGCCGCGATGGCCATTCGCCTGCGCAAGCGAGCGCCCAGCCTCGACCAAGTCCGCCACCACGGACGACGCAGTGGGATCCTGACCCGCCCCACGACCGTAGAACAAGGATTCGCCCGCAGCATCTCCATGCACCGCCACCGCATTGAACACCCCGTGAACGCTCGCCAAGATGTGACTCTGCGCGATGAACGACGGCTGCACCCGCAATTCGACCGCCCCATCAGCATGCTCGCGCACGACCGCCAGCAATTTGACCACGTAACCCAGGCGAGTGGCGAATTCGATATCGATCGGGCGCACCTGCTCGATCCCCGCGACATGGATTTTCGCGGGATCGATCGGAAATCCGTACGCCAAGGTCGCCAGCAGAATCGCTTTGTGAGCCGCATCCCAGCCATTGACGTCCAGCGCCGGGTCCGCCTCCGCGTAACCCAAGGCCTGAGCCTCAGCCAATGCCGCAGGGAACTCCAAACCCGCACTGGTCATGCGCTCGAGGATGTAGTTCGAAGTGCCGTTGATGATTCCGACGATCGAGTGGATCCGATTGCCAATGAAGGATTCCTGCACCGTCTTGATGATGGGAATTCCGCCCGCGACCGCCGCTTCGAAATGAATCGGGGCGTCGTGCTGTTTGGAAAGGGCGAACAACTCCACACCACGCTCGGCAAGCAACGCCTTGTTCCCCGTAACCACCGGCTTTCCGGCCTTCAGGGCTGCAGCGACGATTTCAAAAGCGTCTGTCGTCCCGCCAATCAGCTCGACCACGATGTCCACAGCCGGGTCTTCCACCAGTTCGCGCCAAGAGGTCGTCAGACACTCGTCCGGCAAGGCAACCGGGCGCAATTTCGTAAGATCGCGCACCAGCACCCGGGCGATTTCCAATTTCACCCGACCGCCTGTGCGGGCGGAGATCAGACCGGCATTGCGCTCGAGCGCGAGCACCACGCCCGATCCGACGGTGCCAAGTCCGGCCAAACCGATGCCAAAGGATGAACAGTTCACGCGGCGGACTCTCGGGGGCGATCCCCGCGCGGGAAAGCTCAAAGCGGGTCAGACATCGGGCGTTTTTTCCGCCGCCAGCCAGTCGCCGATATGATCTCCCGGCAAATCACGCTCCACCCGCGAACAATAATTGAGATAAGCCGCCACCGCCTGATTGTAGAAGCCGCTCGCACCCGCCGCACCGTTCGCAGGCTTCCGCCGGGCCTTTTTCTTCGGAATTTCCACCACGCCCCGCTTCCTCGCAGGAGCCTTCTTTGCCGCCGCGGTCGGCACCGACTTCCGGGATGCTTTTTTCGCCGTCATAAGCCTTCAAGCAAAGCGCGCGAGTCACTCCGGGCAATAGGGAACTCAAGCAGGTGATTGTCAGCGCCCAGTCGAGGGGTATAGTCGCGCCGTGGACGAGGGTTACTCTTGGCGCCAAGTGCGCGAATCGACACCGCTGCGCCTGCCAGGCCCCGACAACATGGGATGGTGGGCGGGCGTGGCGTTCTTTGTCGCCGTCATCCTCCACGTGGCCGCTTTCCTGGCACTTGGCCACATCAAGATCGCCCTCGGATTCCAAGACATGGGCGAACTGGAGACGGCCGCCATCAACGTCGAACAAGTCGAGATCACCCCGCCAGACTACGACATGCAGGAGCCCGACGAAGTCGAACAAGCTCCACCCGAGGCGACCCAGCTGCTCGATGAAATCGATATGCTGGCCAAGCTGCCGGAAAACACCGAAATGGAACTTCGCCCGGACCTCAAGGACCCGGAGTTCGCCGTAAAACTCGAAAACCCCGCTCTGGAAGGCGACCCCCAAGGCATCCAAGTCGACCCCTCCGCAGGTTTCGACCTCGATACGACCCTACCGGAAATCGGCCGCACCCAGGAACCCCTCCCCCTCGCCGCGGAAGCCCAAACCATCGTCGACCCCGGCAGCGCAGTCGCCGACGACAATGAACTCGATCGCTTCGCCGAAGACCTCCTGAAAAAGGGCGCGAACGGCAAAGTCGAAGCCGGCAGCCTCGACGGAGTCGTCAGCCTCGACGACATGGTGGGACTCCCCGCCGACGTCCTTGTCGGGAAAATGACCCTGCTACCCAGCGACCTGCTTTTCGAATACGACAGCGCCGAACTTCGCGAAAGCGCCCGCGTCGGCATGATGAAACTGGCTCTCATCATCAGTCGTAATCCCGAACTCCACTGCTGGATCGAAGGACACTCCGACCTCCATGGCAGCGACGCCTACAACCTCGAACTTTCCCGCCGCAGGGCCGATGCCGTGAAAGCATACCTCACCGGCACTCTCTTTCTCCCAGCAGGCAAAATCGATCCGCGGGGCTTCGGCAAAACCAAGCCGCTGGTCCGGGAAGGCGACGTGGAAGCACAAGCGCCCAACCGTCGCGTCGAAATCCGCTTGCGCAGAAACGCGCCACCCGCCCAAGCCACCCTCGCCCCGTCGGCACCGCCAAAACCCCGTCCGGCATCGGCACCACGGGCCGAACCCGTCGACGACGAGCCTGCCATGGAAGAACCCGTCCCGAGGGCCACCCCCATCCCGGAAGCACCGCCAAAGGCGCAGCCCGTGGAGGAGGCACCGCCACGCGCCACGCCCGTGGAGGAGACGGTGCCAAGAGCCCGGCCGCTCGAATGACGCGCCATCGGCACCGCGCCACGCCCCTTTCATGAACACCCTCCCTTCCCTCGCCTTGCCGGAACACATCCTTTCCTTCGACTTCGACGGCACCCTGCACAACCCCGCCCACCGCGACCCGGTCCACCCGCGACTTTTCGAAACCCTCCAGCGCCTCCGCCGCGAAAAAGGCAGCCTCTGGGGCATCAATACCGGCCGCTCGATCGCCCACGTCGTCGAAGGCCTCGTCGAAAGCCGCTTCCCCTTCGCCCCCGACTGGGTCGTCGCTCGCGAACGGGAAATCTGGCTGCCCGACGCTCAGGGTCGCTGGGTCAGCCATCAACCTTGGAACCACGACTGTGAGAAGGATCAACACCGATTCTTCAAGGAGGTCCGACACATCCTCGATGCCATCCGCCACGAAGTCGAAGAGCATACCGGCGCGACCTGGATCGACCAACCCGGCGACCCCGCTGGCCTCATCGCCCGCACCGAGGAAGAAATGGCCTGGATCATCGGCCGCGTCGAAACGCTAGCCGCCCACGTCCCGCTCCTTGGCTGGCAACGGAACTCGATCTGGCTCCGCTTCGGCCATCGGAAATACCAGAAAGGCAGTAGTTTGATCGAAGTCGCCCGCCACTTCGGCCTCGTTCCCGCACGCTGCTTCGCCATCGGCGATAGCCACAACGACTTCGAGATGCTCCACCCCTCCGCCGCCGCGATGTTCGCATGCCCCGGCAATGCCGTGCGGGAAATCCGCGACCACGTCATCGCCCACGGCGGACACGCCTGCCGCCAAAGCTACAGCGAAGGCTGCGTCGAGGCCTTGGAACATTTCTTCGGCAGCTGAGCCACGCCGCCATGATCCTCCTCAAGCGCGTCTTACGCGGGGCCTTGCAGCACCCTTGGCGCGTCGCCACTTCGCTCGCGATGGCCCTCGCCTGCACTCTCTTGGTGCTGGTCCTGCCCACCGTCACCCAGGTGTTCGTGAACGATGTGATCATGCAGCGCCGCCACGACCTGCTGCTGCAGACCGCCGCCCTCGGCATCGGCGCCATCTTCCTCCGCCAAGTCCTCTTCACCCTCCGGACCTACGGCAACAACGCCCTCGAACAAGGCCTGATCCACGACCTCCGCCATCAACTCTACGACAAACTCCAACGCCTGCCCATCAAGTGGTTCGACCGCCACTCTTCCGGCGAAACCATGTCCCGCGTCGCCAGCGACGTCCCGGCCACCGAACGGATCATCGTCGAAACGATCGACCAGACCATTCCCGCCCTTTTCCAGTTCCTCATCATTGCAGGCTGGATGACCTTCCAAAGCTGGGAACTCACCCTGGTGACCCTCGCCCCCTTGCCCGTCATCGGGCTCATCACCCATCTCCACACCAGACGCGCCGAAACCCGCTGGCGCGAGTCTTCCGAGTCCTCCGCCGCCCTCCATTCCCTTCTCCACGACCACCTCGCAGGCATCCGACAAATCAAGGCCTACACCATGGAACCCGAAGCGCTCGCACGCTTCGACACCGCCAGCCGCGAAGCCGGCAAAAAGCACATGCGGGTGATGAAAGGCCAAGCCATCGTCTGGCCCGCGGTCTCCCTGATCGCGGAATGCGGCATCATCCTCATGCTCGGCTGCGGCACCTGGTGGACCCTCGAAGGCAGGATGGAAGCCGGCACCCCCATCGCCTTTCTCGTCGCATGGGGATTTCTCTTCGATCCCATTTCGCGCATCAATCCCCTCACCCAGCTTTACCTCGGCGGCAAAGTCGCCGCACAACGCGTCTTCGACATTCTCGATCTGCCTGACGAAGCCCAGCTCGACGAGGGCGAGCGACCGAACGAGTTCATAGGACGCGTGGAGTTTGAAAACGCCTGCTTTTCCTACGACAGCGATGCACCCGCCATCCGCGACATCTCCTTCGTCGCCGAACCCGGTACCAGCATCGCCCTCGTCGGACCCAGCGGAGCGGGCAAATCCACTCTGCTCAACCTGCTCACCCGCTTCTACGATACCGACAGCGGCCGCATTCTCCTCGACGGCCACCCCATCGACTCCCTCTCCAAGGAATGGCTGCGCCGCCACATCGGCTACGTCACCCAGGAAAACTTCCTCTTCAATGGCAGCATCCGCGACAATCTACGTCTCGCGAAGCCCGATGCCTGCGACGATGAAATCTGGGCCGCGCTCGAGAGCGCGAATGCCGCCAATTTCGTGCGACAACTGCCCGCCACCCTCGACACTCTTGCCGGCGAACGAGGCGCGCGTTTTTCCGGCGGCGAAAAACAACGCCTCTCCATCGCCCGCGCCCTTCTGAAAAATCCACCCCTGCTGCTCTTGGACGAAGCCACCTCGGCCCTCGACCACGAAACGGAACGCCTCGTTCAACAAGCGCTCGAAAATCTGCGCGCGGATCGCACCTCCTTCGTCATCGCCCACCGACTTTCCACCGTGCGTCATGCGGATCTCATCTGCGTCCTCGAAAGCGGCCGACTCATCGACAGCGGAAAGCATGAAGAACTGCTCGCGAGAGGCGGCTTGTATTCGCGGCTATGCGAAGCTTCGATCCGGCCCTGATCCCGCTCTCGCCCGCCCCACACTCCATGGAAACCGTTCTGCAACTCCCCGAATCCGAAGCCCCCTGCACCATCAAGGAAGTCGTCGAAGCCCTGCGCAAAGAGAAGCTCTTCGTCCGCCACGAAGCCAAGAACTGGGGCGACTGGATCCACATCGAAGGAGAACAAACCGTCATCAGCATCGAATCCCTGCGCGGACTCACCAGCTCCGCGACCATCGAACACGCCGAGGACGAAAGCGAAGGACTTTCCCCGGCCATCTTCCGCGCTTTCCACCGCCTCCGATGGGTCGGCATCGGCGAGGACGGAGAATACCCGCTGGATTGAGCCCACAACACACGGCATGCTCGCGTTCATGAGCACCCGCCGCCATTTCCTCGCGACCTGCGCCGCCGCCCTGACGCCGACCTCGCTCTTCGGACTCGGGCGCGAGCCCTCCACCAAAAAAGGCTGGGCCGGTGGCGATGCCCGACTCCACCAGCTCTTCGGCGCACACTGGTACTACACCTGGTGGCCCGGGGGTAACGCGTCCAAGAACGCCGAGTTCGTGCCGATGATCAAAGGTGGCAAAGACTTCGGGAACCTCGGCGCGATCGACCGACTGCAGGGCGTCGATCACCTCCTCGGCTACAATGAACCCGAGCGCGCCGACCAAGGAAACCTCACCCTCGAAAAGGGCCTCGAATTCTGGCCCAAACTCGCCGCGTTTGCGGAAAAGAAAAACCTCCGCCTCGGCTCGCCCGCCACCTCGTCCGATGCGAAGGGCATGCAATGGTTCGAGTCGTTCATGCGGGAAGCGAAAGACCGCAAACTGAAAATCGATTTCATCGCCGTTCATTGGTATCGCAGTCGAGACCCCGATGCCTTCGAATCCTTCGTCAAAGACCTCGCCAAACGCCACCGCCTGCCCGTTTGGATCACCGAGTTCAATGGCTGGAACGGCCCGGAACGGGAGAATCACAACTTCCTCCGCAAAACCCTCCGCTTTCTCGAACGCAGCAAAGATGTCGAACGCTACGCCTACTTCGAGCCCGGGAAGGGAAAACCCCACAGCCTTCTCAAGCCGGATGGATCACTCACGCGCATGGGCGAACTCTACCGCGATGCTGGCACTTGAAATCCCAAGCTCGTCCCTAACGCAAAAAAACGACCGCTCGCAAATTTGATGCAACTTTTCGCTTGCCCATCAGCCGCGCCCATGTAGAACCCCGCCACGCGTTTCGCGACGCGGGCGTAGCTCAGTGGTAGAGCGCCACCTTGCCAAGGTGGATGTCGTGAGTTCGAATCTCATCGCCCGCTCCAATTTCCCAAAGGCCTTCCCCTCCCGGAAGGCCTTTTTGCTTTTCCGCACTTGGCACCTCCACCCTGGAATTTACAACCACCACCATGTTCGTTTGGTCGAAACTCTCAGCCTCCAAGTGGCTCGATGCCTGGGAAGACCGCTTTCGCGGCAACCCGAACTTCGTCATGCACGTTCTCAAGGGCGGCAAATCCATCCGCCTCGAGGTCTTCTGCGCCGCGAAAAAAGAAGCCGACGCCATCGCCGAGCAATTCGGCGGCAGCGTCCGCAAACTCGCCCGCACCGACTGGGCCGCCGCCGCACCCGCAGTGCCCCCCCCTATCAAGGTCCGTGACAAGTTCCTCGTCACCCAAGCCTCCGACGCAAAAGAGCTCAAACGCCTTACCCAAGAGCACCCCGGCCGCGACATCCTCAGCCTGCCGCCAGAAATGGCCTTCGGCACCGGCGATCATGCCACTACCTCGACCTGCCTCCGCCTGCTCGTCGATATCGCAAAATCCCGCCCGGCCGACTGGAGCTGCGCCGACCTCGGCTGCGGCACCGGCGTCCTCGCCATCGCCGCCAAAAAACTCGGGGCCAGCGAGGTCTTCGCCTGCGATTTCGACCCCTTCGCGGTCAAAGTCGCCGAACGAAATCTGACTCGAAACCACGTCGAAGGGGTCGAAACCAAGGAACTCGACGTGCTCAAATGGAAGCCGCGCCGCAAATACGACGTGGTGGTCGCCAATCTGTTCTCCACCGTCCTCATCGAGGCCTTCCCGGTGATCTCAAAACTCCTGAAGCCCGGCGGCCAGCTGGTCATTTCCGGCATCCTCGCCGATCAGGCATGGGGCGTCTTCACCGCCGCCGCCGGCCACGGCCTCGGCTTCCCGGAGGTGATCCGCAAAGGCAAATGGGTGACCGCCCGCGGCGCTTGGATGAATGACCTGACCGCTTGAAAGACCACTGCCGGATTCCTGAAACCAAGGACCGGCGAGGCGATATTGCCGACAATTGGCCGCTTTCCGGCGTCGGATCCCCCAGTCTCTGACTCCGGCGCGCCATTTCACTTGCGCCGGAAGCGGCAGCCCGTCAGAAAAGCCGCCCGCTCCCACCGGGGCCGCGGCAACAGGATGTTGCACTGCCCCGGAGGGCCTGAAACACCAGCTCGCGCGCTCCCATGGACAGCATTTCATCCCGAATCCAAGAGGTCACCCCGTCCCTCACCCTGGCCGTCACCAATCAGGCCAAAGCCATGCTCGCCCGCGGCGAGGAAGTTTACGGTCTCGCCGGTGGCGAACCCGAGGTCGACACCCCGGAACACATCAAGGCCGCCGCCATCGCCGCACTCCAGTCCGGCAAAACCAAATACACCCCGGCCGGTGGCATCCTCGAACTTCGCGAAGCCCTCTCCGCCAAGTTCACCACCGACAACAATCTCTCCTACGACGCCAAGCAGATCTGCGTGACCGCCGGCGCCAAAATGGCATGCTTCAATGCCATCCTCGCCGTGATCGAAGAAGGCGATGAGGTCATCATCCCGACCCCCTACTGGGTCAGCTACCCCGAAATGGTCAAGATCGCCGGCGGCAAGCCCGTGCTGGTCGAAACCAAGGAGTCCAACGGCTGGAAAATGACCGCCGAACAATTCGAGGCCGCCATGACTCCGGCGACCAAGATGGTCATCCTCAATTCCCCGGGCAACCCGACCGGCGCGATCTACACCGAGCAAGAACTTCGCGACATCGGCGAAGTCGCCCTCTCCGAAGACATCGTCATCCTCTCCGACGAAATCTACGAGAAACTCGTTTACGGCGACCACAAGCACATCTCCATCGCCTCCCTCAGCGACGAGCTCTACAACCTGACCATCACCGTCAACGGCTTCTCCAAGGCTTACTCGATGACCGGCTGGCGCCTCGGCTACACCGCCGCACCGAAGCCCCTCGCGGATGCGATCGACAAG
Organism: Verrucomicrobiota bacterium; assembly: GCA_004293445.1. Lineage (GTDB taxonomy): Bacteria > Verrucomicrobiota > Verrucomicrobiia > Verrucomicrobiales > Akkermansiaceae > Haloferula. Next base: position 17,181 of record RDYP01000018.1, on the reverse strand, counting down.
ATCCAGAACCACACGGTTTCGAACGCGACCAGCTTCTGCCAATACGCAGCCCTCGCCGCTCTGCAAGGTGACCAGACCTTCATCAGCGACCTCCGCGACGAATACGACATCAAGCGCCAGTTCGTCCTCGCCCGCCTCAAGGGCATCAACAACATCCGCGTCGTCGAACCAAAGGGTGCCTTCTACTTCTTCGTTTACACCGGCGGCCTCGGCCTGAAGTCGATGAACCTCACCGACAAGCTGCTCAGCCGCTACAAGGTCGCCACCGTCCCCGGCATCGCCTTCGGCTATGATGAAGGCATCCGCCTCAGCTACTGCACCACGCTCGACGTGCTCAACGAGGGCCTCAGCCGCTTCGAGCAGTTCTGCCGCGAACACTGAAGCCCCAGATCAATAAACACTCCCTCAAAAGCCCGGCGCCCCAAGGCCCCGGGCTTTTTCGTGCGACTTGGTCCTTGCCCCGAAGTCCCGCCCAAGCCCAGCTTCGCACCCATGATCGCCCGCCGCGTGATATTCGAAGGACGCGTCCAAGGCGTCGGCTTCCGCTACACCGCCAAAGACCTCGCCCGCGGCTTCGATGTCCGCGGCACGATCCAAAATCTCACCGATGGCAGCGTGCAACTCGATGTCACCGGAGATCGCGAGGAGGTGGAATCCTTCATCAAGGAAATCGCCGAGGAATCCCCCCTCGCCCACCACATCAAAAGCATGCACGTCAGCGACATCCCCCCGCTCGACGGGATCAAAGGCTTCACCATCGAGCGCTAACCCGCGCCCTCCACCCCGGCGGCCCCCAGCCAGGCCAGATAAGCGGGCAAACCCGTCGCCACAGGAATCGCCAGAATTTCGGGCAACTCATACGGATGCAGTTCCCGCAAAGCCGCTTCCACCTCCGGGTAGCGCACCGTTTTGATCAGGGCCAGCACTTCGCCCGCGCGCTCGACCCTGCCCTCCCAGCGATAAATCGACTCCACTCCCGGCAAGAGATTCACGCAGGCCGCGACTTGCCTTTCCACCAAAACCGCGCCAATCTGTCGCGCCTCTTCGAGATCGGGAAAAGTGCAAAGAACGACAAACGCTTCCATGCCCCTGTCCTACTCCCGACCCAGCGAAAGATAAAACACCAAGACGCGACGACTGCCCAAGCCCTCTCCTCCGCGCACCGCGACCCCGGAACCCCGCCATCTTTTGAAACCCGGCTTCCTCGACAAACTTCTCGCCCGCCTCGACCGGATCGATCCCGCCGAGGCCCGCCAACTGCTGGACCGACTCGTCCGTGAAAAAGGCTTTCTGGAGCAAGTCTTCGAAGCCCTCCATGAAGGCGTGATCGTCCTCGACGAGGCCGGCGGTATCACCTTCATCAACGGAGCCGCCTGCAGATTTTTCGGGATCGATCCCGAACAAGCGACCGGCAGTATCCTGACCTCGAAGATCCCCGGACTCGACTGGACCTCCCTCGCCAAGCCCGGAACCTCCGTCTCCCGCGACCTAGAGATTTTCTACCCGGAAAACCGCTACCTGAATTTCTATCTCTCTCCCATCCAGCCCGAGGATCCTTCCGGTGCCACGGTTGGCTGGGTCATGCTGGTGCGCGATCTCACCACCACCCGCCAAGAAGCCGAGCAAACCCTCGAGTCCGAGCGCCTCAACGCCCTCACCCTCCTCGCCGCAGGCGTCGCCCACGAAATCGGCAACCCGCTCAACTCGCTCGACATCCACCTCCAGCTCCTCGCCCGCAAGCTGCGCAAACTCCCCCCCGGCGACCGGGGCCCTCTCGAGGATCACCTCCATACCGCCCGCAACGAGATCCAGCGGCTCGATACCATCCTCAAGCAATTCCTCCAAGCGATCCGACCAAGCACGCCAAACCGCGAACGCTGCGACCTCACCGCCGTGCTCCGTGACGCCCTGCGCCTCCTCGAACCCGAGCTCGAATCCCGCGAAATCGCCGTAGAACTCGATCTCGACGCGAACTTCCCCCGCATGGAGCTCGATGCCGGTCAGTTCCAGCAAGTCTTCTACAACCTCCTGCGCAACGCCTTCCAAGCCATCGGCAGCGGTGGCGGCGTCATCCGGCTCGGAGCCCACGCCAACGACTTCGAGGCCACCCTCTCCATCGAGGACAACGGCACCGGCATCCCCCCCGAACAAATGGGCTCACTCTTCGAACCCTACCGCACGACGAAGCAAAACGGCACCGGTCTCGGCCTCCTCATCGTCCGCCGCGTCGTCCGCGAACACGGCGGCGAGATCGAAATCCAAAGCGAAGCCGGAGCAGGTACCCGGATTCTCATCCACCTCCCCCGGGGCCCCAAACCCGTCCGATTGCTCGAACCGCCACTCAGCATCATCGATATCGATTAACCGGAGTCTCCTCCGACAAGCTCCCCGACCATGACTCCCACCCTCCTCATCGCCGATGACGAAAAGGCCACCCGCGATGGCCTTCGTGCTGCCTTGGAAGAGGAATTCGACGTCTTCACCGCCTCGAATGTCGCGGAGGCAATGTCCCTGCTACGCGCCGAGCCGATCGATCTCCTCCTCACCGACCTCCGCATGGGCGGCGACTCCGGTATGGACTTGCTGGACCAAGCGCTTTCCCTGCCGAATCCGCCCGTGGCGATCATGATGACCGCCTACGGATCGGTCGATACCGCCGTCGAGGCAATGCGTCGCGGAGCCTGGCACTTCGTCACCAAGCCCCTCAACCTCGACGAGGTCGAAATGCTCCTCAAGCGCGCCCTACGCAGCCGCAAACTGGAGACCGAAAACCGCCAGCTGCGCGAACAAATCTCCGACAGCTCCGGCCTCGAGCGCCTCGCCGGAAAATCCCCGGCCATCCGCAAAGTGGGCGACATCGTCCGACAAGTCGCCCCAACCCGCGCCACCGTGCTGATCGAAGGCGAAAGCGGCACCGGCAAGGAAGTCGCCGCCCACGCCATCCACCGACTCAGCGGACGCCCCACCGAAAAGCTCGTCATCGTCCACTGCGCCGCCCTCGCCCCCCAAATCCTCGAAAGCGAGCTCTTCGGCCACGAAAAAGGCGCCTTCACCGGTGCCACCCAGCGCCGCATCGGACGCTTTGAGCAGGCCGATGGCGGCACGCTCTTCCTCGACGAAATCGGCGAAATCGACGCCTCCATCCAAGTCAAACTCCTCCGCGCCCTCTCCGAACGCACCATCGAGCGCGTCGGATCCAATACCCCGATCAAAGTCGACGTCCGCCTCGTCGCCGCCACCAACAAGAACCTCGCCGCCCTCGTCGCACGGGGCGATTTCCGCGAGGACCTCTACTTCCGACTCAATGTCGTGAGGCTCGAAATGCCCCCGCTGCGCGAACGCGCCGAGGACATCGTCCTGCTCGCTGGCACCTTCCTCCGCGAGTTCGCGGAGGAAAACGGCCGGCCGATCAAACCCCTCAGCGATGCCGCCCTCCGCGTCCTCCGCCAACACTCCTGGCCCGGCAATGTCCGGGAACTGCGCACCGCCATCGAACACGGCGTGGTGATGAGCAACGACCCCGTGATCGATCTCCAGCACCTCCCCGCCAAGCTCTTCTCCAACTCTTCCTCGATCCCCAGCTCCCTTCCCATCGCCGAAACGTCACCAAACGACGGAAAAATCCACCTTGCCCCCCCCCGCGAATTCAACTTGCATGCGCTCGAAACCAGCGCCATCCGCGCCGCTCTGGCAGAAGCCTCGGGCAACCGGACGCGTGCCGCCGAGCTTCTCGGCATCAGCCGCCGCACCCTGCAACGGAAGTTGAAGGAAGACGACGACTGAAGCACGTCGGCGTTCTCCACCCAACTCCATGAGCAGCTTGCAATCGTCCCAGTTCGAGACCGCGGTCATGATCCGTCGGATCTTGTTCTTCCTGGTCCTGATCAGCTTCACCCTGCTGCATCTGCTGCCTCTTTTCCGCGGCCTCAGCTCGCCCCAAGCGATGGAGCAAGCCCAGATCGGACGAGAAATCGCACGTGGCAATGGAGCGACCTCGAAGATGATCCGCCCCCTCGCTTACTACGAAGCGGAAAAAGCCAACCAAGGCGCGGTCCCCTTCACAGGCTTCAAGGACACTTACCACGCTCCTCTCAATCCCCTCATTCTGGGCGCCGTGCTCAAACTGGTCGGTGCGGACGAAGAAAACGCCTGGCCCATGGGCAAGAACGAACTGGTCTTCCCGCTCGATCGGGTCATCGCCCTCGTCTCCACCCTATTCTTCCTCATGGCCATCGGCGTGACCTACCTGCTGATCGGAAGAATTTTCGACGCCAAGATCGCCGGGGTGACCTCAGTCCTGATGCTGCTCTGCGATCTATTCTGGAAATACTCGCAAAGCGGGCTACCCCAGATGCTCGCCTTGCTGCTCTTCACCTGCGGCCTCTACTTCACTTACCGGGCGGTGGAAGCAGCCGAAGAAGGAAAGACCACCTTCGGCCCCGCCCTTCTTGGAGCCGCCTTTTTCGTGCTCATGGTGCTCAGCCACTGGCTGACCGCCTGGGTCTTCCTGGGCTATCTCATTTTCGCCGCCTTCGCCTTCAAACCCCGCGGCGTGGTGGCCCTGTCCGCCCTCGGCCTGCTGGCCATCGCCGTCGCCATTCCCATGATCCGAGCGAATGGCATCGTCGGCCAACCCTTCGGCACCGGCTTCTACGTTCTCTACAATGGACTCGCCAGCGGTTCGGAGACCTCGATCATGCGCAACCACGACCTCGAAAGTGAACCGCTTTCGCTCGATGGCCTGCTGCTGAAAGTCCTCTCCACCACCCTCATCCAGCTCTCCGATCTTCTCCCCTTCCTCGGCGGTATTCTCGCCGCGCCCGTCTTCTTCATCGCCCTCCTGCACCCCTTCAAACGCAGCACCATCGCCAACTTCCGTTGGGCCATCGTCCTGATGTGGGCCTTCGCCGCTCTTGGCATGGCGATCTTCGGCGTGGATGCCTCCAAAGGCGTCCACCCCAACCAGATCCACCTTCTTTTCGCACCGATCATGGCGGCCTACGGCCTCGCCTTCATCTCGATTCTCTGGAGCCGCCTCGACGTCCTCGCTGAAGCCCCCTACCTGCGAAACGCCCACTACTTCGCCATCGTCATTCTGTCCTCCGCGCCGATGATCCTTTCCCTGCCCGATAAGGTGAAAATCGGCCTCGCCTTCCGGGAACGCGGCGTCCCCCAATGGCCGCCCTACCTTCCTTCCGTTCTCAACGACAAGATTCCGAAACTGCTCGCACCCAGCGATCGCAACGACAGCGCCAACAAGATCGTCGTCTCCGACCAGCCCTGGGCCGTTGCTTGGTATGCCGACCGCCTCAGCCTCTGGCTTCCCAAAACCAAACGAGGCTTCGAACAGCTCGAAGACCGCGCCTCCTCCCTTGGCACCCCCTTCGCCGGCATCCTCATCACGCCCAGCTCGACCACTTTCGACACGACACCTCAGGCCCGATCCCAATACGGCGAATTCGCGTCCCTCGTCTTCAATGGATTGGTCGTCGATGCCACCGCACCCGCGGTGCAACGTGCGGGCATGACCATCTTCGACAAAGATCCGAAGCTCACCGAAATCGCCCGCCGCTACCCCTATCTCGAACCCCTGGCGGGCACCGACGTCATCTTCTACGGCGAACGCCGCCGGATCGAAACCCCCAGCGAAGCCAACTGAATGCCCGCCCGCAGGAAATCCAACCCGGGCGAGCCCTCCAACGAGCTCCCGACCTTCGAAGCCGCCCTCGCCGAACTCGAGGAAATCGTGGCCGCGATGGAAGAACAGCAACTTCCGCTTGAGGAATTGGTCGCTCGCTACGAAAAGGGCTCGAAATTGCTGGCACGCTGCGAGAGCGTCCTCGCCACCGCCAAAAAACGCCTCCAAACCATCAGCGCCCGAAGCACCGCCGAACCCGTCATCGATGACGAATCGGATCTTCCCCACGCGGATTTCACTTCCGCCGGCCCAGCCGCCGGCACCCCGGACGAATACGACCACGATGACGACATCCGCCTCTTCTGAGCCCCCCGCCCTCGGCCCGCTACTTTCTGCGATCCGCTCGCCCGATGACGTCAAGGCCCTCCCCGAGGCCGATCTCCTCACGCTCGCCGCTGAAATCCGCCACTCGCTGATCACTTCACTCTCGCGCACCGGCGGCCACCTGGGGCCAAACCTCGGCGTGGTGGAACTCAGCATCGCACTCCACCGCGTCTTCTCCACTCCGAAAGACAATTTCGTCTTCGACGTCGCCCACCAAGGCTACGTCCACAAGATGCTTACCGGCCGAGCCCCGCAGATCCACACGATCCGCACTTACAAGGGCCTGAACGGCTTCCTGCTTCGCAGCGAGTCGGAGCACGATTCCTACGGCGCCGGTCACGCTGGAACCGCCCTCTCCGCCGCCCTCGGAATGGCCGCCGCACGCGACCTCGCCCAGGACGATTCCCACGTGGTCGCAGTCGCTGGCGATGCCGCCTTCACCTGCGGCCCCACCTTGGAGGCCCTCAACAACATCGCGGAAACGACCAAGAAATTCATCGTCGTCCTCAACGACAACGAATGGTCCATCGACAAGAACGTCGGAGCCATCGCCCGCTACTTCAACGCGCTCCAAACCCACCCGACCTACGCCAGCGTCCGCAACACCGCGGCCGACTTCGTCGAGAAAATCGCCGGCAAGGCCGTCCGCAAGCTCGCCCACAAGGTCGAGGAAGGTGCCAAGAACCTCCTCTTCCCCAACGTCCTCTTCGAGAAGTTCGGCCTCCGTTACTACGGACCGATCGATGGCCACGACCTGCCATTGCTGGTCCGTACCTTCGAACACCTCAAAACCCTCAACGAACCGGTCGTTCTCCACATCATCACCGAAAAGGGCCGCGGCTACCAACCCGCGCTGGACAATCCGGGTAAATTCCACGGCCTCGGAGCCTATCACATCAACGACGGTTCGACCGACGTCTCCGCTACGCCGACCTGCTCCGATATCTTCGGCCGCACCGTCACGGATCTCGCGAAAAGCGACGAAAAGGTGGTCGCCATCACCGCCGCCATGCCCGGCGGCACCAAGCTGGAAATCTTCAAGAAGGAGCTTCCCCAACGCTATTACGACGTCGGGATCGCCGAGGAACACGCTGCCCTCTTCGCCTGCGGCATGGCCACTCGCGCCTACAAGCCATTCCTTGCGATCTACTCGACCTTCATGCAGCGCGCCTACGACATGATCATTCATGACATGGCGCTGCAGAACCTACCCGTCCGCCTCTGCATGGACCGCGGCGGACTTTCTGGCGATGACGGACCAACCCACCACGGCCTCTTCGACATCGGCTACCTACGCCCCGTCCCAGGCATCGTGCACATGCAACCGGCCAACGAGGCGGAGTTCGTCGCCATGCTGAAATGGATGGCCGCCTACGAAGCAGGCCCCACCGCCATCCGCTACCCACGCGGCCCCATCGATGGCAGCCCACTCGATGCCCCGGTCGCGCCGATCGAGCTCGGCAAAGCGGAAGTGGTCGCAGAAGGCAGCGATGTCGCCCTGATCGGCCTTGGCACCACTTTTGCCATGGCCAAGCAGACCAAGGCCATGCTGGAAGCAAGAGGCCTCTCCGTCGCTCTGATCAACCCTCGCTTCATCAAGCCACTCGACGCCAGCGTGCTCGAACGCTTCGCCCGCCAGTGCAAAGTGCTCTGCACCTTCGAAGACCACGTCTTGCACAACGGCTTCGGCTGCGGGGTCATCGAGCTGCTGCACGATTCAGGCATCACCACTCCGGTCGAACGCATCGGCTGGCCGGATGAATTCGTCGAACACGGGAAGCCCGATACCCTCATGAATCTCCACGGCCTCACCGCCGAAGCCGCTTTCGACAAAATCATGCGTCACTTCTGAGGCCTTCCTTGGACTGCGGCCCCTGCTGCCGCTTTCACCCCCGCCAGCCTGCTGGCGGGGCACCAGCCTCGTTCCACCCTGCGCTCCTTCACTCCATGGCCCAGTTCATCGAGCGCGTCGCCGTCCAATGGTTCGAAGTCCAGGCCGGCCGCATCCGCGTCCTCAAAGGCCATCCGTCCCAACTCCTGCTCCGGGACCTCCGGCAGCTCTTCGAAAACGAAAAGCTCCCCGCCATCACCAGCTTCTGGGTGACCCGCGACAAGTGCATCCACTTCAAGCTGAACTTCCCCCAGCACCTGCGCACCGCTGTCCGTGCGATCGTAGTACCTTAAAAGACCCGCCATCGCCCCTCCCCCCGGCAACAGCACGGGAAGAGGTCCTCGTTGCGCGACTTTACTCGCTGGGAGCCTCCGTGCCCTCGGAATCAACCGCTTCCACCGTCGCATCCTCACCATCAGGAACGACGAGGGCGATGTCTTGCAATTTCTCACCCTCCTTGAGCGTCAGGAGCTTCACCCCTTGGGCGACCCGACCTGTCTCGCGGATCTCGTTGACTCGGATTCGGATGCTCTGGCCTGTCGAAGTCATCAGCATCAGCTCGTCCTCCTCAGTCACCGCCACCGCACTGACCACCTTGCCGGTCTTGTCGGTGACGTTGAGCGTTTTGACTCCACGTCCGCCGCGGCGGAGCGCGCGATAGCTGGAGAAAGCGGTGCGTTTGCCGAGACCGTTCTCCGAGGCGACGAGCAACATCGAATCTTCGGAGACGATCGCCATGCCCACCACATAGTCGTCCGGGCGCATGCGGATCCCCGTGACGCCGGCGGTCGCACGACCTTGCGGGCGGATCTGCGGCCTGCCTTCGTCCTCGGCAGCGTCTTCTTCGCCGGACTCCTCTTCGGCCGGCTCTTCCCCTTCGACCGCTTCGCCCAGCGGCTTCTTGTAAACACCTTCGGTGAACTTGATGCTCATGCCATCCCGGGTGACGAGGACGATCTCGTCCTCACCACTGGTGAGGTTCACCCCGATCAGATCGTTGCCTTCCTCCAGATTGATCGCCGTCAGCCCCGCCTTGCGGTAGTTGCGGAAATCGTGAAGCGAGGTCTTCTTCACCTTGCCGTTGCGCGTCGCAAAGAACACGAAGCCCGCATCCTCACGGAAGGTGTTGTCGTTGCCATTCTCATCCGTGCTCCGCTCAAGACGCAGCAAGGCGGCAATCTTCTCCTCCGGCTTCAGATCGAGCACGTTCTTGATGCTCCGGCCAGTCGATGTCCGCGAGCCTTCGGGAAGTTGATACACACGCTCGACGTAAACCCGACCGGTGTTGGTGAAGAACATCAGGTAGTCGTGAGCTTGGACCGAGAAGAGGTGCTCGATGAAGTCGTTGGCCTCATCCTTGCCCGTCGCCTTCGTTTCCATCCCCTTCAAGCCCTTCCCTCCGCGACCTTGCAGGCGATACTCGCTCGCCGGAGTGCGCTTGATGTAGCCGCGATGCGACAGAGTCACGATCATCGCGTCGTTGGCGATGAGTTCCTCCATCGCGACCTCGCCCGCTTCGGCAAGAATCGGGCACTTGCGAGGCGTGGCATGCTTTTCTTTCAAAGCACGCAGCTCGTCCTTGATGATCGTCAACACCCGCTCCTCGCGCGCCAGGATGTCGAGGAGGTCCTTGATGGTTTCGAGGATCTCGTCGTATTCGCCCTTCACCTTATCCCGCTCAAGACCGGTGAGTTGATACAAACGCAGCTCGAGAATGGCATTCACCTGCCGCTCGCTGAACACGTAACGATCTCCCTGCACCGCCGCCTGCGAGCGAATCAGGATGCCCAGCCCCTCTGCGGTGGCCGTCGAGAATTCATAAGCTGCCAAACGCTCGCGCGCCTCATCCCGATTCTTCGAATCGCGGATGATTTTGATGAAATCGTCAAGGTGACCCAGAGCCAGGAGGTAGGCCTCGAGGAGCTCCGCACGCTCCTCGGCTTTGCCCAAAAGGAAGCGCGTCCGGCGAATGATGACCTCGCGGCGGTGCTCGATGTAAGCATCGATCGCCTCCTTCAGCGAAAGCTGCTTGGGACGATTCTTGTGAATCGCCAGCATGTTGACGCTGAACGAAGTCTCCAGCGCAGTCAGCTTGAAGAGCTGCGCAACGACCACCTGCGGACGAGCATCGCGCTTGAGCTCGATCTCGATGCGGGTCTCTTCGTCCGACAAGTCGCGCATCCCCGAGATACCGGTCAGAGTCTTCTCACCGACTAACTCCGCAATCCGCTCCTGCAGCACCGCACGGTTCACGCCATAAGGCACCTCGCGGATCACAATGAGCGACTTCCCGCCTTCATTCTCCTCGATCTCCACCTTGCCGCGAAGGCGCATCGAACCGCGCCCGGTGCGGAAGTATTCTTCGATGCCGCGAATTCCGCGGATCTCGCATGAAACCGGAAAGTCCGGGCCCTTGATGTACTGCATCAACTCCGGAAGCGTGATCTCTGGGTGATCGATCTGCGCGCAAATCCCATCAATGACCTCACCCAGATTGTGCGGAGCGAGGTTCGTCGCCATACCCACCGCAATGCCGGTGCCGCCATTGACGAGGAAGTTTGGAAAGGCGGAAGGGAGCACGGACGGCTCTTCTTGGGACCCGTCGTAGTTCGGCTGAAAATCGACGGTATCCTTGTCGAGGTCTTCCATCATCGCCATCCCCAAGGGGTGGAGACGGGCCTCGGTGTATCGCATCGACGCCGCGGCATCCCCTTCCACCGAACCGAAGTTCCCCTGGCCGTCGACCAGCATCTCGCGCATCGACCAAGGCTGCCCCATGTTGACGAGGGTCGAGTAGATCGATTGGTCACCGTGAGGGTGGTAGTTACCCATCGTCTCACCGACGATCTTCGCGCACTTCACGTGAGCCTTGCCCGGCGTCACCCCAAGCTGGCGCATGGCATAGAGCACGCGGCGCTGGGATGGCTTGAGACCGTCGCGAACGTCGGGCAGGGCGCGCGAGATGATGACCGACATCGAATACTCCAAGAAGGAGTTCGAAAGTTCCTCGGCAACATTGATGGGCTTGATCGAATCTTGGGACATGCGGGAAAAATTTCAGGCGCGGGAAAGCGCGTTAGCGGAGACGAAGAGGCTGCGGACGGAGAATTTCGGTGGGCTTTCTTGCAAGCGACATCTAAGGAGCCTGTGGCTTTGAGCCGCGATCATTCGCCCGCGTATAAGTTGTGGATCACTATCAGACATCAAGGTTTCTCACGTTCAACGCATTGTCTTCGATGAAACGTTTCCGCGGCTCGACGACATCACCCATGAGAACGTCGAACATTTTATCCGCTTCCACCGCGTTGTCCTCGTCCAAGCGAACCCGAAGAAACTGACGGGTCTCAGGGTCCATCGTCGTTTCGAACAGCTGCTTGGCGTTCATTTCACCAAGACCCTTGAAGCGCTTGATCTGAACCCCACGGCTGGCGATCTCCAAAACCCGGACCAACACTTCCGGCAAGGAGAATACCGGATGGCATTTCTGCTTATCGCCCTCGCCCTCAAGCAATTCAAAGAGGGGCGTGTCGTCGTCGGAGAACTTCGCGGTATCGATTCCGCACTCGTTCAGACGCGCGAAGATCCGGGCCACCGCATGGGATTCGTGGAGCTCGTGAAGATTGGCCCGACGTGAAGGCCCCTCAAGAGCCGCGGACTCTTCCTCACTGAGCTGCTCGTCGAACAAACGAAGGTCGCGATTCTCAGCCGCATAAACCCGCAAGGCTTCTTCGTCCGCGAAATACAACACCGACTCGTCGTTGCCGACGCGAATGCGAACCATGTATTCCGGCAAATGCCCATCGCGCCGGGCAGCGAGGTAATCCTTGAATCGCCCCCCGTTGCCTTCGATCGAGTTGGAATACCGCGACAGCGCGGAAAGATTCTCGAGAATCACCTTGAGCTCGTCTGCCGAGAAAACACGGGAATGATCGGCCGTGCGCACTTCGACTTCGCTGGAACCCAGCTCGATCAGGATCTTGTTGAGCTGATCATTGTCCTGCACGTATTCGGAACGCTTCTTGCGGGTGACGAGATAAAGCGGCGGCTGCGCAATGTAGAGGAAGCCGCGTTTGACCAACTCCGGCATGTGCCGGCAGAAAAAGGTCAGCAACAGGGTCCGAATGTGCGACCCGTCGACGTCGGCGTCGGTCATGATCACGACTTTGTGGTAGCGAACCTTCTCGATATTGAACGATCCATCTTGATCCCCGTCGCCGATCCCCGCGCCGATGGCTGTGATCAGGTTCTGGATTTCCTTGTTCTGAAGCGCGCGATGAAGCCGCGCCTTCTCAACATTGATCAGCTTGCCACGCAACGGAAGAATCGCCTGGGTCCGACGGTCGCGCCCCTGCTTGGCGGAACCACCGGCGGAGTCACCTTCGACAATATAAAGCTCGGACTTCGCGGGATCGCGCTCGGAGCAGTCGGCCAGCTTTCCGGGCAACCCACCTCCGGACAACGCGGACTTGCGAACCGTCTCGCGCGCCTTACGAGCCGCCTCCCGCGCACGGGCGGCGTTCAGCGACTTCTCAATGATCCGCTTCGCGATCGCAGGATTCTCATCGAAATACTGAACCAGACCTTCGTAAACGATCGAAGAAACCACACCCTCGATCTCTGAATTCACCAGTTTCCCCTTTGTCTGCGACGAGAACCGAGGACTCGGCATCTTGACCGAAATCACGCAGACCAAGCCTTCGCGAACATCATCACCCGTCAAGGCGACGTCCTTTTCCTTCAGGATCTTGTTCGCTTTCGCATACTGATTGATTCCCCGCGTCAGCGCCGTGCGGAAACCGGTCAAGTGAGTACCTCCATCCGCATTCGGAATGGAGTTGGCGAAGCAAAGAATCTGATCGTTATACGAATCGTTGTACTGGAAAACCACGTCGGCGAATACGTCTTCCTGAGACTGCTTGCCATCGTAGTCGATTTCGATCTGCCGCTTGCCGTGAAGGCTGACGGGTTCGTCATGGACCAAGGTCTTGTTCTCTCCCAATTGGCGCACGAATTCGATGATACCTTGAGCGTAAAAGAAGGTGGTCTTCTTCGCCGACTCGGGTCGCTCATCCTCGAGATCGATCGTCAAACCGGGATTCAGGAAGGCCAATTCCCGGAGACGGGTGGCAAGGCGGTCGAACTTGAACTCGATCGTATCGACGAAAATCGTCGCATCCGGAAAAAAGGTGATCGTTGTGCCGGTTCGGCTCTCATCCACCTCACCGATCACATGGAGCGGCTGCGTGGTCTTTCCACGCTCGAAGCCGATCGCATGCACTTTGCCATTGCGGTAAACCTCCGCTTTGAACCAATCCGACAAGGCATTCACGCACTTGGCACCCACCCCGTGGAGACCACCGGAATACTTGTAGGCGCCTTGCCCGAACTTGCCGCCCGCATGGAGATTGGTCAGCACCAACTCCACCGCAGGAATCCCGAACTTGGGATGCATATCGACCGGAATACCGCGGCCGTTGTCAGCGATCGAAATCGACCCATCAACGTGAATCGCCACCTTGATCCGCTCGCAGTAGCCCGCGAGATGCTCGTCGATCGAGTTATCGAGAACCTCAAAAACACAATGATGCAAACCCCGCTCATCCGGGTCGCCGATATACATGCCGGGGCGCTTGCGGACCGCCTCCAAACCCTCAAGTTTGTCAATCTGCGCCGCATCATACGCCTGCTCACCGCTGACGTTGGTATCGGCCTTCTCGTACTCCTGTTGCTCTTCAGACATGGACCTGCGGAGGGTCCGAAATTCAGCCACGAGACACAAGACGGATTCTCGAAAAATGCGTGGAGTTCAGAGACGACAAAAATCGACTCAAACGACTGATTCCCAGATGGTTTGACCAAAAAGACAGTCCGTCCGCAATGACCCGGCTCAAGCCATACCCAAGCAACCGCGCTGCCAGTTCAAAAGCACTTCAGCAGGATCGCTCTCCCCGTCGGCAATCGACTCCAGCACCGAACGGGGAGCAATCAACGACGCATCGATGTCGAGCTCCGCCGCTCGGCGATCACGAGCCGCAATCAAAGCCGCGACACGGGTATCGAACTCCGAATCACGGCGACGTCGCAGGCCACGAGGCTTCTCCGGCCACAGATCCTTGTCGAGATCACGAGCCGCATCCAGCGCCTCCATCAAACGTTTGCGGCGCTCGGGCCGGTAATGGGGTGGAAACTCGATCCTCTTACCACTCGAGAGAGCGAGACCCCACTCGATCAATTGCCGATTGGTCAGCACCATGAAAGAGGGCCGATCCCATGCCGCGGCCTCGACGTCACGCCACTCCCAGAGGAATTTCAGGTAATTCAGACCGAGCCGGTCAAGTCGCCCTGACCCTTGGATGCGCCATGGCTCACCACGAGTCTCATCACGCTCGAGCACCTTGATCCGCGCCGCCTCACAGCTCTCCAGGAACCATTCGAACCGCCCCTTTGCCTCAAGCTCCTGGCAAATCCTCTCCCCCATCGGCAGCAGATAGCGCACATCATTGAGTGCATATTCCATCATCTTCGGAGAAAGCGGACGCTTCCCCCAATCGGCCTTTTGCGAAGACTTCGAAAGCACTACCCCGAAATACAGTTCCACCAAATCTGCCAGACCGAAACGACGAACCCCAAGCAACCTCGCCCCGATCTGAGTGTCATAGACCCGCGGCGGCAAAGCCCCGAAGCTCCGCCGCAGCATCGTCATGTCGTAGTCGGCCCCGTGCATCCAGACGGTTCTAGCTCCTAGGAAATCGCGTAAGGGCTCCAAATCGGACAACCCTAACGGATCAATCAGTTCGTTCCGCCCGCCACATGAGAACTGTATCAGACATAAGGACTCCCGGTAGCGGTGCAGACTATCCGCCTCAGTGTCGATCGCGCAAAGATCGCCAAGAGTAAACTGCTCGAGTAAATACGACAGCTCGTTGGGTTTTTGAATCAAAGAAAAAGACGACATTGCCTGAGAATGATCGTTGAAAGCACCAAGGACTCGATTCGACACCAGATTAGTTTCTAACGAACGCCCCTCGAATCGTACGCAAATCCTTCAAAGAGACTTCCGCTTGGCTGACAGACCAAGCAACGACCGATCGATCCCAGCAAAAACTTCCAGTCCAAAGAAAAAATTTTCATATCAATCCGATATTTGCGATCGACCTTTGCTGGCAACGCTTCACCGCAGCCCCCGGAGCAAGAGTTCGGCATTGGTTTTGGTGGAGCGAAGATTCCGCAAGAGCGTCTCGATCGCATCGCCGATCGGCAACTGAGCAAGCTGCCGACGGATATCGAGAACCTTGATGAACTCCTCCGGATGATAGAGTCGGTCATCATTGCGCGTGCCACTTTGCGGGATGTGGATCGCAGGGAAAACCCGCCGCTCTGCGAGCTCGCGGTCCAGACGCACCTCCATGTTGCCCGTGCCCTTGAACTCCTCGAAAATCACATCGTCCATCCGGCTCTCGGTCTCGATCAGAGCGGTAGCGAGAATGGTGAGACTTCCTCCCTCCTCCACGTTACGAGCATTCCCAAAGAACTTGCGGGACTTCTGGAGTGCGACCGGACTCACCCCACCGCTTCCAATCGGTCCACCTTGGGAAGCCGCGTTGTGCCCGCGAGCCAATCGGGTCAAGCTGTCAAGCAGCAAAACGACATCTTTTCCCTGCTCCACCAAGCGGCGCGCACGTTCGATCACGAGATCCGCGACCTGGGCGTGACGACGTGGCGACTCGTCGAAAGTCGACGCATACACAGTGCTGCCAACTGTTTCCTCGAAATCCGTGACCTCTTCAGGCCGCTCATCGAGCAACACCACGATGAGCTCGATTTCCGGATGATTGCGCCGAATTGCCTTCGCAATCTGCTTGAGGAGGATGGTCTTTCCTCCACGCGGCGGAGCGACGATCAACCCACGCTGACCCTTGCCAAGAGGCGCGATTAGATCAAGCACACGCACCCCCACTGCATCGGGACCATCCGACTCCATCACGATCCGGCGATCGGGGAACAGGGGCGTGAGCTTGTCAAAATCTTTAGGACTCACGAATTCCGCCACTGGCACCCCCTCGATCTCAAGAACCTCAATGGCAGACAGATACTTGTCGCGATCCCGGGGAGCACGAATTCGAACCTTCACCCGATTTCCGGGCCTCAGCTGATGGTCTCGGAGAAGATTGCCGTGAACGTAGAGATCATCCGGCGAAGTTCTAAAACTCCGAGCGGGATCCCGCAGCATGGCGTAGTTTTCCTTCGCTTGCTCAACAATGCCCTCACCAACCAGTGATGCGCCCTCGTTCGCGTAAAAACTGAGAAGCTCGAAAATCAACTGGGCTTTCGGAGCACCCGGCGTGATACGGGCGGGCACGGCTTCGGCCATGGCAAGCAAATCGCCCAACGATTTTGAACGAAAAGCGTTGATGTCGATCACTTGGGGCAAGGCAACGGCCTCCTGCTCGGCGGCAGGAGTCTCAGGGAGCTGGGTATCTTCGCTCATGATGGCGTGGGATTGAAGGAAGCGCAGCCACTGCGCTTCGAGAATGGAAATAGGACCTTCGTTCCAGAAAACGTGGTCTGCCCGGCGGATTTTCTCTTCCTGAGGCATTTGCGCCGCGAAAATGGCCTCCGCGGTGCTTTCATCCATGCCGCTCCGATCAAGGAGACGCTTGTGACGAGTCGGAAAACCGGCGGCGACCAGTAAATTGCCATCCTGCCCGAAATCGAAAGAATTTTCGAACAAGAGTGGGATGTCCGCCACAAACAGGGACACCCCGACTTTGCGGGCCTTCTCCAAAGATTCAAGACATTCCTCGCAGACCAGAGGATGGATGAGTGATTCCAATTCCTCACGAGCGAGGGGATCTTTGAAAACCCGCTCCCTCAAGCGAGCACGATCCACTGCTCCCTCCTCAAGGATCACCTCAGAACCAAAGGACGCGGCAATGGCTGTCGTCAGGTCTCCAGGAACCGACAAAAGCCGATGCACACAGGCATCGGCATCGAAGATTACCGCGTCCGGCAAGAGCCCTGCGAGAACCCGGCAAGCGGTCGATTTGCCACTCGCAATCCCACCCGTGAGACCAAAAACAAGCACGACAGAGCTTGGTTACGAGCACCGCAAAGGATCAACCCTCAAATTCAGGGGAACGTTCCAATCCATCTATCGGCCAGTGACAGGCTGTAGTGCTCCCTCCAAAGTTGGACAGCCTTTCGTGATGTTCAGGCTGCGGATTTGCATTGGTCTAGGTAGTATTGGTTTGGGGTTCTGTAGGCGAGG
>RDYP01000001.1 GCA_004293445.1 Verrucomicrobiota bacterium | reverse complement strand
GAAGGAGGTCGTAACCCTTCAGGCCTAGATTTAGGTTAACAAACATCGGGGACATGATGGCATTCGTGCCTCATGTCCCCAATCTTTGATGAAGAGCCGAAATACCCCGGCTTGGACTCGAACCAAGGACCAAAAGATTAAGAGTCTTCTGCTCTACCAACTGAGCTACCGAGGCATTGAAAACCACCTTGCGGCGGAGCCGGAAGAATGCATTTCCGAAACTGCGGCGCAAGAGGAATTTCGATGGAAATTCGTCACATTGGGCTCTCAGATGACGCGGCACCAGAGGAGTTTGAGGTAGCGGGATTCGGGGTAATTGGAGAGGGTCGGATGGTCCGGACCTGCGCCAGTACGGTCGAAGATTTGCAGGCGTTTGTTTTGGCGGTGGGCGGCGGAGATGACGATTTTCTCGAACTCGTCCGCGCTCAGCAGGCCGGAGCAGGAGCAGGTAACAAAGAGTCCGCCGGGCTTGACGAGTTGGAGAGCGAGTTTGTTGAGGTCGTGATATTTATTGTGGCCGAGTTGGTCCTCGCGGCCGTGGATGAACTTCGGCGGGTCGGCGATGACGAGGTCCCATTGGCGGCCGTTTTCGATCATGGTGCGCGCCCATGTGAAGGCGTCGGCGTGGGTGAATTTGACGCGCTGTTGGTTGAGATTGCTATTCCGCTTGGCCATTTCGATCGCGATCTCGTCGAGGTCGACTGCGGTGACATCGGTCGCACCTGCGAGCGCGGCACTTACCGAAAAGCCGCCGGTGTAGCAGCAGAGGTCGAGTACGCTGCGGTCGGCGGCGAGGTCGGCGAACTTCTTCCTGTTGTCGCGTTGATCGCAAAAGAACCCCGTCTTGTGGCCGCCGGCGGGATCGATTTCGAAAGTCACGCCCAGTTCCTTGATCTTCAGAGGGCGGATTTTTTCGGAGAGTGGATGGCTGAGGGATGGGATGCCTTCGATACGGGCAAGGTCGGGATCGACCCGGACGTGGGTCCGGTTCGTGCCAAAGGCTTCGTGCAGTGCGGGGATCCAGCTGTCGAGTCGTTGCCAGGCCGCGAGATTGGTGATTTCGAGCGAAAGAACATCGCCGAATTTGTCGGCGACAAGGCCGGGCATCTGGTCGGCGTCGCCATGAATCGCGCGATAGGCCTCGGTGTGGGCATCGAGCTTGAGCATCGATCGACGCAGCTCCGCCGCACGTTGGATGGCACTGAAGAAGAAATCCTCGCCAACAACTTCTCCGCCGTGATCGAAAACGCGTAGGGGCATGCCAGCCTTCGGATTCCAGAAGGCGCTGCCAAACGGTTTTCCTTCCTTGTCCAAGACCTCGACCAGCGAGCCGGGTTTGGCGTCGCGGGTGACCTCGCCAATCATACGGGGCCAGATCGCGGGGTGGTAACTAAAGTATTTCAGACGGACGGTCGGCACAGGCGGAGCGTGGTCCGCGCCGGGAGCAATGATCAATCCATAACGTCGCTGCTTGGACGTGAACCCGGTATCGATCCGGCACGGGTAGGGTGGTCTGGCCGACCTGTGGGGATCGGGTGGCTTTGAATTTCCCTTGTGGCGATGGGGAATGGCGAGGTGTCGGGGCTCTAATTCGGTGATGCGACCTTTGGATGGGAACGGAACCTTGAATCGCAGTGGACAAGGAGGGTTGAGCGCGCCACAAAGATCGCCAATGAAGAAAAAATTCGAGTTCGCGGATACCAATCGCAAACCGGGCCTCGTCTTCGATGCAATCAAGCACGAGATCCGCAAGTATCTGAAGCGCGAGCGGCGTAAGCCGCTTCCGGAGGGAATCGATTTCTGGGATTTCGACTGCAAGGTGGGCGGGTCCGCCGAGGATGCGGTTGCGGTGCATCCTGGAGATGTCGAGAAGGCGATCGGCGAGGCCCAGGCGGGAGGAGCCGTGGCGATCTATGTCGAGATCCTAGCCAAGCCCGGGCAGAGGTTGAGAAAGTCGGTCGGGGCTCCGGATGAGGGATTGGATCAGGGGCAGTCGCCTCCCTGATTTTCACGGAGCGAAATATTTTTCGCTGCGATACCGAAGCCAGACGCGCAGGGTCTGCGGGATTTTTTCTTTCTCGGCCTCGGTCAAGGTCTCGTAGAGCTCAATCGCCTTGGCCCTTTCGCCGCGGCAGGCGGCGTTGCGATGAGCGTCCCACAGGCTGCGCGCGAAACGGATGCGACGGCACACTTCTTTGATGAGTGCGGCACCGGCGAGCGGCTTGGTGTCGACTTTCTTTTTGGGAGGCATGTGTGGAACGAATCACCAATCGAACATCCTTCAATCATCAATCGAAGCGAAGCAGGCAGAAACAACAAGCTGATGGCTGAGGATGACGAACATCATCAGCACCAGAGGCCCGGCCTTAATGCTGGTCATTGTCGTCTCGTGCGCGGGTTTCGAAGCGCATGAGTTCGGCGATGAAGGTGAGCGGAACATGTCCGGTTTCGCCGTTACGGTTCTTGGCGAGAACCAGCTCGGCCTTGCCGGCCTCGCTTTCCTTTTCCTCCTCCGTTTCCGCGTAGTAGGCGGTGCGGTAAAGCAGGCCGATCATGTCAGCGTCCTGCTCGATCGTGCCGGATTCACGGAGGTCGGACATCCGCGGCACACCGAGGGATTTGCCGGTACGGCCTTCTGGTCCGCGGTTGAGCTGGGCGAGGACGAGGATCGGGATGCCGAGTTCTTTGGCCAGCCCCTTGATACCGGCGGAAATTTCACCGATTTCGCGCTCGCGGGAGTTTTGTGCCTGCTTGGATCCGGATTTGAGGAGTTGCAGGTAGTCGATAGCGATGAAGCCGATGTTGTCTTCACGTTTCCGGCGGCGGGCTTTGGCGCGGAGGGTGTCGATGAGAATGCCCGGGGTATCGTCGACAAACATCTTCGCGGAGGCGACTTCCTCAGAGGCTCTCTTGATCCTGATGAGATCTTCCTTTTTCAGGGAGAAGCCCCGGCCGATCTGGGATAGCGCGAATCGGGCGCGTGAGAAAACGAGGCGCTGGACGATTTGGAAGGCCGTCATTTCGCAGGAAAAAATCATGCTCGGCACTCCTTGATCGATGCAAATGTGCTCGGCGACGTTCATCATAAACGACGTTTTTCCCATCGATGGACGGGCGGCGACGACGAACATTTCCCCCGGCTTGAGGCCCTTGCACATGCGGTCGAGATCGACGTAGCCCGTGGGGGCGCCTTGGACGTTGACGTCGCCGGCGAGGAGCGCTTCGAAGTTATTGATGACCTCGATGACAGACTGCTTGATGTGGAATCCGCGGGTTGACTCGTTGCCTTGGCGAATGTTGAGGACGCTCGACTCTACGCGGTCGAGGAGAGAATTGGTTTCCTCGGGATTTTCGAAAGCCTCGGAAACGGCTTCGGTGCAGGTGCGAATGATGGAGCGGAGGACCTGCTTGTCTTTGACGAGCGCGAGGTGGTTGTGGAAATGAGCGGCGTTTGGAGCGTAGGTGAAAATCTCCGTGATGGCACCCGGACCGCCAACGTTATCGAGGATGCCTCGGTCGTGTAGAAGCTGCACGAGTGAGACGAGCTCGATGACGGTGCCTTTTGCGTTGAGGTCGCGGAGGGTCTCGAAGAGTAGGCCGTGGCCGGGCAGGTAGAAGTGGTCGCGGGTAAGGCCTTCTTCGAGGGAGAGGCCGATCCATTGCTCAGGGTCCTTGAGCATGGACGAGAGGATGCTTTTCTCCGGTCCGAGGGCGTGGGGCATGACCCGCGTGATATCCTGGCCGCTAAGGGCGGTATCGGGCGACTGCAGAGACGGCGAGTCCTGATTGCGGAGAGGCGGAGAATCGAAGGCCATGAGCGGGCGGAGAATGTGGGATTTTTCGGGTGAGGGGGTCAAGATTGCGGAATCGGCCTGATCCGGGTCAGAGGGTGGCACGAGTGTTGAAAGCTCGTGCTATGAGGAAGGACGAATGGCGATGGGTGATTTTCGTGATACAAAAAAAGCGCGACCCCTTTCTGGAGTCGCGCTTTGATAGAAATTCCTCCCCGAGAATCAGGCCTCTTCTTCCTGCTCGGTTCCGTTGGACTCGACGTTGATCGTTAGAATCACGCTGACTTCCGGGTGGACGCGAACGGTTACATCGGTCTTGCCAGACTTCTTGACGGGCTTCTCAAGTTCGATCGCATGGCGATCGATCACGATACCAGCGGCCTCGAGTTCCTTGTGGATATCGAGGGAGGTCACCGAACCGAAAGCGCGACCGCCTTGGCCCACCTCGAGGGTGAACTTTGGACGGAGCTTGGAGATTTTCGCACCGAGGACTTGGGCCTCTTCGAGTTCTGCAGCCTCGCGTTTGGCGCGAGTGGCCTTGAGGTTTTCGACGTGGCGGAGGTTGGCGCGGGTCGCTTCAAATGCCTTGCCCTGTGGGACGAGGTAGTTGCGAGCGTATCCGGCACGGACCTTGACGACATCGGCCTCGGCACCGAGACCTTCGATTTTTTCGCGGAGAATTACTTGAGCGTTGGCCATGAGAGTCGTGGGTCGTTCGTTGGGGCGGCGGAAATAGGCTTATGGGCCGGGCGGGTCAAGGAAAGATTCAAAGTTCGGCGGCACGGGCGACGCGCAGTAGCTTAGCTTCGGCGAGGTGAGGGGCGAGGATTTGCAGTCCGACGGGCAGGTTCGTGCCGGATTCCGAGGGCACGGTGCCGCAAGGAACGGAGATCGCGCAATTGCCCGCGAGGTTGGCGGCGAGGGTGAAGATATCGGAGAGATACTCGTGGAGCGGGTCTGCGGAATGTTCGCCGATTTTTCGTGCAGGCGTGGGAGCGACTGGGGTCAGGATCGCATCGACCTCTTGGAAGGCGTTCTCGAAATCCCTGCGGATCAAGGTGCGGACTTTTTGTGCCCGGGAGTAATAGGCGTCGTAGTAGCCGGATGAAAGAACGTAGGTGCCAAGGATGATACGGCGTTTGACCTCTGGGCCGAAGCCTTCCTCCCGGGATCGGCGGTAGAGATCGAGCAGGTCGGTGGGTGTGTCGGCGCGCTTGCCGTAGCGAATGCCGTCGAAGCGGGAAAGGTTCGACGAAGCTTCAGCCGGGGCGATGATGTAGTAGGTCGCGACGGCGTGTTCGGTGTGGGGCAGGGAGATGTCGACGAGTTCGGCTCCCGCGGCTTGCAGTCTTTTGATGGCTTGCTCGACGAGACTGCGGACGGCCGGATCGATGCCTTCGCCGAAGTATTCGCGTGGAATTCCGAGCTTCATTCCTGCGACGCCCTTTTCTAGTTCCGCGGAATAATCCGGGACCGGGACGTCGAGACTCGTGGAATCATGTGGATCGTGACCTGCGATCGCTTGCAGGATGAGCGCGGCATCGGTGACGGACTTCGTGAGAGGTCCGATTTGGTCGAGCGACGAGGCGAAAGCGACGAGGCCGTAGCGGGAGACGCGGCCGTAAGATGGCTTGAGTCCAACGATTCCGCAGTGCGAAGCGGGTTGACGAATGGAGCCGCCGGTATCCGAGCCGAGGGCGGCGATGGCGAGGTCGGCTGCAACAGCCGCAGCGGATCCGCCTGATGAGCCGCCAGGGATGCGGGTCGGATCGTGGGGGTTGCGGGTGATTTGCAGGGCGGAATTTTCGGTGGCGGAACCCATCGCAAACTCGTCGAGATTTACCCTGCCGAACGGGATGGCTCCGGCGGCGCGGAGGCGTGACGTAACCGTTGCGTCGTAGGGCGCGGTGTAGCCGCGTTCGAGGAAGCGCGAGCCGCAGGTGCAGGGCTGGCCGATGGCGTTGATGTTGTCCTTCAGAGCGATCGGAATTCCGCCGAGGGGGAGATCGAGATTGGCCGTGGCTGCGGCGCTGCGTGCGGCGGCGAGATCGAGCGAAAGATAGGCACCGATCTGCGGGTCGCGGCTGGTGATGGCCGTGGCGAGCTCGTCGATGATGTCGACTGCGGTGATTTCGCCGGCGGCGAGCTGCCGGCGGAGTGTGGAGATGGAGGCGGAGGCGAGGGACATGGTTCCAATCGGGCGGCGTGGTGCTTGGAGTCTCGCGTGGATCACGCGTCGGCGATGACCTTTGGCACGCGGATTTGGTCCTGTGCTTGGTCTGGGGCGTTGGCGAGGACGGCTTCGCGCGGGAGGCTGGCGGAGGGGATGTCTTCGCGCATCACGTCATACACGGGAGCGGGGTATGAGGTGGGCTCGATGCCTTCGACATCGAGTTGGGTAAGTGATTCAACGTGGCCGAGAATGGCCTCGAGCTGGCGTTGAAAGACGGAACATTCCTCGTCGGAGAGTTCCAACCGGGCCAAGCCGGCAACGTAGCGGACATCGATGTGTTCTGTGGCCATCCGCGGCGGATTGGAGAGGAAAGCCCGGGCGGGGGCAAGGGCGGGATGGAGGAAGTGGGGAGATGGATGAGGATTGGCAAGGTCGGTTCTTGCCTTTCTAGTTGTCACAGGTTTACGAATCTCCGGCCTCGGGGGGCGGAAGATCAAAGAGCCTGAATCGCAGAGGTAGTCCTTTCCGGATAAACGGAGGTTCCGCCAAACGTTTCGATCCCCCGAGCTTCCCAGAAAGGGCCTGTAGCTCAGCGGTTAGAGCAGGGGACTCATAATCCTTTGGTCGTGGGTTCGAACCCCACCGGGCCCATTCTAATTATCAGGTATTTGCGTTGAATTCTGACCGGTTGGATTTTGAGCCTAGGGCACTTGTAGTGCTACTTTTGAATGCATGTTTGCGCAAAGTCTGGTGTGGCTGAAGGATGAGTCGTGTTCAATGGGCGTGCCCGAGATGACCGATGCCACCGTGAATTTCCTGCGCGCATTCACGTGAACCTAGCCGGATTTTCGGGTCCGCCTCAGACCTTGTGTTTGCGGAGCATCAGTCGCGGATCCGAAGCGGGCATGCGGCCAAGAACATGTCGCTGGTGCGCCGGTTGACCCACAACCAGCTTCAGACGAGCCCCGAGCTTTGAAGAAAGTCGGTGCGCTCCAAGCGCCTTGCCGCCGTTCTAAATTCGAAACGCCTCGCCGCATTCATCGGGCTATCCTAAGTGTGGCTACCCTAGGTGAGAGTCAGACTCGGCCCACGCCGGGGACTCTCATAGCTGACGGTTCAATTTTCAGGGAGCACGCCAATTCTTAGTCGGTAATTGGGATAGGCCGGACGTCGCGGATGGAGGTGATTTCCGGACGCTTGGTGGTGGCGTCCATCCAGATCAGGGAGACTTGGCGGTAGCGTTCGTTGTAGGACCAGCGAGTGGTATGGAGGGTCACCCATTTGCCCTTGTTCTGGATCCATGCGGTCACGGGGACCATGTTGAATGCATCAGCTTCGGATTCGAGGCTGGCAGAACCTGATTTGCCGGGCTGGAGGGAAATCTTTTTCGTGCCGAGATCGAGGCGGACGTTCAGCGGGGTCAGGTTGAATGCCAGCAGTGAACCATAATCGAAGTCTCGTGGAGCTGGAAGGAGTAAGGCCTTGTAGGGGGCAGGGGATTCCTTGGTCGCAGGCTTGGGGAGAAGGATCGCGGAGACGTCTTTGCTTGATGAAGGAACTTCGAACGACCAGTCAGGAAGCCAAGCTTGTCGGGCGTCAGGTCCCTTCTTGTAAACAACGATGCGGTTATCTTCTACAAGCGCGGGGACTGCTTCGGTGAAGCCTCCTTCGTAGATGGAAACTTCGGCAGGAGGTGAATTGGAATCGCCTTTTAAAAGCAGCGTGCGGACTTCTCCGGCGTGACGCAGGCAGCAGAGATTAAGGGAAATTTTCCGGGGCTTTTCGGACTCGGCATGGAGAGCGGCGCTGCAAAGCAGCAGTGACAAAAGGATGCGTCGCATGATGGGGCTGGCCCGATGTTTAGATTTCGTTCTCCGAAAGCCAGCGGAAAGAACGGAGCGTAAATCGGCGACCGAAACTGCGGTTGACCGTCTGGAGCGGGGTCGCGGAGGAGTCCCAAGGGTCGTTGCCATCTTGTGCCTTATCTACCACGTATTCCGGCACCCGTTGGACGATGGCTTCGCACCACGCGCGTGCGAGAACTTGGCCGTCTGGATCGGTGGCATCGCCATAGGCCCGGATACGGAAAGTGTCCGAGCGGGCGCTGATGGTGGCCCCGATCTGGTTGAGCACTGCGAGTTGGTCGAGCGAACCGCTTGCTCCGGTGGCCGCGTGGCCAAGTGCGGCTTGGGGATAAAGATAGGGAACGTTTTTGGTCTCCGCGTTGGTAATGTTTCGCGAAAGCTCAGCAAAGCGATCCTTGCGCTTGCCTTGCGAGTTGGCGTTGAGATCGCCAATGCCAGGGGCGTCGTCGATGGCGGCTTGAATGGCTCCCTTGAGCGTCAGGTCGGACTCGGGGCCGATACGGCGGTTGACGAATTCCGCGAGGGAAAGAAATGGGCCGCGGCGTTTGACTTCGCGGACAATGCCCGAGGCGAGTGCATCGAGTTCGTCGCGGGTGAGATCGCAGCCGTCGTTCCAAAATGCGAACCGCTCTTGGTTGGCGGTGTTTGCCGGGGCCGAACTCGTTGCCGGCATCCGACGTCGTGTGAGGTAGGGGCCCTTCGTCGTCAGTCCGTCAGGAGCGATGCTGAGGTTGCTGCCATTGAAAACGAGCGAACTGATGGTTTCGCGGTCGAGTCCGCCAAGGAGTGACATCCAAGCGGCTTTCGAGGTGGAATTCACATTGAATGCACCCTGCAGGAGTTGGGTGCTGGCGGATTTCAAGAAGGCATCGTCTTGGGGTTCGGTGCCCGATTTGGTGAGGAGGTCGGCGACTTTTGCTGGACTGCGTCCGCTGGTCCAGGGAGCGAAACGCGGGTTGGACAGGGTCTGGGTGTTGGCAGCGAAGGCGGTGATTTGTGATTTGAGCTCGGTGGCGCTTGGCCAATAGGGACGCGGGTTGCTAAAGGTGGAGGCATACCAAGAGTCCCAGAGGCGGAAATTCGCCAACCATGCATGATCGACTGCGGGGCCGCTCTGATATTCTCCGGACTTCACCATGGGGTGAGCGAAGGAAGATCCGACGGGGTGATCGGTCGAGCCGGGGAAGGGGCTTGTTGCGAGATCGAAGTGGCTGAGCTGGGCCTGTGACTGCACAGGGGTGAGTGCGAGCTCACGATGGATGTAAAAGCTGGAGCCATGAAGTGAGTTG
Organism: Verrucomicrobiota bacterium; assembly: GCA_004293445.1. Classification (GTDB taxonomy): domain Bacteria; phylum Verrucomicrobiota; class Verrucomicrobiia; order Verrucomicrobiales; family Akkermansiaceae; genus Haloferula. The sequence goes on along the minus strand of RDYP01000001.1, from coordinate 465,873 downwards.
GCTCCGCCAAAGGCATACCCGCGGTTGTGGACGTCGATTTTGGCATCGGTAGCCATTCCGTTTTTATAGCGGAAAAGAGACAGTTCGTGGCTGTTGCCTGCTTGATGATCGTCCTTGAGGAACTGGTAGGACACGGGGCGTGTCGAGTTGTTGTGAACCCAAGGTCTGCCTGGAAACTCGGCATCCTTGTTGGACTTTGCTTGGGCGGTTAGGACCATGAAAGGTTTCACGATCCAGTTTTTGATTGGGTCGTTGAAACTCACTCGGATGTTCGATGCCTTCTCCGGGTTGGAGTAAGAAGACATCTTGAAAGGAAAGTTTGCCGCCCCGCTGCCACCGGGGGTGAGGGCCTTAGTCAAGGTGGCGAGGTTGGCATCGTAGTCGAATTCCAGACGTGAGATGACATTGCTCGACGAAGCGGGACTGGTCGCTCCAGTGGATGTGAGGAGGGATACCGAGTAGCGCTTGATGTTGCTTCTGTCCTTGCGCCTCGGGAGCGCGAGTCCGCATTCGACGTCCCAGATGTCATCGATACGGCTGCCGATGACACCGATATTGTAGGCGGTCCCGTTTCTTTTGTTGGGCACATAGCCTGGTTCTCCAGCCAGCCAGTCGATGTTGAAGCCGTATTGCGGTCCGCGCCAGCCCGGTGCCGCTCTGATCTGGGGGGCATAGTTTGAGCGATCGGTAAGATTGTTTTGCCAGTCGAATACCGTCGCAAAATTAGCGGAGGGATCCAGCGCGGGGGAAAACAATTTCACCTCGCCTGGGAGAAGGACCACATCGCCGCTGGTTGTGCCCGACGAACTCACTTGGCCGAAGAGCTGCATGACGAATTTTTTGTCGAACTTCTGATCGCCATTCAAATACATCTCGTCCAAGGGGACCAGTCGATCGGTGACCTCTCCGATGGCTGATACCGCCGAGCTCTTTTGACGGATAAAGCGGAAGGCCACAGGAGGATTGGCGATTTCAACGACGGGTTGGCGAAGTTTCAGCGAGACGTTGTAAGGGTTCCAGAGAGTGACGAGAGGGGTGTAAATGAGATGGAGCATGTGGTTCCATTTGCCACCCTCACTGCCACCGCCGAAGGAGTTCGGGACTTCCCATTCCCAAGGCTGATGCCCTTTGGCCTCTTTCGCGAAGAACGAGAACATGAGTTCGCAGCGGACGATTACCGGAGCCAGTGGGTAGCGTGCTTGGGCGTCACGGTTGATTTTGAAAGTATCGCCGGAGCCGGTTCCAGGCTTGTAGCCACTCGGGACGGTGCTGGTAATGGTGACTGCTGGCAGGTTGTTTCCCGCCGCGCCGGTAACCCGCTTATCGATATTAAGATGATCGTGAATCAGCGACCAGTAAGGATCCGGCGAGCCGGCATTGTATCCGTTGGACTTCGGACTCGAGGCAAAGGGAGTGTCGGTGTCCGAATAGATCCTGCGCTTTTGGTAGTCGCTTGGCAGGGCGTCGAGCTCGCCAAAGAGACTCAGATCTTTGCGGAGTCCGCCAAGGGATACGTCCGCAAGAACGCCTGCTGAGTCGGTCGTAAAATCCTGGAAATAGGGGCCGAGTTTGGGTAGGTCGGATTTGAGTAGTGGCGTGCTGTCGAGGGTGATTGCTTTGTTCAGTTCTTGGCGGACCTCGTAATAGGAATCGAGCGGAATGGCTTGGCCGGACTGGTTCTTCTGAACCAGATCGAAGGCATGGCGCGGAGGTGCGCCGGCATTGCCGCGGCTGAGCAAGGCCGGGGACGTGGTGGTGGGCGAGGCGAGGTTGATGCGGGCTTTCGCGCCCTCGTCGATCACCACATAGGCACCGTGACCTTGGCCATTGAGGTCGACTTTTCCGGCCCAAAGGTGCGATGGAGAACTTTCATCGCGATCCTCGGTTGTGTTTTCTCCGATCAAGCGGACACCGCGCGCTGAATTGCGGAAGGGGCTTTGAGTCAGGCCCGTGGATTGACGGGCGACCGCTTCGTCCAAACCTGAGACCAACCAGCGGCGGAATGTTCCCGACTTGTCGTAGTTCGGCAGGCTGGGAGCTTGGCCGATTGCTTGTTTGTTGGATTCCCAAACGCCCGCCACTTGTGCCTCTCCCACGTTGTCAATCGCTTCGGTCTCCGGAGTCGCATCAAGGATGGCGGCGGGTGCGGTGATTCTTTGATCAGGACCAGCCTGTTTCTGCAGTTCACCCATCGCGAGCATCAGGGCGAGTCGTGCGTTGGCGCGTGCCTCGGAAAGGGCCCTGCCTTGAGAGGATGTCCGCAGCGATACGGTCGACAGCGAGAGCAGTCCAATGGCGATGACAGTCAGCAAAATCATCAGCGAAAGCGTCACCACGAGGGCGAAGCCGTCTGCTTGCTTATTGGGTCTGGTATGGAATCCGTGCATTTAATGCGGCTTCGAGCAGGAAATTAGATCGTCAATCACCTCGGCGCCGTTTGGGCCGAACTTTTCACAGTCCGTGGCTTTTGGTTGGCGTGATTCACATTGTGATTACAGTTTGAGGGAAAAGCCCTCACAAGCAAAAATCGGAATGTCACCCAATCGGGTGAATGTCGTATTCGGTCCTAGCCTTGCAATCGGCCAGCGTCACCTCCGCGGGTGATGCCGAGTGAAGGGTGCCTTCCCAGGAGGGCTCTCGCTGCCCGTAACCACCATCTGCCTTGTTCTTTTGCCCCATTGGTTTTCACGCAGAGGCCCCTTTTCTTTGGCCGACGCGAGACTGCTGTCCATGAAACATTGCTCCGAGTCGCACAAGCGTCTCCAACAGGTCGGTGGGCTCGGGAGTGGCGTGGGCAGATTTCTCCACCGTGCGCCGGTCTTGAGCACCCAGGAGATGCCCTCGAGGACATCGCGCTCGTCGTAGCGCGGACATCCGATGGTGTTGGCATCCGGAAGCGAGGGATGGATTCGCTCCCGGAGCAGGTCGGTCATGAACTCGTAGTTCAAGCTTCCCGTTCATAGGCATGCCTCCGAAGAGTATCAGGTCGAATTCCGACTTTGAAACCGCTTCTAGAGGAAACATCGACAGCCGTCCGGCCTGACTTCTATTTCAGCCAGAAACTGAAATAGAGGTAGATGCCGGCGACGAACAGGATGATGAGAGAGGACATCACCTTGTTTCCCAGATCCCAGCTTCCCTTGATCTCGTCTCCGGCGAGGTGATGGATCGATCCGTAGGTGAGGCCGCGGGTTTGCTCCTCGGAGGGCGGCGGGGTCATCAGGGAAACAACGATCATGATGACCACGCTGATCATCATCAGTGCGCCCGCAGAGTAGAGGAAGTTGAAGTCTCCGATGCTTGCGAGGATCGCAGGGTCGTGAATTTTCCCCTCGGCGGAGCCGTAGAATGACTGAAGCGTGAGCTTGATCATTCCGAGTAGGAAGCCGCAGGTGAGAGCGGCCGTGGCACCGGCGGCGTTCATGCGCTTCCAAAACAGACCGAGCAGGAAGACCGCGGTGATCGGCGGGGCGAGGTAGCCTTGCACGCTCTGGAGGTATTGGTAGAGGCCACCATCCGAGATTTGCTTCATCACGGGAATCCAGATCATGCCGACGCCAACAACGACGGTGGTGGCGAGTCGGCCGACCATGAGGAGGTGCTTCTGAGATTTCCCGGGGCGGAGTTTTTCGTAAACGTCCACGGTGAAGAGCGAAGCGCTGGAATTGAACAGCGACGCGAGGGAACTCATCAGCGCGGCGAGAAGGCAGGCGACGATCAGGCCTCGGATGCCGGTAGGAAGGAGTCGGGTGACAAGGGTGGGGAAGACTTGGTCGCCCTGGATTGCGAAGGTCATCACGGACTTCTCTTTGCCTTCCGTATCGACGACCTTCGTTTCTTTCAGTTCGCGTTGGATGAAGAAGCCGGGTTTCCCGTCGGAGGCATGGGTGTCATTGAGTTCCCGAAGGCGGGAGTTCGCCGCGTTCATGGCGGATACCTTTTCCTCTTTCGTGAGATCGAGGCGGTATTCCTTGGTGAGGAGGGGATCGTTGGCTCCACGGTTAAATTTCTGATCGAGCGACCAACCGATCATGCCGGGAATGAGAAAGATCAGCACTGGCCAGACCTTGAGCAAGCCGCCGAAGAGGGCTCCGCGGCGGGCGGTGGCGAGATCTTTTGCGGTGAGGGTCCGCTGCACGATGTATTGGTCGGTGCACCAGTACCAGATGCCGATGATCGGCGATGCGATCAGAACTCCGAGCCATGGGAAATCGGGATCGGACATGGGCCGCCAGAGGCTGAAGTTTTCGGCGTTGCCCTTGGCGGAGGAAACCAGCTCGTTCCAGCCGGCGGCGATCCCGGCGTCGCCTCCCAGGCGGGCGAGGCCGATGCCGGTGATCACGAAAGACCCGAAGAGAATGATCGCGGCCTGCGGGGTGGCCGTCGCCATGATGGCACGCATGCCGCCGAATACGGTGTAGAGGCCGGTGATGATCACGGTGGCGAAAGCGCCGATCCAGAATGCGTCCAAATATAGGCTGCCGATGGTGAGATTCACTTCCGGTAGCAGTGCTTGGAAGACGATGGCGCCGGCGTAGACGGTGACGCTGACCTTGGTGAAAATGTAAGCAACGAGGGAGACGACCGAAAGGATCCAGCGGGTTCTCGCGCTGAAGCGCTTCTCAAGGAACTGAGGAATCGTTTCGACTCCCGACTTGTAGTAAAAAGGAACGAACAATCCGGCGAGCATGATCAGCACCCACGCATGGAGTTCCCAATGGGCCATCGCCATCCCGGTCGCCGCACCCTGCCCGGCGAGTCCGACGATGTGCTCGGAGCCGATGTTCGAGGTGAAGATCGAGGCGCCGATGGTGATCCATCCGGCGTTCCTGCCCGCGAGGAAGTAGTCCGTGGTGTCCTTTTGTTGTCGTCCGTAATACCAGGCGACGCCGCCGATCAGGGCGAAGTAGAGGGAGATGACAATCCAGTCTGCGAGTTGCATGTTTCGGTTGTTTGGGTTCGGTGTTTTTCTTTGCTGGGTGAGAGTTGCCGGGCGGTGCCCGTTATTCGGCTAAGGCGGGCACGCTCTCCGCCTCGACCACACGGCGATCTTCGACGAGGAACTTGAAGGCGACCGCGCCAAGCCGAGGGTCATCGTTGGTCACGATGAAAACGAGGTTTCGATAGGTGTCACGATGTTCCCATACGGAGGCATACAGGGGCAGGTCGGCTTGGTCGCGACGAAAGAGCTGAACCTGCATGTTGCGGTCGGCGCCACCGGGTTTCACCTGGACGGGCTTCCAACCGGCTGGGATGACCATCAGGTTCTTGTCCCATTTGAAGACGAGTGGTTTCCCCGTCGTGTTGACCAACCGGATGGAGCCCCAGTTGAAACCTGCCAAATCGTCGTCCAGCACCAGCAAGCGCAATCCGCTGGCGGCCTTAGTGTCGGGAAGAAGGATAAGAAGCGGCTTCTCGACGCCCTTGGTGATCCTGATTTCTGAAGTGGCTGGATTGCCTTCCTCATCCTTCCTGTCGAGAGCGACAAGGACTGCGGGCGCACCTTCGCGGGGAGAGACCTGATACACCTTGGATCGTTGGGAGGGGTGGAGATCACGGAGTTGCTCGGTCCCTTTCGAATGGGAAATCGCCAACTCGCGCGCGGCGACTTCGTCATTCCACGCGAGCACCTTCAGCGGAACGGCCTCCAGGGACGCAACGGAGGTTAGAACTGAAATGGCGCATAGCAGCGAGCGGAGATTCATTTGCGGGAAGGAGACGTGGAACTCATGAACCGCCCACCTCGGCTGGAGTGAGATAGCGGAAGGAAACGATGGAGAATTGGCGCCCGAAGATCCGATTGATAGAATTGACTTCGTCAAGGGACTTGGTGGGAGGATCCACCATGTCGACGAATCGGGGATCGCGCTGGACCACGGCCTCGCACCAGGCCTTCGCCATGGCCTTCCCGGACATGTCAGTGGACTCGCCATAAGCGCGGATCGTAAACGTGTCCGAACGCGGAGTAATCACGGGAGCGATGGACTGGAGCACGTCGGCCTGGGTCAGGTAACCCGGTATGCCTACTCCGGTGTTGTTGGGAACGATGTTGATTTTTCCCGCGCTTGGATACTTGCTGGTATCAAAGGTTTGGATCATCGCCGCTTTGTTCAAATCCGATGCATCAATCGCGCTCTGGATAGCTCCTTTCAATCCAAACGCCGAATTCTCGATGCGGCGGTTCACGAATTCGCCAAGAGATTGAAACGGACCGCGAAGCCTTACTTCGTCCACGATCTTCGTTGCCAGCGTCCTGATCTCGCTGTCTGACAAGGAGCGGAAGCCTTGCCAGTTGTCGTTCGCCTTGCCAATCGGATTGCGGAAGCGCGACAGCGTGGATGAATCTCCGCCGGGTGACGTACCGTTCGTGACGTCGAACGACTTACCGCGCAAACCGGCGAGGAAGGTCGCCCAGGCTTCGACATGGGTTGAATTGATATTGAAGGCGCCATCCACCATGAGATGCGCCGCGATCTTCGTGCAACCTGCGGGGCTGGTGAGATCGGCAATCAGATCGTCATTCGATTTCCCTCCCCGATGAAGGTGGAATCTCGGGTTTCTCAATGGGGATTCTTCCGGGTCTTCAACAAAATCACGAAGGGTGTCCTCCAACGAACGGACAACTCGCGCCACGCCGACATCCGAGTCCCAAATCGCGGGGGATCCGCCTGAGCTTCCCGGCTGGATGTCAGGAGCGGCGCCGCTGAAGAAGAAGGAATCCCAGAGCGCTTCATTGGAGAGATAGCAGTGATCGAATACCGGGAGCCCGGTCACGTCGTTCGCGTTCGTGGACAGGGCGGTCCTGGAGCGGGAGAGATAGGCACTGGCCCAACTGTTGGCGAACTGGTTGGCCGTCGAGCAGGCGCTGAACGAAAGGTCGGCGTGCTGGAAGCCGGCCAAGGACAGCATCGGGGCACGCGGAACCTCGAAAAACGAAAGATGCGTCCTCCCGGTGGCGGCGCTGTTGGAGGCACCGTAGAAGCCCCGGCCATCCAGGGATTCGAGCAGGCCGTTCAACGAGCTGATGCCGCGCACCTTGGTCTCGTATTGCGGTCCCGACTTGAAATCACCCTGGGCAAGATAGCGGTTGTTGAACGGTTGGCGCGGATTGGCGGTAAACACCAGATCCGAGCGCTGGCCTGACGCGGTGTCCAAGGCCGTGCGGTGGTAGGTTTCGATGACACCGAAGGGCTGCGGCTCAACCTTCAACTGGGCAAGGCTGAGCCACGGGGATTTGAACTGATTCAGGGTGAAGTTCTGGGTCTGTACATCGCCAATGGCTTGCCCGCGGTTGGCGGGCTGAGGATCGGTCCCCTTGGCACGCGTGGCGTCTTCAAGGGAAATGAAGAAAGGATACTGCTCTCCCACCACCGACTTGAAAACAACCTCCACCTTCTCCGACTGTTGCATGGCGCGATTGAAATTGAGCCACGGGACAGCAGGATTGAAGATTTCGACGGCAAATCCACCGCGAGCCGAAAGTTGGTTGGAATCGTTGACCGGTCTGAGAAACACGGTCCGTTGCCTGATGGTGCCGGTCTCCCTGAGATTCGTTCTGTTAGGGTTTGCCGGCGCGAATACCCGGACTTCGCCGGGTTGGAAACGGATGGGTTCGGTTGCGCCGGGTTGGCCATCGGCCGTGATGGCCGCATAGAAATACGGGTCAGCGCTGCGCCCGCTCGGGCTGTATAACAGGCCCGACATGTAGGTGTTGTTTGCCCTTGTCTCCTGACCGGTGGTGCCGTTCCGGAAAGTCCAGTCCATGGTGAAGGGAACATCGATCCACGGATAGGCGACCGCGCCTTCAATTTCCAAGGTGGTGTTGTATGGATTCCAGAGGGTCACAAGCGGCGTGATGACGAGTCTCACACGATTGTCAGCGGTTCCAATTCCCACGCTCAGCACGAAGAGGACCCGATCGAGAATTGGACGATATGCCGTCCGGGTTGCCCGTGCGGGAGGCGTCGCCCATGGAGGAGAGGACAAGCCAGCGGGAGGAGCTTGGTTCAAAGAAACGTGGTCCATGCCGCGCTCGAATACGGCGGGACCGTCCGGAGTGCTGTAGAGATAGCGGGGTGTGCGGTAGAAAGAACGAAGCGTCGCGAAGGTGGGAACCGCCGCGGCGGGAAACGCGAACTGGACAGCTGGCGACGTGAAATCCAGCCGGGCATTCACAACGCCGCTCGGCCTCAGGGGTTTGTAAAGGGGGCGCTGCCCTTTGTAGCCGGCGAAGGGTGTTCCCAGGCTCGGAACATTCACATATCGGAAGGGATTCGCGACATCGGACCACTCGTCCTTGGTGAATTCGGTCTCCGGGATTTCAAAGCCGAGGGACAGGTCGGTTTTCAGGCCGCCGTTGACAACGTCCGCAAGGAGGCCGAAGCCGTACGCGGTGAAATTGGCGCCGCCTTGGATGGATGCTGCGTCGTCCTTCCAAACGTCCGTATCCAGTTTCGCCTGCGACATGGAGATCACGCGGTTCGCGCGGCGGTTCCATTCCCCTGTGGGATTGTTGAATGCGGTCGAAAGCCCTAGGGAAGGCCGTGGCTGGGCTTGAAGATTGTCGTTGGCGACGAGCTCGGCGTCTTCAGGGCCTCCGACATTGATTTTGGCCTTGGTGGCGGTCTGGGAGACCACCCAAGCGAGTCTGCCCGTTGAATCGGTGCCGTTCGTCACCTCAATCCTCGATCCCGCCAATTCATAGCCGTCCTTGGCGATGGTGCATAGATTCACCGGATCGTTGAGAGCTCCGGCCACCGCCCAATCCTTGGACTTGAGGGCGACCGGGTCACCAGACACCAGCCAAGTCATGAATGCTGACGTTTTCTGAATCCCGTAATCCGGAGCGGCTTTGGTGGGGTTCTCGATCTGCCTCGGCGACCATGACCTCCAGACCCCCACCGCATGGCCATGGGTGGCTCCTTGCAAAATGGAACCGTCCGCCGTGATCCGGCGGTCATCCCCCGCGCTCTTCTGAAGCTCTCCAATCGCGAGCATCAAGGCGAGGCGCGCATTGGCCTTGGCGATGTCGGTGTGGCCCTGGCGGCTGGCGGTTCTCAGTGAGATCCCACTCAACGTGAGGAGCCCCACCCCGATCAGCGTTAAAAGAATCATCAGAGTGAGAGTAACGACCAAAGCAAAACCCCTGGACCTGCCGTCTCTTAGGAGTCGGGTAGTCTGACGCGAACGTCTGTGGAAGGTGTCCTGCATTTGGAGTTACTCTTTTCGAGCGATGAACGCTCGAAACCTGCGAAGCTCTTCCGGATCTCAAGGTTGCTCCGGCTTGACCGAAATCTTTCCGCCCCGGGCGTCGATCCGGTAGAGCTTGCCGCCGTAGGGGATGTTGCGAAGTGTCAGGTTCTCAGTGATGCCGCTGTCTTCGTAGGGCACGGGGTTGAAGTTGCCATCCACGTCACAAAGCGCCTCGATGGCAATGAGGCTGAGCAGGGCACCCCAGGTGTAGTTCGGGTGATCGCCGCCCTTCACGATGTCGCTACGGTAGTTCTCGTAGCATTGGCGGCCTTCGTTCCAGTGGTGCATGAAGAGCCGGACGCTGCGGCGGGCGAATTCGGCCCGGTGTGTGGCATCGGCGTAACGCTTGAAGCCCTGCCAGACGAGCCAGTTGCAGGGGGCCCAGACATGACCTTTCCAATAGTGCTGCTTGCCCCACTCGGGATCGTCGTAAGGCACGGTGGGAATCATGCGCTCGCCCCAGAATTTCTCGGGTTTGTAGAAGTATTGCAGCATGCGCTCGCCACGGGCCTTGTCGGGAGCGCCGCAGATCATCGGGTAAAAATTGAAGGGGGTGATGCGGGTGAGGAAGGTCGGGCGGCCGCCGGGCTGATCCTGCCACGCGCGGCTGCAATAGAGACCGAGCTCTTCGTTCCAAAGATGCTCGTTGATACGACGGTTGTGGGCTTCGTGGGCGGCGGCGAACTTCGTGGCGTCGTCCTTCTTGCCGAGCGCGGTGGCGATTTTGGAGAGGTAATGGTTGTCCATCGACCACAGTGCATTCAAGTCGACCGCATCGGCGGCCATTTGCGAACCCACCATCGGGGTGCCATCGTAGTGCGGCGTGTCGTCCCAGCCGGTTTCGAGGCGGGCGAGGTCGTAGCGGCCGAGGTCGGATCCCCATTCGAGCAAGCCGTTGCGGTTGCCGTCGCGGGCCTTCGGCCACCATTGGTTCCAGAGCACGAGTTTCGGATAAACCTCGGCGAGGAAATCGAGGTCCGGCTGGTGCTCATGCATTTTCCAAACGCTCATCGAGCCGACCGGCGGCTGGGATCGATCCATGCTGCAGAAGTTCCGTTCATTGTCCTGGGGGATGTCCCAGCGCGCGTAATTGGCGATGAAGCCATCGGGCAACTGGTAGGCAAGCACGCCGCGGACGGTGTCGCGCGCAGCTTCGGGATCTTCGAGCACGGCTAGGTTGCCATTGAAGAAGGCGTCCCAACAGAAGTAAGGACCCATGTCGGGGTTATTGTTGGTGTGCTCGTAGATCCACCAGCCGCGGCCGACGATGTGCGCTGCACGCTTGTCGAAGCTGCTAAAGGTGCGCGAGTAGTTCAGTGCGTCGGCGATCGCCTGGGGAAAGCCGCCCCAGTCGCCGCTTGAGGAAATTCGTGAGGCTTCGTAGCGCTTGCCGGACGCTTCGAGCGCCGGTGCGATGCGATCGAACTTCGGAAGTTCGTCCAATCCCGCCGCGATGCGCAGCGGCTTGTTGGGATCGAACTGTACGATCATGTTGACTTCACCCGCATAGTTTCCATCGACGCGGACGGGTGCCGGGTCCGTTCTAACAGAAGCTGGCAGATAGCCGTCCGGGCCGTTCACCAGATAGCCGTCGACGCCGCCGGGCACGGATTTCCAGGCCGCGGGGAAATCGAGCCAACCGCGTTGCATGCGAAGGGCGAGCTCCACCGGCTTGTCGGTGGTCATCACGGCCATGATGCCTTTCTGACCGCATTTTCCCCAAGTCAGGGTGATGTTCGCTTCCTGATGTTTGAAGGTGGTTTTGAGGTAGGAACCGTCGGGAGCTGAGGTTCCGGACGGCACTTCCGCATTGTTCTTCGGACGGTTACTGAACTGCGGCTCGATCATCAGGGCGGCGCGATCGTTGACGACCATGGCCATACCGAGCGGCGAGGTGGCGCAGAGGTGCCCGACAAGTACCTTTGGCGCGGGTTTGACCTGCGCGATGGCGGGAAGGGCGGAGAGGATGAGGGCTGAAGCGAGGAAGGCAGGACGCATGGTCGATTTCGTGTTGAGGATTGTTTTCAATTGGGAATGTCTGACAGGAATGTGGCGTTTCGCGCGCGGAAGGGCGTAGATTAGCAATGCGGCGGACAGCGGGTATTTGAGAAACGGGATGGTCATGCGAGGTGGTTGGATTTGCCGGAATCACTTGATCGGTAGCCAAAGTCGCGAAGCGGAGTCCTCGCGATTGGCGCGGGCGTAGTAGGGGATGGCTCGCAGTTCGCTCCCATCTGCCCATTTGCCCCTGATTACCTTGATGCCATTGAGCGTGTCGGCCTGCCATTCAACTTGGAGAGGCGCGTCCGGATCGATGGGTCGCTGGATGTCCTGATCGGCGCGCTCGACGCAGTAAACGATCGGTCCGTAACGAAAGGCCATCTGACCGCGTGTGGCGGCGATCTTGTCGCTGGCGGTGATCTTCTGGGCCACCATCGGGATGGTGAAACGCACCGTATCGCCCTTCTTCCAAATGCGCCGGATGACAGCGTAGCCGAGGCGATCTTCGTAAGCCACAGGCTGACCGTTGAGTTCCACTTCTTTGAGGCCATCGGCATCCGGCGCTCCCTTGTAGAGCGCGCTCACGTCGCGATTCGGGATGCGGATGCGGAGTTCGAACTCGCGCGGCTCGGCGGGATTGACGGTCATGGCCACCTTGCCATCCCACGGGTAGTCGGTTTTCTGAACCATCTCCACCGTGGTTCCCGCGACTTCACCGACCTGGATCGTGCTGCCGATGAAAAGGTTCGCATTGATGCCCTTCCGGTCTTTCGCATAGGTCCAGGTTGGCACCATCAGCAGCGTGCGAGGGATGTTGCCAACGCAGCAGGGGCACACGTGCCACGGGTGGCGGGCGTCATTTGTATCGAGCGGGTTCTGATAGTAGAAATTTTTACCGGCCAGATCGACCGACCCGAGCAGCGCGTTGTACATCGTTTCCTCGTAGAGGTCGGCGAACTTCGCGTCGCGGTAGGCGAGGTTGAGTTTGTATTGGAAAAAGATGAGCCCGCAGCTCGAGCACGACTCGCAGTAGGCCCCGTGGCCCAGCGAGTAGTCCGCACCGAAGCCCTCCGAGGTTTCGCCGCTGCCGATGCCACCAGTCACGTAGTACTTGCGGTTCACGATGTTGTCCCACAACGACATCACCGCGCTTTTGTAATCAGCATCACCGGTTTCCGCCGCCACATCGGCCATGCCCGAGTAGCTGTAAACCGCGCGTACCGCGTGGCCCACCGCCTCGTATTGCTCCCGCACCGGCAGGTGGCTTTGGTCATACTTCTGGCGATCTGCGCCATGGCCACGGTTGTCTAAAAGGAACTTGGCGAGCTTGATGTAGGCATCACCGCGGCCGTTGTGCTCGACATCGTTGACGAAACGGCCGAAGCGGACCAGGCCCTGCTCCATCTGCTGGTGTTCGTCATGCCATGCCTTCTTCCCCTGCTCGGCGCCGATGTTCGCCACCCAGCAATCGGCGAGTTTTTTGGCTGCATCATAGAGACGTCGGTCCTTGCCGTTGGTGAGCGTGAAGTGGTTGATGGCGGATTCGATGAAATATCCCGCCACGTAGCCCTCGTGATTCTCGCGGTGGGCGGGGTCCCAGCGCTCGCGCCATTGGTTGCGATCGGCCAATGTGTAGGCCGTCTGCAAGTAGCCATCCGGCTCCTGCGCGGAAATGATGATGGGTATCCAGCTCTCCAGAGTTTTGCGGAAGCGCTCTTGGGCGGCCAAGATTTCCTTGTCGCCTTTGGCATCGACCATCAACGCGATGCACATCGACTCAACCGTCTGATGCACCCAAGCGTTGGAGAAAATGAGTCCCTTGTGCGGCGCGTGCGGTTCGCCACGCACAGCCTTTGCCGCCTCCTCGAAATTCTCGATGCCGCCAGTGTCCTGCGAACGGTCTTCGATGTGATCGATGCAGTGCGGAATCCAATGAACGATCAAGGCCTTGGCACGGTCGTTCCACAGCGGATTGTCAATCGAGTAGGGCGTGGTGTACACGACATCGAGGCGCTCGTCGGTCGGCGCGGCCACGACGGTCGCAAGCAATTCGTCGGTGCCGATTTGCTCACCGTCCTTCGCATCGAGAGCGAGTCGATACTCGCCGAGGGCGGAGAAGGTGGCGGTCGTTTGTGCGGCGTTGGCATCGGCAAAGATCACCGTGCCCGGACCACTGACTTTGCGCCATCGAAGAGGAATTTCTTCCGCATGCTTCCAAGCCTTTGTTTCGCCACGAAGATAGGTTTTGCCGCCGAGCACCACCGTGCGGTCCACCCCTGCCACCACCTTCGGCGGGAAGACCGGAGAATCTCCCGAGTCGATCACACGCCATTCGAGGATACCGGTGGAGAATGTCTCCGCGCCGTCGATTTCCAGTCGCAAGCGGGTCGTGCGGATCGTGTCGAAGGTCGTGCGGTTGAACACATTCGCCAACAATCCAAGGCCTCGGGCGCTCGAGACCTCGGCAAAATCGCTGCCGGTCCAATACTTCACGCGGTAGGCGGCAGGGATTCGCACGCCCTGCTGATCGTCCCACCAAAACACTTCCATCGAGTTGGTGGAGATCGGCTTGGTCCAGTCGAACTGCACCCATCGCGTGTCGGTGCTTGGTCCATTGCCATAACAGCCCGGACCTCGATCGAGAGAATTGGCAGGAACCTTATCGTCATTGAGTGCGGCGACGCTGGTATCTACGGAGACTTGGGAGGCGCTGGCAGTGGCTACCAGCGCGAGGTTGAAGGGCGGGGAGAAATCGCCGCTTTTATCTTTCCCGAAGAAGCCGGGATCGTCGGGGTTTTCCGCGATCGCGATCTCGCTGAAGGTCCAGCCATCCCCCCGTTCTCCCGCCTCGCGGAGGAAAATCGCATCAAAGTTGGCATTGGCGGTGAAACTCGTGACGAGCGCTGGGTTCTGCTCGCTTTCCGCAAGATCGAGATCGGGATTCAGCCAGATCGTGATGTTGTCATCCGCATCGCTTTGAAAATCGACGCGGGCGACGATGGTGGTGATATCGGTCGGTCGTACGTGCTGATAGAACTGACCGGGTTCGGGCATGCCGGAATGGAGATCCCGATCACCAGCCGATCCGAAAGTGCCGTAGGCCGAGGTCCCGGTTGCGTTTCCGACACCCAGAGTTTCGCTCTCGCCAGCGAAGAAGGACATCCCCGCATAGTAGCGTTCGGTGCCTACGTTCGACGCGGGGTGGGTGACGGTGTATTTGAAATACAACGTGCCGGTGGAATTGGCACCGCGGCTCAGGCTGAGTCCAGGCAGCGGAAAGGCGTGGTTGTCGCTGACGAGGTGCGGGCCTGCCGAGCGATAGAGGACTTCGGCGCGAGCGGAATCCAACGGCGCGTGCAAAAGCACACACGCGATGAGCGGGGTTCCTATGGATTTCATGGTGATCTTAGAGCGCTCCAACGGGGGGTAAATGACCGCTTCGACTGTTCTGTTTGTCATATTTATGATGTTTCCTTTAACGTGATTCAAAACTGCAAGTGGCTGGTACCGCTTTTGACCGCGAATGAACGGCTGGTCCCGTTGCGGCGCAGAGCGAGAGTGAACGGTCGGTCGCTTTCGACCGTGATCTCGCCCGGGGCGTCCGGTGTAGCGCGCGGTGCGCAGACAAGGCTCGCGGTGACGTCGCCGAAATGCAGCCGTTTGATGCCGTGCTGCTCGGTAAGGCGCAGATTCCACGCGAGCGTGTTGCGCACGCCGTCGGGACGGAAACCGAGGACGTTCTTGATCAGCAACGTGATCGGGCCGCGGAGTTCCGCTTGCGAGTGGTGGAGCTCCAAGGTCGCGGCAGACAAGGGGGCGAGGAAACATAACAATAGCGAATAGATCGACAGGGCTTGGCGCATGGATCCGCAGGGTAGCGTTGATAAATTTTAATAGCAGAAGACCTAACGAGCCCCTCATTCCGCGCAGGCAATCGGACGACCACCGCAATGAATCCGCCAGGAGGGCGATGGAGCAGAGCTTGTTTCTCATGGTGGCTTCGGTCTGTGGGGCGGCCTGTCCGGGCCACAACTGGGGCCTAATCCTAATATTGAGATCCACCATGCGGATTCCGACAGGCTGCCCGCGAATTTCTCCGGAAAAATGGAGAAATTCACCTCTCCGGAACGGCCCGCTGCCCAGCGGGGCTCATCCTCCAGCTTTCCCCGACCCGCCATCCGGCCTCTTCCAGCAGGATTCTCAGGTTTGCTACGTCATACCAGCGACCATCTTCCGGCTGTGAAGCCGCGGGCGGAACCTGGAGGAATTCGGTGGAGTCCGCCACGACAGAGGTGAGCAATTCCATTGCGCTAGCCTCGTCGCCGCGTCGCTGCCTGATGAGTCCCATCAGAGCTCTAGCGGTGAGAACATTCAACCGGGAAGATTTTGGCCATTCCATGCTGCGGGTGGCCCAGGTCCCGGCCATCTCGTAATTCCCCATGCGATAGTAATGAAGCGCCACGGACAAGCCCTCCCAACCTAGCAATGGGTTTCCCAGTTGTTGCCGAGTCACTCCTTCCAGAGCAGCGACCAGCTTCGCGGTTTGTTGGAGATCTGCCTCCGGGGTTGGTTTCAGCAAGCAGACTTTTAGGATGCGTTCGGCGATCAGGCGGTCAGGGGTGTTTCCATAAAGATCCAGAGCGATCCTCCGCAGTTCGGCGTAGCGTTGGGGGTCCGATGACCGGGCAAGCACAGCGGCGGCGGGCAGGAAGAGGTCCGAGTTGGAGTCGGTGTGCGCACGGTCGATCTTCGCGAGGGCATGAATCATTCCGAAGTAACGCTTCTCCGCCTCCTCGGTCCGGGCATGGGAGCGATGCCATTCAGCGAGTTGTTTGTAGACGGCGATGGACTCCAAGGAGGGAGGAGTTTCTTCGATCGGGATGGGTTCGACGAGATTCTCGGCGCCTTCGAGGTCGCCGTAGCGTAGGCGGACCGCGCTTTCGGAAACCCGCGATCGGTATTCCCAACTCTTCCTCGCCAGTGTCTCGGCGTGATGCGCCTTTTCGGCTTGGGCTCGCAACCTCACTTCCGCGGCGCGGGATTCCTTTTCACGCAGGAAAAGCACCGTCGCGACACTGAAGCCACCGAGTAGTCCGAGAAACGCGAGCGCTCCTGAACCGAAAACGAGGCGATTGCGTCCGATCAGCTTCGCCAGTTGGTAACCGCGCGTGGGCGGCCGCGCGCTGAGCGCCTCGCCGTGCAGCCAGCGAAGCACGTCAGCGGCTAGCGCGGTGGCCGTGTCGTAGCGGTTAGAGGGCTCTTGATGAATGGCCTTTCTTACGAGCCAGTCGAGTTCCCTCCGGCAGATTCGGAGCAAGGCCTCGGGCCGGAGATTCCGTCCCCCAGCGAGTTCTCGCTGGCGTTCTAAACTGTTAGTGAGGAAAGCGGCAGATGGCAGCGCGGGCCGGTGTCCGATCAGCATCCTGCGGATCTCATCCGGGGGCTGTTCCATCAAATCGGCGGGCAGATGCCGATGTGGCCCCACCAGCAACTCGGCGAGCAGCATGCCGAGGCTATAGATATCGCTGCGGGTATCGACCGCTTCCGCTCCGCTGACCTGCTCGGGGCTCATGTAAACCGGACTTCCGACCAGACCGGCGGGCTCCTCCGCGTCGGTATCCGTGCCTGCCCGGCCTTCTTCTTGGGCGATCCCGAAATCGATGATCTTCGGCACTGGGGTCGATTCGTGGGTTTCCACCAGCACATTCGAGGGTTTGATGTCGCGGTGGATCACGCCCTTTTGGTGAGCGTGTTGGATCGCTTGGCAGACTTGCACGAACAAGCGAAGCCGCTCGCGTATGCCAAGTTTTCGGGTGTCGCAGTAGTTGGCGATGCTTTCGCCATCGACGAGTTCCATCACGAAAAAGGGACGTCCACTGGCATTCGTGCCGGCATCCAGCACGCGCGCGATGTTCGGATGGTTCATCGAAGCCAGCGCTTGCCGCTCCATTTCGAAGCGTGCGATTGCTTCCGCACTTTCTAGGCCGATCCGAATGATCTTGAGAGCGACTTTCCTTCGAACGGGCTCCTTCTGCTCGGCGAGATACACGACCCCGCAGCCGCCGGAGCCGATGCGTTCGATCAAGCGGTATCGGCCCACTTCCACGCCAAGTCCGTCGGGCCCATCGTCCGAAGCCAGGTCGGCCTGCCCGGGGTTCACCTGGCTTTCAAATTCGAAGAATTCATCCGCGGCTGACTGCACTCCGGAATATCGCCGAATTCTCTTATGCAAATCTGGATCGCCACGGCAGGCGAATCCGAGAAATCGCTCCCGCTCTTCCGGCGCATCGAAACTCATGGCAGCACTGAAGAGCAGAGCCTCGATCTCCGCGGGGCTCAAGCCGGTGCCATGACTGAATCCGCTATCAGTCCCCGAGGTCATGGCAGATCAGGTCGTACAGTCTCGCTTTGGCGAAGGCCCAGTGGCGATCGATGGTCCGCTCAGTGACGCCCTGCACTGCTGCGATCTCCTTGCTCGTGAGCCCTCCGAAAAATTTGAGCGTCACCACTTGGGCGTGGTCGGGAAGTTCTCTTTCCAAGCGTTCGAGCGCCTCATCGACCAGCAGCACCCGCTCATCCTGCGTCGTGTTGGCAACCGGCAGCTCGTCGATCCGAACCTCGTCGATCCGCAACACCGTCGCCTGCCCTCCGTGTTTGGTGGTCATCTTTTGGCGGGCGCGTTGCACGATGATGTTCCGCATCGCAAGGGCCGCGGTTCGGAAGAAATGGGCGCGGTCGTTCCAGTGGCGCGTTTCGTCGCCGCCCAACCGCATCCAGACTTCATGCACCAGGGCCGTTGCCTGGATCGTTTGTTCGGGGCGCCCCTTCGGCAGCTTGCTTGACGCGAGGCTGCGGAGTTCGTCATACACCAGCGGCAGGAGATCCTCCGACAGGGGCCGGTCATCCGTGACCGATCTTGCCAGAATTTCGTGGAGCCTGCTCATGGGTGGCTTTGTATCGGGTGAATCTGGATATCGCGCAGAAAAAATTTGAGAACACCCGCCCGGGAACGCCAGGCCCCTGCTTGGCGCGTCGGGCGGTTTCCTGCTGAGCTGGGGCTCGGCGTTCCCATGGATGGTCTTAGAACTTCAGGCGCGTGCCGCCTTTCGGGATTTCAAACGCCTTCGTCGCTCTGTTGCGGCGGAGGATGAGGGTGAAGGGGTGGTCGCTTTGGATGGTGATCTCGGCTTCGGATTGCGGATGGGCGCGAGGGGCGCAGACGAGGCTGGCGGTGATGTCGCCGAAGCGCAGATTGCGGATTCCATGGCGGTCTCTGCGGGTGATCTCCCAAGTGAGCTCGCCTTTTGCGCCCTGGGCATCGAAGCCGAGGATATTTTCGATCAGCATCGCGATCGGGCCGCAGCCGGTCCAGCCGACGAAATCGGGTCGCGCTTGATGCTCGCCATGGATGCCGGACGATCCAGAACCGTGGCGTTCCATGTCGGGCGCGTAGAGTTCCCAGACGGTGCCGGTTTTTTTGAAGAGCTTTAACATCTCATCGAGGTATCGCGTCGTCGCCTCGCGGGCGAAATCGCCGTGCCCTTGGCGGGCGAGGCCGCGGATGATCGCATAGTTGGTGGGTGCCCAGACGCCGCCTTTCCAGTAACCTCCGGAGGGATCATAGCCGGGTTGATCCGCCGCCAGAGTCGGGAAGATGTTCTTTCGCCAGAAGGATTTCGGATCCTTGAGGTGGGCGATGAGCCGGGCTTCCTGCTGGGGCGAGCTGATGCCTGCGAGCATCGGCCAGAAGCAACCGGCGGTTTTCCATTTCACCGGCTCGCCTTGGTCGTTGATGTCGTAATACAAGCCGTCCTCCTCGTTCCACATCCATCGGTTGATCCGTGCGGCAATGTCATCGGCGTGCTTGCGGAAAGCAGTGGCCTTTTCCTTCTTTCCGAGCACATCGCACATCGCGGCGAGGTCGTGATATTGCAGGACCATTTGCGCCGACATGTCGACCCAGCCGGAGCCTTCGCGCGGTGTGTTGTCCATGCCGCTGCCGAGGCCGTTGCTCCAGTAGAGACCGTGAACGGTGCCTTGCTTGCGGCGTCCCGTTTCAAGCCACGCGACGTATCTCTCCAGCACTGGCAGCACGAGTTCGAAGCGCGATTTGTCACCGGTGACGCGGTAGCTCTCCATCTCCGCCCAACTGAAGAGGGGAGGGTTGATCGACTCATGGCTTTCCTCCGCGTGGTAGTCCTCGCCATTGCCTTCCCGGATCTCGCGGCAGATGAAGCCGTTGGTTTTCTGTTTGCCGTAGAAGTTGTCCAGCGACTGGACGGAGGGAAATGCTTGATGGCCGTAGCGGGCGAACATCACCATGAAAACTGTGTCCCACTGAAAGATGCACGGGTTGAAGGCCTCGTCGAGATAGTTGGAAACAAAGCCGCTCCCCGGCTGAGGCTGTCGAAGGTGCTGAAAGGCGAGTTCCCAGCACTTCCAATACATTTCGAGATACTCGGGTTTGCCTTCGATCACTGGCAGCGGGAGCTTGTCGCGGTTGTCGGCGAAGGTCGGTAGAGGTTCCGGGACGTATCTCTTCTTCGCGAAATACCCGCCACGCCGCAGGGACGGCGGGACGAGGACTTCGGCCGTAAGATGGTTCCCGCTGAGTCGCAGCCCGCGGAGGTTCATCACGGCGAGGTTGTTCTTCGGATGCGGCACCACGACTACCTCGTATTCTCCGGCGGCAGGGATGCTCACCCGACCTACTTTGACGTGCTCGAAGCGATCCCACGCACCAGTATCCACGACCCGGCCGCTCGCCTTCGCCTTGCCGATCACGACGTCATAGCCATTCCCCGCACTACGAGCTTCAGCGGCTTGAAGGCACTCGATTTCCACCGTGCCGGGCCGGTCCACGCGGATCGACCACGCGACTCGGGTCTCTTCGTTCTCCCACGCGCCAATGCAGTCTTTCGCCTGTTCACGATCCGCCTTGCCGCGGAGTTCGGCCTTCGAGTGATGGAGATCGAGACTAGCGGATAAGAGGGGAAGGGTGGATGAGAGAGCCCAAAAGCAGGGGATCAACAAGTTCATGATGGCGTTCGATAAAGGGGGAGCCAGCCTCCCATAGAGGATTGCGAATCGGCCCCTTAAACCTGACAGGAGCGACGCAATTTTGTTTCAATTCATGTCGATCCCATCGCCCTTCGATCAGGGCTGGGTTGGCTGCGATGTCTCTTCAGGGGATGCCGTCACTTTCGGCACGAAAGCGACGGCATCGGCCACCACGAAGTCGTTGGCGTCGTTGGAGAGGACCACGTGTCCGGCGGTTCCCGAAGCAAAGTCGTATTCGCCCAGCAGCATCCATTTGCCGCCATTCTCCTCTTGGTTCACGCGGATGGTTTTCTGGCCACGGGCGTGATGGATGGTGTAGGGCGCGTTGGACGCACGGTTGGCATGGGATGTCCAACGGGCGAAGACCTTGTAGCGACCGCCGGTTGGCAAGTTGGGGCGGAAGATGGCGGAGCTGCGACCGTTGCCGGGCGCGGCATGCTCGAAACTGAGTTCGTAGCGCTGATCGGTTTCGTTGACCGTGTTGTTTGCCCAGTCTCCGGCAAGCGTGACGGCGGGTTTGTCGTTGTCGCAGATGACGGTGAGCGGGGGTAAGGGCACGGCGGTTCCGGTGGCGGTGAAGTTGTAGCTTCCCGATCCCACACGGAAGCGGACGTGGCGGGCATCCGCGCCGTCGAAGGTGAGGCCGGCCATTTTGTTGGATAGAACACCATTGCTCCAAAGCGGAGTGATCCCTTCGCGGATCGTGACGTTTTTCATGCCATCCAGTGGGATGTGGACGAGCGCGGTCGTGTTGCCGGGAATGGTGCAGGTGAGGCCGAATTTCCTCGGCGAAGCTCGCTTCCAGTCGCTGACGATGTCACCGCGCACCGAGGGGACAGTGGCTTTCGCATGCGTCAGACCCCGGGTTTCCGGTTTGATGTGGAAGGTGGAGAAGGCCGGGCCTGTGGGGGCGATTCCGGCGATGTAGCGTGGGAACAATTCCGCCGGATAAGCGGTCCAGGCGTGGTTGGTTTCGTTGTCCGGGTTGGGACGGGCGAAGGACTCCCAGATGGTCCGATTGCCCGCGAGCATGTATTGATAGCGGATCAGATCGGAAACGATCAGATCGCCGAGTCCGCCCGCTTCGTAGGCTCCTTGATAATAGGTATAACCACCGTAGCCGCCGACGTGGGCGGGTTGTTTTCGCAGCCAAGCAATGACCTGCGGGAGCGATGTCTTCGGCACGAGCCCGAAGCGGAGGGCGAAGGCGGTGCCGATGGCGATGCGCTGGCCGCCGCCGAGCTTGGTGAGATAGCTGGTGCCGTCGAAGAGCTGGCTATTGATCGCCGACTTGAGGGAGGAGGCGCGGTTTTGCCATGCGCTGGCTTCCGTTTCATGTCCTAACAGCAATGCGATCTCCCGGGCGAGTTGGAGGTTGCGGTAATAAAACGAATTGAGCGCGATGTTTTGGCCATCGTTTTCCATGATGCCACCCGCGTAGTCCGCGACGCGCCAGCCGGGAGCGTCGATGAGGCCGGTGGACTGGGTGAGCGACTCGGCCCATGTCATCCATTTCACTAGGTTCGGCCACAAGTCCGCGAGAATTTTGGCGTCACCCGTAAACGTGTATTGCTCCCAGAGCATGAGCAGCCAGTGCATCGACCACTCGGGAATCTCATAGATTGGTGTGGGGCTGCAGGCCCAGAATCGGCCGTCGGGCATTTGTTCGCCCGCATAGTCGCGGACGATTTTGTCGAGGATGAGGGTATTGCGGTGGTTGTAGAGTAACCCGGTGCCGATGTTGTAGGAATCCGCGGTCCAGGGAGATTGCTCGCGGTTGGCATCGACGCTGATGATCCCTTGCTGGACGTTCTGTCGGGCGGAGCGTTCGGACATTTCGAAGATGTCGTTCAGCAGGCTGTTCGAGCATGTGAACGAACCCGCCACGTCGGCCTCCGCGTGGGCGACGACGGCGCGGATGTCATTCGCCTCGGGCTTTCCGGTGATGCCGGAAATCCGCAAGGTTTTGAAAGAGGCATGACGGCCGAAATCGGCGCGCCACGTCTCGGTGCCACCCTTGCAGGTGTATTCATCCCAGCCCGCACCCATCGAGCCTTCTGCCATCTGATAGTATTCGATGCGGATGACCGTGCCCGGTGTCTGATCGCGCAGGGTGATCTGCGGCCAGCCGGAGATGCATTTGCCGAAGTCGGCGATCCAGTTCGCACCGGACCGGATGAGGGAGACGGGGTTCAGTTCCTCGGCTTCGATCTGATCCGCGACCCTTTGGGCGAAAAGCTGGTAGTTCGAGCGGTCCACTTCCGCCGCCGCGGACCACGCGGAGTCGTCGAAGTCCGGCAGCCCCCAGCCTTGGATTTCCTGACGGGCATCGTAGCGCAGCGCGGCGCGGTTGCGGACACCGCCAGCGGCTCCAAAGTACGTTGGCGAAGACTCGAGGAAGGGAGTGGTGGCGAGTGTCTTCCAGGTGTCATCGGATTTCACCGTGAGCGTCGTGCCGTCGTCGAAGGTGATGCGGCATTCGAGCAGGAAGGCGGGCAAGGCGTTGGTGCCGGAATCATTCCACACGCCGTGCCAATGGGCCTGTGCGGCGAAGGCATTGCGGCCTTGGACCATTTGATGAGTCACATCATATCCCACATATTGGCCGTAAGTGGTCGGATTCGAGCGGGCGGGGCCGAAACCGAGGCGTTTGCCATTGAGGTGAAGGATGAAGTCGTTGTGCGCTGAGGCGAACAGCAAGGCGCTGCGGACGGGCTTGTTGATTTCGAACCCTTTGCGAAAATAAGCGAAGTTGTTCTCGTTGGACGTGCCGTCCCAGATGAAGGCGGCGGTCCAGTCGGATTTCGACAAGCCGGTGATGAAGGACGATTCCGTGCTAAAAGGACTTTCGTTGTCGTCCTTGTCCCACAGTTTCACCCTCCAGCTGTATTTGGTGGCCGGAGTGAGAGCCGGGCCGGTGTAGGGAACGGAAGAGGAGCTTGCGGAGGGGGTTTTTCCGCTATCCCAGATGATCGACGCTCCGGAAGTAACGATGATTTGCCAAGCGGTTTGGGTCTCGCCGCGGTCCGGATCATGCATGACCCAAGAGAACGACGGTGGCGATACATCGACGGCATCCGGGGCAACGATGCCGTTGGTTAGAAGCGCGGTGGGCTCGCTGGGATCGGCTGCGATGGCGGATGAGATCCCGAGAGCCAGGAGGAGAGCGGATTTCATGGGTGCGATGGGACTCTGTCAGAGTGCCGGAAGAGCGCAGGTTACGCGCTGGTGTTCACCGGTCTTTCTCGGCGGTGTGCGGTTGTGAATGGAGCGGCGTCGTTTTTCCGAAAAGGCCCGGTCCCAGGTTTGTTGGGCCGGTTCACGGTGTCACGATGGCGCGTGCCCGGACGAACTTGGCGGGGGCGTTGTCGCGGGGGATGGTCACGGTGATGGTATCGTCACCGGTACCGTTCTCTGAGACGGCCACGCCGGGACTGGAATTGGCGGTGTCGGCACCGATCGAATAGGTTTCGTTCCAGTTCACCAGATTGGTGCTGGCCTCGACCCGTAAGCTGAGGTCGGCGGTCTCACTGGTGTCATCCCGATTAAAGATGAACACGATATTGCTGCCTGAAAGGGTGGTAACAGGAGCCAGGTCTGGGTCGTTCTGGGCCGGGTTGCCGCCCAGAACGTATTCGAAGGCATTGGCTAGGCCGTCCTTGTCGGGGTCGCCGCCCGGGGTCGAGTCGCTCACGCCCAAATCGGAAACCCACGAGGTGAATGATGCGGCCATCAGCTTGATCGAGGTCGCCTCGTAGGTGATACGGAAACCGGTTGGCAGGCCTGTGACGACTGCGAACTGGCTGCCGGTGCGCGAGGTGAAATTAGCGATGGTGTATTCCTGCTGGAGCGCGCCGCCGGAGAGGACGGTGAGATCGAGGGTGGCGTTGGTGATATCGAGGTTGCCGCTCACGCTGAGCCGGTCACAACCCGCGCCGTCCAGCTCGATGGCCAGCTTGCCGTGGATTGTAGCCGACGACGCAGCTGTGAGAACTCCCGTGTCGGATACCCCCGGTGCGAGCGTGCCGCCGCTTTGAATCGTGATCGGTCCGCCAAGGTTCCCGATGCCGCCCAAGGTGGCACCGCTGGCCACGCTGAGTGATGAGGCACCGGTGGTGCTGCCGTTTACCAGCAATCGGCCGCCGCTGATGGTGGTCGCTCCGGTGTAGGTGTTGGTGCCGGAGAGCGTCATCGTGCCCTCACCGTTCTTGACCAGGCCCATGCCTCCCGAGGCCTCGGTGATGGCTGCGCTGACGAGCAGGTCGGTCGCTGCCGCGCCGTCCGCGACGGTGAAGCCGATGCCCGAGTATCCGAGGTCTGGGCGCATTCTGATACGGCCGCCGATGGTGGCGGTGTCCGCGCTGGCCAGGGTGGTCACGCTGGTGCGGTTCCACTCGAGCTGCGGGCCATTCGCATTGCTGGTACCGTTGTTGGATTGCAGCGTGCCGCCGGTTATCGTGATACCGCCCGGGATATTCCAGACATGAATGGTGCCCGCGCTGGTGAGCGTGCCACCGTTGAGGGCGACCGAGGAAATCTGGTCGGTCCAACCCAAGCCGGTGCCGTCGCCGGTGGTCTCGACGGTCGCGCCGCTGTTGACCGTGAGCATTCCGGAAATGCGGCCGCTACCGCCCGCGTTGCCGTTGGCCAGCACGATCTTGCCTGCGTTGACCGTGGTGCCGCCGGTATAGGTGCTGGTTTGGGTAAGGCTCAAAGTGCCCGCTCCGACCTTGGTGAGACCGAAGGAACCGCTGTCTTCATAAAACCCGGTGATGGTGAGGGTGTCGGTATCCACGCCGACCGTGGTGTTGGAACGAAGGCAGAAACCCGGCCCGCTGCCGCTGCCGCCGTAGGTCAGGGTCAGGGTGTTGTTTCCACTGAGGCTACGGAGGGCTCCGAGGCCGTTGACGCCCGAGCCCCAGATGTGGAAGTGCTCATCGAGGCTGACGCCGCCTTGGAGTGCCAGCGTGGCGCCGTCCCTGATCCATGCCATGGTGTTGCCATTCCATCCGCCCGGACCGAACGCCGTGTTGTGGGAGGCCACGAGCATGCCAGCCTGGATGTCGGTCTGGCCGTCATAGCTGTTAGAGCCCGAGAGGATCATGGTTCCCGCACCGCTTTTGAGGACATTCGAGGCTGGCACCCACCAGATTTCCGGGGATTGGTCGGAGAGGTTGGCGCTGACTTGCAGGTCGGTGGCGGCCGTGCCGTCGGCGACGGTGAAGGTGTGGTTGGCACCGGCGTCCCCACGTAGGACTAGCGACCCGGTGATGGTGTTCGTGCTATTTCCCGAGGCGCTGAAACCGAGACCGCCGTCGCCGTTCCACTGCCAATTGCCGCTGATCGTGCCACCGTCGTTCAAGGCTGCCGTGGCGTAGGAGCCGAAGCCGATGTGCGAGGCGCTGGGCGCGGTCAAGGTGCCGCCATTGATGGTGATACCGGTGACCGGGTCGTTCCATCCGAAGCCGGTGCCATCGCCACCGGTGATGGCCAGAGTGGCCCCGGCATTGACGGTGACGGCCTGGCGGAGCAGGCCCCAACCACCGTTGGCACCGGCCACTTCAAGGGTGCCGCCGTTGACCGCGGTGCCCCCCGTGTAGCTGTTGTAGGCGGTGAGTTTCAGCGTTCCGGTGCCGGATTTGGCCAAGCCTTCGTTGCCGTTGAGCGCGGTGGCGATCGTGGCGGTGGTACCCGCTCCCACCGAGACCGATGGGATGCCGGAGCTGACGTCGAGGTTGAGGGCGTTGCCGGCGATCGTGTAGTCACCGTTGGAGAACGAGAGAGCGCCGATGGCGAGGCCGCTGCGGTTCTGGTTGATCGAGCCACCCGCGGAGAGCGGGAAGCTGGCGGAACGGCCCGCACCGATGGCAATCACCGAGCTTTGCCAGTTTTCGGAGCTCATCCAATCGCCGCCGGAGGCAAGGTTCCACACGCCGTCGCTGTCGGCGAGGGACGGGGTCGCGGAGACCTCGGCGCTTGGATCGCCGATACCACCGTTGGGTGCGGCGGCGGCGATCACATAGTAATAGGTCACATCGAGAAGGCCGCTATCCAGATAGGAGGTCGCGGCGGGACTGGCGACATCGGTGTAGGGTCCGCCGGGGTTGGTGGAGCGGCGCACGACGTAGCTGGCTGCGCCGATGCTTGCATCCCAGGAGAGCGAGACTTGGCCGGGACCGGCGGTGGCAAGCAGGCCGGTGGGCGGTGCCGGCTGCGGTGTGGTGGTGCTGGCGACCGGCGAGTAGGGGGAATTCCCCGCTGCATTCACGGCGAGGACACGATAGTGATAGGCGGTGTTGGCCGCCCGTCCGGCATCCTCGTAACTCCGAGCTGTGCCGGGCAGTGAGGCGATTTCCACAAAGCCGCTGTTGGCGGAAAGCGAGCGCTCCACCTTGATGGCGCTGTCGTTGGCAGATGCGTGGGTCCAGGCAAGCTGCACCGAGACCGCCGAGTTGGCGTTCGCCGAGAGCAGGGTGGGGGAGCTAGGTGCGACCTCACCGACGATGAGAGTGCCGCCGCCGGTGATTCGGCCGGAGTTGTAGGACCCATTCGCTTGCCGGGTTCCGTTCAGGTAGAGTCTGGCCACGGTCTCGGTGGCTCCGGCCGCGATGGAGAGCGCGCTAGTGGTGCCGTTCAGATAGACATAGGCCTGCCGTCCGAGCGCGTTGCCGCCGGTGTGGCGGATGGATGTCGTCAGTCCATCGACAACGGTGAGGTTGCCAATACCGAACTTGCCGCCGTTGTTGCCGGTGCGAAGCAAACCTGCGGCGTGGACGGTTCCGCCGGAGTAGCTGTTGTTGCTGTTGGAGATCGTGAGCGTGCCGGGCTGGTTCTTGGTGAAGCCGAAGCTGCCACCGCTATCCGACATGACCCCGCTGAGGGTGGCACTGCGGTTGTTGTCCACGGCGATGGAGCTGTGGGCATGCAGCTTCACCGCGCCGGAGAGTGTGCAGTTGCTGCTACCGACGCGCAGTTGGCCGAAGGTCGGCTCGCCGATCGTGCCTCCGTAGAGCTTGATCTGTGAGGCAAAGGTGCCGCCGCCGCTGATGAAAGCGGAGGTGTTCGCGTCGAGCTGCAGTGTGGCCGTCGCGTGTGGGTATTTGTTCGAATCAGCGAGGTGGATCTTGCCGCTGCCGGAAGCGACTTCGAGCACCCCGGTGAAACCGGTGTAGCTGCCCGTAAGGGAAATTGTCTGGCTGCCGCTACCCGTGGCCACTTTCCAGCGTCCGCCGCCGCTGACATTGCGGCTCCAGGTGACGATGCCGGGCTGTTCCATCGAGAGCGTGCCGCCCGGGACGGACCCGGTATCGCCAGTGATCGTCACCGCGCCGGGCAGGCTGGCTGGAGCGGTGAGGATGAGCGTGCCGCCGTTGACGGTGGTGCCTCCGCCGTAGGTATTGGTACCACTGAGCGTCCAGGTGCCGGTGCCGTTTTTCACGAGAGCGCCGGTGCCGGGGATGGCTTTGGAAATCAGGCCGCTGCCCGAGCCCGTCAGGGTGAGCGCGCCACCGTTGCTGGCGATGCCGTAGGATGGGGTCGGGCTGGCATTGATGTTCCAGACCTGTCCTGCGGGCGCGGCCGATTCGAGTGTGGCGCCGCTGGCTCCGATGACGAAGCCGGCACCATCGCCCGTGCCGTTGGTGTCGCCGGTGTAGCGGATGGTGCCGCCATTGATGACCAGATTGCCCTGATTGTAGTTGAGCTGGCCGAGGCTGCCTTCTCCATCCCAGCGATCCGCCTGAAGCGTGCCGCCGCTGTTGATCGTCACGGTGGCATTGCCCCAGTTCAGGGTGGAGTAGAGCTGCCCGGAGCCGGTCAGCGACAGCACGCCACCGTTGATGGTGGTCGAGCCGGTGTATTGGCTGGGCGCATTCAGGCCAAGCGTGCCGCTGTTCACCACGACATTGCCGTTGTTGCCGATCCCGCTGGTGGCAAACTCCACGTCGCCCTCGAAGGTTGCCGTCTGGTTGTTCAGGTTGAATCCCAATCCTGGCGTGCCGGCGGTCTGATTGAAACGGATGGCGGCCCCCGAGGCGGCGCGCACGGTCATCGGGCCGACGAGGTAGAAGTTGTCCACGCTGCCGATGAAGCTGACCGTGCCGTTGAGCGCGTCGATGGAGGAAATGCCACCGTTCACGCCCGAGTTGTAGCCCGCAATGCTGACGTTGTAGGCGAGCGGCGAGGCGGGTGCGGTGGCGGCGAAATGAGCCTTGGCATTCGGGACCCAGCCGCCGCTAGCGCTGGTGCCCCCCTGACCCCCGACCCAGTTGTTGCCGACCCACGAGTAATTCCCGCCATTGGCCACCGATCCGGCGGTCGCACCGTTGGGATCGAAGTAAAGGGCGTAGGGAATCACCGTGATGCGGACTATTCCGCTGCCAGTCAGGGAAGGGCTGCCGTTATCGGTTACCGAGAAGGTGAGATCGTAGTAGGGCGTCGTGGCCGCGTTGAATTGTCCGGCTTGGGCGAGGCTGACGACGCCGGTGTTCGGGTCGATAGCGAAGAGCGCCGCCTCGTTTCCGGCGGTGATGGAATAGTTGGAGAGGCTGTCCCCAGCATTGACCTCGGTGACGGCGAGAGTGCCGATCACGGTGCCGACGGTGGCCACTTCCGAGACGCTCATGCTGCCGGTGGGCCGCGGCGCGTAGTTCTGGGAAAAGGGTGCCAGATACCTGCCCGGGATCACTTGGCGAGGAATGCCTGGACCGCTCCAAGCCGCGGCCGCGTGGTCCCCACCGCCACCTTCCTTTTGGCGCATCTCGATGTAGTAGGGCTGTCCTGCTGTCAGGTTGTAAGTCGCCGACGTGGCACCGGCATCCCAATCGTATGGATTCGACCAGGCGGAGATGGAAGCGATGACCGGCGTGGAGACCTGGGTGGCGCTGGTGCCGAGAATCAATTGCGAGGCGTCGTCGGAGGCGATGTAGAAGGTGTAGGCTCCGGTGGTGGGCGGGATCAGGTAGCCGCGGAGGGTGCTGCCGTAATTGTCGCCGTAGGTGCCGCCGTCGAACGAGGTGAGGAAGGTCTCCTGATCCGGGCTGTTAGGAAACGCGGGATTGCCGGTCAGGTCCCCCACTGTCGTGCCGCCGATGTTGTGGAAGAAGGTACGGTAGAGTCCGCCGGGATTCGGCGTGAAGCCATCGGGCAGATTCAGCACCGTTACGTTTACCGTGGTGGAACTGCTCTGGCCTTCGGCATCGGCGGCCTGCACGACGAGGTTGTAAGCGGTGTCCGAGGCCACCGAAGGCGAGGTGGCCACCGTGATCTGGCCCGTGCTGGAGTTGATGCTAAAATGTCCCGCGTTGTTGCCGGAAGTGATGGAGAAAGTCGGCACCTGGTAACGGTCCTGCTCGGTGGCCGTCAGCTGGGCGACGAGCGTGCCGGCGAGGGTGTTCTCCAGTAAGGTGACCGAAGCCGGGGTGGAAATGACCGGGGCCTCGTTCATGTCGGTGACTGTGACGAGCACCCGCACGGTTTCCGAGCCGCCGGTGGTGTTGGAAATGGTGACAAACAACTCGATGGTCGCCGGATCGTCGAAACGGGTGGACAGGGTTTCGAAATCCAGCGCGGAGCTGTTGGCTACAGTGAGGGCTCCCGACGATGGGTTCATGGTCAGGGCGTTGCCTGCATTGCCGGCGCTGATCGTGTAGGTGAGCGTGCCGGAAACGTTGACTGGCGTCACGGTGCCGACGTTGCTGCCATTGGCGGTGTTCTCGGCGATGGAGAAGCCGCGGAAGCTTTCGCCCCCGGCAACGGTGCCATCGATCCGGTAGGAGCCGAGGCTCCCGTAGTTGGAATAGCCGCTGTTGTTGGTCGGAGTCGGGTAGCCGACACCGGTGATCTTCAGCAGGTATTCGCCCGCAGGGACGGAGGTGGAGAGGGTGACATTGACCTCAGGATCGTCGGGATTGGTGGCGGCGACCTGCTGGTTGGTCGAGGCATTGACCAGCTCGGCGTAGATATCAAGGTTCGGTGCGTAGGAGGTAACGAGGTTCAGGTTCACCGATCCACCGCTGGTCTTGAAGCGGAAGGCATCGACCTCGCCGGTGCTGCCGATGATTCCCTGCTGGTTGGTCACGGTGCCGCCGGCTGCGATGTTGAGATAGGCGGCGGTTCCCAGAACGTTGCCGATGTCGTCCGGGCGGTAGGCGACGCCGTTGTTACCGCTGATCACGGCTAGGTCGTCCTGCCATGAAGCGGTGGCGAGGTTGTAGTCGCCATTGGACCACTGCTTGAGATTCCGCCCATAAGGGACGCCCATGATCGGCCCCCAAGAGGTGGGTCCGCTGCCCTGTCCTCCGTAATACTCACTGCCATTGTGGCCGTGGTGGTAGAGGCCGAGCGTGTGGCCGACCTCATGGGAAACCACCGTCACGCCACCATCGTCGGAGTAATTCAAGCTCCAACAAGTCGGCTCGCCGCCCCAGTTGAACGATCCGACGTAGGCGACGCCACCTGCGCCGTGGAAATTGGTCGGCGTGATAATGCAGCGGATGCGCTGGCCTTGGGGCGCAGCCTGCCAGATCTTAACGTCCGTGGTGACGTTGAGGTTGAAGGGGAGAAAGTCTTCCGCCACGCGGATCCAGACGTCGCGGATGGTGTCGTTGCTGAATCCCGAGTGGGCCACGTTGCCGTCATACCAACCGGGGAAGGGACCGGTTTCGCCGTCGAAGTCGAGGTAGATCACCCCGGTCGCGCCGGGTAGACTCTGCAGCGGAATCACCGACTGATAGGGCGGATTGGGGACGGTGGAGCTGCCCGGATGGTCCTGCGGCATCTCCTCGGCAAGGGGGAGATTGAGGCAGACCACCGCATCGGCGGAGACTTCTTTGAGGACCGGGGTGCCGCTCGGACCCTCGGGCAGCACTTTCCACGCGGTATCGCTTCCCTCGAAGAGCACGTGCCCGACAAGTTCTCCAGCCACACCGGGGAAATCCTGACGTTGGAGAAAAATGGAGCCCGGCTGTGGGTCCGTGATCTTGCCGGAAATTCGCAGCACGCCCTTCGCGTCGCGCTCGACCCCAGCCTCAAGGCTGACGAGCTGTCGTCCGTCGGGCAGCGCGAATTCGACTTTCGAGCCTTCGACGATCCTGTCCAAGAAGCCGCTTGGGAGTGCGATCTCGCGCGGGTTTGCAGGACCCGGTGGGCGAACTCCGCAGGGCTCGTTCGGGCCATGAGCAACGTGGTCCGGGTGATCGCAATGGGAAGTGGCATCCTCGTGCGCGTTGGCATCCGGGCGGTCCACCGCCTTGGAAACGACCTTCATGGGTTGTGATCGGACCGCATGCGCGGATGGTTCCGGCCTGAAGGAGCGCAGCAGGAACAGGCCGGCGATGGAGAGGAGCAAGACTCCGGCGATGAGGAGGCGGCGATTCATGGTGTGAGTGTCGGCAGCTTTGTTGCTTCGGTGCGGTCGGACTTTCAGAGACGGCTGCGTGCTTGTGCCAGAGATCCGAGCACGGGTCGGAGGACGATGCTTACCTGCCAAAGGTCATATCGCAGGATGTTTTGATGGGCAAGGTTTCCAGCGATGGGTGGGTAAGCTGCGTCGAGCTAGGGCTCGGTGTTCTCCGGAATCACCACACTGCCTGGGCCGTCGAAAAATCCGGGGAATTTTCCGGCATCGTATCGTCCGGGAGCGGTATGAGCGGTGTCACCGAGGATGACTTTGGCCACATGGTCCTCGCCCCTGAAATCGAGTGTCATCTTCCCTTTGGTGGAGATGCTGAT
This sequence comes from Verrucomicrobiota bacterium, assembly GCA_004293445.1. Classification (GTDB taxonomy): domain Bacteria; phylum Verrucomicrobiota; class Verrucomicrobiia; order Verrucomicrobiales; family Akkermansiaceae; genus Haloferula. The sequence continues at coordinate 433,830 of RDYP01000001.1, read as the reverse complement.
CGCGGCCGAGTCGGCCAGGCCGGGCTGGGTTAGCACAAGCCGCCCCTGCCTTACCGTGGTGTTGCCCGTGTAGGAGTTCGGTGCGGTGAGGGTGAGCACGCCGCCATCGACGGTCACCGAGGCCTCGCCGGAGAGACTGCGGTCGAGCACGAGAGCTCCCGCACCGGTCTTGCGGATGGGTCGGGTGATCGCGCCACGCCCGCTGCCCAAGGTGAGCGATGCGTCGGCATGAACCACGTCGAAACTTCGGGTGCCGGGGAGGTTGTTGATCCAGATCTCGCGATGGGTGGACTCCGAGCCATGACCGAGAAAGCGGAGGGTGGCATTGCGGTCGATGGACAACCATGAGCTGCCGAGGTTTCCTCCTTCGGCGACGGAGTGCACTGCAAGTGTGCCATTCTCGATGACCGTTCCGCCCTCGTGTCGATTCTCGCCGCTGAGGGTTAGCGTGGCATTGCCGTCCTTGCGGAGCAGTCCTCCGGCGAGGGTGGAGGAAATCAGGCTATCGTGATGGGTGGTGATGTGGCTCTCGCCCTTGGGGCCTAGGGTCAGGGTGCCGCCACGCAAGGAGTGATTGGCGCTGTCGAAGGTGATGTTGCGGACTTGGATGTTTTCGGTCACCTCGATCACACCGCCGTCGGGCTTTGCGAAAATGGCGTCATTCAGCAGAGCATCCTGCCACGCGCTTCCGCTCCAATTGCGGTCGCTCGCGTTCCATTTCCCGGTCCTTGCTCCGTTGTCCCAGCGCAGGGCTTCGGGGCGAGTGTACGGAGATTTCCTTGTCGGCTTCCCCTTGATGCGTAGGACCACGGTGCCGTGAGATGGAACGGTGAAGCTGTGGCGAGGCTGTGGGGAATGGGTGGTGAGGGTTTTGCGCTGCCACAGATCTCTGATGGCATAGGACTGCGCGGCATCGATTCCCACATCGCTCAGGGCGAATGAAATGGTGGCGTTGTCCTTTCCGCGGTTGAGCAGGGTCACGGCGACATCGCCGCTGTCGATAGCCCCGAGCGGCTTCGCCCACAATTCCGCGTCGCCATCGTCGCGGAGGCGCCGCGCCTGATAGGCGAGGGGATCTTGGTTGAGCGCGATGAGTTCAGGCTGAGTGAGAATGGCGAGCGTTGCGGGAGTCATCGAGCGCAGGTCGTTTCCAGCCAGCAAGGGTGAGTTCATCATGCACCACAGGGCGAAGTGCGTGCGGTCTTCGGTCTCCGTCATGCCGCGTCCGACTTGCAGCATGTCCATGTCATTGAATCCGCCGGGTCCGCTGTGGACCCAGAGAGGTTCGCAGAGATCCACGATGTGCATGATAGATTCAAAGGTCGGCTCGATATCGCCGGAGATGCGCCAAGAATCGGCGATGCCCTTCACCCAATCGCCCGGATATTGCCAGCGGCAGACATTGTAGACGGCCTTTGGTTTGAGGCGGCGGATGATGCCGCCGATCTTGGTGTATTGCTCCTCTTCGGAGAGATTCTGGCGCAGTCCGCCGCACCAATCGACCTTGATGAAGTCGTAGCCCCAGTCGACGAGCATGAGCTTGAGATCGCGCTCTTCGTGGCCATAAAGGCCGACTCCCACGCCGCGTGGGTCCTTGTCGTAGATCGAGCCGCAGGTATTGGCTCCGGCCTCGCTGTAGATACCCGGTTTGAGACCTTTCGAACGGATGTGATCGGCCAGCGACTTCATCCCGGAGGGAAAGCGTCCGTCGTAGCTGAAAAGGTTCCCATCGGCGTCGCGGCCGCCGAAGAAGCCGTCGTCGATGTTGATGAACCTGTAGCCGGCCTCTTTCATCCCGTTCGATGCCATGGCGTCGGCCTGCCCGCGGATCATGACCTCGTCGATGTTGATGCGGAAATGGTTCCAACTGCTCCAGCCCATGATGGGAAGCTGTGGGCGCGGGGATGGCTCGGCGTGGCTGAGAAGGCTGAGGGCGAGGAAGACAGCTGGGAGAAGCTTCATGAAGTAGGCGGAGTTCTGGTCGGTACGAGGATACGTGGACCAAAGAATGACGTATCCTGCGTAATAGAGTCTGTCTGGGATGACCGGTGTTCAGCTCGGCGAGCGCATTGAGGCGAAGGAAATGGCTGCGGCCCGAGCCGGGGCTCAGCGCTCCCGGGGGCCGAAGAGCAACTCCGCGGAAAGATCGATCCCGGAGAGCCGCAGACTACGGAAGTTCATTACGGCTCGGTTGTCTTTTGGATGCGATACCACGGCGATTCCTCCTTCTCGCCGCAGGTGGAAGTTTTCAGGCGGTCGAGCTCGACGTGCTGAAAGCGGTTCCGCGACCCGGTAACGACGAACTTGCCGATGACCTGCGCCTTGCCGCTCACGATGTCGTCGCCATTGCCTGCGCTGCACTTCGGCGGCTTGGATGAGAGAGTTACTCTCCATGCGTCATCAGGCGGATTTTGACGTTGCGGAACCAGACAGGATCGCCGTGATCCTGCAGCACGATTCTCCCTTTCGCCAATCTGGCAAAAAGCGGTAGTTCCTTGAACTTGCTCCCCGCAACAAGGGCTTTCCCTTCTTCGGTCGCCAGATCCAAAGATGCGGTCACGGTGCCATTGAGGCGCAGCTCGACTCTTCTTCCCTTGCAGAGAATGCGAGCCTGATTCCATTCACCCACCGGCTTTGTGATTCCTTCGGGTGGCGCGACGAGATCATAGGCGGCACCCGCCCGATGCGTGGGCAATTTCCCATCACTGTGGCGAGCATCATCGAGCACCTGCATTTCCATCCCCGAATGCCAAGGAGCATCGCCCCCTGCGGCGACACGGAACATGACACCGCTGTTTCCGCCCTCCGATATCTTCCAATCGTAGCACAATTCGAAGTCGCCGAATTCCTCGCGCGTCGCCAAATCTCCCGCACCACCCGCAGCCCAGGCAATCGATCCGTCCTGCACGGTCCAACCCACGGGCTCATTCGGCGCTCCATAACGCTCCCAACCCGCGAGGGACTTTCCATCGAACAACAGCTGCCATCCCCGAGCTTTCTCCTCATCGGTCAGAGAGTTCGCTGGCGCTACCGCGGGCCCGGCCAGTGATTTGATGTAGCCGATCAAGGATTCCATCTGTCCCGGCTGCATGGCGGCGGTGAGGTTGGGCATGATCGGCTGATAGCCTTCGACAATGTCCGCTTCGGGGTGAGTGATCGATTTGATCAAGTACTCGTCATCGGCAACGATCTCGCGTCGTGTCCCATCGGTAATCACCGCGTGTCGGGAGCCTGGCAGGTTTTTCAAACTGGGCCCGACGAGCTTCGTTCCATCGATACTGTGGCACGACATGCAATAGGTTCGATACACCGCAGCGCCGGGATGTTCTTCGGTCATCGCTCCCGCATCGAATCGCACGTGGGTTTCCGGAGCCTCGGATACAAGGCCAGGTCGATTTCGTGGAATCCGGTTCAGGGTGTAGAGCGCATCACCCGACCACAACGCACGACCTGCTTCCGAGGCCATTTCACGGGCGACTCTCAGCATGACGCAGTGACCTTCCTTGAGTCCGTCGATTTGCAAAAAGACCGAACGGCGGTCCGCTGCGACCGAAGCGGAGGAAATCGAGAGTTGTGTCTCATCCACTTTGGGTCCGCCGTAGTTGACCGTGGGGACGAAGCGCCATTGGCTTGCCGAGTAAGCTCTGGGATCCCAGCCATAGCCCGGAGCCAGAGGTTCGGAAAAGGTAAGAAGAAATCCATTCGATCGCGCGGAGGCCGACAGCAGATCGAACACAGGAGCATCGTTCCATTCGAGCCGCTGCAAGCCTTGGGTTTGCTTGCCGGGTTCGCCCCAGTTGCCGGTGACTCCGAGTTGACCGAGCCACATCGCGCCGTCGGGTCCCACGCTCAGTCGATTGACCGGACCGCGCAAGCCCGCGGTGAAGCGATGCGCGGAGCCCTGCCATTCGCCATCGACCTTCTCCAAGGCTCCTCGTTGGATGCCACCGTAGTGAATGTCGCCGAAGAACAATTGCCCGGCATAGGTCCCTCGTGGGATCAAGCATGGCTGTGTCGGCGAATTGCTGAACTCGTTCTGGGAGAGCCACAGGGTCGGTGACGATTCATTTTTCCGAGCATATGGATGCAGAGGTTCGTAACGATGTCCGTTGAAGATGCCATCCCGCACATGGATGATCTTGTTTCCCGGTAGCCAATCTCCCTGATTGTCCGAAACGAAGAGTTCGCCGTCGGGTCCGAGTCCCAGCCCATTGGGAGTTCGGTGCCCCGCTGAAACCACTTCATAGGCTCCCGTCTTCGGATCAACGCGCACGATCGTGCCGCGGTCCTTGACCTGGGGATTTGTCGTCGCGCCACCGGGGTTCACCGCTACCGCCAACGCCAGGTAGAACGAGCCATTCCGATAGATCGGACCAAAGGTGAATTGGTGGAAGTTGTCGGTGACCTCCCAGGAGTTCGCCACGCATTCATGAGTCTCGGCAAAGCCGTCTTGGTCGCGATCGACCAAGCGCGTGAGCTCTTGTTTCTGGGCAACGTAAATGCTGCCATCGACCACCGTCAATCCCAGCGGTTCGCTGAGCCCCCACGCGAATCGATGCCATTTCGCGTGTTTCGGATCGGCGGCATTGGCCACCACATAGACCGACCCAGTGCGATCCCAGGTGCAGACGGCCATGCGACCATCCGGCAACCAATCCATCCCCGTGACACGGAAATTCGCGATGTCGGGCGGCGTGAGATCCGTGGCCTTGACCGATGGATGCAAGGCATCTTGCTTGGCGCCGAATCCGGGAGATTCCGGCAGAGGGCGGGGTTTTGGCTCCAAGGTCACTCGTGCCTTCGAGTTCCTTGCCGATTGCAAAAGCACCTCCTTGAGGTTCATCACGGCGCGATGGGGCATGGTCAGGGCCTTGACCTCCACCGTCAACTTGCCGGCTTTCCGGAGATTGACCTCGCCCAAGCTGACGAATCGATAGGCACCTCGGCCATGCCAGCTGCCCGTGTCGGGAACTTGGCCTTTGAGCACTTGGTCGCCGAGGTGGACTTCAAACTCCGAGCCTGAAGTTTGCTCGCCGCTGCTGAGCACCAGGCCGACATGCACACGACCGGGTTGATCGACATGGATGTTCCAAGAAGGAAACATCTCCCTTTGTTCCCAGCCTTGCAGAACGATGGCATCTTGCTGAGCGGCGAAGTCCGAGCCATAGGCCCGCAAGTTTCCCGATCCGTGAATCCGAGCTTCTGCGGCTGGAAGTGACAGGTTGGTTTGGGCGGGCGCATGGCCGAGTTGCAATGCGAGTGAGAGAAGGAAGCCGGGGTAAAAGTGACGCATAAAATGGGTGGATAAGCTCTTCCGGGGGGGGCGTGATCAAAGACTCTTCCAAGTGCCGACGAGGGTGACTTCGCCATTTTCTTTGATCACCAGGTGCCGACGATCGCCGCGATCGTGCAGCTTGCCAGCGCGCCCTTCCACGCGCCAAGTCGAAGTGTCGCCGCCCAATTGCAGGGCGACTTGTAGTCCCTGCGGAAGTCCCTTGATTGAAAACCGGCGCGCCATGGATGGGCTGGTATCCGCTTTGAAAGAGGGAGTTTCCTCAATCGAGATCATGCTTTCGCCATCCGGGAGCATCACTTGATAGGTCAAAGTGATTTGGCCCGGAACTCCCGTGCGATGACCGCGATATCGCACCGCTGCCGCGACGGGTTCCCGCTCTCCGGGCAAGAACCAGGCCGACTCCGCCGGCTCTTCGTGCAAGCGTGATCCATCGACGATGGGTTGTGGACCATGTGCGCCATCGAAAACGATACCTTGCAGCCGCACACCCTGCTCTCCGGGCTTCCAGATTTGAAACAGGCGGCAACGCTGCGTGTCCCATGCCGCCCACAGCGAATCATCGAAAGCCGCGACAAGAACGCGAGGCCGGGTATCGAGCACGGTGCGAAACGCCCATGGCTCACTCGGATTACCGATGCCTCGACGTGGTGGCTCTTGAGAAACCAGAGTGCTCGTCGATGCGATGAACAACAGGAATGAAATCGGGTTGAAGAGTTGGAACTTCATCATGGATAGCGGAAATGATTCAGATTCGAGGCAGGCCCTCGCTTCGATTTGATGTTTAGAGAGACTCATACTCATGAACTTTTCGTTGCCTTTCCGCGTTCCGTTCATTGGGGCGCGAGTATTTCTGCGGAGAGCTTGCGTCCAACGAGCCGCAGGGAGCGGAGGTTCATGACGGCTTGATTGTCCTTCGGATGCGGAACCACGGCGACCTCGTACTCGCCGCCGGCGGGAATCTTAAGACTGCCGACCTTGACGTGCTGGAATCGGTCCCAAGCCCCGGTATCGATCACTTGGCCGCTCGCTTTTTCTTTCCCGATCACGACATCATAGCGATTTCCCGCACTGCGGGACTCGGCGGCTTGGAGGCATTCAATTTCGACCTCGCACGGGCGGTGCACGCGGATTTTCCAGACCACGATCGTCTGCTCGCTCTCCCAATTTCCGATGCAATCCTTGTCCCCTTCCCGCAAGGCGTGCCCCCGGATCTGGGCTCTCTTGTGATGCAAATCCAGTGCGACCGGCGGGGGCGGCACCTCGTCGCCGGCTGACACTTCCTCGATCTTGAGATCATCCAACAAGATAGGAGTGCGGGTATCGTCCATGTCGATGGAGAGGCAAAGATCGCGCCCCGTGAGATCGAGCGGCGGCTTGGTGGTCACTCGGGGCTCCACCCAGTAAGGTGTGCGCATCAGGTCCCCGGCGATGGGCAGGTCGACGCGGAAGCGCTGCCAACCCGGAGCGTCGAGAGTGAACGAGACTCGGCAAGCGTCGTAGAGGATGGTGTCAGGGCGTCCGCTTGCGACAACTCGCAGTGAGGCGGAGAGGGTTTCTGATGCATTGGAATCGAGCCATGCCCAGCCGTACAAGCGGACCTGGAGTCCATCGCGAGCGCGGAGCGGTTTGCCGTCGGCGTCGTGGAGAAATTGATTGATGTAGCCGCCGGGCTTCAGCCGAACCACGTTTTTCCCCGACTTGGGGAAAATAGTGCCATTACTGACGCGCGCGATTTCGACCAAATCGACCTCGGCGCAGGTGAAAGCTTCCTGCCAGTGGACCACGGTGGAGGTAAGACCTTGGGGCGTGAGGTGGAGATCGGTCACCTCGAAGTCCGGATTGCGGAGGACGATGGATGGCGGAGCGGGTGTTGCTTCCGGGCGTGGCCAGCAGAGCCAGGTAGCGGCGAGGGCGATGAGTAGAGCTGCGGCGGAGGCAAGCCGGATGCTACGTTTTCTTCGCGCCGGGGTGACGTCGAGCATCAGGGATTCGTCGGGCGGGCCGATGCGGACCGAGCGTTGTTGCTCCACCGACCATTCCGGTCCGTCGGCACCGGGCTCCATGATCATGCGCCGGCTTTCGAGCACCTCCATGCGTTGCGGATTGATGGTCTCCCGCAGGGTGGCCTCGAAGCGAAGGCGCTGCGCCAGATAGTCCATGGCGGCAGGTTCCTGCTGGATGCGCGCTTCCAGTCGAGCGCGCTGGGTCGAGTCGAGACGATTGTCCAGATACTTGGACACAAGGTCGGCCAAGTCGGCATCCGGCGAAGGGTCGGTCAGATCGCTTGTCATTCGATGGGATTCTTCGCTCGGTCCAGGCAAGCCCGCAGCACGTCCCGGAGACGTTCGAGGGTTTTGTAGAGAGCTTCCATGGATTTTCCATGGCGTTTTGAGAAAGTTCGAAGTGCCATTTTGCTCTCACCAGAATAGCGGAGCTCCAAGAGTTCCCGGTGCTCTGGCTTTAGTTTTTCCAAGCAGCTCCGTAGGGCATGTATCCGGTCTCCGGAGGGTAAGGAATCCTGTTGTTCCTGGAGTGCGACGCGATCGGCGAGGGCGGTGGCTGCATCCGGGGAGAGCAATTCCATGCGCGGGTCTCCTTGCTTGCGACGGGACGCCAGGGCGATGCGGCGGGCGCAGGCGAGGGCGTAGCCGAGGAATGCCGAGTGATCGCCTTCCCATGGACCTTTCTGCCAAAGCACGAGGGCGACTTCCTGCAAGGCATCATCCACGGCGATTGAGTTGCCCAGGAAGCTGGCAAGGTAGGCGCGCATAGCCGGTTGGTGCTGGGTCCATTGTTGAGTGAACACCAGCAGCTTGCGGTCCGTATCCGGCATGCCCGGCACGAGCTCCCCGACGCGGCGCGAAGGCACCTTTCCGTCGTCGTCAAAAATCAATGGGAGCGATGTCGCCATGGAATGTTGCGACGCTAGTTTTGGGGCTGGGACCGCTCCAGAAAATTGAGCGGCGCGCGAAAACCCATATCGCGCGCCGCTCTTGGACTCGCCCCTTTCAGGACGAAGGACTCATTCGTTCGATCAACTGGAATCACCGACGGCGACGAAGGAGTGCGAGCGCGCCGAGGCCGCCGAGCAAGGCCGCGGAGGGTTCGGGGACTGCAGCAATCTCGGAAAAGGTCTCCGCGACCGCGATGTTGCTGAAATTCCATCCGCTGCCGCCGCCGCCCTCGCGAAGATAGATCCTATCGAAATTGGCATCGGCGCTAAAGGTGGTGGTGAGTGCCGAATTTTGCGCGGCCTCGGTTTGGGCGAGATTGGGGTTCAGCCAGACGGTGATGTTATCGTTGGCGAAGCTATTGAAATCCACTCGGAGCACGATGGTTGTTGTGTCGGTGGACCGGACTTGCTGGTAAGTAGCACCAGGTTCCGGAGTGGCGGATTTGAGGTCGATGTTTCCGGCTGAGCCGAACGCGCTGTAGGCCCAGGGGTCCCAGCCATTGCCGACACCGAGGTGCTCGGCATCCCCGTCGAAGAATGACATCCCTGCGTAATATTGTTCTGTGGTGTTGTTCGAACCCGGATTGTTGACGGTGTATTTGAAATAAAGCGTGCCGCTGGCTGCCGCAGCGCGGCTCAGGTTCAGGCCGGGGAGTGCGTAGTTCCAGGTTTCGTTGACAACGATTGAGCCCGAGTAGTGGTAAAGCACTGCGGCGTTGCCGAGCCCGGTGGCTGCACCGAGGACGACTCCGACAAGGAGGTTTTTTTTGATCGGTTTCATGGCGGGTTTTATGAGGGTTTTCGTCAGTTGGGATGAGACTGGCCTACGCATTCTTGGGTTTATGGATCTCAGTTGGCGCGGACTTGGATGAAGAGCTTGCTGTTGGAAAGTAGCGACGGAGTAAGGGTGATCGGGACCGTCTCCGTTTCGCCATTGGTGAGGGGATTTCCCTCAGTCGCACCTGTGTCTTCGGTCCAAGTCGCGAGGTCGGTGGAATACCAGACCGAGTAAATGAGATCGGTAAGATCCAAGCGACGACGAGTGTAGGAGAACGTGCCGCTGCTGGCATCGACTGGAACGACCACGGGATTGCTCGATGAGCCGTTGTTGGGAGCGAGGCCGAAGGCGAATTCTTCGGAGTTGCTGAGACCGTCGCCATCCGGATCGCCGCTCTGGCTGAGGTCCGCACCTGCTGCGAAGGTGAAGCCTGCGATCCATGCGGGGAAGGGGTCGCTGGATGGGATGAGCAGCGAACCGGTGCCGCTGATGAAGTTTGGATGGGTCGCCGCGCTGTAAGTGCCGGCAGGCATGGAATCCGATCCTAGCACGATGGTGGTGACGGTGTCGCTGCCGACAAAGTCGAGCTTGAGCTGTCCACTGTCGCCAACGGTGACCGAGCTGCTGTCGGCAAAACCGGCTTGGTTGAGGGTCAGCGTGCCTTCCTCGATCACTGTATCGCCGTCGTAGCCTTGCGGGGCGGCGAGGATCAGCGTCCCGGCGCCGATTTTCGTGAGGCCCTTGGCGCCGAAATTATCGTTGTCGTTCAGCGGTTGGGTGAATGTGAGTTCTGCACCCGGCGATGTGACTTCAATGAAGCTGTTCGTGCCGACTCCCTGAAGCGCGTAAGCCGCTACTCGGTCCGTGCTGGTGCTGGGGCCGGTGTAGCGAAGCGTTCCACTGCCGCCTTGGCCGATGCAGAAGAGGCTTGTGCCAAGCGTGCTGGTGGAGAAGTCGGATACCTCAAGAATACCGGAAGCATTGACGATCGTAGGGGTGTAGCCCGCGCTGCCGGCGTTCGGTGTGATTTTCGTAGTGCCGGGTCCGTAGGTCCAGAACTCGCCGGGCCCGGTGATCGGACCGCTCAGTTCGACGATGTTTCCAACGGCTGAGACAATGTTTGCACGGCCGTTGGTTGCGATTGGATTGGATACCACGATGTCGTCGGAGCGGAGGAATTCCAAGCGGGTGACCGCGCTTTGGCCGAAGTTCACCGTGCCGGTGGGGTCGATGCTTCCTGCGGTGTCACCATTGCCGATGGCAAGCGTACCGGCGGTGATGGTGGTATTGCCCGTGTAACTGTTGTCAGCGGTGAGTTCGAGTCGGTTGCCTCCAGTTTTGGTGATTCCGTGAGGACCCGAGATCGGGCCTGCGATGGCGATGGAGGCGTTGCTGGTCTCCAGATTCAGCCCACCGTTGAGCTGAAGCGGCATCGAGAGCGTTTGGAAATTTCCCGAGTTGTTTTTGATGAAGTTGGAGATCCCGATGGCATTGCCCGTAAGCTCGTAAGAGCTGGCTCCGGTGGCAAACTCGAGGCCGGTGAATGCCGTTCCAGCAGCCAGGTCGTTGTTCGACACTGCGTTGGCAGCGGAAGGGAAGATGAGATCGAAGCCCGAAGAGGGAGCCGTGTCCAACTGCCAGTTCGCAGCGGTCGACCAGTTGCTGTCCGTGCCACCGCCGTCCCAAGTCGAAGTGGTCAAGGGCACGGCGAAGAATCCGGAATCCGTGGCGTTTTCGGCGATGACGACATCACTGTAGGTCCAGCCACTTCCGCCGCCGCCCTCGCGCAAGTAGATCCTGTCGAAGTTGGCGTCGGCTGTGAAGGTGGTGGTCAGTGCGGGATTTTGCGCTGCTTCCGTCAGAGCGAAATTGGGATTGAGCCAGACCGTTACGTTGTCATTGGCCCCGCTATTGAAGTTCACCCGGATCACGATGGTGGTGACATCGGTGCTGCGAACTTGCTGGTAAGGGGCGCCTGGGTCCGGGGTGGCGGATTTGAGGTCGATATTTCCAACCGAGGTGCTGAAGGCGCTATAAGCCCAGGGGTCCCAGCCATTGCCGACGCCGAGGTGCTCGGCATTCCCGTCGAAGAACGACATCCCTGCGTAATACTGCTCGGTCGTGTTGTTCGAACCCGGATTGGTAACGGTGTATTTGAAATAAAGCGTACCGCTGGCTGCCGCACCGCGGCTCAGATTCAGGTCGGGGAGGGCATAGTTCCAAACCTCGTCGACCAGTTGGGGGCCCGCGAAAGTGTAGAGCACCTCGGCGTGAGTGGAGGAGGCCAGAACCATCCAGGCGGCTGCGGGAAGGATGGACTGCGGCAAGGCGGAAACGAATTTTGGTTTCATTTTTTTGGGTTGTGGGGGTCGGGGGCTGCGGGGGGGCGGGTAAACCCGACAGATCTCGCTATTAGCGGAGTGCTCACGGCAGGGAATTCCTGACATAAATCTAGGAATTATTTTTCGGGATGCTGACAAGTTGCGTCTAGAGCCTTGCTTCAGCGTGAAGCTCCTTTTGAAACACTGTGCCCCGCTCGGCGTGAAATCTATTGATTCTTGCGGTTCCAGTCCGGGTGTTCGCGTTCGTGCCATGGGCGGGACATAAACGCGCCGAGCCGGAGGTCGGCTTTTCCCAAGGTCTTCAGGTATCAGTGGAGGTCACCCGCACGAAGAGCCGGTCACGGCCGCTGAGAGTGCTTTCCGGGAGGCGGAGGGTGACGGATTGATAGCCGGGATTTCCGGGGAGGGCCGCGGCGTCTTCCTCGATGGGGGTGACTTCCGTCCACGAGGCGAGATCGTCGCTGAAATGGTAAAGGTAGCCGACTCCCGCGGTCCGGAATCCTTCGAGGCGGGGGTGGGAGAAGCGGAAGATCCCCGCGGAGGGTTGGACGAGCAGCAGCGAGACCACGCTTCCCGTATCACCGGGTTGCAAGGGCTGGGTGCCGAAGGTCCATTCGCCGACGTTGTCGAAGGGGTCCGCGTCAGGATTCGCGGTGGGTTCACCGGCTGGTGAGTTGGCATTGCCGAACTTTGCGGCGCGCCACTCGGCGAAGCTGAGGTGTGGCTCCACGTCCTGGGTGATCCAGTCGGCGATGAGCTGAGCGGCTTCGAGATCGACGACCGAGGTGGCGAGCGGCGGCATGCGCGAGTAGCCGTTGGCGGCGGCGCTGCGATTGAAGATGATGGATTTTGCGGGATGGGCTGGAACGATGAGTTGATCGCCGACTTGCAGCGGGGCATCGACGGTCGCGCCTTTGATGAGCTTGGTTTCGGCGATCGACAGATGCGCACGGCCATCCCAGTAACCACCACCCGTGCCGCCGGATTGGTGACAGTAGGCACAGTTCACGTCGAGGTAGGAGCGGACGCGGTTTTCGAGCGACACGCTCGTTTCATCCGGTCGGAAATGACGAGGCAGCCCGATCGAGTTGGTGGGTGCACCGGTGAGATAGCCGGTGAGGCGGAGGGCATCGATCCGGTTTCCTGAGACTCCGGCGATCGCGCCGGGGGCGTTGAGCTGTCGGGTATTGAAGGACAGCGCATACCCCGCTTCGGGAGTATGGCAGGTCATGCAGTTGGTGCGCGAGGGGATCTGCCAGGGAGCGGTGGTGGGATTGCCGTCGAGGGTGATGTCGATGTCGAAGGACTCGCCGTTGTCGCCGGCAAGGATGGCGTCGTTCTGAGATCCGCCGTTGAGGTTCTCCCAGCGATAGGAGATACCGTAGGCTCCGCTGTCGTTCCGGACAAGGAAGCGGGTTTCCACGCGTCGCCGCGGTGAGCCTGCGATCGGACGCCGGTCCATGTGAATCTGTCCGTCGATGGTTCTGGGAAACGACTCCCATTGGGTGGGGTAGTCGAAGTGTTTCACCCAGATCATGCCGGAGGGATAGGACCACGGGGCATCCTGCGCGTAGCCGATGGTAGCGCTGGAATCGGGTACCATGAACCAGCGCTTCTTCTCGGCGAAGTCGGACCAGAAACGCAGGTTCGGTTCGTAAAAATGGCCGCCGGGATTGGGCGTGAAGTCGGTGAGGTCGGCGAAGAAGTTGGTGGCTGCCAGAGTAGGGGGCAGGCTGCCGTTCTCGGCACGGAAGGTGAGGCGTTTGATCGAACCGGTGCCCTGCGAATAGCCGATGTTACCGCGATCCAGTAGGAGAATGTCACCATTCGAAGGATCGGCGAGCAAGGCGACGATGGCGGTTTCACCCGCGACCCGTTCGACGATCGGCGTGGTGTCAGAGGAGTCGAGGGTCCAGATATTGCCGGACATGAAATCGGCGAAGACATATTTCCCGGCGAATCCTGGGAGTGTGGTGCCGCGGTAGATGAAGCCCCCGGTGACCGAGCTGCCCTGGAGGGTTCCGCCGCCGTGGTTGTAGGTCCAGAGAGGTTCGGTGAGGTTGGCCGCGGCTTGAGGCGCGCCGTTGAGCAACTGTCCGGAGCGGATCCCCGCGGCGCTGCCTTCGCGCCAGCTCCAGCCGGCATTGCCGCCAAGCGGGAGGCGGCTGACCTCTTCCATCGTACTGCGTCCGACGTCAGCCACCCAGATTTCATCCACGGTGCCATCGAGATCGTTGTCCTCGGGGGAAAACTGCCAGGGATTGCGCAGGCCCATCACGGCGATCTCGGTACGGACCTGACCGGGATCGAGCGTGATGCCATTGAAGGTGGTGGCACCCACGAGCGGATTGTCCGGCGGGATCGAAAAGTAGGCCTCGCCGGAGGATCCGCCGCCGACGCGCGGGATGACCAGATCGGCGTCGTTGCTTTGACCGCCGGGGTTGGGCCCGGCGTAGGGGTCGGGACCCGGATTGGGACTCGGCGGCAGGCTGCCGGGTTTCTTGTCCACATCGATGCGGATCACGCAGGACCACAGATTGCGATCCACGTGCTGCGCGTTGTTGTGGCCGTCGCCCTGCGTGCCCTCGTCGCCGAAGCCGACGTAGAGATAGCCGTCGGGCCCGAACTTGCAGGAACCGATGTTGTGAACGGTGTCGTCGCTGTCCTGTTCGATCAGGATCAACTCCGAGCCGGCCGTGTAGGGTGGGGTGGTCTGGCAGGTGAAGCGCGAGAGGCGAACGGTGCCGGCGGTGGAATTGTAGGTCAGATAAATGTAACCATTGCTCGACCACTGCGGATGGGCGGCGATGCCCTTGAGGGCCAGTTCGTTGTTGTCGTGCTGGACGGAAGCCGTGTGGTCGAGGATGAGGATTTTTTCCGGCGAGGAGACGTTTGGAATGAGGAACACGCGGCCATCGCCCTCGGTGACGAAGAGCCTACCCGGATCGCCGGGGATCGTGCTGAAGCCGTGCGGAGAGTCGAAGGTGACACCCGGAAACGCATCCTCGATGCGCAGCGCGGCCAGCGGTGGAGCCGATGGCATGTTCACGAGGTTGGAATCGAAGCGTGCGGCGGTGGCGAAGGTGAGGTTGACCGTTGCGCTGTCGCTGAGCGATCCGTCGGTATTGGTGATCTGATAGGTGAAGGCATCCGATGCCGGCGTGCCGGTGGTGTGTTGATAAAGGATCGTGCCGTCAGCGGCGATCGTTGCCGTACCATGAGAGGCTGGGGTGGTGACAAGGAGGCTGGCCGGGGTGATTGAACCGCTGTCGTTGGCCAGCACCTGCAGGCGAACCTTTGCGAGGTAGGGGAGGGTCGCGCCGTCATCATTGGCCAGTGGCGGGCCGTCGCTGAGCCCATTCCACTCGTGGGCGACGCGCAGGTTGTCCCACTCGGTCTGGCCGCTGCCGCCGGAGCCGAGGCGGACGGCGCTCGACCAGTTGCCGCTGGTGTGGGGGTAGGTGGCCACCGGGGTGTTCTGGGATTCCGGTAGCGAGAAATCCGGATTGAGGTAAAGCGCGGCGACGTTGGTATCGAAGTCGAGCTTTCCGACCAGCGTGTAGGTCTGGCCATCCACCGGCTGGATGCCGGAGTAAGCCCATTGATCGGTGTTGAGGTCGTGGATGGCGAACTCCCGGTTTCCCGAAACCGGGTTGGGGGCGGTGGGCACGCCGAAGAGGTATTTCTCGGAGGTAAAATCGTAGGAACTCGCGCCGCTCCACACCGCTCCCGCGCGGCGGGTCATGTCGAATTTGTAGTAGATGACGTGTTTCTCGAAGACCCCGTCGTCGCTCACCGCGCCGAAGCGTTCGTCGGACCCGCCTTGTGGGCCCTCGCCGGTGCCATTGTATTCGCGGATCGCCCCGCTGTCCTGGGTGACAAGGGTGCCGTCGACGATTGTGGGTGTGCCGAAGACGGCGTCCCAGTCCGAACGGGTGCCGGTGTGGCCGAAAAAGGCATCGTTCTCCGTGGAATTGTCGTAGTCCCAGTGGAGGCCGCCGCTGCGTCCGGCCAGCGGGCCATCGGGATAGGCGAAGGTTTCCCCGCCGACGAAATTTCCCGGTGAAATCTGTCCGGGCTCTCCGAAGAATCCCGGGTCGGTCGCGTTTTCCGCGATTGCGATATCGCTGAAGGTCCAGCCGTTGCCGTTGCCGCCGCCTTCGCGGAGATAGAGCCTGTCGAAGTCCGCGTTGGCCGCGAAATTTGTAACAAGAGCCGGGTTTTGTTCGCTCTCGGCGAGATTGAGGTCCGGGTTCAGCCAGACCGTGACATTGTCATCGGCAGCGCTATTGAAGTCCACGCGGAAGACGATCGTGGTGGTATCGGTGGCGCGGACGAGCTGGTAGTTTTGCCCTGGTTCGGGCGACGCCGAGTTGAGGTCGATGTTTCCGTTCAGCCCGAAGGCGCTGTAAGCCCATGGGTTCCAGCCATTGCCAATTCCGAGATGCTCGTTGCCGCCGTCGAAGAACGACATGCCGGCGTAGTAGCTCTCGGTGCCAAAGTGGGAAGCGGGGTTGGTGATAGTGTATTTGAAATACAAGGTCCCGGTCGCATCGGCTCCGCGGCTCAGGCTCAGGCCGGGGAGGGCGTGATTCCAAGTGTCGCTGACGACCGTCGGGCCCGCATGCGTGTAGAGCAGCTCGGCTTTGCTTGGAAGGACCGCGGCACAAAGACAAGAGACGGCTGAGAGGGTGGATTGGAGGAATGTGCGGCCCATGCTGGCTTGGGAAATCGTTGAAAGGGCGAAAGGGTCCGCTGGGGAATGTGAGACGCGTTGGATTTCTGACAAGTTTCTCGAAGGCTGCGTGAGCCGGCGAGCGATCAGGGCTCGGGGATCAATAAGGCGTGAGTGGTGATTCGTTCTTTGCGGGTGGCGGCTTCCAATGGAGGATGCCTGCCGTGCCCTTTCGGATCAACGCATGGCTTCAATATGAGGTGCTCGAGCGCAGTACGATGCTCCTGAGCATCCACGCGCTATCGACTGCGCGGCAAAAGCTACGCAAGGAAGTTTTCCGCGTGACTCCGGGGGCAAGTTGGGAGGAGTTGCCACGTGTGCCCGGTGGGAATCGCTACATCCGACTGGATACCGGCGATGTTCGGCACTTGGAGATTTCCTATGCGGTGGAGGCAACGACGCGCTGCGCATTGGTCGGGTTGGATGAGATTCATCGAACGGCGATTGCGAAGATCCCTCATCAGAAAATCCCTTATCTGTTCCCGAGTCGTTATTGCCAATCGGACCGGCTATGGCGCTTGGCGATGAAGACGTTTGGCGGGACCGAGCATCCCTACGATCAAGTTCGGGCGATCTCGGACTGGATCTTCGAAAACATCGATTACCTCTACGGCGCGACCAATGTTGAGACTTCGGCCTTCGATACCGTGACCCAGCGGGCCGGTGTGTGCCGGGATTTCGCGCATCTGGGGATTGCCTTTTGTCGAGCGCTGTCGATCCCAGCGCGATATCTGACGGGCTACGCCTGCAACATGCGGCCGCAGGATTTTCACGCCTGCTTCGAGGCCTACATCGGAAGCGACTGGTTTGCGTTCGATCCGACGCGGATGGCGGCCCTTGATGGGTTGGTCCGAATTGCCACGGGCCGGGACGCGGCGGATGCGTCGGTGGCGACGATTTTCGGCAGGATGGATTTGACAGGGATGTCGGTGTCCTGCGAGTCGGAAGAGTTCGAGGCGATCGGTCCGGATGCGCTGGAGAGGGCGGCGATGATGATCGGGCCCTGAGCTTTTGCGGCTCAGCTCCGCCAGCGGGCGATTTCGGACTTCACGTTGTCGATCGACGGTGCGCCGGGATTGCTGCGTGCAGCGAGCGCGCGCTGGAGATTGAAGACGCTCTTCGCGTCGTCGGTGTAAGCGGGATCGATTTTCGTGAGATCGAGCTGGTCCAGCGGGGTGCCGGTGGCAATCGCTTCCGCGACGGCCTTTCCGACGAGTTCGTGGGCGTGGCGGAAGGGGATGCCCTGCTTGACCAGCCAGTCGGCGAGGTCGGTGGCGAGGAGCATGGGATCGCTGGCGGCGGCGAGGCAGCGCTCCTCGCGGATCTCCATGGCGGCGATCATCTCGGTGTTTACCGCGAGGATGAGCTTGAGGGTATCGATCGAATCGAAGAGCGGCGGCTTGTCCTCTTGAAGGTCGCGATTGTAAGTGAGTGGGAGACCTTTGACGGCGACAAGAAGATTCATCAGATTGCCCACAAGGCGGCCGGTTTTGCCGCGGGTGAGTTCGCAGACGTCGGGGTTCTTTTTCTGCGGCATCAGGGAAGAGCCGGTGGTGTGGGCGTCGGAGAAGATCACGAAGCCGAATTCCGCGCTGCACCAGAGAATGAGGTCTTCGCTGAGGCGCGAGAGGTGGACACCGCAGAGGCCGATGGCGAAGAGGGTCTCGGCGATGTAATCGCGGTCGGCGATGGCGTCCATCGAGTTGGTGGTGACGCTGCCGAATCCCAGCTCTGCGGCGATGGCGTGGCGGTTGAGATTGATGGTCGATCCGGCGAGGGCTCCGGAGCCGAGGGGAGACACGTTGAGGCGCTTGCGGGCATCGGCGAGGCGGCCTTTGTCGCGCTCCAGCATCTCCACGTAGGCGAGCAGGTGGTGGCCGACGGTGACCGGTTGGCCACGCTGGAGGTGGGTGTAGCCGGGGACAAATGTGGCGGCGTATTTTTCAGCACGGTCGAGCAAGGCGCCTTGTAGTCCACTGATGGAAGCGAGGAGGCCATCGATCTCGGCCCTGCAGTAAAGCCGCGTGTCGGTGGCGACCTGATCGTTGCGGGATCGGGCGGTATGAAGCTTTGCGCCGGCAGGGCCGATGCGGCGGGTGAGCTCCGCCTCGATGTTCATGTGGATGTCCTCGAGGGAGGTCTTGAACTCGAAGCGTCCGGCCTCGATGTCCGCGAGGATTTCCTTCAGGCCAGCCTCGATGGCGGAGAATTCGGAGGCATCGAGTAGTCCTGCCTCGCGCTGGGCGCGGGCATGAGCGATCGAACCGGCGACGTCGTGCGGGTAGAGTCGCCAGTCGTAGCTGATCGATTCACCGAACTGCTGGACGAGCGAGGAGGTATCTTGGGCGAAGCGGCCTTTCCACATGGCGCCGGAAGTAGCGGGTAGAGGCTGGCGGGGTGCAAGGGAAAAGGCGACGCAGGTGGAATGCCGCACCTGGGGGAGTCGGACAAGGTAGGGCCGTTTCGGGTCGCTTTTGGATAGGTGGGGGAAATCGAAGGCGCCCTCGGAACGCTTGAGGATCGATGCGATTCTTGCGCAGACCTTGCCGGAGTGGCCGAAGGAGAAATGAAAAGCCGCCGGCCGTCCCGGTTGCGGGGATGGCGGCGGCCTTTGGGAAAGAGGCGATCGATCAGGCGTCGAGGATCGAATTCCAGTGCTCGACGTGATCCTTTTGGCTGTCGAGCAGGGTGCTGATGTCATCGTGCAAGGTGATCGACTTGATTTTGTCTCCTTGGCGGATGGCGTTTACCACATCCTGGCCTTTCGTGACTTCGCCGAACACCGCGTGTTTGCCATCGAGGTGTGGGGTCGGCAGGTGCGTGATGAAGAATTGACTGCCGTTGGTATTCGGTCCGGCATTCGCCATGGAGAACAGTCCGGCTTTGTCGTGGCGAAGGGAGCGGTCGATCTCGTCAGCGAAGCGGTAGCCCGGGCCGCCGCGGCCGGTGCCGGTTGGATCGCCGCCTTGGATCATGAAATTGGCGATGACGCGATGGAACGAGACGCCGTCGTAGTAGCCGCGCTTGGCGAGATTGAGGAAATTCGCCGCGGTCATGGGGACCTTAGAGGCGAAGAGGGTGGCGTCGATGTCGCCCTTGTCGGTATGCAGCGTGATGCGGATGTCGGACATGGGCGACACAGTTCCGAAGGGAACCCGCGGAGGCCAGCAGGAAATTCGCGGGTCAAGCGTCGTGGTGAAACCAGAGCACCATCATGAGTAAGGTCCCGATGCTCCAGGTCAGCCATGCCCATGGAGTGAAGTAAGGGTAGATCATCATTACCAGGCCGATGATCACGGGCTTGGTCCGATCGAGGCTGCGACCGTAACGCCATGCCCCCCAACCGAGAGTGCCAAAGACAAGGCCTGCGAGAAGGTTGTAGGGCTCGAAGCTCACGGTGCGGCGACGTTCCCAGTCGGTGTAAGAATTGCAAGACGCGAAAGCAATTCGGAGGGACGAGCGCCCTGTTCGCGCAGAGAGCGCAGCGAAAGGGCATCGTGGCGCTTGGCGAGGCGAACGCCGTTTTCGTCGGTGACGAGGCGGTGGTGGAGATACAGTGGCTCGGGGTAGCCGAGCATGGCCTGGAGCAGGCGATGGACGTGGGTGGAGGGAAGGAGGTCTTCGCCACGGGTGACGTGGGTGACTTGCTGGAAGGCATCGTCGACCACTACGGCGAGGTGGTAGGCGGTACCGATGTCCCGGCGCGCAAGGATCACGTCGCCGAGTAGGGTGGCATCGACGCGATGGATGCCGTGTTGCAGGTCGTTGAAGGTCAGAGCTCCGGCAAGGGACGAGGCGCGGGTGGCATCGAGCCGCCAGGCGGCCTGCGCACCTTGTTGGAGGCGGGCGGCGATTTCGTCCGCTGTCAGCTTGCGGCAGGTGCCGGGATAGAGTGCGCCTTCCGGGCCGTGGGGGGCACTCGTCATGCGGGCCACTTCTTCCTCGATTTCGCGACGTGTGCAGAAGCAGGGGTAGGCAACGCCGATCTCCCGCAGGGTCTCCAAGGCGGTGGCGTAGGCGTGGGTGCGTGCGGATTGGCGGAGAGCGGGTGGCTGCCAATCGAGGCCTAGCCAGCGCAGATCATCTTCGATCGCGTCGTAGTATTCGGTCCGGACACGAGTGTGGTCGATGTCCTCGAAGCGGAGCAGAAACGAGCCATCGGAGCCGAGGGCGAGATCGTGTGCGACCTTCGCGGCGAAGGCGTGGCCGAGGTGAAGCTGGCCGGTCGGACTGGGGGCAAAGCGGGTGATGGTCCGGGACATCGGGAGATTCGGTGATTTTTCCGTTAGCGTGGCGCGCCGTTCACGCTATGGATACGGCGCTTGAAGGGGAACATGAAACAAAAACAGGTAGTCATCGTCGGAGCAGGTCCAGGCGGTTTGACCGCTGGGATGATTCTTGCGAAGCGCGGTTTCGACGTCACGATCGTCGAGAAGAAGGACAGGGTCGGTGGTCGCAATGCCGAGCTGAAGGTTGGTGATTTCTCCTTCGATACGGGACCGACCTTCCTGCATCAGAAATTCACGCTCGATGAGGTATTTCGCGAGGCCGGGCGCAAGGCGGAGGACTATCTGGACTTCGTGCTGCTGGACCCGATGACTCGCCTGACTTGGGACGGGATTTCCTTGGAAACGACCTGCGACATAGAGCGGATGGCGGCGGAGATTGGTCGCAGTTTCCCCGGGGATGATGAGGGATATCGTCGTTTTATGGCGGATCACGCGGTGAAGATGCGGACGATCTACCCCTGCCTTCAGCGCCCCTACCACGAGCTGAAGTCCTATCTCAGCGCCACCTTGATCAAGGCCTTTCCTTACGTGGCTACGGCCAAGTCGGTGGTCGACGTGCTGGACCGATATTTCAGCGACGATCGTCTCAAGCTCGCTTTCACCTTCCAGGCCAAGTATCTTGGGATGTCCCCGTGGCGCTGCCCGGCTCTTTTCAGCATTCTGTCCTACACCGAATACCGTTATGGCATCTATCACGTGCAGGGTGGGCTTTGCAAAATCTCCGAAGCGATGGCGAGGGTCTTCGCCGAGCATGGTGGCAAGCTGCGGCTCGGCACTGGCGTCAAGGAGGTTCTTTTCGAGGGATCGCGGGTGAAGGGGGTGCTGCTGGAAGACGGCGAAACCTTGCCCTGTGACGACGCTGTGATGAATGCGGACTATGCCCACGCCGTGACCAGCCTGCTCAATGGCCGGTCCCGACCGTCGGCGGAGTTGGAGAAGAAGAAGTTCTCCTGCTCGACCTTCATGCTCTACCTCGGGCTGGACACCATCTATCACGACGAGCCTCACCACCACATCATCTTTGCCGACGACTATCGAAAGAATGTCGAAGACATCAAGGGCGAGCGGGAGGTGTCCGACGACATGTCTGTTTATGTGCGGAATAGTTCGATCACCGATCCAACGGTCGCGCCGGCCGGGCAGTCGGGGCTCTACATCCTCGTTCCAACGATCAATACCCGGCACGGCTTCGATTGGGAGCAGCACAAGCAAGAATACCGCGACAAAATCCTCGATCGGATCGAGCAAAAGACCGGGATGAAGGATCTGCGGAGCCACATCATTGAAGAGCGGATCCTGACGCCGGAGGACTGGCGCGACGATCTGGACATTTTCATGGGGGCGACCTTCAACCTCGCGCACACCTTGGATCAGATGCTCTACCTGCGTCCTCACAATCGGATGCAGGGTTACGACAATCTTTACCTCGTTGGTGGCGGCACGCATCCGGGCAGCGGTCTGCCGACGATTTATGAGAGCGGACGTCTCTCTTCGAATCTCCTCTGCGACCGCCATGGGGTGGACTACGACTGGGTCGATCTGACCACGCCCTTGCTGTGAGGTGGACGTGAAAAAGCCCGCGCGCCGTTGTTGCGGCGGGCGGGCTAGAGAGGGCGGGGAGGCGCTTAGAGGAGGCCGGCCACCAGCTTTTCGAGCTTCACGATGTCGGCGGCGAAGCCGCGGATGCCTTGGGCGGTCTTTTCCGTGGCCATGGCGTCTTCGTTGAAGGCGAGGCGGAAGGACTTCTCGTCGAAGCTCACTTTTTGGAGCTCGGCTGCAGCGGAGGCTTCGGCGGACAGGCGTCGTTCGACGGGATCGGTCGATGCCTGAAGCTCACCAAGAAGGCCGGGGCTGATGGTCAGGAGGTCGCAGCCAGCGAGGGCGAGGATTTCGCCTTTGTTGCGGAACGACGCGCCCATGACTTCGGTCTTGTAGCCGAACTTCTTGTAGTAGGTGTAGATCTGCTTCACCGAGATCACGCCGGGATCGGCGTCGCCTTCGTAGGTCTCTCCGGTCGATGCCTTGAACCAGTCGAGGATGCGGCCGACGAAGGGCGAGATCAATTGCACACCGGCTTCGGCACAAGCGACGGCCTGGGCGAAGGAGAAGAGCAGGGTGAGATTGCAGTGAATGCCCTGCTTTTCGAGGATCTCGGCGGCCTTGATGCCTTCCCAAGTGGAGGCGATCTTGATCAGCACGCGATCGCGGGAAATGCCCTCGGCTTCATAGGCGGCAATGAGTTGCAGGGCCTTGGCGACAGTGCCTTCGGTGTCGAAGGAGAGTCGGGCGTCGACTTCGGTGGAAACGCGACCGGGCACGATCTTCAGGATCTCGAGACCAAAGATGATCAGAATGCGGTCGAGCACGGAATCGATCAGCTCTTGGCCACTGAGTGAGGAGCCCTTGTGTTCGGCGATCGCTTGGTCGACGAGGTGGCGGTATTCGGGCTTGGCCGCTGCTTGCAGGATGAGCGAAGGGTTGGTGGTCGCGTCCTGGGGTTGGTAGGCCTTCATCGACTCGAAATCGCCGGTATCGGCGACAACGGTGGTGAACTGCTTGAGTTGATCGAGTTGCGTGGCGCTCATAGGTGCGTGCGGGTTAGGCGGGAAAGCCCGCGCTGGCGAGGCGAAAAAGCGCGAGGGTGGGAGAAATGGGATCGGGACGCCCTTGGCTAGAGGCTGCCTTTGCAGAGTTTTTCCCGGCGGTCTTTCACCAGCTTCACGACGAGCGAGGTCCAGCCCGTTTGATGGGAAGCCCCAAGCCCTTCGCCGGTTTCGGCGTGGAAGTATTCGTGGAAGAGCAGGAGGTCTTGCCAGTGGGGAACGTCGCCGTAGCGGTGAGCTTTACCGAAGCATGGGCGGTGGCCGGAGGCGTCGGGACAGAAGAGGGAGATCAGGCGGTCGCAGATATCGATCGCGGCCTCCTTGAGGGTCATCTCGACGCCGGAGCCGGTGGGGTATTCGATTTTGAAACCGTCCCCGTAGAAGTGGTGGTAGCGCTCGAGGGCTTCGACGATGAGGAAATTCGTCGGGAACCAGATCGGACCGCGCCAGTTGGAATTGCCGCCGAACATGTCGGTGTTGGACTCGCCCGGCGTGTAGCGGACCTCGTTGCGCTTTCCACCGTGTTCGAAAACGAAGGGCTCCTCCGCATGGGCTTTGCTGAGGGATCGGATCCCATACTCCGAGAGAAATTCGCGGGGGTCGAACATTCGCTTGAGGGTCATCCGGAGCTGCCTTTCCGAAGGGATCGCGAGGAGGCAGAGAGCGGACCGTTTGTCGCCGCTATGGCGGCGGATGCTGATGTAGCGGAGCAGGTCGGGTCGGCTGGTGAGGAACCAGTCCATGCGTTTGCGGAATCCGGGGAGGGATTCGATTTTCGTCTGCTTGAGAACGGTCACTGCGCACATCGGAAGCAACCCAACCAGCGAGCGGATGCGCAGTGGGATGGGTTGGTCATGGTTGACGATGAGCTGGTCGTAATAGAAGCCGTCCTCCTCATCCCAAAGCCCGGTACCGCCGAGGGAATTGATCGCATCGGTGATATTGACGAAGTGTTCGAAGAATTTCGATGCGATGTCCTCGTAGGCGGGTTTCTCCTCAGCGAGTTCGAGCGCCATCGCGAGCATCAGGAGGCAGTAGGAGGCCATCCATGCGGTGCCGTCGGCTTGGTTCAGACGTCCGCCGTCGGGCAGGGCGTGGGAGCGATCGAAGACTCCGATATTGTCGAGCCCGAGGAATCCTCCGCCGAACACATGGCGGCCTTCGACGTCCTTGCGGTTGACCCACCAGGTGAAGTTGAGCAGCAGCTTTTGGAAGCATCGCTCTAGGAATAGGAGATCGCGTCGGCCCTTGGGGTCGGCGATCTTGTAAACGCGCCAAACGGCCCAGGCGTGGACGGGAGGGTTGACGTCGGAGAAATTCCACTCGTAGGCCGGGAGCTGGCCGTTCGGGTGCATGTACCACTCCCGCAGTAGCATGAGCAGTTGGTCCTTGGCGAAGGCCGGATCGACCGCGGCGAAAGGGATCATGTGGAAGGCCGAATCCCAGGCGGCGAACCAAGGGTATTCCCACTTGTCGGGCATGGAGAGAATGTCGCGGGCAAACAGGTGGCCCCAGTCGGTGTTTCGCCCGCGGAGGCGGCTTTCCGGTGGCTTGGGTCCGTGGCGGTCGCCTTTGAGCCAGTCCTCGATGACGTAGTGGTAGAACTGCTTGGTCCAAAGCAGGCCGGCGTAGCCTTGGCGGCAGATGAGATACTCCTCGTGCGGGAGCAGCTTGGGGATGACGGCGTTGTAGAACTCGTCGCACTCCGCGATGCGTTCGGCAAAGGTGGCATCGAAGTCGTCGAGCCCCTCGACCCCGTGGTTGCGGGTGACTGGGTGGAGTCGGCAGCGAACGATCACTGAGCCGCCGGGTGGGATTTCGAAGCCGAAGCAGGCGGCGGATTTCGTGCCCATCGGAACGGGCGACACCGCATCGCGATTGCCGTGGATCAGGAACTTGTCGAAGGCGTCCTTCACATAGGGGCTGGTCCCTCCGATGCCGTAGATGGCTTCGTAGTCGGTCTCATTTTCGGTGAAGAGCCAGGTGGTGGGGCCTGCTAGATCCGGCGAGTCCGCGTGGAAACGATAGTCGCCGAGGGTCTCGTGGGAGGCGACCACGGAGTGCTCGTGAAGGGAGAGGGATGGCTTGCGGAGTGGTTCCTCGCGATCGCTGCCCCATTTCCAAATGTTACGGAACCAGAGCATTGGCAGCACATGGATGGGTGCAGCGTCCGGGCCGTGGTTGGTGATGGTAATGCGCCACAGCAGATCATCGGGTGCGCGCTTGGCGACCTCCTGCACGACGTCGAAGTAGCGTCCGTCGTCGAACATGCCCATGTCGGCGAGTTCCAGCTCCGGGCCTTCGCGGCCGAGGCGTGCGTTTTCCTCGCGGATCTCGGTGTAGGGAAAGCGGGCCTGCGGGTATTTGTAGAGGGCCTTGGTGTAGGAATGGGTGGGGGTGGACTCCAGGTAATAGTAGCACTCCTTGACGTCTTCGCCGTGATTGCCCTCGTTGCCGCCCAGGCCGAAAAGGCGTTCTTTCAGGATGCTGTCGCGGCCGTTCCAGAGTGCCGGGGCGAAGCAGAGTCGGCACTGGCGGTCGCACCAGCCTTGCAGGCCGTCTTCGCCCCAACGATAAGCGCGGCGACGGGCGTGGTCGTGGGGGAACTCCGCCCAGCTGTTGCCGTGCTCCGAGTAGTCCTCGCGCACCGTTCCCCACTGGCGCTCGCTGAGGTAGGGGCCCCAGCGCTTCCAGTTTTTCCCCCGATTGAGGTCTTCGTCGAGGCGTTCGTGTTCGCGGGTCATTCCGGGAGGGAGGAAAGCACGAATCGTGCGCCACGGCCAGAAAGAGCGCGAATCCTTCTCAGAATCGAGCGCTCACTTGGGATTCGCCGCTTCGGCAAGGGTGCCGAGCTCTTCCCAGCGCTGGTAAAGACGGGCGACTTCGGCCTTGGCTGTATCGAGCTTGGCAACCAGGGCTGGAATGCCCGCGAAGTGCTTGGCTTGGAAATCGGGATCGTTCAGCTGCTGCTCGATGCCTGCGGCGAATTCCTCCGCGGCGAGGATCGCGTCCTCCATGCCCTCGAACTCCTTCTTTTCGGCCATGGTGATCTTGCGCGGCTTGGCGGTCGCCGCCGGGGCGGGCTTTTGTCGGGCGGCGGCGTCGCGGGCGGCGGCTTGGGCGTGAAGGCGCTGGACCTGGTCGCGGGCCTGGCGTTTTTCGAGGTAGTAAGAGTAATTGCCCGGTTGGACAACCACGCCGTGATCCTCGAAGGCGATGATTTGGTCGCAGATGCGGTCGAGAAAGTAGCGATCGTGGGAAACGACGAGCACCGTGCCGCCGAAGTCGGCAAGTGCTTCTTCCAGCATCCGCAGCGAGGGGAGGTCGAGGTCGTTCGTCGGCTCGTCGAGCACCAGCAGGTTGCCGCCGGTTTTCAGGACCTTGGCGAGCATCAGCCGGGCGCGCTCCCCACCGGAGAGCAGATCGACGCGTTCGTTGATCCGACGATCGTCGAAGAGGAAGCGGCGGAGGTAGTTCCGGGCGCCGAGTGTTTGATTGCCGAACTGGACCTTTTCCTGCCCGTCGGAAATTTCATCCAACAGGGACCCCGAGCCGTCGAGGGCCATGCGGGTTTGGTCGATGTAGTTGACGCGCACTTTCTTGCCGACGACTGCGGTGCCCTCGCTTGGATCGAGCTGGCCGAGGCAGACCTTGAGCAGCGTGGTCTTGCCGGCTCCATTGCGGCCGACGATGCCGGTGCACTGGCCGGCTTCGAGTTTCAGGTCGAGGTTGCGGAACAGCCAGCGCGGGGAGGTGGGGCTGCCGATGTTGACACCTGCTTGCTCGAGTTCGATCACGATGTTTCCGAGTTCCGGCGGCGGTGGGATGAGAAGATCCATTTCGCGCTCCTCGGGTGGGGCTTCAAGGCCCTCCACGGCGTAAAACTGGTCGAGGCGGTGACGCGACTTGGTGCCGCGGGCTTTTACGCCGGAGCGCACCCATTCGAGCTCTTCGCGCAGGAATCGCTGGCGACGGCGTTCGGTTTGTTCTGCGATCTGCTGGCGAACGGCTTTGGATTCGAGATAAGCCGTGTAGTTGCCCGGATGGGAGAATGCCTTGCCGTAGTCGATTTCGATGATCCGGGTAGCAATGACATCGAGGAAGTAGCGGTCGTGGGTGACGAAGATGACTGCGCCGGAGTAGGTCTTGAGAAAGTCTTCCAGCCAGCGGATCGACTCGGCGTCGAGGTGGTTGGTGGGCTCGTCCAAGAGGAGCAGATCGGGCTGTGAGGCGAGGGCGCGGCAGAGAGCGACGCGGCGCTTTTCGCCCCCGGAAAGAGGGCCGACGGGGGCTTCGAGAGGCGGAGTGCCGAGGGCGGTAGCCGTGGCCTTGATCCGGGCGTCGAGGTTCCAGCCGTCGGCGTGATCGATCAGGTGGAGGAGTTCGGAGAGCTCCGACTCGGAGCCGTCGCCATTTTCATAACGGCGGATGGCATCGACGACATCGGCGGCTCCGGCGGCGATATTCTCATGGACGCTTTTTTCGAGATCGAGCTCGAACTCCTGAGGCAGGTAGCCCACGCGGAGTGAGCGGCGCAGGGAAATGTCGCCGGAATCGGCTTTTTGGGTGCCACTCAGGATCTTGAACAGGGAGGTCTTGCCGCAGCCGTTTTTGCCGACCATGCCGACTTTCTCTCCAGCGGAAACCGCGAGAGTCACGCCATCGAGCAGCGTCTGGTAGCCGTAGGTCAGGCGGATTTCGTTGGCGGAGAGCAGGGCGGACACGGGCGGAAGGTGAACATCGAACATCGAACGTCCAACATCGAATGCTGAAGAAATCTGAGCCCGGACCGCGAATGTGTGACGGCTTGGCGTGTCGTATTGGGGATGAATGACGAATCCGATCCGATGCAAAACAGGCAGGAAGCGAGCGATTCGACAAGAGAGAGCAATCTGATGGCCCGCTCCACGGGACTCTCATCGGACGCGTCAGAAGCTGAGCGCTTTCTTCGTGATGCCGCAATCCGGAGGCAGAAGGCTTTGCTGCGCAAGGGAGGATTCCAGTGCGTGCTCTGGCCTTAATGTCCTGCTGTGGAACGAAGCGCCGAGGCACAGAGGTCGGGGAGGGTTCGCTGGGTTTAAAAAAAGCTAGGATTCTCGTATTCTTCGCGTTCGTCTCCGCCATCTCCGTGCCTCGGCGGTTCATTCATTCTTGATCAGGACACCGCGGGTTTTGACAGGACGCCCAGGATGGCTATTTTCCCCGCCCCAACCTTCAAACTCCTATGAGCGAAGCCACTCTCGAAACGCATTCCTTCCAGGCCGAAATCAAGCAACTGCTCGATCTGGTCGTTCACTCCCTCTACACCGATCGGGAGATTTTCCTGCGCGAGCTGATCTCGAACGCATCGGACTCGATGGAGAAACTCCGCCATCTTCAAGGCACGGAGAAAGATATCCACGATGCGGCTCTGCCCCTGGAGATTCATGTCACGACGGACAAGGAGGCGAAGACTTTGACGATCGCCGACCATGGGATCGGGATGACTCGAGGGGAGCTGGTCGAGAATCTCGGGACGATCGCCCACTCCGGCACCAAGGCCTTCCTTACCGCGATGAAGGATAGCGGGAATTCCCCGGCAAACATGATCGGGCAGTTCGGTGTTGGCTTCTATGCCGCCTTCATGGTCGCGGAGAAGGTCGAAGTATTCAGCCGTTCTTGGCGGGCCGAGGGTGAGGAACTGCTGTGGACGAGCGATGGTGTCAGTGGATATTCGATCGAGGATGCCAGCGGCCTCCAGCGCGGCGTGAAGATCGTGCTGCACCTCAAGGAGGAGCACGTCGAATATGCCGAGGAGTCGCGGGTGAAGCACTTGATCGAGCGCTACAGCAACTTCGTCGGTTTCCCGATCCATCTCAACGGCGAACGGATCAATCAGGTCGAGGCGCTCTGGCTGAAGAACAAGTCGGATGTGACCGAGGAGGAATACAAGGCCTTCTACGAGTTCGCCTGCCATGCCTACGACGCGCCGTCCTACCGTCTGCACTTCAGCGCGGATGCACCCATCACGATCAATGCGCTGGTCTTCGTGCCGAACGAAAACATGGAGCGCTGGGGCATGAACAAGACCGAGCCCGCGGTCGCGCTCTATTGCAAGAAAGTGCTGATCGATCCCTCGCCGAAGGGTCTGCTGCCGGACTGGATGCGTTTCCTCAAGGGAGTGATCGATAGCGCCGATATCCCGCTGAACATCTCGCGTGAGACCATGCAGGACAGCGCTCTGGTGCGGAAGCTGGGCAGTGTGATCAGCAAGCGGGTGGTGAAGATGTTCGAGAAGGAAGCCGAGGCCGATCCGGAGAAGTTCCAAGCCTTCTACAAGAAGTTCGATCGTTTCTTCAAAGAGGGCGTGGCGATGGACCACGCCAACAAGGACGGTCTGGCGAAGTTGCTGCGCTTCGAGTCGTCGATGACCGAGGAAGGAAAGCTAGCTAGCTTCGCGGATTACCTGACTCGCGCGAAGGACGGGCAGGATAAGATTTACTATCTCGTCGGCGCCAGTCGTGCCCAGCTTGAGACCAGCCCGTATGTCGAAGCCTTCAAGGCGCGCGGCTTGGAGGTCGTCTACTTTACCGATGCGGTCGACGAATACGTCGTCGAGACGCTCGGTGAGTTCGAAGGAAAGAAGCTGGTGAGCATCAGCCACGCCGGCGTGGAACTCGATGACAGCGAGTCGGCTGGTGAGGCGCTTGGTGCCGAGGAGACCGAGAAACTCTGCGCTTTCCTCAAGGAAGAACTGGGAGAAAAGGTGACTGCGGTCGCCAGCGGCAAGCGCTTGGTGGACAGTCCGGTGATCGCTTTGGTGCCGCAGGACGGGATGACTTCGCAGATGCGGCGGATGATGAAGGCGATGGATGAGAACTTCAAAGACGAGGTGAAGGTCGAGCTGGAGATCAATCCCCGGCATCCCTTGGTCAAGAAGCTGGCCGAAACGAGTGGGAGCAATCCTGAGCTCGCGAAGCTCGTCGCCAGCCAGTTGCTCGACAATGCTCTGATCGCTGCGGGGCTGCTCGATGACGCGCGCGACACCGTGAAGCGGATGAACGCGCTGATGGAGAGGGCGATGGGCTGAGCCCGTGCGGTTTTGGCGGTATCGATGGGCTGCCGGGCATTAGCCTGGCGGCCACTCGAGCTGGCGACCGGCGAGGAGGTGGAGGTGCAGGTGCGGCACCGCTTCACCGCCGTCGCGGCCGTTGTTGATCACGATCCGAAAGCCGTCTTCGGCGAAGCCCTGTTCGCGGGCGATTTTTCCCGCGGTCAGTAGCAGGTGGCCAAGCAAGGCTTGGTCGCCGTCGCCAGCGAGCGCGATCCTCGGGATCGGCTTGCGGGGAATCAGCAGTAGATGGACGGGCGCTTGGGGTGCGATGTCCTTGAAGCAGATGCAGTGCTCGTCTTCGTGAACGATGGTGGCGGGAATTTCACGCGCGCAGATCTTTTCAAAGAGGGTCATGGGCGAGGCTGAGAGGCTGGGTTGAACGGCAGGAACCGCAAAGGGACGCGGATGCTTGCAAATGAGAAGAGTGCGGCGATGCCGAGTTGGTGTGGGCCTAGCGATCGGCTTCCAGGTGAAGTCGCAGCGGGCGACGGAAGTGGCGGTGTTCGCGATCGATGCCCCCGAGGAAATTGCGAATTTCGGAGAGAACCTGTTCGCAGCGACTGTCCCACTTCTCGGTGGCTACAAGAACCTGTGCGGCGTCGCGCAGGCCGGTAAAGCGGACATCTTCGGCTCCCGATGCCCGTAAGTCGGCGAGCTCGGAGCGGAGTTGGGCGAAGAAGGCGAGCTCGAAGCCGTTGCCCGCGTCCTTTGCGCAGCGGATCAGACAAAGGGTGATGGGCGGGGCGAGGGGTTCCAGTTTTTCAGCGATGCTTTCGCAGCCGATACGGACAAGCATGTGGCGCATCCTGTCGTAGAGGTCGGAGAGGGGGAGGAGGCGGAGTGGGCACTTGGTTTCAAGGTAGTGCTCGATGCCTCGGCGGATGTCGTCGACAAAGGGGAAATCGTGGCGATCGGCAGCGGTAGCCGCGCGGCGCAGGGCGATATCGAGCCAGTGGGTGTCGTACTGGATCACTTGATGTCGGCCGACTTGGATGGCCGGACGTGTGCCGATGAGGGAGATCACGAGAAGTAGGAATTCAGAATCGTGCTAAATGGAGGAGGTGGACAATATGGTGGCTAGTCCTTGAAAAGACGACGTTGCATCGGGTCGCGGGAGGGTCGGCGCTCGAGAGCTTGGATTTCGCGGATAAACTCTCCCACGTCTTCGAACTGGCGGTAAACCGACACGTAGCGGACGTAGGCAACCGGATCGATCTGATGGAGCTTGTCCATGACCTTGGCCCCGATGGTCGATGAGGGCACCTCGGCAAGATGGTCCTGATGGAGCTCGGTGAGGATTTCCTCCACCGCCCGGTCGAGACGGTCCATGGAGACCGGGCGCTTCTCGCAGGCTTTGATCATGCCGCTGATGATCTTTTCGCGGTGGACCGCTTCGCGTGTGCCGTCGCGTTTGACCACGCGAAGTTCCGTCCGCTCGATCTGCTCGTAAGTGGTGTAGCGGTAGGTGCAGCCGACGCATTCCCGGCGTCGACGGATGGTGGTGCCGTCCTTCGACATCCGCGAGTCGAGCACCTTGTCCTTGAATGATCCACATTGCACACACCGCATGGGCTTAAAAAGAGCGTTGCCGGAAATTATTTACTACGGATTGGGGCGTCAAATTGAAAACTATCCCATATTTAGTGGGTGTCCGCGGATAATCGGGGGATATGAAGGAAACTTTTTAAGATATTCCCCCAGCAACCTCAGCGTGAGGTCAAACTGCGCGAGATTCCGCCCAATGATCGGCAAGTCCGAAACATCGGCGTTCGGCTCCAGGTGCAAGTGCGTTCGAGCGGCGCCTCAGCGGCGACACTTTTGAAGCAGAGCGTCGAGGAATCCGGTGATCTGTCCGAGCGCCTCGACCGAATCGCTGTCAGGCAGGCCGATGAGGTGATCGCGGCAGGTTTGAAGCATGGCGCTGGCGGTATCGATCGCGGACTCGATCGCACCTTCGTACTCGGCGATGCCGACAAGGACGGGAAGATCCAGAGGTTGCTGCTCGACAATCCGCTTGGTGAGCTTCGCGCGTTGCGACTCGTTGGCGCTCTCCAGCAAATTGAGGATTGGCAGGGTGAGCTTGCCCTTTTCGAGGTCGGTGCGGAGAGTTTTGCCGACATCCTCCTCGCTGCCGACGAGGTCCAAGCAGTCGTCGTAAATTTGATAAGCCGTTCCGAGCTTCAAGCCGTAATCGAACAGCTTCGCCTCGGTTTCCGCACTGGCACCAGAGAGGGCAGCGGCAATCCCCGTGGCGGCGGCAAAGAGGGCTCCGGTTTTCATTTCGATGATCCGGAAGTAGTCCGCTTTGGTGAGGGTCAGGTCCCAGCGGCGTTGCGTCTGGACGATTTCGCCCTCGCACACCTCTCGCGAGGCGCGGCCCACTTTGCGGCAGATGGTGATGTCATCGAATTCCGTGGCCAGTGCCAGTGCGTGGGAGAAAAGCGCATCGCCGAGGAGCACCGACAAACCCGCGCCCCACTTGGCATTGGAGGTCGGGATCATCCGGCGGGTCACCGCACCGTCGATGATGTCGTCGTGGACGAGGGTCGCCATGTGGATGAGTTCCAAGATGACTCCGATTTTCAGGTGATCTTCATTCACGCCACCGAGCGCCCCACCGACGAGGATCGACAGGGCGGGGCGGATGCGTTTGCCCGAGGTATTGCAAACGTAACTGACATAAGGCTCCACCGCCGGATCGAAGGCGCGGACTTGGTCGCGGATCGAGGCCTCGACCCGCTCCAGTTGGGGGCGGACAAGCTCGAAAGGGAACCGCTCGCTACGGCCTTGAAAAAGAGTGGAGGTGCTCATGGTGACGACGCTTGTGAAAAATTTCACAAAGTCTGGATCGGCGCAACCCCGATGACACGGAGTGCGGGAAAGATTGCACAGAGGCACGGCGTTTGAGAGACGAATTCATGCGCAAGATGCAATCGATGGCGTTGGCCGGCTGCTTGGCAGCAGGGGGAGTGGCTTTTGGAGCAGATGGTGTCGGCGTCAAGCCCGGCACTCCTGAAATCCCGGGAACCGCTTGGCAGGTTCATGATGGGACTCGCCCGCAACCTGTTGTCGTGGAGACGGCTGGAGCCTTGTCGGTCAAGGCTCCATCGGATGCCAAGGTGCTCTTTGACGGATCGTCGCTCGATGCCTGGACTGCGGGTGGCGACAAGCCCGCGCCATGGATCGTCAAGGACGGTGTCATGATCGCCAATCAGGCGGACATCCGGACCAAAGAATCGTTCGGCCCGATGCAGCTCCATCTTGAATGGCGGATTCCCGCCGGGCGTGAGGTGAACGGTCAGTCGGGTGGCAATAGCGGGGTTTTCCTCATGGGCATGTATGAGGTTCAAGTGCTTCAGAGCCACACGAACCGGACTTATCCCGATGGCACCGCCGGTGCTCTTTACGGTCAGACGCCTCCGCTGGTGAATGCGACCGCTCCTCAGGGCGAGTGGCAGAGCTACGAGATTCTTTTCCATCCGCCCAAATACGAAGGCGGAAAGGTGGCCGAGCCTGCCACGGTGACAGTCATTCAAAACGGCGTGGTGCTTCACCATTCACGTCGTTACATGGGGCCTACGCAGCATCGTCAGGTAGCCACTTATCCAGAAAATCATCCGGCAACGGGTCCGATCGGGCTTCAGTTCCATGGCGATCCCATCGAGTTCCGCAACATCTGGGTGCGGCCGATCGGGGAATACGATGCCGTGAAGTGAGGCGTCGTCGTGGCGTCCCGGCCTTTGCGAGGATTCGGTTCCCGGATCTCGGCCGATTGGTGCAGCCGGATCTCTCTGGGTTCTTGGTAAGCGCACAGGGGCTCCATATGTCATCGACCGACCGCTCTCCGCATCAGGAGGCGGTCGGTCGCGTTTCAAGGGGAGCGCTATCTGAATGCAGTCGTCATTCGCTTGGCGGATTTGCTTGCGAGTAATTGGCTTCTGAGGCGGGGTGTGGAGCGATGGTCCGACCTGGTCTTAGAAATCGATAGAATCCTGCTTGGGCTTCCTTCGCAGACGCTTCCCGTTGCAGCCAATCAGCGATGAAGCACTGGGAGTCATGGCCTGAACACATCGTGCCGGGGCCGGCAAAAGCCACCTCGAGACCCGCACATTTTAACGGGTAGGCAGAACGAGACGATTGGATAGTGTGTTCATTGCTAGTCCCCCCGACTGCAGCACAAAACTCCCTAAACCCATGAAATTGCGTTTTAACCCATTTCTTCGTGTGAGCGCCGTGATCGGTGCTGCATGCACTGTGTCTGTCAATGCCGAGATTCTGACCTTTAATGGGAATCGGGCTACCGACGTCACCACCCACACCATCAACGCTACCGACTGGGCGGACTACGTTGGAGGTAGTGGCACTTTCAACAGCGCGAACGATTGGGGTCGCGTTTACTGGCGGGGTTCAGCCGGCGACGGTCAATACATGCACTTCAACCTGTCGTCGCTGAACGGACTGACGATTGTCGCTCCTACGACGGTGACACTGCAAAATGCCAATTCCACTTGGGGCGGTAGCGTGGACGGCTCGTATGTCGCTACGGCGAACGGCACCTGGACTGCCGCAGGCGGACAGCCCATCCCCGGTGCGACGGCCATTAGCAATGCGGTCAATGCCACTGGCAGCTACGGATCGGGGGCATCCGTCTCCTGGGGTATCGGTTACACCGCTTTCCAGGGCATCGTGGACACCCCGAGTTCTTACTACGGTCTTGCCGTCATTGGCGGCTCGGGTTCCACCTTGCACTTCTCCGGACCGGCGAACCCGTATCTCACCGTTCAAACCGGAACGATTTCCACCGGCAACGTGATCAGCGCGAACACCGGCTCCGCGACTTGGAACAGCAGCAATTATGGGTATGTTGCAAACTCCGGTAGCGATTACGCCATCGCCAACACCCTCACCATCAGCGGTGCTTTGGCAGAAGGCATTTCGGGTGCAGGCACGATCGCCATCAACAACGGCGGGACCGTCGCGGTCAATCAAGCTGGAGGCGTCAACTACTATCAAGCCATTGATGGCACCACCATCAACACCGGTGGCAAGCTGACCATCAATGCCCACTCCAACATCAGCAACCTGACCCTCGCCGGAGGCGAACTCGCCAGCACGGGATCGGATGCCACCTGGGGCAGTTGGGGAATCAATGGCACCACCACCGTCACCGGTGGCGTCACATCGACCATCAGCGCGAATCAGGTGACGCTGAGCAGCGGCGTTTTTGACGTGGGTTCGGGTTCGACCCTCAATTTCACGGGCTGGGCAAGCGGTGGTTCCCTCACCAAAACCGGCGCCGGCACCATGCAATTCCGTGGCTGGCAGAGTTACACGGGTGGCACGACGATCAATAACGGCACGCTCGAATTGATCGGCCAGAACAGCGGTAATGGCTGGCTTCGCGGTGCGGTCACGGTGAACTCCGGTGGCACATTGAAGTTCACCGGTGGGGATGGTTCCGGCTTCGGCTGGAACAGTTCGCCCAGTAGCCTTACCATCAATGGCGGTACTTTCGATACAACGGCGGGTGCGGCGCACGTTGGCTTTGGCAGTTACTTGACGGTTGCTCTCAGCAACGGCGGCACAATTACTGGCTCCGGGCAGTGGAATGGCGACGGATTGCTCGGCTTCAGTTCTTCGGGCGATAGCACCAATACGATTTCCGGATCATGGACCTTGCGTTCAGACAATGGTGCCAATCACACCTTCAATGTGGCGAACGGCGCAGCGGCAACTGATCTTCGGGTCGATGCTAATCTCTCCGATCAATATCCGGATGCTTGGTGGGTGGCTCGTTCCAATCTGGTCAAATCCGGCGCGGGTACCATGGTGCTCGCCGGTTCCAACTCATACGATGGCCAGACCGATATTCAGGCGGGCACCCTTGTGGCGGCCAGTAGTAATGCACTCGGTACTGGCGGATGGGATGGCAACACGATGAGTTTCATCCAGAACGGAGCCTCCCTCGCTTTGCAGGGCGGTGTTTCCCTTAACGAGCACTTCCACGTCTGGGGATCGGGTGTCGGTGGCAACGGCGCGATCCGTAGCATCAGTGGCAACAACGCCCTGACCATGACCTACGGTGGCGGCGGCAGCGGCCCTGGTTTCGCTCTCAGAAGCAACACCACTGTCGGTGTGGATGCTGACACGCTGACAGCCACTGGTTTCTATCAAGATGGTGGCTCTTGGGGTATTACAAAGGTTGGTGCGGGCACGCTGAACTTTACTCAAGACAGCACCTATACCGGGGCTACCACCGTCTCCGCCGGAAAGCTTGTCGTGAATGGCAACATCTCAACGAGTGCCACGATTGTGCAAGCGGGTGGAGCTCTTGGCGGTGCAGGCACTGTTGGAGCGGTCAACGTCCAGAGTGGCGGCGTTTTCGCTCCGGGCAATAGCCCGGGGACCATGACCCTGACGGGCGATCTCGTCCTCGACGCTGGAAGTATTTCCGACTTCGAAATCAATGCGTTCACCTCGGGGAATTTCGACCTTGCCGTCGCTGCTGCGAGCGGGAGCCAGAATGTTCAGTTCAACGGCACGCTGAATCTTCTCTTCCAATCCGGTTTCAACACGATGGGGTCGGTCAAAATCTTCGATTTCGATTCCTACAGCGGAAGCTTCTCCTCGGTCGTTTCAAGTGGCTTGGCGGGTGGCTACACCGCAACTTTCGATAACAGCACCGGCATTGTGACCGTGGTTCCCGAGCCTGCTCCGGCATTGCTGGGTGGTCTTGGCATCCTTTGTCTGCTTCGTCGTCGTCGTCCCTGATGAAGAGTGACTTCACTGGCGATCCTGCGCCGGAGACTTTCGAGCTCTTCCATCAAAACTCCCCGAGTATTCAGTAATTTCTCATGCGTAGGCCGCACAAAGCGTTCCCTCGGCTTCCCAAAACGGTCTAAACCTAATCTCCCACTAATCTCAAAATCTTATGAAACTCCGCTTCAATCCCTTCCTTTGCGTAACCGCTGTGATCGGTGCTGCATGCACCGTTTCCGTCAATGCCGAGATTCTGACCTTCGACGGGAATCAGGCTACGGATGTCACTACTCATACCATCAATGCCACGGACTGGGCGGACTACGTTGGAGGCAGCGGCACTTTCAATAGCGCGAATGATTGGGGACGTTTGTATTGGCGTGGGAGCGCTGGCGATGGGCAATACATCCACTTCGATCTGTCCACGCTCTCGGGTTTGACTCTGGTAGCTCCCGCTACCGTGACGCTCCAGAATGGTAATGCCACTTGGGGCGGTGGCGTTAATGGGTCTTTCGTGGCGACTGCTGATGGTTCTTGGACAGCAGGTGGGGGGCAGCCCATCCCGGGAGCCACTCCGATCACCAATGCTGTGAATGCGACCGGTTCTTACGGCAACGGAGCTTCGGTCTCTTGGGGAATCGGGGCATCAACCTTTCAAGACATCGTTACCAATCAGAGTAGCTTCAACGGGTTTGCTGTGATCGGTGGCTCCGGTTCCCAATTGCATTTCACCGGACCGACTAATCCTTATCTCACTGTCCAGACCGGAGCGATTTCTGCGGCGAGTGGGATCATCACGGCGGACACGGGTTCGTCGGTTTGGAATGGAAGCAGCTACAACTTTGTCGGATCGAATTCCTATTCGCCCACAATCAATACACTTTCGATTAACGGCGAATTGGCCGCGGGCAATTCTGGCGCTGGAACGATCGCCATCAACAACGGAGGGACCGTCGCGGTCAATCAGGCTGGAAGCGTCAACTACTACCAAGCCATTGATGGCACCACCATCAACACCGGTGGCAAGCTGACCATCAATGCCCACTCCAACATCAGCAACCTGACCCTCGCTGGAGGCGAACTCGCCAGCACGGGATCGGATGCCACCTGGGGCAGTTGGGGAATCAATGGCACCACCACCGCCACCGGTGGCGTCACATCGACCATCAGCGCGAATCAGGTGACGCTGAGCAGCGGCGTTTTTGAGGTAGGTTCGGGTTCGACGCTCAATTTCACGGGCTGGGCAAGCGGCGGTTCCCTCACCAAAACCGGTGCCGGCACCATGCAATTCCGTGGTTGGCAGAGTTACACGGGTGGCACGACGATCAATAACGGCACGCTCGAATTGGTCGGCCAGAACAGTGGTTACGGCTGGCTCCGCGGCGCGGTCACTGTGAACTCCGGTGGCACATTGAAGTTCATCGGTGGGGATGGTTCGGGCTTCGGCTGGAATGGCCCGGCCACAAGCCTCACCGTCGATGGCGGTACCTTTGACGCCGCAAGTGGCACGCACCTCGGTTTCGGAAGTGCCATGACCGTCGTTCTGAAAAACGGTGCTACGATGATGGGCGCCGGTCAATGGAATGGCGGCACAGGGACTCCTTTCAGTGCTTCCGGCGACAGCACCAACACCATTTCGGGATCATGGAACCTGCGCGGAGACGGCGGTGGCAACCATAGTATCGACGTGGCTGACGGCGCGGCG
The DNA here is from genome assembly GCA_004293445.1 of Verrucomicrobiota bacterium. Classification (GTDB taxonomy): domain Bacteria; phylum Verrucomicrobiota; class Verrucomicrobiia; order Verrucomicrobiales; family Akkermansiaceae; genus Haloferula. Next base: position 395,277 of record RDYP01000001.1, on the reverse strand, counting down.
GCGACTGACCTTCTGGTTAACGCCAACCTCAGCGATCAATGGCCGGAGGTCGGCTGGGTGCCGCGTGGGAATCTGATCAAGACCGGTGCCGGCCAGATGCTTGTTTCCGGTTCCAACTCCTTCGACGGTCAGACCAATATTCAGGCGGGCACCTTGGTTGCAGCCAGTAGCAATGCGCTTGGTGCGGGCGGCTGGGATGGCAACACGATGAGCTTTATCCAGAACGACGCAACCCTCGCATTGCAAGGTGGTATTTCCCTTAACGAGCACTTCCACATCTGGGGTTCGGGCGTGGGTGGCCTAGGCGCGTTGCGTAGCATCAGCGGCGACAATGCCCTGACCATGACTTATGGGAACAGTGGAAACGGTCCAGGCTTCGCTCTAAGAAGCAACACCACTGTTGGTGTCGATGCCGACACGCTCGCGGTCACCGGTTTCTATGAAGATGGCGGTTCTTGGGGCCTGACCAAAATCGGTAACGGAACGCTCAGATTCACCAATTTCAGTTACTACACCGGTGGGACAACGGTCGATGCAGGCACCTTGATTCTGGATGGAAACAATGGAGGAAACTGCCGCGTCCGAGGCGCTCTCACCGTGAATAACGGTACCACTGTTAGCTTGGTGAACGATGACGGTACCGGCCTTGGATACAACCCGGGTGCCAAGGTGACCGTTCTTAATATCAACGGGGGTACGGTTAGCAGTGCGGGAACCATGCACGTTTGGAATTTCTCCGGCGGGGTGAACATGACTGGCGGCACGTTGCAAAGCAATAGCGGGACCAGCGATGCAAGCGGACCCCAATTGGAATGGGCTAATACCCCTGTCACCACGAACGCCAGCGCGGGCACTGCAACCATCGGCGGTCGCATCCGTATGCGCGCCGATGGTGGTTCAACTGGAATCGTCTTCAATGTGGCCGATGGTGATGCCTCCGCCGACTTGCTGGTCAGTGCGGCGATTACCCAGGCCAATGCGGGTATGGGTATTACCAAAAACGGCGCGGGCACGATGGTGCTTGGCGGTGCGAACAGCTACACGGGATCAACCGTTGTCAATGAAGGCACTGTTTCTCTTACGAATCCGGTCCTTGATGATGCGGCGCCTGTCGTCATTGGCACCAACGCGAAGATGGATCTGAACTTCGTCGGTGCAGATATCGTCGGTAGTATCGATATCGATGGCAGTGGTTCCCTCCCGGCTGGAACCTATGATTCCACCCACCCCACCTACGGTGAGTTCTTCACGGGTGGAGGCTCGCTCGTGGTCACCCAGGCGAGCGGCACCTGGACATCGCTCACCGATGGCAATTGGAGCGATGCGGCGAATTGGCTCTCCGACGTTGTCGCGGTTGGTACGGATGCGACCGCTACCTTCGGTGCCGCAACGGGTGCGATCGTGAACTTGGACAGCAACCGAAGCATCGGCAATCTTGTGTTCGATGTCTCGGATTACACCCTAGCGGGTTCCAATACTCTGTTGCTGGAGTCCTCGGGGATTCCGTTTGTGAGTGTCGCCAACGGTATCAACGCCACGATCTCCGCGAATCTTGCGGGTAATGCTGGGCTCGAGAAGACGGGCTCAGGTAGCTTGATCCTCAGCGGTGTTAAGTCCTACACCGGCGGCACCACCGTCACCGCGGGCACGCTTGAGCTTGCTTCGTCCAGCTACGATATCTCGGCAGTGAGCGGAAGTCTGACGGTAGCGAGTGGCGCGACCTTGAAGCTCGCGGGCTTGGACTTCACCGGTCTTGGCCGTGTCGGATCGCGTGTCAGCTATCTTGAGGTGAACGACGGCACCGTGGAAAATACGGTCCAGAGCTGGGTGAGTGGTGCCACGGTCAATTTGACGGGTAGCTCCATGAGCGGTGGCACCTACCACGTCATCAGCAGTGCCTTTAATAGCAGCGAGAGCGCGAGCACCTCGACGATCTCGAGCAATTTGCTGATTCGTAAAGATTACGGTTCCACCGACCTCGGCGTCAGCGTTGCAGATGGTACTGCTGCGACGGACCTGCTGATCAGTGGAAACATCAGCAACGTCTTCGCTGCAGGCTTGATCAAGTCGGGTTCCGGCAAGCTGGTCCTTTCCGGAAACAATACCTACACCGGTAATACGGTGGTTGGTGAGGGTGCGCTTGAAGTGACTTCTGGCTTGCTCTTCCGTCCGACCACGAATGGCGCAACGAACTCGGTATCCGGCTCGGAGGGTTCCTCGCTTTCCTTCCTTGGCGCGGTCAACCTCGACCTCAGCGCTGCCGATACGACCGATGGCAATGTTTGGAATCTTTTCCAACTTAGCACCCTGACCGGCACGGCACCAGTCCTCGCGCCTACCGCGATCACCAGTGGTCCTGATAGCTTCACAGAAGTTACCCCCGGCAGTTGGGAGCTTTCGGTTACCAATGCCAAGTGGGTCTTCACCGAGGCGGACGGAAATCTTACCTACACCGTCACTGCTACCGACTTCGACAACTGGAAGACTGCCAACGGCGTGATCGGTGGCGAGAACGATGATGACGATAACGACGGTCTCACCAATCAGGAGGAATACGCATTTGGCCTGAATCCCACGGGTGGGGCCTCCGTCAATGCGATCTCGGTGGCGCTCGACGCGACCACAGGGACCTTCTCTTACACCCGTCGTCAGCAGTCGCTTACTGGTTTGAGCTACAGCGTTTGGTATTCCACCGATCTCGGGACGTGGGCTGAGGACGGTAATGCTGTCCAAGGCAACCCAAGTCTCAATGGTGAAGTGGAAACGGTGCCGGTAACTCTCAGTCCTGCGCTTCTGAGCAACACGAAGCTCTTCATTCAAGTCCGCGCTCAGTAAAATGCCGTTAATCAGAGAGAGGAAAGTAGTCATATCGTGTGGTCGTTTCCTTCCTTCTGATTTAAGAATTGGGCCCCGAGATGCTTGATGTCACAGGCATTCTTCTGCTGCCTACCCGGACATTTTAACGGGTAGGCAGTGTTCTTAATCGGGAGGAATGTGAAATAAGTCCAGCGGCTACATCATCACCTTCCAACCCCATCAAAATCGATGAAATCAAGCTCTCGTTCCTCCTTGCAAATACGTGCCCTCCTAGCCGCAACCCTGGTCATCGCCGGTTCCGCCGATGCCGTTGATTATACTGTAGGTGTCGGGGAAACCCTGAATTTGAGCAATGGCAGTTACACCGGTGCCAATCTCCTGCTCCAAGGCGGAACGGTCAGCGGTTCGGGCAATTACAATGCCTATGGCGCATCGGTTATCACCGGAGTCGCGGTCAGTGGCTCTGCTCCATCGACCATCACTGGTTCGTCGTGGTTCAATATCGCCGACCCTACCACCTTCACCGTGGCGGACGTTACGGGCAGCTCCGCGACGGACCTCCTCGTCAACACCAGTCTTCGGGCTCTGCCTGGCAATCCTGACTACACCTATTCCGCTGCCAGAATCATCAAGGAGGGAGCGGGTACGATGGAAGTCACTGTTCACAGCTACTTCCGGGGAGGACTAGATCTCAATGGCGGCACGCTCAAATTGTCTGGTGGTAATGGCGGCTACGGTTTCTTCGACGGCGCGGTCACTGTCAATTCCGGCACGACTCTTTCCATCACGAGTGATGGCAGCGGTCTTGGCTATCAAGGCGGTTGGAGGCCCAGTTCTGTCAATATCAACGGCGGCATGGTGACCGACACCGGTGGCAGTCACATTTGGGGTATCTCGGGTGGTGTCAACATGACTGGCGGCACGCTGCAGGGCAGCGGTTTCCAGTGGAACCATACCAACCTGAATACCAACCCAAGTGCGGATACCGCAACGATCGCCGGGCAACTCAATCTTCGCGGTGACGGTGGCTACACCAGCTTGTCGGCCAACGTCGCCAATGGCGCGGCAGCTACGGATTTGCTCATCAGCGGGAACATCACAGAAACATATGGCCCTCTGGGCCTCAGCAAATCCGGCGCTGGAACCATGGAACTCTCGGGTGCCAACAGCAGCTACACCGGTGCTACCACGGTTTCCGGCGGTAAGCTCGTGGTCAATGGAAGCATCGCGACAAGTGCTACTATCGTGCAATCGGGAGCTACGCTCGGTGGTGCCGGCACTGTTGGTACTGTTACTATTCAGAATAACGGGGTCTTTGCTCCCGGTAACAGCCCGGGCACCATGACTCTGACTGGTAATCTTGTCCTCGACGCTGGTAGTGTTTCCGACTTCGAGGTCAACTCGTTCAACTCCGGGAATTTTGACCTAGCTGTCGCGGCCGCGAGTGGGACCCAGAGCGTTCAGTTCAACGGAACCTTGAATCTGCTCTTCCAGTCCGGTTTCAATACGATGGGTTCGTTGAAGATTTTCGATTTCGATTCCTACAGTGGGAGCTTCTCTTCCGTGGTTCCGACCGGCCTCGCGAGCGGCTACACCGCAACCTTCGACAATAGCACCGGTACCCTTACTGTGGTTCCCGAGCCCGCATCGGCCCTTATGGGTGGTCTGGGTTTGCTTTGTCTCCTGCGTCGGCGCCGTGCTTGATGGGGTGTACGGAGGTGGGCTGCATTGGGCCTGCCTCAATGGGAGGCCGGCCTTCTTGCGTCCAAACCGCGCGGTCACAGATCTTGCGATGCCGGGCTCCAAATCCAACTCGACGTGTCGGACGGCATCTGCCAAGGCTCGGGCATGATGGTCACGGTGAGGGCATTCCGCGGATGGGTGGCCTGGCTCGGCTTGCTGGCCGGGCTTTTTCCCGGCCCTACGGTCGCATGGGGATTGCAGGCGGGCTTCGAGGCCGGTGGAAGATCCATCGGTTTGGAGGCTGATGGATTCGCCGACTGGCGAGGTGGATATTCTGCGAAAGTCGTAGTGGAGGGGCAGGAGCTGGATCTCGTATCCAGCGAGGGGGATCTGCTCCCAACGACCGCGGCAGCGGAGACGGAGATGACGCCGCTCGGCGTGGCATCCATCACCTCCAGGACCATTCACTTTCCCGAGCGAGAGGTGAGTCTGGTGCATCGTATGGGAACGATCCCGGGGACTGCGGTGGTGCTGATGCAATCGGGCATCACCAACCGCAGCAAGCAGCCGCTTCAGTTGGTTTCCGTCACGCCCATGCGCATGGAGTTTTCGGTCGCGGATGGACCTGGCGATTGGTGGATCACCCGGCTCAATGATAGTGTTCAAACAACGCCGCCGCTGGTGCGATTGTCAGACGCTAGTCAAACCGTATCGGTCTTCGAGAACGGTGGCTTGTATCGCAAGAACGGCCTTGGGTTTCTGTGGGGGCCGGTGGGGTCGCCCATCGCCTACGTGAACGCCTCCCTCACCTTGATCCCAGAGGGGCGTGTCGCTTTTACGTATGCCGCGGACATGAGTCGGGTGAGGGTCGACCCGGGCGAGACGCGCTGGGGGCAGCAGGTCGCTCTGTTTGCGGAGATGCCGCGAATCGCCTTGGGCCACTGGAGCCATTGGGTGGGTGTCTCGCATGATGCCCGCACGCAGCATGGTGCCGTCTCGGGTTGGAATAGTTGGCAATTTCTAGGAGGGCAGGTATCGGGGAAGGATGTGCTCGCGGTGGTCGATTCCACCCGAACTTATCCGGATCGGCTGCGGCCTGCGGTCATTCAGATCGACGGTGGCTACGAGGATCCGAGCGGCGTGAAAGAGTCGAACGAGCGCTTTCCGGAGGGATTGGATTTTTACGCGAAGCAGATCGAGTCGGCCGGAGCGCGGCCGGGGCTGCTTTTGGAATCGGTCGACAAGAACGGATTTGCCGTTCCGTGGGACAAGCTTGTCAATCAAGCGCGGGTCCTGTCGGGCAAGGGGTATTCGTATTTCAAACTCAATACTCAGAAGCTGACTCAGTATGCCTTGGGCAACGAAAGGCAGACTTCGTTCGAGGTGGTTCGGGATGGCTTCACTTCGATCCGTAAAGCGGTGGGCGATGGAGCTTATCTACTCAACAACGATCTCAAGCCGAATCGTGCGTCGGTGGGACTCGTGGATGCCCATCGGATAGGAGTCGAGTCCACTCGCGGCACGCTGCGCCCGGTGTTCGATGATGTTCTGCGTTGTCTATCGATCCAAGGACGCTGGGGTGTGGTGGACAGCGATGGTTATTTTCTCGGGACCGATCTGGAAAATATCAGTTCCATCGCGGGTGGATGGCCGATCGTTCGTACTTGGATCAGCATGGTGGGCTTGTCCTGCGGCAATGCCATCACTTCGGATCCTTGGTACTTGGAGGAGTTCAAGCCTCTACTCCGGAACGTTGAAACCATGACCCCTCCGGCGCGGGAACGCACCGAGGTGATGGATCTGTGCACGAGTCATGAGTTCCCGCGCTTGGTGGGGCATGTCGATCGTGAATGGGGCCGCATGTCGGTGGCGCTGCTGTGGAATCCTGGAGGGACGGAGCGCAAGGTTACGCTGGATTTCCAAGACGCCGGGCTTTTGCCTGATCGACGTTACGCGGTGTGGTCGTTTTGGGACGATCGATTCCTCGGCGTTGCCAAGGGATCCTGGACGACGCCTTCGCTGGCACCTTCGGCCTCTCAGCATCTGCGCTTTACCGATCTCGATCGAACGCCGGACCGTCCGGTGTTGATTGGATCCAACCTTCACATTTACTGTGGTGCCGCGGAAATTCAGCGGGTTACCAGCCTACAGGGCGGGATGGAGATCGAGCTCAGCGATGCCGGTGCACGGGATGGGGATCTTTTTGTTTACAGTCGTTTGACGCCAGTCCTGAAAGCCGCGACAGGCTGCAAGATTGGCAAGATCTCGTATGCAGGTGAGAATGTCTGGAGGATCGCCGTGGAGGAGCGGCAGCGCGGTGTTTCTCAGAGGGTGGAAATGAGCATTCAACTCCCGGTTTGGAAGCAGCCGTGGTTTTGGCTGCTGATCGTGGTGGTCATCGCAAGCCTCCTTTTCGGTAGTTGGCGTTATCTCGCGGGGATTCGACTCGAGCGCGAGCATGCGCTGCAGCAGGAGCGCTCGCGCATTGCGCAGGATCTTCATGACAACATCGGGGCAAATCTCGCCCAGATCGGCCTACTCACCGAGCAGGTCGAGCGCGCCATGGACGATCCCGAGGAAATGCGGGCGCAGCTGGATCGTATCTTCCACGTGTCCCATGCGACGGCGAAGGAGCTCGATACGGTGGTCTGGGCGGTGGATCCTGCGAACAACACTTTTGAGGAATTTGCGCGATACGTGCATGGCTATGCCGAGGACTATCTCGCGATGGCGGGGGTGCGCTGTCATTTTGCGAGCACGGAATCCATGCCTGAACTGCGACTGTCGGCCCGGCTTCGGCACCATCTTTTGATGATCGTGAAAGAGGCGCTTCACAACGTGGTGGGACATGCCTCAGCTTCCTTGGTCACCTTGCGAATCGGTCTGGAAGACGGACACATCCTGCTCGAGATCGCCGATGACGGTCGCGGTCTTCCTCCCACCGCTGGACTGCGGCAGGGGAATGGCCTGCAGAATATGAGAAACCGCGCCGCCGAGGTTGGCGGGCGCTGCGATGTCTTGGCTTCCGATTCCGGTCGTGGGACTCTCGTTCGTCTCGCGGTTCCTGTCCGCAATTCAAGTGTCCTTTGATTTCTCCCTCCATCGCCATCGATTTTCATGAGCAGCTCCGCCGCCCCATACGCCCATCCCATCCGAGTCGCCATGGTCGAGGATCAGGGCGGCTTGAGGGAGTCCTTGGAAAAGACTCTTACGGGAGTTCCCGGGATCATCTGTGTGGCATCGTGCGCGAATGCCGAGCAGGCGATCGATGAGCTGCCCTTGCTGCAACCTCAGGTCGTGCTCATGGACATCAATCTGCCTGGCATGAGTGGCGTGGAATGTGTCAGGCATTTGGTCGATCGGATTCCCGGCGTGTTGGTGGTCATGTTGACGGTGTTCGACAACACCGAAGCGATCTTCAATTCCTTGAAATCGGGCGCCTGCGGTTATCTTCACAAGCCGGTCCGTGGGCGGGAACTCGTTGCTGCGATTCGCGAAGTCGCGGCTGGTGGATCTCCGATGTCGGCGAGGATTGCGCGCATGGTGGTGCAGACTTTCAGCCATCCCACCGTGGCTCCCATACCTGCCCAGGCGGCGGAGGTGAGCCTGACCGATCGTGAGCAAGCGGTGCTGGATCTGGTGCTGGAGGGATTTCCTTACAAGCAGATTGCCGATCGCCTCGAGCTAAGCGTTTACACCGTGAACTTCCACATCCGGAACATTTACGGGAAACTCCAAGTGCACTCACGATCCGAAGCGGTCGCCAAGTTACGGAAGGGCTGATGTGGTTCCTGCAATGCGGGAGCGTTCCTGCTTATTTTAACGGGTAGGCAGTTGCTGCTGAAAAAGAGCATGCTGCAGGCGTTCCGGCCAACCCGCGGGCTTTGGGGCGGTGTGCGGTTTTGGGTTTCCGCACGCCGCTCCCATGTTCGACTCATCCAACCACTCATTCAATCGCCATGCGGCATCATTCTCTCCGGTTTCGATTTCTCATTGCCCTGCACGCTTGCCTCGTCCAAGGCCAAGCGATTTCCGCCGAGGCCGTCGCGGCACCGATTCCCGACAATGCGAAGACCCGCTCGGAAGAATCGCAGTCGCCGGGTCGCGTCGCAGCGCTCGACCGCTGGAACAAGGCCAAGTTCGGACTCTTCCTCCACTGGGGTGTTTATTCGGTGTATGGTGGCACTTACCAGGGGCAGGACCTGTGGAGTGCCGAGTGGATTCAGGAGAACGCACGGATCCCTTATGAAGAATATGCAAAGACCGCGGCGGCTTGGAATCCGAGCAACTTCGATGCGGACGCCTGGGTTCGCAGCGCCAAGGAGGCGGGGATGCGTTACATCGTCATCACCGCGCGGCATCACGACGGCTTCGCGATTTATCCGACGAAGGCGAGCAACTATCATCTCTTCGCCAGTGGTGCCTACAAGGGCCCTGATCCGCTCGCTGCTTTGAAGAAAGCCTGCCAAAAAGAGGGGCTGCTTTTCGGTATCTACTATTCTCCTCTGGAGTTCCGAGGCTCGCCGAAGGGCTTTGATGATGCGGACCAGAAGGCGATCGATGGGGGCTTTGATTATCGCAGTCTCGGACCCAAGCCCTACGCGACCGATGCTCAGATTGCGGCGTTGGCCAAGAAACAGATCAAGGAGCTCGCGGAATGGTATCGGCCCGATATCTTCTGGTTCGACGGAACTTGGCACATGATGGGCAAGTGGACGGATGCCGATGCCCAAGAGTCGGAGAAAATCATTCGTTCGTTGCTTCCGAACGTGGTCATCAACAATCGACTGGGTCTGGATCGTTCGGACTTCAATACCTACGAGAACGAGATTCCTCATGCTCCGCCGGGTGGTCGCTGGGAGTATTGTTGGAACATGGGAGCTTTCTGGGGATACAACCCACGGAATTACACTCCGGACCTGGTCAAAACCCCGGAGCACTACATCGAAACCTTGGCGCGCATTGCGTCGTTGGGTGGGAACTACCTGTTGAATGTCGGCCCGGATGCGACGGGCAAATTTCATCCGATGGCCAGCGATTACCTGCAGAAGATCGGTGCGTGGGTGAATCCGAACCGCGCTGCTTTTGAGGGTGTCTCGCAGAGTCCGTTCAAGGAGGCACCTGCTTGGGGCTATGTCACCAGCCGGAAGGGAAAGCTCTATCTGATCGTTCGTGCGTCGAATGCGTCAGCACCTCTGCTGATTCCGGCGCTGAAGAATCGTTTGCTGGGTGCCTGCCTGCTTGATTCCCCGAAGATCAAAGTGGCCGTCCAGTGCGGGCCGGGGGAATGGCAAATTGGTCCTATCGAAGGAGGTGCTCATGCTCCCTTCCGCGTGATTGAACTCAGCGTCGAAGGCGAACCGGTTGCCGTGGATGGATGAGCAAGTCGCTGGGAGCTGCCGACCAGTCCTACCTTTTTTGGAATGGTAGGGACTGACTGCTAGGCGGGCCCGCTTTACCTGCGTCGGAAGGGGCGGTTCCTCGGCGAGTGCTTTTGCGATTCGCCCTCGGGGGTGAGAGTGGGCCGGCCCGGCGGTCCAGCCCTACCTTTTTTTGGAATGGTAGGGACTGACTGCCAGGCGGTCCCACTTTACCGGCGGCGGAGGCGGTTCCTCGGCGAGTGCTTTTGCGATTCGTCCTCCGGGGTGAGAGTCGGCCGGCCCGGCGGTCCAGCCCTACCTTTTTAGGAATGGTAGGGACCGACTGCCAGGTGGTCCCACTTTACCTGTGGCGGCGGAGGCGGTTCCTTGGCGAGTGCTTTTGCGATTCGCCCTCGGGGGTGAGAGTCGGCCGGCCCGGCGGTCCAGCCCTACCTTTTTAAGAATGGTAGGGACCGACTGCTAGGCGGTCCCACTTTACCGGCGGTGGCGGTGGCGGAGGCGGGTCTTTGGCGAGTGCTTTTGCGATTCGCCCTCTGGGGTGGGAGTCGGCCGGCCCAGCGGTCCAGTCCTATCGGGTTTGGTTGGCTGCCACCGCTTGGGTGAGGCGTCGTGGCAGTCAGAGACCGGGAGGGAAGAGGTCGAACTGAGTTACTTTCGCGTCGATCACAAGGCGTGCCTGGGTGGCAGTGGTCGGGGCAAAGCGCTTTGTATAGATCATGCCGTAGAGATTGCCTTGATGCGCGATCTGCCACTGGCCGTCGGGCCGCAGGACCTCGAGGCGGAAGGACTTTGCCTGGCCTCGGAGGTAGTTCGGGTGGTCGATGGTGAACTCGACGCGGTCGAAGGTCTTGGCTTCGCCGAGATCGGCGGTGGTGTCGGATTTGCCGCCGGTAAGAGAGCCCTGTGAGACGGTAGCCAGGATGATGGCTTCGAGCGCTTGGTCGTATTCGACCTTCACCAAAGTGTCAGAGAGCTTGGTCTCCTTGAGCACCTTGGCCGGGATCTGCGGCAGGGCGTTTTTCCCGTGCACGTAGAGGATGTGGTCGCGGAAGGTGCAGCCAGGCCAGAAGGTGCCGCGGGTGTCGGTCAGGCTCTCGCCGAATTCCGCAATCCAGTCCCGAGTGACCGGACCGGGGGTGGGTAAGCCATCGAGCATGGGTGGCAGCTGGAAGAGCCAGTTGCGGTCGTTGCAGGCGATATCGATCATGGTCTGGAGCCGCGCTTCCCGCGTGCTGTGGTCGATGATGTCCTTGCGGCGTGATTCCGGTGTGACCTTGAGCGAAACGATGCGGCCATCGCGGTAGCTGCCTTCAACCGTGGTTCTCTTCGGCGCGGCGAGCTTGAAAGTGACATCCCAATCCTCCGGCCATGCGGGGAGCAGATGGATCTTGTCGCCGTCGGCCTGCAGCAGCATCGCCTGGAGCGTGTTAACCGAGTTGGCACCGTGGTCGTTGTCGGGTGTGCCGTCCATCTTGCACTCCCAGAAGGCGGGGAATTTCGGGCGTGGACGATAGGGGAAGGAAAGGCCGGACTTGGGATCACCCACTACGAAGCCCGGGCTTTCCGTGGTTCCACGCAGCAGCTCGCCGCTTGGCCCCTTGGCGATATTGCCCGACCATTGGACGAAGCGGTCATGGAAATTGATGCTGGCGAGGCGTGCGGCTTCGCGAGCAAGGCCGAGGTGGGCTGCTTGAACGGGGGCGGACTGCCAGCCACCCGTTTCGACCGGCTGCCAATCGATCGTTCCATCAAGGCTGGAATTCCGGACGTGGAAAGATTGGCGAGCCATTGCCAGCTTGTCCGGTGTGCCGACCCATGCCTGGCGGAAGGGATAGATCGAGTAGAGCTCGGGCGTTTCGCAGTCGGTGCGACCCGGATCATACACCTCACCGACCGCCAGTAGATCCATTCCGCGGATTCGGCGGGTGGGAACCTCGGGCAGCATGGCGCGCCATCGGCTGAATGTCGTGCGGCGCTGAGCGTCGATGGGAAAAGAGAGGAGGAGATCGAGCAGGTATTTCATGCAGCCCATCTCGGTGGCGGGATTGGTGACGCCTTGATAGGTTTCCGCGCAGCCGACGCCTTCCATGAGCATCTTACCTTTCGGGTCGGTCTTGGTGAAGCGGTTGAAGTAGAACTTCAGGCCTTCCTCGGCACAGGGCAGCAGGGTGTTGCGGAGGAAATTCTCATCGCGGGTGTGCGCGTAGGTCTCCGCCATGATGGCGGGGAGTTCGATGGTCGCAAGCTGGTGGAAGCGGAGGTGGCCGGGCATCCCTTCAAAGGGGAAGACGCCGACATTGTGATACCAGCTGGCTTCGAAGATCACCGCGCCATCGACGCCATAGAGCTTTTTGCAGCGGTCTTGGGCGATCTCAAGTCCGTTGCGGACGAAGTTCATGCCGGGAAGGATGGTGTCGTAATCGCCACGGGTGGGCATCGACCAATAGGGATGGCGGGTATTCTGCCACATGAAAGAGAGTTGCGCCCAGTCGCGACCATCGGGAGAGATCGGTGTTTCCTTCGGTCTGTCGAAGCCCATCACACCGGCGGGCATGTCCATGGTGAAGATGGAGCCGTTGTAGGGCGGAGGCACCGCGCCTCTGCTGGCAATGGCCTGGCAGAAGCGTTCCAGCGCGTATCGCTGAGTAATCTGGAAGGCATTGTCCGAGGCGGTGACCTTGTCGTGGCCTGCGTAGACATCGCGCGACTGGGTGAACTGGGTGAAACGGTAAGGGGAGAGGTCGTAGCTGCCCTCGCCGGCCTTCGGAATGAAGATGTGGCTGCGGTTCCAGAATTCCTGCCAGTGGGCGAGGTGGGCTTTCCAGTCAGACTTCACGGGTTTCGTTGCCTCCGCCTTCCATGCCTCGGGCGATTCCGGTTGGCCTGTTAGAACCCGCACGCTGGCATCGATGCCTGAAATCGCCCCTTGCGAGGCGATGGTGGTTGGGTTGAGCCGCTTGAAGCCCTTTGCCTTGAGCAGACATCCGGAGGTGCGGTGAAGAATGGGATCCTTGGTTTTTGCGACCATCTCCGGCGAATTCTGGCTGGCGAAGCTGGCTGCCCAGATGGAGGACTGATTCCGATAGCACCAAGCGACGTGATCGGATGAATCATGGAAAAGCAGCGCGGCTGTTCCTGAGCCGGGAAGGGGATCGGCCGCATTCTGCCAGGAGCGGAGCGATTCGGCGGCGATGCTGACTTTGCGCGGTGTCGGACAGTGGCCTTGCAGTCGGACGACAGGTGCATGGGCGTCGACCCAGACGCGGAATTTGGCATCACCCGCTTGAATTTCCACTGCTGCTTGATCGAGCAGCAGGGTCGTCTTGACCTTGTGGATGTCGAGGGCGGGTTCGGTCCGCAGCCTCAGTCGGCCGAGTTTCGGCAGCAGGTGCTCTGAGTCGTAGGAATCGACTTTCGAGACGTAGAAGAGGATGTCGCCATTGGATTCGAACCAGACGTTGACGCCGACGTCTCCATTGCCGAGAGGCATCGAATCGAACGATTGGTTTTTACTGGGGCCTTCCCATACGAGCTTGCAGTCGTCGAGCTGCTCAATGCGGGGTGTGGCAGCTGTGGATACAGAGGCGAGTGCCAAGGCAAGCACCGCGGGTGAGAGAAATTTCATGGATGAAACGGGTGGGGGAATGGGGAGGAAATTCATTGCTTCGATGCGGCCCTGGCAAAGCGCAGCAGACAGATCTCGCGATAGACATTGAAGCCGAGAGGGCCATCTGAGAAATCGAGACGGACCGCGACGACTTTGGACTCATTCACCGGGACGCGCATGCGGGTCGCTCCGCCTTGGCTGACGACTCGGGCGTTGGCGACCTTGGTGAACTGATCCGGCGCATCGGCTTTGGCGATCCATACCGTGTATGCTTGGCTCGCTCGGGCGTCGCGATGACCCGCGAAGGATTGGATTTCACCGAGTGCGACCCCACGCTCGTCGAGCTTGAACAAGAGGCTGGTGCCCTTGCCGCAGGCGCGGAAGGTCTTTGCATCATCGAGCGTTTCAGCGGTACCACTGCCATTGCGAGTGGTACCGTCGCGCAAGGTGCCCGCATCATCGGAGCTCTGCGTGTCGCCCGATGCCGACATGCTTGCCACTGGCACCAGCTGCTCTGCGGTAGGCAACTCAGCTTCGAAGGCGTCTTCGGACGCCCTATTGACCGATGTCTCGGCGAAAGCGCCGTTCGGCACTTCCGATGCGGCTTGTTTCCAATTCGCGGCCAGCACTTGGACCGGACCGATCAAGCCCGATGGAGCGAGCCGCGAATCCTTGTTGAAATAATTCCATGTGGTGAATCCGAAGCGCTTGGACGAGGGGCGTGACTTGCCTGCGACAAACCAATCCGGGAAGCGTTTGAGATATTTGCCGGTGTTCACGTGGCCGGTGAGCCATTCGCAATCGTCGGGCTCCTGCTCGTCTCCGATCAGACGGTTGGCCCAGACGTTGGTGATGGCGATTTCGATCAGGTTCCCGGAGGACTTCAGCAGGCCCGAGGGAAGTTCGACGCGCCACGGCGCGCACCAGACAACTCCCAAATCCTTTCCGTTCACCCGGACGCGGGCGAGATGCTTGACCTCCCCGAGATCGAGAAACGATGCGTCTTCGGGGACTGTGTCGAGATCCACCTTCGCCCGATAGACCGCTGTGCCGCTGTAATAACGGACACCGGGATCGGAATGCTGCGTCCAATCGGTCAGTTTTTGAAAAGTTACCACCTGTTGTGGCCCGCCCCATTTCGGATCGAACTTCACTCGCCATGAGGCGTCCAGCTTCATTGATTTGGTGGCTTGCGGGAAATTGCGGGTGAGGGCGTCTGGCTTGGCAGCGGCTTTGCGGAAGACTACGAAATGGCTTTGTCCCGGCGCGAAATCGAGAGGCACCCGGACGGTGTTTCCATCGATACGGAAGTCGGTGAGGTTGCGTTGTTCGCCCGTTACCGGATCCCAGAGTTCGGGTTGCATGCTGCCGACATCGAACGAAGCAAGTGCTTTCCCCTGATCGGAAGCAGGCACGGCGATGAAGAAGAGATGAACCTTGCCATCGCTGCGATGCACGCTGCGGGGGTTGGCATTGCCATCGATGGGGATAAAGGACGATGCGTTGGATGGTGAAGGCCGTCCCCACTGGAGAAGAGCTTGGCAGCGCGTGAGATAGGCGATCCAGGCTTTGCCGGGTTCCCACCACGTTTGCGTGCGACCGAAGTGCGCTCCCCATTGACCCATCGTCACGCCGGGCTTGAAGCGATCGTCCCAAGGCTGATGTGGGTTGGTATGGAGGATGAAGCGATTGATGCCCGCAAGATAGGCCTCGTCGCCGACCGTTTTGAGCCAGCCTGGCGTCTCGATCCAAGAGCACTTGTCGGGAGCGCCGGTAAAGGCCTCGGCTTCGAGAATGTTGTGCGACCGTCCCTCGCCCGCCTTCATGATGCCATCCTGAACCGTCGCATTGAAGCGATCGGCCGACCAGAATTCGGTCATCACGCGCTCGACATGGGGGGCCACTTCGCCGGTGTGGAAGGGTCCGCCATAGGGTTCACAGACGAAGCGTAGATTGGACTCCTTGAGCATGCTCTGCATGACCTTGAACAGCACGTCGCGGTAGAGATCGGCGATGGTGCGGTCGAAGTCGGCGCGGAACTTCGCGGTTTCGCCATCGCTCACCACAACCCGACCGGCCAAGACTGGCAGGAACTCGATGATCCCGTAGCCACGGCGTTGCTCAAATTCCCGCGGCATGAGCGGTGTCCAAGACGGTGTGCCGGCCTCGTAGCTGTCGAGCAGCATGTGTTGCAATCCCGTGCCGACAAGGGGACCGAGGTGTTCCTTCAACTTCCCGAGCACGTGCTTGAGGTGGAAAGTCACGGCCTTCTCGCTCATCTTGTCGCACTCGAGGCCCATGATCTCCCACTGGTTCGGCTGGGTGAGAGCACCCATGGTGGTGTGGCCGAAGCGATAGATCGACCACTTGCTGGATTCTGGTGGTGTCCAACGAAGGCGACCCGAGTCGTCCATTTTTTCGGTTAGATCGATGATTCGATCTTTGGCGATGACGCCCTCGGCAGGCACGGCGAGGACGGCGATGTCCTGCCAGTAGGTCTTCCGGGCCTCGATCACGGGCTTTTCGACCACGCCGGTCTCCTTGTTGAGCATGGGAAACAGCACATCGCCGCGGGGATCGATCTCCGGCTTCGCGAGAGTTCCCGAGAAGGCCTGGCCGCCTCCGATATCGACGCGGGAGTGGAAGATCTGCTGCATCGACAACTCCGGCGTGATCCACGGACCGCCTGTGCTGGTGTAGCCGGGACAGTTGTGGATTCCGACGTCGATCCCGAGGCGCTTTCCCTCCTCGGCTGCGTGGCGAACCAATCTCCACCAAGGATCGGTGAAGGCGAGCAGTCCATCGTTCGGTGAGTTCTCGATGTGACCGGCCCACGGTGTGCAGACATCGGCCATGCCGAAGATCGTGGCGGAAGCGATCCCGGCGTCCTTGAAGCCTTCGAGGTCCCGGGTGATGCCGGCGCGGCTCACATTGCTGCCCATCCAGTGCCACCAGACGCCGGGTTTGGCATCTTGGGAGGGACTGAGAAATGCTTGTTCGGGATCGGACCCGGCATCGGATCGATACGGGGATGCCAGCAGGAGGGCACCAGCTGTTAGAGAGAGAAGACCGTGGAATGCTCGCATGGAAGATGGGGTGGGATCGCAGGGAAAATCAGTGCTGAATCGTCGATGTTTAGTGGGCTTCGAACACCCGGAAAGAATGGACGTCCATGTTGCGGCCGCGGGTCTTGACGAGGCAAAGGGTGTGGCGTCCCGGAGTGAGGCCGGTGAGAGTGAGGAGCGGGGCCTTGCTTGTCGGAGTGCCGTGATACTGGTTGATATGGCGGACGCTTTGACCATCGAGGAAGGCCTCGATGGTGCCGCGATCCGGGCCTTGAGGGGCGATGAATTGGACGGCGGTGCCGGTGAAGTCGAATTGGACGAAATCCTCGCTGCGGTCGGTCGTGCGCAGGGGTAAATGGCGATCGGGCTTTCGCCAGTTTCCGCCTGCTGGATTGTAAACGCGGAACATATCGACTTGGACGTAGGGTCCGCCGACTTTCACTCCCTTGAGCTCGTGTTTTTTGTCGGGCAGTCCTGTTAGGTCGATGCCTACGATATGGGGACGGTTGCCGGAGGCACCCATGTCGACCCGTTTGAGCGGCTTGCCGTCGAGTGAGAAATCGATCTCGCCCATGCCGTTTCCGATCATCATTACGCCGGTGCCGTTGAAGTGGATGGTGAAGGCCTCGCCGTTGCCGGCGCAGAAGTGAATATCGCTTTCGTGTTCACCACCGTCGCGGTGTTGGTGAGACCAGTTGCCGTGGTATTCGATCCAGCCCGCGCCGCCCGGGGTCGTGGCGGTGTTATTGAAGACCTCGCGCGCGCCGAAGACCACGGAGGAGTGGTCTGCAGTGATGGAGCGCGACTTGAATCGGCCCCGTCCGGTCACGTCCATTGCAATGACCGTATCGAGGCTATTCCATTCGGTGCCTTTGCGGAGCGTGAGTCGAAGCCCTTTGCCGGATTGCTCAAGCTTCACGGGTTCCCCGCTTGGAAGGAGTCGCGCCTTCGCGAAAGTCTTGCCATCATCGGGCGGGGGAAGTGTTAGAGTGCCATCAGGCTGTGGTTTGAGGACATGAAGGAATTCCGTCCGGTCATCGGTCGAGCGGGTTGCCACGCCCCAGGGGAGGCTCGAGATCCAGCCTTTCGGTTGCCATGAGGTGCTGGGGTAGGTGTTCTTGATCGATTCCGCGATGGGGGCGATGTAGGCGCCGGCTTTCTGCATGGCTTCGAGCACTCCTTCTTCCCATCGACCGACGAATTTCTTCTGTCCTGTGGCAGGATCCGTCCAAGTGCCGTCGCCCGGATAAGGGCCGGCTGCCCAAGCCCAACCCCCGCCTTCGACGCAAGAACCCGCGCCGACGACCGTGGAGCGGAAAATGGCCTCCGGTGTGCGGGTCACCGCGGAAATCGGGTTCGGCACCTTCGGGACATGGGCGCTCCAGGTTTTTGAAATCACTTGGGCGAAGGCGTTCGGCATGGTCCACGAGACATCCGGCGATGGGGTGTGGGATGCTGGTCCGGATTCGCCGATGCCTGCGTCGAAGGCGTAGAGATTGCGGTAGAAATTCTGGATGAGCACGGCATCGGGTTTGCGCCAGCGCACCGCGCGCTCGATGCGGTGGAAATCGATGTTTCGGTCGCTGTTCCCGCCGGGATCGTTCTCATCGACGTAAAAGCCATCGATGTCGTAGCGGTCGAGCATTTCGCCATAGATGTCCTCCATGAAGCGATTCCAGTCCTCGCCCCAGTAAAGCTGCTGTCCGGGGTGGGTGTAGAACAGGACGCGAACGCCTTTGGCTCGGACGGCGGCCACCATGCGTCCCAGCATGTCGGTCTGTGGGATATTGATGCGCGGACGTTCGTGGCTCGGCACGCGTTCGACCGCGGCGCTATTGAAGAGCGGGTGGAAGTTCGAGTGCCAGGCGGTGAAGATGAGGTATTCGACGCCCATGGACGCGACATCCTCGGCGAAGCCCTTGGCATCGAAGTTCGCGGCGAGATATTCCGCCCCGGCGGAAGTCGGGCTGCCATCGATATTGAACGTGGTATGGCCGTTACCATCGTTCACGTAGTGGACGAAGAGACCGTATTTCATGCCCCGCCAGCGTTCTCGCGCTGAGGGTCCGCTGTCTTTTACGACCAAGACTCCGCCGCTGATATTCGGCGATTCGAAGTCGGTCTTGCGCTTGGCAATGCTGCCCTTGCCCCCCCATTTCCCGGGGGCCTGCTTTTCATCGCTGAAAAAGAGGGCGTCGCATGCGAAGTCCCGGTCCGCGGGGAGCTTCAGGCCCGCCGTCTCCGAGAGATTGAAGCGGAGGTTTGCGGAAGGCTTGGCCTCGGACAAATCGAGGATGCCTTCCTGGACGGTTACGATGCCGCTAAGCTTGAGTTCTCCGCGAATGGTCAGCGTGCCGGGACCTGTTTTGACCAGTCCACAGCCGGGACGGGGTTCGATCAGATGCTCGGTCCACGCGATTCCCGATGGGTCGGTTTTGACCTGCAAAAGGGACAAATGGCTGAACTCCGGAGGCGTGGCCGCAGACGCTGAAAGGCATCCGAAAAGGACGAAGAACGTTTGTCGGACGAGGGTTTGGATCCTCTTGGGGAGTCGATGCATGTGACCTGTGGTTGAGCTTAGCGGGCGTTGATACGGAAGAATCTTTTGCTTCTTTCGGGCGATGCGGTGCTCGGCGTGATTCGGATCAATTCGGAGTCGCCGCTTTGGTGGATGATGTCCTCTTGGGCTGCGGGATCTTCGGTCCAGACCGCGAGATCGGTGGACGTCGAGAGCAGGAAGCTCAGTCCGCTGAGGGATGCCCTCCTTCGGGTGTAAGTGAGGCTGCCGGTGGTGGGGTCGGGTAGTGTGGTGACGGCTTGGACCGAGGCACCGCTTTTGGGATCGAGGCCGAAGGCGTATTCGGCGAGGTTGCTGAGACCATCGTGGTCGTCGTCATCGTTTTGTCCGCCAGAAAGGGAGTGGAATGCTGCCCATCCGGCGAAGTCGGTGATCGGCCCGGAGAGAACAGTGAGCGTGCCGGAGCCGGTGATGAAGGGGCTGTTTGCTGCGGAATAGACTCCCGGAGGCCTGGCGATGCCTGCGAAACTGAGGGAGGCTACGGTGTCGGTGCCGGAGTAGTGCAGCTCGAGCATTGCCCCACTGGCGACGATGACCGCGGCGCTGTCGGCGAGGTTGGTGTTGGAGGATCCATTGCCGAGCCTGAGCGTGCCGCCATTCACGGTCGTGGGCCCCGTGTAGCTGTTGGATCGTACGAGGGACCATGTGCCGTTGCCGGATTTGGTGACACCTCCTGAGCCGGAGAGTATTTTCCCGATGAATCCATTCCCGGAGCCAGCGAGGGTCAATGTGCTACTGAACGCCGGCAGGGCATAGGTTGCGGGATCGCCATGGTATTGGCTAATGGCGAATACGTAGCCCGCAGGAGCCGCGCTTTCCAAAGTACCGCCGTTAGTACCAAGACTGAAAGCACGGCCCGTATTGCCGTCAATGACCGAGGGAGCGGTGGTTTCCGCTCCGATGTAACGAAGCGTCCCGCCATTGAGGACGAGCCCTGCGGCGCGGAAGTCGGATTGTCCGAGGCTGCCATCGCCGTTCCAGTGGTCGATCTCCAAGACGGCTGACGGGTTTACGTTCACGGTCCGCGGAGCCCATCCGGAGCCGGTGTAGATTTTCCCCGTGCTGAGTATGCTCAAGGTCCCCGCATTGATGTTCGTAGTTCCGGTGTAGCTGTTGGTTCCAGTGAGGAGGAATTTTCCCGCGCCGGATTTGCTGAGGCCCGATGATAAGACCTCGGTGATGATTCCGCTGACATGAAGATCGGTGGATGCGTTTCCATCCTCCACGCCGATGTCTGGGTCACCGGAGCCGTAGTCCTTGCGGATGATCAGATTGCTGGTGACCGTCGAAGTGCTGGCGCTTGCCTTGCTGTTCAGGTTGCTACTGATGAAATGAAAAGCTCCGCCGTTGATCGTGCCCGCTGTGAGATTCACGGTGGCTCCGGTGAGGAAGCTCTGAATCGTGTTTTGCACGGTCCCGCCGATAACGTTCAAGGCGGTGACGTTCGCCCCGCCGGTTCGCCCGAGGCCCGCGTAGTCGATGCCGGAGATGGCGACCGTCGTGCCAGGATTTACCGCGAGGCTTCCGCGAACCGTGGATTGGTCGGAAGTGTTTGATTGCAGAACCAGCGTGCCTTCATCGACGATTGTGCCGCCGGAATAGTTGCTGATGCCGGTGAGGGTGAGTGTACCGTTTCCGGTCTTTCGGAAACCTGCCATGCCACGAAGGGTGGAATGGATGGTTGGGTTGCCGCTAGCGACCTCTACAAATGGTCTGGAGGACGATGCGTTGAGGAGAAATGATCCACCTGAGATGATATGGTTCGCTCCGGAGAAGACGAATCCACCGAGCGGAAAATCATCGACAGGCTGTTGCACGGTCACTGCGTTCGTCTGCGCGATGGTGGCCGTCATTTCCGAACCGATGGCGATGGTGTTGTCCTGCCAGTTTCCGCCATCGGTCCAGAAGCCATCGGCATCCCGAGCCCAGATGCCGGAGGAGGGGGTGATAGGTGGAGCTGCGCTGCCGTTGTAGGCTCCGATGTTCGGAGCCAGTGAAGAGGAGACCGTGGTTCCCCAATAATCCAAACCGCCGTTGCTTGCGATGACCTGTCCGCTGCCCAGCGCGGGTGAACCAGCGAGGAGCTTGTAGCCGTTCAACGAGTTCAGGCCGGTTCCTCCGCTCCCCGGAAAGACGAGCATCGGGTCCGCAAGGATCTTGCGAGGATCCGCGGCGATGTGGCCGTTGCCGTGATAGAGGTTGTTGTCGAAGAAACAACCGCCCGGAGCGAAGAACGATCCGCTGCCGCTGTTGATGAAGATGTTGTTTTTGAAAGTAATGTCGCTGCCGGTGCTCGAGGCTCCTTGCTCGAACATCGGTGGGTTGTTCCTGCTGACGAAAATCGTGTTGTTGTAGACCTGATAGCCGTGGTTGCCGTGACCGTGGACGAGGAATACCCGTCCGCCGGGAATGCAGCCGTCATTTTGGCTGATGTTGTAACGCGCGACGTTTCCATTGCCGTTGCCATCGCAGCACATGTTGAGGAAGCCGCCCTCGTTGTCGTGGCTGTAATTGTATTGGTAGATGCAGCGTTGGTCGCTGTTGTCGAAATCGAGAGCCATGCCGTCGTAGGCGGTCTTCGTTTCGCAGACTTCGTTGAACTGCATGACCACGTCCTCACAAAAATACGGCCATAGTCCCGCATGTCCCTGGCCGAGAGAGTTGTTGTTGGCGCGGCGGACAAGATTGTGTTCGACGAGGCCGTTTTTCACGCACCAGGGAATGATGCCGTCGCCGCCGATGTTCTCGAGTATGTTGGATGCGATGCGAATGTTTTCGGAGGGCAGATAGGGCCCGCATCCGGTCCAGTTGGAATTGGGGTCCTGTGGTTTGTTGATCCACAGCGACTGCATGAGGATGCCTTCGCGAAGGACATTGCGAACCGTGTTTCCTTCGATGGTGATGTTCTCCCATTTGGAAGGAACGGCGAGGTTGGACACCGTGACTTGGAAGACGATCCCGCCGCTTTCCTTGCCGTCGATGTAGTTGTTCATGACCCCAGTGACGTCATGGATGTCACAATCACGCACCTCGATGCCCGACAGGGTGCCGACACAGTCGTTGCGGACATTGATGCCCATCTTCTTCGGCTCCGAGCTGCCGTTGTTGGTGACCTCGAGATTGCGGACCGTCCAATATTCCACGTTCTCCAAGGTGACCGCGCCACCAGCGATCCCGCCACCATGGATCGAGGGCTTCGGACCATCGTCGTAGCGGTCGAGGACAATGCGTGCCGCTGCGGTGCCCGATCCTTGGGGTCTCAGGCGTCCGGTCCAGGTCGCTCCTGATTTCAACAGAAGGCGGTCGCCGGGCTGGTAAATCACGGAATTCGCCTTTGCCAGCGATTGCCATGCGGTGGCGGGAGTGAGCCCATCTGCGAGGTCGCTCCCTGATGTCGCGTCGACGTGATAGCTTGCAGCGTGGGATGAAAGGATAAACAGGGCGAAGAAGCCGGCGGATCGCAGAAAGAGTGCGGGTGGGGCGGGGGTGGCTTTCTTCATGAACGGGCAGGAGCGGGACCGATGCTTTGGAGCGCGCCAACCTTAGCAAGGAGAGTCGCAGTGCCTACCCGTTAAAACATGCGGGGCTCATTCGGTTCTGACTTGGAGGAAGAGCTTCGGGTTGTTGAGGAGACCGCTCGAAATGGCGACGGGTACGGTTTCGACCTCGCCGTTGATGGCTGGAGATTCCTCGATGGCACCAGTGTCTTTCGTCCAAGAGTTCAGGTCCGTTGAATACCAAATCGAGTAACTCAATCCGCTGGTGGATTGCTTGCGGCGCTTATAAGAAAAAGTGCCTGTTGCGGTGTTGAGGGGAGTGACAATGGCATTGGCCGATGAGGCTCCCTGTGGATCGAGGCCGAAGGCGTATTCGGCGAAGTTGCTGAGACCATCGTGGTCGTCGTCGTCGTCGGGACCTCCTGTGAGGTTGTTCGAGGCCTTCCAAGTATCGTAGTCCGAAACCGGGCCGTTGCTGACGGTGAGGGTCCCGGTCCCGGTGATGTGGCCGTTGCTGTTGGCGGAGGAATAGACGCCGGGGGATTGGGCGATGCCGCCGAGCCAGAGTTCGTCGATGGTATCGGTGCCGCTGTAATCGAGGTGCAGGGTGGCTCCCGTTCCAACGATTACGTCGGCGGTATTGGCGAGGTTGGCGTTGTTAGATCCGTTGCCGACTCGCAGCGTGCCAGCAGTGACAGTGGTCGGGCCGGTGTAGGCATTGGTGCTGCTGATGTGGAGTGTGCCGTTGCCGACCTTCGTCAGCCCGAAGGATCCCACATCTTCATAGAAACCGGTCACCGTCAGCGTGTCGGCATCGACGCCGACTGTCGTGTTGCCATCAAAACAAAATCCCGGGCCGCTGCCGCTGCCACCGTAGGTCAAGGTCATGGAGTTGTTGCCGGAGATGCTGCGCAAGGCGCCGTGGCCATCGACGCCGGTGCCGAGCAGGTGGAGATGCTCGCCTAGGCTGACTCCGCCTTGTAGGGCAAGCGTTCCTCCGTTGCGGATCCAGGTCATGTTGCTGCCGTCCCATCCGCCCGCGCCCAGTGCCGAGGAATGAGCGGCGATGAGCATGCCGCTTTGGATATCGGTCACGCCGTCGTGGCTGTTGGAACCGGCGAGAACCGCGGTGCCAGCTCCGGTTTTGATGAAATGGGAGGCGGCAAGCCACCCAACCTCCGGATACTGGTCGCTCAGGTTCGCGTTGATCTGGAGATCGACCGAGGCGGCACCATTGGCGACATTGAAGGTGTGGTTGGCTCCGGCGTCCGATCGCAGGTTCAGCAGGCCGTTGATGGTGTTGGTGCTGTCTCCCGATGTGGTGAAGCCTAGAAGCCCGTCGCCATTCCACTGCCAATTGCCGGCGATGGTGCCGCCATCGTTCAGTGCCACATTCATGTAAGCTCCGAAGCCGAGGTGGGAGCTGCCAGATGCATTGGCCGTGCCGCCGTTGATTGTGAGTTGGGAGATGGGATTGTTCCATCCGAAGCCGGTGCCGTCGCCACCGGTGAGGGCGAGGGTGGCTCCCGGATTCACCGTGACGACGCCGTTGACCAAGCTGTTGCCGCCAGAGGATCCGGCGAGTTCCAGCGTGCCTTCGTTGACCAAGGTGCCGCCGCTGTGTGAGTTGATGTTGGTGAGCTTCAAGGTGCCATTGCCGGTCTTGGTCAGCGCACTGCCACCGGCGATGCTGGACCCGATGGTGGCCGTAATGCCCGCTCCGCTCACCTGCAGATTGGAGCTGCCGAGGGTGGTGGCGAGAATCAGCGCGTTGCCGGTGAGCGTGTAGTTGGAATTGGCGAAGCTCAGTCCGCCGATAGTGCGGTTGCTGTCCAGGGTAACGGTCACGCCGGTGGCTTGTGCGAAGGTGGCGATGTTGTCAGCGCCGTCGGCCACCGTGGAGTTCTGCCAGTTGCCGATGCTGCTCCAGTTGCCATCCGTCAGGCTGATCCATGCGAGAGGAACATCGGTCACGATCAGGCTGCCGGAACCAGTGATGAAGGACGACGCGCTGGTGTAGGTACCAGACGGCTGCCGGACGCCGTTGATGAACAGTTGTCTCACCGTTTCGGCCACGCCGCTGGCGAGGGTGAGTTTTCCGCTGCCGTTCAGTGAGACGGCCGCGGTATCGGCAAGGGCGCCCGAGGGATTGCGGATTTCGCAGGTTGCGCCGGTGTTGACCGATAGATTTCCGGTTCCGAGGGTGCCGGTGGTGTCGGCGACGAGCGTGCCGCCGTTCACCGTGGTGACGCCGCTGTAGTTGTTAGAACCGCTGACCGCCATTTTCCCGGCGCCGGATTTGGTGATGCCGCGGCCGGAAGTAGCTTCGGTGAGCGCCGCGCTGACGAGCAGGTCGGTCGCCGCTGCACCCTCTTCCACGTTGAAGCTCACTGCAGCGTAATCGGCATCCCCGCGGATGCGGATGCGACCGCCGATGGTCGCTGTGTTGCCGCTGGCAAGTGTGGCGACGGAGCAGCGGTTCCATTCGAGTTGCGGGCCGTTGGGGTCGCTGGTCCCATTGTTGCTTTGCAGCGTCCCGCCAGTCATCGTGATCCCGCCGGGGAGGTTCCAGATGTGGCAGATGCCGGAACTGGTAAGAGTGCCGCCTTGGATCGAGATCGAGCTCATCTGATCCTGCCAGCCGAAGCCGGTGCCGTCGCCAGTGCATTCGACCGTCGAGCCGGGTTGGATGGTCAGTGCTCCTCGGATCGCGCTGTTGCCGCCGTTCGAGAAGACGACCAGCCTGCCCCCACCGGCGACAGTGCCGCCGGTGTAGCTGTTTGTCGCAGCGAGCACGAGGGTGCCGTTTCCGGAATGGCGTAGCATGCCGCCGCCACTGATGGCATGGTTGAGTTGCACCGCGGTTCCGCTGAACTCCAGCTCAGCGCCGGTGGCGATATCGAAGGCACCATCGTAGCCGTGGAGCTCGGAACTGGAGGCGATGCCCATGTCGATCCGCATCGCCGAAACGGTCTGGACGTGTCGCATGAAGGCCAGCGGGTTGTTTTCATCGTCGTAGTTCAAACCATAGGGCCAGAAGTGCGCTGCGTCGCAACCTATGTTGGCGGAGGGTCCGTCGAGCTTCCGGATCATTGCCACGCCGTTCGCGCCAGTCCAAACGCCGCCCGAGCGGTTGTAGTCCCAGGCCCAGTACGTTCCGACGCCCATGGTGTGTCCCATTTCATGGAGGGCGGTGCGCGCGCCGATCTGGCCGCCGAAGTCGATCCATCCGCCGTAACCCGCCTGTGCGGTTCCCACATTGGCGTCGTAGTTCGCCGTCAGCGAGCGATTGAAACTGCCGTAGCGGTTGTAGAACGCGACAGCCGTGTCCATCGCCGCGACGATCGCCGCGCGCTTGTCGGCGGGCCAGTTCTCGTTCCCGCCCGCGAGGCTGTAGGTGACGGTCGGCGTCGCCGGTGGAGGCGTTCCCACGTTGCCGGAGAAGGTCAGGCGACCGCCGCTGACGCTGGTGAGACCGCTGTATCCGGGGGAGGTGGAGATCACCAGATTGCCCGCGCCGATTTTCGCCAAACCATCGTTGCCGATCAATGGAACTCCGAGCGTGGCGGTCAGACCGGATGCGACATCCACGCCGGGTGCGCCGGAGAGAACATCGAGCAAGAGGGAATTCGAACCCGAGATGACGTGATTCGCGCCGGTGAAACTCAAGCCGCCGATGGTGCGCGCCGTATTCAGATTCACCGTGACTCCTGTGGCCGGGGCAATGGTCGCAGTTTGCCCCGTGCCAGTGGCTACGATGCCGTTCAGCCACTTACCGGAGACGCTCCAATCTCCACTCACCGCGCTCGTCCACGTGCCCGAATCGCCGACAGTTGTTTCCGCCGTGGCCTCATTCGAATAGGCGGAGCGGCCGATGGCATTGCTGGCGCTGATCCGATAAAAATAGGCCGTTCCCGCGACGAGGCCGGTATCCGTGTAGGAAACGGCGTTCGCGCCCAGCGTGGTGATCTGGCTGAATCCGCTGCCGGATGTCAGCGAGCGCTCGATGATGAAGCCGGTCTCGTCCGAGGCGTTGTCGGTCCAGGTCAGCTGGATGGAGTCGGCGGAAACGGCGGATGCTGTTAGACTGGTGGGCGTGGCGGACGCGCCTTCGGTGACCGTCAGGCTGCCGCCGCCGCTGATGAGTGCCGGATGCGTGGCCGCGCTGTAGGTGCCGGGTGCTAGGGCATTGTTGTCCAGATAGAGCCGGGCGACCAGTTCGTTGAGGCCGGTTGTGAGGATCAATCGTCCCGTGCCATTCAGATAGATCGAGGCTCCGTTCGCCACCGCACCGGCGGTGTTGCGAAGGTCGCAGACGGCTCCGGTGTTCACCGCGAGGTATCCGCCACCAAGCGAGGCGCTGCTGCCGACGATGAGCGTGCCGCCGTTGACGGAAGTCCCGCCGTCGTGGGTATTGGCGGCGGTGAGCTCCATGGTCCCGGCTCCCGATTTGACAAGCACCGACGCGGGAACCCACCCCACTTCTGGGTATTGGTCGGAAAGTACGGCGTTGACCAGCAGGTCGGTGGCCTCTCCGCCATCGGCGACATTGAAGCTGTGGTTGGGGCCGGCATCCGATCGAAGGACGAGCGATCCCGAAATGCTGTTGGTGCTGCCGCCCGAAGAGCTGAAACCGAGCAGGTTGTCACCGTTCCACTGCCAATTGCCGGAAATCGATCCGCCGCCGTTCATGGCCACGTTCACATAGGCTCCGAAACCGATGTGCGCTCCGCCGGTGGCGTTCACCAAGCCACCGTTGACGTTGAGTTGGGAAATCGTGTTGTTCCAGCCGAAGCCGCTGCCGTCGCCGTTTGTTAGAGTGAGTGTGCCACCGGCATTCACGGTGATCGCGCCATTGATCCGGCTGGTGCCGCCGGACGCGCCGCGGAGTTCCAGCGTGCCCTCGTTCACCGTGGTTCCGCCGCTGTAGGAATTCACCGCGGTGAGCGCCAGCGTTCCCGTGCCGGTCTTGAGTAATCCGTCATTGCCGACCAGCGCGGCGGAAAGCGTGGCTGTGGTGCTGTTTGCCACCGAAACGGTCGCTGCGCCGCTGGTGACATCCATCGTCAGCGGGTTGCCCTGAATGCTGTGGTCGGCGTTGCTGAAGGCCAGATGGCCGATGCTGCGACTGGCGTCGCCTTGGTTGATGGTGACTCCGGTCGAAAGTGCGACCGTGGCGGTTTGGTCGGCACCGTTGGCGATCGCGTTGTCTTGCCAGTTTCCAGCGATCGACCACTCGCCGCCCGCCGGGTTGATCCACGAGGAACCGACCACCGGCGGCACGGCCTGCGAGGTGGTGAACGAAAAAGTGGCTGTCGCCGATCCGCTCTGTGCCACGATGGCGACCCGCTGCGGTTGCGCACCTGCGGACAGCGTGAGCACGCCACTGGAATTGATCGAATAACCCGCAAGCGCCGGGCTGACCGACCAAGTCACGGCGGCACCGGAGATGGCGTGGAATTTCTGGTCGCGCACCGTGCCGCTGAAATTGACGGTGGAGCTGCCGCTGTAGGGGACGGCGGCGGAATAGGGGCCGCTCACTTGCATGAAGGTGGGCGTGGCGGTGTAGTTGGCGATGCTGTTGATCTGCGAGGCACCGCGATGAGGCGCGGTGCTGGGCAGGGTCGCGCCCCAGAAATCCAGACCGCCGTTGCCGACGATGACGGTGCCGGTATTCCTAGCAAGAGAGCCGGATTGCAGGATGAAACCGGCGAGATTTCCGGTGGTGTTGGGGCTGACGAATAGCGGGTCCTGCGTGCGGTTTCCATCAATCGTCACCGGCCGTGTCACGCCACCGCTGAAGCTGTTGTTCATAAACAGCTGCCGCGAGAATTCCGCCGTGCGCCCGGCGGCGACGAAGAGGTTGTTGGAGAACTGGATGTAGCTCGGGTTCTGCGTCCACGTCACGTCGATCGTGGCACCCGGATTGTAGAAGACGTTGTTGTAGATGCGCGTGTTGTTGCGGTTGGTGGCGATGATGCGGCTTTCGTTCCAGGAGATGTTGTAGCGCACGATGCTCTGGGCGAACTCGTCACCGCCCCAAGTGTATTCCATGATGAAACCGCCGGCATTGTCGTGGGAAACGTTGTGCTGGAAGACGGTCGTGCCTTTCACGAAGCCGTCGTTGTCGAAGGCGGTGCTGTCGTTCGCGTTGAGCGCGGCGGTATGGTGGACGTGGTTGTATTGCCACAGACCGTTCACATGGCGGGTCGGCCAGGCGGCGGCGATGTTGTTGCCGTTGTCGCTGAGCTGACCGACGTAGGCGACCTCGTTGTGTTCGACGAGTTCGTTGTCGGTGCCGAGCATCAGGATGCCGTCGCCTGAGGTGGAGATTACGGTGTTGCCGCGCGCGACCACGTTCGGGCTGCAATTCGCGTAGTTCATCCCGCCGCCCATGTATTCAGCCTCGGCATTGAAGGCGATCCCTTGGCCATAGATGGTCTTCACCGTGTTGCCCTGGATGAGCACGCCATCGGCTTTCCCGGGCTCGTTGATCCAGAAGAAGATGCCACCGTTGTTGCGGCCGCCATCGTTGACGTTCTTGATGCCGCGGACGTCGTGCACGTCGTTGTTGAGGATTTGGATGCCGCGCATTGTGTCGCTGCCCGACCAATCAACCCGGATGCCCGAGCGGCTGCTGTCATTTCCGGCCGGGTTGGTGACTTCAAAGCCATCGATGGTCCAGTAGCTCTGGGACGAGAGGGTGATCACGGCCCAGTTGCCATTGCCGTTGATGAGCGGCTTGGCGCCTTCGCCGTATGAGCCGAGGGTGATCTGCGCCGAGCTGTTGCCGGAGCCTTGCGGGCTGAGGGTGCCCGCCCAAGTGGCGCCGCGTTTGAAAAGGATTCGGTCACCGGGTTGGAAGACGGTGCCGTTGACTTTGCCGAGGCTTTGCCAAGCTGCGGCGGGACTCGTTCCGATGTTTGAGTCATTGCCTGCGGGATCGACGTGATAATCCGCCGCGTGAAGGCTACCCATGGCTACCACGGCAAGCGCTGTGCGGAAATGACGCGCGGAGAAGGCGGCGCGGAAACCCGCGAGGAGATGGGTTTGAGGCATGATTCGAGTATTCTAAAACCAGTGCGATCCTGCTATTGGAACGTGTTGCTTGCTACCCGTTAAAATGTGCAGGCATCCGGGAGCGCCGAGCCTCGGATCGGCGGGTCAATGGGAGCCAACTGGATGCCTAAAACTCGCCACCCAAGTGAAATGTGGTCGGCATCGAGACGCACTCGCTACGAGCGAGGGCTCAGCGTTCCCGGGTGGGGACAACGATGCTTCCTCCGGTCGGAACGGTGAACTCGGTCTCCTTGTCGCCGATGCGCAGGCGCCCCTGAGTCCCTCCCGTGCTGTTGATGCGAGCCTGAGTGAGCTTCCCGTTTTTCCACTCGAGATCGAGCGTGAATCCGCCGCGGGCGCGGATCCCGCGGATCGAGCCGCTGCTCCAGGCCTTTGGCAAGGCGGGGAGAAGGTGGATGACGTAGCGGTCTTCGTTCGGGGCCTTGGGATCGATGTAGGTCTCGTGGCTTTGCAGAAGGAGTTCATTGACGCCGGAAACAAAGCCGAAATTGCCATCGATCTGGAACGGTGGATGGGCGCAGAACAGATTGGGATAAGTGCCGCCCGCGCCTTGCATGACGGTTTGCAATTCTTGGGTGCTGCGGAGTTGATTTGCCATCAGGGTCATGGCGTGGTCGCCATCGAGGAGGCGCGCCCAGAAGTTGATTTTCCATGCCAGCGCCCAGCCGGTGCCGTCGTCACCGCGCTGCTTGAGCGTGACTTTCGCCGCCTCCGCGAGTGCCGGCGTGCCACGCGGGGTGATCTCGCTGCCGGGATGCAGGGCGAACAGATGGGAGACATGGCGATGCGTATCGCTCGGATTGTCCCAATCGCCGCCCCATTCCATGATCTGGCCGTGTTTGCCGACCTGCGGGGGGCGAATGCGGTCGCGGGTGGCCTCGACCTTGCGGCGGAAATCCTCATCGATTCCGAGAACGGCCGCTGCTTTGGCGGAGTGGGTGAGCAGGTCACGAACGAGGGATTTTTCCATCGTAGCCCCTTCGCAGATCGACCCGCGGACGCCGTTTTCCGTGACGAATTCGTTTTCCGGCGAGCTGGAAGGCGAGGTGATGAGTTTGCCGTCGGGGCCTTCGACGAGTTGGCTCATCCAGAACTCCGTCGCTCCCTTGAGAGTCGGGTAAACGGACCGGAGATAATCCTTATCGCGACCGTAGGCATAGTGCTCCCACAGGTGCTGGCACATCCACGCGCTGCCGCCGAACCAGACGCCCCAGGTCAATCGCTCGCCCGGCGAAGTCCAGCTCCAGCCATTGGTGGTGTAGCCGACGACCCATCCCGGGGTCTCCGGGCCGAAGTAGGCCTGCGCGGTGCGGGTGCCGGGTTTCACGAGGTTTTGCGTCATGCGCAGCATCGGCTTGTGCATCTCGCCGAGATTCGAGGCTTCTGCGGACCAGTAAGCCATCTCGTAATTGATATTCGACTTGTAGTCGCACTTCCACGGCAGATCGAGCCCGTCGCCCCAAATGCCCTGGCTGTTGGTGGGCAGCGGATTGTCCGGACGACTGGAGGAGATGAGCAGGTAGCGGCCGAACTGATAGAACAGCGTGGCGAAGCTGGGATCGGGTTTGTTGAAATACGATTTGAGTCGTACATCGGTGGGCGTGCTGGTGTCTTGTCGGCCGAGGTCGAGCCTGAGCCGATTGAAATAGCCCGAGTATTCCGCAACGTGGGCGTCGCGCAATTCCTTGTATGTCTTGCCTGATGCAGCGGCTATGCGAGTGGCGGCGGTGGACAGGTCGCCGCCCTTGTAACCTTTGTCGTAATCGAGCACGAAGCTTGTGGCGGCGGCGATCAACACGGTGGCTTCGTCAGAGCCTTCGAGCCGCAAGGTGCCATCGGGATTGCCGGTAATTTTCCCACCTTTGTGCAACACCTTCGCGCGGACTTCGTAGTTCAGGGTGTCGCCGGTGTTGCCGGTCATCACGAGGGTGTCGGGCGCTTCGAAGCGGGTGTTGGCGCGTTCGACGCGGTCGAGTTTCAATCCGAAACCAATGGTGCCTTTTTTGTCGGCGACGAGGCGATGGACGATCACGCCATCGACCGCGCTGGAGAACGTCTGGCGGTGGAAAGTATTGCCGCCAGCCTTGAAAGTCACTGAAGCCAGCGCGGAGGAGAGATCCAGCTCGCGGCGGTAGTCGGCAACCGTTTGGCCGCCGAGATCGAAGGTGAACTTGAGGTCGCCGAGTGTCTGATAGGAATTGTTGTAAGGTGCCGGGCCATTGAAGTTCGCGTTCGCGAAATCGGTTGCAGCGTCGTATTTCCCCTCGCGGATCAGGCGGCGGAGTTCGGGCAGGTTTTTCCAAGCGTCTTTGCGGTCGGCATCCGGCTGCGGGCTGCCGGACCAGACGGTGACGTCGTTGAGTTGGAATCGCTCGTGCTCCGGTTGGCCGAAGATCATGGCCCCGAAGCGGCCATTGCCGATGGGCAAGGCCTCGATCCAATCGTTGGCTGGCTTGTCATACCAAAGTTTCAGATCGGACTCGGCGGCGCGTGCCAGCGGGCTGAGGCCGATTACGAGGGAGAAGAGTGAGATGACGAGCCGATGGTGTTTCATAAATAACCGACTGGGAATCAGCGACGGATCCGCACCAGCACCTTCAAGCGCATGGAGCGGTAGGAACTAGCGTTTTTGGCAAAGGTCCAGTCCGGTTCTCCCGTGGCCTGACTGCCGATGCCGACATCCGCTTGCAAGCCATCGCGCCAGTGGTTGATGGCGAACAAGGTTTGCCCCGAGCCATGATGATGCACCTGCATGGATCCGTATCCGTCGGTACTTTCGATCGGTTGGTCGCCGCTATCGTAGCGCTCCGCCGATGCCCCGGGGATATTGGCGGGATTTGCTTGGGTGTAGTTGTTCGGCCAG
Source organism: Verrucomicrobiota bacterium (assembly GCA_004293445.1). Lineage (GTDB taxonomy): Bacteria > Verrucomicrobiota > Verrucomicrobiia > Verrucomicrobiales > Akkermansiaceae > Haloferula. The sequence goes on along the minus strand of RDYP01000001.1, from coordinate 362,706 downwards.
AACTCGATGCTTCCGCCTGACAAATTTTTGCCGTTCGGAAGGCCTTTAACGTTCGAATATGCCGTCAGATTCGTGACTTTTTCTTGGAAAATCGCGCCAGAGGTTAGCGTGGGGATTGCGATCTTCGACAGATCGTCGGTAAACGCATCCATCGATACGAATAGATTCCGCGTGCGGAGGTTCGCATCCTGAAGTTCTAACAAATACGCGATCCGGTCGAAGGGCTTGCCGATCTCCGCGTGCCGATCGATCTCGTAGGAGATCGATGGTCCGAGTCGCCTCAGGTCCAGATCATAGACCAACTCGTAGTCCTTCGCCTCGGGCACCTGGGATTTTAGCCAATCCTTCCCGGACGAAACCGCGGCGCGGAAGGCTCCGGCGGGCAGGCCTTTGCCGTTCATCAGGTTTGGCGTGGCGACATGGCTCCAGGCGAATCGCATTGCGACCGGGTGTTTTACTACCGGCGAGGACAGGATCACGCTGCTGCCACTGATGCGGGCCTCGGCTTTGACGAAGCCGCCCTCCTCGGCATCGATGATCTCGAACCAGTCCGGAGCTTTGCCATCGCGGGTGACGAGACCGCCGTGGGCGTGATCGAACTCGACGCGGATCTGATGGCCCTTCGAGCTGATCGATTTGAAAACCGGGCCGGAGTGGGTCAGCGCGCTTTCTCCATAGGTCTTCGCCAGCGCCAGCAAAGCGAGACGTTGGCCTACCGTGCGTTTGTCCTGAGGGTGGATGTCCTGCAAGTCACCCACATCATTGATCACCGCCATTCCCGTGTTGGGGATGGTCTGCGCGGCGGTGCTTTGCGCCTCCCAAATTTCTGGTGCCATCTCCGGCGGTTTGTCGGCATAAAGGAAAGGCGCGATCTGCACGAAGTAGAACGGGAAATCGCCTTGGTTCCAGACCTTCCGCCAGCCAGCGATCAGCGCTTTCATTCGGTCGGCGTAGCGCATGCCATCGCCCATATTCGACTCACCCTGATACCAGATCGCGCCTCGAATGGCGAAGGGCACGAGCGGATGAATCATGCCATTGTAGAGCGCGGTCGCCTGCTGGAGTTCCTGCGGGCCACGCAATTCGTCGGGCAGATTCGGGGCAGGCGGTGCTGATTGGCCGCTCTGCAGGGCCACGCGCGCGGTTTGATGCCATTGATCCAATTCGCCGAGGGTCTGTTGAAGCCGCTGTTGATGCGCTTCCGATTTGGGATCCCCAAGCTGGACCCGGTCGCTCTCATCCTTCAGCGCGGGCACTGCGGCGAAGCCTTCGGGCGGAGTCCAGGACTCGATCCTCGTCCCGCCCCAGTCGGCATCGATCAACCCGACCGCAACTCCGAGCTTCTGGTGGATCTCTCGTCCGAAGTAGTAACCTGTAGCGGAAAAACCATCCCATCCGCCTTCGGCAATCGTCTGAGGCGTGCAGACTTTCCAAGTCCCTTCGATGTCGTTCTGCGGGCGAGGGGTCCACTTGTTCTCGACCAGCATCAGCCGGATGCCGGGATGATTGGCGGCGGCGATTTCCTGCGGGGAAATGTGGAATTTCTTCATGCCCATTTCCATGTTCGACTGCCCGGAACAGACCCAAACTTCGCCCACCATCACGTTTTCGAAGAGGATCTCATTGTTGGCTTTCACAGCGAGGGTGTGAGGTCCGCCGGCCTTCATGGCGGGCATGGACAACTTCCATTCGCCCTTGTCATTGGCGACGGCTGTGTGGGTGGCTTCACCCAGCCGAACGGTGGCGGTCTCGCCGGGATTCGCCCAGCCCCAGATGATGATGGGTTTGCCCTGTTGAAGGACCATGTGACTGCCGAAGATTTTGGGCAGTCGGACATCGGCGCGGGCGAGCGGGCTCGCGAGAAAAGCGGCGATGGTAAGGGCGAGAATGCGAGAGAAGATCGTGGCGGGGATCATGGCGATCAGGGTGCGGATTGACTGGTCAAGACGAGCTCGAGCAAGGACGTGAAATTAGCGGATGGGTAGTTGGCTGCTACCCGTTAAAATGTGTGGGAAGCATTTCCCCATTTCAGGCTACAAAGCCCGAAACCGCGATTGTTTCAGCGGTACGGAAGTGGGCTTTAAGGGAGCGATGAAAGGAGTCAGGCGAGAGCTGAAGGAAGCGCTGCGGATGTGTTGGGACGCGGCGTCGAGTCATGCCTCGGCGTCGTCCTTTTTTAGGGCCGGTGAGATGGCATCGATGAGTGCGAGGGTCTCGACATCGAGCTTGGGTGCCTGAAGGGCGGCAAGGGAGTCGTCGAGCTGAGTGACGTTGCGTGCGCCGATGATGGCGGAAGTGACGGACGAGTGGTCGAGCACCCAGCGCAGGGCGAGGTGCTGGAGGCTGATGCCACGTTCACTGGCGATCTGATGCAGCGCGCGGATTTTCTCGAGCTGGGCAGTCACTTGACTTGCTTGCAGGAAGCCATCGCTGCGGGCGGCGCGTGAGCCATCGGGGATGGTGTCGATGTATTTTCCGCTCAGCATTCCTTGGGCGAGGGGACTGAATACCACGGATCCGATGCCTTTCTCCTCGAGCCAATCGTGAATGCCTTCGGCCTCGGGCCAGCGGTTGAGGATGGAGTAGGGCGGCTGGTAGATCGTGCAAGGGACTCCCATGTCCTTGAGGATTCTGACGGCTTTTTTGAGCGCTTTGAGCGGGTATTTTGAGAGTCCGACGTAGAGCGCCCGTCCGGAATGGACGGCGGTGGCGAGGGCGGACATGGTTTCCTCCAACCGAGTGTTGGGGTCGGGTCGATGGGAGTAAAAGATGTCGACGTAATCGAGGCGGAGGCGCTTGAGGGATTGGTCGAGGGAGGCGAGCAGGTGCTTGCGAGAGCCCCATTCGCCGTATGGCCCGCGCCACATTTCGTGACCGGCCTTGGTGGAAATGAGGAGTTCATCGCGATGCGCCGCGAAGTCTTCGGCAAGGATGCGGCCGACGTTTTCCTCCGCGCTGCCGGGTGGTGGTCCGTAGTTGTTGGCGAGATCGAAATGGGTGATGCCACGGTCGAAGGCGCGACGCAGGATGGCTCGGGCTTCGTGCTGATCGTCGACGTGGCCGAAGTTGTGCCAGCAACCCAGAGAGATTTCGGGCAGAAGGAGTCCGGAGTCCCCGCAGCGGCGGTAGGGCATGCGGGCGTCATAGCGGTTGGGATCGGCGGAGTGCATGGGGACGGGGTGCTGGCTGTTTTTCTGGTCTATTGGGCTGACCTCTCGCGAAGGGCGGCGATGCGGGCGAGGGTCGGCGGGTGCGAGTGGTCGAGGAAAACGCGGAAGGGGTGGGGAGTGAGGTTGGAGAGATTTTTCGCGGAGAGTTTCTTCAGCGCGCTGACGAGGGACTCGGGATGGCCTGTGGCTTGGGCGGCGAAGGCATCGGCCTCGAACTCGTGTTTGCGAGACCAGGCGGCGGCGGCGATGCCGAGAAGGCGGCTGATGGGGGAGAAAAGAATCCCGAACAAGACGAGGCCGACATGGGGTGAAATGGTTGCCACGCCGAAGGCATCGAAGAGGTCGCGGGAGAAGGGGCCGCCATCGATCGTCGAGCCGAGGAGATAGAACAGGGCGGCGGCTTGGAGGATGGAAACTGCGAGGCGCTGCACGATGTGACGAAGTTTGAAGTGGCCGATTTCGTGAGCGAGGACCGCGACCAATTCGTCGGTGCCTTGCTCCTCCACAAGAGTGTCGTAGAGGGCGATCTTCTTTGTTTTCCCGAAGCCGGTGAAGAAGGCATTTGCTTTGGTCGAGCGCTTGGATCCGTCCATCACGGAGATTTCGCCGAGGGGAAATCCACATTTGGCAGCCATGGATTCGATGGCTTGGCGCAGGGGACCGTCGGCCATGGGGGTGAATTTGTTGAAGAGCGGGAGGATGAGAGTGGGGGCAAGCCAGGTGAGGAAGAGTTGGAAGCTGACGAAGAATCCCCAGGCCCAGAGCCAGGCGTGGGCGACGTGGCTGAAGATCCACAGGATACCCGCGACGAGGGGAAGTCCGAGCAATGCGGCGAGCAAGAGTCCCTTGAATTGGTCGATGGCGAAGGTTCGCGCGGTGGTCTTGTTAAAGCCGAATTTCTGCTCGATCACGAAGGTATCGTAGATCGCGAAGGGTAGCTGAAGGAGAGTGTTGCCGACAAAGAGGAGTCCTAGGAAGACAAGTCCTGGGAGGATTTCACCAGGAGCAAGCTTGCGGGCGAACTGATCGAGCCAGCCGAAGCCACCGACGGTCCAGAACGCCAGCAATGCGGAGAGTGAGAAACTGGCGTGGATGAGCTCGAAGCGCGAGGATTCACGGGTGTAGGCTTGGGATCGGGCATAGCGATCGGCGTCGAAGGTATCGGCAAACTCGCTCGGCAGCGTGGGGGAGAGGGCCTTGAGATTGAGGAGGGTGGCGATCAAATCCAAGTTCCAGAGGGCAAAGAGCGCGAGGAGGATGAAGAGTGCGAGGATGTTCCATTCCATGGCGCGGGGAATTTAGGTGGTGAGGGACTGGGTGGATAGCCGATTGTGATCGGCTGGATTCAGGGCCAGCGGACTTTTGCCCACACGGGAAAGTGGTCGGAGGGCTGTTCGGTGCGCGATTTTTCTATCCTGATGCCGGCGCTGGAGATTCGCACGCCTCGGCTGACAAGGATGTGGTCGACCTTGGCCCAGCCGGTCGAGTGGCCGTCCCAAAAGTGCAGGGTGCGGCGATTTTTCACCTCTGGGTGGAGGTGTTGGAAGGTATCGACGAGGCCGGTTCGCCAGCGCGGCATGGTTTCGCCAGCGAGGGTCACGGGTCTGCCAGTGAGGTAGTCCACGGCGGGATTGCCTTCGGTCGCATTGAAATCGCCGAGCAGGATGACGGGTTCCGTGGGGTCGGGCCGAGAGTCGATGCGGTCGGCGATCAGCGGGGCGGCCCGTTCCCGCGAGTATTGGTTGCGGTGGTCCCAGTGGGTGTTGAAGACATGGAAAGCCCGGCCGCTATGAAGATCGGTGAGGCGGACCCAGGTGACAACGCGGGGGAATTCGTTGCCCCAAGTCATCGAGCCCGGAACCTCGGGGTGATCCGAGAGCCAGAAGGTCCCGCCCTCGGTTTTTTCGAAGCGGTCGCGTCGGAAGAGGATGGCCGAATACTCTCCGGCGCGGTGGCCGTCGTCGCGGCCGATACCGTGGAATTCGTAGTCAGGCAGCGATGCACGGAGGTCGGCGGACTGCCCGTGGAGGGATTCCTGAATGCCGAAGAGGTCGGGGCTCATGGCGCGGATCGAGCGGACGACGCGATCCAGTCGATTGGGCCAAGATCGCCAATCCCGTTCGGTGGGGTTCTCGTAGCGGATATTGAAGCTGGCGAGTGACAGTTCGAGTACCGAGGTGGTGGGGCTGGGTCGCGCCGGTGCGGGCGGTGGGCGACGACAGCCTAGGCTCAGGAAGAGGATGCAGAAGACGGTAGCGATCCTCATTCCTTGATCTGGTCGGCGAAGACCGTGATGTAGCGGCCCTCTTGCTGGCGCAGTGCTTTGCGAAAGGCGCGGGTGGCATCGTGGCGTTTGACCGCCTGCAAGGAGGCGATGATTTCGCTGCGGCATTCTTCGAAATCGCGTGCTTCGGGCGATTTCCGGGCGGAGACCTCCGCGAGGTGCCAGCCGATCTTACTACGGATCAGCGTGGGCTGGCCGATGGGAAGGGCGAAAAGCGCTTCGCTGAGATCGGCAGGAAGCCGGTCGCGGCTTAGCCATTGGAGTTTGCCGCCATTTTCTTTGCTGCGGGCATCCTCGCTGAGTTCGGCAGCGATGCCGGCGAAGTCTTTGCGCTTGGCAAGGAGCTCATCGAGGGCCTGTTGCAGCAGGTTGCGGGCTTGTTCGGGATCGCGCTCGAGCGTCGCGACGAAAACGTGGCGGGCTTCGATGCGTTCGGGGTGCTGGAATTCGGCGGCGTGTTCGGCATGCCAAGCGCGTGCCTCTTCGTCGCTGACTGCGATCGATGGGGCGATTCGACTTTCCACGTATTTCAATTGTTGAAGGCGTGCGCCGAGACGGAGGCGGAGTTCTTTTTCGGAATCGATGCCTTCAGCGGCCAATTCGGCCTGCATCGCCTCGGGCGATTCGAAACGTGCCGCGAAGAGGTTTCGTGCATCTTCGATCTCTGCCGAGGAGACGGGCAGTTCCGTCGCATTGTGTTTCGTTTTGATGCGGAGAAGTTGGTGATCGATCAACTCGTCGAGGGCTGCCAGGCGTTCGATCCGGCGTTGGGCGGGAGGCAGCTCGTCTAAGGTCTTTCCTCGTAACCAGAGGCGTTCGAGGGTCGCGCGTTCGAGCTGCGAAGCGAGGATTGGCAGGTGGAGCACGCGAGCGACCACGCCTTGAGCCTTCGCCGCAGCGATCGATTCCGGGCTATCGGGCAGGCCGCGCTGGATGCGTTTGCGAAGGGGGCCGTCGAAGACGAAGAGATCGCCGACGAGGTAGAAGAGCAGCGCGGAAAAGAGGACGATGCGGATGACGAATCCTTTGGTGTGGCGCACGGTGCGGTTGGCTTGGAGTTGGGTGGATCCTTTGCTTGGCGGGGTTCAGCGGACCTCGATGGTGGCACCGGGGCGGATCAGTGTTGGGAGTCGAATGGCGTCCCAGTTGGCGAGGCGGATGCAGCCGGCGCTGCGTGCCCGGCCAATGGTTTCGGGGTCGGAGGTGCCATGAAGGCCGATGCCCGGTCGGCTCAGTCCGTTCCAGATGATGCCGACCGGGCTGTTGGGGCCTGGCGGGATGTTGAGGGCCTTATCGGAGCGCTTGCCGGTATCGAGCAGAGATTGGTCGAAGCGCCAGAAGGGGAGTTCGATGCTGTTGTTGAGCTTCCAGACGCCATAGTGGATGAACTGAGGCTTGCCGGGGGTGATGGGAAAAGAGGCGACCAGCGCGCGGTTTGCTCTCGGCTTGCTGCTCACGGGAGGGTTCGTCGGTTCGGTGGCGATCGTATTTTCAGTGCTCTCCCCTTCGTCGATCATCAATGCGGCCGGCGCGGCTTCGAAGATTCGGACTTGGTTGTTGCGGGTATCCACGACCGCATGGCGCTCGGACATGGGTGGCTCGGCTTGGTGGCGTGTGCCGGTGACGTTCTCGATGAGGAAAGGTTTCACATTCGGAACGATGAGCCTACCACCGGGTCGGGCGGCCCAAGTGTTTTTGGAGCCGTTGAGTTCGAGGATGAAATCGACGTCGGTGTGGAAGCGCTCCGCCATGAACTCTGCGTAGCTCCGGTAGCTCATGCGTTTTGCCTGTGCCTGCTGGCTGCGGTCGTGGGAAAGGGTGCTATCGACCCACTTCGTGCTGACTGCAGGGATCACTGCACTGGCGAAGGGGTGGCGGATCGCACGGCGGGCAGCCGCCATGGCAGGTTGGAGGTCGCCAGCCAGGTGGCCTTTGACTTCGTTCCAGGAATCCACGGCGAGCACGGTGAAGCGGCCGGGTTTGCCGTCGATGACCCCGGGTCCGAAATTCGATTGATCGAGGAAAATCTGGAGCCGCACAGCGTCGTCGCCTTCGGGGAGATTTTCGATACCCTTCGGGGCGTCGGAGTTCGGATGCCGCTTCGTTTCGGCGATGGTGACCTTTTGGGCATCGAGCGGCGTGATTTCCCGAATCGAAGGCGAGGGGAGCGGTGCGGCATCAAGCTCGGTCCCGGGCGTGATTTCGGAGGGATCCACCGGTAGGGCGCGGAGTGCCGTGGTCTGTCCGGCCGCGGAGAGGGCTAAGGCGACAAGAAGGGCTAGGGATTTCCGGAACATCTTCGGCAAATTGGAAAGTCGGAACGCCGGAATCATCCCTGAAATCGGCATTTTGTCACGCTGTGAAGGAGAGTGAGGTCGTGATGTTGAGGTACATTGCCATGGACATAAGTCATTCGTTCTGATTTTCTCCGTAGCAATTCCGTCCTCCCCCCAGACGATGAAGGCGTTCCCCCCTAACTTCAGTCGTGCACTTTTTTCGCGTTCGCGCGGATCGAGTTACGCTTTTTTGTTTTTAGCTCTAGGTCTTTTGGTGCCCCTGGCTAGCGCTGCTTCGTTGGATGCAGCAGCGCGGGTAACAATCAATAGCAACTCCGGAAGCCTTAGTAGTTCTAGCACGAACTCGAGCGACTCTTTTAAAATCGAGAACGAGTCCAGGGGAGGGATTCGGATTCACTCGGTGGAGATCGATCTCTCTACGGCGGTGCTGCCTGACGTCGTCTTCGATCCTGCGGGCACTGCGGGTGATCCCGATGGGAAAGCGTTCGTGGTGGATTCGTTTACTGGCAGTGGGACGCCGTCGCATAGTTTCGAATCGCCTCACGATGGTGTTGGCAGCGAAGACGGCTATGATGTGCTGTTGATTCGCTTCGGTCCGGGTGTTGATTTCGCGCCTGGAGACCGGATGACGTTTTCCGCGGATGTCGATCCAACGAGTGTCAAGGGCGCAGCGGGTCCTGGTCCCGAGCATTCCGCCAGTATTTCCGGCTTGGAGTTGATCGGCGCGACCATTCGCGTCGTGTTCAGCGACGGTTCCGTGCGGTTGGCGCGGACGGGCGGGGTGCCGGGAACAAGCGCGAACAAGGCGTCGATGGCTGTGCTGTCTGCAGATCAGTTGGAAACGCCCGTGATTTCGGTCTCGGGGCGGAGTTCTCCCTTCACCATTTCCCAACAGCCCGTGGTACGGGTGAACGGTCCCGCCGGGGCCAAGGTCAGTTTCTGGAAACTCCCGGCTGCCTTGTATCTTGCGGGTGTACCGGGCGGCGGCTACGACATCGATCCTTATGAGGTGAACAAAGTCATTGGCTTCGGATACGACCCATACACGCTCGGGCCGGGTGGTTTTGTGGACGTTCCGGTATCGATGACTCGCACGACCGTTGGTGGGATTTACCTCCTTTCCGCTTTCCTCGTGGATGATGCCGGGCGACGAAGTTCCTTATCGAACGTGTTGGTCGTCGACTACAATCCGTCGGCTTCAGTGAGCGACACGCAGGCGCCAACCGCACCGCTCAATCCGGTGGCGAGCGAGGTCACGCCAAACAGCGTTTTACTGGCGTGGGGCGCCTCTACGGACAATGTCGGTGTCAGTCGCTACGTGATTCAGCGAAATGGCGTGCAGGTGTTCAGCGGCTCGGCCCTGAGTTTCCGCGATGCTGGTCTGTCGGCATCGACTGTATACGTTTATCGGATTACCGCATTCGATGCTGCCGGTAATTCGTCTGTCGCTGCCGTCATCGAGGTAACGACAAGTGATCCTTTTCCAGACCTGGAAGCTCCCTCTCGCCCGGAGGATTTGATCTGCGTTGCCGTTGATGGGGATGCGACTCTCACTTGGAATGCATCGACCGATAACGTCGGCGTGAACGGCTATCGGATTCTGCGCGATGGCGTCGAGATCGCTCGGGTAACCTCCACAACTCACATCGATCGCAATCTGCTGGCTGGCCGGGTTTTTGAATACGAGGTCGCAGCCTTCGATGCCGCGGGCAACATGTCGATGGGGGCTCTGGTTCAAGTAGTCGTGCCTGATGCGGGGACCGGCGGTCAGACAACACTGCCACTCCGGGTCAATGTGGGGAGTGGCACCGATTGGGTTGATCCACAGGGTCAGCTGTGGCGGGCGGATTTTGGTTTTGGCGCGGCAAGCTCCGCGAAATCGTATTCAAACCTCATCACTGGTAGCATCAGACCGAGCTTGTATCAGACGAGGCGGACGGTGAGCAGCAGTCAGCCTTCGTTGGCATACGGCTTCTCATTACCTAGCGGCAGCTATCAGGTGACCCTGCATTTCGTCGAAGTGGTCAGTGCGCTATTTCAGCCGGATGCGCGGGTTTTTGGCATTACCGCCGAGGGGCAGTCGGTGCTTGATGCGCTGGATATCTTCAGTCGTGTCGGTGGCAATGCCGCTTGCACGGTCACTTTTCCTGTGACGGTGGTCGATGGCCATCTTGATCTTGGCTTCCCCAGAATGGTCAATAATCCGACCTTGTCTGGGATTGAGGTCCTGCCTGCTCCACCCCCCAGTTTTGAAGAATGGCTGCTCATCCATGGTTTGGCAGGATCCGAAGGGGAGGATTCCGATTCTGGCGGGTTGGACAATTTCGATGAATACGAACTTCGTATGGATCCGAAGGACGCTTCCGACGACGCGGGTTTTCGCCTGCATTGCGAGTCCTTGCCGACGGGCGGGAAATTGCTGCGATTCCCGCCGCTCAAGCCCTTGGGACATTATCATTTGCACTGCAGTACCGATTTAGCCGGACTGGGTCGTCCCTCTTGCCGGATTGCCACCGTCACTCGTGCTCAAATTGCGTTGATGTCCGAGGACGAGCGCGCTGGGTGGACGTTCATCGACCCGAATCCAGAATCTCGCGCATTTTATCAGGTGGTCTTCGAGGCCTCCATCGATTGATCCACGGGATTGCATCATCGGGCAATTTCCGGATTGCCAAATGAAAAGGGGCGCTCTAGCGTCCGCCCGCCGACGGCAAAAAGCCCCTTGGTGTAATGGTAACACTACGGATTTTGATTCCGTCTTTCCAGGTTCGAGTCCTGGGGGGGCTGCTTTCACCGTCGCTTCGGCTCTATTGAGTCCCGTAGTGTAACGGTAGCACAACAGATTCTGACTCTGTTCGTCTTGGTTCGAATCCAGGCGGGACTGCCAAGTTGGCGGTCTAGCCTTCAGGCGAAGGAGCACCGCAGTTCCAGCATTCGGCAAAGTTGCCGTCGACGACTTCTCCGCATTTGGCGCAGGTCCAATCTTCGTTGGACGTTTTTGCGTCCATCTGTTCGCGAAAGTCTCGAATAATCGCTCGCGCGCGAGTGGCATCGCGATCGTCGGCAATCCAGAGCTCGGGGAAAACTTGGGTGAAGGGAACTTCTCCAGCCATGAACGAAGCGGCTTCATTGCGGACTTCGCAGGGAATGCCATCGGCTTCGAGGAGCCCGCGGAGATGTCCGACGAGGGTGAAATCGAGGTGTTCAAAAACGAGCATCATGATCCTAAGCGGCTGGTGATGAATGGAGTCTCCCCGCTCATTTTTGAAGATAATCGCCGTCCGCGCATCGGATCAGAGAAAGACCGAGCGGAAGTGAGGGAGTAGGGCTTCGGAGAAATCGGCCACGGTCAGTGGGTGGGGGGCTTCTTGCGCGGCACAGCTCATGATCACGCCGTCGATGCCACAGGGGGTGATCGCAAAGAAGGGGAGAAGGCTTTCGGGGCTGATGTTGATCGCGAAGCCGTGCATCGAGATCCACTTTCTGACGCCGACGCCGATCGACGCGAGCTTGCGATTTTCCACCCATACTCCGGTCAGGCCATCGCGGCGTGTCGCCGCGATGGCGAAGTCACGGCAAGTGCGGATGAGTGCTTCTTCGATCCCTCGAAGGTGGGCGTGGAGGTCGCGATTCCGTGCGCGGAGGTCGAGGATGGGGTAGCCGACCAACTGCCCGGGGCCGTGATAAGTGGCTTGTCCGCCTCGGTTTGTCTCGATTACCGGGGCAGGAAGAGCGGAGGGATTGCGAAGCGACGAGGTATCGCGAAGGCGGCCGATGGTGTAAATCGGGCTGTGTTCGAGTAGGAAGAGGACCTCGGAGCCGATTCCATCGAGGAGAGCATCGACGGCGGCGTTTTGGCGATCGAGGCCCTCTTCATACGAAATCCCAGCGCCGAGTTGGATGCAATTCATGGAGGTTGAAAGGCTTGTCATACCTGGCGGCGGTCGAGCATCTTTGCCTTGAGGGGATCGGATGCCTGAAGGTGTGCGAGCCCTATCGCCAGGGCATCTGCGGCATCGTGCGGTGGGGTCTCGGCCAGACCCAGCAGCGCGCGGACCATGAATGCGACCTGGGCCTTGTCAGCGGTGCCTTTGCCGACGACGGCCATCTTGACCTTCCTTGGTGCGTATTCGAACACATTCAGCCCGGCATCCGCCGCAGCAATCAGGGCGGCGGCTCGGGCAGCTCCCATCGAAATGGCGGTCTTGTGGGATTGAACGAAGATGATGCCCTCGACCGCGACCTCATCCGGCTGGAACTTTTCGATGACGTGACGGAGATGGCTTCGCACTGCTGCAAGCGCTGCGGACTGGGGTAGCCGCGCAGGGATCGTGATCACATCGAAGGCAAGAGCGATGGCGTTGCGGCCACCGGCTTCGACAACGGCATAGCCGGTGTTGCGGATCGCGGGGTCGATGGCGAGGACACGCATGGTGGGAGTTCGGAGAGACGGGTCTCGTTCACGCAGCTCCTAGTCGATGGATGGCCCTCGGGAGCCGCCAGGGGAGGTGTTACCTCCGCTTTTTCTTACCGCCTTGCGGTTTCTTCCGGATAGGGCGTGCCGGGGAGTCGTCGAGCAGCGCGGTGTAGATGTAAGGGAAGTTTTCGAGCTTCTTGCGCTGAATCTTCTGGTCGATGAAGATCTCGACCGACTTTGCATACTCTAACTCGTCGGCAGTGAGCAGGGTGAAGGCGTCGCCTTCCGCTTCCGCCCGACCGGTGCGGCCGATGCGGTGAACGTAGTCTTCGGCGTTTTCGGGGACGCGGTAGTTGATGACGTGGGAGACTCCGGAAATGTCGATCCCACGAGCCGCGACATCGGTGGCAACAAGCACCTCGAACTCGCCGCTCTTGAAGCCGGCAAGCGCCTTCATGCGATCCACCTGCCCGATATCCGAGTGCATGGCAGCGACCTTTTCCTGGCCTTCGCGTTTGATCAGCGCGCAGACCTGGTCGGCCTCCTTGCGGGTGCGGGTGAATATCATCACCGAGTGGTATTCAGTTTGGTCGAGCAAGGCGAGTAGCAGCTCGTCACGCTGGTCCATGGAGACCGGGTAGAAGGCGTGGGTGACGGTGGAGGCCACGGCGCGGCGGGCGATTTCCACGCTGACCGGTTCGTGGAGGCACCACTGGGCGAAGGTCTGGATCGCCGGCGGCATGGTGGCCGAGAAGAAGAGGGTCTGGCGGCCTTCCCAGGGGCAGAGGTTGACGATCTTGCGAACTTGGGGAAGGAAGCCCATGTCGAGCATGCGATCGACCTCATCGAGGATGAGGATCTTCACATCATTGAAGCGCATGGTCGCGCGGTAGAAGTGGTCGACGAGGCGGCCGGGGGTCGCGACCACGACATCGGCACCAGCCTCCAGTGCTTTGAGCTGTTCTCCAAAGCCCACGCCACCGAAGAGCAGGGCCACCTTCAGGCCTGTGTGTTTGCCGTAGTGCTCGAACTGTTCCGCAACCTGGTGGGCGAGTTCGCGGGTTGGTTCGAGGACGAGGATCTGAGGTCTGCCGATGGGGCTGAGCTTGCTCAGAGATGGAAGCGCGAACGCGGCGGTCTTGCCGGTGCCGGTCTGGGATGCGCCGATGACGTCCTTTCCTGCAAGGATCAATGGGATCGCCTGGGCTTGGATCGGTGTCGGATTGTCGTAGCCCGATTCCTTGACGGCTTCGAGAACGGGTGCGGAAAGGCCTAATGTGTCAAATCCCATGCGTGCGGGATGCGTAGGGATCGGAGACCGGGTGGTCAAGGGATGAGTGGCTTGTCTGCAAGAAGTCACGCGGTCAGCGGGGCCGCCGGGGAGTGAATGAGCAGGCATTCCTCGAGGAGGGGCTGGAGTTCCTTGAGGAGCGGCTGACCGTGCAGGAATGCCTCGCGGAAACGGTGCTCAATGCGGCGGAGGGCGAAGGCAAGATCCGCTTCCAGCAGGTCGTTGGTCTCGCCTCGGACCACCGCGATGAGGATGCAGAATTCTCCGGCGTGGAGGACCCCGCGACGACCGTCTTTCAGCTCGAAGTTGGGTCGCCATTTTCCTGTTTCGTCTTTGACCCTGAGAGCGAGTTGTCGGGCGAAGGAGCCGGCGCGCCGCGGATTGGAGTGCCGGACGGGATCGCAACTGGCGAATGAGACGGGTGAAAGCCGATCGCGATCGAGCAGGTGGACCTCTTCCACGTGGAATCGTCGGATTTTCTCCGCAAGGAGTTCGTCGTAACTGCGACTGGTGAACAGGGCGAGAGCTCGCCAAAGGATGCGGTGGACAAGTCCTGGCGCCTGGAATGGGCCCGATTGCTGTTCCGCCAAGGCCCGGCGAAAGGTGGCCCTGAGGACGGCTTCAAAGGACTCGTTATCGTGGAAGTCGAAGCGGGACGGAGCTCCGCCAAAAAGTGGGGTCAGGGCGGCGCGCAAATCCGCATCGGTGAAATCCGGCTCGGGTTCTTCGACGCGCTCGACGCCCTTGCCTGCAACGGTTCCGAGCGGTGGTAGCGGGACCCGATCTCTCGCTGACGGCAAAGGAGGGCTCGCGAGGGGAGAGGAGCTCATGCCGCGGTCCAAGTTTTCTGAACTCGGTGCGGCGACAGGGAGCGGGAGTGTGGGAAGCATGCCTCTCATGGTTTTCCTCCCATCGATTCTGCTTGGAGCGTGGCAGCTTCCGCGATCGCCCGGGCGGCGTTCGCCAGTTGAACGAAGGACGCCTGAATGCCGAGGTCGGGCGTTCTTGCTTGGCTCGCGAGGTCGAGCTGGGCGCCGACCCAGTCGCGGGTCTGCTGGAGTTCGGCGCGGAGTTCGGAAATCAGGTGCTGTTCGCGTTGGTGCAAGTAATGGCGGAAGCCTTCATTCCAGTGTTCCAGCCAGCGGGTGATTTTTCCTTCGAGCTCCGCTTGGGCTTGAATCCCGAATTCGCTGAGATCGCGGCTGCCCGATTCCTCGGTCTGTTGAGTCAGCCGCTGGATCTCTTCGGCACGGTGTGCCTTGTCGGCATCGATCTCCTCCCGCAAAGCCTGCAATTTCTCGTCGTGGCGCTGCTCGTAAGCTGCGAGCCGGACTTCGAAGAGGTCGCCCGGCAACTCTGCTGGCATGGGCCGGAGCAAACTTTCGAGTTGCTCAATGCGGCGTTCCACGCGGTCCATTTGTCGACCCACGATGATTTCGCGGATACGCTCGACCTGGTGGGACAGATTGATGTCGGGGCTGGGGGGATGCATGGGGGAACTCTCTCCAGGGGTGGTCCGGCGGGGTTTTCCGGATGGAGTGAGTGGGGGGCAGCGCGCAGACGCTAGGTCGTTTGGCGTGCCTTTGTAAACTGGAAGATTGATACTTCGTTTTTCCTGATCATTTGCGATCCCGAATGATTGCTTGTCCCCGTAGGGTTTGTGAACTCGGTGAAAGACAGCCTTACTCCGATGTGGTAAGGGGATGCCGATGTCCAACTCAGAGTATGACAAGGAGCGCGATAAGACGCTCGCCGCCGCCTACGAGAAGACCCGCAAGAGTCTGATCGCGCGGCTCGACAACTGGGAGGACCAGAAGACTTGGGACGAGTTTTACCAAACCTACTGGCGCTTGATTTATGCGGTGGCAATCAAGGCGGGGCTGAGGCCGGATGAGGCGCACGACTGTGTGCAGGAAACCGTGCTGTCGATCGCCAAGCAGAGTAAGAAAAAGCTCTACGATCCCGAGCAGGGATCCTTCAAAACCTGGCTGATGAACATGACGCGCTGGCGGATCAATGACCAGTTCCGTCGTCGCAAGAAGGACACCGCGATGGTTGGTGGCGATTGGGATGATGATAGGAAGACCGCAGTGATCGATCGTTTCGAAGACCCCAACGGTGATATTCTTTCCCGGTTGTGGGACGTGGAGTGGAAAAAGAACGTCGCAGACGCCGCGCTGGCCCGGGTGAAGGCGCAGGTGTCGCCGAAGCAGTATCAGATTTTCGACTGCTACGTGATTCGGCAGTGGGATGCGAAAAAAGTGCAGGACCACTTGAATGTCAGCATGGCCCAAGTTTATCTGGCAAAGCACCGCGTCGGTGGTGTGTTGAAGAAGGAACTCGCTCGATTGGAGGAGGATGGCGACGATTAAAAGGCGGCCCGACCCGGTGATCCCCGACCACGAAGTCCTCCGTAAGGTGGGCGGCGGGGCCTACGGCGAGGTGTGGCTGGCGCGCGGGGTCACAGGGGCCTTGCGGGCGGTGAAAGTTCTGTGGCGCGAGGATTTCGAGGACGAGAGGGGCTTCGAGCGTGAGTTTGAGGGGATTCTCAAGTTTGAGCCGATCTCCCGTGATCATCCGGGGATGGTGAACATTCTGCATGTGGGGCGGAGTGTCGATGGGAAGTCCTTCTATTACTACGTGATGGAGTTGGGCGATGACGTGCTGACCGGCCGCGAGATCAATCCGGTCGAGTATGAAGCCCGGACCTTGCGAAGCGATACCCAGCGGGCAGCGGGCAAGCGTCTCGACACGGATTTCTGCATCGATGCCGGGCTTCGTCTGGCTGAGGCGCTGCGACATTTGCACGATCACGGCTTGGCTCATCGAGATGTGAAGCCGGCGAACATCATCTTCGTTGCTGGGCGAGCCAAGTTGGCCGATATCGGGCTCGTGGCGGCACGCGGCCAGCGCACCTTCGTCGGGACGGAGGGTTTCGTGCCACCGGAAGGGCCGGGATCGGCTCAGGCGGATGTCTACAGCCTGGGAAAGGTTCTCTACGAAATTGCCACAGGCAAGGATCGGATGGAGTTCCCCGAGTTGCCGGATGAGCTGCCGAGCGGTGCCGAGCGGAAGCGCTGGCTGGCGCTCAATCAGATCATTTGCGACGCCTGCGAGCCGCAGCTTTCGAAGCGTCGGATTTCCAGCGCCGGGGAATTGGCCGATGCCTTGCGGCGATTGCAGGACGGAAAGCGGCGGCGGCGACGTCGTCCGCTCGGTTCCTTGCTCGCGACGGGATTCATCGCGGTCGTGACGGGTTTTGCTGCATGGGAGGCTTTCCGCGAGGGATCTTGGGCACCTTTCGGGGCGGGTTGGATCGATGGCAATGCGAACCGGGTGCCGGCACCGGTCAAGGGGCTGATCAAGGTGGGGAGTCGGCCCGAAGGGGCGGATGTCTTTGATGCGAATGGGGCTTTGGTCGGGACCACGCCGACCGCCTTGATCGAGTCGCAGGTTGGAGAGCGGGTATCGTTTCGGGTTGAAAAAGACGGCTTCGAGCCTGCCTTGCTGCAGGCGGAAGTCCCGGCATCGGCCGCGGAAGAACCTCTGCTGCTGGAGGCGGAGCTGAAGATCTTTTCACCACCACAGCCCAGCGAGCCGTGGATCGACCATTTGGGTCAGCAGTATCGTCCGATGGGCGAGGGCCACGAAACGGTGCGTTCGGTGGGGCAGTCTGAATGGGAGCGGTATCGTGAAGCCAAGCAGCGGCCAGCGGACGCGGCGGAGTTTTTGGAGTTGGACGAGGGGGGCAGCAAGCGTCGGTTAGCGCTGACGAGTGCCGTGGAGGCGCAGGAGTTCTGTGGATGGCTTGCAACGACGGGATTGGAGACGGGTTATCTAACAGAGAGCCATGAGGCATTGCCGGTGATGGATAGCGGCTTCGACTCTCCCGCGTTGAGCGAGAGGGCGAGGCGGGAGGGGCTCAAGCCGTTTCGATGTCAGGTGCGGCCGATTCCTTTTGGCAGGATCGTCGTAAGCAGCGAGCCCGCCGGTGCCGAGGTCTTCGTCAAGGCGGCGGATGCGAGCTTCAACAATTCGGTCGGGCGGACGAACGGGCCTTTGGCGATCGAGGCACTGCGTCCTGGGGCGGTGGAGTTGCTGGTCTTGTTGGAGGGCTACAAGCCTCTGTCGCGTGAGGTCGTGCTCAAGCCGGGCGAGACCTTGGAGTTGGGATTGAAGTTGGAGCTCAATCACAGCGTGGTGATGGATCGGCCGTGGGAGAACGGGTTGGGCATGAAATTCGTTCCGCTCGGCAAGGATCTGATGGCGAGCGTCTGGGAGACGCGGGTCCGGGACTACGATGCCTTCGTCCGCGGAAGTGGTCGACACCTGCTGCCGGCGACGGATTTCCAGCAGGGGCCGGATCATCCGGTGGTGTTCGTCTCCCGCAAGGACGGCGAGGATTTCTGTGTGTGGCTGACCGAGGTTGAGCGCCAACAAGAGCGCCTGAGTCAGGTCCACGAGTATCGGCTGCCGACCGACTACGAATGGAGTCTGATGGTGGGCTTGGAGGAATTGCCGGATGTGTCGCCTGCGAAGCGGGAGCCCCTGAAGTCGGCGATTTTTCCTTGGGGGGATGCGTGGCCGCCCGGAGCGGATGGGGCGAAGGTGGGGAATCTGGCGGATGCGGCGACGGCTCGTTTGCCGGGAATTTCTTCGACCCGGGTGATTGAGGATTATCAGGACGGTTTCGAATCGACCGCTCCCGTTGGATCATTTCCCGCAAACGCGCTGGGGCTGCATGACCTCTGCGGGAATGTTCATGAGTGGGTGTCGGACAACTACAGCCCGATATCGTCCTCCGGTGTTTTGCGTGGCGGCGGCTGGAATACCTATCAAGCGCAGAATCTCTATCTCGGTGCGCGCAACACACAGCCGCCCGACTTTCGCGATAGCATCTACGGCTTCCGCGTGGTGCTGGCGAAAGTGCCGCCCAAAGCGGAGGCCGAGGAAGATCAACCCGAAGAACAGGACCATGGTGGAGATTGAGATCGACTACAAAGGAGAGCTTCGCTGTCAGGCGGTGCACATGCCGTCGGGCCGTGAATTGGAGACGGATGCGCCGGTGGACAATCAAGGTCGAGGCGAGTCGTTTTCGCCGACGGATTTGGTAGCGACGGCGCTGGGTGTTTGCATGGCCACGGTAATGGGCATCGTCGCAAAGCGAAAGGAGGTCGATCTTGCAGGCCTGCGAATTGCGGTTCGCAAGCACATGTCGAGCGACACGCCACGACGGATTTCCCGACTGGAAGTGGACATCGATATGCCCCTGCCGGCCGATCATCCGGAGCGCCGACTATTGGAGAGCACCGGTCATGGATGTCCTGTGCATCACAGCCTGCATCCCGATATCGAGGTGGTGCTCGACTGGCGCTGGCGCTGAACCGCGTCTGGATGTCAGTCGCTCGCGGGTAGGGTGCTGATCAGCAGTTTCTTCAACGCATCCCAGCGAATCGGACGAGAGTCGAGGAAGCAGGACTGGGCGACGACGAGGGAGATGCTTCCGAAGTCCTGCGGGAAAGCCTCGCGCAGGGTGGCGGAGAGTCCGTAGCTCGGATCGGCAGCGACGGCTACCGTGAGGGCGGGTTCGGCCGCGCGAAGTGCCTCGGTCCAATCGAGCACCAGCTTGGCTTCGAGGTCGCGTGCCGGGTCGTGGATCAGCGTCACCACGGGTGGGGCGGGGGCAGGATCGGTGCGGATCGAGAGGTGGATGGCTTTACCGAACCGCGCCTGTTCTCCGACAATCCTCTGCCGCAGGAGATTGAGATAGGCCGCGTGGTGGCGCTCGTCGAGCTTCGTCCGTGCCTCATCGCTGAGCGTGAGGGAGAAGCGGCTGAACCGTTCGGGGTCGTCGGGGCGCTTTGACACATCGATCAGCAATCGCGTGATGTCGCCGTGGGCGAGTAGGGCGCGGAGCTTGGTGGCGATGGATTGAGCGAGATTGAGTGAACCCGGTGCCCAGCCTTCGAGAGAACTCACGATTTCCTCGTGCCCCTCGAAGAGTTCCCGATGCCATGCGGGGACGGCGGAGGTGGCGGGCTCGCAGGAGAGAACAAACATGGACTGAGGGTGCTTGAATCGGCAGGAATGTCGAATGGCGACTGTGTGCAAATTTCAGAAAGCGCTTCCAATGGCCAAGTGCCAGGTCCCAGAGCTCTCCGCTTGGTCGCGGGTAAGGTTGTGGCCGTACTCGAGGCGGATCAGTCCGATCGGCAGGCTGAGGCGGGTGCCGAAGCCGACGGCGATTTCCGGGTTGGCGAAATCGAAGCGTTTTCCGAGGGGGGAAAGTTCGCCTGCGTCGAGGAAGGCCACGGCTTTGAGTGGACCCGAGAGTTGGCGGATGTATTCCGCGTTGGCGACCCAGTAGGCTTCGCCGCCTGCGGGATCGTTGCTGCTCGTGCGGGGACCGAGTTCGCGATAGCGGAAGGAGCGGACGCTATCGGGACCGCCGTTGAAAAGCCGGAGGTCGATGGGGAAGTCGCTTGGGCCGCCGGAGGGGAAGAGGACGCCGGCACGGGCGCCGAAGTTGAACTGACCGTGGGAACCGTGGGGCTGATAAGTGGCGAACGAGGCATCAAGACGGAGGTAATTGGAATCGAGATCTCCGAGAATGAGTCCGGCCTCGAGCAATGCGTTGAGGTGGTGGCCGCGCGTCGGGGCGATCGGAGAGTCGCGGCGATCGATGCCGACGGAGCCGCGGAGGAAGTGATGGGTGTAAACCGTTTCGCCGAGCTCGCGGAGCGGTATCCCCTCGTCGGCGATGTTCACGAGCGAACTGCCGAAGAGCAAATCAGTATCGAGCCATCCACCGAGCGCGTCGCGTGAGAGTTCGGCGCTGAGGCCGCTCTCGAATTTGCCGTAGCCTTCATGATCACGGGTCACGGAGAAGAGGCGAAGGCCGAGGCGGGTGTCGGTGTCGAGCAGCCAGGGATTGCTCAGGCGGAGTTCCCCGAGCGCGCCCCGCGAGCTGAACTCGACACCAGTGCTGAGGTTCCAAAGCTCTCCGAGGTAGTTTCGGTCGTGGTATTTGACGCCGAAGATGGCGCCCTCGTAACTGCCGAATCCGGCATAGCTGGTGGCACCGCGAGCAGGGCCTTCGATGAGGCGAAGGGTGGCATCGACGCTGCCATCAGATGCTGGATGCTTCTCGACCCGAATGGAGGAAAAGGCCCCGGTAGCGAGAAGTTGTGCGATTCGGGAATCGAAGGAGCGGGCATCGAACCACTTGCCACGCAGGCTTTCAAAGCGCGTGGTGACACGTTGTTCGCGGGTTTTCCCGAGGCCGATGGCGTGGACATTTCCGAGTTTCTGGCGCGGACCGCAGCGGATGATGAAGCGGGGAGTGAGGATGCCGACATCGAGAATCCGGTTCATCTTGAAGCTCTCCAAGGGGTAGCCGGCGCTGCGGAAGATGTCCTCGATTTCTCCGCGTAGGGTGCTGAGGCGTTCGGTAACGGCAGCTTTGCCCACATGCGGTGCGGCGCGGGCCACGAGGACGGGAAGAAGAGCGTCGGGCGCGCCATCGAAGCGCGGTGCGTCGAGTCGGTGGGGCGGGCCGGGATCAACGCGGATGACGAAGTCGACGCGGTTGGATGAAGGATCAAGTGTGCGCTTTTCGACCGTGGCGGATGCCTTCCAGAAGCTGCGAGAGCGGAAGTCGGCTTCGATGAGCGCGAGGCCTTCGGCGAGGTCGGCTTCACGGAAGGGGCTCTCTTGTGCGGGGCCGATGCCTCGTTCCTGTCCGGGGAGGCGGAAGAGCTTCGCGAGGCGAATTTGATCGTCGGCAGGAACTCCGGGCAGGGCGAGTGAGCCGAGGGAAAGGCGCGGTCCTTCGTCGACCCGAAGAACGATGGTCTGCCCTGCAATCGTTGGGGTGATGCGAGCCTGCTGGTAGCCTTGCCGTTCCATCAGCGTGCTCAGAAGAAATGCGGCATCGTCAGCACGCGCCCAGCTCGGAGCTTTGCGGCGGATGTATTCGAGGCGGTCGCCGAGGAGCTTGAGGGCATCGGCCTCCTTCATGCGGCTAAGGCCTTCGATTCGGATTTCGGCGGCTTGGCAGGGGATGCCGATCAAGGCGAGGGCGATCATCAGGCGGAACCTGCCGCCGTTGGGCGATGTGGCGGCTGAGATCATTTGAAGCGGAGGATGAAAGCGCCGAGGACCCGTGTCTGGCCCTCTTTATCGACCGAGCCACTGATGGCGACGTGGTCGGTGAGTTCCAGTGTAGCTGAGCTGAGGCGCTTGCCGGTGAGCGGGTCGTCCTCGCCGATCCTGACATCGACGTTGTTGAGCAATGCAAGGACCTTTGCGAGGGGCTCGGCAAAGGGCATTCGGCCGCGTCGCCATTCTTCGATGAAGAGCTGGGCGGCTTTGTAGGTGGCGGCTTGGCCGTCTTCCAGCCCTTCGGTGGTCGTGCCGGTGGCGAGCAGGGTCATGATCTCGCTTTCCGGCAAGGGTGGATCGGAAGTGAGGGTCGTCGTGGGTGAGTTGGCCGGGCCGTAGAAAAAGACGTTCACATCGTAGCGTCCGATGCTGGAGCTGCCCCGGAGGTCGAGTTCCGGGATCCATCCGCGGGAGGGATCAAAGCGGATCGAGCCATTGCGGACCTTGAGGGTGCTGAAGGGCAGGCGGGCTGTGACTTCATCGAGGGTGGCGGTGCCGAGCGCCTCGATTTTCCCCAAGGTGCCGCCGAGGCGAAGGTCGGCGATGGCACGGCCACGGGCGAGATTTCCACGGATCAAAAGGGGATCAAGCGTGCGGAGTCGCAGGTCCAGGGTCCAGGCATCGAAGGGGGCTGAAATGGCAGGAGCGCTTTCTTCGGGGTCGATCGCCGGCAATCGAGGGCGGGTCGGTGCCGTGAAGGGAACGCGGATGGGAATGAGCTCGAAGTCGCGGTAAAAGACGCTGTCAACGAGGTCGATGCCGCCGGAAATTTCCGCGCGCTGGAGATTTCCGCGCAGGGCGAGGCGGGCATTGGCGCGGACGATCATCGAGTCGTCGCGCCTGATCGGAATGGCGACCGCGTTGGCGCTGAGGTCGAACGCAGGATGAGCGAAGTCCACGAGATCGATGCGGCCCCGGGCATCGAGCTTGCCGCCCAAGCAGTCAAGGGAGAGGGACTTGAGTTGGAGTTCGCGGTTGTGAAGTTGGATGAGGCCGCTGGCGTTGCGGATCGGGGGCAAGCTGGAACGGGAGCCTGTGAATGAAACTCCGGAGACTTCCACTTCGCCGCCGAGAACGGGTTGAGCGATGCTTCCCGCGGCCCTCAGCTCGCCATTGATCGTGCCCTCGAGTCGGGCGTCGGGGAGAAGCGATCGCAGGGTGCTGAGGTCGAAACGCGGAATGTGGGCACGTGCGGTGAAGCTTTGGGTCAAAAAGCGATCCGGTTGGCGGGCCCATACGAGGGGTTCGAAGGGCATGCGTCCGTCGATCCGGATCGGCGCGGCATCGCCGCCCTGCCATTCGCCGCCGAGTGTGAGGACGCCCGAATTCGCACGGAGCTCCAGCTTGCCATGGGTAGGGGGGAGTTCTGGATAGGAGGCGAGTCGCAGATCCCGGAGGCTGGTATCAAAATCGATTCGTGGTGCCGAGGGGCTTCCCTTGAGTCGGAGTTCAAAGCGGGCCGAGCCTTCAGTGGCGGGCAGCTTCGCCGATGGAATGAAGGCTTTCAGGAGAGCGACATCGAGCCACTCCGATGCGAGGTCGATATCGACCTGGCCTTCTTGCTGGAGAAAATCGGCCAGAGAGGCGGTGGCCGGTGCGCAGGGGAGAGAGGCGCGACCAGCGACCAAGAGCTGGGAGCCCTTGTGCAAAGAGAGACGCGGGATTTCGAGGGTGGGGCGGGCGAAGTGAAAGGCGGCATCGAGACGCTGATCATCCATTCGTGCGCTGAACTCCGAACAGGAAATGCGGTTGGGCCATTCGTAAGAACTGCGGGCGTGGACGCTCAGGGGAGGGCTGCTCGCAGTTTCCCGCGTGACACACTCGAGCTCCAGATCCCCCGTGTGGGAGGCGACTTGCCAATTGCCCTTGCCCCGCCACTTTCCGCTGGCTCCGATTCCTTCCGGCACTTTGATGCCTCCGATGGCGAGCCATGGCACGAAGCGATCGAGCTGGAAGTGGTCGAAATCGGTGCTGGCGTCGTAGTGGCCCGATTTCAAGTCGAGCTGATAGCGTGTGCCGAGGCCCTCGGTTTTCATTTCGCCGGAGATTTCCCCTGCTGGACTCCAAGTGCCTTCCCCGGAAAGGAAGGCGAGGTCATCCCGGGTGGAGAGACGCCACTTGGCTCTCGCCGACCTCAGCCCGCTTGTTGAGAGATCCAGGCGTGCGTCGATGCCAAGCGATGCTTCCGGGACTGCCATGTCAGCGGACGGCGCGAGCGCGAGCTCCTGCCGAAGGGTCGCGAAGAGGGGAGATAGATCGCCGGTAGATGTCTGGAGCCGAGCCTCAAAATCCAGCCATTGTCGTGCTGCGAGGTCTCGCCAGATCAACTCGGCCTTGGTTTGGATTTGGGTGCCGTAGGCTTTCGTGGTCACGTCAATCTGCCCGCGTGATCCATTCTTTGACAAACGCACGTCGAGATCGTCGGCCAGCCAGCCGCGATGCCTTAGCGAGCGGAGTTCCATCTGCGCTGAGGCAATCCATTGATCAGGGGATCGATCGATGCCCGAGACTTCGGCAGTGAACCTTTGAACTGAGATTTCGGCAGGCAGGGGGAAGGAAAGGTCTCTTGCCGCTCGGTCGAGTTGCAGGGGCTTGCCTTCGAGGCGGAGGCGGGCAGTGCTTTGAGTGACGGAGATCTTCAATCGTGAGTCTGCCCAATGAAGGACCGCGGAGCCCTGTGGTGCGGCATCGAGGGGTAGCTGCAGTCGCAGGTCGCGGAGGGAGAAATGGGGCTGGAGGTCGAGGCGATCGATCTCCAGCGATGAGCCGTCAGAGGTCAGAATTCCGCGTTGATCGGGGAGGTGGAGCTCTTGGCCTATGCGTGGACCGGCAATTTGGAACGAGTAATCCTCGCTGTTTGAAGAATGTTGGAGATCGAAGCGATCGGTGCGAAGCAGGCTTTGTTCGCCGCGGACGACCTCGAGTCGGAGAATCTGGCCCTGTAAATCGAGCGGTTGGAGAGCGACGGCAAGTTTCCGGAGAGTCTGAGCCAAAGGATAGGAGCCCGCCGATGGCGCTCTGCGGGTGCGGGGCAGAGGCAATGGTGGCGCGTCGAGGTCGATCGTGGCACGGAGTCCGGTCACCGAGAGTCCGTCAATTTTCCCGCGAAAGGCCTGGTGGATGCGGTAGCGAGGTTTGATGGCATCGATCCGCAGTGAGCGAATCGGTCCGCCTTGCAGCGAGATGCCCTCAATCGCAGCGCTATCGTGGAGTCGGCCGGTGAGGGTGAACTCGGCCTCGATGCCCACTTGAGTGCTCAACTCGCGAAGGCCCATTGCGCCAAGCCAGCGCCAACCGGGGCCGTCCAGCCACAGCAACGAAACCAGTAAAACCCCCATCGTCATCAAACGCTTCCGGCCACGGCGACGACGCGCGGGTGGATCGGGGGGGGAGGGCGTGGGGATCATCGTTGTTCGAACCTCCCTACTCCTCGTCCCTTTCCGTCATGGGGTCAACGCCGAGGCGGGGTCCCAAAGTCGACAGCTTGTCATCGGGCGCAACCGCATCGTCCATACGACGTCACTACCTGCGTGTGATTCCTTGCCGATCCCGGGTCGGCTAGTTGACAAAGGCGGAGCTGATTGACCAATCTCCCACAGCCCGACTGCGCACAGTGCCCTCGTGGCTGCTCAATTGATTTCCCAAGGCCCGAAACCCCGTGTTCTCAAACGAAGATTATTTGGCTGACCTGCTTGTCGAAGCGGGGGCCGTGGCACCTGAAGCCCTTGATCAAGCCCGCCGCCAAGGCGGTTCGGTCATCGAGAAATTGCTCAATGATACAGATCTTTCCGAAGAGACCGTTTGTGCCGTCTTGGCGCAGAACGCCGGGATCGATGCGATCGATCTGGGCTCGATGGTGATCGCTCCGGATGTGGCGAGTGCCATTCCGGATGATATTGCCCGGCGTTATCGAGTGGTTCCCGTGGCGGACGATGGTGTCTTTCTAACCATCGCGGTCGCCGATCCTTTCGATTTTGAGACGATGGACAGCTTGCCGCACGTCCTCGGCCGCGAATTGTCCTTCGTTTGCGCGCCGATCAATGCGGTGACCTTGTTCCTGAAGCAGTTCTACGGTGCGACTGAAAAGTCGGCCGCGATGGACATCGCCGGTGGTCATGACGTGGAAGTCTCCGATGGCGATGCGCCGATCATCCGCCTGGTCCAGAGCCTTTTGTCCGAGGCGATGAAGATGCGCTGCTCCGACATCCACATCGAGCCTCTGGAGACTTCGGTTCGTGTGCGCTATCGGATGGATGGCAAACTGGTTGAAGTCGACAATCACCCGAAGA
Source organism: Verrucomicrobiota bacterium (assembly GCA_004293445.1). GTDB lineage: Bacteria > Verrucomicrobiota > Verrucomicrobiia > Verrucomicrobiales > Akkermansiaceae > Haloferula. The sequence goes on along the minus strand of RDYP01000001.1, from coordinate 336,795 downwards.
AGCTGCTTCCGGCGATCATTGCCCGGCTTAAGGTGATGAGCGGCACGATGTCGATCGCCGAGAAGCGTTTGCCGCAAGACGGCCGCATTCAGGTCAAAATGGGGGACAAGGAGATCGATCTCCGTGTTTCTTCCGTGCCTTCGAATCATGGCGAGTCCGTCGTCATGCGTATCCTCGACAAGTCGGCTCTGGTGCTGGGTTTGCCCGAACTGGGTTTCTTCTCCGACGACCAGTCGGCCTTCGAGCAGCTCATCGGTCTGCCGGACGGAATCATTCTGGTCACCGGTCCCACCGGATCGGGTAAGACCACCACGCTTTACGCCTGCCTCAACGTCATCAACCAACCGGATCGCAAGATCATCACGGTTGAGGATCCGGTCGAATACGAGATGCCGGGGATCAATCAGGTGATGGTCAAGACGGATATCGGAATGACCTTTGCCGCCGCGCTTCGCGCCATGCTGCGCCAAGCTCCGAACATCATCATGATCGGTGAAATTCGGGATGCGGAAACGGCAAACATCGCCATCAATGCATCCCTCACTGGTCACCTTGTGCTGTCCACTTTGCACACCAACGATGCGCCGTCCGCAGTGGCTCGTTTGGCGGACATCGGCATCAAGCGCTTCCTCATCGCTTCGGCCGTCCGAGCCGTGCTGGCTCAGCGTCTCGTCCGCAAGCTTTGCCCGATTTGCAAGGCTCCGCATGTGCTGACGGACAAGGAGGCCCGCGCGCTTCGCTTCGACAGCAGTCGCAATGACGCGTCGACCATCATGGGGCCGGTGGGCTGCGACAAGTGCCGCAATAATGGCTATCGCGGACGTATTGGTCTCTTCGAGTTGTTCCAGATCGACGATGAAGTGAGCCACATGATCAACGAGAACCTGACCTCCAGCCAGCTTCGTCGGCGCGCTCGGGAGTTGGGAATGCGCACGCTGCGGGACGACGGAATCCGCAAGGTGCTCGCAGGTCTTACCTCGCCCGAGGAGGTGATCCACGTGACCATGGCGGATCTCGATTGATCCTTGGTGCCTCGCTTTAATCTTCAGCTTTCAAATTTTCGAAACCCCGGTCCATGGACAGCAACCAGATCGTAGAACTTTTCATCAGCCGCGGCCTCATCGACCGCTCGCTCGGGCAGGACATCCTGAATGAGGTCGATAACAGCGGCAAGGAGGCCGCCGAGATCCTCGCCGATTTCCAAGTCATTCATCATCGTGACGACGTCTGGCCGGTCGTGGCTTCAGAGCTTGGAGCGGAGTTGGTCGACTTGCGCAACTGGACGCCGCCGGAGCAATTGCTTGCCTTGGTTCCAGCAGGGACGGCCCGTCTCCATGGCGCACTGCCGGTGAATCTTACAGGTGAAGGGCTCCACCTCGCGCTGGTGGATCCGATGAACCCGCAGACGATTGAGGACCTGCGCTTTGCTCTCGGGCGCGAGTTGGTTCTGGCCATCGCCCCGGATTACCTCGTCGAGCAAAAGATCAACGAGTGCTACGGTGGCGAAGGGAAGGCGATGGAGGACATCCTCAGCCAGTTGGAGTTCGGTGCTGAGGCCAGCATGAATACAGCGGATCTGGAAGCGGAGGCGAATTCCGCTCCGATCATCCGCTATGTCGATCTCGTCCTTTTCCAGGCCATCAAAGAGCGGGCTTCGGACATCCATTTCGAGCCCTTCGAGAAGGACTTCAAGATCCGCTATCGGGTCGATGGCACGCTCTACGAAATGGCTCCGCCGCCGGTCCATCTCTCGATCCCGATCATTTCGCGGGTCAAGGTGATGTCGAACATGAACATCGCCGAGCGCCGCATCCCGCAGGACGGCCGCATCGTCAAGCAGGTCGGCGACCGACAAGTGGACATGCGCGTCTCGACCTTGCCGACCCAGCACGGGGAGTCCGTCGTGCTTCGGGTTCTGGATCGCTCGTCGGTCAATCTCTCGCTGGAGAATCTCGCCCTGCCCGAGTCGATCTACGAATACGTCTGCGACACGATCGAGAAGCCGAATGGCATTTTCATCGTCACCGGTCCTACCGGCGCGGGCAAAACGACCACGCTCTACGCCGCTCTGCGGAGAATCAATACGATCGATGCGAAGCTCCTGACCGCCGAGGATCCGGTGGAATACGATATCGACGGAATCATTCAGATTCCGGTCAATGAATCGATCGGTCTTACCTTCCCCCGGATTCTCCGCGCCTTCCTGCGTCAGGACCCGGATCGTATCATGGTCGGGGAAATGCGTGACATGGACACGGCGCAAATTGCCATCCAAGCTTCGCTCACCGGTCACTTGGTTCTCTCCACCCTGCACACCAATGACGCCCCCGGTGCCGTCACGCGTCTTGTGGATATGGGATGCGAGCCCTTCTTGGTCGCCGCCTCCCTCGAAGGCGTCCTGGCCCAGCGACTCGTCCGCACCATTTGCAAGAGTTGCAAGGCCTCCTATGAACCGAATGAGAGCATTCTCACCCAACTTGGCGTGGCGGTGCACGAACTCGGCGACAAGGATTTCTTCACCGGCCGCGGCTGCGATGTCTGCGGCAATAGCGGTTACAAGGGACGAAAGGGACTCTACGAGTTGCTCGATGTCTCAGATCCCATTCGCGAGCTCATCACCGACCGCGCGCCGACCGTGGTGGTCAAACAGAAGGCGATGGAGCTCGGCATGCAAACGCTCCGGGAGGACGGATTGCGCAACATCTACCAAGGCCACACGACCATCGAGGAAGTCCTCAAATACACCTGATTCGGGACGACGGCCGACTTTTGAGTGGCCAGTCTCCTTGTCACCGTTCACATTTTTCACACTCGACTCAAAACAACCCCATGCCCCAGTTCCAATTCACCGCCGCCGATGCCAAGGGCGAGCAGATCTCCGGCACGATCGAATCTGCCAACGAGGCCGAGGCCATTCAGCAGTTGCGCGCCCAGAATTACTACCCATTGCAGGTCGTCGAGGCCGGCAAGGGCAAGCTGGCTGCAACCAAGAAGCCCGCGGCCAAGAAGGGTAAGTCTTCTGCCGGCAAGGGCTCGAAAGCGACCACCGGTGGACGCATCAAGCCGAAGGTGCTCATGATTTTCACCCGCCAGTTGGCGACATTGATCGATTCCGGCCTGCCGCTTTTGCGTGGGCTCACGGTGCTCGGAAAGCAAGAGCCGAATCCGGTGCTGCAGGGCACGATCGGTGCGCTTGCGGATTCGGTCCAAGGGGGTTCCACCTTCTCGGAGGCTCTTGCCCAGCATCCCAAGATTTTCAACAAGCTCTATGTCAACATGGTCAAGGCAGGCGAGCTCGGCGGTGTGCTCGAGGTCGTCCTCGTCCGCCTCGCCGAATATCAGGAGAAGGCTCACAAGCTGAAGAACAAGATCGTGTCGGCGATGGTCTATCCGGTGATCGTCATGTTCATCGCCGTTGCCATTCTCGTTTTCCTGATGTTGTTCATCGTGCCCAAGTTCGAGGCGATGTTCGCGGATATGGGGCCTGGCGCTGACCTGCCCTTGATTTCAAGGGTCGTGTTCGGAACCTCGAAGTTTTTCCTCCAGCCGAGCATCGGGATCATTCCGAATATCGTCTGGGTCTTCCTGCTTGCCGTGCTGGTTGGTGTTCTCGGCAACGCGTGGGGCAAGACCGTGAAGGGTCGCCGCTCGATCGATATCGCCAAGCTCAAGCTACCGATTTTCGGCGACATCCAGCGGAAATCCGCCATTGCCCGCTTCTCCCGCACTCTTGGCACCCTCGTCACTTCCGGGGTTCCGATTCTTCAGGCATTGAACATTACCCGTGATACCGCGGGGAATGTCGTCGTTTCCGACGCGATCGATCGGGTCCACGAGGCGGTTAAAGAGGGGGAATCGATCGTTAGCCCGATGCAGACTTCGCCGGTCTTCCCATCGATGGTGATTTCAATGGTCGACGTTGGAGAGGAGACGGGTCAGTTGCCGGAAATGCTTCTGAAAGTGGCTGATGTCTATGACGACGAAGTGGACAGTGCGGTCACCGCGCTGACCTCGATCCTTGAACCGATCATGATCGTGGTTCTTGCCCTCGTCGTCGGTGCCGTGGTCTTTGCTCTCTTCCTGCCGCTGATCAAGATCATCTCGGAAATGGGTGATCAGTGATCCCGTGAGCTCGCTTCGTTCGACCTCAAGATTGGTTCCACTATGAAGATCCGAGTTTCACGCAACGCCCCCCGAGGATTCAGCTTGATGGAGCTGATCGTCGTCGTCGCCATCATTGTCGTGCTCGCAGGGCTAACTCTGGGCGGTTTCAATCTGGTCAACCAGAAGAATGCCCGCGAGAAGGCCAAGGTTCAGATCAAGTTGATCGAGAACGCATTGGAGAATTATCAGTCTGACAATCGGGCCTACCCGACATCGGTCGATCCTGCTGGGGATCGTGGGGACGAGGTGCTTTACAAGTATCTCTACTATGATGGCTTCGAGGCCCGCGATACCGGTGGTGTGGTGTATCTGCCCGAGTTGGATCCTGAGAACAATGCCGTGGTAGGCAAAGGTAAGGGCGGTCAGGCTTGGATGCAGGGCACGGGGGCAACCGCCCGCATCCTCGATCCTTGGGGGAATTTCTACCGCTATCGCTCCGGCGACTCTCCGAGTGCACAGAATCCTGACTTCGATCTTTGGTCGGCGGGTGCGGACGGCAAAACGAACGCTGATCCGAAGCACAAGGATTGCGCGGATGATTTGAAGAACTTCTGAGCGGTCGAATTTTGCTCTTGATGGCGTGGTCCGGTCATTCTGCCGGGTCGCGCCATTTTTCTTTGTGAGGGAAACCCAGCGCTTCCGAGGCTTTGGGCTCGACGTCGCGGCGGGGGATCGGCTTGCTTTCCCTGAAGATGAGCGAAGATTTCGACGATCAAGCTGCGGGTGCATCCGCAGCCAAGCCAGCGCGCAAGAAGCCCGCTCCCCGGAAGGTGGCAAAAACCGCCACGACCAAATCGGTAGCTGCAGTGGTGGAAGCCCCTTTAGAAACCCAAGCAGTCGTGACACCCGAGGCATCTGCTCCCCGCGTCCGGCGCGAAACGATCCGACCAGAGCGCGAAGTTTCTCCAGAGCGTGAGCCTCGGGAAGGTCGCGAAGCTCGGGAGTCACGTGAGCCGAACGATTTTCGTGACGCGGGTGGGGGCCCCATTCCGTTTTTCGTCGATGGTTCAGCGCAGGACTCAAGTCCGTCCTCCAAGAAGCGCCGGCGTCGCAAAAAGAAGTCGGGACAGGGCCACGGGCAATCGTCTCCGTTGGAGCGGTCCGGTGGTGGCGAAGCTTTCGTATCTCAGTCTGCCGATGGCGTCTCGGCTGCGGTGAGCCAGCCCACCGCGAACCAGCCGTCGGGTGCCCGCACGAGGGTGGATCCTGATCTGCTTGCCAAAAAAGCATGGAAAATCTTCCAAGCCGAGGTGGCCGAGGAGGGACTCGCGTTGATCGATGATCACGACGCACGCGAGATTTCACGCCGCTGCTTCCGGCTTGCTGAGATCTTCCTTGATGAAGCCGCTCGCCGTGGGCGCTGAATCGCGGAATCTTGAGATGGCAGGGGTGCCAAGGCTGGCGGCCCTGCTTGATTCCGTTCGTCGAGTCTACCGCTTGGCCGTGTCGCCTTCGCAGGTCGGATTGACTTCGTTCATGACCTCGGCGTGAGTCTGTTCCGCCAGCTCACCGGGTCGGCTTTCAGGTTCGTCGAGATGAACGAGCTCGTCTCCCTCGCGTTGATTCCTCCATTGGTTGAGCGTCATGACCACCACCAGACCCAAGGTGAACAAGGCGATTTCCATCAGGAAGGGTGTGGTGATGGTGCCTAGGATTCTCGCGAAGAACTCGCCGCCAAGCCCTGGTAGGTAGCGTCCGGCGGCAAGCAAGACGAGGATGCCGCTCACCCCGGCGATTACCGCTGTTCCCACTAGAATCTGTTTGGATCGTTCGTCGGCTGCCATCCTTTTGATTCAAGCATCGCTACCGTTCCTTCGCGAACCCCAAAAGTTTTTAAATAAACTTGATAATTTGTAAAAATTTATCTTTTGTCGCGACTGCACACCCGTGCTTGAGCGCATGCGAAATCTTGGGATCGCCCTAATTTTTACCACCTTTTCCCTGCTTGCCTGGAAATTTCTGGTTGGTGCTGCTGCGGTTCCTGCTGGGCGCGCGTCGGGAGTGCCAGCCAAGGCTTTGGCTGGTGCTGCTGAACTGACAATTCCCATCGAGATTGTGGAGTCGGGAGGCGAACCCCGGCTCTATCGGGTGCGTGTCTCGCGCTGAAGGTCCCGGGCATTGGCTGATCACCTCGAGTGGTTGATTGCTGGGGAAGAACATCGCGGGTTCGACGCCTCACGAGCCTTCATCGCCATCATCGTGTCGCGTCCTTTGCCGCGCTGCGGAAAGTTCTTTCATCGCGGTTGAATTCATAGCGATCACCCGCTAAATCCCACGGCGATGCGGCTTTACGACACGCTGGCCCGTGAGCTCAAGGAGCTCCGCCCTTTGGATGGCAGGACTTTCCGATTCTACTGCTGTGGTCCCACGGTTTACGGACCGGCTCATATTGGGAATTTCCGGACCTTCGTGCTTCAGGACGTCTTTCGTCGCTGCTTGGAGACGGGTGGCATCCGCAGCTTCCACGTTCGGAACATCACGGATGTCGACGACAAAACGATCCGCGATTCGCAGGCTGCCGGGAAGTCGTTGCGGGATTTCACCGCTTTCTGGACGGAGCGCTTTCATGCGGACTGCGCCGCGCTCGGCCTGTTGCCCCCACACGTCGAACCGGGGGCGATCGATCACATTGCCCAGCAGGTCGAAATGATCCAGACCTTGATCGCGAAGGGTCACGCCTACGCATCGGAGGATGGATCGGTTTATTTCAACATCGCTTCCTTTCCCGGCTACGGAAAGCTTTCCCGCCTCGATGAACGTGACTTGGCGATCGGCAAGACGCAGAACACGCGTGCGAGTTCCGACGAGTATGAAAAGGACAGCCTTGCGGATTTTGTGCTCTGGAAGGCGCGCAAACCGGAAGATGGGGAGAACTTCTGGCCGTCGCCGTGGGGCGAGGGGCGCCCGGGTTGGCACCTCGAGTGCTCGGCGATGATTCAGGAATACCTCGGTAGTGATTTCGACCTTCATTCCGGTGGCGTCGATCTCGTCTTCCCGCACCACGAAAACGAAATCGCACAGAGCTGTTGTGCCTGTGGCGGGCATTTCGCAGCTCATTGGTTTCATATCGCCCATCTCTTGGTCGATGGTGGGAAAATGTCGAAGTCGATCGGAAATCTTTACACGCTCGAGGATCTCGCGGCCAAGGGGTTCGGTGCGATGGAAGTGCGTTACGTGTTGATCGGCGCGCACTATCGGAAGCCTCTGAATTTCACCCTCGATTCCCTAGGCGCCGCGCGGGAGGCGCTGGCGAAGCTGGCAAAGGGGGCTCGTGCCCTCGCGGCGAAGGCACCCGCGGAATCGCGTTTCGACGAGGTGGACTTCGGTCCTTTCCAGGCGGCGTGGGATTCCTTGAACGACGATCTGAATACGCCGGGCTGCCTTGGTGGCCTTTTCACAGGGCTTCGCGATGCTGCGAAGCTGGAAGGCGAAGATGCCGCAAAGGCGCTTGCCGCTTTCAATCGTGTGTTGCGGGCGATCGGTCTTACTTTGCCAGAAGAGGAAGCGGTGCACGAGGTGCCTGCGTCGATCCGTGCGGTCGCCGAAGAACGATGGGCTGCCCGTTGCGCCAAGGATTGGGCAAAGGCCGACAGCATGCGTCAGCAACTCACCGAGCTTGGCTGGAACATGAAGGACGGCAAGGAGGGCTACGAGCTGACTCCGGTGGCCTGATGCGGGTCCCGTGGCGGGACAGGGCGGCGTGCGACTGGATCGGGCCGATCCAGTCGCCGCATGGGGAGGCTTAGCGAATCCGCAGGACCACAGCGAAGGGCAGCGCTGACTTGGTCGCGGGATATTCCACTTCAAGTGCATCGTTCGTTTGCCTCCACTCGAGCTTCCCATCCAAGCCGAGTATGGCGACCGATTCAATCGGCTGATCCATGAGTCCCAACATTTTCCCGAGACTGTGGATTCGGAGGGTTTCACCTTCCTTGGGGACGGCCATCACGAAGGCGTAGAGTGCTCCGTCCTTGCCCTGAGTGAAGCGGATATCGCTGGTGCTCATGGCAAAGTCCGCATGCTCTTTCACAATGGGACCGGAAGGGAAACTGCGAGGAATCCAAGCACCGAGTGTTGGCATGAAACGGGCATCAAGGATTTCAAGCGAACTGTTTCCAGCGATGAGCAAGGCTTCGTTCTCCGCGCGGGCGATAAGATCGGGATTGCCGTCGAGGCGGTAGCTCACGACGAGTGTCTTGGGGATGCCAGGCGCAGGATCGCCACCGAGAATCTGCGTTCCCACGGTGAAATCGAGTCGTTTGTCGGTGATGAGCGACCGGACCTTTTCCGTGACGTCGGCAGATTTGGAAGCCGTGCCGAGCGATGCGTCCTCACCGATGGTCTTCCAAGCGCTGCTGCCATAGATTGCGGGTGCGTTGCGGCGGGTGAATTCGCCGAAGTCCTGCCACATTTTCACCCCACCGGGTTCGAGTTCGCCCTCCGGTGTGAGTCCGATGTTGAGGTTGAAGTTCCCGTCGCGCGCGATGGCTTCGATCATCTGGAAGATCATACTACGGCTATCGTAGAGTGTATTGTCCTCGAAGAACCACTCGCCGAGGGTGTTTTCCCAAACCCAAGGGTCGCGCTTGATCGGGCCGGTGTAGCCGTTTTCGTGCGGCGCGGCGATGCCGGTAATGCGCGGTCCGCCTTTGATGACAGCCATGCAATCGACTTCGCCACTGTTTTTGGCCGCGCGTCGGTTGTACATGTGGGCGACCGCCTTCACGGTGGCGTCACTGATCACGCCTTTGGCCGTGCCGCTGCCGGTGAAGGGCTCGGTGCCGTCGGTGTAAAGCATGTCCGGGTCGTAGTCGTCGACGAACTGCTTCACGCGGCGGAACCATTTGAGGGTATAGGCTTCGGCAAACTTGCGGTTCGCGGGATCGACGAATAGGTCTCTAACAGGCGTGAAGAACCCATCGCGGATGTTTTGGCCGGGAAGCGTTTCCGCCTGCAGGTCGATGCCATAAAGGTCCTTCGGGTCGAGTCCTTCCCACCATTTGCCCTTGCCGTCCTCCTTGCTGCGGGTTGCGGCATCGTAGGGAACACCCGCCTTGGGGCCGGTCTTGTCGGCGCCGAATGCCGTCTGGAACCACCAGAGCGAGTAGTCGGCATGGAAGGCCATGCCGGTGCGGAAGTCGTGTTTGCGGGCTTCGGTGAACAACTCGCCGACGATGTCGCGCTTCGGGCCGACATTGACCGAGTTCCAGGGTTGGAACTTCGAGTCCCAGAGGTCGAAATTGTCATGGTGGGCACCTTGGACGAGGATGTAGCGCGCACCGGATTTGGCGTAGAGGTCCATCAACTTCTTGGCGTCAAACTTGGGAGCCTTCCATGCGTTGAGCACGTCCATGTAGCCGAATTCGGAGGGATGGCCGAATTGCTTCAAGTGCTGATCGTACATCCAGCGGTTGTTTGCCCGGCCTTGCCGTCCTTCAGGGGCTTGCTGGTAGAGGAAGCGGGCATACCAATCGCCGTTGCGGCCCATCGATTGCGGGCCCCAGTGGAACCAGACGCCGATCTTCGCCTCGCGCCACCAGTCGGGTTCGTGCTTGAGCTTGTCGGATGTAAAGCTGCCCCAGTTGGGCGCGAAGGGTCCGGGATCGATGGAATCGGGAATGAGGTAGGGGACTTTTGCCGCGTCGGGCGTGAGCGGTTGGGCGACTTTCCTATTGCCGCCGTAAGCATCGGTGGGAGTGCGGTCGCCGGTGGTTTCGGCTTCGCGGGTCAAATCGGGCTCGGCATGCAGAGTGGCTGCAAGGAGGAGTGTGGCAATGGATGAAGTGCGCATCTGGAGTCGTGGGAAGTGAAAGTTAGCGAAGGACCACGCGGCCACGGTAGCGACCGCCGGTGAGTGCGATGACCTGATAACGTCCTTCCGTGGCTGGGCTGCTTTCACAGCCATCGATTACTAAGGATGCAGGCACAGCATCAGGAATTCGAAGCACGGCATCAATGCCCTGAGGGATTTCCATGGTGAATTCGAGTCGGTCGGATTCACGACGCCAAGACACCGGCACCGGACCGAACTCCGTGACCACGGTTCCTTCCGCGAGGGTGAGATCGCCGAGTCGCGGTTCGATCAGAAGTTGCTTCTCGGCGGCGGGGAGTTGGCGACGGACGCCGAGGACGTATGAGCTGAGGAAATGAGCCGGGATGGATCCGTAGTTGTGACAGGATTCGCTCGCCCCGCTTCCGTCGGCATGAACAAATTTTTCGCTCAGGGTGCCAGCGTCCTGCTGGAGTTCCACCATGTATTTCCACCGGCTACGCATTTGATCCATGACCTCCTGATCGCTCGCCGGTTGGTCCATTCGGTAGAGTTCGTGGAAGACCCAGTGAAACATGATGGGCATTCCGATCCCTGATTTCCCGGCGATCATCTGCGCGCTGTCAGGATTGCTGCCGCAGTGAAAGCCGCTTGGATTTTTGTAGTGGGCCAGGAACCAGCGGCGAGTGGAGTCTTCGCGCTCGTCGGGCACCAGGCCGTAGTGGAGGGCGAGCAATTGGGCATGGGCGCTGGGCGCAAGCGATTCCTCTCCAAGAATGCCGGCACGATAAGCTCCTTCGTCGGGCAGCCAGAAATGGCGGTTGAAGGCATCGTGCAGGGAATCGGCGGCGCTTGTGTAAGACCTGGCTTGGTCGAGCTCTCCAATGGCCCTGGCAAGCGTGGCGCTGTCGCGGAGTGCTTGATGGAAGAACGAATTGATGGTCGCACCCTCGCAGGTGATGTAGGCCAAGGGGTTGTCGAAGGATGTGTATTCGCGGGCGAGCAGCAGTCCGCGCGGAGTGACTTGTTTGAGAAATCCATCCATCAGTTTGACGAGCTGTGGCCACATCTCGCGGACGAAGTGCTTATCACCGGTCGCGTCGAAGTAGGTTTTCAAGGCCTCGACCCACTGGCAGTTGTAGTCTTCGATGATGTAGTGCGGATCTTCTCGTCCCCGATCGGTGGGGAAGGTTCCCAGCAGGCTTCCGTCGTCGATTTGAGAGAGTGCCGCGTGGCGAAGGACATTTCGCAGCAGGCGCGGATCGGAGTGGATCTTCGTGCCATTGATCCCGGGACCTGCGGTGGCGACGCGGGTGGTGTTGAAGCTGGCTTTGGCCGCATCCTGCACCCACTCGTTGCGCTCGCGGGCATCGGAGCCATAGGCATCGTCACTGGTGCACTCGATGGTATTGACCGACATCTCCCAGAGTCGGTCGAGGAAGGGGTCGCTGGATTTGAAGCTGCCGACGCGCTCGAATGGGTAGCGGCGGTCGATCATTTTGAAGCCGAGAATTTTCACTCGTCCGGCGAGGCAACTGACCGTCACGTAGCGTGCGCACCACTGGTCGGCGGCGACGAAGGATTGGCGTCCGGCGCGGGCGGTGTAGGTGGTGCCGACGCCGTAGGTTTCGGCGGGTTCTCCGTTCACATGGCGCAGCGCGTATTGGAGTTGCAGTACGCTGCCCTCATCCGCCTCGAGCTCGATCGTCGGGTAGGCCATCGCCATACGGCCGAGATCGAGCACGAAAGACTGGGTTCCCGCCGCCGGCCCGATGTGGGCGGGGTGGACATTGGTGGGAGAGAGCTGGGAGAATCCGCTGAGCTCGGGGCTTGTCTTCCAGTCGGACGGGGGTGGGGTGCTGGTGGCGAGGAAGTCTGCGGTGCCGAGAACTGCGTTCCCGCCGTTGAGCATCGATACAAAAAGTCCGGCGCTGTGGTCGCCCTGTTCCAGGTCCTCGGCCTCGATCGTGATCACGTCGCCATCGGCCACGTCGAGCTTGCCAGTCCAGCCGGTCGCCACGTCGTCGCTGGTCGCGACCGGACGGCCATTGAGGTAGAGAGTGAAGCGGTTGTCGCAGAGGACCCTCAGGTCGCAGCCTTGACCGACGCCGAAGCCCGCATTGCTCCAAACGGTCTTGAACCAGACGGTTTTCGCGGCTCCGGGTGCCCACATCCATTTGCCGATGAAGCCGCCGGGATAGTTCCATGGACGTGTGTCGGTGGTGCTGAGTTCGATCGGTAGTCGCTCGGCGATGGGATACTCTCCGGGCTTGAGTTGGACATCGGGCAATTCGGATTCGCGTGGCAGGGGAATCGATCGGGCATGCATGCTTCCCCAGGTATTGCCGTCGACGGGGGTTGCGGCTTGCCATGCAGAGTCATCGAAGCCGGGACGGGTCCACTCACCCGGGCGGACGCGGCCATCGATCACGTCGGGGATCGAGCTCCAAGCGCCGGGGGAGGGGCGATATTCGGTATTCGGACTGCAACGCCACGAAGGATCGCTGCGGAGAAATTCGTTGCCGTCGATTTCCAGCAGGGCGGTGAGGCCAGGCTCGTGGCGCATGATCCGTCCGTTGGTGGCGGGGTAGTGGTGGACCAGCACGACGATGCTATTGCGGCCTTCACGGAGATGAGGAGCGAGGTCGGTGCTGTCGAATTCCGGGCGCTTGGGATTGAATCGGCAGGGGCCGCGGAGGACTTGTTTGCCATTGACCCAGAGGAGGTAGCGCGAGTCGGCAAAGAGGTGGAAGTCAGCGCTGGCAGGGGGCTTGGCAAGATCGAACTCCTTTCGAAAGGCGACGTAGGCCTGGGTTCCTCCGGGGGATTCAGGGGACCAAATCATCGAAGCCTGAAGACGAGCGGCCGTGCTTTCCGCATTCATGGGAAGGGTAGTGAAAAGGCAAAGCAGGGAGACCGACGCCAAGCGACGCGCGCATGCGGCAAACAATGCGACAAGGGTGACATGAGGCTGCATGGGCAAGGTCGGAGAGCATCCGCGGCGTTCGCGGGCCGAGACCTTACGCAATTACGATCCGATTCTTACTCGAAAGTTCCGAAGACGCGAAGTTCGGCGACGCAGAGCGGTGGTCCACTGCGGCTGCGCTCGAGCCGCACGAAACGGGCGGAGGTTCTGGCGGGAAGGTCGAGTGCCCACACAGCTCCACCGAGATCGAGGGACCCGCCTTCGGGGACGACCTTGAGCGAGTCCTTGCCATCGAGGCTGAACTCGACACGCAGCTCCTTCAGCTTGCCGGGAGCCGGGTCAGTCGTAGTGAGTTCGTTGCCAGCTTTGAGGTTCAGAATACCGTTGGAGATCGATTTCCGTGCGAAATCGGTGAGATCGGCCACCTGATCGCCGGTGCCATAGGTCGCCCTGTGGATCACGAGGCTGGGCGGCGGGGTCGCTTTGGAGCTCGCGACGCGTTTCGCTTTTTTGAAATCGGGGGATGCTGACAGCGAAAGCACGACGTCGGGTCCGACGGATCCAAGGACTTCGATGCGGGTGAGCTTGGCAGGCAATCCGAGATCGATTTGGCAGGAAGGCTGATCGTCGGTAGGAACGGCTTCGTTGCCTTCGGTTGCGCCGGTGGGGCGGGATGACCAGCGGGTGGAGGTGTCGCCATCCACGGCCGCAAAGGCATAGGCCGACGCGCCGGAGGGACCGGGATCAGGGAACGAAGAGCCGCGGAAGGCTTTCCACAGCGCGAGGTTCTGTGGCGGGGAATCTGCGGCGACCTGGAGTGCAATGACGGTATCGAGCGGATCCCACGCCTGACTTGCGGGGAGTTCGAGGCGGAGTTCCTGGGCGTCTTGTTTGAGATCCACCGCTTGTCGGCTTTTGAGGAGCACGGCTTTCGAGAAACGCTTGCCATCGGCTGGCGCCGGCAGTGTGAGCGACTTCGAGCCATCGGCCGGGGGCGTGAGGATGTGTAGGTATTCGATCTTGTCATCGATCGAGCGAGTGGCCACGCCGCCCCATCGGAGGTCGGGGATTTTTGTTCCCTGAGTGGTCGGCCACGAATTGCTGGCGTGGACTTTTTTGATGGAAGGCGCGATCGGTTGAATCAGGGCCGCAACACGATCCATGGTTTCTTCGATGCCCGTTTCCCAACCTCCACCGGCGTAGTTGCCGGCAGCCCATTGCACGCCACCGCCCTCGTGATTGGCCCCGGCTTGGAGGACGGTGTACCGAAACATGTCTTCGGCTTTGTAAACCGTCACGGTCTGGCCTGCGGGTCGGGTCGCATACCAAGAGGGAGCGAACATCGTTGCCACCGGCATCCGCCAAGCGGGCCACGCGTTTCCATCGTGGCTCGCAAATTCACCCCAGAAGGCATATTCCTTGCAGCCGACGTCGAGAGAGTAGGTGGTGCCATACCAGTTTTGCTCCATCATCAGGTCGGGCTGGAGCGACTTGACCGTGCGGCGGAGTCGGGGGTAGTCTACGACCCGGAAACTGTCGCCAGCGGCGCTGCCTTCGTCGGAGAAGATACCGATGATGTCATTGCCGTAGCGGGTGATCAGCTCCTCGTAGAGCTCGCAGGTGAAGTCGTTCCACTTTTTGCGATCGAAGTTCTCCCATTGGGGGTCGACTCCATTCGGACCGCCCCAACCGGTTTTGATTTGATCCTCAGGGCCGAGGTCGTGGCCGTCGCGCGGGTGGGTGTAGAGCATGACCCGAATGCCCTTAGCCGTGCATGCGGTGATCACCTCGCGGATCAAATCGCGCTTGCAGCGATGCTTCTCAAGTCCCCACCTCTTCATGGTTTCGCTCGGGAAGAGTGGGTTGATGTTGTAGTGCCACGCGGTAAAAATCACATACTCGACACCCCAGCTTTCGAGGTCGTCGGCGAAGCGATCGACATCGAAGGCATCGGCGAAGGCATCGAAGCTCTCCGCTTGCTTCCCGGCGCGGTCGACGCTCATGGCACCCTTTTGTTCGCCGCCCCAGACGTAGTGGACAAAGAAGCCGTATTTCCTCTGGAGGAATTCGGTCATTCCCTGAGGCTCTGCACGAAGGCTGGAGCTTGCGAGCAGGAGGGAGGAGGCGAGCAGTATGGGGGTGCGCATCATGAGTGGATGGGATCGGTGAGTGAGAAAAAACGGATGATGGAACGGCTGTGAAAAAGAATCAGGGCGGCCCACGAAAACCCATATCGCGGACCGCCCCGGGTATTGCCCCCCTCCAGGGGCAAAGTTTGGTGGGTATGACCCTAGAGGCCATGCCTCAAGGTGGATTCAACCGCGGCGACGGCGGAGAATCGTCAGTAGGCCGAGGCCCCCGAGCAGTGCTGCGCCCGGCTCTGGCACGGCAGTCAGGCTGAAGTTGTCGATCTTGACTTGGCTGGAACCGTTCAGGTTAACGACACCCGCTCTGTCCGTGATCCAACCAACATACTGAATGCCTCCTGCAACAAGAGTAGAACCTGCCACGGTGTAAGTGATGGTGGTTATTGCATTTGAGTTCCAACGAACGAGATGCCCGACGTCGATGGTCCCAGCGTCCGCTCCTGTCCAATGGTGTTGGCTGCTGGTGAAGCCCACGGTGAACCATGAACTCGAGCCACCTGGGTCGGCACCACCGAGGCCAGTGGTATCGATGGTCATTTGAACCGTGTAATCTTGGCCTGAGACCGGTGTGAACGCGAGGAAGTTACTGCTGGTCGGGGTAGCGACGTTGTTGTCACCATAGTCCCGTTGACCCCATCCACCCTCTTCCACACCAGCCAACCATGTGGCGGTTGCGCTACCGCCGAGAGTGCCGCTGCGGGTGGTTGGTGCCGATCCGCCTAGTGTTTGGGTGTAAGGCCCGCCCGTATTGATATTTTGCTGGTCGTTAAAGTTATCAAGATAGATAACCGTTGCCGCGGAGGCGGGTAGTGCCATGGCGACCGCGCTTAGGGAAGCAAGGTAGGTGCTTTGGAGTTTCATCTGGGTTCGTTGGGGTTTGGGGTTCTTTGGAGTCTTACAGTGGACTAAACTTACTGGGCGCGGACTTGGATGAATAATTTCGACGGCAGCGGCTCCCCGGCAGCAGCGGAGAGCGTCACGGACACCGTCTCGACATCGGCGTTCAAGGTCGAAGCGCCTTCGGAGGCAGCGACATCTTCGGTCCAAGTCTGGAGATCGGTGGAGTACCAGACGCTGTAGATGAGATCGGTCTTGCTAAGGTCACGGCGCGTGTAGCTGAAGCTGCGTGTGCTTGGGTTCAACTGGGCAACGATGGGCTGGACCGAGTTTCCACTGTTGGGAAGAAGGCCGAAAGCATATTCATCGAGGTTGCTGACGCCATCGTTGTCGAGGTCACCGGCCTCGCTGCCGGTGGCCAGGCCGTAAGCGCTGCCCCAATCGTCATAGTCGTTGCCGATGTCGAGGGTGAGTTCACCGGTCGCCTCGGAGAAACTCCACGCTCCCTTTGCGTCGCTCATGGTCCACACGCCGTCGTTGTCGGTGTCATCAAACCCAATCACTGCGAAGGTGGTGGCATCGAATGAGACACTGCTGAGATTGACGCGATCGACCAAAGTCCAGATGTAGCCGGTACTGCCGGTGATGGCGCTCGTGTCGATGCTGAAGCTCCCGTTGAAAGTGGCGCTTCCCGTTCCGGAGATCGTGGTTGAAGCAGGTTCTTCCGTAAGTTTGAAAGCAAGTTGTCCGCCTTGGGCGAGGATGAGTGAACCAGCGTTGATCGCGGTGTTGCCGGTGTAGTTGTTCAAACCGCTGAGGGTAAGCGTGCCAGCACCGTTCTTGGTGAGTCCACCGTCGAACCCGGAGGCTCTCAGGCTGACTTGAATGCCGATGTTGAAGCCATTGGTGTCGATCACGGCCCCCCCGGATGCGACGTAGGTGTTCGCGCCACCACCGTAGGTGGTGATGAAGTTCGCGTTATCTGCTCCGATCGCTTTGAGCGTGCCACCATTGAAAGTGAGCCAAGCATTGTTATTGGTCCCAGCCTCGCGGTTCGCGACCCGAAGGGAGGGGGTTTGCAGTTCGCCACCGTTCAGGTCGACCGCAAAGGTTGCACTGGTATATAGCGAGCCGTCCACGCCATTGGTTGCGGTAACGGTTCCTCCGGAGACGACAAAGCGGGCCCAGTCCGCGCTAGCTGCGTTGGTGACGATGCGGTCTGCGGTGAAACTGCCACCGAGAATGTTCAGGCTCGAGCGCCCGATTGAGACATCACCACTGATGCTCAGATTCGAATCGATCGTTAGAATGGGGTTGGCCCCATAGTTGCCGCCGTTAGTAGAACTCCCTTGGACAAGGAGGCTGCTCGCACTCAGAGTGCCATCGACGAAGCCGAGATTAGCAAAATTGCCCACTGCACCGCCAACATTCACGCTGTTTGCGATCAACCCCGAGGAGAGATAAACATTGCCGCCGACGCTAGTGAACATTGCATTGTTTGCGGAAGAGTTGGTCCAAACCGCCTCGTGCCAGTTCGCGTCGGACGTGTTCCAAGTATCGGTACCGCCGCCATTGCTCCATACGTAGTCGGGGCCTGGAGTCCAAATGGCGTAGAGGGTGGTGTTTGCACTGATGGCAAAGGTATCGTTCTCGCTGTAGCTCGTGCCGCTACCATCTGCGGCTGTGTTCCAGCCCGAAAAGGTGAAGCTGGTCTTGGTGAGAGTGCCCGCACTGAGGACCGTGGCGCTGGGACTGGTGGAACTGTCGTAGAGATTGCTATCCACGGGGGCGCTACCGCCGGTGTTGCCGTTCCCGTTGTAGGTCACCACAGAGATGGTATTTGCCAGCCACTTCGCGTAGAGCGTGGTGTTGTTGTAGATGGTGAATGTGGAACCGGGAGCGTAGCTTGTGCCGCTGCCATCGGCCGCAGTGTTCCAGCCCATGAACGTGTATCCCGAGAGGGCCATATCGCCAGGAGCGGCGATGGTCGCGACCGCACCGGGTGTGTAGGGGCTTGAGGGATCGACTGGCACTGTGCCTGCGTCAAAGCCGTTGCCAACATAGGTGAGGGTCGGGTTCGGCACGCTCGCGATCAGACTGAAGTTGTCGATCTTGACTTGGCTGGAACTGTTCAGGTTGACAACACCCGGTCTGTCCGTGATCCAACCGACATATTGAATTCCAGCCGCCACAAGGTCAGAACCTGCCACGGTGTAGGTGATGGTTGTCACTGCATTCGAGTTCCAACGGACTAGATGTCCAACGTCGATGGTGGCTGCATCCGATCCATTCCAGTGGTGTTGGCTGCTTGTGAAGCCTACGGTGAACCACGAACTGGTACCGCCAGGGTCGGCACCACCAAGGCCTGTGGTATCAATGGTCATTTGGACCGTGTAATTCTGGCCAGAGGTGGGTGTGAAGGCGAGGAAGTTGCTGCTGGTGGGAGTGGCAACATTGTTGTCGCCATAATCCCGTTGACCCCATCCTCCCGCTTCCACTCCAGCCAGCCATGTGGCGGTCGAGCTACCGCCAAGAGTGCCGCTGCGGACCGCAGGTGCCGATCCGCCGAGTGTCTGGGTGTAGGGGCCGCCCGCAAAGAGATTCTGCTGGTCGTTGAAGTCATCAAAATAAACGACTTGGGACATCGCCGGGAGGGCGAGGGATGCGATGAGCCCCACACCGGCGAGGAAGGAGCGGATAGATTTCATGTAGGGTTTCATGATTGGATTCGAGGTCGGCGAGGGGATGTGATGCGTGTCTGGAGTTGCCTCAGTGGGG
This sequence comes from Verrucomicrobiota bacterium, assembly GCA_004293445.1. Classification (GTDB taxonomy): domain Bacteria; phylum Verrucomicrobiota; class Verrucomicrobiia; order Verrucomicrobiales; family Akkermansiaceae; genus Haloferula. The sequence continues at coordinate 318,173 of RDYP01000001.1, read as the reverse complement.
AGCGGTCATGAGGCGCCGCGATGTGCTATCCATCAGGATGTGCAATGGAAGTGAGGATTTTTCCATGGATGAATCCGTGATTTTCTTGCATTTTTCCAACAGGGGCTAACGATGGGGTATGAGGCTGATCGATACTACCGACGCGCGGGCAAACGCGGGAATGCGAACGATCGTGAGCAATTCCAAGGCGGAGCGGGAATCGCTTTTGGCCGGGAAATTTCGAATTCAGCTGTTGGGCATGTATTTCTCGGAGGTCGGGCCGGAGTGGAGCTCGGAAGGCAAGCTGCAGGCGGATTACTTGAATCACATCGACATCACCCTATCGGGACGGCGGCAGGTGGTCGCCGGGGGAAGGGTTTATGATCTAGAGCCGGGGCAGGTCTGGTTCTTGCCGGGGAACACTCCGGTGGAACGGCGCTGTGAGGAACCTTGCGAGGTTCTGTTCTTCAAGTTTTCGAGCGAGTGGCTGCCGGGTGTGGATCCCTTGCTGGATTGGCCCGCACGTGGGCCCCGGATGGCCGGAGTGGTCGAACCGGACGAGTGGCGGGAATGGCTGGATGAGGATCGGGCACGATCGGTGGCAAACCTGCTGCTGCTGCGGGGGAGGCTGCTATCGTGGTTCGCGACCGCCGTGCCAGAGCTCGACGAGGTGATCTCCGGTCACTTGGAGACTCACACACAATTCACGCCGGTATTCCAACTCATCGAACAGAACCTCGGCGCGCGACTGCGGCTTGGCGACCTCGCGAAAGTTTACGGCACGACGGCGGAGGCCTTTTCGATGGCATTTGTGCGAAGCACTGGGATCACTCCGAAGGCATATCTAACCCGTCGACTGAATCAAGAGGCCCTGCGCTGGGTGATCAATACGGATCTCAAGATGAAGGAGATCGCGGACCGGCTTGGCTTCAGCGACGAATACTACTTCAGCCGCTTTTTTCAGAAGCTCAATGGATCCGCTCCTTCGCGCTATCGCAGGGAATTCCGGGGGCGCTGAGGCTAAGAAAAGATCAGAGCGCGGCAATGATGCCTTCCATGCGTCGTCCGTAAGCGACGTAGCTGTCATAGCACTGCTGCCAATCGACCTGGGACTGGTCCTTGACGTGGAAGACCGTGGCGACGTGGGGCTCGATCGCGATCCATCCATCGTAGCCGCGCGACTTGGCGTCGGCGAGGATCTCGGGAATACGGGCGTCGCCCTCGCCGGGCATGGTGTAGAGGGGCTCGACACCATCGATGGGTGGGCTGATGCAGTCTTTGACGTGGATGTGAACGACGTGATCGCGCACCTTGGTCCAGAATTCCCAGGGGTCTTGCCAGGGATGGGGCTCGGCTTTTGAACGATCGCGTTGGAAGAGCGGGTTGCCGGTATCGAAGACCAACTTGAGCCCAGGAACCTCATCGATCAGGCGCAGGGTGTGGTCGGCGGAGAAGCCGCCCCAATTCATGCAATTCTCGTGCACCGCAGTGAGACCAGCGTCTTGGAATCGACTGACAATTTCGCGGAGTCGGCGGAAGCGCTCCTGTTCCTGTTGGTCGTCGCCCCAAGGCTCCTGTGCATAGGACATGATGCGGATCAGCGGGGTGCCGAGGCGTTTCATTCGCGGGATGGCGCGGCTGATTTCGGCGAGGGTGATCTGGAAGTCACTGGAGATCTTCTTGCCCCAATTTCCAATAAGGGAGCCGAATTCCGGAATGTGGATGCCTGCCTCGTCGAGGCGATCGGCGACGCGGTTGAAATCCTCGTCGGGAAGCTCGTGCAGGTTGGCACCATTGACCCCGCGAGCTGAAATTGCCGACCATCCGAGCTCTCGGGTGGCCTTGATTTGAGTTTCGAGGTCGCGGGAGGCTTCGTCGGCGAATCCGGTGAGTTTCATGGGCAGTTGTCGGACAAATCGAAATGAGAATGGAAGGGGTGCCAGGGGCACGCAAGCGGGGATGCTGCTTTGCTGGCCGAGAGCGGCGGCGTCTCAATCTTGAGACTTCCCAGAGATGGTGACGGGCCAGCCTTCGAAGGGGCGGTTGTCCGGCGCTGCTTGCTGTGGCGATGCTTTGGCGGGCCAGTTCTCGATGCGGACTTCGCCGGTGCCGGGCTCCCAGCGGGTGATCAGGTAGCCGCTGGCGGAATTGGCGACGGCATCGAGCTCAAAAGGGTGCCCGAAGGCGTCGCGCGCGTTGCCCTTTGACGACTTGGCGGGTGCCCAGCGGATGGCGGGGGCGGGGATGCTGGGAGCGGCATTCGCCCACCAGCACGCGAGGCTGCCATCGGGCTTGGAATAACGCCCTGTGGCTGCAGGGAAGGGGCCGCCGCAGAGGTGGAAGGCGGATACGGAGGCGAGGAGATCGAGGGTTTTGGCGCGCGGGGCGGAGGGCCACGCATTGGCGACAAAGTCCGCTTTCGCTTCATCGTCGGCGGTCGAAGTCTGGGTTTCGGTCAGAAGCTCGTCGGACTGCAGCTCGGCAGGGAATGTCCGCAGGGCGAGGAAGGGGTGCTGGGACAGGGCGATGCGAAATTTGCTGCCCTTTGCGGGAGACTTCGTCCAGCGGTCGACAAAGGCTTCTTGGCGGGTCCCGAGCAGGCTCGCGTCTTCGACTGTGGCATCGGTGGCCGCGTTCCAATCACTGGCGAGTGGCCAGCCTTTGGTAATTCTGGCGGCGGGGAGTAGGGGCTTGGGAGCGGACTTGAATTGGTGGTCGGAGAGGATCAGGAAATCGAGAGGGCCCCACGCGTGGCGGGTGAAATAGACGCTGATGCCGGAGGCGCAGGGAGCTGGGTCGGCGGGGTCGGGGAGATTGCCGGTCTGGGTGCGGTGGACCGCATTGACGAACTCCACCGACATTTTGTAGCCGCCAGAATCCTCGGCCTGCGCTCCGTAACCGTTGGTGATGTCGGAGCGCATGCCATTGGCTCCCCAGAGTTTTTGGTGAAAGACATCGCGGTCGCCCGGAAGCGTGACGGAGGGGGTGGAGCGGAGGAGTTCGCGCCAAGCCCAGCCGTGAAGCGCGTATTTGCGGAGATAGCAGATCAGGGCGCGATCGCCCGGACGGTGGTCGTAGATTTGACCATAGCCGCCGGTATTTTCGTCGATCTGGCCTCCGTGGAAGCTGATGAAATCAGGGGCGTGGGCGCTGACGTTGGCGATGATCGTCGGGTCGGGCAAACCGCTGCCCTCGGTGCTGTGGTTGCCGGTGAGGGAGGCGATGGTGATCGGCCGATCGCGGGGGGTGCCGCGAATCGTCCCTTTGAAAGATTCACCGGCGAGCTTCACCTCGTAGGTCAGCTCCTTCGTGGGATCGAGCCGGATCACGCGGAAGCGGGCGCTGCGGGAAATGGGGTCGAGGGTGGCGAATTGCGGTTCGCGACCGGGCAGGTGGAGTTCGGCCTCGAGCTTCTCGTTTCGGCTGAAAGTTGCCGCTTGGGCGAGCAGGCAGAGGGTTCCATCATTGTCGAAAGTGTGAGTCACCCACTGAACGGGGCCGAAGGCGCGCTCCGGGTGGCGGGTGAATTTGCCGCCGGTGAGCACGAGTTTGCTGAAAGCGAAGCGGCCTTCGCCCTCGCGGTCGCGGGCGAGGGGTGGCACCTTGGAGGGTCGGGCGGAGGCGAGATCGACCAGCGGGGCCGGGCGTGTGGACGAGGTGAGCGAAATGAGTCCTGTGAGCCAGCTTTGGTGAACCTCGGTAGCGATGCTGCGGAGGATTTTCCCGGTGGCGTCCTGAACGAGCAGGCTGAGGTGATAGAGATCGCCGTCGGCTGGTTCGCCCTTGAGTTCCAGGACCAAGCCGAGCAGGGGCAGAGGGAGGGGGGCTTGGTCGGCTTGGATCGATCCGATGAAGGGCTTTCCGCTGAAGTCGATGCCGACGGGGAACCCGGTGCCGTCCACGGCGGCTTCGCGAAAGTCGGGATTTGATCCGCGGAGTCCGACTTGGAGCCCGACGAAGCCTTCGCCAAAGAGTTCGAAGGAGACTTGGTCGAGATGGACGCGCACATTGAAGGGCGCCTTGGATTCGTTGATGGAGGCGGTGAGGAGAACCACGTTGCGGTTGCCACCGGAGAAGGCGTTTTCAATGCGTCCTTTCGACACCATCCAGTCTTCGGCAGGATTCGACCAGAAGTCCTTTCCCGGCCAAGGCCGTGTGACATTTGCCGCGATGTCGGGGATAAAGTTCTCTTCCGAGACGGCCAAAGTTGGCAGTGCGATGAGGGCAAGCAGGATGCGAAACGTCACGAAGTGAGGCTAATAAAGAGCCTACTAAGTCGGCAACCGCGGAATCGCGGGACTCGGTCAGCGTCCGCTTTGAAGATCGTAGCGGGTCTTCCGCTGATACTGTTCGTCGCGGACTTTGCGCAGGTAGTCGAGGTAGCGCCGCTGGGCATTGGGATCGGGCAGCCCTTGGGCGACCGGAGGAGTGGCGGTCTGGGTGAGTCCGTACCTCTTCCAAGGTCCGTAGGGGACATGCCCGGCTTCGACGAAGCGCCAGTGGCACTTTTGGCCTGACTGGAGGTCGAGGTAATCGCGGACGGAGGGCGAGATATCGATCGCTGCACCCTTGTTGGAAGTATTCTTCGGTCGCTGGCCTTGGAAGACGTATTGCCAATCATCGGTCATCCACGGCCCGCAGTCCTCCCACTGGGCGTAGCAGCTCCGCTTGCCATTGTAGATTTGGATCCATCGACCCTTGAGAACGGTTTTGCCGGGATCGGGATTCATGCGGGCGAACCATGGGATCACCTTGGCGGCCTCGGGTTTGTGGCGTCCCCAGCCGGCGATGTCGTTGTAGGGGAGGGCGACGTAGAAGGGATTGAGGCCCGGGGTGAAGCCTTTCGGGCGGAAATCTCCGCTGCGATGGCAGGCGATCCGGGTTCCCGGCTCCGGGGCATCGCAGCCACCAAAGCGAGTGGCCCATTCCTGATCCCAGGATGACTTGTCGTTCGGGGTTGGATTGTTCTCGGTCGGTTCTTCGCCGATCCAGAAGACGGTGGCGGTGATGTTTTTCTGCCAGGGGTAGAGGATGCCAATGCCTGGCTGTGTGGTGCGCTGCTGGGGGATGATGCGTGTGGAAGTCGGGATGACGACCCTCGGGAGGCTGCCTCCGGTGACGGCTGCAACTTGGCTTTGGGCATGCACCGGAACCATCCCAGTGGCGAGAAGCAGAGCGAGAAACGAGATCCCGGCGAGGGCGCTGGGATCGAGGGATCGTCGATTCTGTTGGGCGGTTCCCATGGGTGGGCGGAAGATTAAAAGCGACGCAGCACCGTGTCGCGCAGGAAGCGCTCGTCGAGGCCCGGGTAGTCTAGCGTGTGATGCAAGCCACGGGACTCGCGGCGGCGGATCGCGCAGTCCACAATGAGCGATGCGACGGCGACGAGATTCCGGAGTTCGAGGATATCGGCCGTGACTCGGTGGCCCCAGTAGAATTCGCGGACTTCCTTTTTCAGGTTCCTCAGCCGGGTGCCGGCGCGGCGCAGGCGGTTGTCGGTGCGGACGATGGAAACGTAGTCCCACATCAGTCGGCGGAGCTCGTCCCAGTTGTGGTAGATGACCACGAGTTCGTCGGGCGCGGTCACGTCGCCGTGATGCCAGTCGGGGATCTCGGGAGCATCGTCGCCATTTCGCTCCACCCCATAGTGATGCACGATGCTGTCGAGGGCGCGACGGGCGATGACATTGCCTTCGAGCAGAGAGTTTGAGGCGAGTCGATTCGCCCCGTGGAGGCCAGTGCAGGCGACTTCGCCGATGGCATAAAGGCCTCGGATGGAGGTCTTACCGTTGATGTCGGTTAGGACGCCGCCGCACTGGTAATGGGCTGCAGGGACGACGGGAATGGGCTGCTTTTCGCAATCGAGACCGAAGCTGCGGAGCTTTTCGTAGATGAAGGGAAAGCGCTCCCGCATGAAGCCGGAGGGCTTGTGAGTGACGTCGAGATAGACGCAGGGAGCTCCAGTCTTTTTGATTTCCCGGTCGATCGCCCGGGCGACGATATCCCGTGGGGCGAGTGAGCCGCGGGGATCCGCCTTGCGGGTGAAATCCTCCCCCTTGCCATTGATGAGGATGCCGCCCTCGCCGCGTACTGCTTCGCTGACGAGAAAGGAACGAGCTTCCGCTCCGGTGGCGGCGGGGTTGTAGAAGCAGGTCGGGTGGAATTGGATGAACTCCATGTTCGCGACACTGGCACCCGCGCGCCATGCCATGGCGACTCCGTCGCCTGTCGCCGAATCGGGATTGGTCGTATAGAGGTAGACCTTGCCACAGCCACCGGTCGCGAGCAGGACGCGATCCGAACGGAAGATCTTCACTTCGCCAGTGTGCTTCTCCAGCACGTAAGCACCGAGCACGCGGTCTTCAGTGGTCACGCCCAGTTTGCCGGTGGTGATGAGATCGATGGTAAAGTGGTCTTCGAGAAGGGTCAGGTTTGGTGTGCGTCGTGCGACTTCCACCATGGACTCGGCGATTTCGAGACCGGTGGTGTCGCGGGCATGGAGGATGCGACGTTTTGAATGGCCGCCCTCTTTGCCGAGGGCGAAGTGGTCGTCGTCCTTGTCGAAAGAGACCCCATAGCTCGTGAGGTCGTCGATGGTGGCAGCACCCTCTTCGATGATGCTGCGGACCACGTCCTCGCGGCAGAGTCCGGCACCGGCATCGAGAGTGTCGGCCACATGGAGTTCGATCGAATCACCATCGTCGCAGAACCCTGGCCGAAGAACGGAGGCGATCCCTCCCTGAGCCCACGCGGTGTTGGAGTCGAGGGCCTTGCCTTTGGTGATAACGATCACCGATCCATGAGCTGCGGCCCGGATGGCGAAAGAAAGACCGGCGATGCCTGAGCCGATCACCAAAAAGTCACAGGTCATGGGGCGGGAAAGATGGCGGAGGAATTCGCGACGGAAAGCGGAAAAAGCCGGCGGCGTGGCGAAAGGAGAGACGTGGTGAATGGGGCCCGGGTGGAGAACCGGCCTTCAAAGTGCTCCGAAACGGCGGTGGCGGCGGGCGTATTCGTCGGCCGCCTCGAAGAGATCAGCCTGATGGAAATCGGGCCAGAATTTTTTGAAGATCACGATTTCGGCGTAGCTGATCTGCCACAGAAGGAAGTTCGAGACGCGCAGTTCGCCCGAGGTGCGGATGAGGAGATCGGGGTCGGGAAGGTCCGCGGTATAGAGCCGGGAGGCGAAGGTGGCGGCGTCGATGGTGGCCGGATCGAGCCTCCCGGCTGCGGCATCGACAGCCAGTCCGCGGGCGGCTTCGACGATTTCTTCGCGCGAGCCGTAGGACAGCGCCAGCACGAGCGTCAGCGAGCGATTCCCCGCGGTGCGATCGATGGCCTTGTCCAGTTTGCGACGGGTTTTCTCTGGTAGCCGGTCGAGGTGGCCGATCGCCCGGAGGCGGACGTCCTGCTTCATTAGTTCGTCCGCCTTCTCCTCGAGGAAGCGTTCCAGCAACAACATCAGGGCGGTGACCTCGGCGGCGGGACGGTTCCAGTTCTCGGACGAGAAGGCGTAAAGCGTGAGGTATTCGACGCCGAGTTCCTTGCAGGCCTCGACGCATTCGCGGACGGACTCGGCGCCGGCACGATGCCCGTCGCGGCGGGGCAGACCACGTTCTTTTGCCCAGCGGCCGTTGCCATCCATGATGATGGCGATGTGACGGGGAATGGAAGTGAGGTTCATGTCGTGGCCGAGGCTGGGTCGTGGCGACGAAGAGAGCATGAAGCCGGGATGAAATTTCAGGCCACAAGGGTCTGCGCGCGGTCCGGGCCAACGCCGATGAACTTCACCGGTGTGCCGCAGAGTTCGCTCAGTCGCAGGAGGTAGGCCTTCGCATTGGACGGAAGATCCTCGTAGCGGGTGCAAGCGGTGGTGTCTTGCTGCCAGCCTGGGAGTTCTTCGTAGATGGCCACCGCACGATCCCACGCGTGGCGGTCGGCGGGCGGCAACTCATGGACCTGACCGTCGATGTCGTAGCCCGTGCAGATACGAAGAGTCTCGTAGTTGTCGAGGCCATCGACATTCGTGACTGCGAGGCCGGTGGTGCCGTTCACCATGCAGCCGTGGCGGAGCAGGACGGCATCCAACCAACCGCAGCCGCGCGGGCGGCCGGTGGTGGCGCCGAATTCGCGTCCAAGATCGTGCAGATACTGCGAAAGCCCTTCGTCCGCCGTGGGGAAGGGGCCCGACCCGACACGGGTCGTGTAGGCCTTGCAGACACCGATGACTTGCTGGATAGCGGTCGGTGGAAGACCCGTTCCAGTGCTGGAGCCGCCGGAGGTGGTGTTGGATGACGTGACGAAGGGGTAGGTGCCGAAGTCGATGTCGAGCAGGGTGCCTTGTGCGCCTTCGAAGAGAATGACCTTGCCGTCCTTCCAAGCCTTGTGGAGGACCGGAATGGTGTTCGTCACGTGCGGGCGGAGACGGGCAAAGGCGGCGAGAACTTCCTCCGCCTGCTCGGTGGCGTCGAAAGTCGGCAGGCCGAATTTCGCGAGCACCTCGTTGGCATCCGCCGTGCGGTGAGCGACCATTTCGCGGAAGTACGGCTCATCCAGAAGATCAGCGACGCGCAAGCCGCAGCGGTTGATTTTGTCCGCGTAGGCCGGGCCGATGCCGCGCTTGGTCGTGCCAATCTTACGGTCGCCGAGAGCGGCTTCGCGAGCAGCGTCGAGCTCCTTATGGAGCGGAAGAACGACGTGGCAGCGGTCGGAAATGAGGAGTTTGTCAGGCGTAACGGAAACGCCCTGACCTTCGAGTCGCTCGATCTCGGCGACGAGTCCGACGGGGTCGAGTACGACGCCGTTGCCGATCACATTGATTTTGCCATCCCAGAGAATTCCGGAAGGCAGGAGGTGGAGGACGTATTTCGTGCCGCGGGCGATGACCGTGTGACCGGCATTGTTGCCACCTTGACCGCGCACGACGACATCGGCGGTTTCGGTCAGGTAGTCGACGATCTTACCCTTGCCTTCGTCTCCCCATTGGAGACCGGTTACGATGGTATTCATGGAAAAGTGATCAGGGATCGGTTGCCAGTGATCCTGGGCGGGAGGTCTATTTGGTCGCGTCGATGAGGGCGGCGAACTCCTCGAAGAAGTAGCTCGCATCGTGCGGGCCGGGAGCAGCCTCGGGATGATACTGGACCGAGAATACGGGCATCTCCTTGTGGCGGATGCCTTCAACAGTGCCGTCGTTGAGGTTGATGTGAGTGACTTCCACGTTCGAGGGCAGGGAGTCGGGGCAGACCGCGAAGCCGTGGTTCTGCGAGGTGATGGAAATGCGTCCGCTGCGAAGATCCTTCACCGGTTGGTTGCCGCCACGGTGACCAAACTTGAGCTTGTAGGTCTTCCCTCCGAAAACGTGGCCGAGGATCTGGTTTCCGAGGCAGATGCCGAAGACGGGCTTCTTGCCGATGAGCTTTTTGATCTCCTCGTGAATGTAGCCCAGTGCGGCCGGATCGCCGGGGCCGTTGGAGAGAAAGATGCCGTCGGGGTTGCGAGCGAGAACCTCTGCGGCGGGCGTGCGGGAATTGAGCACTTCGACCTCGAATCCTGCCTGACGAAGGCGGCGGAGAATGTTCCACTTGATGCCGAAATCGAAAGCAACGATGCGGTGCTTCACGGGCGGCAACTCCAGATAGTTCTCGAGGTGACCCGTGGAGGCGTTCGAAAGAGCGAAGCGTCGGGAATCGGCCTCCCATGCGTAGCTCGATGGGGTGGAAACTTCCTGCACGTAATCCATGCCTTCCATCGAAGGGGCGGCTTGCGCGGTGGCGATCGCAGCCTCGCTCGAAAGCTCGGTGCTCAGGCAGGCGCGCATCGCGCCGAGTGAGCGGAGATGCTTCGTCAGAGCGCGGGTGTCGACGTGTTCGATGCCTACGACATCGTGCTCGCTGAAGTAATCCGGGAGCGACTGGCGGGAGCGCCAGTTCGAGGCGACCGGCGAGAGCTCTCCGATCACGAAGCCTCGCACGTGAGGTCCAGCGGACTCGGCGTCTTCCGGGGTGACCCCGTAGTTGCCGATCTGCGGGTAGGTCATCGCCACGATCTGTCCGCGATAGGAGGGGTCGGTGATCACCTCCTGGTATCCGGTCATCGAGGTATTGAAGCAGATTTCCCCGGTGGTGGTTCCGGAGGCACCGAAGGCTCGGCCTTCGAAAAGGCGGCCGTCTTCCAGGGCAAGGATGGCTTTCATGGGCACGAATGGACCGCGTGCGGAGAGGCTGGCCGCGCGGCGGGCGGAAGGTAGGAGAGGCCTGCCCCGCGTCACAAGCGGAATCCGGAGCGAAAAGCGTCCTTCGCCGTTACTTGCCGGAAATCCTGACTTGCCGAACCGCCCTCCCGCCCGGCAAGGAAGGGGTGTTGATGCGTGATTTGATTGCCCAGCCCGCTTGGGAAGAGGAGGATTTGGGGATTCCTCTTCCAGATTCCCCCCACGCCTGCTCGGTTTGCTTGCCCACCTGGAAATCGGTCCTCGGCTACGAGGAGGGTCGCGACAAGGTGGTTCGGAAGATGCGAATCGGCTACCCTCGCTTTTTCCGGCATCCCTTGGTCGCGCGCCTCACTTCTCTTGCTGCGGACGAGATCGGCCGGGAGGGGGAGTTTGTCCTGGTGTTTCCGGGCAAAATTTCGGCGCAGCGGGCTCAGCGCTGGATCGAACGGCGGGGCGAGGTGGCGGTGCGCTCAGTGGACTTTCATGGCATGCAAGTCTTGGCGGTGCCGGCGAAGGCCCGTCAGGTGGCAGTGGACTACCAGCGGTTCACGGGAGAGCTGATCGGAAGCCGTCAGGCCGAAGATTTCCTGAACGGCAAGGTCCGCGACGGAGACAAGGGGCACCTTCTGCAAAGGCGCCTTGGCGGCATCGTTTCCGTCGATCCCTCGCACGTGTGTCTTTTTAACAGCGGGATGGCGGCGATTTCCGCGGTGCTGCGTTCCCTGCCGGGTTTGAAGGAGGGCCGAAAAACCCTACAAATTGAGTTTCCCTACGTCGATGCTCTGAAGGTTCAGGAGTTGTTCGGTCACGGGGTGGTGTTCCTCAATCAGGCCGAGGGCGAATCCTTCGACGAGGCTTTGCGCCGGATTCGTCAGGGTGACTTTGCCGCCGTTTTCACTGAGGTGCCCAGCAACCCTCTGCTGCGGACCATCGACGTCCCGCGGGTGGCTGCCGCCTGCGCCGAGGGCGGCGTGCCTCTAATAATCGACGACTCGACCGTCGGGCCATCGAATGTGGCAGCCTTGCGCTGGGCGGACGTGGTGACGAGCAGCTTGACCAAATGGTTGTCGGGAGCCGGGGATGTGATGGCGGGGATGGCAGTGGTGCGGCCGGATTCACCCTTCGCTGCCGATTTTCTGCCGCTGCTGACGGAGGAAAGTGCGACCTGCTCGCCGCTATATGTGGGCGATGCGGAGGTGCTGCTTGCCAATTTGAAGTCGTTTCCCGGGCGAATGGCTGCACATAACGCGAATGCGATGGCGCTGGTCGAACTGCTCGCCTCCCACCCGGCGGTGGCGGAGGTCTGGCATCCGTCGCGTGTCAACACGGCGAATTACGATCGGATCATGACGGCGAAGGGCGGCTATGGGCCGCTTCTGTCGTTCGTCCTGAAGAATCCCAAGAGAGCTCCGAAGGTGTTCGATGCCTTGAAGGTGAGCAAGGGCCCCAGCTTCGGCACTCCCTTCACCTTGGCCTGCCCCTACACCTTGTTGGCACACTATCCCGAGCTGGATTGGGCGGAAGCCTGTGGGGTTCCTTCGCACCTGATTCGCGTGTCCTGCGGCACCGAGCCGATGGATGTCCTTCTGGGGCATTTCGCCGCTGCACTGGAGCTTGCCTGAGGATCTTCGGATTCCGTGGTCCTGCTGATTGAGGCTCTCGACCTGGAACCGGAGGAGGGGAGACCTTTGTGCTGGGTAAGCGCGGGAAAGGACGGAAGCGGAGGACTCCAGAATGGATGGCTGAGACTGCTCGGCAGGTCCGTGGAGGACTTCACCAAAATCGGCCGATCGGGCAAATCTCCTTGCCTGCCCCCGTCAAACCGCTCCAATCCGTGTCATTCGTGTCAGCAAGCAGAGCAATGGTCGCTGCGATCTCCTGCTCCTGAACCCGATCCACTGGCACTGAACCGCATGAAACGGAAACCCAAGCTTGCCCTTCGCGTCAATCAGGACAATCCGAACCATCATCTCTGGAACAACCGGGGAGTTTGGTGGTGTCACCTGACGGTCCACAAGCCGGACGCCACGGCGGAGCGCCTGCGGTTTTCGCTAAAGACCCGAGATGTGGAACAGGCGCGCGAGCGTCGTGACCGGATCTTCCGTCAGATCGCTGAGCACTACGAGATCGCGGCCTGAGTGGCCCGATGAGGCCCAATGAGGCCCGTGAATGGCGGGCCCGAGGTGAGCTTTTGGCGGCCTTGCTTCAATCTAGCAGCTTGTTAGAGACGGTGTCCCATTCTCTCCCTCTTGGTTTCGAGGTAGCGTTCGTTGTGGGGGTTGGTGGGGAGGCTGATCGGCAGTTGCTCGGTGATTTCCAGCCCGTAGCCTTCGAGGCCGACCACTTTCTTCGGGTTGTTTGTCAGTAGCCGGATGCGGCGGACCCCGAGGTCGTAGAGAATTTGGGCACCCATCCCGTAGTCGCGGAGGTCGGAACCAAAGCCGAGTTTTTCATTGGCCTCGATGGTGTCGAGCCCCTGCTCTTGGAGCTTGTAAGCGTGGATCTTCGCCGCGAGCCCGATGCCGCGGCCTTCTTGGCGCAGATAAAGCAGGACGCCGCCCTCCGCGGCGATGCGCTCCATGGCAGCGTCGAGCTGGCCACCGCAATCGCAGCGCTGGGAGAGGAAGACATCGCCGGTGAGGCACTCGGAGTGAACGCGCACGAGAACCGGCTTGTCGGGATCGATCTCCCCGCGCACGAGGGCGAGGTGGTGGGAGGCATCGGTCTCCACCCGATAGAGGTGGCAGTCGAACTCGCCGTGGTCGGTGGGCAGGCGGATGACCTCCTCGCGGACCACCAGCTTTTCCGAACGTCGGCGCCATTCGATGAGTTGGGCGATGGTGCAGGCCTTGAGGCCGTGGGCGGCTTGATAATCGCCGAGATCGCCGACCCGGGCCATCGTGCCATCCTCGTGGACGATTTCGCAAATCACGCCCGCCTCGGCCAATCCTGCGAGTCGTGCGAGATCGACGGCTGCCTCGGTATGTCCGGCGCGCTGGAGCACGCCGCCGGGGCGTGCTTGGATGGGGAAAATGTGTCCGGGGTGGACGAAGTGGTCGGGGCCCGCGGCGGGGTCGGCCAAGAGCTTCACACAGAGGGATCGGTCGGCGGCCGAAATCCCGGTGGTGATCCCCTCGGCCGCATCGACCGAGATCGTAAAGGCCGTGCGCTGGACTTCGCGGTTGCGGCGGGTCATTTGCGGGAGGTCGAGCTCCTCGGCCCGCTCGCGGGTGATCGGCGCACAGATCAGGCCTCGTCCGTGGAGCGCCATGAAAGAAATCATCTCGGGTGTGCAGTGGGCGGCTGCGCCTACCAAGTCGGCCTCGTTTTCACGCGAGGGATCGTCGGCAACAATGACCAGACGCCCTGCGGCGATTTCGGCGATGATTTCCTCGATGGGGCTGAAAGAGAGCTCGTTTGGCATGGCCGCGGGCAGACTCGGTCCTGAGGCGTCGCAGGTCAAGGGGCAGGGGGTATGTCGTGATTTTCATCATCGGTCGGAATTTTGCATTTCCCACGGTGGATGGGCTTCGCCAATCTCTCGCGACCATTTTACCCAATCCATCATGTCCCGTCCCGTCACACTCTTCACCGGCCAGTGGGCCGATATCCCTGCGGAAGAACTTCTCCCCAAGGTCAAGGCCATGGGCTTCGACGGCGTCGAGCTGGCTTGCTGGGGCGACCACTTTGACGTCCAGCGGGCGCTGAACGAGCCCGGTTACATCGAAGGTCGTTGGGAACTGCTCAAAAAGCACGACCTCGCTTGCTACGCGATCTCGGCCCACCTCGTGGGTCAGGCGATTTGTGATCCGATCGACGAGCGTCATCAAAGCATCCTGCCACCCCACGTGTGGGGTGATGGCGAGCCCGAGGGTGTCCGCCAGCGCGCCGCGCAGGAGATGATCGATACCGCCAAGGCCTGCCGCAAGTTTCTCGATGCGGGTAGGGACTACATGGCCACCAAGCCTGCGGGTTCCGGCAAAGCCGTGGTGAATGGCTTCACGGGTTCTTCGATTTGGGGGGCGCTCTACGCCTTCCCGCCGACCAGCCAAGCCTACCTGCAAAAGGGCTTCGATGACTTTGGCGCGCGCTTCAAGCCCATCCTCGATGCCTTCGAAAAGGAGGATGTCTATTTCGCGCTGGAGGTGCATCCGACCGAGATCGCCTTCGACATCGCATCTGCTCAGCGTGCGGTAGAAGCGGTGGCCGGCCACAAGCGTTTTGGTTTCAACTACGACCCGAGCCATCTTGGCTATCAGGGCGTTGATTACGTGAAGTTCATCTACCTGCTCGGCGAACGCATTCACCACGCCCACATGAAGGACGCTTGGTGGGGTCACGGCAGCGGCGAGGTGGGGGTCTTCGGTGGCCACACCGACTTCTGCGACGCTCGTCGCTACTGGGACTTCCGCAGCGTCGGCCGCGGAGACATCAACTTCGAGGAGGTGATCGTCGCGCTCAATGACATCGGTTACTCCGGTCCGCTCTCGATCGAGTGGGAGGACGGGCGGATGGATCGTTTCCACGGAGCCACCGAGAGCTGCGCTTTCGTCAGGGGTCTCGATTTCCCACGTAGCACGGTCGCTTTCGACGCGGCTTTCGATAAGACCAATCAATAATATCCAAGGGAGCGGGATGGATCGTTCGGAAGGAATCCTTTGAGGTTGTCGGCGGCATGTTGTCGCACGCTGCTCGCAGGCTCCGATCCGCACTCTTTCCTTATCCCAATCCCCAATTCTTCATCAAGACCATGTCCACCAAAGTAGGAGTCATCGGAGCCGGCGGCATGCTGCGCTATCACGCGGAAGGTTTTCGCCTCGCCGGAGCCACCGTCGCAGCCGTCGCGGACCCGGCACCGGGTGCTGCGGCGCGTGCCGCCAAGCAGTGGGACATTCCCGCCTCTTTCGAAAGCGTCGAGGCGATGCTGGCCGATGCCGACATCGATGCGGTGTCGATCATCGTGCCGAACAAGTTCCACAAGCCGCTTGCGATCCAGTGCCTCGCCGCTGGCAAGCACGTGTTTTCTGAAAAGCCCCCGGCCCTCAATGCGGCGGAGGTTCAGGAGATGATCGATGCCGCTCAGGCCGCCGGAAAGCAGCTGATGTTCAATTTCAACAATCGTGCCCGGCCCGAGTCGATCGCGATGAAGCAGTATGTGGCGGACGGAACCGTGGGCACCATCAATTCCGCCCAAGCCAAGTGGATTCGGCGCACCGGCATCCCGGGCTTCGGGGGCTGGTTCACCACGAAGTCGCTCTCCGGTGGCGGACCTGTGATCGACCTGCTGCACATGATCGATCTCGCCCTGCATTTCATGGGTTACCCGGAGCCGGCCCACGTGCTTGCCCAGACCTTCAACGACCACATCACCGACAAAGGCTTCAAGGGTCCCTGGGGCATTCCCGACCGGGCTGACGGCACGAATGACGTCGAGGCGGCGGCGCATGGCTTCGTCACCTTCCGAGGCGGACAAGTTCTTTCGCTCCAGGTATCCTGGGCGGAAATGATCAAGCGCGAAGAGGTCTCGGTCGTGTTCCAGGGCTCCAAGGCCGGCGGAAAGGTCGAACGTCTTTTCGGTCGTGACGGGCTGGACGAGACCGCGATCGACACCTGCGAGCTGTATGTCCAAGAGAACGGCCGCTCGGTGAATCGCAGCATCGTGACCGAGGCTTGCGAGGACATGGGGCGGAGCGCTTCAGCGGCGAACTTCATTCATTCAATCGAGGGCAAAGCGGCCCCATTCAACACTCCGGACGAGGCGCTCAAACTGATGAAGATCATCGATGCCATCTATGCCTCGGCAGCCAGCGGCGCGCCGGTAGCTGTCTAACAAGATCGAACCGCGGCAGCGCGGAGGTCGCAGAGGAGGCGCAAAGGTTGCAATCATTCCATATCTGATTTTCCCCGTTTCTCTCTGCGAACTCAGCAGCCCCGCGGTTCGCTTGCTCCCCATCCAACCCAAGATTCAACACATGAACCGCAAACTTCGCATGGGCATGGTCGGCGGCGGCCGCGGTGCCTTCATCGGCGCCGTCCACCGCATGGCCGCCAATCTCGACGGCAAGATCGAACTGGTCGCCGGTTGCTTCTCCTCCGACCCGGCGAAGAGCCAGGCCTCGGGCGAGGACCTTTATCTCGATCCCTCCCGCGTTTATTCTTCATGGGCCGACATGGCCGAGAAGGAAGCCGCGCTGCCTGCGGACAAGCGGATCGATTTCGTTTCGATCGTGGTTCGCAACGATCTTCACGTGCGGGTTGCCAAGGCCTTCTTGGAAGCAGGCATCAATGTCGTCTGTGAGAAGCCACTTTCCTATTCGCTCGAAGAAGGCAAAGAGCTCGCGGCCGTGGTCGCCAAATCGGGCAAGGTTTTCGCTTTGACCCACAACTACACCGGCTACCCGATGGTCAAAGAAGCTCGCGCCATGGTGAAAGCGGGCAAGCTCGGACGGATCCTGAAGATCGTGGCCGAATACCCCCAGGGCTACGCCATCAGCGCGCTGAAGGAACAGGCCGACGGTGCGATCTCGAACTGGCGGATGGATCCATCCGTCGCGGGCATTTCCAACTGCATCGGCGATATCGGCTCTCATGCTGAGAACCTCGCTCGTTACATCACTGGCTTGGAGATCGAGGAAATCGCTGCCGAGCTCTCGACCTTCATTCCGGGACGTCCGCTCGATGACGATGGCAACATGCTCGTCCGCTACGAAGGCGGTGCAAAGGGCATCATCTACGCGTCGCAGGTTTCCACCGGGGATGAGAACAACCTGAACATCCGGATTTACGGCACCGAGGCATCGATCGAGTGGCATCAAGAGCACCCGAACGAGCTGGTCGTGAAATTCGCCGACAAACCGCGCGAGATTTGGCGTCGCGGAAATTCTTACAATGGCTCCGAGGCGTCGGCGAATACCCGTCTGCCCTTCGGCCATCCCGAGTCATTCATCGAGGCATTCGCAAACCTGTATCTCGCCGCGGGCGAGGCGATTCGCGATGAAGTCGAGGGGCGTTATCCGCGTCCCGAGGGCTACGATTTCCCGGATATCGGCGATGGTCTGGCCGGTATGGCCTTCATTGAGGCCGCCGTTGCTTCCTCGAAAAACAACTCGGCTTGGACCAAGCCCGGACACTGAACCTTATGACCAAAATGAAACCCACGATTCTGTTTCCCCTGGCCGGCGCTGCCGCGGCATTCCTCCTTGCATCCGCCGCGCCCGACGCCGAGCAGGCTCCTCCCGGCTCCGCAGAAAAGATCGCCGCAGCCCTCCCCACGGAGGCAGCCGCGAAGCCGACCAAGGCGCGCAAGGTGCTGGTCTTTTCCCGCACCGCGGGCTTCCGCCATGCGTCGATCGCCACCGGCAAGCTGGCCCTTACCGAGCTGGGTCGCAAGACCGGCGCCTTCGAGGCGGTGATCAGTGACGATCTCGCGAACTTCGAGCCGGACCGGATTGCGGCCTTTGACGCGATCGTCTTCCTGAGCACCACGCAGGACGTCTTCTCGCTTCCCCAGCAGGCCTTGCAGGGGCTTAACGAGGAGCAGCGCAAGGATGCGGAGTCGCGTGTTGAGTTGCTCCGCAAGAGCTTGATGGACTTCGTCAAGGGCGGGAAGGGCTTCGTCGGAATCCATGCCGCGACGGATACTTTCTACAACTGGTCCGAGTATGGCGAGATGGTAGGCGGTTACTTCGATGGTCACCCTTGGACAGCCGACCGTCAGGTCTCGATCAAGGTGGAGCCTGGCCAAGAGCGGCATCCCTTGGCATCGATGTTCGACGGCAAGAATCTCGATTTCAAAGAAGAGATCTACCAATTCAAGGCTCCTTATGATTCCAAGAAGGTGCACATGCTACTCCGTCTCGACCCGGAGAAGACCGACATGAAGCTGGGTGGCATCAAGCGCACCGACAAGGATTTCGGCGTCTCATGGGCTCGTTCGTGGGGCGAAGGTCGGATGTTTTACTGCTCCCTCGGTCACAACCACGACATGTATTGGCATCCGCTTGTCCTCCGTCATTACCTAGCTGGAATCCAGTGGGCCATCGGCGATTTGGAGGCGAAGGTGTCCCGATAGACCACTGGATTTCCGCCTCGTCGATCTTCTTCAAGCAGCGTCTCGGTCACAGTGCCGGGCGCTGCTTTTTCGTAGTTTGGGTGATGTGCTCCTCGGAAATTGATCCGCCTGCCATGAGAGTCCCCGGCGCGAGCCGGGTTTGCATCTCGCCACGAAAGAAAAACGACACCCTCACCACAGATCGTCAAGAAGCTGTGGATGGCCGTCGAAGAACAGGCACGAGGGACGGAAAACGAAAAAGTCTGCCGCAAGCTGGTGAGTAGCGTGGCGACCTACCATCGTTTAAACAGGGAATACGGCGTTGCGAAAACGGAGACCGTCAAGCGATGCAAGGAACTTGAGAAGGAGAACACACGGCTAAAGAAGCTGGTGGCCGAGCAGGCGCTGGACATGGACATGCTCAAGGATGTCAACCGGGGAAAGTGGTAGGCCCAGAGCGCCGCGCGATGCTGTCGCGCACTTGTGCCCGGCCTGCCAGGTGATCGGGCAGCGATACGAATGAAAGCAGCCGATGAAGGACCGCTCCCTGACCGCTGACATCGACCGCCTTGCGCGTGCAGCGAACTCGTGTGTTATCTTGGCATTGTCCGCCTGCTGCGCGGGAAGGGTGCGCAATTCTCAATGAGAAGCGAGTGTGCCGAATCTGGAAGCACGAAGGCTCGAGGTATCCGCACGTCCGGCCCGCAGCAGCGCGCAGAATTCGAGGCAGCGGCATGCCGCGACCCGCCTCAACCAAATCTGGACTTACGATTTTGTTCACGACCAGACCGATGATGGCGGGCGGTTGAAATGGCTGCCGATCGTAGATGGATACAGCCGTGAGCTGCTGAACATCGAAGTGGTGCCCTCGATCACCGTCGAAGAGGTCGTGCCCGATCTGGAGCGGCTGGTTTGGGAACGCGGTGCCCCTGAGCTCATCTGCTTCGACGACGGCCCCGAGTCCGTAGTGCGGGCGGTGCGGGACTGAATCGCGGCGAAGGGCTTCAGGACCTGCTTCGTCGACCCGGCAGTCCCTAGCAGAACGCCTACATCGAAAGCTTCAACTCCCGCTTCCGCGACGAGTTCCTCGGTCTTGCCTGTAAGCTGGCACCCTTGTCTGGTGTCTCATTTGTTACGAGGCGATTGCGTCACGTGGCATATGCCTGAGCCGCCCCGGCAAGGCGGGGTTGACTATTTGAATTTTCATTCAATACTGAAAATATGAGCACGCGAGACGCAAAGCTGGAGAGAGCGCGAGAGGAATTTGTGGCGCAGTGGGGGGCGATGGGATCGCAGTGGGGGATCAATCGGACGATGGCGCAAATTCATGCCCTTCTGATGACCGCGGTGGAGCCGATGAATACGGATGAAGTGATGGAGGAACTTCAGATCAGTCGGGGCAATGCGCATTCAAACCTCAAAGAGCTCGTGGCGTGGGGACTCTTGCGGGTGGTGGTCAAAAAGGGCGAGAGACGTGATTTTTTCGAGGCAGAGAAAGATGTTTGGCAGATTTTCACCATCGTCACACGTGAGCGAAAGAAGCGGGAGATCGACCCTGCACTGTCGGTGTTGCAACGCTGTGCCGAAGAAACGCGCGACCTAGAATCGTCCGAGGCTGTGGCCTTTCATGCACAAATGCGTCAGTTGGAAGAGTTCGTCGGATTCGCCTCCAAAGTGGCCGATCGGGTCGGATCCATGAAGCACGGCTTCGCTGTGCAGATGGCCGCGAAACTTTTCATCTGATCGCAATCCAAGAGTATTTTTCAGGAATGATTGAAAACTCTTTTCTTGGGCACAAACGGAGGAACTTTGAGATGAATCCACAAATTGTGATTTTTGGCGCGGATGGTTTTTTGGGCACCTATCTGGCTCGTCATTACGAGCGACAGGGACGGGAAGTGGTAAGGGTGGTTCGACAGAATCGCCGTGCCCGGGGCGAGGGGATGGTTTTGGAATGGGACGGGGTCAGTATCGGACCCTGGGCACTCGCATTGGAAGGCGCGGAGCGGGTGATCAATCTCGCGGGAAGAAGCGTGAACTGCCGTTATGACGATACCCGGAAGCGGGAGATCATGCGGTCGAGGATCGACACGACCCGGCTGATTGGTGAAGCGATCGCAGGGTGCAAGATCCCACCGAAATTGTGGCTCAATGCGAGCACTGCAACGTGGTATCGTCACGCTGAGGACTGCGCTCAAGATGAGTGGAGCGGTGAGCCGGGTTCTGGCTTTTCCTGCGAGGTGGCACAGGCGTGGGAGGAGGCGTTCTTCGCCACGCGGGTGCCGGGTGCGACGCGAAAAGTCGCGCTGAGAATCGGAATGGTGATGGCAAACGAAACCGGCACCGTGTTTGACGTCTTGAGTCGGCTGACGCGACGGGGATTGGCGGGAGCGATGGGCAAGGGCAATCAACGAGTCAGTTGGATCCATATGGACGACTTGCTGGCAGGGATCGACTTCATTGCCGCCGACCCTTTTCTCGATGGCGTCTTCAATCTAACAGCTCCCGAATTTCCCACCAACCGCGAGTTGCTGCGTGCTTTCCGGCGGCTCGAAGGAGTGCCCTTCGGCATTCCCGCCCCGGCGTGGGCGATGGAAGTGGGGGCGCGTTTGATGGGCACGGAAACGGAATTGGTGCTCAAGAGCCGGTGGGTGGATCCGCGGCGTTTGCGCGACGAGGGATTCGTCTGGCGATGGCCCCTCCTTGATGAGGCCTTAGCGGATTTGGACAAAAGACCGGGTACCGAAGGTTTTTTCCGACGAGTGGGCCAACCCTTGCAAAGTGCGCGCTTGGTCGGTTGGGAGGGGCTTCGTGACTGGCAACCTCTGAGCCGGGCGGGGGAGATTGAATTTCCTTGAGGAATGCTTTGTGAATCGTCGGCTTCGATCCTAGTTTTACCGCACATTGCATGATGGAAAACCCCAGCTCGCCCAAGAGGCCACGAGCCTCGCAGATGGTCTTTCTTTTCGCGGCCCTCGTGATCGGTGTGGCGGGACTGCGGGCTGCGCAGTCGTTCTTCGTGCCGATGCTGCTGGCATTCTTCATCGCGACGGTGAGCTACCCGGTCACCGGTTGGTTGCAGCGGCATCGGGTGCCGCCGGTGTTGGCGGTTTTGCTGACAGTGTTGGTGGACTTTGCATTTCTTGCCGCAGTGGTGGTGCTCGGCGTGACAATCATCGGAGATTTGCAGGAGCGCTGGGACGCGGAGTATTACGAACTTGCGAGGGCGAAAATTCTTGAAGCGAACGATGCAATCGCTGGCAAGTTGGGCGAGTGGGGGGTCGAAGATGCGGCTCAGAAGCTCAATGAGATGACGAATGAGAATTTGGCGGAGCTTCGGAACGTGAAGTTCGCTCAGATTTGGAATCTTGGCACCGGAGTGGTGGGGCGGGTGCTTTCGTTCTTCGCCACCTCGGGGGTGGTGATCATACTGACCGTCTTCATGCTCTCGGAAGCGCAGGGTTTCGGTCGTAGGTTCGGCGCAATTCAGGCGGCTCGTGGGCCGAATTTCGAGCGCCTGACCGATGCGATGCAGGACACGCAGCGATATCTTGGGATCAAGACAGTGATCAGCCTGGCGACCGGCCTGCTGGCGGGTGGGCTCTGCTGGGCTGCGGGTCTCGATTTCTTCCTTTTGTGGGGGATCTTGGCTTTCGTGATGAATTTCATCCCGGTGGTCGGTTCGCTGATTGCGTCGGTTCCGCCGGTCTTGCTGGCCTTGATTGCACGAGATGGCGGGCCAACCGATGCCTTGTTGGTGGCAGGGGGCTACGGGCTGATCAACATGTTCCTCGATAACTTCGTGCAGCCTCTGTTGCTCGGACGTCGATTTGGTTTGTCCATTCTGGTGGTGGTGCTTTGCGTGCTGTTTTGGGGATGGCTGTGGGGACTGATCGGCATCATCCTTGCGGTTCCGCTGACGATGATTCTCAAGGTCGTGCTGGATAATAGCGACGAGTTCCGTTGGGTCGCCGTGGCGATCGGCCAAGGATCCAAAGATGGTGAGGCGGGAGTCGAGGATGACGGGGACGAGAAGACAGTTGCGCCGGTGTCGGCAGCGGCGAAGATCCACGGCGAAAATTGAGCATGTCGCGCTTTCAGAAATTCGCCACGGCGGCCTTGGTGTCGGTGATCGTGCTCATCTTCGTTGGTGCGATTGTTCGGGTGAGCGGTGCGGGGATGGGCTGTCCCGATTGGCCGCGCTGCTGGGGGCGCTTGATTCCGCCGACCGAGGTTGGAGAGATCGACGTGTCGAAAATCGACTTCGCGAAGTTCGAGCGGGCCGCCAAGCGTTATGGGCGCGATCCTTCAACGGTGACTCCCGAGCACATTCTGGAGAATTTCAACCCGGTGCACACCTGGACCGAATTCATCAACCGCCTCACATCTTTACCGGTCGGGTTTTTCTCGGTTGCGACTTTGTTGCTTGCCCTGCTCGGTCAGCGGGGGCGTGCCGGGGTCCGTCCAGCAGCTTTCTTATCGGTGCTGCTGGTGGGAGCCAATGCGTGGATGGGGAAAGAGGTCGTGTCGAGCGATCTCAAGCCGGGCGTGCTGACGGTGCATATGGCCTTGGCGATGCTGCTTGTTTTGCCCCTGAGCTTTGCAGCTTGGCGTGGCTGCGAACGGCCATGGTCGGTGCCGGTGGCGGATGTCGAGCGGCGACGTTTGCGCGGGATTATCGGGCTTCTTCTGCTGCTGATTTTCGTCGAGGGAATGTTGGGAACGCGGATTCGGGAATTGAATACGGAGTTCGTGAAGACGCATCCGGGTGTTGGACGCGACGAGTGGATTGGGCTGCTGGAGCGGGACTGGAACTATCTGATCCACCGTAGCTTTTCATGGGTCATCCTCGCATCATCCGTCGTAGCGTGGCGGATCGTCCGTCGTGCCGGTCCTGCGGGTCGGGTGGCCACGGGAGTGCTGGGAGTGATCCTCGCTCAGATGGTGCTCGGGCTGATCATGGCGCAGGTGGAAATTCACCCGGCGGTGCAGGTGCTGCATCTCGGACTATCCGGCATCTTGCTCGCGCTGACGACGGTCTGGTGGTGCGGCACCTGGCGGATTGCGCGGAACGAGGCGGGCGTTTGAGCGGCGCTCCCCTCGGGGAATTTCCCGCCCTTCGAGGATCCTGAGGGAGAAGGGTTTGTCGCTGTTCCTCGGTCGCTGTGAGATCCCCACGGACAAGCGGCAGTAGATGACGATCCCGGAAAGCGATGCGAACGGGCGTGAATTCGTGACTCTTCCGCGTTTTCCTCACGGAAGATTATGAGCACGAACTTTGGGTCAACACGGGTTTCGACGGCACGTCGACACCCCTTATGCTACCACGAAGCCTGCCGCCTGCTCGGGAGTGAGCTCGATGAATTGCCAAGGCAAGCCGTGCGCGTTGAGGTCCGCCATGAAGCCGTCGGGATCATATTGCTCCATGTTCCAGACACCGGGCTTGCGCCACTTGCCTTCGAGCATCTGCTTCGCGCCGATCATCGCCGGGACGCCGGTGGTGTAGGAGATCGCCTGGCTGCCGACTTCCGCAAAGCAGGCCTCGTGATCGCAGATGTTGTAGATGTAGATCGCCTTCGCTTTGCCGTCCTTTACGCCCGTGATGACGTTGCCGATGCAGGTCTTGCCTTTCGTCGTAACGCCGAGATCGCCGGGGTTCGGAAGCACGGCCTTGAGGAACTGGAGGGGAATGATCTCCACGCCTTGGTAGACGACCGGGTCGATGCGGGTCATGCCGACGTTCTGGAGGACTTCGAGGTGCTTCAGGTAGTTCGGCGAGAAGCTCATCCAGAACTGCGCGCGCTTGATGGTCGGGATGTGCTTCACCAGGGACTCCAGCTCCTCGTGATACATCCGGTAGATCTCGTAGGTGCCGACGCCGTCCGGGCAGGTGAAGGGCTGATGCTTCGACATCGGTGGAGTCTCGACGAAAGCGCCGTCCTCGAAGTGGCGGCACTCTGCGGTGACTTCGCGGATGTTGATCTCGGGATTGAAATTCGTGGCGAAGGCGTGGCCGTGGTTCCCGCCGTTGACGTCGATGATGTCCAGCGTGTGGATCTCGTCGAAGTGGTGCTTGAGCGCCCACGCGGTGAAGACATTGGTCACACCGGGGTCGAAGCCAGAGCCGAGCAGGGCGGAGCGTCCTGCCTTCAGCCACTGCTCGTGGAGGTTCCACTGCCACGAGTACTCGAACTTCGCGACGTCTTTCGGTTCGTAGTTCGCGGTGTCGAGGTAATCGACCCCGGCATCGAGGCAGGCCTGCATGATCGTAAGATCCTGATAGGGCAGGGCGACGTTGACGACGAGAGTCGCGCCGGTCTTGCGGATCAGGGCGGCGGTCTGGGCGGGATCGTCAGCGTCGACCTGAGCGGTCGCGATGTCACGGCCAGTCCGTGCTTTCACGGAGGCGGCGATGTCGTCGCACTTCGAGAGGGTGCGCGAGGCAAGGGTGATTTCACCGAAGACCTCGGGGACCATGGCACATTTGTGTGCGACGACGCTACCGACTCCGCCGGCTCCGATGAGAAGGACCTTGTTCATGGGAATGAGGCCCGAAGGGGTGCGCGAAAGCGGCCCGGCTGGCAAGGATTTCCCGGTGTCGAAAATTGCCGACAACTTTTGAGTCGCGCGGCTTTTTCTACCGCGTAAGGCTTTTGCAGCAATCGAAGTTTCGCATTCATGAAATACCACCGGAGCATCCGTCGTCGTGTCGCCGCAGGTTTCACCCTGCTTGAAATGGTCATCGTTCTCGGAATCATCGCCGTTTTGCTGGGCGGCTCGATCGCGCTGATCGGCGGGGTTGGTGAGGGTGCCAAGCTGCAGCGGGTCCGCGGTGACTTCCAATCGATCGGATCGGCGCTCAAGACTTACAAGATCAATGCCGGCAACTATCCGACCACTCAGCAGGGCCTCAAGGCACTGGTGGACAAGCCGACCAGCACTCCCGTGCCGAGGGACTGGGTTCGTGTCTCGAAAAAGGTGCCGACCGATCCATGGCAGAACGAGTATGGCTACAAATTTCCGGGCACGAAGGATTCGAGCGAGTTCGAATTGATCAGCAAGGGTGCGGACGGCATCGAGGGCAACGAAGATGACCTCAGCTCCCAGGACGACTGATTCGGCGTCCCTGGGCTTCTCGCTCCTGGAAATCGTCGTTGTGCTAGTGCTTATCGCCGTCCTTGCGGGTGGGGCGATCGGTTTGATGGTGGCATCAGACGACGGGCGGGCCTTGAAGGAGTGCTCGGTGGAGGTCGAAGCGCTGGCCAAGCGGGCGAGGACGCTCGCGGCGCTGCAGCAGCGACCCTATGCTTTGGAATTTGCCGGGAATCAGGTCAGTCTGATGCCATTGGCGGAGGCGATGATCGCACCCGACGAACGTGAGCGCGCCGCTGGGCGAAGCGACGCTGAGGACGAGGGTCAGGGAGGTGGTTTTAACATCGTCCGGGCTGATTGGAGCGCGGCGTCGGGGATCCGGCTTTTCGTTCGTCGGTGGGCGAGCGAAGACTGGATCGCGGTCGACTCGAAAAATCGTCAGGTCTGGCGCTTCGATCCCGAGGGTTTTTGTGAGCCGGTCGGGGTAAGGGTCCAAAAGGACGCAAACTGGCTGGAAGCGGAGTTCCATCCACTGACTGCCAGCATTCGTTCCACTGCGAGCGAGATTTACTGAACATGCGTCGGCCATTTCCAGTCCATCGGCGTCGGGGCTTCCTACTTCTGGAGGTCTTGCTCGCGCTCGGAGTTTTCGGGGTGGCGGCCACGGGATTCGCGGTCGCGCTGCATCAGACCGCGGACTTGGCGGCGAACGCCCAGCGGAAGCTCAAAATGACGAGATTGCTGGAGAGCGCGCTGTCGGAAGCCATGTCGTTGCCGGTGATGGAAGAAGGAACGACCTCGGTGGCGGTCGAGGAAATGTCGGAAGAGGGATTGGAGATCGAGTCGACGGTGGAGATGTTGCAAGAGCTGGAGAACGAGGACGGCCAACTCTTGCAGGAAATGTATCGGATCGAGGTCGTCGCGCGTTGGTTCGACAATGGGGTCGCTCGGGAACAAAGTGCGGAGACTTGGCGTTACTCGCCCCTTTACCAGCCATGAGGAATTCTCGCTCAATACGGCGGCGGCCTGGCGGTTTCACCTTGTTGGAACTGGTGCTTGCGATGTTGGTGTTGGCCCTGCTGGTCGGGATGATTTTCGGCTCCGCCAGTGCGAATTTGGAACTGAGCAATACGGTGGTGCGAAAGCAGAATGAGGAGGGCGAAAGGAATGCCTTTTTCGAGCTGCTGAACCGGAGATTCGGTTCGATGCCGGGCAATGCGCGGATGGAGCTGACTTGGGAGGACTCCGGCTCCCATTATCTGTCCGACCTGACTTTGCAGAACGTGCCCCTTGCCTTCACTTGGGGCGGGACGGAAAAGGTGGCGAAGGCAATCCAGCTGTCGACGGTCAAACGCCGCGACGGTTATTTGGACATCGTGCTCCGATATTACGAAGAGGAGATCATTCAGGACGCGAACAACCCCGATGCGGATCGGGACGCCGAGCCTTTCGCGGAGGTGGTTCTGCTAGAGGACGTGCGAACCTTCGAGTGGCGGGTGCTCGATGGACGGAGTCTCGAATGGCGAAATGACTGGGACTTGGTTGGACGTCTCCCTCTTCAGCTGGAGCTCACGATCGCTTTCGGGGCTCAGGGAAAATGGATTCGCCAGGTGTTTTGGATCACACCGAAGCAGGATCCGGAAGTGATGATGCGCCAACTTCAGCAGGGCGGGGGGGGGCAGCAAGTTCCCGGAAACGGAGCGACGGGAGTGGATGACGGTGATCTCCAAGTCAACCCGGGTGCGGGAGGGGTGGATCCCGCAACGGGTCTTCCAAGGCTCCAAATTCAAACCCCGATCGATCGATGATGCAGGCACGACATCATCTTCGTCGGCAGGGTTCGGCGCTTGTGGCGGTACTTTGGCTAATCGCGATTCTTGCCTTGGCATCGATCGCTGCGATTCGAGTGGTCTCCTTCGACGTCGATCTTGCAAGTTCGCAAGTCCACGGTTTCCGCGCTCGCCAACTCGCCGAGATGGGGATCGCGGTGGCGTCGAATCCTGCGGTGAAGCGGACCGATCCCTTGCTCGGATTTTCGACCGGCGAGGAGGGCGAGGGCTATGAGGCGCGGATCATTTCCGAGGGCGAAAAGTTCAACATCAACGCGATCGTAATGAGGCAGGATGAGGAACTCTTGCGCTCGATTTTCATCAACTGGGGTCTGGAGCTCGAAGAGGCGCAGGCATTGGTGGATGCCCTCGTGGACTGGGTCGACAGCAACGATGAGGTCGGACTGAACGGGGCGGAGCTCGATTGGTATGCGGAGCAGGGAAGACTGAACCAGCCCTTCAATCGGCCTTTTTATCATCTCGACGAGCTGCGTCTGGTGCGTGGCATGGACGTCATCGAGGCCCTGCGGCCCGATTGGCGAAGCTGGTTCACCATTTGGAGTGGCGGGGCGCTGGATCTCAACGAGGCCTCGCCTGAATTGATCGCGGCTGCGGCGGGGATCACGCCGGAACAGGCGGCGATTATCCCCGAAACCGTCCGCGGCCCCGACGGTTTGCGCGATACCGAGGACGATGTGCCCTTTCAGTCCGCGGCGGAAGCTCTTGCACTCCTCGGTGTGGACGGCACGCTGCGCCCCGAACTTTCCGCTCGCATGACCGTGAACGATACCACCACCCGCTTGGAAAGCATCGGCAGCGTTGCCGGTGCGAGGAGGAAGATCACGGTCATCGTGCGCAACCGCACGGGACGTCCGGCGGTTTTGGAACGAACCGAGGAGGTGATGCCTTGAGCAAACAACAGGAAACTTCGCTGCTGGTTCCCGGAGCACGGGGCTGGGAGATTTGGAAACAGGCATCGACCGGCGGCTTTGTGCTGCAATCGGCCGATGGTCCTTCGCGGGCTGCCGATCTTTCGTCTCTGCCAGGTGGAGGTCTGGCGATGCTGTTCCCGGTGCGCGGGCTGCATGCTCTGCCATTCAAGGCACCGAGTGCAGATGAGTCGCTTTTCGACGACCTTTCCGCAATGCAAGCCGAGCGTCTGGGAGTCCGTGCAGATCCAATGGCCGGGCAGTTGACGGACACCTTCGTGGTCACCCAGACCGAGGAGGGAGCGATCTTGTTGTGCGTGGTGCTGAAGTCTCCGGGGGATGGCGATTTGCCGCCCCGTGGGCCGAAAGAGTTCGATCTGTCCGCCCGTGCCTTTCCGGTGTCAGGCGACGCGGTGGCGGTTTGGAAGGAATTCGAGCGCTGGGTCTTTGCCTTCTATCGTCAGGGGCGGCTGCTTTACTCCCAGGCAACGTCCAGCGGTACGGACGCGCCAGATGTGGCGTGCCTGCGCGAGATTCATCTGGCCATGGCGCAGCTCTCTTTGCAGGGGCTGCCGATCCAACCCGACAAGGTGCTTGTCTGGTCGCCGGACGGAAGCGGGGGAGATGCAGGAAGCTTGGCCGAAGGTTTGGGCGTGCCTGCCCAAGTCTCTGCGAGGCCGGATCCCGTTCTGCCTGAACCGCGGAGCAAGTTGTTACCGGCCGACGTTCGTGCGGCTCGTCGTGTGCAACGGTCGCGGCAACAGCGGCTGGCGATCGCGGGTGCCTGTCTCTTGGTCTATCTCGGCGTGGCCGGATGGAAGGGGTATGGCCTGTGGTCCAAGCACCGCCAGATTCAGGATTTCGAGTCCCAGGCCGAGGAGATCGCTCCGAAGTCGGAGCGCGATGCCTACGAGGAGCACAAGCAGCTCTGGTCGGAATTGGAGCTTGTGGTGGACCTCGGCAAATCGCCGGTCGAGCTGATGTCGAGGATCGCCCGCGCCATTCCTCCGAACAGCGGTCTGCGACTGAAGACCGCGGAGATCAGCCCCGGGCAGATCAAGCTGGATGGCGAGGCGACCCAAGCGGCACCGGTCAGTCAGTTCAGCGTGAATCTGACCCGCGAGTCCTATGGTCTGAGCGACTACCAATGGGACAACGCGCCTCCGACAAATAGCAGCAAGGGCTGGACCTTCCAAGCTACTGGCAGTCAGCCGGATTCGGAGGCACCTTGAATTACTGACAAAATCAGCACCCTCCGGCATTTTCTTCCCGACTCCACAATTCATGAGCGACCGCGAAAAGAAACTCCTGCTCCTGCTAGGCCTCGCTGCGTTCGCGATTCTCAACATTTTCGGTATCTCTTGGTTCTCCAAGCAAGACGACAAGCTGGAGTCGCAGCGGATCGAGGCCGAAGGCAGCGTGCAGATGGCCGAGGCCTACAGCGCGAAGTATGAGACGGTGGCGGGTGAAATGGAGTGGCTGGCGAAGCATCGTCCCCAAGCCCGGGCCGGACAGATCGTGGGGACCGAACTGGAGCAGTATGCCTTCAATCAGGCCAACACCTTCGAACTCACGGTCAAACGCCGGGCAATCAAGCCGGTCGATGAAGCCGGTCGGCATTTTCATCGCGCCAAGGTGGAGTTCAATGTCACCGGCAAGGAGGCGGCGCTGTACAGCTGGCTCGATCGCCTTCAGATGCCCGATCAGCTGAGGGCGATTACTTTCCTTCGGCTGTTACCGGATGCGAAGGACGATACTCTGATCGATTGCACCGTGGAGGTGGACCAATGGTTCGTCCCTTTGTCTGCGGACGAGGCCGATGCGGCGGCAGCTGAGTCCAATCCTGCGATGGTTCCGACTCCCTCGAATCCATGAAAGCGCTTCGTGTCATCTCCCTTTCGCTGATGCTGCCGGTGATCGTGCACGCCGGGGCGCCTCAGAAGAAGAACGTGGCGAGCTATTCCCAGCTCTGGTTGAACTCGCCCTTCACTTCCAAGCCGCCAGCACCTGAGCGAGGGCCCGAGCTCAGTGCCTTTGAAGATTGGGCGCTTGGGGGAGTCTCAGAGATCGAAGGTGGCTACATGGTCACTCTTCTTCACAAAAAGAACGTCGGTGAAACCCAGATCATCCGCCCCAGTGGAACCATTTCGACCGGGAAGGACGGGATGAAATATCTCAAGCCCGGCGATCCTGGCAGCTTCAAGGTTGAGCGGGTGGACTTCGGATCCAGCGACTGGAAGACGACGAAGGTGCAGCTTTCGTCCGACGGGCGGGTCGGGGCGGTTGAGTTCGATGATAAATTGATCGCTCCTGCAGCTTCCGCCGCTCCGGTCGGCAATCGGCCTCCGGGGCAGCCTGGACAACCGGGTGTTCCAGCGATCCAGAATCCACCTGGCCTGATCCAACCTCAGCCGCCCGGTCTTCGTCCTCCAAGGCAGCGGGTTTTACCGCCGAATCCCGTTCAAGGCCAGGGTCAAGGCCAGATCCCACGTCGTTAATTTCGCACCAATTTCCCTCATGATGCCCACCTCGCGTCTTCTTCTCGCTGGTCTGCTTTTGACCGGCGTCGCATCCGCTCAGGCTCCCGTTTCACCTGCTCCCGCAGGTGCTCCGGTAGTGCCCGCCGCCGTCCCGCCTTTGCCTGCCGCAGGACTTGCCGAAAAGGTCAAGCAGGACGGCTATCTCGAGCCGAAGATCAATGGCGAACGGCTTGCGGAGCTCTACAGCGAACTCACCGGTCGCCGGGTGACCGTGAGCAATGCGGCCATCGCGGCCGAGTTCCGCTTCGTTCAGAAAGGACCGATCACCTATGCCGAGGCGACCGAATTGCTGAAGATTGCCGCGGTGATGGAGGGCTTCGTCTTCATTCCCTCGGGCGAGAATCACGACAAGCTGGTTTATTCGCAGAGCGTCGCTTCGCCCACCGACGAGGACCTTGCGGTGATCACCGACCCCGCCGATCTGCCGGAGGGTGAGCAGGTGGTCCGCTACGTGATGACGCTCAAATACATCAAGCCGGATGAAATGGTCCGGGCCTTCACTTCGATCGTGAAGCAGTTTGGCAACTTTGGATCCATCGTGGCGGTGCCCAATGCTTCTTCGCTGATTATCACGGAGAATACCTCTTTGATCCGCAGCTTGATCGAGTTGCAGGAGACCATCGATGTCGCCTCGCAGAACGTCGAGACGCGCTTCATCAAAGTCCAGTATGCCGACGTTCAGGAGCTTTCAGAGACCCTGAATGAGATCTTGGGCACTCAACAGCAGGGGCAGACTTCGGCGGGGATTCAGCGGGTACAACCAGCCACGCCAGTGCAGGGGGGCGGAGTGCCGAATATCGGAAATGCGGCGGCGGGCGCGACCGCTGCTGCAGGGGTGGACGGCGGAGGTGCGGGGGAGGACGTGCCGATTCAGATCGTGCCCAATGCCCGGACCAACGAGATTTTTGTGATGGGCCGTCCGGTCGACATCGTGTTCGCCGAGGGCCTGATCAAGGGCTTCGATTCGCCGAGCGACACCCGAAACTCTCTGAGTCGGAAGCTGAAGTTCCTACCGGTCGCGGACTTCCTGCCGGTGGCTGAGCAAGCCTTGCAACGGGCTTTTAGTGGCAGTGCGGAAGGGGGCAGCGCCGGTGGCGGTTCCGCGGGCGGAGGGCGCCCAACTGGAGCCAATTTCGGTGGAGCTCAGGGCGGTGGCACGCGCGGTGCGGGCTCTGGACGGAATTCCACGGCGGGCAATGGCAGTTTCGGTAGTGGATCGACAGGCGGCTTCGGCGGGACCTCTGGCGGCGGCGGAGGGATCGGAGGGAGCTCTCTCGGTGAGCCGAATGTGAGCAGTGCTCCGACTTCTCTGCTGGTCGGGCGAACCTTGCTTGTCGCCGACAACATCACCAACTCGATCGTGATCCAAGGGCCTCCAGCGAGCGTGGAAATCATCAATCAGCTACTTGATAAAATCGACGTGAAGGCCGATCAGGTCATGATCTCCTGTGTGTTTGGCCAGCTCTCGTTAGGGGATGATTTGGATTATGGCGTCGACTATCTCAGGACGCTTGACCGCGATATCCGTGGAAACAATGCCTTTGCTGGGCAGGGTGGAAGTGGTGGTTCTAATGCGGCGCTTCCTCTGGATGGTGCCGCATTCGTCCCGGGAGACTTTACTGCCGCACCGGGTCTTGGTATCTACGGAAAAATCGGACGATACATGAATGTTTACCTCAAGGCGCTTCAGGATAGCTCGAGATTTAATGTAATATCGCGTCCAACGGTCTTTATGGCAAACAATCAAAAGGGCACAATCAAAAGTGGTCAGCAGGTTGCGGTGCCGACTACAAATTATACTAGTGGCACTGTGGGAGGAACTAGTACCAATATTGAATATCGGGATGTCGCGCTTTCATTGGAGGTTATACCCTTAGTGAACTCCAAGGATGAGGTCACACTTCAGATCTATCTTCTGAATGACGAGATTGTGGACAGGGATGAAATCGAGGGCGTCGGTAGTGTCCCAGTTATTGCCACCCGGGAGCTAGTGACTACGGTCACTGTTCCAAATAATGAGACCATTGTGCTTGGGGGGCTGATTACAGCGCGTGATAGCAAGACTAGGGCTGGTATTCCGATTCTTAGTCAGCTCCCATATTTGGGAAGCTTGTTTGGAAGTACTTCTAAGAAGGAGGATCGCGAGGAATTGCTGATTTTCATTCAGCCGCAAATTATCAATGATGACAAGTCCCTGTATCAGGGACAGGGCGACATGGAGGGGCGTTACAAATTGGACGAGCAAAATCGTGAATTCATCGACGGACCCGGTGTGGATTCGGAGCTTCCTAACTCAAAGCCGGAGCTGAACGATGGAAAGGCGTCCGAAAACGAAAAGACACCAGCTCGGGAGTCGGCTGGGGGGCCTCGTCGCGCGAGCGCTCGTCCGAGGTCGGGCTTCGTAAACCGCCGTTGATTCAAGCTCCAAGCGCCAATACCCGAGTTGCTACAAGGATGCATTTCCTTGCGGGGCTATGGGGGTACTCTAGATCAGTATTCGAGGCGATTCGGGACCTTGGTCCACTCCGCGGCGGGCTTGAGGGGCCAGCCCGGTTTATTCGGTGTCCAGACGCGCTTGTCCGCATTGAGTCGGAGCCAGGCGGCCCACCAACTGAAGGAGCTGTTGGCAACGATCGCGTGACGACAGGCGGCCATCAGGCGGAAGTCCCGAAGTTCGTCATCCCCACCGTCGGAGATGTAGCGGACCGGCGCGCCGTGGAAGTCGAGATATTGGCGGGCCCAGTCGAGATCGTCACCAAACACAAAGAACTGGCATCCGCCGAGCATCGAGAGTGCCGAGGTGATGCTCGAGTCGTAGTAACCGGAGCCGAGGCGTGGCGAGTAGCGGTCGCGACGAATGTGAACGAAGACTGACGGCGTCGCGGCAAGTTCGGCTTCGAGATCGGCATCTGGACCATCGGTGAAGGGTGGCGGCTGTAGCTCCCGCCGGATGGTTGATGCCCTCTCGGCAAAGTATTTCTCGCTCTGCCAGTAGCCGTTGAGTCGGACGACCTTGCGGGTACTGATGAAGCTGGTGAGTTGGGTTTCCGGGAGTTCGGGGTCCTCAGCCAGATAGGCGCCGATGGGGTTGGGCAGAAGTTTGTTGATGCTGCGAATGGCCTTATGCTTGAGCCCTTTCGGGTCGCCCAGACGCCAGCGTGGTGTGGCGGGAGTGGCGGCGATAGGGAACTGATCGAGCTTGTAGGATCGACCATACTGATCGCGACCAAAGCCTGAGACCTCGTCCAGCCAGAGCTCCCTCCGAGTACGGATGGCGTAGGCGCGGGCAGCCGCGTAGGCGAAGAGCTGGTTGCCCAGCCCTCCCTTGATCATGGCGACAACGGCGCGGGTCACGGTTTCGGGGGAGATTGGAAGTTGGAGAGAGATTGACGAAGGAAGTCCATGTCGGAGGGGTGGCGGCTGGCGTAGTCCTCCAGCTGGCTGCGTACCAAGGCAACGCGCTCGGCTACATTCTCGGGGAACAAACGGCATCCATAGTCGCCCGGCCCCTCAAGTCGATCGAGCATTTTGCTCCCGACCGCCGGGGTTGCATGGAAGATATCGATCCAATCGTCAAGGTGTGATCCTGGTTCATCGGCAGACGGGAGCGGGGGGGAATTGATCGGGTGGCCATCGAGGAAATCCCAGACCTCGACCTCTGGAGATGCAGGTGCTGCTGCATTGGCGCGTGCAGCGAGATCCGCGAGGTAACAGCGTTCCCGTTCAAAGTAGGGATCGTTCGGGCTGAGTTCTCTGAATGCCAGTTGGAACAAGGCGTGATTGGGAGTAAAGAAAATGACCAAGCGAGTATTGAGTTCGCGGCAACGGCGGACAATGTCCTCCATCATAGCTACTTTGCGCGGGTCCAATCGTTCGTGCGTGGCGTGTTTGACTGCCATGCGATGGGTGGTTGCTAGATAGAGGCTGGCGATGAGCTGCCGTTGCTGGTCGGGGAAAACGGCACGACGGCGAAATCCTTGCGGTGTGTGCTCAGCTTCCTTCTTTTGGATAGCGCGCGATAGAGTCGAGAAGCTGGCGGCGAGTGTAGAAACGCCAGCGCGGTAGCGGAGCTCACGCTCGAGGGCATTCGCGTCGGGATCGAGTGGTGATAGCGGGAAATCCGTGAAGCTTTGGATGGGCGGCGGGTTGCTTAGGTCAGCAGCATCGACAGCGATTACAACGAGGCGTGGATTCTGCCGTTCGGAGTAGTAACGAAACAGCGCATGATTTTCCTCTAACGAGCCTGCATTGAGGCCGAGGTTGGCGCATGGCATGCCTTTGAAAGCCGGGTGTTCGGGATCGAGTTGGATATCGACCCGTGAGGATCCGAAGATTGCAGCGTCCCAGCTCCCGGAGCGTGCAAGCCCCGCTTTGCAGGTTCGATTCCATGCGATATCGACCGAACGATAGGGTTCAAGCATCGGTGAACTCCAGCGCGAACCAATCACGCGCCAAGGATCGACCCATACATTGAGCACGAAGGCTGCAACGAGAAAGACCCCAATGAGCAGCAAGAAAAAGAAC
The DNA here is from genome assembly GCA_004293445.1 of Verrucomicrobiota bacterium. Lineage (GTDB taxonomy): Bacteria > Verrucomicrobiota > Verrucomicrobiia > Verrucomicrobiales > Akkermansiaceae > Haloferula. The sequence continues at coordinate 283,017 of RDYP01000001.1, read as the reverse complement.
TGGAAGCGTCTAAGGCTTTTCACTGCTCAAAACTGGAAGTAAATGAACTCGCTTACCTTATCGAATTGCAGGCCCGTGGCAATTCCGAGGAGTAATGTAGCCGCCGCGAACAGTGGTGTCGGGCGCCACTGCCACCAACGGCGGGGGCCGAATGATGGGAATGGTCCGCCATGAACTCGCAGGGCGGGGCGATACCGGGCGAAAATCTCTTGAGTATTCGGCAGAAACCAGACGCCGATAAGTGCCGGTAGCAGCTTTAGGGGTTCTGCTCTGGCGATGACTCGAGACGCTTTGTCTGGCCATCCATCAATGCCATGGCATCCGACCATCGATTGAAGCATGCGAAAGGCACTTTCAAGGTTGTCGGCGCGAAAAAACACCCAAGCGACGAGGACGGCGAGAAAAGTGAATCCGATAGCAAGCGGTCTTGGAACGGCGGACCATGCCATCGCTTTTCGCAAGCTCCACCACGCATGATTCGCACAGAGGTAGCTTCCGTGAAGGGCGCCCCAGATAAGGAAAGGCCATCCGGCTCCGTGCCAGACGCCACCAAGAAGCATGGTGAGAAAAAGGTTCGCATAACGTCGTGGAGCGCCTTTGCGATTTCCTCCCAGGGGGATGTAGAGATAATCCCGGAGAAAACGGGAAAGCGTCATGTGCCAACGGCGCCAAAAGTCGACGATGGAATCCGCCTTGTAGGGTGAGTGAAAATTAAGGGGAAAGCGGATACCAAACAGGCGGGCCGCGCCGATGGCCATGTCCGAGTAGCCAGAAAAGTCGAAGTAGAGCTGGAGTGTGTAAGCGGTTGCCCCCACCCAAGCCTCGGCCATTGTGGGCGGCCGACCATCGGTTGCAGCGAGCGTGAAGATAGGATTGGCGATCCGGGCAAGATTATCCGCGATGACGACCTTCTTGAAGAGTCCCACTAGAAAAATCCCAAGAGCAACGGGGAAATCGCGATGCCAACCGCGGCGACAACGACGAAACTGCGGCATCATCTCTTGATGATGGATCAGCGGTCCGGCAATCAAATGGGGGAAGAATGTGACGAAAAGAAGGTAGTCAATGAAGTTGTAGCCTGGGGTTTTGCCGCGAGATGCATCCACCAGATAGGCAATTTGAAGGAAGGTGAAAAATGATATGGCCAGAGGCAGGATGATCGGAGGGATCGTGCCTGGCCAACCAGTGAGCGAAGTAGCAATACCGGCAAGAAATCCAGTGTACTTGAAATAGCCGAGTAGGAGCAGGTTCCCTGTTGCTCCTGCAGCTAAAAGGATCTTTGCGAAAGAACTCTGTGTCTCACATGGGACGCCGAACTGTTGCGAGGGCCTCTTGTAGGGAGATCGCTGGAGTTGCGCGAGTTTTTGGCCTAGGAGGTAGTTTGAAGTACAAGAACCGAGAATGAGCAGGACATAGCGGGGCGTCCAGGGTTCATGGGTTGACGGATTCCATACGCCATAGAAGACCAAGGAGACCAGAACAAGCCATCCGGATACCCACTGGAAAGGAGCTCTGCGAAGAGCGTGCCAACCGAGCAACGCGACTGGCAGAAAGACAAGTAGGAAGGTGTAGGAATTGAAGAGCAAAAACGGGATTGGAGCTAAGGTTATGATTCCATCGAGAGCGGGCTGACGGGAAGAGATAGCACTCCAGCCCTTTCTAGTTCTTGAAGTGCAAAGGGCATCAGTCGCTGAGAGAGGTGATTGCCATCAGGGAAAAAGGCAGAAGGGGGCTTAGCCTCCAAAGAATGGTACTTTCCAGCGATTGAGACCATAGGAACGCCGATTTGCGAGCATTTCTCGCGTAGGTGCTCGATGTAGGAATACGTGATGTCACGCCGTAATTCCCATGGTCCGATAAAGGGGACTGCGGGAACTGCTGCAAAGGCGTCCTCAGGAACAACCGATGGAGGGCCCCACACCACCGGTTGATAACCACGGGCTAAGAGTGATGAGGGGAGACGGATGAATTTTTCGGCAGTCTCCTTAGTGATCTTCTCGATGCTTCCGCCAGCGAGCGTGGCCTTTGGCATGTGGACGCGGCAGTCGATTTCGCCGAACGATAGGAGCAAGGGACTGCCGGGCAGGACGTCTTTCTTTAATAAAATTTCGATTTTCTCATAGGCGCGAGTCGATGAACTCTTGTCGGCGGCTTTCCATGCAGTTGCCGGTCCGACGTGGAAAACACGAAAGCAAGGTAAGAGATCCAGGCCTCTGTTGATCCAGCAGGGTTTCCAGAATGCGCTGCGACGATAGCGAATGAATCGGAGTCGCTCAGCGCCGGCAAAGAACATGGTGTGGCTGTCGCCGATACAAGTGATCGGTTCGAATGGTCTGTCAGAAAGAGTCCGTCCGATGTGTTTTTCCAGTAGTGCCCGGCGGCGATCATGGAAGCCCGTCACAGAGCCCCTCGGCTTACGGGATAGTAAGACGTCGAGATCATCGGCGAGCGATTCAATCTCCGCGATCGTGGTATCGGGCAGTGGCTGGATCACGCGATCGGCTTATCGGGTTCGACGATTGTCCATTCGGGTGCGAGCCAGTTGTCTTGGCTCTGCTTGCCAACGAGGACCAAATCGACGTGCACGCGATTAAGGTCGCCGTGTAGCTTGGGAAGCTCTGCAAAACAGGTAATAGAGCGGAGGGTCTTTGTCTTGATACTCGCAATGCGGTAAATTCTGAAGTGAGTCCGCAACCAGTCGAGGTAATCCGACGGCGATTGGCCGGCCCAAGTGATATACTGGGCATCGAACTCGATGAAACCCACCGAGCATGCCACGCACCCCAATGTGTTTACGAAGCCTCGGAGCGCCCTGCTCTCATAGCCCTCAATGTCCATCTTGAAGAGTAGAGTTTTGCCGATTGCTTGCTCGGGTGAGATGATGGAATCGATGGAACGAGCGGGTAGTTTAAACTCCAGAGTTTGAGGTCGCGTGTTCATTTCGCGCACAGCCGAAGAACTACCGCTCCAGTCGGGATTGACGAAAAATGGAACCTGATCCGCAAGCGTGTCGGAAACCAATGCATTGGTGATTGTGATTCGTTGTGCGGCAGGGTGACCTTGACGGGTTTTCTCGAGGTGAGGGATCAGGCGAGGGTTTGCCTCGAACCCATAGAGCTCCGCATTCGCGGCGTAGTCCGCTCCAAAAAGGCACTCGCCGTAGTTGAGCCCGACGTCGACAAGAAGATCAGGCCGTAAGTGACGATTGAAATCCCGCCAGAAGACGAGGTTGTCCGAAACTTTTCCCCGTAATGGCTCTTCGATCACCTTCTTCACCGCGCAAGGATCGTCGGCGTCGATATAAATCCAATGATCGGATCCATTCAATTTCGCGCGATGAGGGTGCAATGTTCCGTAGCGAAAGAGAGTAAGCGGTTTCAGATAGGTTCGTTTGAAGGCTTTCTCAAAACGCTTATAGAGACTGACTTTCATGAGGATACACTGGTAAGGCTTGTGGGTAATGATCGAGGCGCGCAAGCCCGGGACCATGACGAGGTGGGCTTGCTCTGATACTTCCATTTAAACAGGTGCACCCAACGACCAAGCGTCAGGTGCACCGAGAGGTATGTCACTTCATGCGAGACGGACGAGGAGGTCGTCGCTGTCGACTTGGTCGCCTTTTTGAACGAGGAGTTCTTTGACAACGCCATCGGCGCTGGCGCTGACGGTGGTGAGCATTTTCATCGCTTCGAGGACGATGAGCTTGTCACCGGCTTTGACCTCCTGCCCCGGAGAGACGGCGATCTCAGTCACCATGCCTGGCATCGGGGCACAGGCTTGAGCAGGATCACTGGTGTCGCCCTTGATGCGCGCGGCCTTGGAGGTGGCGACCAGCGACTTGTCCAGAACCATGCTCTCGCGAGGCATGCCATTGAGCTCGTAGAACAGGGTGCGACGGCCTTCGTCGTCGGCCTCGCCGAGGGAGAGGAGCTTGACGAAGAGCGTCTTACCGGGGTCGATTTCAACTTCCACTTCTTCGCCGACTTGAAGGCCGTAGAAGAAGGCGGGGGTGGCGAGTCCACTGAGGTCGTCATACTTGCCGCGGAAGGCGGTGAAATCGGCGAAGACCTGTGGATACATGAGGTGGGAATACAGGTCGTCGTCGCTGGCAGGGCGTCCAAGCTTCTTGGAGACGTCGGCGCGGGTGGCATCGAGATCCACCGGAGCAGCGAGTTCGCCGGGGCGGCAAGTGGTGGACGGCTTATTTCCGAGAACGACAGCCTGGACATCCGCAGGCCATCCTCCGTCCGGCTGGCCCAGTCCTCCGGCGAGCATGTCGATGACGCTCTCCGGCCAGTCGATGGAGCCCGGCTTGAGCTTCGGCACGTCGGCCGCTTTGATGCCGCGGGTGATCAGGAACATCGCCATGTCGCCGACCACTTTCGACGACGGGGTGACCTTGACGATGTCGCCGAAGAGCTGGTTGACGTCGGCGTAGGTGCGGGAGATTTCGCGCCAGCGGTGGCCGAGCCCCATGGCGTTGGCTTGCTCGCGGAGATTCGTGTATTGGCCGCCGGGCATCTCGTGCTCATAGACCTCCGCAGTGCCGGACCGTGGGGCCGAATCGAAGGGTTGATATTGAGCGAGGACTTCCTCCCAGTAGTCCGAGACCTCGTTGAGTGCATCGAAATCAAGGCCGGGATCGCGCTCGGTACCGGCGATGGCAGAGCAGACGGAGTTGAGGTTCGGCTGTGAGGTGGAACCCGACAGCGAGGCCATGGCAAGATCCACGATGTCGACACCCGCCTTGGAAGCGGCAAGGACGGACGCCGCGTTGAGACCGGAGGTGTCGTGCGTGTGGAAGTGGATAGGAATGCCGATTTCCTGCTTCAGGGCGGCGACCAGATCATACGCAGCCTGAGGCTTGCAGAGGCCCGCCATGTCCTTGATGGCGAGGATGTGGGCACCCATCGCTTCAAGCTCCTTGGCTTTCGCGACGTAGTATTTGAGGGAATATTTGTCGCGCTTCTCGTTGAGAATGTCGCCGGTGTAGCAAATAGCGGCTTCGCAGAGAGGTTTGCCGTGCTCCCGCACAGCCTCCATCGCGACCCGCATGTTGGGGAGGTAATTGAGGGAGTCGAAGATGCGGAAGATGTCCATGCCAGCGTCGGCCGAGTGCTTGACGAAGCCAGCGACGACGTTGTCGGGGTAGTTCGAGTAGCCGACAGCGTTCGAGCCACGGAAGAGCATCTGGAACAGGATACCGGGAACCTTTTCGCGGAGGCGGCGGAGGCGTTCCCAAGGGCACTCCTTGAGGAAACGCATGGCAGTGTCGAAGGTCGCGCCGCCCCACATTTCGAGAGAGAAGAGCTGGGGTAGGCTGGCCGCGTAATGGTCGGCGATGCGTAGCATGTCGAGACTGCGCATGCGAGTCGCGATGAGCGACTGGTGGGCATCGCGCATCGAGGTGTCGGTGATCAAGAGGCGCTTCTGATCGAGAATCCAGCGGCTGAACTTTTCCGGGCCGAGTTCTAACAGAAGATCCCGGGACTGCACCGCGGGCAAGCCGCCCACAACCTTCTTGTCGTGGGTGTGGGGAATCCGTGGAGAGGGAATCGACTTCTCGGGTTTCCAGCCTTTGGCGGTGGCGTTGCCGTTGACGGTGATGTCGGAGAGGTAGGAGAGCAGCTTGGTGGCACGGTCGCGCTTGGGCTTGAACTTGACCAGCTCGGGCTTGGTATCGATGAGCTTGGTGTGAGCCTGGCCACTGCGGAAGGTGTCGTCGCTGATGACGTTCTCGAGGAATGGGATATTGGTCTTCACCCCGCGGATACGGAACTCGCGCAGAGCGCGGTCCATGCGCTGGCAGGCGGTCTCGAAGTCCCGGCCCATGGCGGTGAGCTTCACCAGCATGGAATCGTAGAAAGGCGTGATCACCGAGCCGGCGTCGCCCGAGCCGGCATCGAGACGGATTCCGAAACCTGCGGCGGAGCGGTAATTGAGGATGCGGCCGTAATCGGGGGCGAAACCCCGCTCCGGGTCCTCGGTGGTGATGCGGCACTGGATGGCGTAGCCGTTGCAGGGAATATCCGCCTGGCTGGGGATGGCGATTTCGGGACTGAAAAGCGAATAGCCCTTGGCGACGAGGATTTGGGAACGCACGAGATCGATGCCCGTGACGCATTCGGTCACGGTGTGTTCGACCTGGATGCGGGGGTTCATCTCGATGAAGAACCAATCCTTCTTGTCCATGTCATAGAGGAACTCGACCGTGCCGGCGTTGTTGTAGCCGATGCCTTTGGCGAGCGTGACCGCTGCCTCGCAGAGTTCCTTACGGACGACGGGATCGAGCTCCACGGAGGGGGCGATCTCGACGACTTTCTGGTAGCGACGCTGGACCGAGCAGTCGCGTTCGTGAAGGTGGACGACGTTGCCGTGTTGGTCGCCGAGGATCTGAACCTCGATGTGCTTGGCCCGCGAAATGTAGCGTTCGAGGAAGACGGCGGCATTGCCGAAAGCGTTGAGCGCCTCGTTCTGAGCCTCGGCCAACAAGGCGGGGAGTTGGTGAGGCTCCATCACCACGCGCATCCCACGGCCGCCGCCGCCGAAGGCTGCCTTGATGATGAGGGGAAAGCCGATCGAAGGGGCCACCTTCATCGCTTGCTCCCGGTCGGTCACGGGCTCCTCCGTCCCTGGCAGGGTGGGAACGTTGTATTTCGCGGCAAGGTGACGGGCGGCGGTTTTGTCGCCCATGTTTTCGAGCAATTCGGGCGAGGGACCGATGAACGTCATGCCCTCGCGGGCGCAGGCACGGGCGAAGGCTGCGTTTTCGGAAAGGAATCCGTAACCGGGGTGGACGAGAGTGACGCCCTTGGCTTTCGCCATGGCGACGATGCCTTCGACGTCGAGATAGGCGCCGACGGGGCCTTTGTCCTTGTCGAGTTGATAGGCTTCGTCGGCCTTGAAGCGGTGGCGGGAGAATCGGTCCTCCTCGGCGAACATCGAAACGGTGCGGAGTCCGAGTTCGTTCGCGGCGCGGAAAATGCGGATGGCGATTTCACCGCGGTTGGCGGCGAGGAGCTTGTCGGTCTTGGGTTGCGGCATGCGGGAGAACTCCTAAGCGATTCGCCCGGACTCGGCCAAGGGGAAAGGTGGACGGAGCTCCGCATTGTGGAGGGGAAATTCGTGGGCGGGTGCATGGGCGACCCGCCCTTTGGGCGGCAAGTGGGCCGGCCCGGCGGTCCAGCCCTACCGGTTTTTGGGGGCGGCTGCCATTGGCTGTGGCTTTGGCGACCCGCCCTCTGGGGGCAAGTGGGCCGGCCCGGCGGTCCAGCCCTACCGGTTTTTGGGCGCGGCTGCTATTGGCTGTGGCTTGGGCGACCCGCCCTTTGGGCGGCAAGTGGGCCGGCCCGGCGGTCCAGCCCTACCGGGTTTTAGGGGGCGGCTGCCATTGGCTGTGGCTTGGGCGACTCGCCCTTTGGGCGGCAAGTGGGCCGGCCCGGCGGTCCAGCCCTACCGTTTTTGGGGGCGGTTGCGGCAGACTTGGCCTTGGGGGAAGGCGGTAGTGCCGGGAATTCCCGCCGATTATTTCTTCGCTTTTGTCGCTTTCGGGGCTCGCGGTGGGAACTCGAAGCCAATTTTGCCCTTATCGAAATCCATCGTGAGGTGGGCATCGAAAGAGCGCTTGGTCCGATTGGAAACAAAGCCTTTGATCAAGTCCGTCTTGCCCTCCGCGAGGAGTTTGAAGGCCTGTTCGGGGTCGATCTCCTTCTGAAGGATCGAGCGGCCGAGGCGGAGACCCTCGGGCTCGGTCTTGGTTTTTAACTCGGGGACAATGTAGGCTTTTTCGGTGCCATAAACGGTGACCTTGCGTCCATCGGCGATGGAGACCGTGCCAAGGATCATGTCGTCGGTGAGCTCCACGGTTTGATCTTCTTTGCCCTCGAAGACAAAGTTGACCTTGAACTTGTCATCCAGCTCAAGAGCGGCGTCGAAGAGCTTGTTGAACTTCGATTTGAAACCGGTGAGGGGGCCGACGAATTTCTTGCTGAAGAGTTCTCGCGCCTCCTCCTCGCTAATCAGGCGACCGGCGATGTGTTTCTTCGCCTTGAAGCCGCAGTCGAGGGCGCGGCACTCGTAGGTGGCGTCGGTCTGTTTCAGGCCCTTCGTTCCGCATTTCGGGCAGGTGGCATCGAGGTCGTCGAAGGGTCGATTCTTGATTTCGGTGGCAAGGGACTTGGCGCGGGTAACGATGTCGCGGGTGTAGCTTTCGATCTCCCGCATGAAGGTTTCGCGCTGGAGCTGGCCCTGCTCCATTTTGCGCAGCTTGAACTCCCATTCCCCTGTGAGGTCGGGTGAGGTGAGGCCGACAATGTTCATCTCCTTGAGGATGGCGATGAGGCGCATGCCATTAGGCGTGACATGAAGGTCGCGGCCATCGCGGACGATGTATTTTTGGGCAATGAGGCCTTCGATTGTCGCGGCGCGGGTTGCTGGGGTGCCGAGGCCGCGCTCGGACATAGCGTCGCGAAGCTCCTCGTCATCGATGAGTTTGCCGGCTCCTTCCATGGCGGAGAGAAGGGTGGATTCGGTGAAACGGGCCGGGGGCTTGGTGTGTTCGTAGCGGACTTCGATTTCCTCAACCCGAGCGGATTCGCCGGGGCTGACCGCGGTGAGTTCGTCCTTGCCGGAGGCGACGCCGGGGCGTTTGCCGTAAACTTCCTGCCAGCCGGCCTTGACCATCACGCGGCCATCGGTGCGGAAGGTATCGGTGATCTCGCCGTGATGAATACGGGTGAGGCGGGTGGTCTGCTCGTATTCGGCGCTGGGGAAGAACACCGCGATGAAGCGCTTGACGATCATGTCGTAGAGCTTCTCCTCGGTGTCACTGAGCTTTGCGATCTTGCCGGTGGGAATGATCGCAAAGTGGTCGGAAACTTTTTTCGAATCGAAGACCCGCTTGGATTTGTGGAAGCGGGGGCCGTGGTCGTTTTTCCCTTCGAGGACCATGCGGGCGTACCTCGCGACGCCGAGATCGGAGGAGGCGATATCCTTGAGGGTTTCGCGCACGGTGTCCCCGTAATCCTCCGGCAGGTAGCGGGAGTCGGTCCGGGGGTAGGTGATCATCTTGTGCTTCTCGTAGAGCGCTTGGGCGATGGCCAGAGTTCCCTTGGCGGTGAAGGGAGCGTCGCGCTGAAGGGTGGTGAGGTCGTAGAGTTGAGGGGCGATTTGGGACTGCGCCTTGGTCTCTTGGGAAACGGCACCGGTTTTGCCGTCGCAGCGTGACTTGATCGCATCGGCGCTGGCTTGATCCCAAATCCGCTCGGCGCGGCCGTGGGGATTTGCCTCGCTCTTGCGGAATTGTTCGTCGATCCACTTCCCGTCGTAGTTCCCGGCGCTGACGCTGAAGTTGGCGTGGACCTCGAAGTAGGGGCTGGATTGGAAGGCTTGGATCTCGGCTTCGCGGGCGGCGAGGATAGCGAGGGTGGGAGTCTGGACCCGACCTGCGGCGGTGATGTTGAAGCCGCCGTGACGGGAGCGGAAGCAGGTCAAGGCGCGGGTGGCATTGAGGCCGACGAGCCAGTCGGATTCCGAGCGGCACTTTGCGGCGTCCGCCAAAGCGCGCATCTCGTCATCGGAGCGGAGCTTTTCCCAAGCATCGATGATGGCTTGGTTGGTCATCGACTGCATCCAGAGGCGGCGGACCGGCTTTTTGACAGCGCCGATGTCCATGATGTAGCGGAAGATCAGTTCGCCTTCGCGGCCGGCGTCGCAAGCGTTGACGATGCTGTCGACATCCTTGCGTTTGGCGAGCTTGAGGACCTGCTTGAGGCGGGCCTCTGAATCGGGAATGGGATCGAGATCGAAGGAATCCGGAATGGCGGGTAGGACATCGAAGTTCCAGGGGAGCTTCTTGCCATTCGGGCCCGTTGGCATGCGAAGTTCAACGAGGTGGCCGACGGCGGAGGTGATGATGGCCTGATCATTCTCGAACCACGAATCGCGGCCGGAGCCCTCCTTCTCGAACCTTCCCAGTGGCTTGGCGAGGGCCTTGCTGAGGTCGGTCATGACGCTGGGCTTTTCGGCGATGATGAGGATTTTTCCCATGGGATGGTGGCAGGCTCCGGGCCGAGGGACTAGACGGCCGGGAGGCGGCTTGGCAAGGGGATTCGGGATTGGGCGGGGTATTGGATGGGTTTGGGGAAAGCTCAGCGTTTTACATAACGGAAGCCGGGAAGGGCGCGGACGAGGCGGCGCATCTCCAATTTCATCAGGGTGGCGGTCACGATTTGTGACGGGAGCCCGGTCATATCGATCAGCCGATCGACGCCGGACTCGTGGTCTCCGAGAGCGGCAAAGACGCTGGCTTCCTCGGGCGGGAGTTCAGGGACGGCGTGGTTTTCCTCGAGGGGCAGGGTGGATTGGCGGGCGAAGGGGAGTTCGCCGAGGTCGTCGAGGATATCGGAACCATCGGTCACGAGGGTCGCTCCATCGCGGATCAGGCGATTGCAACCGGAGGATGTGGGAGACGTGATGGGGCCGGGGACGGCGAAAACGGGACGGCCGTACTCCGCGGCGAGGTTGGCTGTGATGAGAGAACCGGACCATGCCGGGCACTCGGTGACGAGTAGGGCTCGCGACCAGGCGGCGACGATGCGATTGCGCTGGGGAAAGGTTTGCTTGTCGGGTGATGTGTGGAGGGGGAATTCGCTGACTACGGCGCCGTGGCCGTCGGCGATTTTTTCGGCAAGAGCGAGGTTTTCAGCGGGGAAAAGCTTGGCGAGTCCGGAGCCGATGACCGCGATGGTGCGGCCGTTTGCGGCCACCGCGGCTTCATGGGCGACGGTATCGACACCACGAGCAAGGCCGGACACGATGGTGAATCCGGCGTGGGCGAGTTCGAAGGAAAGTTTCTTGGTGACGTTGCGACCATAGGTGGTGATGCGGCGGGTCCCGACGACGCCGATGGCATGACGATCGCGCTCTTCGATTTTTCCCCAGACGTAAAGGAAGAGGGGCGCGTCGTAGGCCTCACGTAAAGACGGAGGGAAGGCGGGATCACTGGCGTGGATGAGAGAGAGGCCGCGCTCGTGAACTTCGCGGAGCTCCTTGGTGGGGTCGGCGTGGTCCTGCCAGCGGGTGAGGATGCCAGCGGTTTCTTCGCCGATGCCATCGATGCGGAGGAGCTCGTCTTTGGATGCGGTGAGAACCGCTGCCGGCGAGTCGAAGCGATCCAGCAGGCGGCGGATGCGAACGGGACCGATTTTCGGAAGGAGATTCAGGGCAACGAGAGCTTCGAGGGCGGTCATGGAAGAGGAAGGGATGGGAGAGTTCGGGGATTCGAGATTAGCGGGCCCACTGGCGGAGCTGCTCGGGGAAGGGGCAGGCGGCGCAATCGCTGGAGTCTTCGAGGCAGAAGTCGTGGTAAATTTGCAGGAGTGCTTGATGGTGGGCCGCTTTCTTTAACCACGGTGAGGCGGCATCTTCGCTCCCGAAGAGTCGAATGGCGCAGCGGCGCACCTTTTCGTTGCGGGCGGGAGCGGCGAGCTTGAGGTAGGACTCGAAAGGTTCGCCATCGTGCAAGGCGAGAGGGATAAGATGATTGGCAAGGAGTTCGATCGCGCTGCCCCTCCCGAAGAGCGCAAGGGGGCGAGTCGTGGCGGAGGATGACAGGGTGTGACGTCGGGTCCAGAAGGCGTCGTCGAGCTTTGCGAGGTGATCGATGATGGCGGGAGCGTCGAGGGGGCGGGCAAAGGCCAGCTTGCGGAAACGGGGCCAGTTGTTGGCGAGCGCTGCAAGGGCAGCGACGCGGCGATGGGGATGATTGGCGGGGCGCTGGCCACCTGACTTCCATGGAAGTGGGTGGGTGGATTCCCATCGACCGCGTGCCTTCCACCAGCTTTCCCAAAGCGTGCGAAGGTGGTCGCGGGTGTCGGGCGGGGCTTTTTCATGCAAGTCCGGCGTGAGAAATCCGGCGGCACCGAAGATGAGTGCCGTGCTCTGATCGGACTGCTCGCGCAGTGCTGCGAGTGGCATGCGCTGGGCAAGGAGGCGCATCGGGAGAGCATTTGCACGATAGCCTAAGGTTTCTGCGACGGCTTGGTAGAGGGCGGCATCCCGGCCCTGGGCTTCGACGGCGCGGAGGAAACGTCGAGCCTTGCGGGCGGCGCGATAAGTCGCGGCTTCGGCTAGGAGGGAAGCGATGGAAGCGGGTGAGGCTATGGCGAGCGGTTGCAGACAACGGCCAGGCCGGGCGATGGCGGTTTCGCGGCGTGGGCGAAGCAAGCCCTCCTCGACCACTTGGGCTGGGATCAGGACGCGGGTGACTTCCCGATGTTGCCGGGTGCGGGTGAAGCTTGCCGTGCTTTCGCTGGTGAAAACGACGTGGAGGATGGTGTTTTCGAATGCCGGGTCGGCACCGTGGCCGTGGGATTCCCAGTCGGATGGGCGCAGGTCGAGTTCGATCGGGCCTTCACGGAGTTCGCCGTCGATCTCGACTGCGGCGTGCAGGAAATCGGGCCCGGCCGAGCGGTTCCATTCTCCGAATTGCACGATCCGCACGGCCTTCCCGGAGCGGTCATGAAAATCACGGCCAAAGACGCCCGAAAACCAGAGGGCCTGGAGCTCGAGTTCGCTGGGCAGCGGCAATGGTGGGGACTCGGACAGCATGGACCGGTCCCAAACTGCGGCGAGCAGGCCCCCGTAGTTCATGGCTTCGCTTTCGATGAAGCCGGGGGAGGGGCGGGTGGGGGATCCATGACCGCGATCCATGCGTTCACGGCGGCGACCTCGGGAATGCCCTGATAGAGGGATCGGGCACCGCGAAGGACTTGAAGCGCGGCCTCCTTGCGCTGAACGCCGCGATCGATGCTTGCGACATGGAGGTCCATGCGCAGGCGGTCCTGCTTGGTGAGGTAATAGAGCTTCGCCTTGCGAAACTCCCCGGCGGCCTTGGCAATGTCGCCTTGCTCGCGCTGCATCAACCCGACGGCTTCGAGCAGGACACCGCTCTTCATGCGGTCGGCGGCATCGCGCAATTGCTGCTCCAGTTCCTTGCGATTGCCGCCCCAGCGCAGGAACGCAAGTCGCAGGGCGCGATAATCGCGGTCGGTGTCAACTTTCACCCCGGTGCCATCGAGGTGGGTGAAAGGGCGATAGAGAGGATCGCCGAGCACGACATTTTGCCAGGACAGGACAGGGAGAGCCATGTAGGCGGCCTCGATCACGGAATAACCGGAGAGAAGGCGGGTTTGGAAGATGTCGAAGTGATGGGTCATCTGGAGGTAGGGCTCATAGACATTTCCCAGCGTGACGGCGGCACCGCGTGCAAGAAGAGGGGCGGACCAGTTTTTCAAGGGGTCGCGAAGTTGGGCGGCACTGAATGAATGGAGGTGGGCGGCGACGGCACCTTTCTTGAATCGGAAGGTGGGATTCAGAAACGGTCCGCTGACGTTCCAATCGTACCAGCCGAAATACATCGCGGTGTCGCGAAGTGGAAAGTGGGTAGGAAGGGTTTCCGGAAATCGGTCGGCGAGCACAGGGATCCCCAGCGCGCGGTGGGCGCGGCCGATGTTTTCGAGGGCGGCGTCGCCTTCGGGAGAGCCCTCGTATTTCCGTGCGAGATCGATGACCGACATGCCCCAGAGTCCGGTGGCTTCCACCTCGATCGCATCTTTGATCATCCGCTCGCAGACCTCGCGAGTGGGTCCATCGATGCGGCCGACGAGGGTCATCGGCAACTCTGCCGAGGCGAAGGATTTGTCGACTTTGAAATAAGGATTATTGACCGGTCCAGCGAGCGGCAGGCCTTCAACGCCCAGCAAGGCGAGCTCGGAGTCCACTGAGGCTTCGTCGGAATGAAGAAAAGGTGGCTCGCCGGGTTTCAAGGCAGGGCTGCCGGGTTCCCGTGGGATCCTGCTAGGCACGCCGCGCATGCAGACGATCACCCGGATTTTCGAGCTGCGCGGGGCGAGGTTCCCGTTTTCGTCGCGACCGCGATACCACCAATCGCGACGATCGTATTCGCGAACGAGGCGGTCCCGGAGTTTGCTGTTGAACTCCTTGCGAGAGATTTCCTCGCTGTCCGGGAGTTCGAGCCCGACGAGGTGGTCGGCGGGGATGCCGCGCGCTACGGCGTAGGTATCGGCGAGCGACTTGGAGTCGGCAGAACTGGAATTGTAGAGAACGGCCACCGATGTGGGGTCGATCGGAGGGGGCGTCGCGTGGAGCGAAATGACGAGGAGAGGCAGAAGGGCGAAAATCCGAATCACTCGGCTACCATGAACGTCCGGACTTTGGAGGCAAGCCGCGGTTCTGCGATCATGCACGGATTTTCAGACCATCCCAAGCGAGCCCGACTCCTTGCGGTAGGCTCGCCTCGAGCTCGGAGTGATCGCTTTCGTGCGTCAGATGGGTCAGCCAAGCGCGTGGCACTTTCAAATCGGCGATGATTTCCAGTGCCTCACCAGTGGAAAGATGGGTGGGGTGGGGACGGGAGTGGAGACCATCGATGATGAGAATGTCGCAATCACGGAGGAGATCCATGGTCGGGCATGGAATGCGTTTGGCGTCCGGGATGTAAGCAATGGCAGGGGCGCCGGGGCTGCGGAACAAGAAGCCAAGGGTCTCGGTAGCCGCGTGCTCGACCGGGAGTGGCGTGATTTCAAGCGGGCCGATTGAAAAGGGTCCCTCGATGAGTTGCGGCGCTGGCTTAATGTAACCGGCGTGAACGTTTTTCTCAGAAAAAGCCCAGCCGAACATGGTCCGCAGCGTGTCCATACACGAGGGCCGGGCATAGAGAGGAAGCGGGGAATCCCGATGCCAGCAAAAGGCGCGCAATTCGTCGAAACCGACCACGTGGTCGACGTGGTCGTGAGTGTAGATCACGGCGTCCACCTTCGACAGCCCTTCGCGCAGCGCCTGTTCTCGGAGGTCTGGCCCGGAATCGACCAGCACGGAGGTATCTCCCGCGCGGAGATGGATGGACGAGCGGGTGCGCTTGTTCCGCGGGTCCGACGAGTGACAAATCCGGCACGGGCAACCGATCACCGGGACACCGACCGAGGTGCCGGTGCCGAGAAAGGTGAGTTCAAAATCCGCCGCCATTGATTCCCGTGCGGACGCTTGCATAATGCGCGCACCGCGGCAACGGCCATGCTCAATCTTCTCAAAATCCGCAATCTCGCCCTCGTCGATGAACTTGTCTGGGAGCTCGGTCCTGGTCTGGTCGGAGTGACCGGCGAAACCGGGGCCGGCAAGTCGGTCATTGTCGGTGCCCTAAAGCTCGTGCTCGGTGAGCGTGCCGACAAGTCCCTGATCCGAACCGGCGAGGACGCCTGCACAGTGGAGGCGGTGTTCCAGTTGCGCGATGCGGCGGAGGCCGATGCGGTATTGGCGGAAGGCGGCTTGGAGCCCTGCGAGGATGGGTCGCTCATCGTCCGACGGGTTATTGGACTCAATGCGAGTCGGCAATTCGTCAATGATTCACCGGTCACCTTGGGTTTGCTCAAGCGACTCGGTGAGCACTTGGTCGACCTCCACGGACCTCATGATCACCAGTCCTTGCTTTCGACCGAGCGTCAGCTGTCGATGCTCGATGCCTATGCGGGGAGCGATGGCGCTTTGGATACTTATCGTCGGGCCTGGCGGGCTTGGCGCGATAAGATCGCGGAGCTCGACGATTTGAGATCGGCAGAATCCGCCAGCAATCAGGAGCTCGAGCTTCTGCGGCATCAGGTCGACGAGATCGATGCCGCGCAGCTCAAGCCGGAGGAAGAAGATGAAATCGCCGATCGATATCGGAGAGCGAGCAATGCGACACGATTGGTGGAGCTTTCGGCGGCGGCGGCATCGGCCCTGGGAGTGGATGAGAGCGGAGTGCTGGCGCGTCTGGTGGAAGTTCAGCGGTGGGTCCGCGATCTTGAGAAGTTGGACCCGGGCATTCGCGATCGGACCCAAGGTTTGGAAGCGGCGGTGATGGAATTGCAGGAGCTCGAGCGGTCGTTGGCTGACTATGCCGAAGAGCTCGACATCGATCCTGCTGAAGCCCAGCGCTTGGAGAGGCGGGTCAATGTCTTTGAAACGCTGAAGAGGAAGTACGGTGCCGATCTGACAGCAGTAATCGCCCATCGCGACCGCGCCGCCGCGCGATTGGACGCGGTGGAGAATCGCGGAGAGCGTCTGGAACAGCTAGGTGCTGAGGTTGATGCCTTGCGGGAAGCGACCGACAAGGCGGGTCTGACGTTGGGTGCGAAGCGTAAAAAAGCGGCTCCGAAGCTAGCGAAGGAAATCGCGGATCAGCTGAAGGATCTCGGATTCAAACAATCCTCGTTCGAACTGCGGATTCAGGCAGGTAGGGAGCCGGGGGCTTGGGGGTTGGAGAGCGTGGAATTCTTGTTCGGCCCGAATCCTGGAGAACCTCTGCAGCCGCTGCGGCAGATCGCATCGAGCGGCGAGATCAGCCGTGTGATGCTGGCCGTGAAGAGCGCGCTGGCGGAGCAGGATGCAACGCCGCTGATGGTCTTCGATGAGATCGACGCGAACGTCGGCGGTGAGATCGCGCGGGCGGTTGGGAAAAAGATGGCGGGGCTGGGTGCGCGGCACCAGGTCGTAGCCATCACCCATTTCCCTCAGGTTGCTGCCTTGGCGGCACGGCATTATGTGGTCGAAAAAGAGGTCGCCGGCGGGCGGACACGATCGCGGCTTTATCCCGTCGCGGGGGAGGGGCGGATTGCTGAGTTGGTCCGAATGCTGGGCGGCGGTGGCGAGTCTGCGCGCGCGATGGCGGCGAGTTTGCTGGCGGATTGAAGAGTCGCATCATTGTCACCTGAAACAGCAAGCGGCAGCATCTCCCGGGTTTTTAAATTCGCGCCCTCAAGTTCACGCATGTTGGGTTTGTTGATTCCGTCTCTTGCATGAAACGCATTCCTCGCAGCTTCAAGGCCGTGCCGCAGCCGGTGGACGCTCCATCCGCCCAGTTGGCGCGGGAGCTGGGTCTGCCATGGAAGCAGGTCGGCATGCCGCGTCTGTTAGTAGGACGAAGAGAGTGGGTGGCCTTGCCGGAATTTGGCGTGGGGCCGCTGCATGCGAAGACGGACAGCGGTGCGCGGACTTCTTCGCTGCATGCGGAGCGCATCCAACTGTCGCCCGACGGCAAGAGTGTCTTCTTTGTCACCTGCGATCATTACGGTCGCCGGATCTCCTGCGAGGCTGCTTTGGCAGGTTCGGGGAAAGTGAAGAGTTCCACGGGAATCGCCCGAAAACGTTATTACATCGAGACCGATGCGGTTTTTCCCGGTGGCTTCACCTGGCGGATTCGGCTGACCTTAGCCGACCGTTCCGACATGCGTTGCCCCATGCTCTTGGGCCGCCGGGCCTTGGCCGGATTTTTTCTCATTGACCCGCAGGGCGACCATCTGATGGGTCCGCTCCGCGATCTCGAAGCGCAGTTACCAGGCATCCGCCGCCCATGAAAATCCTCGTCCTTTCGCGCAACGCGAATCTCTACAGCACCTCCGCCCTTGTCCAAGCCGCCGAAGCCCGGGGCCATGAGGTGCGGGTGGTCGACTATCTGCGCTGCTATATGAACATCACGGCGCACAATCCCAAGATTTTCATCGAGGGTGAGGAGCTCACTGCCGATGCGGTGATTCCGAGGATCGGTGCAAGTCACACTTTCTACGGAAACGCCGTGGTTCGTCAGTTCGAAATGATGGGCGTGTTCACGGTAAACGACTCGGTGGCAATCGCCCGCTCAAGGGACAAACTGCGCAGCATGCAATTGCTGGCACGGAAAGGAGTGGGTTTGCCGATCACCGGGTTTGCGCACTCGACCGATGCGACGGGGGAGCTGATCAAGATGTGTGGTGGGGCTCCACTGGTGATCAAATTGTTGGAAGGCACGCAGGGGGTCGGGGTGGTACTGGCGGAGACCGCGAAGGCGGCAGAGTCCGTGATCGAGGCCTTCAAAGGCCTTCGTGCCGACATTCTGGTTCAGGAATTCATCAAAGAGGCGAAGGGTGCTGACATCCGCTGTGTCGTCGTCGACGGCAAGGTCGTGGCATCGATGAAGCGGCAGGCAGCGGAGGGCGAATTCCGCTCAAACCTGCATCGTGGCGGCAGCGCGGAAAAGGTGAAGATCACCCCGGAGGAGCGCTCGGTCGCAATCCGTGCGGCCAAGATCATGGGACTGAACTTCGCGGGAGTTGACCTGCTGCGATCGAATCACGGGCCGGTGGTCATGGAAGTCAATTCGTCGCCTGGCCTCGAGGGGATCGAGAAGTCATCCGGCAAGCCCGTGGCAGACATGGTGATCGACTTCATCGAGAAAGCTGCGGTGAAGCGCCCGAAGCCCCCGAAGCCGACCGACCGCTGACGCGGAGATCAGCCGATGCCGCGGAGCCCATCGGATGCATCGCCCAGTTCGCGGGCTTTCACGCCAGCGGCTTCCAGCATGCTGATCCAGAGCCCGCATAGAGGAGTGCCCGGGTCGTAAACCATGTGCTTGCCGGTTTTAAGTCCTGCCTTAGACCCGCCAGCGACCACGATGGGGACGTTCGTAGGATCGTGGGAATTTCCGTCGCGGATGGGCGAACCGAAGGCGACCATTGAGTGGTCCAGCAGAGTGCCGTCGCCTTCTTGGATCTCCTTCATGCGATCGAGCATGGTGCCGTACTGCTCGATATGCCAGCGGTTGATCCTTTCGTATTGATCGAGTTTGCTGCCGTCATTGCTATGGTGGGAAATCTCGTGATGACCTCCATTGACGCCTTCGAGAAAGGAGAAATTCCGACCGGTGACATCGTTGCCGAACATGAAGGAAGCGACGCGGGTGGAATCCGACCAGAAGGCGAGAACCATGAGCTCGGTCATGATCCGGCAGTGTTCGGAATGATCGAAACGTGGGAGCGAGTTGAGTTCCTCCTCGCGGGAGGCCTTTCCCATCGAGCGGGAGATCCACTGATCGAGGGCGTCCATCTGTTTTAGCAGCTCGGGCGGGAGGTTTTCGCCAGCTCCGAGCACGGCGGCTTCCGCTTCGATCCGGCGTTCGACTTCGCGAATGGATTCGAGGTACTGCTCGAGCTTGTGGCGATCGGACTGACCGAGCTTGGATTGGAGACGCTTGGCATCGGTGCGAACGAGATCCAGCACCGACTTGTCATCAGCAGCTTGCTTTTCACTACCTTGGGAGCGAGTTCGGAAAAGCCGGTCGAAAGCAACGCGTGGATTGATTTCGCAGGGCAGCGGGACCGTGGATGTTTTCCACGAGATATGCGAAGCGTAGAGTCGGGTGTAATTGACGTTGGTATCGATGCCGGTCGCGACGGGCTCGGTGCCAAGTTCGAGAGAGGGCAACTTGGTTCGTTGGCCGATTTGGCGGGCTGCGATCTGATCCATCGAGATGCCACCCGCGGCGATATCCGAGCCGGTGGTTTTCGTGATGGTGGTCCCGGTGAGCCAACCGCCGGTTTTGACGTAGTGGCCATCGCCGGTGAAAGAGGCCTTGTTCTGTAGACCGGTGAGGACGAGGAGATCCTTGCGATGCTTCTCGAGGGGCGAGAGGATGGGGGAAAGCTTGAAGCGGGACCCATCGCCGTCGGGGGTCCAGCGGTCTTGGCGGACGCCGTTCGGCATGTAGAGGAGGGCGATGCGGATCGGAGAGAGTGTCGAATTTCCAGCCGCCATCAGAGGACGCATGGCGTCGAGGAAGGGGAGGGCTAGGGTGGCTCCGGCTCCCTTGAGGAAGGAGCGGCGAGGCATGAGCCAGTTCTGGGTTTGGAGATTTGCCATGAGTGCGGGTTCGCGTGAGCTTCTTTGAAATCGATCGGTCAGCGTTTCGCGGAGCGATGCTGGAAGGGGTGGGAGGCGATGATTGAAAGCACGAGAGTTTGCATTTTGAGGTCGTCCTCGCGGAGCTTGGATACGAGATCGCTGACCACCGCTTCGTCGTAATATTCAAGCGGCCTGCCGAGGGAGTAGGCCAGCATTTTCCGGGATAGGTTGCGGAGGAACAGCTCATCGGAAGAGAGGAGCAGGTCCTTGAGCTGTTTGGGGGTGGAGAAGGAAATATCGCCGGGGAGGGTGGCGAGGGAATCGATGGGATTGCCGTTGGTATCCACGCTGCGCCAGCGACCGATGGCATCGAAGTTCTCAAGCCCGAAGCCGAGCGGGTCGATCTTTTCGTGGCAACCGGCGCAGCTTGCCTTGGTACGATGAACTTCGAGGACCTCGCGGAAAGAGAGTCCTTCGGTGGATTTATCGTCGCCGGGCAACACGCCAGCATCCGGAGGAGGAGGAGGAGGAGGCGTGCCGAGCAGGGTATCGAGGATCCATTTTCCTCGTTTCACCGGGCTGGTGCGCAGCGGCATGGAGGTGGTGGTCAGGACCGATGCCTGGCCGATGATTCCTCCGCGCTGGGGGTCGTTGAGAGGAATTCTCTGGAGGCGACTGCCGATCACGCCATCGAGTCCATAGTGACGGGCGAGCTCAGCGTTCGCGAACGTGTAGTCGGCGTGGAGAAGTTCGGTAGCGGGGCGATTGGCGCGCAGGAGATGATTGAAGAACTCGACCGACTCTCGATACATCGCAACCCGGAGACTTTGCGTAAAGCTTGGGAAGCGTTTGCTATCGGGCTCCGCGACCTCGCGGAGGTCATCGAAGCCGAGCCACTGGCCTGCGAAATGGCGGGAGAGAGTTTCCGAGCGTGGGTCGGCAATCATGCGCAGCGCTTCACTGCGAAGGATCGCGGGATCGGAGAGCTTGCCTTGGTCGGCGAGCTTGAGCAGTCGTCGATCGGGCATGGAGGCCCAGAGAAAGTAAGAAAGCCGGGTAGCGAGTTCGAAGTCATCGATGCGCCACTCCGCCTCTCCAGTCCGGTCGTTCTCCATACGGAAGAGGAAGGATGGATGAACGAGGAGCGACTGTAGGGGAATCCGTAACGCCTCTTCGAAGCTTAGGCCTGACGCGAAGCGGCGTTCGAACAAGGCGATCAGGGGTTCGAGGTCATCTTCAGTAACACGACGGCGGAAAGCGAGGGACGCGTGGTTGAGAAGAACGACGCGGGCGGCTTTGGGCGCAGGAACTTTCTCCGAGGGCTTTGTGCTAATGGCCCGCGAGAGTCGCTTGGGGTCGTCGTAGATGGCTGCGACCACTCGCTTCGAGGCGGAGAGGTATTTCTCCATCAGCGATGGGTGGACGAAGAGGGCGTCGCCGACGTTGTCGAAACCCTCGCCACCGGCCCCATCGGCCGGGAAATCGCGGCCGGGTTGGAATTCGACGCCGAAGAGATCGCGGACCGTGTTGTTGTATTCGTTCCGATTCAGGCGGCGAACCGTGGTGCGACCCGGGTTGCGGGGGAAATCGCCACCTTCCAACTTTTTGAGGAGACTGCGGATTTCGCGGACGAGAGCATCTCGCTCAGCATCGCTGGGAAGAACATCCTCGTCGTCGGGCGGCATGTCGCCGAGCTCCACCTGTTCGGCGATATTTTCGAGGAAGCGATGATGGCGAAGCGCTGCATCGGTGGAGGTGAGTTGGTGGACCTCGATGCCTCCCTTTTGTTTTTTGTCGCCGTGGCAATCATAGCAGTATTTCGCAAGGAGCGGTGTAGCCTTCGCCGCGAAGTCATCGGCCCGGGCGACCAGGACGAAAATGAGCAGGATGGCGGCGATGCGGAAAGGCATGAGACAGTGAGCGAAACGTCGGAGAGAGCGGCAGGCTTTCAAGGCATTTCCATGAGATTCCCGGAGAAGGAATTCATGGAGGATCGGCCCCCTGAAGTTGCGGAATCTGGCAGCGCACCAGCACAATGCCGATGAAATGAAGGAAGACGCTGGCGAAGAGACAAAAAACTGCGGAGCCGGGATTCTGCTCCGGCCCCAGATTGTTGATGGCGACCACAACGCCCAAGCCTATCAGAACAAGAGCAGAGCAGACCGTGACAAAGCGCGCGGCAAGGCGAGAGCGTTGAAGGATGGGGAAAAGCGGAACCGATGAGATTACCAGCGCGATCCAGGTGATAAAACACGAAGAGCCGATCATCGTTTGAAGATCGGCGAAATTGAGAGATCTGAGCAAGGCGAAGATCTCCATCCAAGTCTCCCAGCCCTTTGTCATATCCGAACCCCAACCCGACTCCAGAGGGAGGAAATGAAAGGCGAAGGCTGCAACGAGAGAGCCGATGAGGGAGGCCAGCGCGAACGAGTCTCTCCAAGAGAAATCGGTCGCGAGCATCGCCGAGAGAAGATGGAGTGACAGGGGGACAGGGTTGTCCCTGTTCCTCAATTGAGTAGCCAGAGAATGGGCTGCGGCCAGACGCCAAGGACGACGATGGCGAGGGTCAGAATGACCAGGCTGCCGCGAGTAACGGGTGGCAAGGAGATCGGCGTGGCCGAGGCAGCAGGAGCCTCCCACCAGATGGCCCGAATGACCTTAAAGTAGTAGTAGAAGCCCGCTGCGGCCCCGACCACGGCGAGGGCAAGGCCCCACCAGAGCTTCGCCTCGACAGCGAGTGAGAAGACGAAGAACTTGCCCATGAAGCCGGCGGTGAGCGGGACACCGGCGAGCGCTGCCATGATTAGGGTGAGCGCAGTGGCGAGGATGGGGTTCCGCTTGGAAAGACCGTTGAGTGCGGCGATTTCCTCCGATCCGTCTTGGATGCGGACCTGGGCCACTACGAAGAAGCTCGCCAGAGTCATCAGGAGGTAGGTGGCGAGATAGAATGACACCGTTTGCACGGAACCGAGGCCGCTCTCATTCGCAGGCTTCCATACGGCGAGAGCGAGGATGAGGAAACCCGCGTGGGCGATCGAGGAATAGGCGAGGAGCCGCTTGAAATTGCTTTGCCCAATGGCAGCCAGATTGCCGAAAATCAGCGTGGCACCAGCGATAAGGCCGAGCATCGAAAGCACTTGCGGGGCCACGGGAGAACCGGCCTGCAGGAGGGGATTGAGAAAGCGGATGAGAAGAATGAAACCAGCGGCCTTCGATCCGACCGAGAGAAAGGCGGTCGTCGGAGTGGGTGCGCCTTGATAGACGTCGGGGATCCACGCCTGCATGGGCACGGCACCGACCTTGAAGCCAAGAGCGATGAGGACGAGGGCGATCCCGAAAAGCAAGGAGGTGGTATCGAGGGATACAACGGCGCCATCGGCGAGTCCTGCGGTGGCGGAGGGAATCGCATGGGTTCCGACGTTCCCTTCAAAAGTGACCAACGAGAGGGATTGGCCGATTTCTGCCAGATTCATCGTGCCAGTGGCGCCATAGATCCAAGCGATGCCGTAAACTAGGAAGCCAGTACTGAGGGCACCGAGGATGAGATATTTCACGCCGGCTTCGAGGGAGCCGACATTGCGGCGAAGATAGGCGACGAGGATGTAGAAGGTGATGGTGACCAGCTCGAGGGCTACGAATGCACCTGCGAGATCTTTGGCGGAGGCCATCCACATCATTCCGGCGCAGGCGAAGACGGGTAGGGCATAATACTCGCCTGTTCCGTTTTCGGACTCCGGATCATCGGTGAAACGAGCAAGAATGGAGCGGTAATCGAGGGACATCAGTACCACGAGGATCGTGCAGACGAGGGCAAAGCCCTTGTAGAAGCGGGCCAGTCCGTCGAAGTTGTAGAAGTTCCAGAGCGACCATTTGGCCCAAGCGGAATCGGGCTTCGCCTCGGGTCCGTAGGCAAAGAAAGTAGCAATAAGGATGAGGATCAGGCCGACGACGGCCAGGATGCCGACGGATTTCTTCGAGTCGCGGGGACCGAAGGCTTCGACCATCAGCAGAACGAGTCCGAGGAAGACGGTCAGGGCTTCGAGATAGTAAGCGGGCATGGGAAGAGGAGGAAGGTGCCGGGTGGCCGTTGGTCAGTGAAAGATCACTTGAGGAGGCTGAGCAGCAGGTTCGGATAAATGCCGACGACGAGCAGGGGCACGGCGAGAAGCAGCACTGGGAGTCGGTCGGCAAAGCTCAGGTCGGATGCATTCTCCGTGCTGGGGACGCTGGGGCCGTGAAAGACTCGGCGATACGCACGGAGCATGTAAACAGCGCTGATGACAACACCCCAGATCGCCAAGATTCCCGCAACTTGGACGGGGGCCAATCCGGCAGCGGGATCGTAGTTTTTGAATGCGGAGAGGAAGACCAGAACCTCACCAGCGAAATTGGCGAGACCGGGCAGACCGATCGATGCCATGGCGACCATTCCGAAGAGGAAGGCAAGGCCCGGTGCCGACTTTGCGAGGCCACCGAGATCGGAAAGTTCGAGCGTGCCGGTGTTTCGCTCGATGCGGTCGGCGAGGCCGAAAAGCATGGCGATGGAGATGCCGTGGGCGAACATGAGCAGCACGGCAGCGGGTTGGGCGAGTGGATTGGATTGGCCGGTCGCGGTGGCGGACGCAAGTGCCGCGATGGCCAGAAAAATGTAGCCCATGTGCATGACCGACGAGTTGCCGAGCATGAGGTCGAGGCGCTTTTGACTGATGGTCACGAGGCCGACCCAGAGGATATTGCCGACAAGGAGAACCAGCAGCGGGATCAGCCAGGCATTCATGCCATCCGGGAGAATCGGAAGGGCAACGCGGAGCAGTCCATAAAGGCCGAACTTTTTGAGGACACCGGCGTGAAGCATCGCGGTCGGTGCCGGTGCGCTGGCGTAGGCAGGCGCGGCCCACGAATGAAAGGGGAAGAGCGAGACCAGCACGCCGAAGCCGACAATCAGGAGAGCGGCGATGCTTTTTTGGGTCGCGGGATCGATCGAAAGAGAGCCCTCTTGCGCGGCGCGAACCATCGTCGGGATGTCGAAGGTGCCTGCGAGGTTGGCGAGCCAGACGAGGCCGGCGAGCAGGATGATCGAGCCGAAGCCGAGGTAGAGGGTGATCTTCCAAGCGGCGTCGCGGCGGTCGCCCCGGCCAAGGAGGCCGATCATGACGAAAGTCGGGATCAGGGCGAGTTCGTGGAAGGCATAGAAGAAGAACAGATCGGTGGCTGCGAATGCTCCGATGGCACCGGCCGAGATGAGCAGGGAGGATCCGTAGTAAAGCGTTTCGCGCCCCTCGGGAGCCTTGCCTGAAAGCAGCGCGGCTAGGGTGACGAGGACGGAGAGGAGCACCATGATCACGCTCATGCCATCGGTGAAGGCGAAGGCAAGATGGAGCGCGGGCTTCTCGAGCACCGGGAGAGAAATCGACCAATGGTCGCTATTCTCCCAAGTGGCTGCAGCCCATAGGCCGAGTGCGAGGTTGGCGAGGCCTGCAGCCACGGCGGACTTGCGGGCAGGCGCGCCGGCGAGGATCGCGATGAATGCGATCAGCGGAAGGATGACAAGGAGAGCGAGCATTGTTAGAAAGCCGTGAAGTAAATGACGAGGATCACGCCGATGCCGAAGGCGAACGCGTAGCCTTGGAGATTTCCGCCTTGGACACGGCGGAAGAGGCCGCCAAAGCCCTCGGCGATTCGGGCTGAGCCGCCGACGATGAGACCACTGATTAAAAACTCATCGAAGAAGTGGACGATCGCGGCGAAAGCGTCTTGGAGGTATCTCACTAGGACCCCGTCATAGAAGGCGTCGATCCTGAAGCGGTCGCGGAACAAGGGGACGGAGATCGGATCCCTTTCCTTGCCGAGATAAACGACCAACCCGGCGACGAGTCCGACCAGCACGGCGACGACCGAAGTGATCGGGACGAGACCGCTGAAGTGAAAGAGATGGGCCGGCTTTTCATAGGCGGGCGCGAGCTTTTCCGCGATGAAGGGGTAGCCGGCGATCAGGCCGAGGACTGCAAGGATCAAGAGCGGCAGGAACATCAGGGGGCCGACTTCGTGGGCGTGATCGGCGTCCTTCGAGCGCTGTTTGCCGAGGAAGGCCACAGCGAAAAGGCGCGTCATGTAGAAAGGAGTGAGCAGGGCGACGGTGGCGGCGACCCAGAACAACCAGGAAAGGCGGTCGTGGTGGTGAGCGGCTTCGAGGATCTGCTCCTTGGAGAAGAATCCGGCCGTTCCGGGCACGGCGATGAGGGCGAGGAATCCGATGAGGAAAGTGAAGCCGGTGATTGGCATTTTTTTCAGAAGCCCGCCCATCTGCCAGATGTCCTGCTGGTGGTGGCAAGCGTGGATCACCGCACCGGAGCCGAGGAAAAGCAAGGCCTTGAACCAAGCGTGGGTGAAGAGGTGGAACATTCCGGCCTCTCCGGCAAGCAGTCCGACAGCCATGATCATGTAGCCCAACTGCGAGAGGGTCGAGTAGGCGAGGATCCGCTTGATGTCGTTCTGCTGAGTGGCCATCAGCGCGGCACAAAGGGCGGTGATCCCGCCGACGATCGCGATGGTATCGCCCGCGAAATTGTCAAAGGCATCGCTCCCGATCGACAATTGAAGACGGAACAGCATGTAAACGCCGGCAGCGACCATGGTGGCGGCATGGATAAGCGCTGAAACGGGAGTGGGGCCTTCCATGGCATCGGGCAGCCACACGTGGAGCGGCATTTGGGCCGACTTGCCGACAGCACCGCAGAACACGCAGAGAAGGGCGGCACCGAGAACGCCGGTGGAGATCCCAGCGGGAACCTTCATGTCATCGAAGTTCAACGTGCCGGTGATTCCCCAGAGCATGAGGATCCCGATCATGAAGCCGAAATCACCCACGCGGTTGGTGATAAAGGCTTTTTTGGCTGCGTCTGCGGCCGACTCCCTTTGATACCAGTGACCGATCAGGAGGTAGGAGCTGAGACCGACCAGCTCCCAGAACATGAAGGTCATGATGAAATTCGAGGCCAGCACGATGCCGGTCATCGAGAACATGAAGAGCGAGAGGCAGGTGAAGAAGCGGGCCTTCGCGCTATCGTCGGCCATGTAGGCGAGCGAGAACACATGGACCAGAAGACCGACGCCGGTAACGACGACCATCATCCCTGTCGCGAGTTGGTCGAGTTTGAGTCCGATTTCAATCTCGAAGCCACCGATGGCGATCCAGTTGAGAGGTGCCACGGCGTTTTCCTTGCCGAGAAGCATCAGGGAAATCGCGAAGGTCGCGGCAACCGAGGCCACAGACAGCATCGACGCGATGAAAGCGTTTCGCTTGAGGTAGAGCTGATTCGCCGCGGCAGCGATCAGCGGAAGTAGCAGGAGGAGCCAGGGCATGTTCGGAGAAAGATTGGCGGATTCGGAATGCTGGGATCTTCGAACTCTCAGCCCTTCAGACTGTTGAGGTCATCCGTGTGGATCGTCTGACGGGCGCGGTAGAGGGCGACGATGATGGCAAGGCCGACAGACACTTCGGCAGCGGCGACGGTGATGACGAAAAACACGAGCATCTGGCCGTTGTAATCGGGCAGGCCGTTCATTCCGTTGAATCGGGAGAAAGCGACCAGGGTAAGGTTCGCGGCGCTGAGCATCAGCTCTAGGCACATGAACATCACGATGATATTGCGGCGAAGTACCACGCCCGCGAGACCGATCGCGAAAAGAAGGCCGGATACAAGAAGGTAGTCGTGAAGGGATGCCATGGGATTGGAGATTGGGCAATGGGGATGGTTTCAAAATCAGGGGAGAGCCCCTTTCATCCCGTCGATTCTTCAGGCAGCTTGGCGTTTGGAGAGAACGACGACGCCGATCGTGGATACGAGGAGCAGGACGCCGATGATTTGGAGCGGGAAGTTGTAGCCGTTGAAGAGAGTGTCCCCGATGAGGTTGACGTCGGGCAGATGACCAGCCTTGAGCTTGCTGGCGATTCCTTCGCTGCGTCCAGCCATGCTTGCCGATGCCGCGACGAGGTCGAGCGGCTCGTGCGACTTGTTGGGGGTCTGCGAAAGGACCCCGATGAGTTGGATGGTGAAAGCGAGGACGATGCCGAGGCCTCCGAGGGCGGGGGCGAGCTTGGGCGCACGCTTTTCCTCGGTCTTCAGATCGAGGAGCATGATGATGAAGATGAACAACACCATGATCGCGCCGGCGTAGACGAGAATTTGGATGATCCCGACGAAAAAGGCATTGAGGCCGATGAAGAGCCCGGCAAGACCCACAAAGGAAGCCACCATCGAAAGGGCGGACGCGACGGGATTTCGTAAAGAAACCACCGCGAGTCCGCCGATGAGCATGACGGCGGCGAAGAACCAAAAAAGGGCGAGAGGCATGGAGATGGAAAGATGGAGAATTTCGAAAACTTCAGGGCTTGCTCTTCAGCGCGGCCTGACAAGCTACCGGCAGCATCGATACAGCGACTGCGGCTCCTACCAAGGAGCCAACGATGGATGACGAGAGGGAAATCACTTCAGCTCGTTCCACTTGTTGACGAGACCGACCCGCTTGCCGCCGATCTCATAGAGCTTCTTCTTGTTGTGCACCATGTCGGCACGCTTCAGGCCTGTGATCGCATAATCCTTCCGAAGGTAGATCGCCTGTTCTGGGCAGACCTCTTCGCACATCCCGCAATAAATGCAGCGCGTCATATCAATCTCGAACTCCTTGGGGCGCTTCTCCACCTTGGCCCATGGATCGTCGGACGGGATTTCGCCGGGAGTGATCTTGATCGCCTTGGGTGGGCAGATGAATTCGCAAAGCTGACAGGAAACGCAGCGTTCACGGTCCTGCTCGTCAGTGACAAGGGCGGGGGCGCCCCGGTAGTAATCCGGCAGGTGGCCGTCCCACTTTTGCTCGGGATATTGCATCGTGATGCCGAGGCCAGTGGACTCCATGGCATCGGCACCGCGGGTCTTGTTTCGCATCGAGGCGATGGCGTGCTTCATCGTGATGACGAAGCCTTTGAAGATGGCACCGAGGTACATCTTTTCCCCGGCGTTGAGCTTGGGGCGGGTGACTTTGACGACGGCCATGGGAAAGAGGATGTTAGATGGAGATCGGAGCGCTCTTCTTTTCGGAGACCTTGAGGACCCAAACGAGCGTACCGGTAACAATGGCGAGGAGGGCGAGGCCCGCTGCGGTGGCGAGGGTGCCGAACTGGGGCGCAGCAATCACCAAGGCGGCGAGGAAAACATTGATGAGGGCGGCCTCGAAGAAAATCACCCAGCCGAGGCGCATCAACTGATCGTAGCGGAAGCGCGGGACGGTCCAGCGGACGAGGATGAAGAAGAGAATGAAGGCGACGACTTTCGCCATGAAAACACTCATGTTCAGGAGTCCGCCGATACCTACCGAGCCGATCTTCAGCCCGGCAGCCCAGGTGTCGAACCACGGACCAAGGGACCAGCCACCGAGGAACAGCGTCACAACGAGCGATGAACCGATGACCATCGCCGCGTATTCGCCCATGAAGAACATGGCGAACTTCATCGACGAGTATTCGGTGTGGTAGCCGCCAACGAGCTCCGTTTCGCATTCGGGAAGATCGAAGGGCATCCGGTTGGTCTCCGCGAAGACCGAAGTGGTGAAGATCACAAAGGCGATCATCGCAGGGATCCAGAAAATCCATGCAGTGTAGTCGCCGCCGTTGTTCCAAGGAGCCGAATTTCCCCAGAGCGGAAGCAGGAGCCATCCATTGACGGACTGCTGCTCGACGATGTTCGAGAGATTGAGGTCGCCGTAGTAGAGGAGGACAGGGACAACCGAGAGACCGAGAGCGATCTCGTAGGAAATCATCTGGGCGGTTGAGCGAACGCCACCAATAAAGGGGAACTTCGAATTCGAGGACCAACCGGCGAGGGTGATGCCGTAAACCGAGAGGGAAGAGATCGCGAAAACGAAGAGCGGCCCGATATCGAGATCGGCGATGACCAGTTTGTAACCGATGCCATTGACGATGATGTCCGAGCCGAAGGGAACCACGCAGACGGTAACGAGCGCGGGCACGACGGTGAGTGCGGGAGCCAGCCAATAGAAGGCCTTGTTGACGTGGGAAGGGGTGAAGTCCTCCTTTAAGAACAGCTTCAAGCCATCGGCCATGGGCTGCACGAGGCCGAAAAAGGAGAAGTCCTTTTTGGCGCCGAGAAGCGTGAGCGGGATCCCGACACGATTGGGGCCGACTCGATCCTGAATGATCGCGGAAAAACGACGCTCGAAATAGACCGAGATGGGAACAAGCGGAAGGACGACCACGAAGGTCAGGCCTACCACCTTGGCGAGAATGACGAGAAGTGTGACGAGGTCCATGAAGGGCGGATGCCTGGATTAGCCGTTGATCAGTCCAGCGGCCTTGCGGGCGCGCTCGTTGTCGAGGAGAGGGATGGTGACGCCGGTCGCGACGATCGCTTGGCCGAGATCGCCGATCTTCGAGAGGCTGAGGCCATCGAACTCGGGAACTTGGGATGACATCGCCTTGAAAACGTCTTCGATGCTATTGGGCCCGTCGCCGACCTTCGCGCCTTGGAGGGCGAGGATCAGGTCGCGCAGGATCTCCCAATCATCTTTTGCAGAACCGAGAGGTTCAACGGCGCGATTGAGCCGCTGGATGCGACCGGTGACGTTGACCATGGATCCGCGCTTCTCGGCAAAAGCGGCACCGGGAAGAACGATGTGGCTGGCCTCGGCCGTCGGGCCGGCGAGGAGCTGGATCGAAGCGATGAAAGCGGGCTTGGCGAGATCTTCTGAGCTGAAGCCCGCTTCGACGAGGTCTTCGCTCAGAACAAGAAGAGCCTTGATGGAGCCTTGGCGGACGCCTTCGCGAATCGTAGCAAGGTTGCCGGCAGTATCCCCAGATTGCCAGACCAGCTTGGCGCCGGTGCTGTTTGGATTCCGATCCGCAGAGATCAGCAGTCCATCGCTTTCGCCCATGCGCGGGACGGTAGTGACGAGAGAAGTCCCCAACTCGCTGGCTAGGGCGCGGACAAGGAAGAGCTCCTCGTTCGTCATGCGGGCGGATGCGATGATCGCGATTTCCGAAGCGTGGAATTTCCGAAGCTCGGCTGCACTGTCCGCGATCGCGCTTCCCCATGAGATCGGAGCATGAACCGATCCATCCTTCGCGAGCGGCTCGGTGAGGCGCTTGTCGCTATCGATCTGATGGAAGCTCAGACGGTGAGAGTCGGGCATCCAGTTCGAATTGACCTCATCGTTCTGGCGCGGAGTGATTCGGTGGACTTTATTCCCGCGTGCCCAGATCGTGATATTGGAACCTGTGCCACAGTTGACATCGATGCTCTTGGTTTCCTTCAGGAACCAAACCCGCATCTGGAAGCGGAAGTCATTGGAAGTCAAAGCGCCGACGGGACAGATATCGACCGTGTTCAGCGAGTAGTTGGAGTCCAATCGCTTGCCGGGGTGGACCGTCAAAGTGGTATGAGTCCCGCGCTGTGTGAAACCAAGAACCGGGTCGGCCGCGACCTCGTCCATGAAGCGAATGCAGCGACTGCACATGATGCAGCGCTCGTCATCGAGACGAACGCGAGGTCCGATATCGACGTTCTTGGGCTTCTTGACCTTTGCGTCGACGAAGCGTGATTCGCCTTTGCCGTGCTCGACCGAGAACTCTTGGAGTCGACATTCGCCGGCCTGGTCGCAAATCGGACAATCAAGGGGGTGATTGATCAAAAGGAACTCCATCACGCCCTCGCGGCATTTCTCGACCAGCTCACCACCGGTGCGAATGCCCATGTTTTCCGACACGGTGTTGGCGCAGGCGATGACTGGACGGGGCATCCAGCCGATATTTTCATAACCATCGGCGTCGCGGACAGGGTCCTGACCGGGTGCCGGGCGTGGAGGCATGCCCATTTGGACGAGGCACATCCGGCAATTGCCGG
Source organism: Verrucomicrobiota bacterium (assembly GCA_004293445.1). Lineage (GTDB taxonomy): Bacteria > Verrucomicrobiota > Verrucomicrobiia > Verrucomicrobiales > Akkermansiaceae > Haloferula. Next base: position 251,392 of record RDYP01000001.1, on the reverse strand, counting down.
GCGCGGTCAACTTGGGATGATAGCAGTAATGGGGAACTTCCTTTTGAGCCAGCTTGCAGGCCTCGATCATCCGCATGCCTCGAGGGACTTGCAGCCAGACTCCGTCGATCTGGACGTTGACCATGCCGCGTTCGGCGGCGAGATCCTTGGGAAGCTTGGCTTCGACGGTGGCGGCGGGTTCGCTCATGGGACAAGGAGGCCTCGAGGCGATCCCCGGGCGGGCGGACTATGAAAACCCGACACGGTCCCCGCAAGCGCACTTTGTGAAAAATTTCACAAGGCATCGAAGTCCCGGCAAATTAAGGCTCCGATCGAGCTACGACTTGCAGATAGTGTGGAGTTTCCTAGTGTCGGCCGAGTGGCATTTTGCAACAGCGGCGACGTCAGGGTCGTGGTTTCCGTCATCATTCCGGCCTATAATGCGGCCGGGTGGTTGGCGGACACCTTGGCGTCTGCTCGCGGTCAGACCCTGAAAGATATCGAGATTCTAGTGATCGATGACGGATCGAGCGACGGCACGGCGGCTCTGGTTCGGGATCAGATGTCCGAAGATGGCCGGATTCGTTTGATCGAGCGTCCGAATGGTGGAGTGGGTGCCGCGCGCAACAGCGGGATTCGGGAAGCGCGTGGCCGATACATCGCGCCATTGGACGCCGACGATCTTTGGCACCCGCGGAAGCTCGAGCTGCAGGTGGCTCGAATGGAGGCGGGCGGGGAGGACGTCGGGCTGGTTTATTGCCGATCGGAGAAGATTGATGCACAGGGGCGCATGATCACCGCGGCCTTTGCTACCGAGCTCGAGGGTTGGGTGCCACGCTCGCTGATTCTGCGGAATTTTATTGGGAACGCGAGCGTGCCCCTTTTCCGCGCTTCGGCCTTAGAGCAGATCGGGCTTTATCTCGAGCGAGCGGAACAGGGCGGGGCTCAGGGTTGCGAGGATTGGGATTTATCGATCCGGATTGCAGAGCGGTTCCGGGTCGGGCTCGTCCGTGAGGCCTTAGTGTCCTATCGACAGATTGGCGACTGCATGAGTCTAAATGTTGCTGCGATGGGAGAATCGTATCGCATTACGATGGATCGGGCCCGCGCACGAAACCCAGCGCTTGAGTCGTCGATCTTCCGTTGGTCAGCGGGAAATTTTCACAGCTATCTAGTCGCGAAATGCCACCTGTGGGGCGACTACCCCGCTTGTTTAAGATCGATGCTCCGTGCGGTCTTGGAAGATCCGATCCTGCTTTCGAGCCTGAAGTTCCATCTGATGGCTGGGAAAAGCCTCATCCGCCTACTGACCGGAACCCGAGGTCAGGCACCCTGGTCAGGTATCGTCGATGCACCGCCTCAACCAAAGCAGCGGAAACCGCGGCCGAGGCGTCAAGCATGGGCTGACGCGATCAAACGCAAGCGGATGCAAGCCCTTCTCGATCAAGACAAGTCCTACCGTCCTCCTGATTCCCCCCCATGTGCATGATGCTGTTGCCAATCATCCCCCTAGATTACGAACTTTCGACACCCGGTGATTTGCCGGTGCCGACGTCTTACCGTGCCGCCCGTCTATTGGTCCGCTGGCATGGAGTGCCGCTGATGGTGATGCAGGTGCCGGTGGCGAATGGCGTGTTGTCTGCGGCGGATGTCGCGAGGCGATTGCTGTCGGGGCATACGCCGAAGCTCGGACGGGAATTGGCGCGGCGGGCTTTGTTGGATGATGGCATCGATTCCCGGCCGGAAGTCGCGGACCATTCACCGGAGTCACTGCCGAACAAGGGGCTGCCAACGATCAGCGTGGCGATCTGCACGCGGGATCGCCCGGATGACATGGCCAAGTGCTTGGCATCGATTGCTGGCCTGCGACTCGCGCCGCTGGAAGTGCTGGTCATCGACAACGCTCCGTCGACGGAGGCCACGGCGCGCTTGGTGGCGGAGAAGTTTCCCGAATTCCGCTACGTTCGCGAAGATCGTCCAGGGCTCGATCATGCGAGGAATCGGGCCATCGTCGAAGCACGGGGAGAGATCGTCGCTTACACCGACGACGACGTGATGGTGGATGCCGGGTGGACCGAAGCGCTGGCACGGGTCTTCGGCGAGGATTCCGCGATCGGGCTGGTGACCGGACTCATCGAACCGGCTGAATTGGAGTCGCCCGCCCAATTCTTATTCGAGCGTTACGGCGGCTTCGGTCGCGGCTGCAATCGCACCTATCTGCAATCCCGACGCGGCGCTTCATTGCCGTGGCATCTGGTTGGAGCGGGCCAACTCGGTGCCGGAGCGAATATGGCCATCCGGCGGACCTTGTTCGACGAGATCGGCCAATTCGACCCGGCACTGGACGTCGGAACCCCGACTCTTGGGGGGGGCGATCACGAGATATTCTTCCGCTGCCTGCGCTCGGGGATGATCTGCCTCTACGAGCCGACCGCGATCGTAAGACATCGCCACCGACGGAGCATGGAGGAGCTCTCCAAACTTCTCTACAGCTACGGGCATGCGACGCGCTGTTTTTTTGAGCGAGAGGCGCTGGCGTTTCCTGAGAATCGTCCTGCCATTCGGAAGCTGACCCGATGGTGGTGGCGACACTGGGCTTGGGAGCGTTGGCGGCGTTCTTGGTGGACTCCGACTTGGTTTCCGCGGGAGTTGGTCGTCCGCGAGATCAAGGGCTATGTGGACGGGCGCGGTGCGTATCTTCGGGCACGACGGAAGATCGTCAAAGACGAGGCGGCTCGTCCCGATGCCTTCAGGATCGATCCGCCTGTGGGCGGTTCCGAGCTGGTGCTCGGTGGTCTCGTGACTGTCGACCTTTCCCGGCCTTTACGACCATTGGACGAGGGAGCGGGACGGGAAGTGCTTGAGATCGTGGTGCAGTGGAAGGGTCGACCACTGGGTCGGCTTCGAATCCAAAGTCGTGGTGCGGTGATCGCGCCATCGCGCTTGGCCGATGAGATCGCCCGCTCGATGTGGTGGCAGGTGCTGACTTTGGGCGATCAAGATCCATCGGTAAGCTGGGCCGGCCATGTGTTCGATTTTCAGCGTCTCCTTCATCGCGCCATGGATCGTCCGCGCGGTCTCGCCGAGGAGATCGGGGTGAGTATCATTGTCGCTACTTGTGATCGACCCTCCGATCTTCGTCGCTGCCTCACTTCGATCTTCGGTCTGGCGACGCGGAGGCGTTTGCAGGTCATCGTCGTCGACAATCGGCCGGGGCGACCGGGGATTCGCCAAGTACTTCAGGATTTCCCAACAGCCGAACTGGTTGAGGAAGGTCGGCCAGGATCCTCCTACGCGCGGAACGCAGGCCTAGCCGCGGCGCGGGAGGAGATCGTGGCCATGACGGACGACGACATGGTCGTGGCGGCCGATTGGCTGGAGCGCTTGATCGAACCGCTCGCGCGAGCAGACGTCGCGGCGGTCAGCGGTCATACCCTGCCGGCGAGCTTGGAGAGCGAAGCGGAGCTGAACTTCGAAGAATACGGTGGTTTCGGTCGTGGTTTCCAACGACGCGAGTTCGACGGCGAATGGTTCCACCGATGGAAGCGACGCGCAGTGCCGACCTGGCAAATTGGAGGCACGGGGAACCTCGCATTTCGACGCGAGCTGTTCCATGATCCTCAGATCGGAGCCTTCGAAGAGTGTCTGGGCTCCGGAGTACCAGCTGGAGTGGGGGAGGACACCTTGTGGTTCTATCAGATCCTGCGGCGCGGCCATGTCATTTGCTACGAAGCGGAGGCGGTGGCGTGGCATCATCACCGGGTGAGCATGGCGGAACTAAAGCGCCAATTGATGGCCTACTCAAAAGGGCACGTTGCTTATCACTTGATCACCTTCAGCAAGTTTCGTGACAAGCGAGCGCTGGTTCGACTTGGCTACGAGCTGCCAACCTCGATGGCATCGAGAGTCCTCAATCGCTTGCGAGGGCGTTCGAAATACCCATGGAGTCTCCTGGCCATTGAGTTCGCAGGCATGCTACTGGGCCCGCTGGCCTTGTGGCAAAGCATTCGTCATACCCGGAAATACGGGTTGGGTTGCCGTGCTGATGCCGTGTCTGAATCATGAGAGCGGAAGATATCATTCCACAGGCACCGGCGCAGGCGAGGGGGCGTCGCTGGCGTCACGCGCGCGACGTCTTGCTCGTGCTCACAGCACGCGATTTGAAGGCGCAGTATAAAAGATCATCCCTCGGCTTCGGATGGGCCTTGGCGGGTCCATTGCTGCAATTGTTCATTTTTGCGACCATTTTCCACCGGGCGCTGGGCGCACAGATCCCGCATTATGCCGCTTATGTTTACATCGGTGTGCTGGTTTGGAGCTGGTTCCAGGGATCCTTGGCTCAGGGGGTCGGTCTGATTACCGGAAACCCCTCCTTGGTTCGCCAACCGGGTTTCCCGCTATCGCTGTTGCCGCATGTGAGTGTCAGCGTTCGCTTCATTCACTTCGCTATCGCCCTGCCACTTTTGTTTGGTCTGCTTTGGTCTTTGGGGCTGCGACCGAGCAGGGCCTGGCTGGCCTTGCCGCTGCTGGTGGGCATTCAGTATCTGCTGGCAGTCGGGCTCGCTTACCCACTGGCGTCACTCAACGTTCTTCACCGCGACACGCAGCATATCCTAACCGTCCTGCTTCAGTTGTTGATGTTCGCATCACCCATTTTTTACAGCCCCAGTTCCATGCCCGAGGCGTTTCGTGCGTGGTATCAATGGAATCCCATGGCCTGCCTGATGGACGCTTGGCGAATGGTCCTGTTGAATGGCCGCTGGCCCGACTTTGCCGCCTTGGGGATTCTCTTGCTCATGGCCCTCGTCCTGATGCTGGTTGGACGCCGGGTATTCATCGTGCAGAGCCATCGATTCGTGGAAGAAATGTGAACGAACATCGCATCATCGCCGAGGCTGTCAGCAAGCGATATCTCCATCGCCGGAAGGGAGGCGTGCGCGCATGGGGAGCGAATCCCAAGAGGGTTTCGCCCTGGGCCCTGTCAGAGGTTTCCTTCACCGTGGGTCCGGGTGAGATGCTCGGAGTGGTCGGGGCGAATGGGGCCGGAAAATCCACCTTGCTGCGACTGCTTGGTGGGGTTGGTCGGCCGAGCAAGGGGCGCGTCGCTACGCACGGCCGCGTCGGGGCATTGCTCGATCTCGGTGGCGGCTTTCTCGGCGACCTTAGCGGGCGGGAGAATGCGATGCTTGCGGGGGTCGTCGCCGGCTTGCTGAGGCAGGAAATGCGGGAGCGGATGGACGAGATCATTGCATTTGCCGAATTGGAGGACTTCGTCGACGAGCCCGTGCGGACTTACAGCACGGGAATGATGATGCGACTCGCCTTCTCGGTGGCTGTCCATACCGATCCGGAGATTCTTTTGGTCGACGAATTCCTTTCGGTCGGCGACCTCGCGTTTCAGGCGAAATGCCATGCCCGAATCAAGGCCATGCGTGAGCGTGGCTGTGCGATCGTGATGGTGTCTCACGGCATGGATGAAGTTCGGCGTTCCTGCGATCGTGCCTTGTGGCTGAAGCATGGCAAGGTTGCTGCATTTGGTGGAGCTGAGGTTGTGGCAGGACTTTACGAGACGGAAATGCGTGAGGAGACGCTTCGGCGGACTCCATCGAAAGGCCCGCTTCGAGCTACAGGCGGGATCGCGCTGATTCCACGAGAAAATCGATTTGGGAGCTTTGAGATGGAGATCGAAGCAGTGGCGCTTTTACCGGGGGATCGAATTCGCTCGGGTGGTGCCTTCGCGGTGAAGCTGGATTATCATGCGCGGCAGTTGGTCCGGAACCCGGCCTTCGTCGTTTCGATCACGCGGGAGGATGGCAGTGTTTGCCTCGATACCAATACCCAGCTCGGGCGAGTCGAAGTATCAGACTGCTTGGGCAAGGGGAGCATTCGGTTTGAGATCGATCGTTTGGACCTAGGTGCAGGCCTCTATTTCGTGGATGTGGGCGTTTTCGAGGCGGAATGGAGGCATGCTTACGATTATCACTGGCATGTTTATCCATTCACGGTCGATGGGGCGACCGAGCACAAAGGATTGCTGGCACCACCGGTCCGCTGGCAGGCGGAGGCGTGATAAGCGGTGTTTTTTTCAATCGCGACCCGGGTTGCGGGTTGCGGGAGCCGAATGCGCTGCCTAGTTTGCCGCGCATGGCCATCGAGCAATCCGCCAACCGATTCGTCTGTGACCTCGTCGCTTACGAGCCAGGAAAACCGATCGAGGAGACCGCCCGCGAGCTGGGGCTTGATCCGGCAGAGATCGTTAAGGTCGCATCAAACGAGAATCCGCTGGGTCCATCGCCCTTGGCAAAGGCCGCGATGAGGAGTGCGCTAGAGGACTCCCACATTTATCCCGACGGGGGCGGTTGGAAGCTGCGGAATGCGATCGCCCAGCGCTTCGACATGAGGATTTCGAATGTGGTGCTCGGGAATGGATCGAACGAGATCATCGAACTGCTCTGCCATTCCTTCCTCAATCCGGATGCCGAGTTGATCGCCGCTGAGCATGCCTTTGTGGTTTACAAGCTGATGGCCACATTGTTCGGCGCGAAATATGTCGAAGTGCCGGATCCGGGCTTCGTGCACGATTTAGACGCCATGGCGGACGCGATCACCGCGAACACCCGCTTGGTCTTCATCGCGAACCCGAACAATCCGACCGGAACGGTGGTGGGGCAGGAGGAGATCGACCGCTTCATGGCGCGGGTGCCTGAGCACGTTGTGGTGGTATTCGACGAAGCCTACCACGAGTTTCTCGATGATGCCCCGGACGTGCTGCGCTACGTCCGCGAAGGGCGGAATGTTTGCGTGTTGCGGACATGCTCGAAGATTCACGGGCTGGCAGCGCTACGAATCGGCTACGGCCTCTGCTCGGAGAGCATCGCCGGCATTCTCCAAAAGGCGCGGCAACCTTTTAATACCAACGCGATCGCCCAGGCGGGTGCCCTCGCGGCACTTGAGGATGACGAGCACGTTTTGCGGACCCGCGAGATCAATCGCGAGGGCCTTTCATTTTACGAGGCCGCCTTCCATGCCCGCGGTTTGGAATTCGTTCCCAGCGTTGCCAATTTCATTCTGGTAAAAGTAGGACAGGGCGATCGTGTGTTCCGTGAAATGCTTGCCCAGGGCGTGATCATTCGGGCCATGAGCAGCTACAAGCTCCCTGACTGGGTGCGAATCTCCGTCGGCACGCCGGCACAAAACGCACGATGCCTGGAGGTGCTCGACCGGGTGCTCGCGGACATCGCCGCTTCCTAATTGAGCTCCGCCATGACTCGCGGAACGGTGAACTTCGACAGCATCGTCGCTCTCGCAAGCGGAGGCGGGACCTCCGCGGTGGCCCTGATCCGCGTATCGGGGCCGCAGGCTGTCGAAATCGCAGATCGGGCCTCCGCAGGCGCGGCAGGACGGGCCATCGAGCGTCGTGCCACGCGGGCCAAGATCCTCGATGCGGCGGGGCGAACTTTGGACGATGTCTTGATGACGGTGTTCCATGGAACCCGCAGTTTCACGGGCGAGCCGGTGGTGGAGATCGCCTGCCACGGAGGGAGGCTTGTCACTCGTCGAGTCATCGAACGGCTCCTCGAGTGTGGGGCGCGGTCGGCGGGACCGGGCGAATTCAGTGAGCGCGCTTTCCTTCACGGCAAACTCGACCTGACCCAGGCAGAGGCGGTCATGGATTTGATTTCCGCGCAGAGCGACCTGGCACTAAGGGCAGCTCATGAACAACTCGAAGGCGGCATCGGTCGCCTCACCGGAGCTTTGCGAGAGGATTTGATCGGATTGATCGCCCATTTGGAGGCGTGGATCGATTTTCCGGAGGAGGATATCGATCCTGACACCGGGGAGCTCTTCGGTGCTGGAATCAGCCGGGTGCGGGTGGGAATCGACCGATTATTGGCCACGGCCGAGCAGGGACGCATTCTGCGCGAGGGGGTGCGCACCGTGATTTGCGGGCGACCGAATGCCGGGAAATCGAGCCTGCTGAACCTCTTATTAGGCAGCGAACGGGCAATTGTTAGTGATGAAGCCGGCACCACGCGCGACACGATCGAAGAAGTGCTGCTGCTCGACGGGGTCCCTCTGCGACTGATCGATACCGCGGGCCTCCGTGTCGAGGCGGGCGTCGTGGAGCGCGAAGGAATTCGCCGGACCTTGCAGGAGGCAATCCGCGCCGACCTTTTGCTGGTGGTACGTGACGCCTCTTTGCCCCTCTCCGACAGTACTGTGGAATTGCCGGACAGTAGGGGCCGGGTGCTCACCGTGCTGAATAAATGCGACCTCGGTGAGCATCCCGAGTGGAAGGACCAGCCCGGAGTGAGGCTCTGCTGTCTGGGTGGTGAAGGCGTCGAGCCACTGCGGCGGGAGATCCGGGCCGCTTTGGATCTTGGCGAGGCCGATTGGGGCGAGCATGCAGTGGCGATCAATACGCGCCATCGCGACTGTTTGAAGCGGGCGGATGACGCCCTGCGGGAGGCCCTCAACTTGTTATCGCAAGGAGCCGCTCCCGAATTGGCGGCACTCGAAATGCGTTCCGCGCTCGAGTCGCTGGGCGAGATCTGCGGTAAGGTCGACACCGAGGAGATCCTCGGTGCGATCTTCAGCCGCTTCTGTATCGGCAAGTAGCCTCTCTTCCCAATTTCAGGCGAGGCCGAGAATCCGGTCCGCACGCTGACTGACCTCGTGGAATCGTGCAGCGGCCTCGGGTCGCTTGATGTCCTCGTTCCAAGTCGGGATCATTTCGCTCATCCGAGCCTGGCCCTCTGGGGTCGCAAGCAGATCGGGGAAGCAGAGCTTCACGACATCGAGCACGATGTTCACCGACACCGAAGCACCGGGTGATGCTCCGAGGAGGGCGGAAATACTGCGATCCGCATTGGTGATCACTTCGGTGCCGTAGTGAACGATGCCTGCTTCGCCGTCGGTCTTTTTGATCGCTTGAACGCGGATGCCGGCGTCGATCAACTTCCAGTCCTCAGCCTTGGCATCGGGGTAGAAGACATGGAGGACTTCCATGCGGTCGGCCATGCTCTGGGTCCCTTGTTGAACGAGGTATTGGACGAGTGGCAGGTTGCTCGCCCCGATCTTGAGGAGCGTGGCAAGATTGTCCGGTTTGACCGACAGGGGCAAATCGAGGTAGCTGCCCTTTTTGTGGAGGAACTTGGTGGTCCAAGCAGCGAAGGGCCCGAAGAGAAGGGTCTTCTTGCCGTCAAGAATCCGGGTATCGAGATGGGGCACGGCCATGGTCGGTGCGGATTCGAGCGGCTGGCCGTAAACCTTAGCCTGATGCTTGGCGACGATCTCAGGGTTCTCGCAGATCAACCATTGGCCGCCGATGGGGAAGCCACCCAGACCTTTGGCTTCGGGGATACCCGACTTCTGGAGAAGTGTCAGGCTGCCTCCACCGGCCCCGACGAAGACGAACTTCGCATGGTTCTCGTGGACCTCGCCGGTGCGCAGATCTTTGACCCGAACCTCCCAACCGTGCTCGGTTTTGGTGAGGTCGATCACCCGGTGGTTCGAGGCGATACCGCAGCCCGGTTGCTGGTCGAGCCAGCCGAGAAGTTTGCGGGAAATGTTGCCAAAATTCACGTCGGTGCCGCCGTCCATTTTGGTCGCAGCGATCGGGATGTCCTTGCGTCCTTCGACAAGCAGTGGAGCCCAAGATCCGATCGTCGTGCGATCGGTCGAATACTCCATGTCACGGAAGAAGTGGTGGGCAGACATCCCGTCGTAGCGGGCCTTGAGGTAGTCGACCTGCTCCTGCCCGTGGACGAAACTGAGATGGGCGACGGGGTTGATGAACTCGCGCGGGTTATCGACCATGCCGCTGTCGACGGCGTAGCTCCAGAACTGCTTGGAGTGCTCGAATTGCTCGAAGATCTGGATGGCTTTCGCGACATTGACGCTGCCGTCCTTTTCCCGATGAGGGGTGTAGCTGAGTTCGCAGATGCCCGCATGACCGGTACCCGCATTATTCCATCCGTCGGAGCTTTCCTGAGAAAGGCCGTCGGTGACCTCATACACTTGAATGGTCAGGGACGGCTCGAGACGCTTGAGCATCGCGCCAAGATTGGACGACATGACGCCGCTGCCGATGAGGATGACGTCGGGATTTTCGATGTGCGAGAAGTGCGGCATGGGAAGAGCGTGGACGGAGAGGATGTAAACGGGCGATTCCGGTCTGCCAATCCTTACGGCAAGGATTCTTGGATTCCGTATCGCGGGCGGAGATTCGAGGGCTCAGGTGGGCGTGGGGGTGGATGAATGCTGACGGAGATGCTCCATGCGCTCCTTGATCCGCTTTTCGAGACCGTTTTCGCTGGGTCGGTAGTAAACGCGACCTTCTGGCAAGTAGGCCTGAGGGACATAGCCCCCCTCGTAATCATGAGCGTACAGGTAGCGGAGCTTTTCGTCGTCGGTGCCACTCGCGGCTGCCAACTTTTTGCGGGTGCCGGTTCGCAAATGCTCCGGAACAGCGAGCGTACGGCCATTTTCCACATCGGCCATCGCGGCATTGATCCCGGCGTAGGCGGTGTTGGATTTCGGCGCGGTGGCGAGATATACGGTCGCGTGGGCGAGGGGGATGCGACCTTCCGGCATGCCGATGAATTCGAAGGCTTGCTGGGCATCCATCGCGACGCGGAGGGCATTGGAATCGGCAAGGCCGATGTCCTCGCTGGCGGAAATCACGATCCTCCTTGCGATAAACCGCGGGTCTTCGCCGGCTTGAAGCATCTTGGCGAGCCAGTAGAGGGCGGCATCGGGATCGGACCCGCGGATGGACTTGATGAAGGCGGAGATGGTGTCGTGGTGGGCATCGCCATCGGAGTCATACACGATCGCCTTGCGCTGGATCGACTCCTCCGCGGCGGCGAGGGTGATGTGAACGACCGATTGCCGCGGGGGTGTCGTGAGCACGGCCAGTTCGAGGGAGGTGAGGGCCTTTCGGACATCTCCATCGGACATGACGGCGAGGTGCAGAAGAGCGTCCGGGGCCGCATCGATCCTCATGCTGCCGAAGCCCCGCTCGGGGTCCGTGAGGGCACGCTGCAAAACCGGAAGGAGATCGTCAGTGGCGACGGGTTCGAGTTGGAAGATCTGAGAGCGGGAGACAAGGGGGGAATTGACGTAAAAATAAGGATTGTGGGTAGTGGCGCCGATGAATCGCACCGTGCCGCGCTCGATGTGAGGGAGCAGAACATCTTGCTGGGCTTTGTTGAAGCGATGGATCTCGTCGATGAAGAGCACGGTCGTTTCGCCGCGGAGGTCGCGCCAGGTCCGGGCTTGGTCGATCTTCGCACGAATTTCAGCGACGTTGGACTCCACTCCATTCAAGGCCTCAAAGCGCGACCCGGTGCTGCGGGCGATCACACTGGCGAGGGTGGTTTTCCCGGTGCCAGGAGGACCGTAAAAGATCAGTGAGGTGAAACGATCGGCCTCGATGGCACGACGCAGCAGCTTACCCGCGCCGAGAATGTGTTGTTGCCCCGCGATCTCGTCGAGACTGCGCGGTCGCATGCGGGAAGCGAGCGGTTCGCCGTCGCGGCAATCTTCCCCGGTTGAGCGGATATCGAAGAGGTCGGGCACGGCGGACAGGCTAGTTGGTAGTGGGAAAGTGCCAAGATCCAAGACACGAGGGCTTGCCGGGTATCGACAAAGCCAGACTCTCCCGCTTGGATCGTCGGGCATGGAATCGCTGACGCACTTGCTTGAGAACAACCGGCTCTGGGCGGAGTCCCAGGTGGCGGTGGATCCACAGTTTTTCACCCGATTGGCCAATCAGCAGAGCCCGGAATATCTGTGGATCGGTTGCTCGGATAGCCGCGTTCCTGCCAATCAGATCACGGGCCTCGCGCCGGGGGAGATTTTCGTCCACCGCAATGTCGCGAATGTGGTGGTGCAGACGGACTTCAACATGCTGTCGGTGCTGCAATTCGCCGTGGATGTGCTCAAGGTGAAGCACGTGATTGTTTGCGGGCACTACGGCTGCGGCGGGGTAAGAGCGGCGCTGGAGAATCAGCGGCATGGGATCGTGGACAACTGGCTGCGGCACATTCGCAACACTGCACGGCGCGCGGAATCCGAGTTGAACGGGCTGGTCCATGAAAACGCGGTGGACCGTCTTTGCGAGCTGAACGTGCTGGCGAACGCACAGAACCTCGCGCGAACGACCATCGTGGAAGACGCATGGGAGCGGGGTCAGCCCGTGGATATCCACAGCTGGATCTATCGTCTGGACAGCGGGCGAATCAATGTTTTGGCAGATCCGATCCGCTCTTGATCAGGTCACGACGGGCCCGCCATCGGGCATAGTCGAGGGCAACCGCATCTCCCCAGCGACCGAGCCACGCGTAGCCATTGCGGCGTTCTTTCCCAATGTCTGCCAGCGCGTTTTTCTTAACGCCGTCACGATCGCAGAAAAAGGGACGGCCGCTCTCGAGGTCGTAGAATCGTGCCCATAGGGGTGGGGCGTCAGGGTCGGCGATGACTTTCCGATCGCCATCGGTCGGGACCACACGGATGCCTTCCAACTTCGCAGCCTCGAACCACGCGGCACCAGCGTCGATGGCTCGAACCACATCGGCTGAAGGGGAATCGAGGCTCATGAGAAAGCGCAGGATCCCGGCGCTCTCGGATCCACTGAGGGACGGGAGCTCGTAGCTGCGTGCCGTAACCGGGGCAAGACTCCGAGCATCGTGCTGCGCGCACCATACCGTCGCCTGTCCTTCGCGCATGATCTGGCATTTCAAAATGCAGTCGATGCCGCGCTGGAAGGCACCACGAGCCTGTCGTCGGAGAGCGGGCTCAATGAAACCGTAGCGCTCCGAATCCCGCAGGAACTCCAGCAAGCGGATCATGCTGCCATCATTGAAAGTCACGTGGCGATGATACTGACCCCCGGGCGGATGGAATTGAGGCCACCCACCGTTTGAATACTGAGCGGCGAGGATGTGCTTAAAGCCTTTGATGAAGGCGTCGCGGCATGTGCCATCGCCTGTCGCACGGAAGGCGCGGGCCAAGTATCGCAGCTCATCGGTGGTGGCACCGTTGTCAAAGGTGCCGCGGATTGTTTTGGGATCGCCGGTGAAGGAATCCAAGGCGTTGTCCTGATTTTTGGGCCAGCTTCCCTGTGGAGATTGCCACGAAAGAATGGCCTGAGTGACCCGTCGGCCATCGTGACTGCAAAACCAGTCGTCGGGCTTATCGAGCAGCGCGGCAGTGGACCCTGCGTGGGCTAAAATAATGCCAAGCAGGGCAGAAGCGGCATGGACAAGGATTCGTTTCACAGCAGGGACGAACATGGCAGCGTCGCCATCGAGTGAAAGGCCTTTCGGGCAATCAGGCGGCGTTCTGTGCGAGTCCGCTTCAGCCAGAGATCCCCGGATTTCACGACAGGCTCTTGCCGGGGCGGGTCAAGGGGGTTAGGGAAAGCACACCATGTCGATCGACCCGCTTTTGCAATTGCTTCGCCGCCAAGCTCGCCACAGCCATCAGGAACTTGCCGAGTTGCTGTCCTTGACCGAGTCAGAAGTGCGGGAGCGCCTCGCCATCTGGGAGCGTGACGGCACCATTTTAGGCTACCAAGCCGTGATCAATCCCGAGCAGGCAGGCGACGAAGACGTGTCTGCATTCATCGAGGTCAAGGTCACCCCGGAGCGCGGCGGCGGCTTCGACCGCTTGGCGATGCGCATCGCACGCTTCGATCAAGTGGTCAGTTGCTACCTTGCCAGCGGCGGCTACGACTTGATGGTGGTGGTTGAGGGTAGCGACCTTCGCGAAGTGGCGCGATTCGTGTCGGAGAAGCTGAGCACCATGGATGGCGTGATCTCGACCGCGACCCATTTCCGTCTCAAGACCTACAAGGAGAACGGGTTCATATTCGGCGAAAGTACCGGGCCGGAGCGACTGGCGGTGTCGCCATGAGTTTGAACCACAGAAACCAAAACACCCGTCCGGTTGAAATTCCGGACGGGTGCGAAGAAACCTAACGGGCAAGTCCTAGCTTCTCAGGGCTTGGCGGGAACGTAGAGTTCGGCGCCCTTCGCCAGAACGGTGGAGGGGTCGAGATTCAGGCTATTGAGAGCATTCAAGCGGTCGGTGGTCGTATTGTGCTGCTCGGCGAAGGCACTGAAAGCGATCTGCTCAGTGACCACCACGGAGTTGAGGGCCGTGGTGCCTTCGGCTTGGGGCTCTTCCTCGGCTTGAGGGGCGCTATCCGCCTCTGGCTCACCTTCGGCAGGTGCCGATTTTGAAGGGGTGAGCTCCTCGGGAAGGTTTTCATTCTCCGCCTTCTCGCTGCTGGTGTCAGGAGCCTCCTCTGCTGCGGGCTCCTGCTTGGCCTCAGGCTCGGGAGTGGGGGCAGGGGATGCCTCGGCGAGCTTGAGAACCTGACCCAACTGCAGTTTGGTCGGCTTCACTGTTGGATTGGCGGCCTGCAAAGCGGCGAGGCTGATCTTGTGCTGCCGAGCGATGCTGTAGAAGGTTTCACCGGCCTTCACGACATGACTGCTCTCGGCCGATTGGGACTCCTCCTTCTGAGCATCGGCCTGCGACGCGTCATCGCTCGTCGATGTTTTTTCAGCGGATGGGGCGGGGAGGCGAAGCTTGTCACCGGGCTGAATCAGGGCCGGATTTCTCAATTTGTTGAGCGAAATCAGGACATCGGTCGTCGTGCCGTGGCGAGCCGCCAGCTTGGCGATTGAGTCACCCTTCTGGACAATCGCGAAAGTGGACTCGTCGGCGACAGGCGAAGCCGGCTCGGTTTCTGCGGGTGCCACCTCGGCAGCGTTGTCATCCTTGGCGATCAGTGCCTTGAGGCGATTGTTCTCCTGCTCCAACTGCTGGATGACGCGTTCCTGCTCCGAACAGCGATCTTGAAGCAACTCCAGTTCGTTGGCGGATGCGATGGAACCACTGCAAAGAATGGCGGCGAGGTAGGGCACTGCTCTCATGGTGCCGGGAGGCTTTTTAAAAGGCCATCGAAGTTCAAGAGAAATTCATGGAATCCTGAACATCAGCGGCCAAAGCAGATTCTCCCGCCAGCTTTTGAAGCGTCAAAATTTCGAGGCTGGGGACGGGCTTGCGGCCGCTTGACTCTCAATCGGTTCGACGGGAGCGCCATCGGGCGCGTAAGGCAGTCGCGTGACCGAGAGCCATTGACCCGCTTCAAGTCCGTCGCGCACGACCAATTCCTCGGTCGTGGTCCAAACGGGATCGACCAAAATACGACGGATACTATTTTGCGGGCGTTCAACGAGATAGACGCGGTTCACGCCGCGCAGCGCATGCCGAGGAAGCACGAAGACTTCCTTGAGCACGACACCTTGGATCGATGCGCGCACGGGCTGCCCGATGCGGAGCGGTGGTTGGCCGGAAATCAAGCCGAAGGGGTCCTCGATGCGAGCGATGACGAACAACTCGCGTGAGGATTCGTCGATCGCGCCCTCGGTGCGCACCAGTGACGCCTTCCATTGCGTGGAGTTCTTCCCGCCGAGGGCATCCGTCAATACGACCTCCAGCGCCGGATCGTCGGGGCGGGAGGGGAGGCGAACAAATTCGAGCTGCCGAGGCGTCAGCGGCAAGCGGATCTCAGCGAAGTCTGTGGCGAAGACCTGACCGAGGGGAGTTGATGCACCCACCGCTTGTCCGAGACCGACTTCTCGCCTCTGGACCCGGCCATCGAAGGGAGCGCGAATTTTTGTTCGCTCCAAATTTCGCAGTGCCTGGGCGAGATCGGCTTGAGCCGCCGCGACTCCCGATTTCGCCTCTTTCAATTGCGGCACTCGAAGCACGAGATCCGAAGGGGCTTCGTCATAGCCGAGATCCTGCCAATTGAGGCGAGCCTGTTTCGCCCGGGCCTCTTCTTGGATCAAAACGGCCTCCGCGCGGGCGAGGCGCGATTCCGCGGTGGCCACCGCCAACTGGAAATCCGCGGGGTCCAGCTCGGCAAGAATCGCGTCCTTTGCAAAAAAGGCTCCGTCCTCAAAACGCTCGTGGATCGCGATGACGATTCCCTCCACTTGGGGGGTGATCGTTGTGGTGTAGTGTGCTCGGACGCTGCCCTGGCTTTCCAGCCGGACAGGGTAATCGGATCGCTGGAGCTGAACCACCTCCGTTTTCATTACCAAGGGCGGTGCCGGCTGTGGCTTGGGCGACTCCGCCGGGATGCCGAGTCGCCATGCGGCGATCGCGCCGGCGATGAGGATGAAAACAGGGATGAGAAAGCGAAGCAGCATCGGGTGGATCGGGCAGCGGCAGCATGCATCGCCACCGCGAACTTGCCAAAAGATTACGACGGATCGAGCGGAACAGGGGACGTGGCGAAATCGCCGCCGAGGGCAAGATGGAGATCGATACGATTTTGAAGGCGTTCGTTGCGCAGGCGGATCAAGCCGGATCGCGCGTTGGTCGCACGGCTCTGGGATTCCAGAACCCGAAGAATGTCGTCATTCACCCCATCGGAGTAATCCCGCGCAGCCTGCTTTTCGGCAAGTGCCGCTTGTTCGACTTCCCGGACGAGCAAAGCCTCTTGATCGGCCAGCGAGCGATCCGCCCCCAATGCGGACTCCACTTCGCGGAGGGCCTCGAGCGCGACACTCGTGTAATCGTGAACCGCTGCTTCGTTCGCCGCGACCGCGGCGCGAGCCGTGGCCCGCAAGCTAGAATCGGAGTCGAGCGCCTGGCTGAAATTTCCGGCGATCGATCCTGCCAGCCATTTCGGATCCAACAAATCCGCAAGGTGAGGCACGAATGGCCCGGCCCTACCGCTCAGGGCGAGACTTGGCAGCAAGGCCTTGCGGGTGGCATCAGCTCGTCGAGCACTCGCGAACAATTCCGCCCGCGCAACCACCAAATCCGGTCGTCTTTCGATCAAGTCCGCTGGGATGCCAAGCGGGATGTCTTTTTTCATTATCGGCAAGGCCCGCCCAGCCCGCATCGACGCTGAAGGATAGCGACCGCTGAGCACTTCATAACTTCGTGCCGCCTCGTCGCGCAATTGCTCAGTCGCTTTGACCGCACGCTGGGCGGCAGCAAGATTGGTTCGAGCCAGCTGCACGTCCAAAGCACCTTGGCCTGCTCCTCCTTTGAAGAGTCGCTCGACGGCGCGCAGCACGCGCTCGTTGGCGTCGAGCGTGCTGCGAGAGAGTTCAAGCAATTGCTCCGCAGTGATCAGATCGCACCAGGATTTCGCAGCATTCGCCGCAAGCGAAAGCCGCGCTCCACGGAAAGTCGCCCGCGCTGCCTGCTCATCGGCATCGTCCGCCGCATTCAAATCTCGCAGGCGACCCCACAAATCGACTTCCCACGACGCAGCAAGCGCCAGTCCGTAGCGACGACCCTTGCCTGCCGCTGAGGCCTTCGTTGCCGCCTCGCTGGCATTGGCGGAGCCTTCGATGGATATCGCAGGCAATCCGCGCGACCTCCCTGCAATTCTTGATTCCCGAGCTTGGCTCATCCGCGAGGCCGCGACCTTGAGGTCGGAATTCCCTGCCAGCACCTCGTCCACCGCTTTCTTTAAAGCACGATCCTCGAAATCCTGAAGCCAGCCGCTGCTGATGGAACCCTCCACTCCTTCCCCCGCGGCCTGCCATCGATCCAACCCAATCCATGCCACGTCATCCTTCGGCCTACCGATGCGCCAGCTCCCGCAAGCAACCAAGGATAGACATGCAAGCAGAATTACGATCGACCGGCCGCTCGACGCGCCCCGCGATCTCCCCTCCTGTATTCGGAAATTCCGTTGCATTCTCCAAGCTTCGTTGCTGATAGTCGGCCCGCGTGACCCTCGAAAGAAAAGTCCTTACGTCATTCCTGCTGGCTCTCTGTCTGCTCGCTGGAGAAAGACTTCCTGCCGTCCCCGAACCTGAGAAGGACGGAACCGCTGAGAAACCAGCCGAGACATCGGGCGAGCGCAAGGAAGAAGCGGCGTCGGAAAATACCACCGAGGATGACTCGGAAGCCGAGGCGGAAGAAGATGCAGCCGCAGCCGAGCGCAAGGAGGCGGAGGCCGGAAGTTCCGTCGCAAGACCGGTTTCGTCCGACCCCGTTCAGGTCTTCGGCTGGCGTGAATGGGTCCTGGTGGGAAATCTCCAGCTCAAGCTCGCTGCCAAACTCGATACTGGAGCGCTCACCAGCTCGATCCACGCAGAAGAGAAGGAACTTTTCGAGCGGGATGGGAAAAAATGGGTCCGCTTCATTGTCACCGATCCCGGCGAGAAGAATTCACCACGCACCCGGATTGAGGCCCCGTTGACGCGCATTGCCCACATCAAAGAGCCCGGCGGACAGTCGGAAGCACGCGAGGTCGTTCGGCTGAATTTCACCATCGGGGATCGCAAGATGCGCGGTGACTTCACCCTGAACAATCGGAGCAACATGCTGAGTCCGGTCCTGATCGGTCGCAACACGATCAAAGAAATCGGTTGGGTGGACCCATCCCGCGCCTATCTCGCCGATCAGAAGATCATGCGCTGATTCAAGCCCCAGGCTTCCCATGGCATCCCGCATCAAACTCGCACTCGTCGTCCTGATCCTAACGGCGGTCGGCGGCGGTATCGCCACCTACAAGCACGTAAAGTTCGGCTTGCCGCTCCGCGCTGGCGAACTCCCGGAGCAGTGGTTGGTCGACGCAAAGATTACCTTCATCGCTCCGCCCGACGGGGGCAAGGTAAGCGCGCGGCTGTCGCTACCCGCCGCCGCAGTCGAGGAGGAACTGGGACAGGAAGCTGGATCGGTCGGCTACAAGCACTATGTCGAGAAGGATCGGGGGGAATACACCGCGATTTGGGCTTCCGAAAAGCAGGCGGACAATCAGGCGATCTACTACCGCGTCAGCTTCCCCGAAAGACGCAAGAGTGGCGGCGAGCCGACGCCAAACATGGACGGGAGTATCCCTACTCCTGAGAATCCGGGATTTTCCGGTTCGATGAATGATGCCGCCAACCGCTTGATCCAGCGGGCAAAGGCGGTATCCGCGGACCCCGACTCGCTCTTCGTCAGCATCTTCAGCGAGGTCGCCGCCCTCGATGCATCCCAAGAAGTCGGCCTGCTTCGTGCGCTCTACGAAGGCGAATCGGGCCGGGGCGCTCTGACCTTTCTGGGGATCGATCTCTTGAACATGGCGGGCGTCCCGGCGCGAGTCGCTCATGGTGTCCGACTCGAAGAAGCGCGCGGTGGGCAGCAGCCTACTCGCTTGGTCGAGTACTACGACGGGGCATCTTGGAAGGTAAGGGATCCTGACGAGCCGGCTTCGACTCTCGATCCGTCAAAAATGTTTGTCTGGAACCGAGGTGGGGGCTCACTTTTTGAAGTTACTGGCGGCGAAGCTTCGCAGGTATCCTTCACGGTGATTCGAGGCTTCATTCCGTTGGAGGATCTTGCGGATTTGCATGATTCGCCGTTGCTGATCTCGACGATTTTCGGACTCCCTGCATCCGAGCAAGCCGTCTTCCGCTACGTCGTGCTGATTCCTCTCGGCGCCTTCGTCGTGGTGGTACTTCGCAACCTAATCGGCATTGCCACTCTCGGCACCTTCATGCCGGTGCTGCTCGCACTCGCTTTGCTGGAAATGGAACTCGAAAGCGGGCTGATCATGTTCGCGATCATCGTCGGGGCCGGCCTCTGGTTCCGATTCCTTCTTGCCCGCCTGAACATGCTGGTGGTCCCACGGGTCGCCGCCTGCGTGGTGATTGTGACTTTGCTGATGATGATTCTAAGCGTGCTCAGTTACAAATTGGGCATGAGAGATGGCCTGCAGATTACGCTTTTCCCGATGATCATCCTTGCCTGGACGATCGAGCGGATGTCGCTCATTTGGGAAGAGGAGGGGAAACGCTCCGCACTGATGCAAGTCGGAGGATCGCTCATCGTCGCAGTGATCGCCTTCGCCTTCATGAATCTTCCCCAGGTGAAGTATTGCGCCTTCTACTTCCCGGAACTGCTGCTGGTTCTCCTCGCCTTGATCATTTTGATCGGCCGCTATACCGGTTACCGACTCTCGGAATTGTTCCGCTTCCGTGACTTCAAAGAAGCCTGAAGACTGAAAACTTGAAGACAACAGACGCCAGTCCTGAAGGAGTGCCGGCATCTCCACCACAGCCACGCCGCCGGTGGTGGCATCGTTGGCTTCGCACTCCTGCGGAGCTCAGAGCGATGGGAGTCGTTGGGATTAACATGCGCAATGCGCGCTATCTGCTGCCGAACAACCCGAGACGCCTTTACGATCTCGTCGACAACAAGCTCCGCACCAAAGAACTCGCGGCGGAGCGAAAGCTGGCCGTCCCCGAGACTTATTGTGTGATCCGCAGTCCCCACGATACCGCGATGATCGATCGGCTTCTGGGTGATCGCGATTCCTTCGTAATCAAGCCCGCCCGCGGTTCCGGGGGAAAGGGGATTCTGGTGATTGTCGCGCGGGAAGGGGAGTGGTTCCTCAAACCGAGCGGCGCACGGCTGAGCCTCGATGAGATTCGCCACCATTGCTCGAATATCCTCGCAGGTCTTTTCAGTCTTGGCGGAAGACGCGACGTCGCATTGATCGAATACCGCGTCCATCCGGCGAAAATCCTTACCGAGATCAGCTTCCAAGGCGCCCCAGACATCCGGGTAGTCATGCTTCACGGTTACCCGGTCATGGCCATGCTACGCGCCGCGACACGAGAATCCGATGGCCGCGCCAACCTGCACCAAGGCGCGATCGGAATCGGTATCGACCTCGCTACGGGCCGGACGATCCGCGCGATCCATCACGGTCACCCCATCCAGCTCCATCCCGACCTGAAAGTCCCTGTCGTCGGCATCCAACTCCCACACTGGGACGCCATCTTGGACATCGCAGTCACTTGTCACGAAATGACCGGGCTCGGCTACCTCGGTGTGGATGTGATGATCGACGAGGAGCTCGGACCACTGATGATCGAAGTCAACGCGCGTCCCGGCCTCGCCATTCAGTTGGCCAATGGCGTTGGACTTCTCAGACGACTCGAGCCAGCCATGGAGAGATGGCGGAGCCACCCGCACGACGATCATAATCAGAAACTCGATTTCTCCCGCCGGACTTTCGCGGTGAAGTCGCCCCTGTCTTGACTCTTACCGCCGGATCGAGGTGCATGCCCATCGTGAGCGACGTCGTGATCCAAGCCTCCAATCTTCATCGCAGCTACCGCATCGGAAAAAAGAGCATCGAGGTGCTGCATGGCATCGAGCTCTCGATTTCTCGGGGCGAGCGGGTGTTCCTTTGTGGCCCAAGCGGCGCTGGCAAGACGACGCTGCTCTACACGCTCGCCGGCTTGGAACGTCCGGAGCAGGGGACCGTTCATATTGACGGTGCCGACCTTTACGCTCTGACACCGAAACGGCAGGCCGCATTTCGCAACGCCAAAATCGGCTATATTTTCCAAAATTACCTCCTGCTTCCCGAACTCACGGCCATCGAAAATATCCTCGTGCCAGGCGCGATCGGGGGTCAAGACGCTCACGCTGCCGCCTTGGCTGCACTCGAACGAGTCGGTCTCGCCGATCGTGCCGAACATTTGCCAGCCGAACTTTCCGGCGGCGAGCAGCAGCGGGTGGCCATTGCGCGGGCCCTCGTGAATCATCCTCCGGTCCTTTTTGCCGACGAGCCGACGGGAAACCTCGATTCCCGCAATAGCGAAGAAGTGATGAGACTGCTCTTGGGTCTCGCCGAAGAGAGCGGAACGACTCTGGTCGTCGTTACCCATGATGAGCAACTTGCCGCGCGCGGAGATCGGAAATGCGTGATTCGCGATGGCAAGCTCTCCGAGATTCGCTGAGCACCTGAAGGGACGAGTCTCAGGACGATTCCAATTCAAACGGCCGGTATCCTCTGTGGATTCAGAGTGCTTTTTTCCTGCCTGCGAAGCGAAGGTGAAGGGACCGTGGAATTATCAACCACGTATTACATAAATTGTCACAAGTTGCTAATTTAGGCAGCCAAGGGCCAAGGCGACCCCGATCAGACCACTATCGAAGCAAATCCTCGAGATCCTGAGTCGTCCAATTGCGAGGCAGATCATCACGTGCTCCCGTCGCTGCATCGATCAAAGCTCGCTTGCGATCCTGCATTCGCCGAACGCGCTCCTCGACCGTCCCTCGAGTCAACAACCGATAAACGGTCACCGGACGATCCTGTCCGATCCGGTGCGCGCGATCCGTCGCCTGCGCTTCTACCGCCGGATTCCACCAAGGATCCAGATGAACAACAGCATCCGCCGCAGTCAAATTCAAGCCGTAGCCCCCGGCCTTCAAGCTGATCAGAAAAACGGCAGGCCCCGACTCAACCTGGAATGCATCCACCAAACCCTGACGACCCCTCGTGCTACCATCGATGCAAAATACCCGACCATATCGAACTCCAATCCTTTTCTCAATTCGGCGTAAATTCTGAGAAAATTGACTGAATACGAGTGTTTTACGCCCCATTTCAAATCGTTCAGAGAGCAAATCAATCAAACGATTGATTTTAACGGATTCCGGATTGGAGTCATCGACTGCCAACAAGCCCGGATCGACGCAAATCTGTCGCAAGCGAAGAAGCAATGTGAGCAGGTGAATTCGCCCCGCTCCTTCACCCTGCTTTTCACGGATTCGCTCGATCTCTTGCAATCCGGACCGCGCCACCCCCGCGTAAAGCTCAGCCTGCTCCGCGGGCAGATCGAGCCACTCATCGATCTCAACCTTGTCCGGCAAATCCTTAGCTACCTGATCTTTAGTTCGACGTAGCACGAACGGAGAAACCCTCAATCGCAGTCTCTCGAGCAAGGGGGAGACACCTCCTCTCAGGCCCGCTCCGGAAGCATCAGCGAGCGGCGCCTCATACCGCTCATTAAAATCCGATAGCGCACCAAGGTAAGTCGGCGAAACAAATCTAAAGATCGACCACAGATCCCGAGGGCGATTCTCCATTGGTGTTCCAGTGAGCGCCAAGCGCCCCCTGCTCCTTAGCTTGCAGACCGCTCGAGAAATCTCGGAATTCGGATTCCGAATCAAACTGGCTTCATCGATAACCACCATCCGGTAATCGTTCCCGAGATGAAACGCCAGGTCTCGAGCGAGGGTGCCATAACTTGTGACAATCAAATCGAACTCACTCAGCCTCTCGCGATACCGCCCCCGATCGACCCCATGAAACAACAGGCAACGCAATTCGGGCGCGAAGCGCTTTAGCTCCAGCATCCAATTTCCAAGCAACGAGGTCGGAGCGACCACCAAAGCCTGCCCAAAGCTGGTGGACTCAGCTTGCTTTATGTGACAAATCGAAGCGATCGTTTGAAGTGTCTTACCGAGTCCCATTTCGTCCGCCAGCAAGGCGCCGCCCAGCCGACTTAGGCGATCCACAATCCACTCAACCCCACCCATTTGATAAGGCCTCAAACAAACGTTAGATCCAAGGCGCAAATCAGAGCAACTTTTTGCCGATAAAGGATGATTTAAACTACTGGAAATCAATTCTCCATGAAGAATATCACGAAGATTCTGAAAAAGGATTGAATGAGCACCTTGCAGCGCGAGGGGCCCATCTAGCCGAGCGATTCCCATCTCCTCAAGCAATGGATTCACCAGCTCCTCACAAGTCCGACTGACAACCAATTCGGATCCATCACGAAGCTTCAGAGCCCGTCTCCCACCGCGAAGCAACTTGCGCAACTCGGCGGCTGGAATGCTTTTCCCATTGGTTGTTTGAAATGAAAGATCGAAACTTAACGAGCCGAGGCTTCCAGCGCTTTCCTTGAGCTCCGGGCGAACAATATGGACGCGCCGTATGGCCTCCTCGAGTCGCGCACTCTTGCGAACAGTCCAGTGCTTGCTAATCCGATGCAAGCCGTCGGCAATGCAGTCTAAAACCTCGGCTCGCCCCTGAAGTTGGTAGCGAGCAGATCCAGAATTTGAGGAGAAACCCATGGCCGCCAACTCACGTCGCGCGACTCCTTCCGCCCCAAAATTTCTGGTTAAAAGCCGCCCTTGATCATCCAAGCGCGGAAGTCCGGCAAACGAGCTCATCGACCCATGCAAGTCCTGGGGCGGGATTCCAGGATAGACAACCTTCAATAGGCCTTCCAAACGGTCGAGCGAACCGTCGAGTTCAAGCTCGAAACGAGGTTCTCCCGCGGTCAAATGAAGATCTCCCAGCCAGCCTGGACGAGGCGACTCAAAGAGATCAAGCCACCCCTCAAGATCTCCCAAAAAATCGGAGATCGATAGCTTCAATCGACTGCTTGAAACTATCGATTCAATCAATCTAAGAAGGCGATCACTTCCCATGACTGGAAACCGTGCAGCAAAGTCATCGGTGACGAGAGCGGCCGCATTCCCCCAGCCCACCACGACGCCCCGATCTGCGAGTGATTCGATTTCGAGCAACAGACTAGTGCCGTCGAACTCGCTATGGATGAGCTTCAGAGGTGGGAGTGACTCCTCCTGAATTCGAAACATAGCGGACCGGCCATCAATCCCGATGCGAGGATGATCCGCGATGGCATCCAGAAATTCAGGCAAATCGGGAGCATCGATACGAAGCAGTGGATTCTCCCCCGCCCGCCCGATCTTGCGATTTTCGAGCCACTCACAAAGCCTCTGATCAGCAGGCGAAGGCTCGGTAGGCGATGAAATCAAACGCACCGCGAGGCTACCCGCTCTCCATTCGCTCGCAAAACGCGGTGAAAGCCGGAGACTCCAAGCGCGGGGCGGAGCCTGCTTCAAGGACTTGCGGGGCTGCACTTCAGACGCCGCATCGGGGACATGGGGCGGTTTCAACGTGGAAACGGAGACACTCGACAGCAAGACAGCGACGGCATGAGCGCAAATACCACCATTTGACCGATGTTCAGCGCAGGCGCACTGAACTCGGAGATCAGACGGTCCTGCAATCTTAACGACCGTCCGCAAGTTCATCCGACCTTCGCGAAAGAGTGCCTGAAACACATCGCCCGAGCGCTTGAAGCCGGCCGGAATCCCCTGGGCGACGATCTCCTTGCCCTGCTTGAAGGGCTTCCAACCCGTCAATCCCCTCACCCAGTCTTCCGTAATCTCCATGTCCGCGTCACAATAAACGACCGAATGAATCGACGAGCCAGATGAAAGTCAGCGCCACCGAGGGCCGACCCGAATCAACGTTTGGCCATTTGCCGCCGAAAAAGCGGCATGAACTCGCTATCGATCCATGAAAATGCAGCCTCAAGCCCCTCTTCTCGATAAATCCGGCCAATTCGCGCCTCGACCGCGGTGGGGGGGCCGAAAGCACTCAGAAAGTCATTCGATGTCATCCGAGTGAACCATTCTCCATCCATCGATCCCCTCTCACGCAACACCCAAGACCTTGCGAAGAGCGCCAACACGGCGTCACCGATCCATGCGAACTCGCGCTCCACCCGAATTTCCTCCGTCTTCTTCATCGCCGCGGCAGATTGCCCTTAAGGGATGGGTCGGGCCAGCTTTTCCATACGCTCCCGCTCGAGCCGCTCTCGCAAGTGACTTTCAGAGTCGGCATTCCAGTAGCCCGGATGAAGTTCCATAAAGACACTGGTGTAGGGTAGCGCCGTGTGGGTTCGAATCACAAGCACCTCAAAACTCCGGCTTGCATCTTCAATCAGTGCGGAAAGGGACTGTTGCTCAAGCTCTGTGACCTCGTGGCCATGAGTCGCACCCCGAAGTCTCTCACGGAAGTCATCGATACCCGGAGCGTAATCATTCTCAAGCGATCTCAGCTCGCGGGCCACGTAGATCCGGGGTGTGACGTGCTCCGTCTGCTCCAAGGCCCGCAAGACGCCATCCACCACCGCTGGAATCTCATCATTGGCAGTGACCTGGCGCAAACCCGGCCGACTATGAGCGGGAAACGAGGCCTCTGCGACCACGATCCAATTTCGATACCCCAACTGAGAGGTCTGCATCCGCAAATCTTCCCGCCAGTCGGAACCTTTTGGCGAAAATCCGCAACCGACCAGCGCGAGTGAGCTAAAAAGCCCGATGAGTCGGAACCCGAGAAGCATCGGCGACAGTAAAAGGCGAAGCACCGAAGCTGTCAACGAAGGCACGGGAGGCTTTGCGAACGATTTGCAAGCATTAGGATTTTCGTCGGGGCGGGACATCACATGAGCTGAGCCCCCGCATCGGCAAGTTCGGATCGTTCGCCGCGGCTGAGAGAGACGTGTGCGACAAAGGGTAGTCCTTTGAGCCGATTCCGTGTATAGACCAAGCCGTTGCTTCGACTGTCGACGTACGGATTGTCGATCTGCGCAGGATCGCCGACCAGCACCAGTTTCGAGCCTCGAGACATCCGGGTTACCACGGTCTTCGCCTCCTGCGGCGTGAGCTGCTGTGCTTCATCGAGTACAAAGAAGCGGTTCGGGATGGATCGACCGCGAATGTAACAAAGCGCCTCGACTTCGATGATGCCCTGTTCCATTAGGACCTCCCACGGCTTCTTGCCACCTCCCCCACTCTCGCCGCCTCCTTCTTTCTTCGGTTGTTTGCGGCGCGGACCCAGCGGGGCTGCCGGGCGCATCAGGAGATCGAGCGCATCGTGGATAGGCTGCAGCCAAGGGCGCATTTTCTCATCCAGGGTACCGGGTAAAAATCCAAGCTGGTCTCCCATGGCAACCACAGGCCGACTCACGGTAAGTCCGTTGTAGCGGCGATTGAACATCTCATGAAGACCGGCAGCTACCGCCACCAGCGTCTTGCCCGTGCCAGCCTGACCATAGCAAGTAACCAGCGAAATATCGGGATTGAGAAGAGCATCAATCAGACAACGCTGACCTAGATTCATAGGCTTCAGTGCGGCACCGTCCTGAATCTTCAAAGCCTCGGGGATCTGCAGACGTACCAATCGACCGTCGGCAGCGACCCGCGCCGGCATCGTCTGCTTCTCGCCGGCCTCAAGCAGGACATACTGATTGAGCACCAAATCACCGCGCCGGGCTGGCTCGATCGTCAATTCGCCCGAGCTGGCGAAGCGCTGAAGCTCCGAACTCTCGACCTCGATCCGCCGGACTTCGTAGCTCGACACTTCGCGCGGATCCACTTTGTCGTTGAGGTAGTCTTGGCACTCGATGCCCACCGAACGCGCCTTCAGTTGCATGTTGAGGTCCTTGGTCACCAGAACCACTGGCGCCTTGTTGTGCGCCATCAGCAAGAGGGTGCAGGCAAGAATCCGGTGATCCACCCGCTCCGTATCCGGGAAAATCCGATGAAAGCGCGAGAGCATCTCCGAGTTCTTGGGACACAGGGAAGGATCGTAAATGACGAGCCGCAGGGTGCCGCCGCCATCGGTCGGAACTCCTCGCGTGACATCGCGTGTGGAGGAGAAGGTTTCGGTAAGCTTCCGGTGAACCTTACGAGCGTTTGCACCACGCTCGGTCTGCTCGGATTTGAAGCGATCCAACTCAGCAAGAACATCGACCGGGATGCAGATATGATTGTCCGTGAAACGGCCGAGACATGCCGGATCGTGCAAGAGCACATTGGTATCGAGCACGAAATTCTTTGCGACAAGAGACGGAGATTTGAGACCGAACTCCGATGGTTGGGCTTTCTTGGCCGCAGCACTGGAGCCTCGCCCCCGCCCCCTGCCGTTCTGGGTCTCATCGAAAAGGCGGGCTTGGACGTCTTCGGCGCGCTGGGGCATGGTGAGGTTGAGTGATGGATATGGGCGGCTCAAGGGGGACAGAAAACCGGACCGCCACCGGTCTCCGACACGCCGTGGAATAACGGCATCTGGAAAGGTCTTTTAATCAAGACAACTGAACTATTACCGCTCGCCGGAGATTGGCAATCTTCAATTCGTCTTCTCGCTGGCAATCCTCGCCAACTCGCCGCGCAATAGCTTCCCCAAGGGACTGGTCGGCAGCGCTGGCATTGCGAGCGTCGATGAGATTCTGCAATATCCGGGGCAGGTCGAGTGGTAGCGATCGAGCAGCGATTCTGCCTGCTCGCGATGAAGGCATTCCGTATTGTATGCTAGAACTAGACGCATCCCGGCACGAGCTTCCGGCACTGCGACCACGCAGAGCGATGTCGGCGGCAGTGGCATCCCCGCAAGGTCTCGCAACCTGGTCTCTACCGCCAAAGGATTGACCAGTTCACCGAGGATCTTCACCGAGGTATCGGCCCGGCCGGTGACCCGCAAGCCAGTGGGCCCGATGTCCCCAGTATCAGAAGTGACAAACCAATCCCCTTCGCGCGGCCGATATCTCCAAATCCCGTCTTCATTCACCAGCCAGCCTTCGAACAAGGTATCACCACGCATTTCAAGGCGCCCCTCAGACGTCCGACGCAGCTGCCAGCAAGGCAGAATCTCCAGCGCATCCGTGACGTACGCCGTTTCTAGTTTCTCAAGCCCTTGGGTTGCGATCTGCGAACCCGCTTCCGTCATCCCGTAACTCGCCAATACCGGCCAACCCAGCGCCCGCGCCGCCCGCCCCGTAGAGGCATCGAGAGCGCCCCCGCCTACCACCACCGCACGAAGCGTCTCAGGTGCCGCGATGCACGAGATCACCAAGTCATGCACTTGGGTCGGCACCAAGGATAGATGACTCGCCTCCACTCCTTTCAACCATCGCCCGAAGCCGAGCGCACTCCATTTTTCAGTGAAGACCTCCAAACCGCAGGTCGCCTGATGCGCCCGAGCAATTACCCCAAAGCCTCCGACATGGGTGAGCGGCAATGCCAGCGCCCATACGCTGCCTGAGTCCACCTCAAGGTGCCGATTCACCGCCGCTGCCGATGCCAACAAAGCAGAACGCCGCAGCCCGATCCATTTCGGCTCACCCGTCGTTCCAGAGCTTCGGAAATAGACCAATCCTGGCAAGCCGTGCGAGAGCTCTATCGACTCCCCCATGACCAGCGGAACCTCCTCCGCCCAGAACTCCGGACGCATCAAGGAACCCGCTTCCATGGCAGTTTCTCCAAAAGATCATCGAAACCCAAACCCGTTCCCGGAGCCGCATGGAAGTCTGGCGTCCACGGACCCAGTGCTTCAGTAAAGGCGTCGGCCTCGAACAAATGGTGCGTCTGCAAACCACACACCCCCACCAAACCCGGAAATTGCAGGGCAAGACGCCCGGCCTCCCAGGCAGCGAAAGATTGACCCAGCGGATGATCCATATAGCTGGTCACCACCACCCTTTGACCCCGCTCCGCAGCCGCTTCCGCAAGCAGCCATGGCTCGTCGATCGCTGGCTTGATTACCACGAATTGAGCCGCCACCCGATGCGGTCCCGACTCGCGATCGACCGCCAAGGGCACCTGCCCCTCGCGCCAAAGTTTGTCCCACTTCGATTCAGAAAACGGGCAAGGGTCCTCGATGAAATCAATCCGTTCCCGGATGCCGGGCGGAAGTCCCGCAAGCAGCGCAATCAAGTGATCGGCATCACAAGATTCATTGAAATCCAGCCGCCAGCGAAGCTCCTGATGAAGTCCGCCCATCTCGGCGAGGAAACCCATCTCCAACGCCGGGTCGTGGCCGCATTTCAACTTTACCGCCGAAAACCCTGATTCCACCGCCTTCGCCACCAAAGCCACATCGCAGCCCGTCAGCGTGGCATGACTCGGCGGTAGCTCCAAATCCTCGAAAAGCGGATCTTTCAAAGATCGCGCAGCCCCATCCATCTCAAGGCAGCGCAGCGACCTCCGGATGATCGGCCAACGACGGGGTCCCGACAAGTCGTCGAGGCAGCGCTGAAGCGATGGGTCCCCCAACTCCGGCCAAGGATGGACACAGGCATACCCACCCTCGCCGTCACGCAGCAACAGCCCTTCGAATTCACGTCGTGGTGACCGCGAGTTCAGATCACGCCGACTCTTCAAACGGTAATGCCAATACCACAGCAAATTGCTCACGCGGGAAGTCCTCGCACGGCTTCATCGAAAACGCCAAGCTCAGAACTTCGCAGCCAAAAAATGGAAGAGGCCAGCAAATGCGATCAATTGCAACGCAGCCAAGGCCAGCAGTCGATTCATCCGCTGACCCTCCGGAAGGGTGAAAACTCCCCAAAGAACCCTCAGCCCCAAGGTCCAAACGGGCAAGGTGGCGAGCACCAACCAGCCAAGATCATAGTGAAACCAAGCTAGCCCGAGAAACACCGCGACCTTGATCTCCAACCACACCAGTAAACGAGCCGCTCTCGATCCCAAACGCACCGCCAAGGTCCGCTTACCCGTTCCGGAGTCCTCCTCACGATCTCGAAGATTATTGATCGAAATCAACACCGCCGACAGCAGTCCGACCTGCCCGCCCAGCAACAAAGCCTCCATTCGCCACTGACCCGTCTGTATGAATACCGTGCCTGCGACCGCGACCAGACCGAAAAACAGGATCACGAAGATCTCGCCCAAGCCGCGATAGGCCAGTGGCAGTGGACCGCCGGTGTAGCCGTAAGCGAGGTAGAGCGAAGGAAGTCCGATGGCAAGAATGGGCCAACCCGCCGCGCGATAGAGCAGCACTCCACAGGCCAGCGCCAATACAAGAAAAAGCCCAGCCCAGCCCATCACTGCGGACCGAGACATCAAACCGCTGGCCGTTACCCTCTTCGGCCCGGTCCTGCGCTCGGTGTCGGCCCCCTTCTCCGCATCGATCGCATCATTGAAAAGGTTCGTCGCAATCTGGATGAAAACCGCCCCGCCCAGCGTCGCGCTGGCGAGCACGAAATCGCAATCACCGGTCAATTTCCAGGAAAGAACACAAGCGACCCACACCGGGACGATTGCCGCCGGCAGCGTCTTGGGGCGGGTTGCGAGCAGCAGAGGAAGGATCACGCCGGCAACAAGCCCACCCATCGACGATAGGGCAAACAAAAAGCCGCCCGGCGATCCCTTCTGAAGTGCGCGAAGGCCCGTTCAGGGAACCCGTGGGAAACGACCGAAATCCGGCTGCCGTTTCTCAACGAAGGCCTGTTTTCCTTCTTTGGCTTCCTCGCTCATATAATAGAGCAAGGTCGCATTTCCGGCCAAATCGAGCAGCCCCATCTGGCCGTCGCAGTCGGCATTTAGCGCGGACTTCAAGCAGCGCAGTGCCAGCGGCGAATGAGCGAGCATCTCGCGGCACCACTTGAGCGTCTCCGCTTCGAGGTCCGCCAGAGGCACCACCGTATTGACCAGTCCCATGTCCAGCGCCTGGGCCGCATCATACTGTCGGCAAAGATACCAGATTTCGCGCGCCTTTTTCTGGCCGACGATGCGTGCGAGATAGCTCGAACCCAAGCCTCCGTCGAAAGAACCGACTTTGGGACCGGTCTGACCAAAACGCGCGTTGTCCGCGGCGATCGTCAAGTCGCAGACGACATGCAAGACATGGCCGCCACCAATCGCATAGCCTGCCACCATGGCCACCACCGGCTTTGGCAAACCACGGATTTTTTTCTGTAAGTCCAAGACATTCAATCTAGGAACGCCGTCCCCCCCGATGTAACCTGCGTGCCCGCGCACCTTCTGATCGCCGCCGGAGCAAAAGGCATCTGGTCCCTCGCCGGTCAGGATGACCACGCCGACCCGCGGGTCTTCGTGCGCCATCTCGAAGGCGACAAGCATCTCTTTGACCGTCTGCGGGCGGAAGGCATTGCGCACCTCGGGCCTGTTGATCGTGATCTTCGCGATTTGCCCCTCATCCGCGGTTTCAAAACGGATGTCCTCGAATTCACAAACGGTAGTCCACATGGCGGCGCGACTCTCCACTCAGGAAAGCACCCGCTCAAGAAATTCCCCGACCTTTGATCGGAAAGCTTCGGGCTGCTCCCATGGAACCCGATGCCCCGCCCCCGCTGCTATCCACAATTCAGCGTTCGGCAGCAGTCCCACAGCGCGCTCCCCGAATTCCCGAAATTTCTGATCCCGCTCCCCCACGCACCATAAAACCGGACAAGAGATTTCCGGCAGTCGCTGCCACAGCGGTTCCTGCGCTCCCAGCGACCAATCGACAAAGCTCCGCGCGATCTCCCGCCGCGAGGACTCAGACGGCGGATCCCCTGCCAACACGCCCGCCAGAAGTGGTTGCGCTCCCCACTCTGTAAGAAACTCTCGCCAGTCTCCGCTCATCGCCAAACCCGCCCATCGAGCGTCCGAGACCCTTCGTTCCGCCCGCTCTTCCGCCATCTCCAAGCCGGGATGAGGCGCGACCAAAATCGCCGCATCCCAAGACCCTTTCGCCAGCAAGGCATGCAAGGCCAAACGCGCCCCCATTGAATAGCCCACTAGGACTCGCTTCCCCTCGCCACCTCGCGCCTCTTCATTGAATGCCTCGCCAAACCCGCGCAGGCTCATCGGGCAGCAGGCGAGGAATCGCCAAAGATCCACCCGCCGCACCGACCAACCGGGCGAAGCGAATCCCTGCCAAGCGGACGCTCGGCCAACCGCTCCGTGCAAACACCACAAACTTCCCTTCACCGGACATCGGTCTAGGCGATCGCACCGGCCCGAACAGCATAAATTCACCAAAGGCGGAAATGTGAATCCACGCGGAGGATAAACGCGAACGACGCAGCGAGCACCACCGGCACGTCGCTCGCATCCGATGAACTCCGAACTCCGTGTCCAACCCCACCCCGCACCAACCTCGTGCGGCACGATCCGGCACGAGTCCGCTCAATCGCCCTGGCGACTTCGCCTCGGCGCCGCTGTTCTTTCCCGCATGCCCGCAAGTCGATCTTTGCAATCGGGCGATTCCCCAGTAGAGACGCCATGCGTGACGACGAAGGATGAACACTCCTCCTACGAGTCCGGCTTGTTGGCCCGCGTCGCGGGTGGCGACGAGTTGGCCATGGAGGACTGCATTCGCACCTATGGTCCACTGGTCAGAACCATCGTTCAGCGCCGGGTCAGGAACCTCACGGAGGCCGATGACTTGATTCAGGAAATTTTCACCGAAGTCTGGAGGAGCGCCGGTCGCCACGATCCGAGTCTCGCTGCCGAGGCAGGCTTCATCGCCGTCATCGCCCGCCGCCGGTCGATCGACTTGCTGCGGCGTGAACAGCGGCTGCCCGAAATCGAATCCCTGACAAGCTCCGCCGAATTCGAGGCACCGTCGGAAATCCCCGGCCGCGAACTCGATCGCGAAGCACTCTGGTTGGCACTCGATCGCCTCCCTGAAGAAACCCGCCGACTCTTCGTCCTGCATTTCGAACAAGGCATGACCCATGGTGAAATCGCCGAACTGACCGGCCTGCCGCTTGGCAGTGTAAAAACCCGCCTTCGCCGCGGACTCATCGAAGCACGCTCAATGTTCAAGCATCTGGGCGATATGGCACCAAACTCAAACCCGCGAATGGCATGAGCAGCATCGACGAACGAATGGAACGATTCGCCGAGCTCGATGCAGGGCGTGCCCTCGGGGATCTCGACGCCTCCGAGGCCGCCGAGTGGAAAGTTCTCTCCGAGGAATTAGGACTCACCGGAGACCCTAGTCTCGACCTTTTGGCTGCAGCACTCGAGGCATCCTGCATCAAGCGCACAAGTCCCGAGCGCCTTGCCTCGCAAACCACGCCTTTCAATCCTCCGGAAGCATCGAGGCGCCCGGTCAGCCTTCTCGCTTCACCTTGGCTAGGCTGGGCGGCAGCCGCCTGCCTCCTCGTGCTTCTCGTCTTTCAGGCACTCGTCCCGGACAGAAATTCAGCGATCCCCGATCGGCGACAGTCGCTCATCGCCTCTGCCACGGATCTCACCCAGCTCCAATTCACTCCCGCCGGCGACGCCTACCGCGCCGTCGGCGGCGAAGTTCTGTGGAGCGGGGCCCGTCAAGAAGGCTACATGACCCTGAATCAAGTCCCCGCCAACGATCCCTCTGAGCGCCAATATCAGCTCTGGATCGTCGATCCCTCCCGCGACGAATTTCCCGTCGACGGTGGCGTCTTCGACATCCCGTCAGTGCCAGGCCCCTTCGTGATTCCCATTCGCGCGAAACTCGCCGTGACAAAGCCAATCGCCTTCGTGATCACCCTCGAGCAGCCTGGCGGTGTCGTCCGGTCCAAGCAGCAACAAGTGGTGGCGATCGCGAAATTGTAAACCGATCGCCCTACCCACCGCCGTCCATCATCGCCCGAGCCTCCAGACTTCGCCTGATGCGGATCTGTAGATCGGCGAGGGCGTTCATGAAATACATGTAGGCGTCGTAGGGGCTGCCATAAGGCGAGAAGTACTCGTGCACGCTGCCATCGGTCCCCCTCTTCGTGGACATCCAGTAAAAGTGATCCGATGTCTGCATCTTGGCCCATGCGTGCGACAACTCCGCGTCTTTCGCGGCAAGCACCTCCTCTTCCAATTTGTGAATCTTTGCGATCGCCTCCTGCTGCATCACATTGCCCATCCATGCGCTGAGATCACGCTCGGCGTCGGCCCACGATGTCGGCCAATGGCAATCGTATTCCTTCGATGCTCGGAAAAGATCGACTACTTCGCTCGGAGTCACCCATTTCACATCCTCGTCCAGCACCGCATCCGGCAACCTTTCCCAGAACTCAAAGACACCGCTGTCCCTGCCCTGATGCTCGCCGATGCTTTCGTAATCGAGGAACAGATTGACCACATCGCCCGGTGCCCGCTTGATCCAACCGGCGAACTTCTCCGGCGTCAAAGGCCACTCGCTCCAACTACGATCGGAAAATCGAAAGCCGAGATCATCTGACAACTCGATATTCCGGAGCAGGGTCTTCAACTGGCAAACTTGGGGAGCTCGATAGAGATAGTCGGGCGACTGTCCGTTCAGCACCCAAGGGACCCCTTCCGCGAGGATCCCGTCGAAGCCCATGGTCTCGGCCTGCGCAGCGATCGCATTGTTGTAGATCAACTCCGTGTTCCGAAAGATCCGAGGTCGGATGTGAAAGACCTCCTCAAGCTTGTCGAGGTGAAGCTCCACCTGACGCTCAAACTCTTTCTTCGAATGTACAAAGGCCAACGAATGATAGTAGGTCTCCGCCAGCAATTCAACATTTCCGGTGGCGACCAGATCCTGAAACGACCTCAAGACATCCGGACGATGTCGCTGCATCTGCTCGATCACCGTTCCACTGATCGACAGCGCCATGCGAAATCGTCCACGACTCTCTTGGATCGCCTTGGTGAACATCGCGTTTGCCGGCAGATAGCACTTTTCAGCGACCTTCGAGAGAATCTCCCCATTCAAACCCTCATCTTCGTAATAGGCATGCTCGCCAATCCGAAAAAAGTCGTAAGGAATCAACCGGTTTGGCTGATGAACCTGAAAGTAGAGGCAGAGATCGGGCATCGGGTGGCGATGGATTTCAATGAGGAACTAGGACCAAGGATCATCCTCGTGGATGTCTTCCGATACGATGATGATCGCGTCCCCTTTCACGGCATGAGACTGCGGTAGACATCGAGAACCTTCGCGGCGGCGGCATCCCAGGTCGATGCCGCCATGTCCTTAGCCGCCTGCTGGACTACCCGCTCGCGCAGCTCGTCGTCGTTCAGCAAATCCGTGATGTGCCGAGCCATCAATTCGACGTCCCAGAAATCCGCCTTGAGCGCTCCCTTCAATACCTCGGCAACACCCGACTGCTTCGAAATCACGGCAGGAATGCCGAATTGAGCCGCTTCGAGCGCCGA
Organism: Verrucomicrobiota bacterium; assembly: GCA_004293445.1. Taxonomy (GTDB): domain Bacteria; phylum Verrucomicrobiota; class Verrucomicrobiia; order Verrucomicrobiales; family Akkermansiaceae; genus Haloferula. The sequence goes on along the minus strand of RDYP01000001.1, from coordinate 215,848 downwards.
CAAACCAAACGGCTCCGACACCGATGGCATGCAGTAGATATCGGTCATGGACAGTAGTTCATTCACTTTCTCCTTGTTCAGAAATCCCGTGAAATGGAAGTAACCGCCGAGCCCGCGAAAGGCTCCACTCTCAATCAGTGGCTTCAGGCGCTCACCCGTACCAGCCATGACGAAGCGAACGTTCCGATTCCGCTCGAGCACCTTTGCTGCAATCTCGAGGAAGAACTCCGGCCCCTTCTGCGCCGTCAGCCGACCGAGGAATAAAACCAGTTTTTCAGGGAACTTCTTTTTTGTCGAAAACACCTTCACCGGCTCCGCCCCGTTGTGAACGGGATGAATTTTCGAGGACTTGATGCCATAATGGCTCGCGCAAATCTGCCCTGTGTAGCGACTGACCGGAATCACCGCGTCCGCCTGCTCCATGCCATATTTTTCGATCTCGAAAATCCATCCGCGAGCATCCGCTCCAGCCCGATCGTACTGCGACGCATGGACATGAAGGACCAACGGCTTGCCGGTTGCCTTCTTCACTTCCACTCCTGCCAGAAAGGTCATCCAGTCGTGGGCATGCACGATGTCGAACTCGCTCTGTAGGGCAAGCTTTGCGGCGATCTTGGAGAATTCGATGACCTTGCTGCCGAGATCCGAACCGTAAAGATCGCCCATCTTGAACTGCTCAAGCTGATTTCGGGTGGTCTGGGAAAAACGCACTTCTCCGCCCGGTTCCATCCGAATCTTTTCCACCGTGGTCTCATCAGAATCGTAGGGATCGAGGTGAATGGGTACCCGGTCGATCTGGGCGAAGCTCTCGTAGCGATAAACACTCTCCGCTGCCTCCACATCCTCGATCCGAAGATGGTTGAGCCCGAGCAATTCAAATCCTTCAAAACCCGAGTCGGGAGCTGCACGCGGAACAACGACCCGCAAATCAACATGCCTGGCCAAGGCTTGAGACAAACCAAGACAGGCAATACCGAGTCCACCATTGATCAGAGGAGGAAATTCCCAGCCGAGTTTGAGCACGCGCAGACGATTCATGACCTGATTAAAGCATTGGGACCCTGATTTTCAGGCACTCCGGAACCACGGGAGTGCACCAGCAATGAGCGGGCCAATTTGGAGGCATTTTGGAGTGATGCACCGCCCGACATGGAAGAGGCGCAGAGAAGATAAAAGCCTCTCACGCCAAGAAAATGAGTGACGCCGACCGATTCCCGAAAGCCCGGGCGTCAGAATTTGCCAACGGAGAAGAGCGCGACGCATCATCATACCTCACAGACCATGGGGGAAAGTCTCAGGGGCCTCGTCGACTGGCCATTCTCCGGGATGATCGAGAACCTCGACGGCCCTCGTCAGGTCCTGATGGATTACCGCGTCGAATTGCCGTCCGAGGCAGGCCTCAAAGTAATGGCTCCGCGCCTCACGTTCGGGTCGATAGACGACACCAATCGCTCTTTCGAGGCGAGGCTCTCGCAATCCCAAAGCCGCCGGATTGCCGTCGCTCAGATCGAGCCAAAACGCCGGGATTCCCACTTGATGGAATAGTTTCTCATAGCTGCCCTCCTGCCCCGGTCGCAGCGACATCTGACGTCCAGGCGAATGCCAACCGGTCGCCGCGGTCACAGTGCCGGCATAGGTCGTGAAGCCGATCAGACGGGATTGCGTCGCAAAGGTCTCGCGCACGAGTTGTCCGAGATTTCGCTCGCCACGACGCGCCATCGCGGTCGCCCTAGCATCCCCGAGATGGGAATTGTGTGCCCATACCACCACCTTCGCCCGCCCCTCTACCGTCTGCAGATGCGCCATCAACTCGACCAAAGTCTCCATCATGTGCTGGTCGCGCAAATTCCACGTCGAGACATCGGAGCGAAATATCTGCCGATAGTAGGCCTCAGCATTCGCCACCAGGCGCGCATTCTGCTCGGCGAAGAAATACGCATCAAGCGCTGGTCGACCGTCGCGAGAAAGCAACTCCGCCTCCATCGCCCGCAGTTCGGCAAGCTGCCGCGACACCTCTTCACGACAGCTTGCATCGACCCCGCTGATCGCCAATAGCCCGTAATTCTGAGGATCTGGCCCATGGCGATCCAAACATCCATAACGAATCCGCGCGCGCTCCGCTGCCTCCGGATCAACCCGTGAAAGGTAATCGATAACCTCGCTCATGGAACGATGCAGGCTATAAAGATCGAGCCCGTAAAATCCCGTTCGGCCCTCCTCTGTTGCGACGTTCGCGTTGTGATCCCGCAGCCATGCGACAAAATCCAAAACTTCGGTATTCCGCCACATCCATTCCGGAAATCGCTCAAAGCCTCGGAGCGCCTCGACCGCCGAACAGTCATCCGAATCGCCCAGGACATACCGATTCACCCGCCAAGCATCCGGCCAATCCGCTTCAACCGCAACGGCCGCAAAATCCTTCTCAACGATCAAGCGCCGCGTCAATTCGGCCCGAAGATGATAAAACTCGTGGGTCCCATGCGAGGCCTCGCCCAGCAAAACCACACCCGCATCTCCAATCATCTCAAGCAAGCCATCGAGCTGGTCCAACTCGCCAGTAAGAGGCACGGCCTGCTGACGAATGGCGCGCAGCACGCTGCGGTCTAAATCCAATTCGCTACCCACCGGGAGCATCGATGTCTGAGGGCTCCGCAGACCTTGCAATCCTCGCCACGGAGCATCGGTCTCACCCGAGATTTCAAACGGAGAGCCCGCTAAACAGGAGGCGCTCGAACGTTGAACGGCATTTCGCCGTTCCTGACAAACTGGTGACGGATAAGCATTCATGATGGTGAAAGAATTTCATGGACCAAATCATGCCGCTGCTCCGGCCATATTGATTTAAGCATCACCCGTCATCTTGTCAAAACGAGCTTCCCGAACGCAGCCGGATCAGGAGAACAGCAAGAGTCGCTCCCAACAGATTCGCCACCAAGTCCCAGCCGGTATTTTCATAATCACCAATCGATGTTCCTGACAGGAACCTTGTGGTGATGAATTCCACGGTCTCATTCAAGGCTCCGAAGCCGATGCCGGCAACGACGCAAAACGCCAATAAAGGCCAGCTCGGCGACAAAGCTCCCCCGTCCTGCCTGCGCAAGCGACTCCTCAGCAAATGCCAGCTCACCCAGGTCGACACGCCAAAACCGTAGGCATGCACCACTTGATCGTATCGCAAAATACCCGGTACCATTTCCCAGCTGTAAAGCAGCACGAAAGAGTCGATGGCAGGCCAGGGGTCCGGGCTTGCAAGCAACCCGCCCGCAAGATGCAACAGACCCCAAATGCTCAGGCACCACAGTTGGGAAGATTGAAGCGGCCAGCGTCGATGAACCCTGTAAACCGCTGGCACCATCAAGGCCATCAGTCCCAGATAAATCATTACCTGCAGCGAACCCGCCCTCCTGCCCGCGACACCGAGCAAGACGAGATACAACAAGGTGAAAGCCAGCACCTTTCGGACAACGAGACGCTCTGATTCCCTCATCATGTCGATAACCCGGTAGCGCCGGGATCAACCCACAACATGCCACCAATACCGAGGAGCGCAGCCGCCAACTTCGCCTTCTCAAGCACCCCGCCCACCGCGCAACAAGGAGTAGCCCCAGGCGATGCAAAGCCACGCAAAGCCCGCCAACACCATCGCCGACGCCGCATTGATTGCTGCGAACCATGCGAGATAAAAACCGCATAGAGCCGACAGGACCGAGTGAAGGCCGGCCACTATCAAAACCCCGGGAACCCTCCTCGCGACAAGCAAGCCACAAGCTCCCGGCTGGACAAGCAAGGCGACCGCTAGGATGGCCCCAACCGATTGGAACGCCGAAGTCACCATCATCGCAGTCCATCCAAGCAACACAGCACGAGCCCTTCCGTCCTCAAATCCCAAGCAACGGGCATGAAGGGGATCGAAGGCTCCAATCGTCCACCGACGACCAAAAACCATGACCGCGAGCACCCCCACCACGACAGCTCCCGCACCACTGACGAAGGCAGCAGGCACCTGCATCGACCTGAACGACAGACGGGCGCCATGCACCACCGTTTCCAAAGATCCAAAGATTACGCAGTCCGGATCGAGGTCGATCTTGGACGCGAAGAGCCGCAGTCCCAAAACCCCGACCGCAAAGAAGGTGGTGAAGGCTATCCCGGTTGCGGCATCTTCCCGCAGCGCCAAAGTATGGTGCAGAAACTCGATCAACAGCACGCAGGCCAAGCCGGCCAAGGCCGCACCCAAAAGCAACCAAGGCGAGTCCAAGCTGCCACCCAGCAGAAAGCCCGCGACAATCCCCGGCAACACGCTGTGAGTGATGGCATCCCCCGCCAAGGCCATCCGCCGCAAGAGAAGAAACACACCTGGCAACGCGCAGGAAAACGCGACAAGTATCGCCGTTCCCAGCAACCATAGATTGCCAGGCGAACGCCAGGGCTCGATCCACGACTCGAGGCTCACCGACCTTCCTCTCTTTCTACTCCGCGCGGGATGATGCTTCCATGTGGGTCCACGTCGGGGTGATTGAGCATCTTCGCCAGACCTTGTTCCATCTCGCCACTGATCCAGTGCTCCGCGCGCTCCGCATCATCGTGAACATGATCCGCCGCATAATCCGCCCGACGCATCAGATAAAGCTCCCACAAGCGATGCCTCCGCACGATCTCCGATGCCCGACGCCGGCCGCTCGGGGTAAGCGAAAAGCCCGACTCAACAAGCTCCGCATCGCATTCCCGCACCAAGGACGCCACACAGCGCCGAATCCCTTTTCGGGAGACACCGACACGCTCTGCCAGGATATCAATCGCTAATTCAGAGCACGCGCGCTCTTCCATCAGCACCCACGCCGATTTCAAGAGATTCTCCGTATCGATCCGCCGCCGCTGACGCATCCGTCCAAGCCCCCGCTGAAGCAAGCCATCACGCGGCCCGAAGAGCGCCGCAGCTACAAACAATACCGCCAATGACAGCGCCATCAAAGGGCCTGTCGGCAGGCCGGGTCGCAACAAGGAAAGCCAGACGCCCACCAAGGCCCCCGCCACTCCGAATCCACAAGCCCACCACGCCTGCGAGACCAAGCGCCGACTCATCCGAGCCGCCGCGATCGCAGGCGTTACCAACAATGCCGAGACCAAGACCACTCCAACCGCCTGCATCGCGACCACCACCGACACGGACAACGCGATAAAAAAGCACCTGTCGACCCACCCGACCGGAATCCCCAGCAAACGGGCGTGTTGAGGATCGAAGCTCGATACCAGAAGCACTCGAAATCCGAAGATAACGCCTAACACAACCACGCCACTACTACACGCCAACAAAATCAAATCCCCCGAAGAAATCGCCGCGGCTTGGCCGAAGAGATAGGCCTGCACTCCCCCCGGCTTCCACTTGGAAATCATCGCTAGTCCGAGCGCGAAAAAAACCGAGAGCACGATGCCAAGAGCGGCATCCGATTTCAGCCGCGTGCTTCGCATCAGCGCCATCAACAAACCGGCTGCAACCAAACCCGCCACCACCGCGCAGCCCAAAACCACAAGCGGATGACGGCCCGGACCCCATAAAATGCCCCCAACCACTCCCGGCAGAACCGCATGCGATAACATATCGCCGGTGAGCGCCATCCGTCGGGAAACGACGAACACCCCGGTCAGGCCGCCACTGATGCCCAAAAGGAAGGCTGCAGTCATGGCGGTACCCGCAGCAGTATGGAGCCACTCGATCATCTCACATTTTTCCTCCCACGACTGAACGCGACGCCACCTCGTTCAGCAAGGTGAGGCGACCACCATAAGCAGCATCCAAATTTCCACTCGTCAGAACCTCCTCGGTCGCTCCAAACGCAACGACCCGCAAGTTCAGGATCATCAGGAGATCGAAGTATCGCCGAGCGGTCTGCAAATCATGATGCACCACCAAAACCGTCCGACCCGCCGAACGCAGTTCGCGCAATACGTCGACAATCGATTCCTCCGTGGCCGCATCCACCCCCGCGAAGGGTTCGTCCATCAAAAGCAATTCCGAATCCTGTGCCAAAGCTCGCGCGAGAAAAACCCTCTGCTGCTGACCTCCGCTGAGCTCGCCAATTGGCTGCCTGGCGAAGGACGCCATCCCGACCCGATCCAGCGCTTCCATCGCTCGCCCGCGCTCTTGCGCACCAGCGCGACGCCACCAAGCCAGCCCGCCATAGGTTCCCATCATGGCCACATCCGCCACGGTCACAGGAAAATCCCAATCGACGCTTTCCCGCTGCGGTACGTAGGCGACCCGGTGCCGCGCGCGAGAGACAGGTTCACCGAACAATTTCACCCAACCACTGTCCGGCTTCAGCTCACCCATCACCGCTTTCAGGAAGCTCGACTTCCCCGCTCCATTCGGCCCCAACAGGCCCACCAAGACACCCTTCGGCAAGGCGACATCCACCCCGTGCAGCACGGGTCTCCGACGATAACTCGCACACAGATCGTGAGCCTCAAGCACCGGCACTTCTTTCATTTCAATCCCCCCACGATCGTGTTCACGTTATGCTTGATCATCCCGACGTAAGTCCCGCGATCGTAGGACTCACCAGCCACTTCGACCCGATCCCCGGGTCTCCCCATCGCATCCGAAAATAATGGCTCCGGGGAAACTGAAACCCCGGCCTCCTTCGCCACCGCAAGGATACCTTTGTCATTCACTGAACTCTCTCCGAATAGACTGCGGATCCCACGCAAACGAATGAATGCCACGAGATCGCTGCGATCTTTCAAGCCCGCTTCGGCCGCGCTGCTCACGCCCTGCAAACCCCGCACTTCGACTCCGAATGCGCGGCCGAAGTAAAAGAAGGCATCGTGACTCGTGACTAGCACACGCCGCTCGGCCGGAATCTCCTGCAACCTCGATTTCGCCCAAGCGTGAAGCTCCAAAAGTTCATCCGCGAGCTCACGTCCCCCTGTCTCGAATTCTGCGGCGGACCCCGGTAAAACCTCGCTCAAGGCCATCACGACGGAGGGAATCGTATCCCTCCATAACAGAGGGTCGCCCCAGAAATGAGGGTCCGGCGTGCCCTCGAAGCCCTGCTGCGGCGACAAAAGTCGCTCCTCCCCAACCCCATCCGCGAGGACCACGCAGCGCTTACCGCGCCCAGCCATCGCTTCCAAGGTCCCCTGCAAACGCCCTTCGAGGTGCAAGCCGGAGTAAACGATAACATCGGCGCGCTCTAGCAAGGAGCTGTCCGGCAGGGTCGGGATGTAATTGTGCGGGTCCACCTCCGGCCCCATCAAGCCGCGCAACTCAACCCGATCGCCCGCAATCCGCGAAACCAAATCCGCCGCCATGGTCGTGGTCGCCACCACCAAGGGCTTGCCACCCGAAGACGACCGCGACTGATCGCAAGCGGAGAAACCAAGGAAGACAAGGACAGTCGCCATCCAACGCATTCGCCAAAGTCCCATGCGGGCGAAGTAAACACCGATCGAATCATCCTCAAGAATAAATATTAGCCTTAGCTAATTCTTGTTGAGCTTCTGAGGGGAGCGCGCTCCAGCGAACCCGTTCATTCCGCTTGCCCCCTTCCCCTTCCCCGAGGAATATCGATCCATGCAAACTGCTGCTTTTTTCAAGGAAATGTTCGGGCTCGAAGGACAAACTGCCGTTGTCATCGGCGGCACCGGCGAGCTTTGCGGCTGCATGGCTCAAGGTCTCGCCCGCGCCGGCGCCGAAGTGGTGCTGGTCGGTCGCATCCGCGAAAAGGCCGAACGAAAGTTGGCCGAGATCGCCGAGTTCGGTGGCAAGGGCTATTTCCTGCCAGCCGATGTGACCTCGCGCGACTCATTGCAGGAACTCGTGGACCACGTCGTCGAGCGCTCGGGCCGTGTCGATATCCTCGTGAACGGCGCCGGCATCAACTCCCCCACCCCCTTCCTCGATATCGAAGAGGAGGAGTTTCAACGGATCATCGATACTAACCTCACCGCCGTCTTCAGGACCTGCCAGGTTTTCGGGAAATACTTTATCAACGAAGGCATCCCCGCATCCATCATCAATCTCGGATCGATGTCCGGCCTCGTGCCTCTTTCCCGAGTCTTCACCTACTCGGCGTCCAAGGCTGCCGTCCACAATCTGTCGAAGAATCTCGCCCGCGAGTGGGCCGAATACTCGATCCGAGTGAACACGCTGGTGCCCGGCTTCTTCCCCGCCGAGCAGAATCGAAAGGTGCTCGATGAGAGCCGTGTGCTCGACATTCTCCGCCAGACGCCGATGAGCCGATTCGGAAACCCCGGTGACCTCGTCGGTGCGACTCTCCTACTCGCGTCAAACAAGGCCGGGAGCTTCATCACTGGAACAGAGCTCGTCGTGGACGGCGGTTTCAATGCGATGAAGATCTGACCGAGCCGGATCTGGCCCTCAGTTCCCGCCGCGACGCCCGCCACCCCAGAACCCGCGACCCTCGATCAGTCGCTGTTTCGCTTGGTCGCTCAGTGCACTCGATTGCTGAATGTAGGACTTCGCCGCAGTCTCGTCCTCCTGGATCCAGCGCATGGCCGCAAAGTTCATGGTTCGTTCGCGCGATCTTTCATCGCCGATTGACTCCGCCAGCTGCAAGGACGCCTCAGGGCTGCCAGTCCGATTGGACCACACAAAAGTTGCGGTCGCCTCGTCGCGCAATGCCCCTTGCGGTTGCTGCCGGATGAATTCCAAGGCCGCGGCGCTATCTTGATTGGCCCAGGTCGACATCACCGGACGAATGGCGTCACCAGGGCCTTCCAAGGCCTGACTCGCCACCCATGCCGCCGCCGCTGCGGCGTCCTTGCGCGCCCAAGGACCCGCGATGCTCTCCACTGCCCGCTCGCGATCCTCGGCATTCGCGATACCGGTTACTTTGCCGGCAGCCGCTTCAGGATCCGTCGTCGCGAGGCTCTCGAGTGCCTCGGACATGGCACGACCCCGAGCACCTTCCGGGAGCGATTGAATCCACCGCTCCGCCGCTGCGAAATCTTGTCCCGCCCATTTGGCAGCGATGTCGGCATAGGCACGGGTCTGCTCACCGCCACTCAGCGTGCCAGCCACCTCGGCAGCCTTTTCAGGATTGCTCACCGCCATTTCGCGGATCACCGCTCCCAGCGCACCCGCCTTGTCACGGCCCTCCAACCCATTCGCCCACGCCAAGGCAGCATCCGGATCAAGCCGCGCCCACTCGGTCGCGATCACTCCCGCGCCGCTCTCACCGCGACCCGGACCCCGACCACCAAAACCGCCCATCATCGCGAACTCACGCGGATTCTCAGCAAAATACTTCGCCGCGTTCGCAGGATCCACACTCGCCCAACTCTGCAAGATCGTCGGCCTCACAAACATGCCGCCAAAACCCATCGTATTCGAGTAGGCCAGAGCTCCGGTCGGATCGACCTCCGCCCAACGGCCGAAAAGAAGAAATGACGCCATGATCCTTTGAGTCATAGGCAGGGCATCGAGCTTTCCCGCCTCTTCCTCGAGACGCGCCGCATCCAAGCCTGCGTAGAGATTCATCAACGATTGCATCCGCGACAGCTGGCCTGGCTCGCGCAAAATGTCCTCCAATTCGCGGGGACGGGTTCGCTCCGCACCTTCGGCCCGAGTCGCAGAAGTTCTTGGCGAGCTCTTGGTCTCCAGCATGCCGTCCTGCGCGCCGACTTCCTCCGAGCTCAAGTGGTCAGCCTTGCCAACGAGGTAGCCGCCAGCAGCTCCAGAAAGCAGGGCGGCGAGAGTGAGAAGCGTGGTCTTTTTCATGCAGGGAATGCGGAGGGAGACGGATCAACCTCAGCTGCCACAAAAAGTTGCGGATTTTGTCCGATGATGCCACCGGATTTTCCAATCCAGTCGCCCGCGCTTTGCGGTTGCAGGCACTTCATCCATGCCGACGCTGGAGGCGTCTCTCCAACCCAAAGATCCAATGCCTAACGATCGCCGCCCTATCCGTGTCCTGTTCGTCTGCATGGGCAATATCTGCCGCTCGCCTGCCGCTGAAATGGTCTTCCGCAAGCTGGTGTCCGACGCAGGACTTCAGGAAGCGATCGAAATCGATTCGGCAGGCACAATCGGCTATCACACCGGCAAAGGGCCCGACCCTCGAATGGCGGAGACCCTGCGCGCCCGCGGCTACCCGATCAGCGGCCGATCACGACAAGTCAGCCCTCAAGATCTTCGCGACTTCGATCTCATCCTAGCCGCAGACGCCGAAAACATCAGAGACCTCCACCGCCTCGACCGAACCATGGAGCATCGCGAAAAGATCCAGCTACTGGTCGACTATGGGATCGAATGTCGCGCCAGCTATTTGCCCGATCCCTACTATGGCGGCCAGCAGGGCTTCGAAAAGGTCGCTGACCTTGTCGAAGACGCCTGCACCGGGCTGCTCGAGACTCTGCGCCGCCGCCTGTGAAAACGATCTAGCTGGATCAATCCTGGATCAGCGAGGCAATGCGACCACGTTTCTCCAAACGACGACGCCAGATCATGGCAGGACCACGCAGCGTCTTCAGCGCCCCTGGCTTCATCCGGCTGATGACGCGCACCATCTTGGCGGGACTTGCCACGGTGACCTTCGCACGCCGCGACTTCCGACGTTTTCTGCGCTTTTTCTTCTTCGCCGACTTGGCGACCGATTGCGGCTGAGCCGTTTTCCCGGCCTCCCCTTGGGGAGCGCGACGGCGCGGCAACACCAAACTGTCATCCGCGAAAAGCAACACGTGCCCTTGGCTGAGCAGCCAAAATAGATCCGCCAACCACTCCGTGCCCGGCTCGTCTTGACCTTCCGGCAAGACGCCCTTCCAGAGATCTGAAAGTTTGCCGCCAACTTGGGATTCGAGCCAGTGAACAATCGCGGAGGGCCTCTCGGCAAGGACCGCATCGGTGGTCAAAGGATGGGGCCGAGCTGGACCGGTGAACAACTTGCCCTCGCGCTTGAAGACCGAAAGATGTTCGTTTTCCAGAAGACGGCAAATCGTCGGAATCAAAATGGCGGCATGCTTTCGAGCGTGCGAAGTTGCGATCCGGACACAAGCCAGCAACCCGGGCGAAAGGTTCCGCGCAAAGATCGTGCCAGGCATATCCACTCCGCGGACCTGCTCGAAGACCTCGGCAAAGCCCCGAGTCGCGAAATCGCGCTCGATTTCACCACGATCGAAACTCCAAGAGCTGTCATCCGCCGCGAGGGACGGGAGCTCTTCGACACTCTCGCTCGCTTCGACACCCTCGACCTCTGCCGGAGCGGCATCGTCGAGCCCGACAATCGCATCGCTTCCCTCTGCCAACTCTTCCGCGGGCTCGATGGGAAGCGACGACGCCACCACCTCGGTGACTTCTGAGACAGCTGGCTTCACGCGCCAACGCACACGCTTCCGCATCGTATCAAGCCACGCGTTCACCGCATCCTCGCCGCGTTCGGTACGAACCCGAGACGAGTATTGCTCGAAAGACATGTGCCCGAACTGCTCGCGATGAATCCTGCGGATGGTCGTTTGATAGGAATGAAAATTCGGAGGCCCCAGCCACTCGCCACTCATGCCGCAGCGGGCGACGACGAGGAAATTGCCAGTTGGAGGGTCGGTTTCCACCTCCTCGGACTCGTAGAGCTCGCCCACCAGCGGTGAATTCCAGAAATGCGCGATCGCTTCCTCTTTCGTCAGCCAAAGCGAATCATCCAAGCGACTGCGAAACAAAGGTGCGGCCTTGTCCGAAAGTTCGAAGCGCAAGCGATAGCGCTCACGGCCCGCGAGCAGGATCTGCGCGACATCGTAGAGCGAATACACCCGCGCGACATGCTGAATTTCCTTCACCACAAGATGCACCGCCTCGGCAGTGGGAACTAGGCTGACCCTCACCCCCTCCGCAGCTTGTGGAAGCTCACGCGGCGAGAAATCGCGGCCTGAGCCCCCTTGGCGACGATCACGTTCAGCACCTCGCTGAGGACGGAACTCGCCACGCCTCCCGGCGCCACGGGGCTCGCGGCGTTCATCCCGTCGCTCGCCACGCCGCTCGCGATCATCGCGATCGCGACGCTCGCGCGGGGCGTCTTCATCTCGGGTCTGCGGTAACTTTTTCGCCGGTGCATCGCCACGTGCCCATGCAGGACCGAGGTCAAATGCGGACAGCAAGCGCTTGGCCAGCTCATCGGAGGGATTGCTCACGAGGGAGATCGTAACCACCAATCCGAAAATGACAAATCCCCCTTGCGACAATCTGAGGGTCCAAAAATGCCACTCAAAACGCCCTTTCGACGGAGCTTGCCCCTAACAAATCGAGAATTCGCTCCGTCGCCCCACGGTGCCGAGCAAGTACCTCGGTCGCTCGCTCAACCTGTTGTTCCCGGAGCAGCGCATTTTCCATCAGCGCATCGCATCCAGCGCGGAGCGCATTCGCATCGGCAAAGCGTCGCGCCCCACCACCGGCCACCAAGCTGCCTGCCAGTGGCTCGAAGTTCTCCATGTTCGGACCGAACATCAAAGGCCGACGGGCAAGAATCGCTTCTGCGGGATTCTGCCCACCATGCCCTAGGATGCTTTTCCCTATCACGACCACACTCGCATGGGCCGTCCAGTCCCTCAGTTCACCGGTGCTATCGATCACCAAACAGGCCTTCTCCGGGGCAATCGGCGCATGAAAGGCCGACCGCAGGACCACCTCGAATCCCGCGCCTTCCAGATCCTCCCTTACTTCCGCCCGGCGCTCCGCATGTCGCGGCACAAAGACCAACAAGGCAGGATTGCCCCTCATCGCTTCCCCCAACCACCGTTCCTCACCCGAATGCGTGCTCGCTGCCAGAACGATCGGACGTCCCTCGCCAAAGCCGGCGAGCATTTCCGAAAATTCCGCGCGCTCCATCGGCAGAATGGCGGCTCCGGGATCGAATTTCGAACTCCCCGTGACCACAATCTTCGACCTCGTTACCCCCATCGCCTCCCAGCGAGCGATGTCCTCCAGCTCCTGCGCCGCGACACGGTCGAGCATTCCAAACAGCGGGCGGATCAGCGGAGCAAGCTTCCGATAGCGCCGCTCCGAGCGCACCGAGAGGCGAGCGTTTACCAAGCGGACCGGAATTCCCCGACGGCCGCACGTCAGAAGAAGCCGCGGCCAAACCTCGCCCTCGACGAGAACGATTTGCGAGGGTTCGAAGCGATCCAGATAGCGGGCGATACAGGGGGAGAAGTCGACCGGTGCATAAGTCACCCGCGTGTTGGGAAGACCCGCCTCGCAGGCGACCGCATGCCCTGTCGCCGTACCCGTCGCGATCACGAAGCACCTCGAGGGCTCACGGGCCTGCCAAGCCCGGACGAGTTTCACCGCAATCATCGTCTCTCCCACACTCACCGAATGCAGGTGAACCGCGCCACAAGGCTCGAACTCGGGCGGCTTTCGGTAAATCGAGAATCGCTCACTCAAGCCGCTCCCAAATCCACCCCTCTTGCCCATCCGCAGCAACCAGCCCGGCAAGGCCAGCAGCAAGAAGCCAGGAAGGAGCAATCGGTAGAGCCCGAGAACGAGGCGGAAAAGCATCGCGTGGAAATTAGGAAGGCTCCGCCGCAGCGTAAAGCAGGATGGCACTGCTGCCATACTCCCGTCGATCAACCAGCGTCCAGCCATCCGCCTCCGGACTCCGGTTCGATGCCGCGCATTCCCCAATCAGCAAACCTCCCGGCGCCAAACGTTCGCGCAGACATTTCACCGACATCAGCTCTTTGAGATGATCTCGATCGCCCGGATATTTGGCGTAAGGAGGATCGGCGAAAATCAAATCATAGCTACCAAAGTCACGGGCGACCCAAGCATGAACATCCGCCCGAACCACCTTCCCCTCGCTGAGTCGTGCTTTCGCCAAATTCTCGCGAATCGCGGCCTCGGCATTGCGGTGCTCGTCGACGAAAACACAAGATGCCGCCCCGCGACTCAAGGCCTCCAATCCAATCGCCCCAGAACCTGCGAACAAATCCAACACCGCCGCCCCCTCAACCCTCAGCCCGAGGATTGAAAACATCGCCTGCCGCACGAAATCCGTCGTCGGCCGAGTTACCGCCTTGGGCACCTTAATGGCCAAACGTCCTGCTGTTCCCGCAATGATGCGCACGCGCCAGCTATGACAAAGGCCCCACACAAGCGCAATCGCCCAACGCGTCACGGCGCGGAACTCAAGCCCATCCCGGCACCTCGAGACGAAATTCAGGAATGCGGGTGAACACCCATTCTCCGCCGTCGGTCTCACCGAAAAAGGCTCCTGCCGCCACGGCCTCACCCCGCGTCACGTGATAACTGTTGTAGGAAAAGCTCTCGCCGGGCGCGATGACCGGGCTTTGGCCAATCACCCCGTCGCCCTCAACCACCGTTACCTCGCCATCGCTCTCTCGAACCACCCACTTCCGACCCCGGATCGTGACCTTCTCGCCCGACTCATTGGAAATCGAAATGAAATACACGAAAGGATGCGGCCGCTCGTCCGGAGCGTCCAAGCTCGGCATATAGATCACGTCATCTACCCGAACACTCAAACCATCGAGTTCTTTCAAAACTGGGGTCATCCGCAAGCAGCGTGAACCGCCGGGTTCCGTCCTGCCAAGCGCCAAGAACGGCTTTTTCCACCCGCAACAGGGACCTAAAAGGCCCTTGTTCCCTAGCCATTCGCCGCCCTCCCGCGCATCCTGACAAGAATTCATACCCATTTCGCTTCCCCCAAGCCGGACTTTCAGCGAAATCCGCCTCGCCTATGACGAACCCTTTCCGCGAAGACCTCGTCTCCCGCTCGCGCCCGGAGCCATGCACCGTGGTGATCTTCGGCGCCACCGGAGACCTCACCCATCGCAAGCTCGTGCCGGCGATCTACAACTTGGCGATCGATGGCGAACTGCCACCCGGCGTCAAGATTCTCGGCTTCGCTCGGCGCGAGAAGTCGGACGCAGAATTCCGCAAGGGCCTCGAGGAGCTGAACCGCAAAGTTTCCCGCTCGGGTCACGACGACACGATCTGGGCCAGCTTTGAGGAAAGCATCCACTACCACCAAAGCGAATTCACCGACCTCGCTGGCTACCAGCGCCTCGCCGCTCGACTCGACGAGATCGACAGGGAACGTGGTGGCAAAGGAAATCGCCTATTTTACATCGCCAGCGCGCCGGAGTTCTTCGACGACATCCTTACCCACCTCAAAGCGGCCGGTCTGAACCAAGCTGCCGAGGGCTGCTGGGCTCGTGTCATTGTCGAGAAGCCCTTCGGCACCGACCTCGCCACCGCACAACAGCTCAATGAGGTCGTAAATCGCACCTTCCAGGAGAAGGACACTTACCGGATCGACCATTACCTCGGCAAGGAGACCGCCCAGAATCTGATGGTCCTGCGCTTCGCCAACGCGATCTTCGAACCTCTCTGGAACAGCCGCTACATCGACCAAATCCAAATTACCTGCGCCGAAAACCTTGGCATGGAGGGTGGTCGAGGTGGCTACTACGACAAGTCCGGTGCCCTGCGCGACATGGTCCAAAACCACTTGCTCCAGTTGCTCAGCCTCGTCGCGATGGAGCCGCCGACCGACCTCAGCGCCGATGGCGTCCGCGACGAAAAGGTGAAGGTCATTCGCTCGCTCCGCCAGTGGGACAGTCCCGAAAAGGTTGCTGCCAATGTGATCCGTGCCCAATACCACGCCGGCCACGTCGATGGGAAACCCGTTCCCGGCTATCGCGAGGAGGACCGTGTCGACCCGGAAAGCATGACGGAATCCTACGTCGCGCTGCGCCTGATGATCGATACCTGGCGCTGGAGCGGAGTGCCATTCTACATCCGCATGGGCAAGCAACTCCCAAAGAAGGCGACCGAGATTTCCGTCCACTTCAAGGCACCACCGGGCGTCCTCTTCAATGCCCTCGCCGGGGGTGTTCCCGGGGGCAACGTGCTCGTCATCCGTATCCAGCCGGACGAGGGCATCTCGCTGCGCATGGTGTCCAAGATCCCCGGGACCAGTTTGCGCCTCGAACCCGTGAAGATGGACTTCCACTACTCTACGAGCTTCGGAAAGAGCAGCCCCGAGGCCTACGAGCGGCTCCTGCTCGACGCGATGGCGGGCGACGCGACCCTCTTCGCCCGCCGCGACGAGGTCGAAGAAGCCTGGCGCTTCATCGACCATATCGAGCGCGCTTGGCACCAAAGCGAAAACCCGCCTCCCATGGCCGGCTACGTCGCCGGAACCTGGGGACCGAAAGAGGCCGACGAACTCCTGCAGGCTGACGGCCACGTTTGGCGCAGGCTCTGAGAAATCAAAAGGCAGATCATCACCCCTCTCCATGGCCACTCCCGAAATGCATCCCGAACTCGGTCGCGAAGTTCCAGTCGGATCCATCGATAAGGAACTCCACAAGCTGTGGGCCGAGGATGAGGCCCGCACCAATGCCTCGTTGATGAACCTCGCGGTCTACTCCGAGGCCCCGGGCGCGCTGGAGAAAAACTCCGCAGCCGTTCGGGAACTGACCGCGGAGCACGCCTGCCGCGCCATCCTCATCGGCATCGATCGCGATGCTCCCGAAACCTCGATTCGCGCCTGGATCACCGCGCACTGCCATCTTTCGCACGGAAAGAAATCGATTTGCTGCGAACAGATCGCCTTCGCTCTCACCGGCAAGGCCACTGGCCGTCTCCGCAACACGGTCTTCGCACACCTCGCCTCCGACCTGCCGCTGATCTTTTGGTGGCAGGGAGAGCTGTCGCCCATTTTCGAGGACCGACTCTACAGTCTCGTCGACCGCTTCGTGTTCGACAGCTCCGGCTGGGTCGACCCTTGCTCGTCCTTCGCACGCATCACCGAAGCCATCGCCAACGCCACCCGGCCGCTCGTGGTGCAAGATCTTGCTTGGACCCGAACCTTCCAATTCCGGGTCTCGGTCGCCTCGCTCTTCGACGACCCCATCATGCTCTCCGCCCTCTCGGAGATCGGAGCCGTGGAAATCATCTACCACCCCGCCCACCGCGGCTCGGCGTTGCAACTTCTCGCCTGGCTCGCAGTGCAGGCTTCTTGGTCCGATACCGTCGAACTGCCTCTTGCCGTTCCGAATCACAACGATAGCAAGGCGTGCTTCTCCTTCGAAAGCACCAGCGGGAAAACCATCCTTGCCACCCTCGTGGCAAATCCCGACTCCGCACCGCTTGGATGTCTGACGCTCAGCGGGGGCGAAGTCAGCGCATCGGTTTCGCGGGAGGCCGGATCCAGCCATGTAATACGCCGCATCGAGGCTCCCGGCCACTTTGTCGAGGCCCCCGGCCCCGCCGATCCCGATACCTGCGCCGACCTGATCGGCGAGCAGCTTGCGCGCGGCGGTAAGAATTCGCTGTTCCGAAAAATCCTGCCTCGCTTCCGCAGCCTGCTGGAACGGCAGTAAGGCTACTCCGACCTAGTCCGCCAGATAGCTGGCCAGTTTTTCCCGCAAACTGCTGCGTGCACGGAACATCAGGCTTTTCACGGATGACACCGAGGTCCCAAGAACCACGGCGATCTCCTCGTAGGCCAAGGACTCATAACTGTAGAGAATCACCGCCGTCCTTTGTGCCTCAGGCAGGCCCGCAATCGCCTGATCGATCTGTCGATGCATCTCGAACTTTAAAAGCTCCTCACCCGGCTCATGACGGGCGTCGGCCGCGATCTGAAAGCCGCTCTCTTCCTCACGCTCATCGGTCGAGACTTCCTTGCGACGCGAACGACGACGGCTCTCGTTGTAAACGAGGTTCCGGGCGATGGTAAAAAGGTAGGTGGTGAACTTCGCATCCGGCCGCCAGCGCTTCGCATGCTTCCAAATCCGTAAAAAAACGAGCTGCGCGATGTCCTCCGCTTCAGTGGGATCGCTCAGCATTCGCGCGACAACTGCAACAACGGAGCCCTGATGCCGCTCGACCAATTCGCGGAATGCTCCGTCGTCGCCATCGGCGATCCGCCGCATCAAGGCAATGTCCACCGCATCGCCACCACGATCGCTCTCGGACGCTGGACTCGGGTTGGCTTCAGACATGCGACTCGGCGGGAAGGTCGAAGTGGCTTCCATGCTCGGCAGGTATCAACGCCGGAACCAGCGAGAAGTTGCGGACCTCAGCCACAGGAAATCAGTCCATCGGGCGTCGCGAGAAAATCCATCCGCTGGTCGTGATCCTCCCTAGGCAGACCCGGCAGCACCTGCTCACGAAAACACACCCCAACCCGTATCGCGCGAGCTCCGGCGAGAGCGCGGTCGTAAAATCCCTTGCCCCGCCCAAGCCGCACCCCATCGCGACTGAAGGCCATTCCCGGGCAAAGCATCACATCGATCTCGTCCACGCCACAAACCACCGACGATGCGGAGGGCTCCCTGATCCCGAAGCTCCCGGGATCGAGCCGGGAATTCCGCACTTCATGAAAGGCAAGTTCGGCCCCAACAACTCGCGGCAAGACCCACCGCATTTCCGGGAATTGCTCCAACAACGACAAAAGCTCCGGCTCGCCTGGCAAGGCGGCAAAACACCCGACCACCCCTGCCTCACGATCCGCCAACCAATCGCCGATCACCCGCCGCAGCGCATTCGATTGTTCATGCTGCGACTCGGGCCCCGGCCGGGATTGACGGAGCATGCGACGCAGCGCGGTTTTCGGCTCGTTGGAGGAATCCATGGATCCGGAGTTTCAAGAAATCGGCGGCACCCCGACCCAAGCCCCACTCTGGTGGGACTTCCAACTGAGCTCCGCCAACTGCACTCCCTTCGCCCCTTCGCGCAAGGTCCAGCGGAAGGGTTCGTCATTCACGACATGCTTCAGAAACAGCTCCCACTGAATCTTGAAGGCATTGTCGAAGTGAAGCTGGTCCGGCACCTCCGTCCAGCGATCGTAGTAGTTGATCGGACTGTCGATGTCGGGATTCCAAACCGGCCGAGGAGTGACGCTCTGGTGCTGCACCCAGCACTTGCGTAGGCCGACGATCGCCGAGCCCTCGGTGCCATCCACCTGCATGGTGAGCAGGTCATCGCGGCGGACACGGACATTCCAAGAGGAGTTGAACTGGCAGGTGATGCCGGTGTCGGTCTCGAACAGCGCGTAGGCGGAATCGTCCGCAGTGCACTCGAAGGGCTTGCCGCTTTCATCAAAGCGCCGCTCGATGTGCGTTGCCGCCTTGCAGAAGACCCGCGTGACGTTACCGAAGAGGTTGTCGATCACGTAGCGCCAGTGGCAGTGCATGTCGACGATCATGCCGCCGCCATCCTCGCTCCGATAGTTCCAACTCGGTCGCTGGATGGGCTGACCTTCGTGCTCGCCAGTGAAAACCCAGTAACCGAACTCGCCGCGCACACTGAGGATCTTGCCGAAGAATCCCTGCTCCTTGAGAAGCTGGAATTTCCTCAATCCGGGCAGCCACAGCTTGTCCTGCACCGCGCCGTTCTTCACGCCCGCCTTTTCGGCGACCTCGGCGATCCGCAACGCTTCGTCGAAGGACACCGCAGTCGGTTTCTCGCAATAGACATGCTTGCCCGCGGCGATGGCCTTCTCGAGAAATCCAATGCGAAACGGTGTTCCCGATGCATCGAAGAAAATCTCGTTGTGCGGTTCCGCCAAGGCGGCATCGAGGTCGGTGGTAAAACGCTCCACCCCATACTTCGCCGCCAGCGCGCGAAGCTTGTCCGAATTCCGGCCGGTCAGGATGGGATCGGGGATGACCAGTGTGTCGCCGCAAACCAAGCCGCCCTGGTCGCGGATCGCGAGGATCGAGCGGACAAGATGCTGGTTGGTGCCCATGCGTCCGGTGACGCCGTTGAGGATGATGCCGAGTTTCTTGGTTTTCATGGGGTCGAGTGGTCAGTATTTGGTGAGGGTTGAAAATGGATCGTAATCGCAAAAGATTGCTGACCACTGACCGCCCTGCCTTTTCATAGCGCTTCACAGCTCTGAACGATCTTCTCGAGGAAGTCGTGCTGGTTCTCCGACCAGTACTTGCGTGAGAAAATCTCGACCTCGGTCAGGCCAGTGAAGCCTGCGACCTTTACCATCCTCGCGATTCGAGCGGAGGCGTCGACGCCCTCTCCGGGCAAGCCGCGGTCGAGGAGGACGTGGTCGAAGTCCGGCTTGAACTCGCAGACGTGGAAAGCAAACAGGCGATCGGCCGCGGCGCAGCGTTGAATCTGCGCTTCGAGACCGCTTTCCCACCAGACGTGAAAGACGTCGAGCGCGACGCCGACCAATGGGTGGTTCAAGGACTCCGCGAGTTCATTCGCGTCACGCATCGACGCGACGGCCGAGCGATCGCCCGCATACATCGGATGCAAGGGCTCGATCGCCAGCCGAATCCCGGCACCCTCAGCCTGGGGTAGCAGCGCGGCAATGCCGTCGCGGATCTGATCGAGATTCTCTTCCGGCGTCTGACCGATGGTCGCTCCGCAAACCAGCACGATCATCGGCAGTCCGAGCGCCTCGGCTTCGCGCAGGGCAGCCCTATTCGCATCGATCCCCGACTCGCGTGTCGCAACATCCTTGCCCGTGAAGAACCCGCCGCGTACCAGACTGACTGGCTTCAAGCCGCTATCAATGAGATGCCTTTTTACCTTCCCCAGATCTTGTCCAACGACGGTTTCGCGCCAAATTGAGACGCCGCCAATACCGCGCCGCGCGTAATTCTCCAAACACTCATAAATCGACCACGGCTTATTGGTGAAGGTGTGGATCGCAAGTTGGTCGGGACTCATTTTCGCTAGCCAAGGAAGCACTCTTCATTTTTCTTGCAAGTGAAAATTACTACGCTTTCTTTCCTCTTAAGAAATGCAGCCCGCCCTGCTCGATAACCTCGACTTCTCCGTGGTCCGCGACCTCCGCAAGCGTGAAAGCCTGACCTTGGACGCTTTGTCGGCGCGCTGCGGGATCTCGATTTCCGTCCTCTCGAAGCTGGAGCGCAACCAGAACGTCGTCGAACTGGAGACGCTCTACCGCATCGCCCGCGCCTTCGGCCTGTCCGCTTCCGACCTATTGTCGCTGGCCGAATCCGTCGCGGCCCATCGCAAGTCGGCCACCCGCTACCGCTCCGGGCCCTTCGATTTCGAAAAGCTGTCGTTCCAAGGCATCGACTGCTTCCACGCCACTGCCAAGGCAGGCGGTTCGCTCACTCATCCGGAGGCGCACGGCGACGACCATGAGATCTGCTGGGTCCTCCGCGGCCGCGTCCTCATCTCCCTACCCCGCGAACGCCATGAACTTGCCGCGGGCGAGGCACTCAAGTTCGATGCCATGCTCGAACACACCTACGAAATTCTCGAAGACGCCGAACTTACCATCGTCCATCTCACCAAGCAGCATCGCTTCTAAAATCCATGATTCACCTCGACTCCGCCCCCGCCCTCGCCGACCTCCAGGCTCCGCTCCAGCGCTTCTTCGCCCTGGCGAAGGACAAGATCGACGCGATCGACCGCGAATACGACGAGTCGAAGGGTTCGCCGGTCTTCACCGTTGGCGGCAAGTACACCACCCGCGGCTGGACCGAGTGGACCGAAGGCTTCCGCTACGGCATCGCCATCCTCCATTTCGACGCCACCGGCGACCTCGCCAGCCTCGCCAGTGGTCGCGAGCGCACAGTCCGCAAGATGGCCTCGCACGTCTCGCACATCGGCGTCCACGACCACGGCTTCAACAACCTCTCGACCTACGGCAACCTCCGTCGATTGATGCTCGAAGGCCGCCTGCCCGCCGACGAGTGGGAGAAGAATTTCTACGAGCTCGCGATCAAAGTCTCCGGCGCCGTCCAGGCCGCCCGCTGGACCGTCCGTCAGGGCGGAGGATTCATCCACTCCTTCAACGGACCCCACTCACTGTTCGTCGATACCATCCGTTCCTGCCGCATCCTGATGGAAGCCCACCGCCTCGGCCACGTGTTGATGAGCGAGGGCGACAAGGCGGTCTCCCTGCTCGACCGCGCCCTGCAGCACATCGAGTCCACCGCGCTCTACTCCGTCTTCTACGGCGAAGGCCGCGACAGCTACGACGTCCGCGGCCGCACCGCCCACGAGTGCGTCTTCAACACCAAGGACGGTGCCTACCGCTGCCCAAACTCGCAGCAGGGCTACACCGGCTTCAGCACCTGGACCCGTGGCCAGGCCTGGGCGACGCTCGGTTTCGCGGAGGAACTGGAGCTGTTGGACACGATGAATGCCGCCGAATTTGCGCCCCACGGTGGCAAGGCCAAGTGGGAAGCGCTGATGCTGAAAGCCGCCACCGCGACCGCCGACAACTTCCTCGCGAACACTCCGACCGATGGAATCTCCTATTGGGACCAAGGCGCGCCGAACCTGCACAAGCTCGGCGACTACCTCGACCGCCCGGCCGATCCCTTCAACGCTCACGAACCAGTCGATAGCACCGCGTCCGCCATCACCGCCCAGGGCCTTTTCCGTCTCGCTCGCTACCTCGAAGCGAAGGGCGATGCCGCCAACGCTGCGCGCTACGAGAGGGCCGGCCTAGTCACCGCGAAGTCACTCTTCAGCGAGCCCTATCTTTCCACCGATCCCGCCCACCACGGCCTGCTGCTTCATTCCATCTACCACCAGCCCAATGGCTGGGACCACCGCCC
This sequence comes from Verrucomicrobiota bacterium, assembly GCA_004293445.1. GTDB lineage: Bacteria > Verrucomicrobiota > Verrucomicrobiia > Verrucomicrobiales > Akkermansiaceae > Haloferula. Next base: position 193,300 of record RDYP01000001.1, on the reverse strand, counting down.
CGACCCAGCGAAGGCGGCCTACGGCGAATCTAGTATGTGGGGCGACTACCACGCGATGGAGCTTGCCGTCTACCTCCAGCGCCTCATCGAGCGAAAGCCCTATCTCACTTTTTGGACCTGAACGAAACGAAGCCTTCAGCCACGACACGGCGGAACTACCCGATTCCAGCACATCTCTCATGAAGCCCATTGTCTGCCTCGTCTCGCTTTACTGCCTCGCCGCTCTTGCCACCGCATCGCTTCACGCCGCAGATCTCCCGGATCCCAATGGCCGACCCGCCGACCTGTCGAAGCCGGTCAAGGTCTTCATCCTGATGGGCCAGTCGAACATGCTCGGCTTTGGCAAGATCTCCGGCGCGAACCAGCCCGGCACGCTCGAACACGCTGTTAGAACCGAGAAGCTCTACCCCTTTCTCACGGACGACGCTGGCCGGTGGACCGAGCGGAAAGACGTCCGCAACGTCCGCGTGATGGTCGGCCGGGGCGGCGCGATGGGCGTCCATCAAAACGAATGGCTGACCATCAGGGGCAAGGCCATCGGACCGGAGATCGGCATCGGCCACCAGCTCGGCAACGCACTCGAGGAACCGGTCCTCATCCTCAAGAGCTGCATCGGCAACCGCGGCCTCGGCTGGGACCTGCTGCCCCCGGGCAGCGAAAGCTACGAGCACCGCTACAAGGACAAAAAGACCGGCAAGGAAAGCACTTGGATCTACGCCGGCTACAAGCAGTCGCCCCACCGCTGGGAAAAGGGCACCGAGCCCAAGCCCATCGCGTGGTACGCCGGCAAGCAGTACGACGACGACACCGCCAACGCGAAGAAGGCGCTGGAGGAACTCGACACCTACTACCCCGGCGCGAAGGGCTACGTGATCGCCGGCTTCTGCTGGTGGCAAGGTGACAAGGACCGCTACGACGAGGCCCACGCCGGCCGCTACGAACAGAATCTCGTGCGTCTCATCCAATCGCTGCGCAAGGACTTCAACGCGCCCCAGGCCCCCTTCGTCCTCGCCACCCTCGGCCAGACCAAGAAGGGCGACGGCGGCAACGACGGGATGATCCTCGACGCGATGCTGGCGGTGGATGGCGAAGGCGGCAAGTATCCCGAGTTCAAGGGCAACGTCGCCACCGTCTACGCCCACCCGCTGAGCCAGGGCGGCGCGTCCAACGGCCACTACAACGGCAACGCGCGCACCTACATGGACATCGGCCTCGCGATGGGCGAGGCGATGGCGAGGATGCTGGCCAGCAAGTAAGCACCCTTCCCGATGAAAAACCCACCCACAACCGCTCTCCTGATCCTGGCAGCCCTCGTCGCGACCGGAACTCCGCTCGCGATTGCCAAGCCGCGGGACGCGAACGCGACGGTCGAGCTGAGCGATGAGAGAAGGAAACTGGAGCGCAGCTACTCGACCGAACTCCAGTCCCTGCGAGGGAAGATCGCCGACGGCCTGCCCGTCCTCGAAGCCCGCGACAAACGCGCCTACCTCGACGCCGTGAGGGCCGGGAAAGCGGCGGAGTCAGCCATCGGGGAGGCGCAGTCGCGGCTCGACAGGATTAAGGGGGCGAAGGGGCTGGTCGATCACGCCAAGGGCAAGTGGATCGGCGGCGCCGACCGGGGCATCGCGACTGCGAAGGCCAGGCTTGCCAAGGCCGCCACCGACGCCGAACGCAAGGCCGCGCGGGACGAAGTCGACCAGTGGGAAAAGAACCGCGCCGAAGGCGTGGCCGCCCTCAAGGAACGCAGCGCCGCCTTGGAACAGGCGGAACGCGAACGGCCCGCCGCCGAAAAGCAGCTCGCCGCCGCCAAGGATGCCCTAGCCACTGCCAATGCCGCGTCGATCGAATCGATCCGCCGCCTCGACCTCGAAGGCATCCTTGCCAGCGACCGGCTCGATGGCTTGCTCGCCAAACACTCGGTGCTGACCGAAGCCACGCCCGCAGGCCTCGCGAAATTCGCCCAACAAGGCCCGGAGCACGAGAAGCTCGTCGGACAACTGCTGGCCGATGAAAAGCTCATGCTCCGGATGCTCGTCGCCGACGGCGCCGAAGGCGGCCGCTACGGCGAGGCGATGCGGATCTACACCGACATCCGTAAGTCCGGCGACAAGTCCGGCGAAGGCGTCCTAGAACGACTGGCCCTCGCCGTCGCCCTCGACCACGCGGTGCCCAACCCGCAGCGGAACGCCGAAGCGAACACCGGCGGCCCGGCCTTCGTCGATCCGGTGAAGCGCTACCTCCACTTCGAAAAGGCCTTCCTCGCCGGCGAACTCGATCCCTCCTTCAAGGACCTCGGCACCTGGGACCTCCGCATGGTGGTCGATGGCGAGGAGCCCGACGAGATCCTCGCCTGGGGCCGCCGGATGCTCCGCAACTATCGCCCCGACCACATCACGACGCCCGACGCCGCTTGGCGCTACGTCGCGCTGGTGCGCACCGAGATCCCCTACGGTTCGCAGGACAACATCCACGACCAACCCGAGCTCCACTTCTTCCAAAACATTCTCAAGAACGGCGGCGTCTGCGGGCGGCGCGCCTTCATCGGCCGCTTCCTCCTCCGCGCCTTCGGGGTGCCGACCACCGCCCGCCCGCAAAAAGGCCACGCCGCGCTCGCCCATTGGACACCCGACGGCTGGGTCGTCTGCCTCGGCGGCGGCTGGGGCAGCGGCTGGACTAAGACGCCCTACGATCGCGACCTCGACTTCCTCGCCACCACCCAGGCCCGCGCGCTGGGCGATGCCTTCCTGAGGGTGAAGCGCGCCCAGTGGATCGGCGACGCGATGGGCGAGCCGCGAAGCTTCGGCCTGATCACGAAAAAGGAGCCCGCTTTCTGGAACGGCGTGTCGCTCCACACCCAACGCGCGCTGATCGAGGCATCGAAGGCGAAGACCTTAGCTTCCGTCGGCGAGGACATCGCCGAGGCCACCGAATCGAAGGCGAAAGAAAAGATCGTCCCGGTCGAGATCAGCGACGAGGACCGGCGGATCGTCGTCGACACGAAAGGCGTGATCACTCTTCCCGCAGCCGCGACCCGGAATCCGACCCGCAGCACCGGCAAGATCCTGTTCCTCGAAAGCATGCTCGGCGGCAAGCAGCTGCACTACAGCCGGACCACCAGCCACCAGCCTTTCGAATACGCCTTCGATGCCACGGCCGCCGGCAAGTATCGGCTCACCGCAAGAGTCGCGACGCCGAGTTGGAAGCAGAACCTGAAACTCGTCGTCAACGATAAGGGCCCGCCGATCGACCTACCGCTGCCCTTCACCCTCGGCCTATGGGAAAACAGCGAATCGGTCGAGATCGACCTCGTCCAAGGGCCCAACGTCCTGCGCTTCACCCGCGAAGGAAACGTCAAGGGGGTCAGTATCCGCGACTTCACGCTGACCCCTGAACCCTGATTCCGCCCCCTCCGCGATTCATTATCCTCTCTCCACCATCCCATGAAAACCGCACTCATTACCGGCGGCTCCCGTGGCATCGGCCTCGGCTGCGCCAAAGCCCTCGCCGCCACCGGCCACGCCATCGCCATCAACGGCATCCGCGCCGAAAGCGAGGTCGCCGACGTCCTCGCCGAACTCCGCGCCGCTGGAGCTCCTGAAGCGATCTACTGTCAGGGCGATGTCGGCACCACCGAAGGCCGCGACGCGGTCATCGAAAGTCTGCGCTCCCGCTTTCCCCACCTCAACGTGCTGGTGAACAATGCAGGCGTCGCGCCGATCGAGCGTAAAGATGTTCTCGAGACCAGCGAGGAATCCTTCCAGCGCCTGATGCGCATCAATCTCGAAGGGCCCTACTTCCTCACCCAAACCGCCGCGAACTGGATGATCGAAAGTCGTGAGGTCGACTCCGGCTTCGACGCGTGCGTCATCAACGTCAACTCGATCTCCGCCACCGTGGTCTCGGTGAACCGCGGGGAATACTGCGTCTCCAAGGCCGGCCTCGCCATGGTCACCCAGCTCTTCGCCGCGCGTCTCGGCGAATTCGGCATCCCCGTCTACGAGGTCCGTCCCGGGGTGACCAAAACAGACATGACCTCCGGCGTGACCGAAAAATACGACAAGCTCATCGCCGACGGCCTATGTGTCACCCCGCGCTGGGGCTTCCCCGAGGACGTCGGCAAGGCGGTCGCCAGCCTCGCCGACGGAAACTTCCCCTACTCCACCGGCCAAGTGATCATGATCGACGGCGGCCTGACCATCCCGCGCTTGTGAACCTCATCAGCGATCTCTCGTAGAACGCTCCAAGGCATCGAGCAGTTTCCCGTGAATACCACCGAAGCCGCCATTGCTCAGGACCGCAACGACGTCTCCCTCCCTTGCCTCCGCGATAACGGTGTCCACAATCTGGTCGATTTGCGGGATGTAGCGTCCGCAACCACCATGCCGCCCGATATCGGCCGCCAAGCGATGCGGATCTAGGCGATCGTTCTCCGGAATCTTGTGCAAATCCGGAATCTCCGAAATCACCGCCTGATCCGCCAGCGCGAGAGCGTCAGCGAGTTCCGTCTGAAACACGGCACGCCGCGTGGTATTGGAACGGGGCTCGAACAAAATCCAAAGACGCCCCTCGGGATAACGTTGGCGCAAACTCCCCACCGCCAAGCGAATCGCCGTGGGATGATGCGCGAAATCGTCAATCACCTTCACCCCACCCGCCTCGCCGCGCAGCTCTTGGCGACGAGCCACCCCATCGAAGCTTGCAAGGCCTTCGCGGATTTCTTCCGCCGACAGCCCGGCAAAGGATGCGGCGGCAGCAGCCATCGCAGCATTCCTCACGTTGAACTCACCCGTCATTCGCAACGAATAGCGGACAGCGCCGAGATTGAATGAACTACGATCCGCCTCGTAGCACAGGTCGGTAATTCGGAGCTCGTTCGACTCACCCATACCGACCTTGATGACCGGACACGGGGCGTTCGCGGACACGTCCACGCAGTTTGGGTCATCGCCGTTGACGATCGCCAACCCGTTGCGCGGCACGACATTGAGCAAACGGCGAAAGCTCAGCTTGATCTCATCGAGGCTCGCGTAGATGTCCGCGTGATCGAACTCGATGTTGTTCACCACCGCCACCTCCGGCAGGTAGTGGAGGAACTTGGAACGTTTGTCGAAGAAGGCCGTGTCGTATTCATCGCCCTCAAGAACATTGAATTCGGAATCACCAAACTGGGCGCCGCGTCCGAGATTCTTCGGCAATCCTCCGATCATCCATCCCGGGTCCCTGCCGGCCGACAGAAACAACCACGCAAGCATCGAACTCGTCGTGGTTTTGCCATGCGTCCCGCTCACCACATAGTTTCGTTTTCCTCGCAAGAAGTGCTCCTTCATCACCTCGGGTAGCGACTGATAAAGCAAACGACGTGACAAGGCGGCCTCCGCCTCTTCATTGCCTCGGCTGATCGCATTGCCGATGACAATGACATCCGCCTCGGACGGGAGGTTCTCAGCGCGGTAACCCTCGCTGATCACAATTCCCTCCGCGCGAAGGAAATCCGACATCGGCGGATAGACATTGCTATCGGATCCCGTGACCGTGAAGCCCTTGCGCTTCATCGCAACCGCGACGGCACCCATGGCCGTTCCACAGACCCCGGTGAAATGGAAATGCTTCGATTCTAACATGAGGATTTTCCGCAGTGGAGAGATAACCGGGTGCTCGGTGCCTTGACGATGCAGTTTCGTTTAGAACGTGGGGGCGGCTACCGTTCCATTTTCCCGCTCTTCGGAGCGACGGCGAAGCATCCGGTCGGCAATTTCACGGACCATTTCAGCAAGCAGCAACCACAAGTGGCTGCCCTCCCGATAGTCGGCTGGCGCGATGTGTTTCACCCGCCCCGCATGGGTGGAAAGCTGATAGCATTTACGGAAGCTACGACCACTGCCGTCGTCCGGATTGTAGACCGCGATTGCATGCCCACCGCTCTTGTTCATCAACGTGAAGCAAGGAACATCGGTCGGTCCATCACCGACATAAATCATGTTTTCGAAGGGAATCGGACGCAGATCCGGTGGCATGTGATCGTTCACATCCTGCGAATGCTCCAACATCCCCTTGTTGATCCGAAACAAAAATTGAGTCTTGGTCGTGTGCGAAATCGCGCGCTTGGGAAAACTGATGAGCCCTTGAGCGTCCTCGCCGAATTCACAGCCGAAAATCGACTTCACGTGAGGAGCCAGGCGACTGCCATCCAGCAAGGCCTTCAAACCCGATGAAATGATGTGAAACTCGATCTTGATACCGGCCAGTTCATGATCGGGATTTAGAACAGCATTCGGTAGGTTTTCGAAGATCTCGGGAACCCCCGCAAAAAATCGCAACCCTGCTCCGAGTTCGCACAGACGGGCATTCGTCACGCGATCCATCTGGAGATAGTCGAGAATGCATTTCAAGTAAGCCAGCTCACCATCCCATTGCTGCTCAGTCACCAAGGCATTGCACTTCTTCCAGAACTGCAGCGGATCGATCCCGAATTCCGGGAACAACACATCGTCCTGCATGTAGCGCGGGCTCAACGTCTGGTCGTAATCGAAAACCAGCGCAATTGTGTTTTGCAGGGCAGCCATCGGGTCGAGTGCGAAGCGAACCAGTCGACCAAGCTCCCCGCAAGCGGAATCACGACGACGAAGACGAGGTCAGTAAGTCACTCAGTGCCAGCTCAAGCGTCGGGTAACGGAAATGAAACTCGTTCTCCAGCAAGACTCTGGGAATTACCCGCTGACTGGCGAGTATCACGCCTGCGAAATCTCCCAACAGAGCGCGGAGACCGATGGCAGGCACCGGTAGCAAAGCAGGACGCCTCAAAGCCGCCCCCAATTTCCGGGTGAAATCGATGTTCCGTTCTGGTTGCGGCGACGAACCATTCACCGCGCCATGAAGCCCAGATCGTCCGATTCCATGCAAAATGGACGCCGCCAGATCCTCCACATGGATCCAAGGCATCCATTGCTGACCCGAGCCCAATCGCCCGCCTAATCCCAGCCGAAAGGGAATCAGCATTTGCCGGAAGGCATCCCCATCCCGCCCGAGCACAATCCCGATCCGCCACTTCAAGACGCGTGGGCCGAGCTCGGCCACCCGATCCGCCGCGTCTTCCCAATCCCGGCACAAATCCGCAAGGTAACCACACCCCGGCGCTGAACTCTCATCAAGAAGCTCGTCGCCTCGATTGCCGTAAATTCCAACCGCCGAGGCGTTCACGAGGACAGAGGGACGACCCGATCCCGACAATCGCCCGATTCCGGCTGCGATTCGCTCCGTCACACCGATCCGACTGTCCCGGAAAAGCCGCTGCCGAGCCTTCGTCCAGCGCTGATTGACCGGTTCACCCGCCAGATTCACGATCGCATCCAAGCCGGCGAAGTCCGGTGCTTCCGTCCACTCCCGCCAATGGGCAATCGCCCCCGAGGCCGCCCTCTCGGTGCGACTGAAGCCATGGACCACCCAGCCCGCTTCCGCCGCTTGCCTCGCGAGCTCTCGTCCGATGAAGCCTGACGCTCCGACAATGCCGAGTTGGCCGTTCATTACCCGACGATCCTCCTACGGATCTCAATTCCCGCAACCGCTTTCCGGCTTTGACCTTTACTTGAATCCCGGGACCCCGTCTCATCCGCCCACGATGAGGCGTGCCGTTTTCCTTGCCATTCTCTTTGCTCCGCTGGGACTTTCCGCCCAGTCCCCAGAGCCATCAACGGCGACACCCGATTCCAGAGTTTCCACCTCCTCCAACCGCATCACGCCCGTCCCTTTACCGGAAGGCATGGAACAATTTCCGGGGAATGCCGTCGCACTGCCCGACATGCCGAAGAACATTCGGATTCGTGATTTCGGCCCGTCGACCAGCTACGACGCCACCACTCAAATCGCCACTTTTTCGGGCCCTTTTGAAGCCATTACCGACAATGGCATGAAGCTGCATTCGGCAAAGGCGCGGTGGCATGGCAAGGAGCAGCGATTCCACGTCGACGGTGATGTGAAAATGACAACCGCCCAGGGCATGGAAGTCTTTGCAAACCATGCAGTCGCCGACACTACGAGTCACACCGTGACCCTCACCGGCGACGTGAGCGTCTACAACGGGAACCTGCTCCAACGTGGCGGACAGATCGTTTATCACTGGCAGGACGAGCGGTTTGAAGCGTCAGATCTGCGGGCTGGGGTCGATCCGCTGCTTCTCGAAGCCGGACGTTTCCATGTCGAGGAAAGGAACGGCAAGCAAGTTTACGTCGGGCAGGACGCCGGGATCACAACCCACGACGCCGAGAAGCCGGGCTTCTGGCTCCGATCCTCCGAAACCACCGTCTATCCGGAGGATAAGGTCACCTTCAAAAACTTGCGCCTCTACGCCGGCGACGTTCCGATTTTTTGGCTCCCCTACCTTGCACAACCCCTCGACGGCACACTTGGTTACCACTTTGTCCCTGGTGCCCGATCCAACTGGGGGGGATTCCTACTCAATAGCTACGGGATCATGCTCGGCGGCACGCCTAACCTGGAAACCGGAGAAAACGAAAATGCATGGCTGCTCTCCCGTTGGCATTTCGATCTGCGAACTCTTCGGGGCCTTGGTACCGGTGTCGATCTCAGCGATACCCGGCAAGACAGCAATCCCAACCTTTCCGGCCTGTCGCTTTACTACACCAAGGACCTCGACCCCAGCCAAAGCCGAACCGGCATCCCACGTGGCTTCGTCAACGAGGATCGCTACCGACTGGCACTTCAGCATCGCGTGCCGCTCGAATTCCAACCCGATGCCGATTGGCGCCTTGATGCCAATCTGAACTTCCTAAGCGACAATCATTATCTCGAGGACTTCAACCCCGACTTATTCCGCGTCGATCCAAATCCGGAAAACAGCCTCGGCCTCTTCCGTCGCGACGATCATAGCCTCTTCAGCCTCTTTGGACGCTTCCGCACAAACGAGTTCTACCGCTCGGATACCCGATCTCCGGAAATCGCGGTCGATTTCGTACGACGCCCGATCTTGGATCTGCCCATCCTCCACGAAGGCTCGGCATCACTCGCGTTCATCGAGGAGGAAATTGGTAGCGCCACCCTTTCGACCGTCCGCCCGCTGCTAGCACTCCCGGCGAATGACCCGAACGTTCCCTTCTTGCTGAATCAACTCCCGACCTACGAGCGCCAACTCGTCCAAACCCTCCGCTCCCTCCCCGCCGGAAGCCCAGCCATTCCCCGACTGACCGAACAGCTCTTCAGTCCGGGCTACAACCGATTCCACACCTATCAGCAGTTCTCGATGCCCACCCAAGTGGGTGACTGGCTCAACCTGAGCCCCGAACTGGGGATGGGTTACAGCCGCTACGCCAATGTCAGCGGCCCCGCGACCGCGATCGATCGCACCCATCTTCAAGCCGGCGTCGAAGCATCGGTGAAGTTCTCAAAAAACCTCGGCGATGTGCGCGATCGAGACTGGGGAATCGATGGCCTCCTCCACGTCGTTCAACCCTACACCCGGCTCTCGTTCATCTCTACCGATGACCTCGATCCACTGTTCCCTGCAGTCGATCGCGAAACCTTCAGCACGCGCCCACAGCCGCTCGCCGTTCCCAATTTCACCGCAATTGATAGCCTGCGGGACTGGGGGATCGTCAGGCTAGGCATGCGCAATAAACTCCTTACCCAGCGCGACGCCCAGTCTCTCGACTGGCTTGGGATGGATACCTACCTCGACGCGTTTCTCACCGACCCGGATTACAACCGCGACTTCTCAAACCTTTACAATGACTTGCAATGGTCGCCGCTGCCTTGGCTTGGTGTAAATTTGGAAACCCAGTTTCCTTTGATCGCGGACGGCTCGGGATTCTCAGAAGTAGCAGCGAGAACTCGCTTCATGCCCAATCCCGACCTCGAATTCTCCGTCGGACATCGACTGCTGGATAATCACCCTGTTCTCACGGATTCCAATCGCGTTGATCTCCGCGGCTACGCCCGGCTCTCGGAGCGATGGGGTATCGGAGCTCTACATCTCTGGGAGCTCGATGACGGCACTTTGGAAATCCAGCAATACACCGTTCACCACGACTTCAACCATTGGGTTGCCTCCCTTGGCATTACCCATCGCGACAACCGCCTGAAAAGCGAACTCGGCGTTCTTCTCAGCTTCACTCTAAAAGAATTTCCCTCGGCATCGATCCCTTTCAAACTCGATGCCGAATAGAAACCACTGAATCGCAGTTTCTTAAGCTTTAATCTCGCTCCCAAACTGGCCATGTCCCCATCCGAATTACTTCAATCCCTCCAATTTCGCTACGCCACCAAGCAATTCGATCCTGCCGCTACGATTTCCAATGACGCTTGGTCGGTCCTAGAGCAGTCTCTCCATCTTGCTCCTTCGTCTTTCGGCCTCCAACCGTGGAAATTTCTCGTAATCGACTCACCTGCCATCCGCTCGGAATTGCGCGAGTGCTCATGGAATCAGGGCCAAGTGACGGATGCCGCACGCCTCGTCGTATTTGCAGCCCGGACTGACCTAACCGACGTCGACATCGATCGCTTTATCCAATGCCTCGCCACAGCTCAGGGCAAGACTCCGACCGACCTCTCCGGCTACCGCGATATCGTGCATGGGTTCGCCAACCGAATGACTCCGGAGGTGCGACACGCTTGGAACATCAGACAAACCTACATCGCCCTCGGCCAATTGATGGCATCCGCGGCCGCAATCGGCATCGACACCTGCCCGCTCGAAGGCATCGATGCTGCTGCCTACGATAAAATTCTCGGCCTCGCTGAAAGCGGATACGCCACTGCCGTGGCCTGTGCCATCGGCTATCGCTCTTCCGATGACAAATACGCCGAGATGCCCAAGGCCCGATTCCCCATTACCGAGGTCATCGAGCATCGATAATTTCGATCAAAAACTACAATTCGAGAAGACGCTGCGATGGACGTATGCATTTGATAAGGTCAAAGCGTCCCGCTACTTGGGAATCGTCAAGCATCAGCCAACAATCGTTGATACACTGAGGTCACCTTTGCACTCATCGCGTCGAGAGTAACTTCTTTTGCTACGAGGTCAAAAGACGCCTCCAGGCCCTTGAAAAGCTTGTCAGGGCATGCGAGCGCTAATTTGAGGCCTTCGACGAGTGAACGAACCGAATCCGGTTCCATGATTGCCTCCGCTGGCAAGAATTCGGGAGCAAACCCAACTCGTGTCGAGAGGCAGGGAACTCTCATGTGAAGTGCCTCTGCAAGCGTGTAAGGACCTCCCTCGTTGCGCGATGCCACGATGAACCAATCTGCGCAGCCCATAAGGCCCACCGCATCGTCCCGATGGCCTGCCATCCAAATCCGCCCCTGTAGCTGATATCGATCCACCAGCTGTTCGAGAAGAGGCCGCTGCAACCCATCGCCCACAATCCATAGCTTGAAACCTTGAACCTGGGCCATGGCTTCCAACAGAAGGTCCATGCCCTTCGCAGGAACCAGTCGTCCGACAGTGCAGAAAATGGGCTCTCCTCCGCCCAAAAATGGGGGAGCGGTGGCTAAGGCTGCCTCCCGCGTGTCCGAGGCCGGAGGGCTGATCGAATTCCAAATCACGGTCGCGGGAATCCCACCAAGCGAGTCGCGCACCTGAGCGGATGCGGTGATCACCGCGTGGTAATTTCGAAAAGCCCGCGAACTACGCTTGATGTTTTGCACTGTAGCCACGCGAAGAATTCCAGGCAATCGATGGCGCAAGGAGCGAATCATCGACGCCGCCTTGTTCGCATGAGCGTGGACCAACTGGGGCTTCAGCATCAAGATTTTGGACTGTAGTGACCATAGACTTAATGGATTAAGACGACCACGCGCCATGGGATGAGCCCGAAAGGAGATGGCATCGACAAAATACCGACGCATCGATTCGTCCGCGACCACCGCGACCGAATGCCCGAGCCCAACCTGATGATTGGCAAGTTCGATGACATTCTTTTCGAGGCCGCCCTTTTCTCCGACGCTGGCTAGAACGTGACAAACTCGAATCACAGGGAAAGCAAAGCTCCCCGAACCCAAGGTGCCAAGTATCAAGGGACCCTTTCTTGGCACTTGGCACTTTTCTCGGAAAACCCCAATCTCTGGACATGCGCATCGTCCACGCCGCCAACCTTCAATTTGACAAGGATGGGGCGCACCTCTGGAACCAAGACCAGAAAATCCACCACGGGCTCGTGAGACTGGGTCATTTCGTCTACCCATTCTCAATCAACGATCGGGCACGAATGCTCTCCCCCATAAATAGCAAGACATTCGGTAAAGCCCGCGCCAACAAAGCTCTCGTCGAAACCTGCCGGAATGTGCATCCAGACCTTCTGGTCCTGGGCCACGCTCAATTCATCACTGCGGAGACTCTGAGAGAGATTCGTCGGATTCTTCCGAGGATTCGCATCGCCCTTTGGTATGTGGATCCTCTCTGGGATGCGAATGCCACCATCCATCTTCGCCAACGAGTCGATACTCTTGATGCGCTTTTTTGCTCAACCAGCGGTCCTTTGCTGGAGGCTCTCGCAACGCCGTCCTGCCCGGCTGCTTTTATCCCGAGCGCGGTTGATGCCGGGATCGAATGTCATCGTGCCTTCGAAACACCGGAGAACGAAATGCTGCACGATTTTCTATTCTTCGGACGCGACAAGGGGGAACCGGGTCGCAGAAACATGCTTCACTCCCTTCGTTCCATGCTTCCCGAGCTTCGTTGCGGCTTCTATGGCTGCCTCGATCAAGCAGGCATTTTTGGATGGGAGAAAGAACAGGTGATTCGACGGTCGAAAATGGCACTGAATCTCTCAAGACGCTCGGACGTTCCTCTCTACTCTTCTTCGCGCATTGGTGAGTTGATGGGAAACGGCATTCTCACGCTCACTCCCCGCGGGGCAGGACTTGAGGAGCTGTACCCTGAAGATGAAGTTGCCTACTTCGAGAATCTCGAAGATCTCGCATTGAAAATCCGACATTTGGCCGGAAATCCGGAGAAGCGATTGGCGATGGCGCGCAAAGGATGGGAACGAAATCACTCACAATACAACGGAACGGCGATCGCTCGCTTCATCATTGGACTGACATTACGTGACCCCGCTTGGCGGGATGCCCCGTGGGCACGACACGTTTTTGGATCATGATTCCTCGTAAGTCACATCCCCGAGACCCGGTAGCATTGCTCCACTCGCAGCGACTCGAGACCGAAAACAATTCGTTGTCGGAATGTTTATGAAACAAGTGCCGCAAGTCGTCCGATGAGCTCCGCCGCGCCGCACCGGATCGCCTTGTTTGGTGGGACCTTTGACCCGATCCACTCCGGGCACCTCGACATTGCGAGCCGAGCGAAGGAGGCGATGTCGCTTAACGAGGTACGCTTTCTCCCCTGCCTGAAGTCGCCCCACAAGACCGACAACGGAGCAGCCTCCCCCGAGCATCGCATGGCCATGGTCAAGCTTGCCATCCGCGAGCTCCCCTGGGCCATCGCCGACGACTTCGATCTCACGGCCCCGCCTCCGTCCTTCTCGTACAGAAGTGCTGAGGAAATGGCCCGGCGCTTTCCCCGTGCGCAGCTTTTCTGGATCATGGGGGCGGATCAGTGGACAGCTCTGCCCCAATGGAAGGAACCGGACCGTCTGGCCCGGATCGTCGAGTTCATCGTCTTTGCCCGCAATGGAGCACCCGCGCCTCACCCAGGCTGGAAGCATCACTTCCTCCAAGGAACCCACCCAGCCTCGGCCACCCGTATCCGTCAGGAAATCGCCGCCGGACGACTGCCACACGAATGGCTCGACCCCGCGGTGGCCCAATACATCCTCGATCACCAACTTTACGATCCGTGAGCTGTGGCTTGCAGCCCTCCCCTCGACTCGCTAGTTTCTCCACCGAATCCACGTCATGAACTCGATCTCCCGCGCGATCCTCCTCTGCAGCTTGCCCTTTACCGTGCTCCACGCTCAGGAAGTGGAAAAGAAACAGGAGCCCGAACTCCGGCCCTTCCAACAGGAGTTTCTCAATCTCCCCCAAGAAAAGCGCGAGGAGTTCAATAAAAAGCTCACCGAAGCTCAGCGCCTCTTCGGCCAGAAGCGGGTGTTCGAGACCCTCGAAAAAGCCGGCGAGGCCGCGGCAGTTTTCCCCAACAGCCCGGACCTGCTGAATCTGGAGGGTGCATGCCAGGTCGAGTTCCGGAATTTCGACAAGGCCCTCGTTCTATTCAAAAAGGCTGACGAACTTGCGCCAGGTCAGCCTTCGATCATCTTCAACATCGGGGAATTGAACTTTGTAAACAAGAACTGGGAGGCCGCTGAAACCAGTCTCATCCGGGTTCTCGAAATGACCGGTAAGAACCCCGTCGGCAACGATCTCCAGCTTGCCCGCCTCGTCGAATTCAAGCTCCTCCTCTCCAAGTTGAAACTCGGCAAGAAGGACGAAGTGGAGAAGCTCGCGACGAAATACGACTACCTCGACGACTCCCCCTTCCCCTACTACGCGGAGGCCGCCATCCACTTCGCCGCTGCCCGCGAAATCGAGGCCGAGGCCGCCATGCAGCGTGCAGCGCGTATTTTCCAAGACCCCGCCGTGCTCGCCCCTTGGCAAGACACCATGATCGAGTTCGGATACATCAAAGGTTTCTTCGGCGGGGACTTGGAGACCGCAGAAGAGTGAATCAGGTCATCGCGCGTCCTCGACCGCAAAGGGACTGAAGTCGACCTGCTCGAGCCTCACTCCGTAGATGCTTGCGATCTCCGGCGCGTCGGACTTGTGATAGGTTTCACGATAGTAAATTTCGCGGATCCCATAGGCGCAGAGCGTCTGCATGCAGGCGGTGCAGGGCATTGTCGTGGTGGCTACGATCTTTGCCTCACCACGACGGAATAGACTGCACAGGTTCACTTCCGCATGGAGCATGAATTTCTGACGTGCCTCCCGATCATCCCAAAATCCATTCGGTGCGTTGAAGCCGGGAGCGAGACCGTTGTAGGCTGTCCCGATCACTCGATTATCGAAATCGAGCGCGGCCGCCCCCACCTTGCGGTAGGGATCCTCCGATCGCATGCTGGCCACGTGGGCCAGCGCCATCGCGTATTCGGGAATGCTGAGTCTGGACACCCCGCCACTCAATGCGCGACGCGGACTAACGTCAACGCCCGGCCTCGGCGAGAGCCAAGGTCTCGCCCACCAAACGCCGGGCATCCGCACGACCCGGATCATCGTCCCCACCCGCGGCGGCCAGCATCGAGCGCATGGTCTCGCGATCCACGCCCTCTCCCCGCAGCCACAATCCGAAAGCCGCCATCAACCCAAGGTGCCTCATCGCCGGCGAAGCCGGGACCGAGGCCCGCTCAACGATTCGTCCGGAGAAATCCCCATCGACGTCCAACTTCACCACCCCAAGCCGTCTCGGGGCATCGCTCGCCGCCACTTCGATCAGCACCGTCACCGTGCGCCCACCGGGCAAGAGATCAGGCAGCCTCCCCTGCTTTGATCCCGGGGAGGCCAAAAGCCGGACCCGTGCCCCTGCTCGAGGCTCGAAGGACCAGCGAATGGGCACCGCAGGTCCATCCGGTGCCCGTAAGGTGACGGCAATCAAATCCGAATCCGCGCTCCACGGGCAGGGTGCCGCCTCGATCGCCGATGCAAACTCTTCGCCTTCTTCGAGCGCTAATGGGAAGGCGTTGACCAACTCCTCCAAGCGCACCGCATCCTTCGGCGGAAGCTCGGCACGACCCCTCACCCAGCCTCGAATCCATCCGTAGCTGGCCTGCCCAACCAGAACCGGCAGACTGATTTCCCCGGTAAATTCAAGAGGCGGCAGGGGTTGAAGCTTGGGCAAACGCGCCGAATCAGGCAGGCGATCGTGCGCTCGGATGTTCGGACCAAGCGGGACGCTCTCCCCCCCGGTCAGCATTTGCTCAGTCGCAGCAGGCGAAGCGCCTCCCCTACCTCCAGCCACCGCCACGCCACCCTTGACGCGCCCTTCTCCCGGCATTGGCAGAAGAGAAATCTCCTCCACATCCTCCCCTCTCTCAACCGATAGGTCCGATTGGGGTAACAAAAAGCGCGATGCGAGGAAGATCGCAAAGACCATGGCCGCAGCCATCCCGAGCACAGGCAACCAGTTCCGCCTCCGTGCCACGGCAGGCGCAAAATCGATCACCCGATCCCGATCATCCGCCTGCCGCAAAGCCCTTAACACCGCATCGCGCTGGGCAGGTCTTAAGCCGCGCGAGGTCTCGGACAGGGTATCCTCGAGCACCGACGTCACACGCTTCAGTTCGTCTAACGACAGACGCAAGGAGGGATCTGCCGCCACCGCGTGTTCGACTGCGACCGACTCGGAAGCCGACAGTTCGCCCAGCAGATACGCACTGAGCCGGGGATCATCAGAAGAAAATTTCATCGGTTTCCAGGGGTGGAGTCCATCAGGTCGGAGGGCAGCCATTCGCGCAGTCGTTTCAAACCCGTGTGAATCAAAAATCCGACATTCCCGCTCCCGAGTCCCGTGCGTTCGCAAATCTCTTGGTAACTCAGGCCATCTCGAAACTTCATCAGAATCACCGTCCGCTGGTTCTCGGAAAGGCGGCTCAGGCAGGCCATAACGGAGGCCATTCGCTCCGATTGATCGAGCACGCCATCCGGCCCGACTCCGGGCGCAGCGCGCGACAGCAGTTTCTGCTCGTCAAGCGCCGTCAGCCTCGACTCCTTCCGCAAAACATCGAGGGCACGATTCCTGCAGACGGTAAACAGCCAGTTTTTCAGCCCATCGCGCACCTTTGCCACATCCTGCTGACAAAGCCGGATAAAAGTGTCCTGCACGATATCGCGAGCGCGCTCCAGGTCCTTGACGAACCCATAGGCATAGCCAACCAGCGGCGACTCGTATTCAGCGAGTGCTCGTTCGACCATTTGCTCCCTCGTTTCCGTAACCATGTGCCCGTTGCCGGATCGGCGACCTAGATCAGAAACGGAACACACCGATTCTTCTTGGGGAAAAAACGAAATCTTTTCGTCCTTCTCCACCTTAGCGAATGAAGAAGCTCAGATGCTCCAGCTCGAGCGCGAGGTCCACATTGTTCACCACCACCTCGTCGGGCAGCTCGAGCATGACCGGCGAGAAATTCAGGATCCCCTGCACCCCGGCCGCCACCAGACGATTCGCAATCAACTGCGCGTAGCTCGCAGGCACGCAAAGAATCGCCAGCTTGACGTTCTCCGCCCGCACGAACTCCTCGATCTCGCGCTCCGACCTCACCGGAATCCCCACACCACGGCTGCGAGCGGCATCCGGATCGGCATCAAAGGCGCACACTACCTCAAAGCCCTCCTTCTGGAAACCCTGATACCGCAAGAGCGCCGATCCCAGATTACCCGCGCCCACCAGCACCACCGGCTGCAAACGCTCGCGTCCCAAAAGATCCCGGATCATCGAACCCAAGGTCTCCACCGGATAACCCAGCCCACGCGTCCCAAATTGGCCGAAATAGGCAAGATCCTTCCGAAGCTGGGCGGGCTTGACCCCTGCCACCTTGGCCAAGGCCGTCGAACTCACCGTTTCCTGACCATTGTCCTGAAGACGCTGGAGGCAACGGTGGTAGATCGAAAGGCGGTAGATCGCCTTTTTGGGAATATCGATCTTTTCCACGGCGAGGCAGAGAACGCAGGGAAATGCCTGCGGTCAAGCCCCAGCCTTGCGGGTCGGCCCTCACCGGTCTATCTCCGCCCATGGATTTATCCGATTTCCGCAAGGAATACTCCGATCGCGGTCTCCACCGTGCCGATCTCGCCGCCGACCCCATGCTTCAATTCGAGCAATGGTTCCAGCAGGCCATGGATCTCGAGTTGCACGAACCAAACGCCATGAGTCTCGCCACAGCCGACTCGGAAGGACGCCCCTTGTTGCGCACCGTTTTGCTGAAATACTTCGATCACTCCGGCTTCGTCTTCTTCACCAACTACGAAAGCCGCAAGGCCCGACACATTCAGGAGAATTCGCAGGTCTCGCTGCTCTTCCCATGGATCCCCCTCGAGCGGCAAGTCATTGTCCAGGGCCGTGCGGAGAAAATTTCGACCGCCGAATCCCTCGGCTATTTCAGCTCCCGCCCCCGCGAATCCCAACTTGGAGCTTGGGTATCCAGCCAAAGCTCGGTGATTTCCTCCCGCAAACTGCTCGTCCAGAAGCTGGAAGAAATCCGCGAAAAGTTCCGCCAAGGCGAAATCCCCCTTCCCAGCTTCTGGGGCGGCTTTCGCGTGGTGCCAGAGAGCATCGAGTTCTGGCAGGGTGGCCCCGCCCGTCTCCACGATCGCTTTCTCTACGAACGCCGGGAGGCGACTTGGAACATCGAACGCCTTTCTCCCTGATGCCGGTTCCGACGGGGACGCGCTTTCGCCTTTCCCGTCGTCCGCTCTTTCCTTACACCTGCGGCCCCGCGCACCGCGCGACTGAAAACCCATGCGTCTTCTGTTCATCATGCTCCGCAAAGAGCTGAAGGGATACTTCCTCAACCCCTTCGGCTGGGTGGTGTTCGCCTTCGTCACCGCCATGCAGGGCGCCGCCCTCTCGACCGCGATGAAGGGCTTCCGCGACTCACCCCGCCAGGACAGCCTCGTCTACGCCGCCTTCCATACCCCGCTCTTTTGGTTCTATTTCCTGTTCATCTTCCCGCTGATTACCATGCGACTTTTCGCGGAGGAGGAACGCAGCGGCACTTTGGAGGGCCTGCTCACCGCCCCGGTTCGAACTTGGCAGGTGGTGCTATCCAAATACGGCGCGGCCATGACCTTCTACGCCCTCTTGTGGATACCCAGCTTCATCCAGTTCCGGATGTATGAGTGGGTCACCGACGTTCCCCCTGCCTACTCTTACGGATCCTTAATCGGTTCCTACAGCATCCTCTTGCTCATGGGCGCCGCGTTTACTGCGGTCGGCTGCCTCGCCTCGGCGCTCACCTCGAGCCAAATCATCGCCGGCCTTCTCACCATTGGCCTCCTCGTGATTCAGTATTTCCTCGGCTACGTGACCGTGATTTGGGGCGAGAACTTCCGCGCCGCTCCCATGTTTCATTACATTTCGAGCCAGGAACACCTTCACTATTTCGCCAAGGGCCTGCTCGATACCAAGCCTTTGGTCTACTACCTTAGCGTGACGAGCTTCCTCCTCTTCGTCACCTACCACGTCATCGACTACCGCCGCTGGCGGCGCTGAACCCATGAGCAAGGATTCCGAACCGCCGCAGCCAAAGGCGGCAAAACCCATTCAACGCCTCGGAACTGGTGCGCTCTCGATGCTCCAGATCGCGTGCTTCACCGTACTCCTGCTGGCGGCCAACTATCTAGGATCGCAGCACCACAAGCCCAAGGATCTGAGCGAAGACCTTTCCTACACCCTCTCTTCAGCCACTCGCCGCTACCTCTCATCCCCTGCCCTTGCCGAACGCGAGACCCCGGTCAAGCTATTGGTCGCCTTCCGCCGCAGCAACCCGCTCTACGAGAAAGTTCGCGTTCTCGCCTACGAATACGGTCGGCTGTCCAACGGCAAGATTGAGGTGGAACTGCTCGATCCCATCCGCTCGCCCGACCGCACTCAGCAGGTGGTCGACGAATACGGCAAGGTCTTCGGGCTCGCCTTCGGAAAATCGATCTTCACCAGCGACCTCGTGATCGTCGACGCCCGCGATAAGGCCCAGCGCGAGGCGGCTGAGCAGCCCGATGCCCCACGATCCGCCAGCCCTCACATCCGCTTTATCGAGGCTGAAACCATGGCAAGATTTGAGACCGATCTCAAAGAGCAGCGAAAAATGACCGGATTCCTCGGTGAAGATGCACTGACGACCGGCATCGTCGCATCGATTGAAGGCAAACCCCGCAAGGTTTACCTCCTTGCAGACAAATGCGGCTTCACGGGCGACAATAACGACGCCCCATTGCCGAATTTCGAGGGCGCTCTCTTGACCCAGAACGCCTTGACCACCCGCGCCCGGATCGCGGAGCTCGATCGCATCCCTGACGATGCCGCCGCCGTCGCCATCATCAATCCCACCTACGATTTTACCACCGCCGAGCTCGAAGTGCTGACGGAGTATTGGAACCGGCCCCGTTCATCCCTACTCATCACCCTCGGTACCAATACCACTCCCCCCCGCCTGAGAGCTTTCCTCCGGAACCACGGCATCACTCCCGGAAAAGACCGCGTGGTGACTCGCAAGGCCGGCCGGATTGTCTCGACCGTCCGCGGAACCTTCACCGAAGGCATGGAGTTCACCCGCGACCTCTGGAACAAGACCGCCGCCTTCGACGGAGCGACCTGCAGCCTCGATATCAGGGATAAGGACAACGAAGACCTGATCGACCGCCGGATTCTCCCCTACACCCTTCTCGCCACCGACTCCGAGTTTTGGGGCGAAACCGCATTCTCTTCCGGCGATCCGCAATTCGATATCCGCGAGGACAATCCGGGGCCCATCCGCCTTGCCGGTGCCGTGATCCGCGGCGCGGCCACTCGCGACGATATCGGCGGCGAAATCTCACGCATGCTCGTGATCGCCAACTCCGACTTTCTCGCCCCGAGCCACTTTTCCGACATCAACCGCGACTTTCTCGCCAGCGGTATGAATTGGCTCATGGGCCGCGAAGAACTCGCCGGCTCCGGTCCACGCAGCCTCGGAGTGTACAAACTGCCACTTCTCGATAGCCAGGTTTCCTTCATCAATCGCATCAATCTCTTCTTCCTACCCGCCTTCGCACTGCTCATCGCCGCCATCATCTGGTCCTCGCGCCGCGCCTGAAGTCCCGCCATGCGATCGATCCCCTTCACGCTGTTCCTCCTGCTGCTGACGATTGGCCTCTCGCTGACCGCCGCACTTCGCATGATGGATGGCAGCCTCGATCGACTACTCGGCCCCCCTGCCACCGCCGCTGGCAGCCCACTTTACCGCTTCGCGACCAAGGACATCCACCGCATCCGCCTTTCCGGCAATGGAGTTCAGGCCGACTGTGTCTTCGAGAACGGCAATTGGCGCATCCTCGAACCGTGGCAGGACCGGATGGATCCCCGCGCCGCCGACGCCATCCTCCAGTTCACCCTCGGCACCCGCGTCGAAGAAGTCATTCCGACCCACAAGATCGACAACGCCAAGGCCGGACTCCGCGAAGGAACCATCGGCATCAGCATCGAGAACCGCGATGGCAAGGAGCTCGCACGATACCTGCTCGGCCGTCGCACCCAATGGATTCAGCGCGATCCGAGATCCGGCGAGGAAACCCCGACCGTGTTCATCCAACCGCGCGAGGACGGACGCGAAGACTTCACCTACGCCTGCACCGGGGATATCCACCCGATTTTCCGCGACGGACTCCGCCATCTTCGCGATCACCATCCCTTTCTCTTCAACCCCTTCGCGCTGTCATCGATACGCATCCAAGGCAGCGAGGGCGAACTACTCCTCTCTCGCAGTGATCCCAAAGCGCCCTGGCGCATCACCAAGCCCCTCGAATTGCGGACTGACCCGGCCGCAGTGAAAAAGCTCATCGAAGACCTCTTCAAACTCCGGGCACTCAAGGTTGCCGAACGCGCAGATCTTACCCTACCCGCCGATGAGCTCAAAGGCGGGCAGAAGATCGCTATCCGACACTTCGGACAGGAAACCGAGGTCGTGCTTGACGTTCTCCCACCCTCTGTTGCGGGGGCCGATACCGTCTTCGCGACCATCAGCGACCGCCCCGGCACGGTGTTTGAGCTCCCGCTCAAGCCGATTGCTCCCGGCCTTCCCGCCACAGACAATCCCGATTCCGTCGCCAGTGCCGCCACTGACGATGGCATGGTCTCCCTCGCGGGACTGCCCGACAGCGTTAACGAACTCCGCAACCCGATGCTTACCAACATCGATGTCGAGTCCCTTCAAGGCATTCTTATCACCCCCGCCACCGGCCCTGAAATTCTCGTGGCCCGCGAAAAGGGCGGCACTTGGGAGTTTCGCGACGGGAATCGAATGAAGCCCCTCAACGAGCTCTCACTCTTCCGCCTCCTCAAAGCCCTCACACAAACCAAGGTGGCGGCATTCGTGAGCGATGCCGCGATGAATCTTTCCCCCTACGGCCTCGACCGACCCGCTCTGGCGATTGGCTTCACTTCCTTCGGCAATGAAGGGTTCAAACTCCTCTTCGGCCAAGCACGGGACGGCACCTGGCACGCCATGCGACAGGGCGTCCCAACGGTAGTGAAGCTCGACGACGGATTTATCCGAGAGATCTCCACACATTCTTGGCAGTGGCGTCATCCATCGATCTGGTCCATCCCGGCCGTGGACCTCGCCGGCATGATCCGTACTATGGAAGGCCGACCTCCACTGGAGCTCGAATACAACCTTCTGGCCGACTCTTGGAAGGCACGCGAAAATGGCAGTGATCGTAGTTCGGAACTGGTTACCGAACGCGCCAACCGCCTCGTGAAGCTGCTCGTCGACCTTCAAGGCGAATCCTGGTTGGCACCCGATGACGATGCCGCCCGGAAGGCTCTCGCCCAACCCGCGCTGAGCTTCAGTCTCGCTGTGATGGGCTACGACGCGAAGGGCGAGCGAGCCGGCATCGTCCGCCGGACCCTGAACCTCGCTCCCGCCACCGACCGCCCGGACAACACCGTTTTTTACGGACGCATCGATCGCGACCCTGCAGCCTTCATTCTCAGCAGCGAAACCGTTCGGCTCCTCGCAGTGGATCTTTTCGGGGACGACTGATCCACCGCCAAAGAAAAGGCCGCAGCTGCGGGAAAATTCCCAGCAACCGCGGCCTCACTCGAAAAGCGGACCTCAGTAAACGTCGCGCAGATATCGCTTGTCCTTCTTCAACTGACCCACCCAAGCGACGGCATCGTCTGTGGAAAGACCACCCTGCTCCTCTGCGATGCGATGCAGTGCAGCATCCACGTCCTTCGCCATCCGCGAAGCATCGCCACAGACGTAGAAGGCAGCTCCATTCTGGAACCATTTCCACAGCTCAGCCGCCTGCTGAAGCATCAGATCCTGAACGTAAATCTTCTCCTTCTGGTCCCGCGACCACGCGAGATCCAGCTTGGAGAGCGTACCGTCCTGCTGGAATCCGAGCAATTCCTCCTCATAGAGGAAGTCGGTGGCGCGGTGAGGATTGCCAAAGAAAAGCCAGTTCGGACCCTTGGCCCCGCTGAACTTTCGCTCCTCAAGGAAGGCGCGGAAGGGGGCGATCCCCGTCCCCGGCCCGACCATGATCAAGGGCGTCTCGCCACTGTCCGGCAGGCGGAAAGCCTTGTTGGCATGAACGTAAACGCCGGGATTTACGTCCTTCGCGCGATCGGCGAGGAAGGTAGAACAAATCCCACCGCGCTTCCGCCCGAAGCTGTTGTAACGCACAATCCCCACGCAGAGGTGAACCTCGCCCGGATGAGCCTTCGGGCTGGAGGCGATCGAATACAGGCGTGGCTGCAACTTCTTCAAGACCCCGACAAATTCCTCGGCGTCGGTGAAGTCCGCCGGATGATCGATGACCAGATCGATCAAATCGCGACCCCAGCAGAAATCATCCCAAGCCTTCTTGTCGTCCGCCTGAACGAGCGAGCGCAAGAAGGGCGAGCCACTGCGAGCCTGCCACTTTTGAATGATCGACTTGTTCAAGGTCCCAATGTCGTAAACCGAGATCAAGGCATCCCGGAGCGAGATCTCTCCACCGTCCGGAGAAGGCACTTCCACCGTGGTCTTGAAGGGTAGGTTGGCCAGAATCTCGTCAACCACCTCCGCCGGGTTCAAAGGACAAAGCCCCAACGCATCACCCACTTCATAGTCCAGCTCGGAACCGGCCAACGAAAGCTCGATGTGGTGCGTCTGCTTGTCCCCACCGCGATTCAGATCGAAGTTCCGGAGAATTGGCGACGGGAAGGGATTCTTCTTCGAGTAGCCGGTCTCGATCTGCTCCACCGCGGCAGCCGCTCCGTAGGAAGCCGCACCCGCAGGTGCAAGCAACGCGAACAGACCGTCCGACCACTCCTTGAAGGGGGTGTCGTAATCCACATCGCTATCGACCCGGCGGAAAATCCGAGTTGCCCCCAACTCTTCAAGCCGGGTGTCGAACTCGATCCCACACTTGCAGAAATCCGGGTAACTCGTGTCACCCAGCGCCAGCACCGAGAAATTCACACCCTCCAAGCGCGGAGCCGTATCCGACATCAGCCAACCATGCAAATCGCCCGCATTGTCGGGTGGCTCACCGTCGCCGTAGGTCGAAGTGATGACGAGCAAGTTTTTCTCCTGCGGCAGCCGACCACGGTCATAAGCCGCCATATCGAAAGACTCAGGCTCGAAATTCCCCTTCTTGAAAAGCTTCACCAGCTTCTTCGCCAAACCCTCGGCATTCCCCGTTTGGGAACCCCAAAGGATGGTCACCGGCACCGCCGGACCAGACGGAGCGGAGCCCGTCGTGGCACCAGCCAGCAATTGGGTGAGAAACTGCCCGAGCCAAACGCGTTGCTCGGAAGAAAAGGGTGCATCGTCGGGGATTTGGATGAAGGAGGACATTGCAGCATTAGAGGCCCCCGGGGCCGGGCGGCGGACCATGGCACAGGCGCAAGACCGTTCAAGCGCGTTTCATGCCACCGACACATCCCGTGGATGCGTCCTCTTCCGGACAGAGGTGAACGAAACTCATCGGTCGCACGCTTCAGACCTCACCTTCAGGGTAAAGCAGGTGATAATTGATCGCTTCCACCGCCACCGCAGCAGCCGTGCCGAAAATGGTCTCCTCGCTCGCCGTCCGGGGAACCTGTGCGCAGGGCCGCGCCAGACCGCCAAGAATCTGCCCGTAGTTCAAGGCCCCGGCGCAGTGCTGCAGTAGCTTCAACGAAATGTGCGCGGCGTCCAAATTCGGAAATACCAGCACATCGGCCGATTCCCGATGCCCTGCGTCCGGCAGTTTGATCTCCGACGCCATCGGATCCAGAGCCACATCGGCCTGTACCTCGCCGATAATTGAAAAATCGAGGTAGGCCTGCCTCGCACGCTCTACTGCCAAAGCCGTCGCGGCCGACATCCGGCGCGCCTCCTCGGTCCCGGCGGACCCCTTCGTCGAGTGACTCAACATCGCAATCTGTGGAGATC
This sequence comes from Verrucomicrobiota bacterium, assembly GCA_004293445.1. Taxonomy (GTDB): domain Bacteria; phylum Verrucomicrobiota; class Verrucomicrobiia; order Verrucomicrobiales; family Akkermansiaceae; genus Haloferula. The sequence continues at coordinate 168,218 of RDYP01000001.1, read as the reverse complement.
GCCCGAGGAAATGTCGCGCCAATTTGCCCGTCTCCAAGGCAACGGTCGCCAATTGATCGACTCCCGGCTGCGGGATCAGGCCGCAATCGGCGAGGAACAAGATGCCGTCACGCCCGAAATGCTGCAAATGTGGCGCCACCAGAACCATCATCCCGAACATCTTCGGCACCGATGGCAGGGGCTTCACACTATGGATCAAGGCCCGGAACAAAGTCGCCGGTAGTGATTGATTCCCTCCCACCAGCGCATCGGCATGCCCGTACTGCACCATCATCGCCCCGAAATAGTGCGGCCGTGACATCACATCGGCAGGATCCGCCGCGCTCAGCTTGCGATAACGCTCCACCTTGGCGAAACGCTGGCAAAACAATCCGAGGTCGGATGATTTCGCGGGCTCGATGATGTTGATGAACTGCAAACTGATCCCATGCTCCGCTGCCATGCTGCGGATCAAATCCCTGGACCCCAGCAATACCGGCACTGCGGCCTCGGCCTCGACCAGCCGGGCTGCAGCACGCAGAACACGCAAGTCCTCGCCTTCGGTAAACACCACGCGCTTGGGGTGATTCCTAAGCTTCGCGATCAGGTAGTCGGTAAAAGGATTGCCCGCGGGAGCGGAGCGATTGGGGTCTTGAGTCATCGGTAGCGCCGGCAGGCTTGCGTGCGGACAGGACTCTAGTATCCCTAGCGAAAACCTAGCAACTCGAAACCCCGTTCCCATCGCCAGCGTGCCGGCAGACTACCACACCCACACCCCACTCTGCCGCCATGCGAACGGCACGCCGGAGGAGTTTATCGCCGCCGGCAAAATCGCAGGACTCAGCGAATACGGGATCTCCGACCACGCTCCGTGCCTGCCAGAGCCCTTCGACGACTGGCGGATGCTCGAGTCCGAGCTGCCCGACTACTTCGATTGGATCGATCGCGCCCGCAGCGCCGCCGCAGGCACCCTAGCCGTTCGCTCCGGACTGGAATGCGACTGGCTCACGGGCTGCGAATCATGGATCGAGAAACTCGCCGCCCGCTACCCCTGGGACTACCTCATCGGCTCGGTCCACTACCTCGGCACATGGGACTTTGATAACCCGAAGTGGCTCGGACGCTGGGCGCAGTCGGATGTCGATGCCGTTTGGGCTCTCTACTGGAAAACCTACGCGGAAATGGCAGCAAGTGGCCTCTTCGACGTGCTCGCCCACCCCGATCTGGTGAAAAAGTTCGCTCATCGCCCGACCGGCGACCTCGATCGATTCTACGACCCAGTCATCGCTGCCATCGCAAAAGGCGGCAGCGCCATCGAACTGAACACCGCTGGCTGGCATAAACCCTGTGCCGAAGCTTACCCCCACCCTCGATTTCTTCAGCTCGCCGCCCAAGCCGGCATACCGCTGGTGATTTCCTCCGATGCCCACGCCCCGGACGAAGTGGGCCGCGATTTCCCCCATGCCATCGAGCTGGCAAAGGCCGCTGGTTACAGCGAGACGCTTCGCTTCGATCGACGACACCGATTCCCAGAGAGCCTCTAGGTTCCACCTCCTCCGAAAGAATGAGGTCACCGGTGATCGTTCAGCCCTCAGGGCCGAGTATCTAGGACCGACCCGCACTTCGGTGTCTTCGAAGTGAGCCACCGACCAGACCCGCTTCATGGCAGCCCTTTCCGCCATTCTCTACTTCTTCCTCGCTGGTATCGCCGCCGCAGGCACTCACAGCGCCCTCTGGGGCCGCGGTGGCGAATCTTGGGATCCCGCAGGGCGTCTGCCGGACTTCTCGCATGCCGGCTATCATTCGGGCGAAAAGCCCATTCCCCGCCCTCCGATCCGCGCCAATGTGAAGGACTTCGGGGCTCTCGGCGACGGCCAGAGCGACGACACCGCGGCGTTCGAAAAGGCCATCGCCGCCGTAAACAACGGCGCCCTGCTCGTTCCCGCCGGACGCTACCGCATCACCCGCGTCCTCTCTTTCCGAAAGAGCAACTTCGTGCTCCGCGGCGAGGGCTCCGCAAAATCCATCCTCCTCTTCCCCAAGACCCTCGTCGAGGTGCTCGGAAAACGCCAGGGCACCGGAGAATACGGGAATTGGTCATGGACCGGGGGCTTCCTTTGGGTCGAAGGCCGCGAAAGCAACTCGCATCTTGCCGACCTCGTCGAAAACGCTCCCCGCGGCAGCCGCACGCTGAAGCTCTCCACCACCCGCGGACTCGCCGTAGGCCAAACCATCCGGCTCATGATGGACGATCCCGACGGCTCCCTCGGCCGCCACATTCATGCCGATCTGCTGGATGCCCATCCTTCCCTCGTCCGTCGAAATCTCGTCCGCTTCCCCGCCCGTATCGAATCCATCCAAGGCAACCGCGTCACCCTCTCCCGCCCTCTCCGCCTCGATGCCCGCACCGCCTGGAAAGCCCGCCTGCACGCCGTCCGACCCGGCATTCAGGAAATCGGTATCGAAGGCCTCGGCCTCCACTTTCCGAAGCAATCCTATGCCGGCCACTATCACGAGACCGGAGCAAACGCCATCTGGATCGATGGTGCCTGGAATTGCTGGATCCGGGACATCGCGGTCCGCAACTGCGACAATGGCATTCTTCTCGAACGATCCACCTTCTGCACCGTCGACCAAATCCGACTCCGGGCCGACCAAGCGAGGGAGCGCAAGGGCGGCAAGGGCCTCCACTCGGGAACCCACAGCGGACATCACGGACTCCAGCAACGAGGTGGCGACGATTGCCTTTTCAGCCGCTTCAACATCGACACCCGCTTCCACCACGATCTCACCGTCGAAAACGCCACCGGCACCGTATTCATGAAAGGCGCGGGAGTGGACATCTGCTTCGACCACCATACCCATCTGCCCTACGAAAACCTGTTCACCGAGATCGACATCGGCGCTGGCACCCGCCCCTGGCTCAGCAATGGCAGCCGCGATCCGGAATCCGGCGCTCGTGAAACCTTCTGGAACATCCGCAGTCGACGCCCCATCACTTCCGTGCTCACCCGCAAAGGAAGCTGGCCCCAAATGAACCTCATCGGCGCGCCCACCACTCTCCAGCCCACCAGAACCCCACGCGGACCATGGGTGGAAGTCATTCCTTCCCGCGAACTCGATCCGCCCAATCTCTATCAAGCCCAACTCGCCCGGCGCCTCGCCGGAAACGACCCATGAAAGCCCTGCTCCTCTTGGCCACCTTGGCGACCTTTGCTAAAGCCGCGCCCCGTCGCATCGATCTCTGGCCGGAGGGCGTCCCGGGACTCAAACCAAAACCCTCCGCCGAGAAAATCGTCGACGGTCGTATCACGAACATCCACCACCCGTCCCTCCTCGTTTTCCCTGCCGAGCAGCCGAACGGCACCGCCGTCATCCTCTGCTCCGGCGGCGGCTACGTCCGAATCTCCGCAAACCCGAATGGCGACAGTTCCACACGTCTGCTCAATCGCCTCGGCATCACCGTCTTCCACCTCAAATACCGCCTCTCCGACTACGGCCACCCCGCGCCCCTGCAAGATGTCCTGCGCGCCGTCCGCACCGTTCGCTCACGGGCGTCCGAATTTGAAATCGACGCCACCCGCATCGGCGTGATGGGAACCTCCGCCGGTGGTCACCTATCCGCCTGCGCCGCCACGCTTTGGGATCACCCTGTCGGAAAAACCGGAGCAACGCTCGACGCCATCACAGCCCGTCCCGACTTCGCGGTCCTCGTGTATCCGGTCATCACCATGACCCAGGCCTTCGCCCACAAGGGCTCCCGCGATGCCCTCCTAGGAAAATCCCCCGCACCCGGCACAGCGGAACTTATGTCGGTGGAAAACCACGTCCGCAAGGACAGCCCGCCCGTCTTCATCGCCGCCACCATGGCGGATCGGGTGGTCCCAGTGGAAAACACCCTCGCTTTCTACCAAGCTCTCGCCCAAGCCCGAGTCCCCTCCGAGCTCCACATCTACCCCCATGGTGACCACGGCAATAGCCTCGATCCCCGCCACGGCCCCACCGCCACTTGGCCGGCGCGCCTTGAGGAATGGCTCCGCTTTCAAGGGCTCCTCACGCCAGCCAAGGACGGAAAACCCTAAGTTCCCCGAATCCTTTTACTCGCAACCTGATGCGCCATTTCTTCCACAAACTCGCCCTCTTGCTCACCCTCTTAGGCGCCACTGCGGCATCATCCCACGCCGCAGCACCCTCGTCGCGCATCGTCGGCAAGACCTACGAGGAACGAAGTGAATCCTTCATCCGCTACCTCGCCGCAGCCAAGCCACGCAACGCGAACTTCCCGAAAGAAGCGATGCCCTATTACGCGGCGCGACTCCAGCTCGGCATCGATCCCGAAGGCACCCGCGCCGCCATCGACCGCATGCTCGACGCCACTGTCCGGGCCCGCCCCGATCCCTTCAACATGCACGCGGTCATGCATGCCTACCTGCTCGCGCCCAAAGCCTTCACCCCGGCGATGCGCGACAAAATCAAACGCATCGTCAGCACCCCGAACTACGGCAGACCCGCAGGCGTGTCGTTGAACTACGAACTCATGCGCGGCGGTGCCGGCTTCCTCGCAGCCAGCGAGTGGCCCGACCTCAAGGACTCGGCAGGAAACAACTCCGCAAAGATCCGCGAACGCTGCCGCCATTACCTCATGCGCCAGTTCACCGAGACCTGCGCCCGCAACGCGAGCGAATACGACGCCCCGGTTTACTACGGCACCGACTTCGCGCCCACGCGCATGATCGCCGAGTTCAGCAAGGACGACGAACTCGCCCGCGCCGCCCGCATGACGCTCGACTTCATGCTCATCCAGACCGGCGCCCACTGGCACCACGGCTACCACATCAGCAGTGCCGGACGCGGAAAATATTGGGGCTCGCTCAATCTAAGCCCCCATTCCTCATCTCCCACCAGCGGCATGGCCTTCCTCCTCTACGGCTCCCGCCAGCCATTCAACATCGCATCCGCACCCCAGGCCTACTGGCTTGCCCACCCGGGCAAGTCCCTCGACGCCCGATTCCTCAGCCGCTGGCAAGCCAGCCTACCCGACGAACGCACCGTGCTCGCCAACCAAATCTGGCCCGGCCACGCCCAAATCGTCTGGAAAGTCGCGTGGTTCACCGATGGCTACGGACTCGCCAGCCAGCGCGAGGATGGCTCGCCCTTTTCCTCATTCCTCTTCAAGGAGTGCCGCCGCACGATGCTCAAGTGGGAAAGCCCCAAACACGCCAGCACTTTCACGGTTCTTCAGGACAACCGCCGCCGCCCCCAAGAACGAAAAGGCAATGCCTTCGCCTACGGTGAAAACCCTTACTGCCAGACCATGCAGTATCGCGGCACCCTCATCGGCCTCCACGACGTGCCGGAGGACTACGGCTTCTGGATCACCCGCGCCCCCTTCACCACCACCGGATCTATCGTGCTCCGCCAGGAAATGAACGGCTGGGTCCTCTGCCACGGCGGCAGCATGATGTTCGCCTTCCGCTTCCTCGAGGCCTCGCGCTGGGACAAGCCGAACCGACGGGAAAACCTCGACCTCCTCCGCTGCGACGCACGACGCGGCGGCTGGATTCTCGAAACCACACCCCTCGCCCCCTTCGCTGGAGGCGGACCCAAAGCCGAACTCCAACGCTTCGGACAAGCACTCGCCACCCACACCGCGATCGACGCGAAGCATCGCCAAAGCCCCCCACGGCTTGTCTTCAAGAATCTTCAAGGACGCATCCTCGATCTCACCTGGAAGCCCCTCCAGGATCCCCTCGCCGGCCAATGCAAGGTCAATGGCAAGCCAATCGCCTACGAGAAATTCCCCCTACTTCAAGCACCCGGCCTTACCCAAAATTCCCACGGCCCCCTGATCATTCGCTCCGGCAACCGATCCCGCACCTGGGACTTCAAAAAATGGACCGTCACGGATCGATAAGCTGCCGCATCAAGATGCCGCATCCGGGCTTCCACACCTTCCCCGAGCAGAGATCAACCGCCCTCATTTGATCTCCGTCTTCGTGTTGGGCCAGATCCACTTGCGGACCTTACCCTCTTGGATCAGGGCCTTCGCCGGGACTGTCTTCACCCCGAGAATCGTCTCCGCTTTGTAGCTGATCAGACCCGTCTGATAGCTCTCGCCATCCAGTTCTTCATCCTCGCCAGCCTGCCAAGAAAGCACCTCCGCGAAACTGAATTCCTTCACCTGCCGGGACCGGATACTCTCCTTCATCAGTTCCACAATCTCCTCCGGATCCAAAACCACCGGCCCCGCCGCGGCAGGCTCCTCTTGAGCTTTTTCCTCTGGGGCCTGCACGACCTCTTCGACTTCTTCAACCTTTGGCTCCTCGGCCATCGGAGCAGGCTCGGCCTCGACTTCAGGGATCGGCTCGACGACTGCAACCGGCTCTGGCGCGGGCTCGATGTTCGGCATCGTCTGGGTCGCAGGCTTCGCAAGAGCTTCCGGTTCGACCTCCGCCAAGCCCTCTTCGGGCCGCTCCGCGACTTCCTCGTCCACAGGCTCGACCGTCGATTCCTCCGCGCGCTCCTGCACCCTCACGGCAGGTCCCACCCCGGTCAGCCCAACCCGCAGATAGGGCTCCAGCAAATAGCCCGCGAATCCGGCAACGGCCAAGCAAAGCAAAGGAGCAATAAATTTCATCGTGTTGGTTCATACCTAGAGACCCACGCCTTCCCTTGACCAGAAATTTCCCAGTCCTCCTCTGCGCGACCTCCCACCTCGCCCCGCCCATGATCTCGTTCCGCACTCTCCCAGTCTTCAGTCTTCCCGTTTCGAAGTCTTCTGCCTTCACTCGCCCATGCCGCGACTCTTTCTCCTGGATGGAATGGCCCTCGTGTATCGGGCCCATTTCGCATTGATCCAGAACCCCATCCGCAATTCCAAGGGCGTCAACACCTCCGCGCTTTACGGATTCATCAACACCCTCCTGACCATCCTCGATAAAGAGAAACCCACCCATCTCGGCGTCGCTTGGGACACTTCCGCCCCCACCCCACGCCACGTCAAATACCCCGCTTACAAGGCCCAGCGCGACGAGATGCCGGAGGAGCTCGCCGCGGCCATCCCCCACGTGAAACGCCTCTGCAAGGCGTTCCACCTGCCACTGCTCGAGATCGACGGCTACGAGGCCGACGACCTGATCGGCACCCTCGCCAAGCGCGCCGAGGCCGAAGGTTTCGAGACCTACATGGTCACCCCCGACAAGGACTTCGCCCAACTCGTCAGCGACCGCACCTTCATGTGGCGACCCGGCCGTAAGGGCGACGAACACGAAGTGATCGGCATCGATAAACTCCCCGAGATCTGGGGCGTCAAAAACCCACACGAAATCATCGATCTCCTCGGCCTCATGGGCGACTCCGTGGACAATATCCCCGGCATCCCCGGCATCGGCCCCAAGACGGCACAGAAACTCATCGCCGAATACCACTCGATCGAGAACCTCCTCGCCCACACCGACCAACTCAAAGGCAAACAAAAGGAGAACGTCGAGACCTACGCCGACCAAGCCCTGCTTTCGAAGGATCTCGCCACGATCATTATCGATGCCCCGGTCGACGTCTCTTGGGAGGACCTCATCGTCTCCCCCCGCGACGACCAAGCCATCAAGGACCTTTTCGCCGAATTCGAGTTCCGATCCCTCACCAAGCGCCTTTTCGGGAACGATACCAGCAGCACGCAAACCCGCAGCGAATCCGGGGAGCCCACAGTCCCGCTGATCGCGAATCTCAAGACCATCCGCGACATCCCCCACCGCTATCACCTCGCCGATAGCCCCGAAAAGCAAACCGCGCTCTTCGCCCAGCTCTCGCAGCAAGCATCCTTCTGCTTCGACATCGAAACCACCGGTCTCGATCGCTTCCAGGCAAAGCTGTTAGGCATCGCCTTCTCCTGGCAAGCCCACGAAGCTTGGTATCTCCCGATCTCCGACCTGTCATCCGCTATCCCCCACCTCCACTCCGTGCTCAACAGCTCCGCGGAAAAAATCGGCCACAACCTGAAATACGACGTCTCCATCCTCCACCACCACGGCATCCAGGTCACCGGCCCCTTCTTCGACACCATGCTCGCCCACGCGCTGGTCCACCCTGACCAGCGCCACACCATGGACTACCTGAGCGAGACCATGCTCGGCTACTCGCCCATCAAGCTCGCCGACATCGCATCCAGCAGCCCCGCCACACCTGCGGCGTCCGATGACCTCTTCGCCTTCGCCGAGGTGAAAAAGGCATCCAAGCAACTCGACATCACCGCGATCCCACTCGCCACGCTCGCCGAATACGCCGCCGAAGATGCGGATGTCACTTGGCAGCTCGCCGAAAAAATCCGCCCGCTGCTCGATGCCCAGCAGCACGTATTTCAGGACATCGAGTGCCCCCTTCTCCCCGTCCTCGTCCGCATGGAAATGGAGGGCATCGCGATCGATCCTGCCGCCCTCGTCGAGATCGGCGGCCAGCTCCAGCAACGAATCCACGAACTCGCCACGTCCATCGCCACTCATGCAGGACGTTCTTTCAATCTCAACTCCCCCAAGCAACTCGGCGAAATCCTTTTCACCGAACTCGGGCTCGCCGACAAAGCGAAGAAAACCAAGACCGGCCAATTCAAGACCGACGAACAAACCCTCGCCACCTTCGCCGGCAAGCATCCCATCATCGACGAGATCCTTGAATACCGCGAGGCGACCAAACTCAAAAGCACCTACCTCGACGCCTTACCCGGCCACATTGTTCCAGAGACCGGCCGCATCCACACCCAATTCCACCAGCTCGTCGCCGCCACCGGTCGCCTCGCTTCCACCGATCCCAACCTCCAGAACATCCCCGTTCGCTCCACCCTCGGGAAACAGATCCGCAAGGCCTTCGTCCCGCGCCCCGGCTTCACCCTACTGTCCTGCGATTACTCACAGATCGAACTCCGCGTCATGGCCGCGCTCGCGAAAGATGCATCGATGATCGAGGCCTTCCGCGAGAACCGCGATATCCACACCGCCACCGCTGCGAAAGTCTGGGGCGTTGCCGAAAGTGAAGTCACCCGCGAACAGCGTAGCGGAGCGAAGATGGTGAACTTCGGCATCATCTACGGCATTTCCGCCTTCGGACTCAGCCAGCGACTCGCCATCCCCCGCACCGAGGCCGCGGACATCATCGAAAGCTACTTCAAGCAATATCCCGCCATCAAAGAGTTTATGGATCGCATCATTCAGGAAGCCCGCGAATCCGGCTACGTCGAGACCCTCGCCGGCCGCCGCCGTTACTTCCCCGACCTCGCATCCGGCAATCCAACCATCCGCGGCAACGCCGAACGGGCCGCCATCAACACCCCGATCCAAGGCAGCGCCGCTGATATGATCAAACTGGCGATGATCCGGATCGATGCCCTCCTGCGCGAACGCTCCGCCCGCACCCGCATGCTCCTGCAAGTGCACGATGAACTCGTCTTCGACCTCGCCCCCGAGGAAGAGGCCGAGCTTGTGCCCGCGATTCTCACCGCCATGCAAACCGCTCTCCCACTCCCCGGCGAGGTCCCCATCCTCGTCGAACACGGCACCGGCCCCAACTGGCTCGCCGCCCATTGATGAAAGCATTGATGGTATTCATGATTCACTCCCCCGCGACACCGCCCGAATACGTCCCTCCCATCCGTCTCTTTCGAGTCGGGGGCGTAGCTCTGCGACGGTGAGATCGCCCACCTTATAAGCGGGAGGTCGTGGGTTCGACACCCACCGCTCCTACCACCCGAAATCATTTTCAGAAATTTTTAGCCTCACCCTATATCTGTCCCACCCCAGAGTCCAAGATCCACGCCAACAAGCTTTCCGCCATGGGATTTTACTACCGAAAATCAATCAATCTTGGTCCCTTCCGAATCAATTTGAGTAAGAGCGGCATCGGTTACTCAGTCGGCACCCGGGGTGTCCGCGTCGGCACGAGCGCGCGTGGACGCCGCTACACGAATCTCAGCATCCCAGGTACCGGTATCGGCCATCGCGGCAGTTGCCTTCTGTTGCTCGCTACCATTCCTACCACCTTGGCCACAGCCATCTGGATCGCCCGCCACATCAGCTAATCACCCCTTCTCACATGTCTCTCTCTTGGAAACGCACCCTCCGCACCGCCTCTTCGGAACGCTTCCTCGCCCTGCGCGATGGAACCGAGGTGGCAGCCATCGATCTGCACTACCTCGCAAATGGTAGCGTGGCCGGCACCGTCATCCTCCTCAAAAGCTCGGGCCTCCGGGAGTCCGATCTCCAAGAGCTTCTTTCCGCCTTCGACGATGAATTCCTGCCCGACGTCGATCTCGATCACGGAGATCTCGTTTACAGCGTCGTGATCGGCGAGTGGCTCGGAAACTTCGAAGCCTCAGCCAACTCGGAAACGGAAAGCCCAAGCGGGGCAAGATGATCGGAGATCCACGACTCCTGCCGTCACAACGAATATCGCGACCCAGAGCAGCGTAGACCTTACGCTCAAATTTCGAAATGCCGGCCATTTCGAACTGCAAGACTCACACATGGATCTCCTCGTCACCGCCTGCCGCATTCACAACGGGGGCGATGTCCAGTGCGATCCTACCCCAGCGGTTTGTCTCGATTCCGATCGCCTGCCAACCAACCCATGACCACCATCGCCGGAGAGCAGTTTACACAAAAAAGATCACAGTCTCCGCAAATCACGGAGATCGACAGAAAATCTCGTTGGCGAACTTCGTCGAAGCTCCCCAGCTGGCCAGTGAAAAGCAGATCGTGGATCGTCGATGTCAGCAAATCGGCAGCCGCCGCCTAAAACCCGGTAGGGCTGGACCGCCGGGCCGGCCCACTTTTCCCACGAGGGCGGATCGCCAGAGAAAGGCAGATCCCCCTCCTCCTTCGTCGTCGGTGAAGTGGGACCGCCTGGCAGTCAATCCCTACCGTTCAAAGCAGGAGAAGAGCGCTCCATCGCACTTGATCCACGCCTAAACCAACTTCGTCCGAGCCTTGGTGAACTTCGTCGAAGCTCCCCAGCTGGCCAGTGAAAAGCAGATCGTGGATCGTCCATGTAAGCAAATCGGCGGCAGCCGCCTAAAACCCGGTAGGGCTGGACCGCCGGGCCGGCCCACTTTTCCCTCGAGGGCGAATCGCCAGAGAAAGGCAGATCCCCCCGCCTCCTTCGTCGTCGGTGAAGTGGGACCGCCTGGCAGTCAGTCCCTACCGTTCAAAGCAGGAGAAGAGCGCTCCATCGCACTTCATCCACGCCTAAACCGACTTCTCCCGAGCCTTGGTGAACTTCTCCCGAGCCTTGACGAACTTCTCCCGAGCGTTGGCGCACTTCTCCCGAGCGTTGGCGAACTTCTCCCGAGCGTTGGCGAACTTCTCCCGAGCGTTGACGAACTTCTCCCGAGCATTGACGCACTTCTCCCGAGCGTTAACGAACTTCTCCCGAGCATTGACGCACTTCTTTCGCATGCAAATCGCATTCAACTCATGCTCAACTCCTCTGCACCTTCTCAGCGCCAGAGAAAGACTTAAGAATCGTCGAATAATCCTCAGCACCTCTTCGTCAGACGCGTGATGAAAATCCCCTACCTCAGCTTCTACTTGTCCATCGCTCTCGCTCCATTTCTCACTGCCCAGACTTGCCGCGAGGTGGTGCGCGATGCCTCTGGTCGTATCGTCCAAACCATTGAGCGCCAGAAACAGAGCAACGGCACCGAGCGGGCTGTGATCCGGGACGCGACGGGACGCATTACCGGCACTGCCACCACCCGGCCCGGCATCAGTTCCACAACTCGCACGGACTTTCGCGACGCCAGCGGCCGCATCACCGGCACGGCTGATACGCGAAGCAGCAGTGGCAGCACCACCCGGACGACCTATCGCGATGCGAACGGCAGAATCCAAGGGAGCGGTGAGAGCCGCCCACAAGGAACTTCGACCCAAAAGACCATCTTTCGTGACGCATCCGGCCGCATCACCGGCAGCACAGACAGTCGCAAGAGCCCATCAGGGACCATCACCGGAACCCAGCGCGATGCCAACGGTCGCATTACCGGCAGCAGCAGCGGCAAGGGAAATTGCAACCTAGCACCAAAGCCACTCTTCCCACCCGCGGCGCCGAAAAAGTAAGAGCCTCACAAATTACCCTCAAAGAGGGCGCGCTAGAGGGAAGCAGGTCCACATGTTGCTTCTGAAAATCGACCACACCGATCCTCTTCAGGGTCCTACAGCAGCGAAGCATCACGCCCACTGCTCGCAGACCTCGTCAATCAGGCGCGACCGGCCTTCCCGGCCACGCCCTGCATAACACTGCCGCAGGCGGCAACACTTTTTTAGCCATCTTTCGACTCATCGGCATTCCTTTCGGTTGCCGGTGTCGTCCTTTTTGAGTCAACGACCTTTTCCAGCCGCCCACAGCCAACCTCCCCCGGTGTCAAAACTTTTGAGGCAACAGGGGCACTTCGGTGGAAGGTTTTCGGATTTGCACCCGGGCAGGGGGTGGAATAATCTCCCGACCAATGAATTTGACCGTGACCATTCCCGACGACCTGGCAGCAGAGCTTGGCGCTGGGTTCCAAAACCTCGGCCGTGCGGTCCTTGAGGCTCTGGCGACGGAGGCGTATGCGAAGGATGTGCTTTCGCTGGATCAAGTTCGCAGGATGCTGGAGTTGGAATCGCGCTGGGACGCGCAAGCCTTGCTGTCCCGTCACGGCGTGTGGCCCGGGCAGACGGCTGAGGAGGTAATGGCGGATGCAAGCCGCTCATCTGAATTCCGACATGCTGGCCGGTGATCGTCATCAGCGATAATTCCGTCTTGTCCTGTCTGGCCGAGATTGGGGAGCTGGATTTGCTGCTCAGGCTCTATGGCGAGGTGGTGGTTACCGAGACCATCCGGCTTGAGGCTGTCCACCACGGCGCGCCGGAGAGTCTGAAGAGTTTCTTTTTGAGCAAGCCGGATTGGGTTTCGGTGATTCCGGACCAAACGCCGTATCTCGAAGAAACGGCAGCCTTAGATGCCGGAGAAGCATCCGCGATCACCTTGGCATGGCAATACCGAGCCAGCTGCCTGCTGATTCTTGATGAGAAGCGGGGACGCAGGGTGGCCAGTGCGCTGGGCTTGGAAATCACCGGCACTGCGGGTCTGCTGTTGGACGCCGCTGCTGAAGGGTTGATTGATTTCGAAGACGCCATCCGGAGGTTGGCGGCAACCGGATTCCGCCTGAGTGACCGGATCGTTGAAACTCTGCGCCAAAGCCTCGCCAACCGCCCTCCCCCCGCCTGAGTAGGAAACTGTGGAAGCTTCGGGCAGGCATTGGCCCCCCCGTTGACACGGCATCCACGGGCATGGATCCGCACCCGACTTCGCCGCGCGCCGAACTCGACCTGATGACCGAACAGGACCTCCCCCCACCTCAAGGTCTGTCGCCGCCAGCTCTACAACTGGCGCATGGCCGGGCTGATCCCCTACTTCAAGCTGGGCAAGGCCGTCCGCTTCCGGGCGACGGATGTGGCCGCAGCGATCGAGAGGATGAGAATCGGGTGAGCTGGCTTTTGCCCCTGTGGTCGGCTTCCACACGGGGATCAGATCGCCGTCGCGGTGGAGCCCTCGATCATGGAGCGGCGGGCAAGCAAAATGACTTGCTAAAACATCCAAAACGGATATTTTCGCGAAACTCTTTATGGATCTGAGCCAACAAACTCTGGAAGAAGCCTTGGGGCTGCTTGGCAATCTCTTGGCCAACCGAAAGGAGGCCGGGTTCTGGCTGGTCGTTTGCGGGGGCTCCGCTCTCCTCGCGCAGGAAATCATCTCCCGCTCCACCGAGGATGTCGATATTCTCGCCATGCGGGACTGGGACGGCGGGGTGGACCCTGCGTTCCCGCTACCTGATGCACTCAAGGTGGCAGCGGCTCAGGTGGCGGACGAACTTCGTCTCGGCGGAAACTGGCTCAACGGCGCGGCCTCATTGCATTTTCCCGATCTTCGCCTTCTCCCTGCCTCATTCTGGCAGGATCTGGAGACGCGGGACTACGGCCACTATCTGAAAATCAGCTTCGTGAACCGCTCCGGTCAGATCCAGCTCAAGACCTACGCCGCCCTCAACCGCGCCAAGCCCCGTGATCTCGACGACCTCCGGGTCTTGTCTCCCACCAGCGCCGAAACCGAGACGGCCGTACGCTGGGTGCTCGAACACATCCAAGGCCTCTCACACCGCGACAAACTTGCCGACCTCCTCACCCATCTCGGACATGACCACCTCGTTCCAACATTCCAGGGATAGGCTGCTCGGGCGCTTCCTCGATTTCCTGTGGCACCAATGGGCCGCCCTGGGAGTGGCCGGCCACCGTGGCGGCGATGACGACCGCATCATCGATCCAGAGTCCCTGCTGCTGGTCACCACGCGCTTCGGGCGCTATGACCCGCGCCTGCTCGACGAGGTGATCGATTGGTTGAGCTCGAACGGCAAGCGCATCAACCTCCAGAGGCTCCGCCGCATCCACGACGAGTGGCCTGTGGCAGACCTGCGCGTACTCGCCGCAATCAGTGGCGGACTTGCCACACAATCCATCATGCGGAAATGGAGCACGCTCGCGGATCCATTGCCCGCCGGGTTGGAACCGGAACCCCTCTTCATCAGCTCCGGCGGCAGCGCTTTGCCCATCTTCCACCAACCCGATCCGGACTTCCTCCGCCACGGACTGTTGCGTGATCCCGTCGAACTGCGCCGCATGAGCCGGTCACCGGACCCGAGTCGCGCCGCCAACCTGCTCACCTCCCTGCGTGCGCTCTTCGGGGCGAATGCGCGGGCGGAGATCTTCGGCTGGCTTCTCACCCACGAGTCAGGACATCCCGCGGCCATCGCCCGCGACACCGGGTATTTTTCCAAGTCCGTCCAGCACACTCTCAATGAAATGGAGGACTCCGGTCACATCCACTCCCGCAGGAATGGCCGCGAGAAGATCTTCTGGGTCAAACCCGGAGCATGGGACGTCCTCATCACCTGGTCCCAGCCGGCCGGCTTCCCACGCTGGGTCGATTGGATGCCCGTATTTTCGGCCATCACCACCTTCATCGACGCCCTCGGCCAGCCCGGTCTCGACGCGGCTCCGGAGCAAGTCCAATCGATCCAGCTTCGCCAGGCCCTCGATACCGCCATGCCAGCCCTGTCACGCGCCGGACTCGCGGAAAGCATGACCTCATCCAGGAAATTGACGGGCACCCAGCTCATCAATGCCATTCACGCAGACTTGATCCAATTGGAACGCACCTTCGCGGTGTCTCCATAAGCCGCCCCCCTTCCCTTGAAACACGTGCTCGCACACTTTGCGCGCACGCTAAGGATGTCCCAAAGCTTCGCCGGGGGTTTCTCATCATCGGCTTGGCCGAAGAGGGTGGTCACGCACGGTTGCCGCCAGCCCTGCGACTAGCGCATGGCCGGGCTGATCCCCTACTTCAAGCTGGGCGAGGCCCGGCGGTTTCGGGCGACGGATGTGACCACCGCGATCGAGCGGATGAGGATTGGGTGAGCCGACGGCATCGCGGATGATCTCGGCAGACAAGACGACCCCGACCATCCACCCGGCTACAAGAGGCCCATCCGCCGGTGCATTCCTGGCACCGGAAATTCTTGTGAACGCCGCTGCATGGGCTAGGCTCCAGCTGTGAAAGCGAAGGACGAAGCCCAAAAGACCCAGCGGGGACGCCCCAAGGTTCCTGCAAAGAAGCGCATCAACACCCGCTTCCCGGAATCCTTGGCCGCAAAGATCGAGTATGCCGCGGCCATCCGAGGCGTCGCTGTCGCCGCTTTCATCCAGGAGGCCGTGGCCGCGCAAGCCGAGCAGGTCATCGAGGCCGAGTCCCGCTGGCAACTGACCCGTGACCAAGCCGCCGCGGTGACCGCCATCATCGCCCGCCCGCCCAAGGCCAACAGAAAGATGGTGGAGGCTGCCAAAGAAGCATCGCGCCATGTCGTCCTACGCGATTGAGCGCCTCTCGGCCGACCACGACCGGGCCGCCTTCACCAGCGGTCTCGATTCGGTCGATCGCTACCTCAGGGAGACCGCCCGCGGGCATTCGGAAAAGGGCGTGAGCACCACCCGGGTGCTCGTTGGTATCGATGCGGCACCCCCCAAGCCGATCTTGGGCTTCTTCACACTGTCCCCCATCCTGATCGAAGCCAAACCATGGCCCGAAGCCCCCAAGGGGCTGCCGAACCAGCCCGTTCCCGCGATCTTGCTCGGACGGCTTGCAGTGGCCGCGACGCACCAAGGCAAAGGGCTCGGCGCGATGCTGGTCGCCACCGCCTGCCAGATTGCCACCGAGACCATCGCCCTCACCAGCGGAATCGGCTTGGTTGTGGACGCCGCCCATCCCCAAGCCGCCTCTTTTTACGCCAGCTTCGGTTTCAAGGTGGTTTCCCCAGGCGGATTGAGGAGGTTCCTGCCGGCCAAATCCCTCAAAACCGGGGCCGAAATCCAAAGGGAATAGCCCCGCCGACGGCACGCACGAAGCTTTCGCAGTAGCATGCGCTTCCACTCATTGACGGATGAATCCGCCATCGGAGGCTCCGCCTCCATCCGACCGACGTAGCCTCGGCGATGGAGCGGGGCCAAAGATATGCGGAAGCAAGATCCACGCGATTTGCTTCGCAAAGAGCCTCAGTAGCTGAATCAACCGCTACACACCCTCCTGGCACGCTGCTGTCGTGACTTGCCTACCTCAGACTGCTAATCCGATCCACGTGAACGCAACGGAATTTAGAAGCCTGGTGGATGCCCTTCCATACGGCAAACGTCTCCCCGGCGCAATCTACCTCCTCGACCCCGGCTCCGCCTACGACGACCTCCCCGCCAAGCTCCGAGTCACCGTCGCAGAACTCCGCAAGCGCCTCGACATCGGCCCGGACTTCAAGCTGCTGAAATTCCACACCGCCTCGCCCAAGATCTCCTTCCTCGCCTACCCGGCCTTCGACAAAGACCCGCACCCCGCCCTCGCCGAGTCCATCATCATCGACCTCGTCACCGGAAAGATCCGCCGCGACGACTACCGCGGCCGCGAGAACCCGCCCATCCTCCATCGCAAGGAAACCTTCCTTCCCGCGACCGATCCCCGCCACGCAAAATTCGCCCGTCTCACCCGCGAGGAAGAGAAAGCCGGCCTGCTCGACGAAACCTCGCGCATCGGCTTCCGCCTGAACTGGGACCGCCTCCTCGCCGACCGCGGCCTTCGCGTGAAAGGCCATCGCCTAGTGCCCGTCGACATTACCGAACCCGACCCGCGGACGCCCAGCGCGCCGCGCATCGACCGCCACAAGACCGCCCTCGTGCGCCGCGAGATCTCGAAGCCGGTCAAGACCCTACTCGAACTCGGCCAGCTCCGCCGCGGCGAGTCCTTCTTCGACTACGGGTGCGGCCACGGCGGCGATATCGAAGCCATCGCCAAGCTCGGCCACTCTGCCCACGGCTGGGACCCCGTCCACGCCCCGGACCAGCCGAAACAAACCGCCGATGTCGTGAACCTCGGCTTCGTCCTCAACGTCATCGAGGACCCCGCCGAACGCGTCGAGGCCCTGGTCGATGCCTGGAAGCACGCCCGCCGCCTGCTGCTGGTCTCCACGCTCATCGCCGGCCAGGAGGCCTACGACGACATCCGCCCCTTCGGCGATGGAGTCCTGACCCGCCGCAATACCTTCCAGAAATTCTTCGACCCCGCCGAGATCCAGTCGTTGCTCGAAGACAGCCTCCAAGCCGAAGCCGTGCCCGTCGGCCTCGGGATCTACCTCGTCTTCCGCCACAGCGCCGACCTCCACGACTTCCTCGCCTCCCGCAGCCGCCGCTTCATCGACTGGGAATCCCTGTCCCGGAAGCTCGGCCTGCTCCGCGCGCTGAAATCGAAGGTCGATCCCTACGAGACCCACCGCGAACTCCTCGACGTCTTCTGGGAGCGGGTCCTCGAACTCGGCCGACTGCCGCGCGACGACGAATTCGAACGCCTCGCGGAAGTCCGCCAGGCCTGCGGCTCCCTGCCGAAGGCCCTCCAGCTCTTCATCGACCGCTTCGGCGAACCGACCTTCGCCGCCGCCCGCCAGCGCCGGAAGGAAGACCTCCTCGTCTTTGTCGCCGCCGCCCAGCTCCGGCGGAAGATTCCTTTCAATCACCTCTCCGACCGCCTCCAGCGCGACCTCCGCAGCTTCTTCGGCAGCTACGCGAACGCCGAGGAAAAGGCCCGCGACCTCATGTTCGCCGCGGGCGACGAGGACGAACTCGAACTCGCCCTCCAGGGCCTCGACTTCGGCCACCTCGATCCGAAAGAGGGCCACTTCACCATCCACCGCAGCCTGCTCGACGAACTCCCCGCCCTCCTTCGTGTCTATGTCGAATGCGGCGCCCGCCTCTACGGCGATCCCCGCGCGGCGGACCTCATCAAGATTCACCTCCACTCGCGCAAACTAACCTTCACACACTACGACGACTTCGAAGGCAAGCCCCTGCCCGAGCTGACCCTCCGCATCAAGATCGACCTCAAGCGCCGCTTCGTCACCGTCTTCGAAGATCCCACCGGCCCGAAGCGGCAGCTGCTCTTCTTCAAGGAGCGCTTCCTCGCCGCTGACCACCCGCAGCGCGCGAAAATGGACCGCTTCTCCGCGAAGCTCCGAAAGCTCGGCCTCCGCGAAGACACCATCGGCCACGGCATGACCCGCGAAGCATGGGAACCGCCTCAAGGGAGTGTACCCCCGTAGCTTCAGCGCAGGAGGGCGCCGATCTTTAGTCGGCTTGGACGGTCGGGCCGGCGAATGAAAGGACAAGGAAACGCCCCACGCGACGCCCCGACAATTTCCTCGCATCCGCCCCCTGCCGATGCTTAGCTCCAGCCGTGAAGGAGTCCGCGAAACGCCCAGTCCAGCCTACCGACTTCAAGGAGGAGTCCCGGTTGATTCGCAAGTTCGTAGACGACCTGCTCAAGCGGGGCGAAGCCCGTGAGTTCCTCGTCAAAAACGGCTTTCACACGCCGGCAGGCAAGCTGACCAAGCGCTACGGCGGATGAGGCTACCAGGTCTCGTCCTTGGCTTTCACGGCTGCGACCGGGCGGTCGCCGACCGGATCCTGAATGGCCGGGAGGAGGTCCGGGTCAGCGACAATTCTCATGACTGGCTGGGCTCAGGCGCGTATTTCTGGGAAAACAACCCGTCCCGTGCCTTGTCGTGGGCGGAGTTCCTTGCCTCGAAACCCTCTTCCGGCCGGGGAAAAATCAAAACTCCAGCCGTGATCGGGGCCATCATCCACCCCGGCTACTGCCTGGATCTCACCGCAGAAGCGTCCCTGGGCTTGGTCCGGGAAGCTTCCGGTGGCTACATCCGTTTCTGCGAGGAGGCAGCGCTCCCCGTCCCCGTCAACGAACCGGGCTTTCCGGGCGACGAGGATTTTGTGAAGCGGCAGCTCGACTGCGCGGTGATCAACTTTCTCCATCGCTCTCGCGCCGCCCTTGGCCTCCAAGAATTCGACACCGTTCGCGCGCCTTTTCTGGAAGGAGGCGAGCTGTTCGCAGGATCGCGCCTTTCCGCCAAAAGCCACGTCCAGTGGTCCGTCCGCGACCCCAAACGCAGCATCATCGGTTACTTCCGGCCGAGAGACCCGAAGGCGACCGCGGCCTGATGATGATGATTCAGCGCAGGGTTTTGATCCGCCCAGCAACCCCTCTCCAATCCACCTCCGGCGTCAGGTGGCACCAGCTCAGCCGGATTGCCTCATTGGCCTCGTCGTCACTGTAGCCCAGCGCCTTGATCACGTGGCTCGGCTTGGAGCTCTGCCACTGCCATCTTGCCATCAGACATGTGGAATCACAGACTCTCTCCATGCCTGCTCCAAAAAGGCCGGGACGCGACATCCCCTTGCCGCATCCGGACGACATCGCCGCACGCAAGGCTCTTGCGGCCGCGCCACCCGCTCCGCTCGAACGGGTTCTCAGGCAGGCAGAAGCGTCCCGCCGCTGGTACGCCGACCAACTTCGCGAATCCCGGGCCAATCATCCCCTGAAGACCCACGCGGAGGCCATCACCCAAATGCGGCGCATTCGCGAGGCCATGGATGAATCTCCCGACGGGAAACCGTTGTGAAAATCGAAGACATGAAAACCCTCTACCCTCATCCAAAGATCGTTGCCGTGGGCCAGGCGCTTCGATCAAGGGCTCCCGCACTGCTCGCAAAGATCCTGCAACAAGTGGCGCTAGCCCGGAAGTTCCATTCAGCGCGTGCAGCGACTTTCCGCGGCCGTCGATGCCCATGACCCGCGCATGCCCCGCGCGAAGCTCCACACCAAGCCTTCCAATCTTGAATCTTGTGTCTTCCAGTCTTCCGTCTTCTTCTTGGCTCTCCCGCCTCGCCACCCTCAAGGCCGCCCGCACCGCGGCCCGCGGCATCGCGCCGCACAAGCCGCTGATGCTGCTCACCGTCATCGACCTCATCGAATCCGGTGACATCCCCGACGGCTCGGTGAAATACGACGTCCGCCTGGTCTCCCGCTTCCGCGACTACTGGGAACTCGTCCAGGAACGCCAACGCAATTCCCCGGACATCCCAATGCCTTTCCACGCCCTGGGCGGCGACGGCGTTTGGCAGCGTTTCACCCGAGACGGCCAGCCGTCCCTCGCCAAGGCCACCACCCGCCTCTGCCAGCTCGATCCCGAGCTCTTCGACGCCCTCCAGGATCCCGCCTTCCGCCGCCACGCCCGCGAAACCCTGATCGCGATCTACTTCACCCCGCGCGAACAGGTCATGCTCAGCGCCCGCCTCGGCCTGCCCGCGCCGAAGTCCGCTGCCGTCGAAGCCCTCCGCGCCGATGCCGACGCGTTCCGGGCCAGCCAGCGCAAGGGCCGCGACTCCCGCTTCAAAAGCGACGTACTCGGCGGCTACTACTTCACCTGCGCCCTCACCGGCTACCGGCTCGATACCGAAAGCAGCTCCATCGTCCAGGCCGCCCACATCCACCAGCATGCCGTCTCCGGCAACGACGATCCCCGCAACGGCCTCGCCCTCACCCCCGACGCCCACTGGATGTTCGACGCCGGCCTCTGGACCGCGGTCCCGAAGGGCGATGACTTCCTGATCCACGTCGCCAAGCCGCGCTTCAGCGAATCGTCCCCCCATGGCCGGCTCCTCGCCGAACTCCATCTTCGTCCTCTTCACTTCCACGCCCACGCCCGGCTGCGGCCTGATGACGCGCATCTCGCGTGGCACCGGAGTCGCCACCGGATCTGAGATGCCCCTCGCCCTAAGCGGACCTTTCCTCTTCACTCCCGGCCATGATCTCCGTCCGCATACTTCCGGCCCTGCTGGTAGGTCTTCTGCAGTTTGCCGACGCCGCGCCGAAGCCGCTCCAAACCATTAAGGGCTGCACCTTCATCCCCACCGGATGGGCGGACGGCGACAGCTTCCGGATCAAGACCCCGGACGGCACCGAACACACAATCCGACTTTACGGGGTCGACTGCCTGGAACTCCACGTGGCGAATGATGATCGAAATCTCGCCCGCCTCGGCGAGCAGCGCCGCTATTTCGGCATCACCGACGCAGGCAAGAACAGCGAGGAGTCCATGAAGATCGCATTGGCGCTGGCAAAAGAAGCCGCCGATTACACTAAGAAGAGCCTGCTCGTCCCATTCACGCTCTCCACCCGGTTTTCAGACGGCGGAGGCGATCCCAATTTCGAACGCATCTACGGCTTCATCACGCTCGGCGACGGCAAGGACCTTGGGTCGGTGCTTGTGCAGCAGGGATGGGCTAGAGCCAAGGGTATCATTTCCACCATGCCGGATGGCATGTCCGTCGTGGAAGCCCGGGGAATGCTTCAAGATCTGGAGATCCAAGCATTGAAAAAAGACCGCGGTATCTGGGCCAAAACCAACTGGGACAAGCTTCCGGCCGAACGGCGACTTCAACGCAAAGAGAACGCCGAAGCCGATATTGCGAAGGCGCAGAATGGCCCGGGACCGGACTTCAAGATTGATCCCAATACGGCCACAAGGGAACAACTCATCGCTCTCGATGGGATTGAGGACGTCCTTGCGGACCGCATCATCGAGGAACGCAACAAGACCCCATTTTCCAAAGCCGAGGATCTCCTTAGGGTGAAACGTCTCACCAAACCGACTTTGGAGAAAATCAGATCTCATCTGATATTCCCCGACCGCTAAGCCGCATCGCACACGACGCAACCCTTGTTCAACGGGGCACATCCGTTCTCAATCATTTCCACTCAGGACCGCTCTCCACGCTACGCGCCAAATGACACAGGAGAGAAGAATGCCAAAGAGAACTTTTCCCTACCCATTTAGCGTTCAGTCGATTGAGGAAACCCGCTCCCCTACCACCACCATTTCCGGGCCTTCGTGGAAAGCGACGGGAATCGGCTCGTAGTCCGGGTTCAGGGGGAGGAGTTCAATGCGGTCGTGCTGCCAAGCATCGTCGGCGACGGTCTTGGCGGAGTGGTATCTTTTCACGGTGAAGCGTCCGCCATTCTCCAGGTCACCCATAGAGTTGAACTGGACGAGGACGATGCGGCCATTGCGGGAGCCTGCCGGGCAGGGGCGGAAGAGGTTCCAAGAGCCGTCTTGGATCGTCGGCTCCATCGAATGGCCGCGGACGCGAGCGATGAATATGCCGGGTTTGATAGTGGTTCCGGGGGCCGCGGCCCAGCCGATTTCCTCGGGGCTGCTTTCCGGCCCCCAGAGGCCGGCGGCGGCTTCGAGGCTGTAGACGGGGACGAGGCGGGTGAATTTGTCCTTGGCGGCCGGGGCCTCGACGAAGCCGGGGAGATCTTGGGTTTCGGGCTCGTCGCTTTCCCCGGTGTCGGGGCTGGCTTGCACGACCCGCAAGGGGGTGGCGACGGTCCAGCCGGTTTCGGTCCGGGTGAAGGCGACGTGGTAGTTGGTGCCGGGAGCTCCGGCGTTTTCGCCGAACCAGCCGCGGAGAAGCGGGAGGATCTGGTTTTCCTCGCTGCCAAGCGGTGAGGCGACGTTGCAGGCGATCTTGACGAACTTGAACACCCACTGGCTGCCATCGGGCAGAGTGGCGGTCGTCGGGCCGATGGGGCGACCGGGCCGAGCTGGGCGTGCTTCGAAAGCCGCAGACCGCCTGCTTAGAGAAAATCTCAGCAATCTGTCGTGTCGCTCGAGAATCGCCAGAAGTCACGATCCCGTGACATCCATGCGGACAAGGCCCGGCGGCTCGAAGCATTCGATAAGCAACGAAAAAGGTCTCCGCACCGGGATGAATTCCAAGGTTTCTGGGGAAGTGGAGCATAGGAGATTCGAACTCCTGACCTCTTCATTGCGAACGAAGCGCTCTACCAACTGAGCTAATGCCCCTTTCCTTCCAGACAGTGAACCCGATACATCTTGAGGATTAGGAATCAAGGCCAAATCTCTCACGCCACGCACCCCGGCAAGAAGGAGATCCTAGCAAGACAAGAGCCTTCAACAAACTCATTCACCCTTCGTCTCTCAATGCCGCAAGTCGTCATCCGACAGTGCGCTGCTCGATGCCTCTGATACCGCTTCCGCGAGCGCCCGAAAATGACATGCGGGAGAATCAGGCTTTGCCAAAGGCCAGCCGAGGGATCTAAATCCTCCTATGCAATCACGCTGGCTCGCTCTTTCAGCCGCAGTCCTCACGGTGGTCCTCAGCTCCTGTTCCGACCCAGGGAGCCTGATCGCCAGCAACCACCCCACCGGCACCGGTCCCTTCGATAGCCGCGGGAATTACGTCGAAGCCTGGGCCGACAGTCCTTCAAAATGGCGCCGCGGTGCCACTCAGGTGGTGAACGCCCAGCCCGAACGCCCGACGATCAGCTCCCGGGTGAATCCACCGATGCTCGTCGCGAACCCCTCCTCGAACTCCCAGCGCCCACCTCAGCGCAACACCAACATCGCGAGCAATACGATCAAACCACGGCCAGTCGCACGGAAACCCACTGCCCCGATCCGTCCAAAGACCGTCCGCCACGCCGTGCGCTCGGGCGACAATCTTTACAACATCGCCAAACGTTACGGCACAAGCGTCGGTGCCATCCAGCGCGCCAACAGCATCCGGGGTTCGATGATCCGCCCCGGCCAGTCTTTGGTGATTCCCCGCTGACCTCGCGGGGAATCCACCTCATTCCCCCACCCGCCGCACTTCTCCCGCCTTCACGGGAAAGCGCGCCAGGCCACCGAGGCCCTGCGACTCGTCGAGCCAGCCGAGATGGGTGGTGGTGATCCATTTTTGTGCGTCGGCCGGGAGCACCCTCAGCACGGCATTCCGACGGCTGGGATCGAGCTCTCCAAAAATGTCGTCGATGAGATAGACCGGCAGGCTTTCGCGCAGGGAGGCTAAAAGCTCGCCCTGCGCCAGTTTCAAGGCCAGTGCGACGGTGCGCTGTTGGCCCTCACTTGCGAATTCCGCCGCGGGCAAGCCATTGATGCTCAGTTGCAGTTCGTCGCGATGGGGCCCTACCAGACTCTGTCGCTGACGCCGCTCGCGATCATGTGCCTGTTCCAGCGCCGCCCTCAGATCGGAGCCACCGGCGGGTCGATACCCGAGATCCAGTCTTTCATCCCGACCGCTCACCTCCCGCTGCGCCGCGCCAGCAAGTGGTGAAAGCATCTCCACCAAGCGCGAACGAGCCGCGACCAACGCATCGCCCGCCAAGATCATCACTTCCTCATAAGAACGGATTTCCTCCTCTCGCGGTCGGAGATCTTTCAGAAGTAGGTTCTTGGCCTTCAATGCGCGGCGATAGCGTGCCAGTGCGGTCCGATAACCGGCTTCGACCTGGGATCCGATAAAGTCCAGATATCGCCGCCTCGCCTCCGCCGAACCGCGCACCAGTTCCAAATCCTCATTGCCCATCCAGACGATCAGCCCGCCATCGTCCAGATAGCGCCCCGGCCCATCGCGGACCTCGCCATCAACCACAAGCTCGAGGCCGCGCTGCCAACGAACCCGTCGCTCCATCCCCCAGCCCTCTCCCGCGATCCCAAACCCGCCCGCCCCGTCCATCTTCACCATGGACTGAGGTTTCCGCGTCCGCGGCGATTGCAGCCGGACCAGCATGCACACCGCCTCGAGGATCGAAGTCTTACCTTGGGCATTGTCCCCCGTGAAAACCGCCCCACCCTCTGGAATCTCAAGCGAGAGGCTGGAGAAACAACGAAAGTCGAGGGCGCGCAAAGTGCGAATCACGCGGGGAAGAAACCAGACGCGAGCCCCAAGACGCAAGGGGCAACAGCCAAGCGTCGCTTCGACCGCGTTCATCCGCAGTGCGTTTCAGCGCTTTGCCCTCCCCGTGCTCCCCTTCCTGATTGCCCGATTCCTTCGCATTCTCCGCCCTTGAAATGCCGGGGTGGCCGTGCATCCTCCCCGCCCGCCCATGGCAGGTCCTCGTTTCCAAGCACTTCCCGGTTTCCGCGACTTTCTTCCGAAAGACTGCGCGACCCGCAATTATCTGTTCGAGACCTGGCGTGCTGTCGCCCGTCGCTATGGATTCGTCGAATATGAGACTCCGCTGCTCGAAGACACCGCGCTTTACATGAAAAAGGCCGGCGGCGAGCTGAACTCCCAGCTCTTCCGCTTCGAGGACCAAGGCGGCCGCGACGTGACCCTCCGCCCGGAGGTGACCGCTTCACTGGCCAGACTCGTTGCCCAGCACCAACGTGATTTCCCGAAGCCCCTCAAGTGGTTCGAAATCGGCCAGTGCTTCCGCTACGAAAAACCCCAGAAGGGCAGAGGACGCGAGTTCTTCCAATTCAACGTCGATATCCTCGGCGAAAGCGGGCCGCAGGCGGATGCGGAACTGATCGCGTTGGCGATCGATACCATGCTCGCCTTCGGCTTCAAGGAAGGCGACTTCGTCGTTCGCGTCTCCGATCGTCAGGCATGGATCGACTTCGCCGAGCGCCGGGGCGTCCCGGAAGGCAGCGTCCCCGAGTTCCTCCAGATCATCGACAAGTTGGAGCGGGAAAAGCCCGAACTCAGTTCCCAGAAGCTCGCCGCTCTTGGTATCTCCGCGGACGAGGTCAACGCCTTCATCGCAAACCCCGATAGCGCCTCCGTCGCATTCGATGTCATTCGCGCCGAACTCGATGCGCGTGGACTCGGCAACTATCTGACCCTCGACCTCTCCATCGTCCGCGGTCTCGCCTACTACACCGGAGTCGTGTTCGAAGTCTTCGATGCGAAAAAAAGCATGCGCGCCGTAGCCGGTGGAGGCCGCTACGACACGCTCGTTGGCGTGATTTCCGACGGCAATGTCGAGATGCCCGCGACCGGCTTCGCAATGGGTGACTACGTGATCCGCAACCTCATCGAGGAAAGTCCTCACGCCGAGCTTCACATGGCCGCTTGGCTTCAGCAACACGCGGCCGCTTGCGATGTATTTCTGGTTCTTGCGGACGATACCCTCCGCTCAGAAGCCCTCTCCATTCTGGGTCAGCTCCGCCGAGCCGGTATTTCCTGCGACCTCCCCTTTGTCGCAGGAAAGGTCAACAAGCAGTTCCAACAAGCCGAGCGGAGCGGTGCCCGTTTCGCCCTCGTCATCGGCAGCGAGTTCCCCGAGCTCAAACTGAAAGCACTCTCTTCTCGCAGCGAGGAAAGCTGCCAGGCCATCAACCTTACCGACTGGCTCGTCGAGCGCCTCAAGCAACCCGACGGACCCCTTCTCGCCTGAAGAATGAGACCAGGATGGATCGAATGGATGGGATGAAAAATTGGGACGAACAAACTGCGACGATCATCGGCATTGCCTACGAGGTGATGAGCGAGATTGGCTGCGGCTCTCGCGAAAAGACCTCCAAGCGGGCAATGGTCCGTGAATTCCAGCTCCTCCCCATCCCTTTCGATCAGCACGCCAGTGCCCTCTCTTCGACTAACAGCCCCCGATCGACCTCCTCATTCCAGATCTCATCGTTTTCGATAGGATCATCGTGGACACCAAAACAGAGAAAGCGATCACTGAACACGATCCGGCGCAGATGCCCGGCTATCTCAAAACGACAAAAGTCTCCCTCGGTCCGATCATCGATTTCAGCAATTCAAAGGTAGAAATCAAAAGGGTCCAGCCGCTGAAAAAATAGCCTCGCTCATCACGCCTTGATCCCATCCGTCCTATCCATCCCGGTCCAAATTCCTCATCATGCGCACCCACCACTGCAACGAACTCCGTCCTTCCCACATCGGTGAAACCGTCACTCTGATCGGATGGGTCAATTCCGCACGCGACCAAGGCGGCGTGATCTTCATCGACCTGCGCGATCGCGAAGGCGTGACCCAGTGCGTTTTCCGCTCCGAGGTTTCCCCGGAAGCCGCGGAACTCTCGCACAAGCTGCGCGTGGAAGATGTGATCCAGGTCACCGGCACCGTCGAAGCCCGCCTCAAAACGGACAGCGTCGATACAACCAACGACAAACTGGCTACTGGCAGCATCGAAATCGTTACCACTAAGCTGGTGATCGTGAACAAGGCGGACGTCCTCCCCTTCCAGCTCGACAAGGAGCTTTCCAACGAGGACCTGCGGATGCGCTACCGCTACTTGGACATCCGCCGCCCGCGGATCACTCAAAACCTGCGGACCCGCCACCGTGTGACCAAGTCGACTCGCGACTTCCTCGACGAGCAGGGCTTCTGCGAGATCGAGACGCCGATCCTCTCGAAGTCGACCCCGGAAGGTGCCCGCGACTTCCTCGTGCCGTCGCGCCTTCAGCCCGGTTCCTTCTACGCCCTGCCCCAGGCACCGCAGCAGTACAAGCAGCTCCTGATGGTCGGCGGGATGGAAAAGTATTTCCAGATCGCGAAGTGCTTCCGCGACGAGGACCTGCGCGCCGATCGCCAGCCGGAGTTCACCCAGATCGACATCGAGGCTTCCTTCGTCGGACAGGAGGACATCATCAAGCTCGTCGAAGGCCTGCTCGGCCGAGTTTTCAAAGAAGCCCGAGACACGACGATCCCCGCCAGCTTCGACCGCATCACGTGGCGCGAGGCGATGAACGTTTACGGCTCCGACAAGCCGGACCGCCGCTTCGGACTGACCTTCGTCGACCTCACCGAAGAGCTGAAAAATTGCGAATTCCGCGTCTTCTCCGGTGCCGTCGCCGCTGGTGGCGTGGTCAAGGCGATCAATGCCAAGGGCTTCGCCGACATCTCCACGGGCCAGATCGAAAAGTTGACCAAGCTCGCCCAAGCCGCAGGGGCGAAAGGCCTGGCCTACATCCAAGCCCGAGGCGAGGACCGCGAGTCCTGGCGCTCGCCCTTCGTCAAGCGGATGACCGATACGGAGGTGGAGGCGCTGCGCGCCAAACTCGGGATCGAAGCTGGCGACCTGATCCTCTTTGCCGCCGATCAGTGGGAACCTGCCTGCGACGTGCTCGGCCGCGTGCGATTGGAGTGCGCGGACATGCAAAACCTTCTCGAAGGCAACGAAGAGCTGAACTTTCTCTGGGTGACCGAGTTCCCGCTTCTCGCCTTTGATGAGGAGTCCGGTCGTTACGTCGCCGTCCACCACCCCTTCACCCGCCCGCTGAAAGAAGACGAGGAAAAGCTGCTCAATGGTGAGCTGTCCACCGATCTGCGCGCACAGGCTTACGACGTGGTGCTCAATGGCACGGAACTCGGCGGTGGCTCGATCCGGATTCACGAAGCTCCACTGCAAGCTGCGATGTTCAAGGCGCTCGGAATTTCCGATGAAACCGCCGCGGAGGAATTCGGCCACATTCTCGATGCCTTCCGCTTCGGTGCCCCGCCCCACGGCGGTCTCGCCCTCGGTCTCGACCGCACCGTGATGCTGATCTGCGGCGAACAATCCATCCGCGAAGTCATCGCTTTCCCGAAGAACAACAAGGGCAGCGACTTGATGAGCCAGTCGCCCGCAGAGGTCGATCCCAAGCAACTCCG
Source organism: Verrucomicrobiota bacterium (assembly GCA_004293445.1). Taxonomy (GTDB): domain Bacteria; phylum Verrucomicrobiota; class Verrucomicrobiia; order Verrucomicrobiales; family Akkermansiaceae; genus Haloferula. Next base: position 139,350 of record RDYP01000001.1, on the reverse strand, counting down.
CGACCTTCGGATCACCACCTCGAAAAAGCCAACTGCCTAAGCCTCGCCACCAGGCCCATCGGCCCGCAAAAAATTCGAGCCACCAAAAAGGCCTCCCACAAGGGAGGCCTTTTCTCGTTGATCAGGTAACTCTGAGGTCCGCTCTCAAAAAGGAGACCTCACATTCGCAGGCATGTCCCGGGCTGCGCTACCGCGGCCCGTTGACAACAACGCCGACTACTCTGTTCAGCGGGTCTTGATGTGAAGCGAAGTCCGAAGACGTCCACCTTCGCGGCGCTCCGACACGCTCAACTGATCCATCTCCTCCAGCGCCGCCAGGCCTTTGCGAATGCGAGGAAGCTGCGCCTCAAATTCAGCAACTTCCTCTTCGCCGCCCAAAATGGCCTCGCCGTTTTTCTCCACCAGATCGAGCCAGTCGCCGGCGAACTCCCTCAGCACATCGAAGTCCAACTCCAACCATGCACCCTTCCGAGGACCGGCGGCTTTTTCCGCTGCAGACGCAAGCTCCAGCGCCTGCGTCTTCGAGCTCGATGCAATGAACCACTTGTCCCCAACGGTGATCGACGGCAGGAACTCATCGTTGAAAAACGGGAAAGAGAAGAAGTAAGTCATCAATCCGTTTTTCTCCGAGCTGATCGGCTTCTGCATCGGAATCTCTTCACCAGTCATGGCACTCACGGTCTTGAAGACATTCTTCAGCGAACCATCCAGTTTTTCCCAAGACTCCGAAAGTTTCGCACGATCCGTCACCGGCGCGAGCATCGATGCACGAACGAAGCGACCTCCATCGACCAGCTCCTGCGGCATCCCGGGAATCGGAGGCAGCGATCCCTTCAGATCCACCACCAAGGCACGCTCGCCGCCCAAGCCGGAATCCGCCGTGGCCATGGCATCCCACAACCCGACCGCGTCCGATCGGAAGCTCTCGTTGAACAGGGTGAAGCCCTGTTTGAACTGAGCAAACTCTTCCGAGTCTTCAAAATCCAGACCAGCAGCTGTTTCGAGCATCGAGTAGGCGGTCTCAATCACCACCTCGCCATAGGCGCGGGCACGCTTTGAATACTCCGGAGTCGCGACCCAGTTGCTGAACAGCAAAACGTCCTCACCACTTCCAAGACCCGCCAATTGGTGGGACGCAGCATGGTCGATCGCGCCACGATCCGTGCCGCCGAAGAGTTCGAATTTGACGCCGTCCTCAAGCACGATCAAGCCACCCAGCGACTCGGTCTTCGCAAGCGACAGCAAGGCGCTCTCCTTTTCCCCGATCATCTCGAGCAAACTCGCAAGCTCGCGGGTGTCGCCGAAGGCATCCGTCTCAGCGAGTCCATCACGCACGCCGAGGGCAAGGTCGTTCAAGGAGCCAACCACCGCCGCCTTGGCGATCCCTTGCTCACCGTAAACAAAGCCGGCGAGCTTCTTGCCCTCGAAACCATCGACGAAAGCGATGTCATCGTTCGCAGCGAGAGAATCTTCAAGCTTCTCGACCAGCGGGCAGCCTTCCTCGCTGTCTCCAAGATAGACCATCAGATAGTTATCGAAAGAGCCATGGGCGAGGACCAGGTTCTTGGTCTTCAGTGCTTCAATCATGCGATCGACATCTGCCGCCTCAAGCGTCTTCTCGATCTCTTCACGAGCAGCGGCGACTTGGTCGGCGATGAAAGTGCCTGCCAGCTTGTAACCCTTGAAATCAACGCCGCCCTTGGTGAATTCGATCGGCGAGAGGCCTTCCGGCATGAAGATCGGCAAGCTGTCTAAACTGCCGGCAAGATTCTGTTGAGCCTCTGCCAAAGTCTCCGCATCGCTGGCCTTCAAACCCAAAAGAATCGGCGGCATCATCGCGGATTCCAAAAGCCCCATTTCCTTCCCGAGCTCCTTGGCCAGACCTTCCATCACCTTGCTGTCCTTATCCTCGATATCGGATAGCTCGCCACTCTTCGTGGCGGAGGCGAAGGCCTCAACCATCACCCGCATTTGGTAGTAATTGCTGCGCTTGTTGAGCTGGATCAAATTCGCGAACTGGGGCGTCGTTCCCTTACCCGTCGCAATGAAGATCTCCTGACCGATGAACTTTCCCGCAACCTCCGCAGGCTCGGCGATCTCTTCTTCCGGGTCGGCCTCTCCTTCTTCTTGCGCGATTTCGCGGACAAGCTGCCACGCCTTGAGTGACTTCAGCCGATTTACGATCTCCCGGCCATCGTAGATCGCCATGACGCTCTCCGTGTCCTTCGACAAACGACCCACAATCCCAAGCATCGCTGCACGCTGACCGGGCGTCAGGGCCTTCACCGTCGGTGCGGCCTCCTCCTGCGAGGCATCAGCCGCGGCTACCGCAGCCACCTCGCCGGGTGCCGCCCCAGCCGATTCCTGCTCCTTTTTCCCGCACGAACTGAAAACCAGCGCTGAAGCAGGAAGAACCGACCACCAATTGCGAAACGATGTCATGGTCCGCGGACCCTATCGGAGCCAACGGAGATCACGCAATTCCAAAGCGGAACCAATTTAGCGGCCCCCGTGGCCCTGCCCCGACCGAGGCCATCCAAACATCATAGCTTGGCAAGGTAGGCAGCACTGCGGCGAATGCTCTCAATCGCATTCGGCGAGTAGTCCTGCTCCACATGGCAATGCTTCACGCCCGCCTTTTCCGCCGCAGCAAGGATCGGCTCCAACGCGATGATGCCTTCCCCCAACTCCTTGAACGCATCCTGTGGTAGCTGCCCAAATTCCGGCAGGGTCAATCCGGATTTGAGATCCTTCAAATGAACCTGCGAAACCCTCCCTGCGAGCTTTTCAATCATCGCCGCGGGTTCCCGACCGCCGACCTTGATCCAAAAACCATCGACCTCGAACATCATGTCCTTGGAAAACTCCTCGATCAGGACGTCATAGCCGCACTTGTCACCTTCCATCGGCTGCAACTCAAAGGCGTGATTGTGATAGGAAAGTCGCAAACCCGCAGCCTTGGCCAGCGACGCGGCGCGATTCGCGTGCTCGGCGACCTTCTTGTAGTCATCCAGCGTCCGTCGATTCCCGTCCGCAAGGTAAGGTATCACCAGATCGCTCAAACCCACTTCTCGAGCCCGATCGAGCACCTTCTGGAAATCCGACATCGCCTCGTCCTTTGGATTGACCACGCAGTCCCACTCGAAATGCGAGGAATTCATCGCCAGTCCCGCCTCCTTCGCCCCATCGATCAGGGGTTGGCAATTCGGGAACCCGTAGCCCTCCACCTGCTTGTAGCCCGCTGCAGCGACCTGCTTCAAGGTGCCCAAGGTATCCTTACCCAAGGCGTCGCGGAGAGTATAAAGCTGAATGCCAAGGTTCTTGCGGTAGGCATTGTCTGGTGCAAGAGCGGCCATCAGCCCCCCTGTCGAACCAAAAGCAAGGGTGGTGGCGGCACTGCGACGAAGGAAAGAACGGCGTTCCATGACCGAAGCCTCGCTGCACCGCGCCGAACTGGCAAGCCCGGGAAATCGGACATGGATGCCTGCCAGCCCGACTTTGTGAAAAATTTCACAAACCCCTTGCCCGAGTGCCACTCTTGGGGCCTGATTCGGCTGCCGGGATTCTCATGAGCAGCACCTCCACGACCGAATACCAAGTCCCCGATATCGCCGCGAAAGCCGCAGGATACCACGAGGAGACAACGGACCTGATGGGCGAGAAGATGGTCCTCAACATGGGCCCTTCTCACCCCGCCACCCACGGCGTGTTGCGCCTGATCTTGGAATTGGATGGCGAAGTGATCACCAAGGCGGACCCGGATGTCGGCTTCCTCCATCGCGGCGATGAAAAGATCGCCGAAAACATGCACTACAACCAGTTCGTGCCCTACACGGACCGGCTCGACTACCTCGCCCCCCTCGCCAACAACGTGGCCTACGCTTGTGCTGTCGAGAAGCTGATGGACTGGGAACTACCCGCCCGAGGCAAGGCCCTGCGTGTCCTCTGCTGCGAACTCGCTCGCATTTCCTCTCACCTTCTGGGGGTCGGTGTCTGCGCCATGGACGTCGGCGCGATGACCGTCTTCCTCTACACCTTCACCGAGCGGGAAAAGATCTACAATCTCTGCGAGCAACTCACCGGGGCCCGTTTCACCACTTCCTACACTCGTGTCGGCGGCCAAGTCCGCGACATGCCGCCCGGCTTCGATCAATCGGTCCGCACCTTTCTCAACGAGTGCGAGGTCACCATTGGCGAGGTTTCCAAGCTGCTGGATAAGAACAAGATCTTCATCGACCGCATGGCGGATATCGGTGTCATTTCCAAAGACTCCGCCATCGCTTGGGGCCTCACCGGCCCCAATCTCCGTGCTTCTGGTGTCGCCCGCGACCTGCGCAAGGATCGTCCCTACCTCGGTTACGAGCAGTATGAATTCGATGTCGCCATTGCCGACGAAGGCGACTGCTACGCACGCTATCTCGTCCGTATGGAGGAGATCCGTCAGTCGATCCGCATCTGCCGCCAAGTGCTGGACACCATGCCCTCCGGCCCGGTCAATCTCGCGGAGTCCAAGAGCATGCTCCCCGAAAAGGAGCGCGTGATGATGTCGATGGAGGAACTCATCCACCACTTCATCGTAGCCACTCAGGGAATCGATGCTCCTCCCGGAGAGGTGTATTTCGCCGCCGAGAATCCGAAGGGTGAGCTTGGCTTTTATATCCACTCAACCGGCGGCGGTGTGCCCCATCGCCTGAAAATCCGCAGCCCCTCCTTCTGCAATCTGTCGCCGCTCTCCACCCTCCTGCCCGGCCACATGGTGTCCGACATTCCGGCCGTCCTCGGATCGCTTGACTTCGTCATGGGCGAGTGCGACCGCTGAATCGAACCAAGTTCGCGATGAAAGCCTTCCTCGTTCTCAGTCTGTGCCTCGTCAGCATTTCTTCCGCTGCCTTCGAGACGTGGACGAACAAGAACGGCAAAACCGCTGAGTTGGATCTCGTCCGAGTCATCGATACGAAAGACGGCAAAGCCGGAGAATTTCGAATGCGTAACGGCAAGCAGATTACCCTGCAGGCCGCAGACCTCGCCGGACCCGATGCCAAGCGTCTCGCCGACTGGAAACCGCTCGCGGTCGCGGCCGATTCCAAGCCCAGCGCCTTCGACGATGTGCTCGATGGCAACCTTGTGAAATTAACGGGCAGGTCGCTCAAGCGCTTCAAGCCCGAAGGCAAGCCCCGGAAATACTACATTTTCTACTACACCGCGTCCTGGTGCGGCCCCTGCCAGCAATTCACGCCCAGCCTTGTCGAATTCTACAACGCGAACAAAGACGGCAACGACAACTTCGAACTCGTCCTGATCTCCAGCGACGACGACGAGGGAGCCATGGAAAATTACGCCAAGGACAAGAAGATGCCTTGGCCTCAGCTGAAACTCGGTAAGGTGGCAAAGTTCGAACGGGACTTCAACCACGGCGTCACCGGCATCCCCTCGGTGGTCGTCTGCGATCTCGATGGCAAGGTCGTAGCCAAGACCCAGTCGATCGCCGAACTCGAGAAACTCGTCAAATAATCATGTCCGCATCGATCCTCGATCAAAACGTGGCCTCGGAAGAGACACCCGGCGCGAAGTTTTTCCCGCCTTTCGTGCCCACTGCCGCACTTGAAGCGGAGGCCGAGAAGCGCCTCGCCCAGTTCCCGGCAGATCAAAAACGCTCGGCCGTTCTGCCCCTCCTCCATTTCGTTCAACATCATCACGGCTTCATCTCCGCCGAGGCCATTGATTGGGTTGCCGCGAGACTCGGCATTGCCGCGATCAAGGTCCTTGAGGTCGTCACTTTCTACCCCGGCTTCCGCCAGTCCGCTCCGGGGAAATTTCACATCCGCGTGTGCCGCACGCTCTCCTGCGCGATGGGCGGCTCCCATGAACTGATGGAGAAGCTCTGCGATCTGACAGGCATCGATCGCTCCCACGCCGACTCCCACCACCACCCCGTCAGCGTCTCGCCCTGCGGGAAATGGTCGGTCGAATTCGCCGAATGCCTCGCTTCCTGCGGGACCGCTCCCGTCTGCTTGGTGAATGACGATTTCCACGAGGCCGTCTCCGCCGACAAAGCCCGCGCCCTTCTCGACTCCTACGAAGTCAGTCAAACCTCCCATTGATCACACCCATGATCACCTACAAAGCTGGCAAACAGCCCGATCCCCGCGAATACCGCCTCATCTTCAAAAACGTCGACCGCGAAGGCTGGGATCCGTCGATCGATTGCTACCTGCGCGATGGTGGCTACGAAGATCTCCGCAAAGCGATCGCCATGGAGCCGAAGGCGATCACCGAGGAAGTGAAAAAGGCAGGCTTGCGCGGCCGCGGTGGCGCCGGCTTCCCGACCGGACTGAAGTGGACTTTCATCCCGCCGAACAATACCAAACCGGTTTACCTGATCTGCAACTGCGACGAGTCCGAGCCCGGCACCTTCAAGGATCGCTACATCGTCCATCAGGACCCCCACCAGCTCATCGAAGGCATGGTGATCTCCTGTTTTGCCGTCGGTGCCAAGGTGGCTTACATCTACATCCGCGAGGAATTCCCTGAAGCGGCGATCATTCTCGAAAATGCCATCGCTGAGGCCCGTGCGAAGAATTTCGTCGGAACCAATGTCCTCGGCTCGGGCTTCGATGTGGAAATCCACGTCCACCGTGGTGCCGCCGCTTACATCTGCGGCGAGGAGACGGGCCTGATCGAGTCACTCGAAGGCAAGCGGGCTTACCCTCGGATCAAACCGCCCTATTTCCCCGCCGCACTCGGGCTGTACATGTGCCCGACCATCGTCAACAACGTCGAATCGCTGTGCCACGTGAAGCACATCGTCCGAATGAGTGGCGAGGAATACGCCAAACTCGGCGTGAAAAACAATACCGGCACCCGAATCCTCTGCGTCTCTGGTGATGTGAAAAAGCCGGGCTACTTCGAGGTTCAAGTCGGCAAGGTGACCATGCGGGAACTCCTCTACGACATGTGCGGCGGTCCCAAAGACGGCCGCAGTTTCAAAGCGGTCATTCCCGGCGGATCATCCGCGAAGATCCTCCGCTGCGACGAGGAGTTCACCCTGAAAGGCAAGGGCCCGGAGGGTTCGGATCTCAAGCTGTCGTTCTGGGACATCCCGATGGATTTCGACTCACTCGCGGCCTGTGGAACGATGGCTGGCTCCGGCGGGGTGATCGTCATGGACGACTCTCGCAAGATGTCGTGGGTCCTCAATAACATCAATAGCTTCTACGCCCACGAGTCCTGCGGCCAGTGCACGCCCTGCCGCGAGGGATCGATGTGGATGAAGAAAATCTCAGACCGCATCGTCGCCGGCGAGGCCTCGCCCAAGGATGTCGCTACCCTGGAAAGCGTGGCCTATCAGATCGACGGCCGCACGATCTGTGCTTTCGGCGAAGCTTCATCTTGGCCGGTGGAAGCCATCATTGCGAAGTTCCGCGATGAACTGGTCGCTGACACCAGCCCGGAGAACGACGCCCTGCCGCACAATCCAGAAGCAGAGGCCCAGCGCCGATTCCTCCAGCACGCCTGAACGGTGAAAAGCGCATCGCCCGATGCGCGACCACTTTCGCTAGACCGTTCAGCGGCGATTCGCCATTCCATCGCTCGAATGGAATGGCGCCTTCACGCTAGCCTAACCGAGCAGCATAGAATCCGTCCCAACCGCTCGTTGCCGGAGAGACGCTGAGCTCGGCTTCGATCTCCCGGGCCGCGCCGCGCTCTAAGAGAGCTCTCACTTGCCGGGTGTTCTCGGAAGGCAACACCGAGCAGGTCGCATACACCAACTGCCCATCCGGCTTCAGCAGGTGCCGATAACGATCAAGTAGCTTGGCTTGGAGCGCGATCGTCTTTTGCAAGGCCTCCGGCCCGATCCGCCACTTCAAATCCGGCTGCCTCTTCAGAGTCCCGAGACCCGAACAGGGGGCATCAATCAAAACACGGTCTGCCCAGCCACTTCGACGCCTCAAGCTGTCGGATTGCCAGGGTTCGATCCTCACATTGCGGGCACCGGAACGCGCGACACGCTTTTTCAACTCAACCAGCTTCCGCTCCGAGGTATCCAGCGCGATGATCTCACCGCGATTCCCCATCACACCCGCCATCTGCAAGGTCTTACCACCCGCACCCGCGCAGGTATCAACCACACGCATTCCAGGCTCGACGCCCAGCAGCGGAACGATCTGTTGCGAGCCCGCGTCCTGAATCTCCACCCTGCCATCCTGCGCAAGTAACTTTGGCAAGATCTTCCCCTCCGGCAGGACCAATGCATCCGGCGCGCCCTCGACACGCTCGACGGGCACTCCTGCCTCAGCCAGCCACAAGACCGCCTCGTCAAGGGTCGTCAACAAGGGGTTCACCCGCAAAAACACCCGCGCCCGACGGTTCAAGGCCGCCAACTCCAGTCCCCAAGACTCGCCCAACTCCTGCTCTCCGATTTCATCGAGCCAATCCGGCACGGACTCACGGACCGCACGCGATTGATCACCCAGTTCCTTCTCCCGAGCTGCCATCTCGTCCAATCCGCAGCCATTCCAGCGCCACCACTCCGGCACTTCCAACCCAGCGCGCCGCCACTGTGCAGCGCATATCGCCTCAAGCGATTCATCCGCAGCGACAAATGCCAGCGCACGACGCCAACGCACGACCTCAAACACGGTTTCCGCCAGGAAGCCCCGGTCGCGCTTGCCCCATTTGGGATTCGCGCGAAAGGCCTCATCCAGCGCACGATCGAGAACCCGGCCTTCGTCGAAGACCTCCCTCAGAACCCCAACGCTTCCTTCCGCCAACAACCGGTGAACTCTCATCGCCGCGACCTTGGCCAGCCGCCCCGCTCATGCAACACCCATGTTGCACGCAAGCAACACCTGCGTCCCAAAGGTCACTTCTTCTTCGGTGCTGTCGGCTGCTTCACAATACCTGCCGCACCGAGCGGGAAACGGACCACCAATCCACGATCAACCAAACGGGTTCCCTGGTCGGAGACCTCTTGCAGACGATACACAATCAGGCCGAACTTCTTATCCCCAGTTTTCCCGATCGCGATGTTTTCCTTGGTTGTCCCAAGACCGGTCTTTTCCTCGAATTTCCACTCGTGTCCAGTCCACGCGCCAAGCGTGCTATTCGCGTCAGCCGAGACATCCTCGATCCGCTTCAAGCTCCCGTTGGGCGAAGCGAACGCATCCTCCTTCGGGTCGTAACGCAGAATCGAAACCGCTTGGGCGGATCCTCCGATATTAATGTTCCAGTGCCCGTCCTTGCCGGATCCCAAGCGGATCGGCACCGCCTCGATTCCCTTGAAATCCCGCTTCCGCCAGAAACCCAAGTAATCGTCGTATTCCTCACGGGAGAGGCCCAACCTCTCGTCGAAAGGCAAAGGTACCCCCGGCTTGCTGCTTTTTGCATGTTCCCGAAACCACTCGGGATTCTTGCGAGCGGCCTCTTCCACCTTCGCGATATACTTGTCCAACTCCGGCGGCGGCACCACCACCACGATCTCCCCCTTGATCAAAACATCGGGCTTCAAGTAGTCCGCAAGCAGCTTCGGAGCCTCGGCTGCGGAAGCCGCGTTGAGAAAAAAGGCAATCAGGGGCAAAAAAAGAGGTTTCATCAGCTCTGGTGTGACTCGCGGACGGCCGGGAGCATCCCCACCCGATGAGGAAACTCAAGCGACAATCATCCGCGCTGCCAACGCCACAAAAGGTCACAAAGCCCTTCCTAGGGCTCGAGTCCCGGCTCACCCCTCGGGAAAATCTCTGGGATCGATGTCTCTTCACCTTGCAGCACCCAGCGCTCGAGCGCTTGTCGAAGTGGCTCCAGAACCTCAGGCCGCTCCGCCGCGAGATTCCGCCGGCAATCGGGATCACTGGCCGGATGAAACAAACCATAGTGCCGCATCCCCGAACGATCGGGCGTCGCGACAACTTTCCAGTCGCGAGTTCGTAAGCAGCGCTGCTTCGCGTCAACGAGAGGCTTCTCCCACTCAGGCTTGAGGATGAACTGGTGATTGTAGTCCGGATCGATCGTCGTCAGTTCATCCATCGGCGGCAGAGCGGGACGCTCGACGCCTGGAACTTGGAAAAGAATGAAAGGAAAACTGGTCTCTCCGTAGAAAGGGCGATCCGTCCCCTGCTCCCCACCCCGGATCCACGGTGCCACGCTCCGACCCGTCCAAGTCATAGGAGGCTCGACTCCCGCGAGCTCCAACAAAGTCGGCGCAATATCGATACTCCGCACCTGGGCGATCTGGCGCTGGCCAACGATGCCCGGCCCCGCAATGGCAAGCGGCATGTGAGAAGTGTGATCCGCCCCATTGAAACCCAAACCATGAGTAAGAGTCACGCCCGGCTCATAGAGGTCGTCACCATGGTCCGAGGTCATTACCACGATGGTATCCTCCTCCAATCCATGGCGACGCAGCGCCTCCAGAATCCGGCCAAAGCAGTCATCGAACTGCCGTGTGCAGCCATCATAAAGCCCGCGGATTTGGCGAATCTCCTCCTCGGACAGAGCCTTGAGCTTTTCCTCCAGTCCGGTACCGCTCACGAACTCGTTGATGTCAAAGTCGACCTTGCTGCGATTTGCCCCCTCATAGCTGGGATCGGTAAACATTCGGTAATACGGATCGGACGAAGCGTAAGGCAGGTGATTGCAGGAATAAAACACGTGCCAGAAAAACGGGCGCCCACTCGCCGCCTGTGCTGCCAGCTTGTCCTCGACCCGCCGAGTGACGACTTCTGGCGTGACGAACTGCGCGAAGGACCCGATCTGGGGGAACATGCGATAGCCCAAGGCATTGTCGAAATACAGCGGCACGACAAAGTGCGCCATCATCACCGCCTGACTCATGTAGATCCGGAAATTGTCGAAGCTCGACACCGACACATCGCGAAAGCCCAGAGGCATCATGTCGTAGTAACCGGCACACCAGTCACCGATCGCCGCGGTATCATACCCTCTTTCTGCCAAAACCTCCCCAATCGTGCGAATCTTGCCCTCCGCCGCAACGACTTGCTCACGCCGTGGATACATGTGGCGGATTCCGTGCTCGTGCGGGTAGCTCGATGACATCACGCTCACCGCCGACTCCAAAGTGGATGCGATCGGGGTGTAACAACGATCGAATCGAGCTGCTTCCGCCGCCCAAGCATCGATCTTCGGCGAGACCCCAGCCGCGGCAGGACCATCGCGTCGATCCGGTTGGTAGCCACTGAATCCGAGACGATCACCACGCAGGGAGTCCGACGCGATGATCAGAATGTTCGGCGCCCGACGAACCGAGGATGCGGGCCGGATCGCAGCACTCCGCTGAAACGACGCCAATAACAAGCCTCCCCCACTCAGCACCAACAAACCAAGCGTCGCGAAGCGCCAGGGCCGCTTCATTTGCGAAAGCCACCACCCACCGGAAACGGCGACAACCACTAGCGGTAAAAACGAAAACAAAATGCCATCGATCCATGGCTGCCAAGCGGCTGGCGGCAGGTCGAGAACCCGATAGTACCACTGGCTAAAATGAGCTTCACCCAAGAAATAGGGACGCTCGCCGACCAAACGGAACATGAAATACCCGTGGGTGCCGAGGGTGAACAAAAAAGCCGGCAGGACGATCGAACCCCGCCCTCGCAAGGGGCAGCGGCTCCGCCAAAAAGCAACCGCTGGCAGCACCAAAACGAACGCCGCGATCCAAAGCAGCAGGTATGCCGACAGAACCACCAGATTCTGTTCGATCAGAAAGCTGCGATATTCGCTCCGGGCCAACTGACTGAACTTATTGTCCATCTCACCGGTGCTCCGGCTCAATCGATACAGCGCGCTGGCGAATTGCAGCGCCAAGAAGCTCCCTGTCCCAAACAGCGTTCCCCGCAGCAAATGGCGCCATTCAAGGGCAGGTCGAGCGGGATTCATCACGCGGGCGGAGACTCACAGGGCTTAGCCACAGGATCAAGACCCGTCCTCTTGAGGCTCGTCGGTACGAACCCAATGCGGCGAAGTCACCTTCTCGATCACGACTCCTCGTGGCGATTTGCAACTCGACAGAACCCTCAAGCGCAGGATGACCGCCGCTACACCACCCGGAGTCCTCTGACAGATTCCCGAGAGAAAATCTGCTTCCGGACTACCTGCCTCGGCGTAGCCAAAAAGATATTCGTCCGAATCCTTCGCCATCAGCCGAAAACACACCCAGCGACCGACGTTGGAGAACTCGTGACTGTGATACGTGTCTGGCGTGACCCTCACCCGGAATTCCATCGCCCGATCATCAGGTCGCTCCGCCACGAACCGACTCCAAGGCATCGGCTGATGGCAAACATGTGTTTCCCAGTCAATCTTCACCTTGGTTGGCCCGAGTTGCTCGACCAACAGGGTCTGCGGTGGGCCGTCGCGCACTTCAGCTCGCACCACCCAGAAAGATTTTCCACTGAATTCCTGCCCCTCGAACATGGTCATGCGGGCAAAAGTCAACGGGCGACGGGATTCCCTTCGCCATTCTTCAACAATCAAAGGCTTCACTCGCTCCGGGTGACGCACCCATGGCAACATTTCATCGATCGTCCGAGCCTTGAGGTAGCCGCTCACCGCGCTCTCGACGGCCGTCACCAAAGCTTCCGCGCGCTGATCCTCGACCTTGTTCTGATCCACCCGTTCCAAAACCTTCTCCTCTCGGACCTTCAGCTCCTGTTCCCCAAGATGCATCTCTCGCACTGACCAAGCACCCGCCCCCAACAAGGCGACGACGATCAACACAAACCAACCGTAAGGAATTCCGACCCATCGCGCGCTTTCCGCTCCCCATGGCTGCTCGACGCTGGCCGCGACTCCTCCCGCATCAAGGATCGCTTCAACTCCAGGCTCCATGCTGCGACCCGCGAAGGGATCCCGTGCTGGACTCTGCAAACGCAACTCGACCGGATCATCGGCACCTCCCGGCAATCGTTCCACCTCCTCAACTGCCCGACCGTCGACCGCGAGGCGCACGACTTCCACCGGACCCTCGTCCTTTTCGTCGATCACGCGTAGCTTTGGAATGGAATCGGGCATGAGAAGCGCCGCGGCAGACAAAAGCCGTAAAAGCCGTTCGACGCAACGCCAGCCTTCGCCCTAAATCGGGCGCCGCTATCACAATGCCCGCCCGGATCCTCATCTGCACCGCTGCCTTCGGCGAAGGACACAACAGCGCCGCCCGCAACCTCGCCCTCGCCCTTCAGGAACTCGGCGCGGAGACCCGCGTCAGCGATCCCTGCCTGCTGGGAGCCCCGGTGAGCACCCGCTGGATCTGCAAAGGATACCGCTTCATCACCGACCACGCACCACGACTCTGGCAGCGCGTGTATCAATCCACCGACCAAGTCGACTTCACCCGCCAGCGCTTTCCACTCATGCGAAAGCCCGAGCGCATGCTCGGAGCCCTCGTCAATGACTGGCAGCCCGACGCTGTCGTCGCCAGCTACCCGCTCTATCCTTACTTTCTCCAGAGACTCCTCGCGAAATCCCCTCTCCCACCACCGGTTTTCACGGTCGTGACCGACTCGATCGAGATCAATGCAGCCTGGCTCAAGGCACCGACTCTCGAATGGATCGTTTCTGATCCCCATACGCGCCAGACCATGCTCGACGCGGGACTCCCCGCTGAACAAGTCGTCGATACCGGATTCCCCGTTCACCCCGATTTCTCACGGCTCCAACCCGTCCCTGATGACGATTCCTGCCAAGCCTTCCGCGTCCTCTATTTCACTACCGCCAAGCGTCCCCACCTCCAGCCCATCTCGACCGCGGTCCTCGAAAGCTCGCCGAACACCCGTCTGACCATCGTGCTCGGCAAGAACGTCCGCCACCTCTGGCAGCGAGCCCGCGAGGTGCGGGACGCCTACCCGGGCCGGGTAACGATCAAGGGCTGGACCCGCCGCGTCCCACGGCTTTTAAATTCCCACCACCTGGTCATCGGAAAGGCCGGTGGAGCCACGGTCCACGAAGCGATCGCAGCCCGCTGCCCGATGCTGGTTCATCACCTCGTCCCCGGGCAGGAGGAGGGCAATCTCAGACTACTCGAGGCCATCGGTGCCGGCCAACTCGCCGATCATCCCGCACGCATTCGAAGCGCGCTGACCGATCTCCTCGCCGATGACGCCGCTCTCTGGCGCACGATGAAACGCAAACTCGCCCTGCACGGTCGCAATGCCGGAGCCCTGACCGCCGCCCGCCACATCCTCGCCAGCTTGCCCACGACGAAATGATTCAACCTCGGCACGCCTCACGCCCTATGACCTTTCTCTTCGATATCGGGAAAGTCCTGCTCGACTTTCATTTCGAGCCCTCGCTGGCGACCTTGCTTCCTCCCGACACCCCTGACACCGACGCACGACTCGCTCGCCTCATGGCCAAAAAGGATGACTTTGAAAGCGGACGAATCACCCGCGACAGCTACATCCCTTGGGCGATCGACCAACTCGGCGGCGGGATTTCAAACGACCAGTTCACCCGAGCATGGCGCGAAATCTTCACCCCGAATCGAGCCATGTGGCAGACGGTCGAATCACTCGCCGCGCAGGGTCATCGGCTCATCCTGTTCTCCAACACCAACGACATTCACTGCCCGTGGATCTTCGAGAACTTCGAAATCTTCCAACACTTCCCCGAGGCGGTGCTCTCCTACGAAGTCGGTGCCATCAAACCGGAGGATGAGATCTACCTCCATGCCATCCGGGAGCACCAACTCACTCCGGAGGAGACGTTCTACATCGACGACCTTCCGGCAAACATTGCCAGCGGCATCCGCTACGGATTTCGCTGCTGGCAATACGATCTTAAAGATCACACCGCATTCGAGCGTTGGCTCGCTGGGCAGCTTTCCTGAATAAGCCCGCCCACCACTCAGTTCTCGCGGTCAAGGATGCCCCAGACCCGCGGCACATCGCGACCGGCCTCCGGAGTGACGAACAGGATCTGCCGCGCCTCCGGTTCGTGCCGCCAAGTCGTCCGGCAAATCGGCGTGGCTTCCTTGTCACCAGGCATCGCACTATCAATTGCTACCAGATAGTCGCCCTTGCCATTTACCGGCGGCTTGATCACCGCCTTCGCCCCTGGAGACACCGTTACCACCTCATTGCCAAACTTGCCACGAATGGTCGCCTTCGAGACGTTGAAAACGAGACTGTGACCCATTTTGAAATCAGCCTCCGAAGCATTGATCGCGATGACCCGCGCCGGAAATGCGCTATTGCTCGGGTCCGGGAAGAAAAGCAGCAGACTGCGCTTCCATTCCTTCGGAAGCTTTACCCGCGGAGCGCCCGCAGGAACCGGTTTTCCGGCGGCGGGCGGGCCCGTCAAACAGAGCAAATCCAAATCGCCCTCTGGCGCGTTCACCTCGGGCGAGAAATTCCGCTGCGGAAGTTCCAACTCAAAACCACTCTTCCCATCCCATAGCAGAGCCTTCTCCGGCGCATTCGGCCCTGGCTGGATGAAGATCGCCCGAACCTTTCTTGCTGCCAGAACAGGTTGCATGGCGAGCAACAGAAGGCAGTAAACAGCGAGCGAAAAACCGCGGGAATGTCTCATAAAAATACGCCAATGGTAGGATCGCCAACGGGCTCAAACTTCATCCGGACTCAACCAGCGGAAGGATTCGATCTGAAAGCGACGCCCGAAAAGACGGTTCACAGGCTCCTTCATCAAGGACGAATACGGGGTGACCTTGGGATTATCGACCGAACTCACAAAATCCGCCACCCGCTTGACCCGGACCTCACACCAAGCCCGGGCGAGAATCTTGTCCGGATTTCCGGGGGCGCGAGCGTCACCGTAGCAGCGCAGCGTGAAGCTGTCATCGCGAGCACTAATCACCGGAGCCAAGGGACGGAGGATATCCGCCTGCCGGACCCAGCCAGGGACTCCGAACGATGACCACCCGAGCGCCGCTTCGGGAAACTTGTAGTCGGTGGTTCCCGGCGGGGCTGCGGTGATCTGAACCGAACGCTCCTGCAGCACGGAGTAGGGATTCTTCGGCGAAGAACCCATTGCCGATAAATTATCCAGTGCCTGCTGAATGGTTCCAGCCAGCGCACGACTCTTGTCGCCAACCAACTGGCGATTGACGAACTCCGAAAGCGAAAGGAAGGGCCCCCGCTTGCGCACTTCTTTGACGATCTCCTCCGCAAGGGCGTCGATCTGCTCCTCGCTTAGCACTCGATGCCCGGCAAACTCGCCCGCGGCGCTGAACAAGCCGGAGTTCTTGGAACCGGAATCGGTCGCACTGTCACCTGCCACCGAAGTGCGCGGGAATGAATACGAAACCTCCTGCCCCGCCACTGTCGCTCCGGACGTGCTCAAGTAAGGAACTTGGACACTTCGATTCGAACGCAACAGAGCCTTCCATGCATCGACAGAAACCGAGTTGATGTTGAACATGCCTTCGACCTCGAGCATTGCCGCGATCGATTGATAAGAAGTCGAAGGGTTTACATCTCGGGCCACCGCGTCGGCAGGTGTGGGTGCGGCCGCACTTGCGACTGGGCGATAGCGACCATTCGGCAGAGGCTTGGTAAGAGAAACGTGGTCTTCGTACACCTTCCTCAAGTTGCGTTCCTCCGACCGCCCGAAATCTTTTAAATCCGGCGCGATCGACGATACGAACCAATCGTCAAACAAAACGTGATTCAGCAGGAAGCTGTCATCATTGCACATCCCGTTATTGTAAGAGGTCTTTACCTCGGTTTGCGTCGGAGCGAAAACCGGATGGGCGGAACCGTTTCCGATCAAATTGAATTGGAACGGCGGAATCGGATTGTTGTTCCGGGCGTCGAAATGCGTCAGATCCACCAAACTCTGCAAAGGCCGCGTCGGCAACTCGGCCATCACGCAGCGGGTCAGCCCGTCGTTGGCATTCAGCCCCGATACGATAAAGCTGCTCTTGCTGCCCGCGTCCCACTGGGGGATGTTCATGGTGTCGTTCCAACCTTGAACCTCTTGGAATGCGAAGTCATAGGGCGCATTGATCGGATGATAAACACCAGTGCCCGACATGGTCGTTTTGGCGTTGGTGTCGTCGCCGAAACCAATTTCCGTGTAGAAGCAAAGGGGATTGGTCTGCAACATGCCCTTCGAGTAGAGATGCTTGTGCTTCGCGCTCGGGGACATCGTGCTCGCCATCCGATAACCGAAAATCGCACTGGCGAAAGGCTGGCTCTTTTCTCCAACCACCGCAGAAAGCGTCGTCGCCAAGGGTAGGGTGAGCGGTGGATAGAGCTTGTCCATGATCGCCTGCCCTTGCGCAGGAGAGCTCCCCATCTCCTCAGTCGCGTAGATCATCCGATGAGCGGACATGCTCCTTAATTTACCGTCATTATCGATGATCGCAATGTCATAGATGATGCCCGTTCCGAGCTTCTGGCTGCCATTCAAGCCGCCTTCCTTGGTTTTGCCATTGTAAGTGATCTTTTGAATCGAAAAGGCATCGCTCCCCGCTGCATAGATGTTCGCACCCTGGTTGAGCCCGTAGAACAGATAGCCACCGCCCGTGGTGTAGCCTGGAACGAGCGATAATTTAACATCGCCTGCAGTAACATTCTCAACCGGCTTCTTATTCGCGATACTGAAGATACGCGAAGCTCCGGGAGCGAGACGAATCGGCTGATTGATGCTCAGATTAAAAGGCTGGTAGGCATTTGTTCCATCCGGTTTTAAACTCTTACTAATTTGCGTCAGGTTCGATGGGGGATAAATCTTATCGCCCACCTTGAAGGTGAACTCAAGCGGCGCGGTCTCTTGAATGTTTACCGCAAAACCATTGACCGCAATCTCGACGTTGTAGGGGTTCCACAAAGTCAGTACTGGGGTGATCTGGAGGGCTGGCATGTATTTGCCATGGTTCGCTTTATCGCCGCCGGGATCGCTTGTCGCAGATGCAAGGGCTGCCCCCATGGAGTAGATCCAATGAATCCGTGCGATTTGGGGCGTCCGCCGAACCTGCTCTTGGAACTTAGTTACTCCGGACTCATCGGAGTCTCCATGACTTCCGAAGAATTTGGGCATCTCGGTCTTGGAGGCCGAAGAGGTGCTCAAGCTGCGGTACTGCTGAGAGTAATCCACCAAAGCGCTCCATGAAGAAATCGGCGGGACCTGCTGCCAACCCGCCCCGGAGGCATTATTGCGATAGGTCGCCCACGGGTAAAGCAAGGCACCGGGAGCTGCTGAACGAGGACTTGCCTTCCGCGCAGTCGCATCCTTACCAGGCTTTGACCGATAAAAAGGAAGGTTGCTCGAAGACAAAGAGGAAAACTTCTCCGTCATCAAAGAGAGATCCTTTCGCCATCCTCCAACCGCGACGTTCGTCAGAAGCCCGGTGCTCGAACTTGTAAAGTCATGAAATTTCCGAAGGTCTGCCGCCGCATTCAAAAGCTTCAAGCTCCCCGTGCTGGGAACGATCGACTTCGTGCCGTCCAACTCGCCCAGCTCGTCAAGCCCGAACACCCCTGGATCCGCAACGCCGTTCGAACGCATTCTCTCTTGCCACTCCGGCGCGCTCTGTGGCTTGCTGCGACCATCCGTATTGAGCATCGCCTTGGAATTATCCCCACTGATCCACCAAGCCAAACCACCCGAGCCATCCTCAGCCAAAGTCGGCTTGACATAGGCGCGCTGCGTCGGACTGAGCACGCTCCCTTTCCCCAGCAAGGGCACGAACCCCGACTGCGGCGACTTGGACAAACGATCAAACTTCGACATTTCGGGCGCCGTGCCCAGACTGGCCGACGACAACCAGCCGAGGAAACGTCCACTTGAGCCCCCAGAGGCCCCAGGTATTTCAGCGGCCTTGCCCGGATTCTTCTTGGATCCGTAGTCAGGCACGATCGGCTTGCCAGCACCGTCGCGATCCCGCCCTTCCCAACTCCGCCAAACACCGGTGACGACCGGATTCGATTCATCCGCGAGTTGTGAACTGGCCGTGATCCGAGTATCAGGACCGGCAAGCAATTGGAGCTGGCCCAATGCCAATTGAGCCGCAAGTCGAGCATTCGCACGCGCCTCTGCCATCGCAGATGATGCCGACGATGCCCGCAAGGAGATCGCAGACAAAGACAGCAGACCCACCGATATCACGACCAGTAGAACAACCAGCGACAATGTGATGACAAGCGCAAAGCCTCCAAGGGATCTCTCACGCCAGGAACGGGAATTCCTCATAAAGATGAGTTTACGGTGTAACTACCGCTTGAGGGAGTCAACCGAAATGTAGGTCGCCTTGCACCCAAAACAGGCAGCCTCAACGCTCCTGCAACAAGGCTGAGGCCGTTAGCTCCACGAAGGACCCCATCGGGCCGGCGTAATGGATTCGACGCTCGCCATCCAGCACGTAGGCCGCTGGCCACGATGCGATCCGGAACTCGTTGCCCAACTTGTTTTCAGGATCTGAGAAATTCGGCCACTCGACATCGCCCGATCTCTGAAGCCCGCGCAATGAAGCGATCGAGTCCCGATGAACGCCAACGATCTCGAAGGGCTTGCCCGCAAATCGCTCACGGATTCCTTTCACCATTTGACACAGTTGCTCGGCACTCCCGTCTTCCGACCGCCAGAATAGCAAAACGGCGACCTTGCCCCGGAAATCCGACAGCTTGATCGGCTCGCCACCAGAACCACTGCCGACCAAATCGGGTGCCTCGCGCCCCTTGCTCAAAAAGCGGATCACATAGAGCTCGTCAGCCGCGAGCGTCGCGACGCTCACCCCCTGGATCTCGACCTCGCTGCTCTCGATGATCGCCTTGCGCAACAACGTCAAACGCCTCCGCATGACCTCCGGCTCGTCACTCAGGTCCTTCAGCATCATCGCGATCGCCAGCGCTGCCACCCCTTGGGTCTTTTTATGCGGGCTCTCTTTTTCAATCCTCTCCAAGAGAGGTAGCGAACCCGGATGATTCGTCGCCACCAAGGCCATGCACAGCGGAGCTAGACCCTCGCTCGCCAAGTGGTGCTTCACCACCGCTTCGCGAATCGCCGTCGCGGCCTCAGCCGGAAAAGCGCCATCGCCACCCACTTCCACCGCAGATCCCGCACCCAAGCGCAACAACCAAGCCGCGGGCTCTAGCGTCCAAGGCTCGGCCAAATTCGGACGAATCGCCGACCACATCCGCCTCGCCGTGGCATCGGCATCCGGACGCTCGGCAGCGATCTTTGCCCGATCCTCCGGACGAGTCGCGATCTGCAATTTGAGTGCCCACTGCTTGAAATCAGCCTCATAAGCCCGGCGGATTCCATCGGCTTGCCGCGCTGTCCCGCCATGGGTCACCGCCGCGCTCGCAATCAGCAGAGGGATCAGCACAAATGA
The DNA here is from genome assembly GCA_004293445.1 of Verrucomicrobiota bacterium. Classification (GTDB taxonomy): domain Bacteria; phylum Verrucomicrobiota; class Verrucomicrobiia; order Verrucomicrobiales; family Akkermansiaceae; genus Haloferula. Next base: position 119,048 of record RDYP01000001.1, on the reverse strand, counting down.
AAATCGCATCGGCAAAAACTACCCAAAGGACCGCCTCTGACAAGCCCGGGAACAAGCGCCGTGAAGCGCGGCTCCCGGGGACCTGTCCGAGTCTGGCTCGACTTTCCTTCTGTTCAAAAAAGCGAGGCCATCCATTTTCCTAAAAGCCGTTCATCCCGCAGCCAATGCCTCTCGCCCGCAATATCGCCGCTTGGTCCCGCTGCCTCGCCATCCTATTTGCCGGCCTACTGCTCTCGCGCGCCGAAACCGAAGCGCCCCCCATGACAAGCCTGGGCGAGATCCGCAGCCTATCGAGCGAAACCGCGACACTCGGCCAAGCCATTGAGGTCACCGGAACCGTCGTCGGCATCGAACCCGAATCCCCTTGGAACTTCTTCCTCCACGACGGCAGTGCCGGCTGTTTTGTTAAAAACGCCGCCAAGGACCTTTCCACCCCGGTCAAACCCGGAGACCTGGTCCGCGTCACCGGCCGCTCCGATGCACTTGGCTACTATCCCAGCATCCGCGACGGAGTCGTAACCCACCTCGGTCAAGGGGAGCTCCCCAAGCCCGCGAAACCGACCGCAGCCGAACTATTCTCCCCGGAAATGGACTCCGAATGGGTGGAAGTCCCGGCCGTGATCATCGGCTACGAAGCCTCCCCGTCACGCTTCACGCTCAGCCTGCAAGTTCACGGCCTCCCCTTCAAAGCGGAACTGCCGACCAGTCCCGACGCCGAGGACAAGGCCGCCGCTCTGATGCAACGCCCGGTCCGTCTGAAAGGCGTCATTGGCACGATCTTCAACCGCCAGAGGCAAATGACAGATCGACACTTTTTCGTCGCGTCCTTCGCTGCCATCACTCCGACCCCGCGTCTTGCCGATGAGGGCATCCCCCCACTTCTCAGCGTCGGCACTTTGCTCAGCAGTGGCTACGGCCCGCTCTCGAGAGTCCGCATCCGGGGGATCGTCACCCAGCATGCCACCGATGGATTTTACCTACGAGACAGCAGTGGCAGCACCCTCGTGCAAGCGGCCACCATCAGACGCTTTCCTCCCGGAACCGAAGTCGAAGCCGAAGGCTTTGGCGCGATCGCCCCTTTCCGCCCTCTCCTCCGCGCCACCCGCGTCAGTCCACTTGGATCAAAAAAGGCCATCGCCCCCATCCCCTTCGGCTTTCAGTCGGACCCCGCCGCATTGCAAGCCGAGCTCGTCACCCTAGATGCCGACTTCCTCGGCCTCCGCAGTAGCAGCATCGAAGACATCCTCCAATTCCGCAGCGGAGATCGCTTCTTCGAAGCCCTACGACCGAGCGACTCCTCGCGAATCGATCTCCCACTCCATGTCGGCGACCGCGTCCGCCTTACCGGCATTTGTGAACTGACCACCACACACGCGCTTCCGCGACTGAACTGGGTCGATGGCTTCCGCATCCGCCTGCCCGATTCCTCGGGCTTGGAAATCCTCGACCGCGCCCCTTGGTGGACCACCCGACGCCTGCTCATTGCCCTCGGGATCACCGGCATCCTCGCCGTCATCGGCATCACCGGCACTTGGGTTCTTCGGCGACAAGTCAGCCGCCAACTCCATGTGATTACCCGAAAGCTGCGAGCCGAAACCATCGGTGAAGAACGGGACCGGATGGCTCGCGAACTCCACGACACCCTGGAACAGCAACTTTCAGGCATCGCCCTCCAGCTCGATGGACTCGACGACGCCGTCACGCGCGACCCGGCAGCCGCCAGTCGAGCGCTGAACCTCGCCCGAAGAATGCTGCGCTACACAAGGCTCGAGGCCCATCGCTCCGTCTGGGACCTCCGTTCGAAGTTGCTCGAAGACCACGGCCTCCCAGCCGCGCTCGAAGTCATCGCCACCTCCCTCCGCAGCGACCAAGCGCCGGACATCCGGATCTCCCTCTCCGGCGAAGCACGACATCTGCCCCCGGGCACGGAATTCCACCTGCTCCGAATCGCGCAGGAAGCCATTACCAACGCCATCAAGCACGCAAGCACCCTCTCGATCCAGATCACCCTCGACTACCGCGCCGACGAGGTCCGGCTCAGCATCGAGGACGATGGCCTTGGCTTCGAGAGCTCCAACACCCAGCCCGGTCACGAACCCCATTTCGGCTTGCTGGGCATGCGCGAGCGAGCTGCCAAAATCGGCGCCCAACTCGACATCGTCTCTTCTCCCGGAAATGGCTGCCAGGTCCGGGTATCCGTACCGATCGCCGATCCCCATGAAACCCAAACCCATCCGCATCCTGCTCGTTGACGACCACTTCATGGTGCGTCTCGGCCTTGCCGGAGCCCTCGCCGGCGAGCCCGACCTCGAAGTCGTAGGTGAGGCATCCAGCGGAGCCGAGGCCCTCGCCTGTTTCGATAAACTGCAGCCCGATATCACTTTGATGGATGGCATCCTGCCCGACATCCACGGAATCGAAGTCACCCGCAAAATCCTCGCCCGCTACCCTGCTGCCCGTATTCTCCACGTCTCGATCAACGACACCGCCGAAGACATTCATCAGGCTCTCGAGGCCGGAGCTCGTGGCTACATTCCCAAGTCCTCGGAAAAGTGCATGATCGTCGAGGCCATCCGCAGCGTCGCCAACGGCAACCACTTTCTCCCTCCCGAGCTCGCCCGCCGCCTCGAGGAACGCGGACTACGCCCGCTACTCTCCACGCGGGAAGCCGAAGTCCTTCACCTCATCGCACGCGGTTTCGCAAACAAGCAGATCGCCGCCGAGCTGGGACTCGGCGAGACCACCGTGAAAACCCACGTCGCCCACCTCCTCGAAAAGCTCGGCGTCTCGGACCGCACCCGCGCCGTCACTCTCGCCATCGAGCGCGGTATCCTCCGCATTTGATGCCGGACGGAACTCGGCCAAAAGGATGATGCCCGTGATCTTGCACAGCCGGGCAATCTTGCAATGCTCGGAGGCAGTTGCATGGCCCCTTGGCCACCTGAGATATCGTGACTCGAAGTCAGGCAACATCCGAAGCCATGCCCTCATCCATCGCCGTAAAAACCACCGCGCCGATCTTACGCAAGCTCGTCGGGATCGCGAGCGCCACCGCACTCGGACTCACTGTCCGATTGCCAGCGGCGACGCTCGAGTGGGGGCCGAACGGCGAGGGCGGCGACGGGATCTGGTCGGCAAGCGAGACGGCTGACTGGTTCGATGCCACCCAATCCGTGCCATGGCCAGCACCCGGCGGCATTGATGACGATGCGCTGTTCGCCGGAACTGCCGGAATCGTTAGCATCGCCAACGGTGGCATCATCGCCAACGACCTCACCTTCAGCACGACCGGATACAGCATCCAGAATCAGACGCTGACCCTGAACGGTGAAACCCCAAGCATCACCACTGCCAGCGGAGTCACGACGGAAATTTCAACGATCATCAGCGGTTCCAAAGGCCTCCGGAAACTTGGAACCGGCCGACTTGTCTTGACGAATTCGAACACATTCACGGGGAATGTGACACTCGGCGATGCCAACGGAACCATTGCCGCAGGGGCTTTACGGATCATCCACGGCAACGCCTTGGGCATTGGCAGCAAATGGGTCTCGATCCGCAATGGCTCCTCATTCCTCGAACTCGACGGAGCCGCCGGAAATCTATCCATCCCGAGCAACATCGCATTCATCACCAGCGGACCCGCCATCCGTAACCTCGCGGGCGACAATGTCATCCACGGCAGCATCCAGATGAACAATGGCGCAGGTTCCACGACCATCCAAAGCAATGCCGGGTCGCTCGCTCTCAACGGTAACATCAACGCAGGCTCGGCAGCCAGAACCCTAGTTCTCTCGGGCGATTCCACCGGAGCGAACCGCGTCAACGGCGCGATCTCAAACGGTAGCCAAGCCAACAGCCTTACGAAATCCGGCACCGGCACTTGGAGAATCGCACACCCCAACAATACCTACAGCGGTGACACCACGGTCAGCGGTGGCAAACTCATCCTCGCCGGAAAACTGCAAAGCGCGAATCTCCATGTCGCCACCGATGCCCACTTGGCGGTCGAAGGCGCGCGATCCACATCCGGTAATTTCACCCTCGCACCCGGCTCGACTCTCGAACTCCGCGCCATGCCGTCACAAACCGACCGCCTTTCGGTCGGCGGATCCGTCACACTGGCTGGCCATCTGAATCTCGTGGTCTCCCCCGGCACATCGGGTGGCGGCAGCTACGTCATCCTCAACAATCGCGGATCCCAGGCGGTCAGCGGCACCTTCACGAATCTTCCGGAGAACGGACAGTTCATCAAAGGCGGGATCGCTTGGCAGATCACTTACAGAGGAGGCGATGGCAACGATGTGGTTCTGACCCGCGAACCCGGGGCACTCCAGAGCTTCGAGCAGCGGCGCGACCTAGTCCTCAAATCCCTGCGTGGACGCCCCTTCATCCAAGGCTACATCAGCCCCTCACCCTCCTACCGCAGACCAGAAAGCTACACCTACATGGACTTCGCACTGCGTTGTTTCCTCAACGACGAGCAAATTCCCGAGGCCAACGCAGCTGTCGCCGCTTTCTGCAATCAATACAACGACAACCAGTACTTCGACAACGTCGACTGGCTCTCCGACATGGCGTTCCGAATCTTGGAAGATTACGGCAGCCAAGGCCGCATCGCGCCCGGAAAGCTCACGCAAGCCAACGAGGCTGCGATGATGAACCTCTTCTGGCAGTATGCAAAGCGTGACGCCAGGCTCTCAGATGTCGGGACCTCGACTTCGAACATCTGGAATCTTCCCAACGGCACCGAGAATCTCAATGCCATGAATATCGCCACACTGTGGCACGCGTCGAAGCTCCTCCGCAACCATCCCGACTATGCGGACCTCGTCTATGACGATGGATCCACTCCCGAAGCGTACTATCAAGCAAGCACCGCCTACTACAAAGAATGGCTGCGCGAACGTGCCCGCAAAGGCATGCTGGTCGAGTTCTCTAACAACCACTACGGCCCCGTCACCCTCAAGGGGATCTACAACTTCGTCGACTTCGCCCCCGACCAAGAACTCCGCGAACTCGCCAACAAGTGGCTCGATCTTTTCTGGACCACTTGGGCACAGGAACAGATGCACGCCGTGAAAGGCGGGGGCATGGCTCGAATCTATCAGAGCGGTTGGGGCAAATCCCAAAGCATGGAAGGACTCAACAATCCATTCTCGGAGATCTTCTGGTGCTACACCGGCCTGGGTCGCATGCCCATACCGGGCAACAACGTCCTCACCTACCTCGCCAGCTCCTACCGACTGCCGGCGCTTGCGATCGACCTCGCCACCGACCTCGCAGGTCGCGGCAGCTACACGAGTATCGAGCGCAAGATGGGCCGAGCGATCAACGGCACCCAGCAGATGGATCTGAACGAAACTTTCACCCGCCACAGCTACATCACGCCAGATTACATCCTTGGAACCATTCACGTCGGGCACTGGCGCTACTGGCTCTGGCAAATGATCAGCAGCCAAAACCGCTGGCACGGAGCCATCTTCAATTCCCACCCCGACGCCCGCATCTTTTTCCAATGCACCGCCGATAGCGGAGGACTGAACTACAACCAACACTGGAGCGCGCAGAGTCGAAACGCCATCGTCGTTCAAAAGCTCGACAACGCTGGCATGGAGTCCACTCGCTATGCAAAGTACGCTCTGGAGATGAAGGTTTGGGTGGCCAGCGCCGGGCGAAGCGACTTGCTCGAACGCGACGGCTGGGTCTTCGCTTCCTACGGCAGCGCCTATGCCGCCATCAAGGTGCTCGATGGAGGCTTCACTTGGCGGAACGATGAAGAACCGGCGTATCCCGGACAATGGATGGTCCTGGATAAGGAGTACTCACCCGTAGTGATGGAGCTCGGCAGGGCAAGCGACTTCGGCAACTTCTCCGCCTTCCAAGAGCAGATTCTCGGCAACTCCCTGACCTTCGCGAATTCCATCGTGAACTATCAATCAACGCTCGGAGACACGCTCACGCTCCATTCGAACTACAGCCAATCGCCACGCGTCAATGGAGCCACCCTGAATTTCAAACCGACAAAAGCCTATGACAGCCCATTCGTCTGGTCCGACTTCAACAGCGGCGTGGTGAACCTGCAAAAAGGCGAGCGGCAATTGACGCTCGATTTCAACACGCAGTTACCCGCCACCTACACGTGGAGCGCGGGCAATGATGTCTGGGACAGCAGCACCCAAAATTGGAACAACGACAGCGCAGCGTGGCCGAACCGCGGCAGTACGACGGCAATCTTCGAAAGTCCCTCCGCCCGAGTCATCCTCACCCCGGGACTCTACCCGGCCGGACTCATTTTCAACGCCGATACGGTCCTCAGCGGCAACCCACTGGAGCTGGCGGGATGGCAGCCAAATCTGCATACGGCCAACGGCGTTGCCGCACGATTCGATACCCCCTTGAGCGGAGTCTCCGGCCTGTCAAAAACCGGATCCGGCACTCTTGTGTTCAACGCCAACAATGCCCTGCGGGGAATTTCCCGGATCGTCGAAGGCACACTTCAAATTGGCACGGGCGGCGAGTCCGGAACCATCGGCAACACCTCGATCATCAATGCCGGCGCAATCACCGTCCACCGTTCCGGCACCTTGGTTTTTCCCGCACCCATTAGCGGCTCCGGCAGTATTTCCATTGAGAATCCCTCTCTCACCGACACGGTGGTGCTCGCTGCAGACAACCCCTTCCGCGGGAGCCTCACACTGACAAGGGGAACGCTTCGCCTCGCCCACTCGTCCGCCCTTGGCAGCCTACCACGACAGCTCGAGCTCGATGGCATCAATCAAGTCCTCCAACTCGGCGGCGACGCCCCTGTCATCCTGCCTTCTTCCATCACACTGAACGCCAGCGGAAGCAGCCTCTCGAACTTCAGCGGTAGCAATCGCATCGACGGCGACATCACACTCGGCGGCCTTTCAGGTATCACGATCAGCAGCATCGATGGCTCCCTTCATCTCGCGGGGAACATCATCCCCAGCGACACCTCGCATCACGTAGAGCTCTCGGGCACATCACGCCACGACAACCTGCTTTCCGGACTTGTCACCGATGCCACCCAGCCGACTTCTCTGCTCAAGTCCGGACCGGGAACTTGGCGGATCTCCGGCGCGCAACCTTTCACCGGGACCACCACCGTCACCGATGGCACCCTGATCCTCAGCGGCAGCCTCGCCGGCGACGTCGAGATCAACGCCGGCCAGCTTGCTGTCACAAGCGGTGCATCCATCAACGGCGACCTCAGCATGGCTCCCGGCGCAAACTTCGAAGCCCGCCCTGATACTCCCCTCGACGTGGGCGGCACCCTGACTCTCGACGGAAACCTCAGCGTGAATTTCCCGCGCGGCATCCCCGTCGGTAGCCAGTTCACCATCCTTCGGAAAAACAGCGCAGGCCCCGTTTCAGGAATATTCACCGGCCTACCTGAAGCCAGTAACTTCACCGCCAGCGCTTACTCCTGGCGCATCAGCTACTTCGGGGGCGATGGCAACGACGTCGTGCTCACCACCCTCAGCGGCCCAACCAACGAGCTTGAATCATGGCGCGATACCCACTTCGGAATCGTCACCAACACAGGCATCGCTGCCGACAACGCCGACCCCGATGGCGACGGTATCATCAACTCACAGGAATACACTCTCGGCACGAATCCTCGGGACCCGAATTCCCCCGCATCCTTCATCTGGAACCAAGCGAACAACGGAAACTGGACGACACCCAGCAACTGGAACGGCAACTTCGCCCCGCCCGGAAACTCCTCCCGCCAGCTCGTCTTTCTTTCCGGAAACGCCCTCCCCGGCGGCAGCACAACAGCCAACAACAATTTCTCCGGAACCTACCTATTGAACCGACTCCAGCTCGCCGGGACCGCCTCGGCGACCCACTTGGTGAATCTAACAGGCGGAGCACTCGATTTCCGCAGCAGTGGCGGCACCAACCCATCCATCCTCCTCGCCACGGCCGCTGAACCAATCAGCTACACGATTGCACACAACGCCACCCTCTCCGCCGATCTCACCGTCGACGCGATGGCTGGCGGCCAAGCCGTTCTCTCCGGCAGCCTCTCAGGGCCGGGAGGCATCACTTACACTGGCACCAGTAACAACCTCATCCTCTCCGGAAATAATAGCCACATCGGCACCACACGAATCGTCGGTGGCCTCTATCCTGGAACGATCCGCTCTTTCGCCGGCACCCTTCAAATCGGCAATGCAGGATCCACTGGAAGCCCCGGCTCCGGGTCCATCGTCAACGACGGCACGCTCGCCTTCCGGCGCACCGGCACCCTCCAGTTGCCGAACCCCATCAGCGGCTCTGGTCGCCTGATGCTTAACAACCCGAACTCCACCGATACCCTCCGAATCAGTGGCGACAACAGCTTCACTGGAGACATCACGATCACCCGAGGACGCCTGATCATCACCCGCAGCAGCGCCCTTGGCAGCGGCGAGAAATCCATCACCGCCACCAACGGAAACGCACGCATCGAGCTGGAAGGCAGCACACCCGGAATCACGCTCGCACCCGAAATTTCTCTGAACCTTAGCGGCACCGAACTTCGAAATGCGACGGGCGACAACATCGTTCGCGGCGACATCAATGCCGCAACCGGCGCGGGAGGCACAAGCATCGCCAGCAACAGCGGATCTCTCACCCTCACCGGCACGCTCCAGACGGCCAACTCGGGAGGGCGCACGATCACTCTCGGCGGGACTTCCACCGCTGCCAACACGGTCAGCGGACGGATCATCGATGGCGTGAGCACCCTCACACTTCAGAAGTCGGGCGAAGGCACCTGGACCCTCTCCCATCCCGACAACCGCTACACCGGCCCCACCACCGTTTCAGGGGGCAAACTCATCCTTCGCGGAAATCTCACCAGCCCGATCACCGTGCAAACCGCCACCTTGGCCGCGCAGGGCACGCCGACCACCACCGGCCCACTCACCCTCTCCAGCGGCAGCCGCTTTGAAGTCCGGCCCGGCGACACTCTCAGCGTCGGTAGCCTCGCCACCCTCGCAGGCGAGCTCGACATCCTCGCTCCGCCCGGGATCCCCTCCGCTACGACCTTCACCATCCTGAAGATCGCAGGCAGCAACGCCGCCAGTGGCACCTTTACGGGAAAACCCGAGGCCACCACTTTCTCCGCCAGCGGCTACGAATGGCAAATCACCTACACCGGTGGCGACGGCAACGATGTCGTCCTCAGCAATGTCAGCCCGCCCCCTCCCCTCACTGCGATCGAAAACTGGCGCCTCACTCATTTCGGCGATGCCGTCAATTCCGGCCTAGGCGCCAACGATAGCGACCCGAATCTGGATGGCGAAAGCAACCTCCTCGAATTCGCCACCGGCCAGGATCCCCTCGCCGCCACCCTTGCCACGAGCGCCATGCAACCCGCGCCACCCGGCTTCGAGTTCGTCTACACCCGCAGCAAATCCGCCTACGAGGCAGGTTATCTTTTCGATGTCCAGTACTCCGACAGCCTAGGCCCCGAATCCTGGATCTCCGTCGGCCCGGGCACCGTCATCCTCGATGCAGAGCAGCAGCGCCTGTCCGCCCCCATCCCACACACGGAGGGAGGCCGCCGCTTCGCCCGACTCCGTGTGAGCGCCCCCTAACTGCGGCCCGCAACTCGCGGAGCACCCCTCGCTGCATCCTCCAAAAGGATGATGCCCGCCTCCTTGCCAAAACAGCGTTTCTAGGGAGCATCGACGGAATCCAATTCTAAAACACCAAACTCCCCTACCCCTATGAAAACCCAATATCCTCGAATTCTCGCATCCCTCGTCGCCACCAGTTCCATCGGCATTTTGCACGCGGGCATCTACACTTGGAACGGCTCAACCACCGGCGGCTTGGGCGGAAGCAGCAACGTCTGGGATACGACCACCACCAACTGGACCGGCGCAGCCACCACTTGGCCCACCACAACGACCGGTGATGACGACGCAAGCTTCGGCGGAACCGGCGGAACCGTCACCCTAGAAAGCACCGTCACCGCCAACGACGTGACCTTTTCCGTCGGTAGCTACACTGTCGGAGCAGATAGTACCGCCGGTATCCTCATACTCGATGGAACGACGCCCACCATCACCTGCTCTACTGGTTCGCTATGCAGCATCAGCGCAAAGATCCAAGGCTCGTCCGGTCTCACCAAAGCCGGATCCACAACCCTCCAGCTTCGGGGTGTCAACACCTACACCGGTGACACCCGCGTGCTTCGCGGCAACCTCCTGATTGGCCTGTCTAACAACCGCCTGCCAATCGGAACCACACTCATTCTCGGTGATCCCGCGACCAATACGAGCGGCGTCTTCCAAATGAACTCGCGTAGCCAACAGGTCGCCGGCCTCACCACCGCGGGCAGCGGCACCGGTAACCGGGTGATGAATTCCAGCACATCCATCACCACCTTCACCGTAAACAATAGCACCGACTTTACGTTCGGCGGCATCCTCGGGGGAGGCACTGCCAACGACAACAACTTCAATTTCACCAAGTCCGCCGCCGGCCGTCTCATTCTCACCGGCATCAATACACTGACCGGCACCACAACCATCTCCGGCGGCACTCTCGAACTAGGTAACGCGACCAACACCTTACCCAACAGCAGCCCGGTCAACGTTAACGGCGGAACCCTCGACATCGCCGATAAGACCGACACCATCGGTGCTCTAACTGTCACCAACGGAACAATTACCGGCAGCACCGGCGTCCTCACCGCAGCAAGCTGCGCTGGCAAAGCAGGCACGATCAGCGCCATCCTCGCAGGGAGCAGCAACCTCTCCGGAACCACCACCACCTGGTTGACTAAAGACACCGTCGGCACGCTTGAGCTCGCCGCTGCCAACACCTTCACCGGCAACATCACCGTCACCGCCGGTCGCCTCACCCTCTCGAACTCGGCAGCCGTTGGGTCAGTCGCCGGATCCGACCGAAAGGGCATCATCGTACAAGGCGGTGGTCGCTCGCTCGGATTGAAAGGCGGCATCACTTTACCCGCCTACCTCGACATCATCGCATCGTCGAACAGCGGAGACGGCAGCGGCATCGAAAACGTCAGCGAAGACAACGAAATCACCGGGCCGGTCTATTTCAGCACAGGTCTGAGCGCACTCAACATCTCCAGCACCAGCGGCAAGCTCACGATTTCCGGTGATGTCTCGATGACCACAACCGCTCGCACGCTCTACCTAGGCGGAGCGTCAGTGGCGGACAACACCATCAGCGGTGATATTAGCGAGAGCACTGCCGCCATCATGCCCCTCATCAAGCAGGGCGAAGGCACGTGGACCCTCTCCGGCACCAACACCTACAAAGGCAACACCAGCGTTTTCAGCGGCACCCTAGTGCTCGCCAGTGGCGGTAGCACACGACTTCTTCCCAAAGCCGACGGATCGTCCAACAAGTTCACTGGCATCGGTACCCTCACCCTCGACGGGGCCCTCGACATCGACCTCACCGAAGCAACCACTGCCGATTCCTGGCTGCTGGTCGACGTTGAAAACCTCAACGAAACCTATGGCACCAACTTCACTGTCACCGGTTTCGCCGAAACGGCCGCTGAGAGCGGGATCTGGGAAAAGAGCGAGGGCGCGAATCTCTATACCTTCACCGAAAGCACTGGTGTCCTGACTCGCTCAGCGGCGACGAACAACTACGCGTCGTGGCTCGCTGCAAACGCGCCCGCCACCGGATTCGATACCGATTCCGACCAAGACGGTGTTCCGAATGGCGTTGAACATGTGCTCGGCAGCGACCCTAACAGCTTCAGCACCGGCCTTAGCCAAGTCAGCTCCGGCAATTCGTCCATCAGCTACCAGCACGCGCTGAACCCAAACATCGCCAGCGATGTCGCATACAGCTACGAGTGGTCGACCGACCTCAGCCAGTGGCTTGACTCCGGCACCACCAATAGCGCGGGCATTACCGCCACCATCACTCCAAGCACCCCGGTCTCCGGCGTCGTCGCTGTGACCACCAGCATCACCGCGGGATCCGCCAGCAAGCTCTTCACCCGCATCAGGGCCACCCAGCCTTGATCCACCCGCCGGACCGGGGCCCGCCTCCCGGTCCGGCACCCATCTGCTCCCGAGCGCCTCGCCGAAATCGAGCGAGGCCTCCCGCAGCCCACGCCGCATGCATCGACTACTTTTCGGACTTTTAAGCGCCGCCACGACCCTCGTCTCCACCGCTCTCTCAAAACCCTCGCTCGAACAAGATTTCGCCACGCCTCCGGTCTCCACACGACCTTGGGTATGGAGCCACTGGCTGCACGGAAACGTCGACAAGCCGTCGATCACCCGCCAGCTCGAAGCCATGCAGCGCGCAGGCATCGGAGGGATGACCCTCTTCGATGTCGCGCAGCCCGGAATTCCCGCCGGACCCAATCCCTATCTATCGACGGAATGGCAGGAGCTTTTCGCCTGGCAGATCCGCGAGGCGACGCGACTCGGACTGGAGACGATGAGCCACAACGGCCCCGGCTACTCGGGCAACGGCGGTCCATGGATCACACCTGAGTTCGCCGCACAGAAAATCGTGGACACCGCAACCCAAGTCCCCGGCGGACGGCGATTCCACGGAACCCTCCCACGTCCACACGCAGAAGGAGACTTCTACCGCGACGTCGCTCTTCTAGCCGTCCGTGAGGCCACTCCTACCACCAAACCGGCGATCGACGACTTCGACATGAAGCGTCTGGTGTGGCTCAACTACATCCGCTGGAAAGGGACCCGCAGCGCACCCCTCAAAGAAAAATTGCCCGCTGACCGCTGCATCCCGCGAGAACAGGTCATCGATCTCACCAAAAAAATGTCCCCCGACGGCACCCTTCGCTGGGATGCCCCACCCGGCCACTGGACCCTGCTTCGCATCGGACACACCTGGACCGGTCAGAAAACCCTTCCCGCCACCCCGGAAGCCCTCGGCCCGGAATGCGACAAGCTCGATAAACGCGGTATCGGCACCCACTTTGACCACGTGATGCGTCGGATGATCCGCCTGGCCGGACCTTCCGCGGGCAAGACCTTCCACGGCTTCTTCGTCGATAGCTGGGAAGCCGGTGGCCAAAACTGGACCGAAAGGATGCCGGAGGAATTCCTCCGCCGCCGCGGCTATGAAATCACCCCCTATCTTCCGATTCTAACAGGACGTGTCGTGTCCGACCTCCAGACCAGCGAGCGCTTCCTCTACGATCTTCGTCAAACGGTCTCCGAGTTGGTTGCCGAGAACTTCTGGGCCGAGATGCATCGCCTCTGTCGTGAGCACGATCTGAAGCTCGCCGTTCAGGCCTACATTACCACCGGCCACGACCTCGATGCCGCCCGGCACTGCGACGAGCCGACCGGCGAGTTCTGGAGCCATCCCTTCCAGCCGAATGACTACAGCCTGACCATCAAGGCCGCCGCCTCCACCGCCAAGCTAATGGGGAAATCCATCGTCGGCGCGGAAGCCTTCACCGCTTCTGAAACAGAACGCTGGCTCGCCCACCCCGCGACGCTCAAGCCCATCGGCGACCGCGCCTTCTGCCTCGGCGCGAACCGCCTGCAAATCCACCGCTTCGCCATGCAGCGCTTTCCTCAAGCCGCACCCGGCATGACCATGGGCAAGTGGGGCCAGCACTACGATAGCACCCAAACTTGGTGGGAGTGGTCGCAACCATGGCACGATTACCTCGCTCGCTGCCAACTTATGCTACGCCAAGGACGTGGCGTCGCCGATGTCCTCGCGCTGGTCCCGGAGGAACCCCTTCACCGCTTCGAGCACAAGCCGATCCCGGGCCACGACTACGACGCCTGCGGTCCTGAGAACTTCCAACTCCTCGAGATTCGCGATGGTCGTCCCGCCCTTCCCGGCCAGCCAAGCTACCCTTTGTTGTCCGTGGATCATCACGGCACCATGACCCTCGCTCGCCTGCAAAAACTCCACCACTTGGTGAAGGAGGGCGCCGCGCTCTTGGGCGAACCACCGCTCGCCACCCCGGGACTTTCCGACCTACCCCGGTCGGATATCGAGTTGAAAGAACTTGCAGCCGAACTCTGGGGCCACACGGGAGAACAGGAACGACGCTTCGGCAAAGGTCGCGTTTTCCGAGGCATCTCAGCCGCCGAAGCCCTGCGCCGCCTCGGCATTCAGCCCGACTTCACCGGTCCGCCAGAACTCGGCTGGACCCACCGCTCAACCGGAGAGCTCGATCTCTACTTCCTCGCCGCGGCAGGACAGCCCGCCATCCGATCCTGCGAATTCCGCGTCACCGGAAAACGGGCCGAACTCTGGGATCCTGAAAGCGGAACGCTTCGCCCGCTCGATATCACGCCAAGCGCTGCAGGGAGGGTCCGCGCCGCGATCCCCTTTGGCCACGACGGCTCCGCCTTCGTCGTCTTTCGACCCGGCCCACCCCTCCAGCCATCGATCACCGCGGCCAGCCTCGACGGACGCACCCTCCTGCCCACACCGGCAGCCAGCCCGACCGCACTCAAAGCCAGCCGCTCCTTCACCTACGCCTGCTGGATCAAACCGGAAACCGACATCGAACTCCCCGCCGAAACCCCGCGCGGCTTCGCCAGCCTCTCTCAACGCCGCAATGATGCCATCTTCCCTCCGCCCGCCCACCGCCTGCTCCCCCCGGGCCATGCCTTCAGCGGACTCTCGATCGGTCGCAATGGAGTCGTCATCCACGAACACGCCGGCGGCCACTTCCCCGCCCTTCTGGTCCATCCCGCCCGCATCGATCGCTGGACGCACGTCGCGGTGAGCTACCACGACAATCAGCCGACTCTTTACCTCAACGGTCGAAAAGTCCGCACCGGCCTCAAGGGGCCCTTCGAAGTTCACTGCCCCATCGGTTTCGAAGATGGCAATGACAGCATTTTCCGCGGACAACTCGGCCGCTTCGACGCCTTCGCTCCTGTCCTCGACGAGCCCGCCCTGCGCGACTGGATCGCCACCGGCAAGCCTTTGCCCGACGACCGACGCCTGCCGGTTCTTCCGCTCGAAACCATCCCACACCCGGACGGCAGCCGCGCCCTGCTTGCCCACGCCCCGGGCCGCTACGACATCACTTTCAGCGACGGCAGCCAACACCGCGAAACGGTCAATCCAGCTCCTCTTAAAACTCTCACCGGCCCTTGGACCCTGAGTTTCCCCGCCGATAGTGGCATCGCTAGCCCCCTCGTCCTAACCGAACTGATCTCCTGGAGCCGCCACCCCGACCCCGCCGTCCGCCACTTCTCAGGCATCGCCAGCTATCAAACGCGCTTCACCCTGCCAAACGACCATGACGCAGTCCTGCTCGATCTCGGCCGCGTCGAAGTGATGGCTAAAGTTCGTCTCAATGGCCGTGAACTGGGCACCCTCTGGAAGGCCCCCTACCGCATCGACCTCACAAAGGCCCTCATCCCCGGCGAGAACTTGCTTGAAATCTCAGTCGTCAACCTCTGGGTCAATCGCTTGATCGGAGACGCCGCCCTGCCCGAAGACAGTCCAAGGGATCCCTCGGGGGTCCTCACAGACTGGCCGAAATGGCTGATCAACGGGGAAACCAGCCCGACCGGACGGAGGTCTTTCGTCACCTTCCCGCTGTGGAAAAAGAACGAACCACTCCGTCCCTCCGGACTCCTCGGCCCAGTCGTTCTAAGCTTTCCCAAGGAGCTTGAGCTGAGGTAAAGCAGCGCAGCCGAGCCCGAAATCCCACCGGAAAAGTCCAAGAAAACGAGGGATTCTTCCATGGGGTCAGGCCCAGATTTGTGCCAGCCTCCGATGCCGCTGGCGGTTCGACCCACCAGACGCTTTCATCCATGCCTTCCACCCACGCCCATTCGCGGCTCGCCAGCGATTCCGATTTGCACGCCTCTTTCTTGCGCCCGCCAGCCTCCCACGGCCCCGTGCCTTTCTACTGGTGGGCCGGCGAGACGCTCGATCGCGACCGCATCGCTTGGCAGCTCGACCAGCTCCGTGAAAAGGGCGTCCGCCAGACCGTCATCAGCTACCCCCACAACCCCGACGGCAGCAACGATCCCGGCGACCCCAAGCTCTTCTCCCCCGCCTGGTGGGACCTTTTCCGCTGGTTCCTCGGCGCCAGCCGCGAACGAGGCATGCACACCGGCTTCCAGGACTACACGCTGGTCGAGCCCATCCTCAAAGCGATCGGCCGCGACACCCCCGGCATGCAAGGCGGTCAGCTAAGCTGCGTCGCGGCCACCGCCAAGGATGGGTCGACGATCCAACTCGCCGCCGAGCCCGCCACCCACATCGTCGGAGCCTGGGCCTACCCGATCGAAAACGGAACGGTGGTCATCGATTCCCCACTTTCCCTCTCCAACACCATCGAAAATGGCGCACTCCACTGGTCCGCACCGGCCGGCGATTGGTTCGTCGCCCTCGTCTTCGCTCGACTCAATTCCTTCGATCCCCTCCATCCCGACTCAGGCACGCTCGCGATCGAAAAACTTTACGCGCCTTTCGAACGCGAGTGCCCCGGCGAGGTCGGCAAGACCCTGAATCTCTTCTTTCAGGACGAACTCGACTTCGGCTGCCGCATGCCCTTCTGGTCGAACCACTTGCTCGATACCTTCGCCTCCGCCAAAGGCTACGATCTCGCGCCCTTGCTGCCAGCGCTTTGGCATGACCTCGGCCCCCGCACCGAGAAGATCCGGCTCGACTTCGCCGACCTCGTCAGCGCCCGCGCGGAAGAATGCTACTTCAAGCCGATTTTCGAATGGCACGAGACCCGTGGCACCACCTTCGGCCACGACAACTGCGGCCGCGGCCGCATCGCGCAAGGCCGTGCGCACTACGGCGACTATTTCCGCGCCATGCGCTGGTATTCCGCGCCCGGCTGCGACGACCCGAAGCTCCAAGGCGCGCGTGCCTTCAAAGGCCTCAAAGTCAACAGCTCCATCGCCCACCTCTACCAGCGCCCACGCGTCTGGATCGAAGCCTTCCACTCCAGCGGCTGGGGCACCACTCCCGCCGACGTCGTCGCCGCCATCCAGGAAGACTTCGCCTACGGCGCGACGGTCGTGAACCTCCACGGCCTCTATTACTCCACCCTCGGAGGATGGTGGGAATGGGCACCGCCCGACTTCCACTTCCGCCAACCTTACTGGCAGCACGGAAAATCTCTCAACGACTGGTTCACCCGACTCAGCTGGATCCTCTCCCAGGGCGTCCGCCGCTGCGACGTCGCCATCGTTTATCCGATCGCCGCCCTCGATGCCGAACCCGCCGATCCCGCGATCAATGCCATCATCGCCCACGTCGCCAACGAAAGCCTCGGCGGCGAGGAAAGTCGCGACCCGCAACCGGAAGATAGCGCCTTCAACCTCGGCAAACACCTCTTCGACCGCAACTGCGACTTTGACTTCATCGACTTCGAATCGCTCGAACGTGCCACGCCGACCGATGCCGCCCTGCACGTCGCCGGTTCCGCCTACCGCGTGCTCCTCCTCCCCGCCATGGCCGCGGTCCGCTTTTCCACTTTGGAAAAGGCGCGCGATTTCGTTCGCGCAGGCGGCCTCGTCATCGCTTATGGCCGACTGCCGACAGCCAGCGATCGCGCTGGACGCGAAGATCCGGTGCTCGATGCCCTCGTCTCGGAAATCTTCGGCAGTAGCAGCGAAAGCTCCGCCCTCACCAAGTCCCACCCCGGCGGCGGCAAGGCTTTGTTCATTCCTTTCGGACGCGACAAGGTGCTGGATGCCATCGACGCATCGATCGATCGCGACCTGATCTCCACCACTCCTCTCCAGGTCCTCCACCGCCACCTCGGCGACAAGGAGCTCTTCTACCTTTTCAATCCAGCAGCCCATCCCGTCACGACCGCACTAAAACCGCGCGACCATGGCGAAGCCGAACTCTGGAACGCGTGGACCGGCGATATCGAGCCCGCGAGGCTCGACCTGCCGCTCACATTCGCCGCCCGCGAGTCGAAGTTGCTCGTCATTCATCACCGCGAAGACCTCAACAGCATCCCCCAGCCCGCACCCGCGGACTCCTCGCTGCTGGATACCCTCGATGGTCCTTGGGAATTTCTTGCTCACCCGACCTTGGACAACCGCTTCGGCGATTTCAGCCTGCCACCTACCGATGAACTCTTGGGCGCGCAGGCACGTCGCTTCCGCCACGCCGACGCCTTCGATGACGACTCCTCCTGGACGGCTGCCGACTTCGACGATTCCAGTTGGCCCGAAACCACTTTCTCCTTCGGCCCCCGGCTCGAATTCATCGGCCCCTTCCCACCGGACAGCGATCTCACCGAAATCGAGAACTGGCTGGTCCAAGGCGGCCCCGAACCCGCCGATCGACCGGCCTGGCAATCCTACGCCTTCTCACTCCGCTACGGCATCGAGCGCGACCCCTTCCTCACCGACTGGCTCAGCGGTCCCCACGGCCTCAAAGGTACCGTGCCCGATGAATTCCTCGACTTTCTCGACGAGACACCCGGCAGCGTCTGGTTCCTGCGCACCTGCATCCACTCGCCCACCAGCCGCGAGACGATCTTCGAGATGGGAGGACGCTGCGCTTATCGGGCTTGGTTCAATGGCCGCGAAACCCTCGCCCAAGATCATGCCCTCCCGCCCGGCGCCTACGCACCTTGGAACATCCCACACTACGAATGCGAACCCCGCACGACGAAGGCATCGCTTCATGCTGGCGACAACTCCCTGCTGATCCGACTCGTCCAACCCGCCGGACAGCGCACCCGCGCCTTCTTCCGCTTCAGTGACGCCCCCGCACCCGAGCTGAGCCTCCGTGGATTTTCAGATCCCCATGCTCCGCGTCCCACACTCCCCGCCTCACCCGATCGACGCGGCATCCGCTTCCGCTTCGATAGCCCGCCGGGCTTCCAGAGCGCCCGCATCACCACTCGCGGCCCGGCCCGCTTGTGGCTCGACGGTCAGCCACTGCCGCTGGAGACCCTGAGCGTTTCCGACGATGGGATCCATCAGCACCGCTGCCACCTCCCCGCGCCTCTCGCCAAGTGCGCCGCGCTCGCCCTGCACGTTGATGCACCCGCCGAATCCCGCGCAGGCGACGCCCTGCCGGAGCCAGTCCGCTTCGATTGCGGACAAGGCATCATCGATCTCGGCGACTGGTGCCAACATGGTCTCGCCAGCTACTCCGGCGCAGCCACCTATTCGTGCGACTTCACCGTCACGGATGCCACCCCACGCATCACCCTCGACCTCGGCGAGCTCAACGCCACCGCAGAGATCCACATCAACGGACAACTCGCGGCCACCCTGATCGCCCCCCCTTGGACCTGCGAACTCGGACCCTTCGTCAAGCCCGGCACCAACCGACTTGCCGTCACCGTGGCCAACACCCTCGCCAATCACTACAGCGTGGGAAATCCCTCCCCCTACGCCTTCGAACATCAAACTCCCTCCGGCCTCTTCGGCCCGGTCCGACTCTTCGCGACGCCATGAAGTCCCTTCTCATCGCACTGCTCGCCACCCTCGGATCCAGCAGCATCCACGCCGCCGATATCCACCCCGATTTCCTGAAGTCGAAGGTCGGATTCTTCGCCCACTATGTCTGGGCGGGACAAGGCGGCCTGAGCGTCGACCGCAATGGCAAGCCCGCCGCGTCCTTCGAGGCGCTGGCCGATGCCTTCGACGCGGAATCCTTCGCCAACGACATGGCGGCCTGGGAGGTGGAATACGTGATCTTCACCGCGTGGCACGCCAACATCAACCCGCTCTTCCCCAGTGAAACGATGAAGAAATGGGGAATGCCGGAGCACACCTGCAAACGCGACGTCTTGCGCGATGTGATCGATGCCTGCAAAGCGAAAGGCATCCCCGTCGTCCTCTACACCCACCCCCGCGACGGCCATGACCTGCATGGCGAAGATCGTGTTCGCACCGGCTGGGGTGCCAAGACCGGCAAACAGCCGGGCGACCCCGATTGGTCGGAGTTCGACTACCGGAAGTGGAACGACTTCACCAACGAACTCTACGCCGAACTTGTCGATCGATATGGCAAGGACATCGTCGGACTCTTCCTCGACGAAGGCAGCTCCGCGGGCGACAGCCACCGCGTGGTCGACTACCCCCGCCTCCGCAAGACCATCAAATCCCGCGCGCCCCATCTCGTCCTCCAGCAGAACTACTACGGCACCGTGTACTCCTGCGATGTCGGCGTGAAGGAATACCACCACTGGCAGCAGTTCGAGAACCGCGACGGCGGGGCCTGGCCTGCTTGGGACATCCCAGTGGCCTCAGTCTTCGCCACCACCTGGTGGGCCGCCAAACCTGCCACCACCAACACCGTCGTTTACTCCGCTGAAGACATGTTCCGCTACACCGTCCTTCAGGCCGGCACCAACACCCACGGCGGTGGCATGCAATGGGCCGCCGGCCCTTACGTCGGCGGCGGATGGGAGCCCGGCGTCACCGAGACCATGGCGAAGTTCGCCTCCTACCTGAAGCCTGTCGCCCCTTCCATCAAGGGCACCGTCGCCAGCAAGGCCTTCCCGACCCAAAAAGGTGCCGCCCTCAAAAACATCGGCTGGGGAGTCCGCGCCGTCGACTGGGGCGTCGCCACCGATTCACCGGACGGCTCATTCACTTACCTCCACATCCTCAACCCTCCCGCCGGCCCACAGCTTCGCCTCGGCATGCCGGCCAACGGCACCCGCTTCACAAAGGCCACGCGATTCCCCGACGGCCAAGCGGTGCAGCTCGACGTCGACAAGTCCGGCTAC
The DNA here is from genome assembly GCA_004293445.1 of Verrucomicrobiota bacterium. Lineage (GTDB taxonomy): Bacteria > Verrucomicrobiota > Verrucomicrobiia > Verrucomicrobiales > Akkermansiaceae > Haloferula. The sequence continues at coordinate 98,341 of RDYP01000001.1, read as the reverse complement.
CTCCTCCACCTCCCCGCCAAGCTCTCTTGGAACCCCGTCCACACCGTGATCCGCCTCCAAGCAAGCACCACTCGCTAATCTTCATGACTCCATCCCTGCGCTCCCTCGCACTGCTCGCACTCGCCTGCGTCAGCCCCCTCACATCGCTTCGCGCCCAGTCCGCTGCCACAACGCCGGCCGACTACCGATCGATGAAATACGGCTTCTTCGTTCACTACGTTTGGGGCGGCGATGCCTATTCCGCCACCATCAAGAAGGACGGTTCCATGCCCGCCGGCCTCGATGATCTCGCGGCACGATTCGATGCCGAAGGCTTCGCCCGCGACCTCGATTCCATGGGGGTCGAATACGTCCTGTTCACCGCGTGGCACGCCGAGATGAACGTCCTCTACCCAAGCAAGGTCATGGACAAATGGCTGCCCGGCCACTCCGCCAAACGCGACCTGATCGGTGACATGATCCGCGCCTGTAAAGCAAAAGGCATCGACGTCCTCCTCTACACCCACCCTCGTGACGGGCACGACTTCACCGACGCAGACATGGCGAAAACCGGTTGGTACCGCGGCCAGCATCCGAACCCGGACTTCGACAAATGGGACCGCAACAAGTGGAACGACTTTATCAACGAAGCCTACGGCGAACTTGTCGACCGCTATGGCAAAGACATCCTCGGACTCTACCTCGATGAAGGCAGCGGCGCCGCCGACAGCTATCGGGTGATCGACTACCCCCGCCTGCGGAAAACGATCACCTCGAAGCATCCTCACCTCGTGATGATGCAAAACGACTACGGCAACCTTTACAGCGCCGACCTCGGCAACCAAGAGGTCTTTTACAACCACTCCTTTGCCAACGCCGATGGCGACCAATGGGAATCCTACAAAATCCCCATTTCCATCGTCACCGGCAGCATCTTCTGGGCCGCGTTCCCCGAAGGAAAGGACGGCCCCGCCCAGTCCAGCGCCAAAGTCGGCTTCAACAAGTGGGTCCACTATTCACCCGAATCCATGTTCCGCTACACCGTGCTCCAGGCCGGTAGTAACACCGACGGCGGTGGCGTCATTTGGGCCGCCGGACCCTATGCGGGCGGCGGTTGGGAAACGGGCGTGCTCGATCGCATGAAGCGCACCGGGAAGCTCATCGATGCCATCGAGCCCTCCGTCAAGAACACCTACCCCAGCAGTGCCTACCCCACTGCGCCCGGCACCCGCATCGCCGATCTCGCCTGGGGTGTCGCGACGCGCTCGATCGATGACCGACGCGAATACATCCACGTCCTGAGACCGCCGACCGACGGTTCCAAAACCCTCAAACTTCCAGCCCCGGCCGACGGCAGAAAGTTCTCCAAAGCAGCCCTACTCCTCGACAAAAAGCCGGTCGAACTTCGCCAGGACGAAAACGGAGTCAGCCTGAAACTTCCCGCCGCCAGCAACTGGGATGTGCTCGATACCGTCATCGTGCTCGCCGTCGCCGAGGATTCGCCACCCACCAACCTCGCCCTCTGGAAGGCCTGCCGCGCTTCCTCCCACGCGGACAACGCCCGCCACCCATCCAAGGCCACCGACGGCTCGAGCCTGAGCTCTTGGACCTCCGCAGCAGACGACGCTTCCCCATGGGCATGGTTCGATCTCGCTCTTCCGTGCAATCTCAACCGCATCGAATTACTGGGCAACCCGGCCGCGGGAGATGTGCTGAAAATCGCCAACAGCATGGACTTCCGCGACGCCAAAACCGTCGCCACCTGCAGCGGCAGCCCGCAGCAGGACCTCGTGATCCGGAAGGCGACCTACGGCAAGGACGGTCAGATCGCCGACGTCACCGACAAGCTCCGCCAATCCATCGTCGACGGATCGCTCTCACTGATCGCCGAAAACCAACTCGTCGGCAGCGATCCCGCCCCGAACTTGCCCAAGGAACTGCGTGTCGAGTTCACCCTCGGCGGCAAGAACGACGTCGCCACCGTCGCCGAAGGCCAACCGCTCACCCTCGGCAAAGCCCAAGCATGGAGCATCGACCTCCCCGCAGGAACGCGCGCCCGCTTCATCCGCATCGAACGCCCAGCCGGTGCCCCACTGCGCATCGCGGAACTTCGTGTCTCCGGCCGCTTTGAGTGAACCATCCTTTCTTGTCCCGACAGCACCTCGCATCCATCGATCCATGAATCAAAGACCCAAGACCTGCTCCACCGGCAGCATGTTCAGCTACTCGCTCGGCGAGTGCGCCAACTCCCTCGTGATGAACGGCATTTTTGGCTTCGCCATGCTGTTTTACACCAAGTCCCTCGGGCTCAATCCCACCTTGGCTGGCATCGCCATGTCCGTCTCGGTCTTTTGGGAAGCCATCACCGAACCCGTGATGGGCCACATCAGCGACAACACACGGAGTCGCTGGGGCCGCCGCCATCCTTACATGCTCATCGGCGGCCTCATCATGGCGATCTGCTCCTACCTGATCTGGACCGTCCCCGAAATCTGCCGCGGCGCTCAAACCGACGTCCTGTGGTACAAGAACGGCGTCTTCTGGTACCTCGTAGGCATGAACCTGCTCCTGCGCACCGGCCTCACCATGTTCTTCATCCCCTACATGGCCCTCGGCTTTGAAATGTGCACCGACTACCAAGGGCGTTCACGACTCCAAGGCATCCGCCAAATCCTCAACATGGCCGCCAATTTCGCAGGACCCGCCATGGCCTGGATCTTCTTCTTCGGCGGCAAAGACAACGAGCAGGCCACCGCCATCGAGGCGAACTACCACCGCATGGGAGCGACTTTCGCCATCGCAACAGCAGTGTTCGTGCTCTTGGCCTGCATCCTTACCTTCCGCTGGCACGATGACACTCGCGACGCGCCAAAGAACACACGCCATGGCTGGATGAAGGAATTCTTCATCGAAATGAAGACCATCCTCGCCGATCCCAACCCACGCTGGGTCTTCGCCTTCATCTTCATCGTCTGCGCCGGCATGGTCATCGTCAGCTCACTCCAGATGTTCGTGTACGATGACTTCATGAAGTTCCCCGCTTGGCAGAAGTCCATCGCCCACGGCAGCACCATGATCGGCATGGCCCTCGGCGCGCTGGTCTCCATGGGACTGACCCGGCGTTTCGATAAAAAAGGCGCGGTTCTCGTCGGCGGTACTCTCAGCATTATCTGCAACCTCGCCCTCGCCGGACTCTTCTTGACCGATCTCGTCAAGCCAGACGCCACCATCACCATCGATGGCCGCAGCTTGCCCCTTGGCCTGATCCTCTTCGTCATCTTCCACGCCGGCTATTGGTTCGGCAACGGCATCATGCTCCCCGTCTCCACCGCAATGATGGCTGACGTCAGCGAAGTCCGCCGCCTTAACAGCGGCGAGGTGAAGGACGGCGGCTATTCATCGGTCTTCAGCCTCGCCATGCGGATGGCCATTTCCTTCAGCCTCGTGCTCGCCGGTTGGTGCCTCAGCGCCATCGGCTACGAGACCCCCGCACCCGCCGCCGGACAAACCAGCCAAGCGATCTGGCTCCTCGGTCTCGTCACCTTCGTGGTCGGGGCGGTGATCTGCCTCTTCTCCCTCCTCGCGATCCGCAAATACCCGATCTCGCACCAAGCCCTGGAAGAGCTTCGAGCACGCATCGGCGGCAAGCTCTGAAGCCCGGCAACCGGGGTGGCGGCGCGGGCGATCCATGCGATGCTCCGCCGATGACAAGTCCCACCCTCGCACAACGCCTCGCCTGCCGGGAGCTTCCGGCAGGCCCGGCAGTGATGCGCCAACGCTGGTCCCGGATTCTTTTCCTCCACTGGCGGGTCGATCCCGCAGCGCTCCGCGCCCAGCTTCCACGCGGACTCCATCTCGACCTCCACCAAGGAGATGCGTGGCTCGGGATCGTCCCCTTCGAGATGGCAAGGGTCCGCCCCCGCCTGCTACCTCCCCTGCCAGGTCTCTCATGGTTTCCCGAACTCAATGTCCGAACCTACGTGCACGATGACCATGGCGTGCCGGGAGTCTGGTTCCACTCGCTCGATTGCAGCCAAGCGATCGCCGTCGAACTCGCCCGCCGCCTTTTTCATCTTCCCTACCAACACGCACGGATGAAGGTCCTACAAACCAAGGACGGCATCCGTTACCAGTGCCAGCGCCGCGGCGAAACGGAGGTTGCAGCCTACCAATATCAGCCCCGCGGAAGCGCCCGAATCGCGGAACCCGGCAGCCTCGAGTTCTTCCTCGCCGAACGCTACCTCCTCTACTCCGCCAAGCCCGACGGCAGGATCTTCAGCGGACGCGTCCACCACGCCCCCTACCTTCTGAGTCCGGCCGTGTGCGATGCCTGGTCAACGCTCCCCGCAAGGTGGGATCAGCTTCCCGCGCCGATCGAACCACCCGAATCCGTCCTCTGGGTGGGCCGGGTCGATGTCCGGGTTTATCCCCTCCGCCCCGCCTGAACCCGGACTGCCTCAGCGCCCCGTCACCGCGACGACGATCTCGCGCCGATGCGCGGCACGGCGGTGCTCGAAAAGGAAAATCCCCTGCCAAGTGCCCAGCACCATCCTTCCCCCCATCACCGGAATCACCTCGCTCGTCCGCGTCAACGCCATGCGAATGTGACTCGGCATGTCGTCCGCCCCCTCATCCGTGTGGACAAACCACGGCGTATCCTCAGGCACCAAGCGCTCGAAAAATTCCTCCAAATCCCGCCGTGCGCTCGGATCGGCATTCTCCATGATCACCAAGCTCGCCGAGGTGTGGCGGACGAAAACCGTCACCGTCCCCGTGGCGATTCCACTCCGCGCGACGATCCCCGCGACCTGTGCACTGATCTCATAGGTGCCCTTCCCGCGGGTCACGACTTCGAAAGCTTCGGCATGCGCACTCACCCGCCCAGAATGCCCAGCCCACCCGAATCCGGCAATGACGCAGCAAGGAGACTTTAAGATCGAAATACCCACCGCTCGCACTACGAAGACCCACCATGAAAGCCCCACTCGCCATTCTCTTCTCCACACCCCTCGCATTCGCCGCGCCCCTACCTCTGGCAATCGGCACCCAAAGCGGCGGCAGCGGGCTTAGCGAAGGGATTTACCGCACCACTTTCGACCCCAGCAAGGGCTCCTTCACCGAGGTGAAGCTGGCCGCAAAGTATCCCCACCCCGGTTTCCTTGCCCTCCACCCCAAGCTCCCCCTGCTCTACTCAGTCGGCAAAACAGAGCAGCACCCCAAGGGCTCCGTCGCGGTTTTCAAAATCACCGAGCGCCTCGAATTCCTCGCCGAGGCCTCTTCCGGCGGCACCAATCCCTGCCACCTCGCCATCGACCCCACCGGCCAAGTCCTCGCCGTCGCGAACTACGCCGACGGCATCACCGCGACCCTCAAGCTCGACCGCAACGGACTTCCCACAGGCCCTGGCTTCGCCCAGCGGGTCGAAGGTAGCGGCCCGCGAGCCGACCGCCAGGACGGCCCTCACGCGCACGGTGTGTATTTCCGGGGCGGTACCCTCCTCGTCCCGGACCTCGGACTCGACAAGGTCCTCACTTGGCACCTCGACCTCGCCACCGCCACCCCGTCCGGCATTTCTACGGCCGTCTGGTCCGCCGCCCCCGGTGCCGGACCGCGCCACATGGACTTCTCGCCCGATGGCAAGCACGCCTACGTGATCAACGAACTCGACAACAGCGTCAGCGCCTGCGCCTTCGAAGCCTCGACCGGCGGACTAACGACCCTCCACAGCCTCCCGACCCTGCCCACCGATTGGACCGGGAAAAGCACCACCGCCGAAATCCAGGTCCACCCGAACGGCAAGCTCGTCTACGCGTCGAACCGCGGCCACGATAGCATCGCGGCATTCTCGCGCGATCCCGCCACCGGCAAGCTGAGCCCCCTCGGCGTCTTCCCCTGCGGTGGAAAAACCCCGCGGCACTTCACCATTTCTCCCGACGGAAAATGGCTTCTCTGTGCCCACCAAGACTCGAATAGCATCGCCGCTCTGCCCCTCGACCCCGCCACCGGCAAGCTCGGTGCCCCCTCCACGACCATCAACGCGCCCAATCCCATCTGCCTCCTCTTCCTGCCCGCCGACTCCTGAACCAAGATCCGCTCTTGGCGGCTCGCCCGCGATCCCTACACTCCACCCCATGTCATCGACTTTCGGGCAAGCATTCCGCATCCATACCTTCGGCGAATCGCACGGCGGCGGCGTGGGCGTGATCATCGATGGCGTCCCACCCCGAGTTCCGATCGCGCTCGATGACATCCAGCACGAACTCGACCGCCGCCGTCCCGGCCAAAGCGAGATCGTCACCCCGCGCAAAGAGGCGGATAAAGCCGAAATTCTCTCCGGTCTACACGATGGACTCAGCCTCGGCACCCCCATCGCCATCGTTGTCCGCAATGAGGACCAACGCCCCGGTGCCTACGACGAAATGGCGGTGAAGTATCGCCCTTCCCACGCCGACTACACCTACGATGCGAAATACGGCATTCGCGCTCTTTCCGGCGGTGGCCGCGCCTCGGCCCGCGAGACCATCGGCCGCGTCGCCGGAGCCGCGGTCGCCATGAAGGTACTCGCTCACCTCGCCCCCGGCATCGAAGTCCTCGCTTGGGTGAAATCCATCCACGACCTCAACGCCAGCGTGGACCCCGCCACAGTCACCCGCGATGACATCGAAGGAAACATCGTCCGCACCGGCGACCCCGCAATGGCAGACGCGATGATCGACCGCATCAAACAGGTCCGCGGCGAAGGAAACTCCATCGGCGGAGTCGTCGAGTGCGTGATCCGCAACTGCCCACCCGGCCTCGGCGAACCCGTCTTCGACAAACTGGAAGCCGATCTCGCCAAGGCCATGCTCTCGCTGCCCGCCACCAAGGGCTTCGAAATCGGCTCCGGCTTCGCGGGCACCTTGCTCACCGGACGAGAGCACAACGACCCCTTCCGAATGGTCGATGGCAGGGTCCGCACCACCAGCAATCGCTCCGGTGGGATCCAAGGCGGTATTTCCAATGGCGAAGACATTGTGTTCCGCGTCGCCTTCAAGCCCACGGCCACCATCATGACCTCTCAGGAGACGGTGACCAGCGGAGGTGAGGATACCGACCTCGCCGGCCGCGGTCGGCACGATGCCTGCGTCCTCCCTCGCGCCGTTCCCATGGTGGAGGCCATGGCCGTCCTCGTCGTCTGCGATCACCTGCTGCGCCAGCGCGGACAGGTCGGCGGCTTCCCCGCTCCAGCCGCATGAGCGAAATCTTCGCCGGGCTCGAATGGAAGAATTTGCCGCAAGTCGGCATCGGGACCGCAGTGCTCGCGATCTTCGGCGCCTGCGTTCTCGTCGCCGTCCTGCGCGGCGTCCTCCGGCTGCTCGTCGGATCCATCATTCTCTGTGCCAGCGGCATTGCAGGATATCTCGCATGGCGCCACACACCTGAAATCGCGAGCCACCTCGGCAACCGCGACCTTTCCTGGCTCTCGGTGGTCGCGCCCGTATTCGCCTGCCTCGCCACCCTGCTGATCCTCCGCTTTTTCAAAGACCTCATCACCCGCCCCTTCGGCCGTTCCCATGAGGACTCGTCCTCGAGCCGATCGCCACGCCGCTGGGGCCTCACCCTTCTCCTCTGCCTCGTCCCCGCAGCACTGGTCTCGCTCAGTGGCGCGACCGCCGTTCGCAACGTCGGCTCCATCGTCGAAATCCAACGCTTCGTCGAGGACAGCGAGTCGAGCTCGGAGTGGGCCATTCACTTGGCCAATCTCAAATCCGCGCTCGATCGCAGCCTCCCCGAAAGCTGGCTCGGGAGCATCGATCCGCTTGCCGAGAAAAGCCGCGTCAACCTCGCCAAACTTATTGCCGCGGGCGACGGAGGGATTCCCCCGAGGGCCATCCCGGTGATCGAGGAGCCCGAACTGAGGAACCTGATCTTGCACAATCCAGACCTGCGAGCCCTCGCCAAAGCCAAGCGCTATTCGGACATTCTCCGCGACCCTCGACTCGACCATGTGATGGCCGACCCCGACCTGAAGCGCCTTCTGCAGGATCTCAGCCTTTGATTCCCTCCTCCTGCGTCACGGATGGAAGGGCCAGACGACCGGAATCAACAGGCAAGAAACGATCCAACAAATCACGTTGAGCGGAATTCCCACCCTCAGGAAATCGGAAAAGCGATAGCCACCGGGACCATACACCATCAGGTGAGTTTGATAGCCCATCGGCAAAGCAAAGGCGCACGACGCAGCAACCGTCACCGCAATCACGAAAGGCCGCGCATCCACTCCAAGCTCTCGGGCCAGTCCCAGCACGATGGGGATCATCATCACCGCGGTGGCATTGTTCGAGAGGACCTCCGTCAAAAGTAAGGTCAGCAGGAACACCAGCCACAAGGTGGCCAAAGGCAGCACCTCGGGCGAAAAGAGCCCGCGGGTCAGTGCGACCAACGAGCCCGCAAGAAACTCCGCGGTTCCCGTGGCCTGCATTGCCATGCCGAGCCCCAGCAAGCCGTAAAGCATGAGCAAAACCTGCCAATCCACGCTCGCATAGGCGTCGCGCGGGGTGATGACCTTCAACCACAGCAACGCAAGAGACCCCACCAGGGCCGCATAGTGAATCGGGATTTTCGGGATCGCTGGAAAGAACCCGTTCAACAAATCCGTTGCGGTCGCTGTCAGGACCACTCCGATCAACGCCGCCCAGGCAAGCACCGAATGATGCTTCGGCGGCCGCACCGGCTCCTCCACCGGCTTGTCCGTTAGCACGAAATCACGACTGGCGGCGATCTCGTCGAGGTTATGCGCCGGGGTGATCACGAGCAGGGTATCGCCAATCTCCAAGGGCAAGGTGGCGATCTTCTTGGTAATGTTCACGCCATCGCGATGCACCGCCAGCACGACCGCATTGTAGTTCTGGCGGAAGTCAGCACGCGCAAGCGTCCTCCCCAGCAAGGAGGATTCGTCACGAACCACAAGCTCGGTGACGATTCCATCAACGGTCGAAAGCACTTGTGCCCGGATCGATAAGAATAAATCCACAGGCTTCACGGTCTGTTTCGAGCGACCATGTACCGCGACCAGGAAACGGTCGTATTTCTCAACCGTGATGGTGTTCATCGGCTGCATGATCCGCTGACCGTTGCGGCGAATTTCCAAGACATGCACCCCACCTGCACGATTGAACAAGGGCGTCTCCAACAGAGCCTTGCCGAGCATCGGCGAGTCATCCTCCACCAGAACGTGATAAAGGGGCGTGGTCCGGAATTCGATTTCCAGACTACCGCTGATTGAAGAACGCGCCGGAATCAAGCGAGGCCCGAAAATGGCAAGATAGCCGATTCCCGCCACCGCCAGCGGAATCCCGATCGGCGCGAGTTCGAACATCCCCATCGGCTTCTCGCCCGCATCCTTCAAAGCACCATTCACCAAGAGATTCGTCGAGGTACCGATCAAAGTGCAGCAACCGCCCAGGATCGACGCGTAGGAGAGCGGCATCAGCAGCCGGGAGGCCGCAATATTCTTCGTCCGGGCAAATCCCAAGGTCACGGGCAACAGGATCGCAACAATCGCGGTGTTGTTCATCCACGCGCTGAAAAACGCCGTCAGAGCCGAAAAAGCGAAAATGGCCACACGCAAATTCCCGGAAAGACGGGTCTTGAGCAATTGCCCGATGTGATCCACCGCACCCGTCCGCTCCAAGGCTCCGCCAATGACAAAGAGGGCCGCGATGGTCAGCGGAGCCTCGTTCCGAAACACCTCGGTCATCTTGGTCGGATCGATCAGACCCAGAGCCACTACCGCGCAAAGAACGGTCAGGGCGATCACGTCCGGCGCAGCCCATTCGCGGATGAACGCAATGAGGGTCAAGGCGATGAGCGCCAACGTGAGTCCAATTTCCCAATTCATGACCTGACAGATGCCCCGACGCCCGGAGCCCCACGGGCCATGCACCGGCCTGAGGGAAATGGCAAGCACGAGGACAGCCATCGGGTCCCGCCAGCCGGATGCGCTGTTCGGCGATTGCACCCGGCCACCGCTCTGCTAAAATCCCGCCCGTGGCCGAGCAGGGTGATGTCAGGGCAGTCCTCCAATACGTCCCGCAATTCCGCGGGAAAACCTTTCTCGTGCTGATCGAAGCCGGGCTTCTCCCCGAACCCGCCATCGCCGAGAGCCTGCTCGACCTTGCTGCGATGGAGGACGTGGGCGTCAAATTGATTCTGGGGGTCCTCGGCGGCGACTTGAAGGATCTCTACGACTGGACCCTCGAATGTGAGATCATGTCCGCCCGACTCACCCGGCCTCTGGGAGACCCGGGAGCCATCGAAGAAGCAAAGGCCATCCTCGGCCGTGGCCAAACCGTGGTCGCCGATGCCTCGTCAAATGATCCACTCGACCCGCAGGTCGTCGACTTCACGCTCGGCATGGGCGCGGTGAAGCTCATCGCCCTCTTGGAAGAAGCCATTCTCATTGACGGAGAGCCCGTCCCAGCCGTCCGGGCCTCCGATGCAGCGGATCTGGCAGCATCTGGCACGGTAACCGGAGCCCACCTGCTCCAAGCTGCCGCCGAAGCCTGCCGCCGTGGCGTCCCCCGCGTCCATGTCCTGAATGGACGCCGCCAAGGTGTCCTCGTGGATGAGCTTTTCTCGAACGAAGGCGTCGGCACCATGATCCACGCCGACAGCTACCGCGAAATTCGTCCCCTACGGGAAGAGGACATTCCCGAGCTGCTTGGCATGATCGGCCGCTCGGTCCGCAGAACCAAATTGGTCGCTCGGACTTATGAGGATATCCTTGCACGGATTGGCGACTATCGGGTGATGACCATCGACGACAACGTCGTCGGCTGCGTGGCCCTCCACCAGTACGAGGCAGAGGGTGCTGCGGAAATCGCCTGCCTCTACGTGAAACGCAACCACGAAGGCCGGGGCTACGGAGTCGACCTCGTCCACCATGTGGAAAACCTGGCCCGCGAGCGGGGAATCAAGCGCGTCTTCGCCCTCACCACCCGGGCTGCGGACTTCTTCGAGAAACGCGTCGGCTACCGCCTCCGTGAACCCGGTGTGCTTCCCGGCACGCGCCGACAGCTGCTGGAGGAGAGCGGCCGAGGCTCGCAGGTCTTCGAAAAAGCACTCTGAGCCACCCGGATCGCCAGATTCGGGCTGCCGACCGCCACTCAGACCTTCATCACTTCCTTCTCCTTGACCACCACGTGCTCGTCGATCGCTTTGATAAAGCGGTCGGTCAGCTTCTGGACCTCATCCTCGTGATCCTTCTGACCATCTTCGGTCAGCAGATTGGAATTCTTCAGCTTCTTCGCCATGTCCATCCCCTCCTTGCGGACGGCACGAACACGGACCTTGGCCTCCTCAGCGAGCTGCTTCACCAGTTTCACCATCTGAACCCGGCGCTCCTCGGACAATTCGGGAATCGGAATCCGTAAGGAGCTCCCCGCCGCCGCGGGATTCAAGCCGAGCCGGGACTCGCGAATCGCGCGCTCGACGTCCTGCGTGGTGGACGGATCGAAAACCTTGACCTCCAACAGCCGCGGCTCGGGCGAGGTGATCATGGCCAGCTGCTTCAGCTTCATGTTGCTGCCATAGCTGTGGACGTGAACGTCCATGTTCTCGATCAGGCCGGGCGAGGCCTTGCCAGTACGAACGGTGGCGAATTCGTGGAGCAGATACTCCACGGCCTTCTCCATGTCTTCTTCGGTTTGCAGGATGGCGGTGTCCGGGTCCATGGTTGCTTGATCAGAAAATTTTTAGGCCAGAATGGCTTCGTCGCCGCTCACGACGGTTCCGATGGCCTCGCCCCGCAGGGCACGGGTGATATTACCGGCCGGGCCGAGATCGAACACGACGATCGGAATGTTGTTGTCCATGCACAGACTGAAGGCGGTGGCATCCATCACCTTGAGCTGGCGGCTGATGCAGTCATGAAATCCGATCCGCTGATAGCGCTTGGCTTCCGGATTCTTCTTCGGATCGGAATCGTAAACACCGTCGACCATGGTCGCTTTGAACACCACCTCGGCACCCATTTCGCTCGCACGAAGCGCAGCCGTCGTGTCGGTGGAAAAGAACGGACTGCCAGTGCCAGCGGCAAAAATAACGACCCGCCCGCCATCCAGATGACGCTCTGCCCGGCGGCGGATGAAGGTCTCGGCGACATTCTTCATTTCGATCGCAGAATGTACGGAGCATGGCACTCCATGATGTTCCAACGAACTTTGAATCGCCAGCGAGTTCATGACGGTGGCCAGCATTCCCATATAGTCGGCGGTCGCACGATCCATCCCGCGCGCGCTTGCAGCGGCCCCGCGCCAGAAATTCCCACCACCGACCACAATCCCCAATTGAAGATCCCCTGGCTCCAGGGCGTCCCGAACTTCACGAGCGATGCGCTCGACGATTTCGGGCGAGATATTGTCAGCGCTGCCGGGCTCACGGAGAGCCTCCCCGCTGAGTTTGAGAATGGCTCTTTTGAAGCAACGATTGGCGGTTCCTTGAAAACTCATGCGATGGATGGCGTCGACCGATCCAAGCAAGCGAGCGAGGGGTTTGGAAAGGCAAAAGGCGGAGAGCGAAGACGAACCGCAGCGGATTCAAGTAAAGCGCATCTTTCCCCGGTGACCCTTCGCCCAATCGCGCGCTGACATCCTTCGGGATCCGTCCGCTTGGACGTCCCCCAACAGCAAGCGCCCTACGCCGCAGGCGACACTCACCTGCCCATCATCCCCCACCATCACCAGCCCCGGCTCGCCACCGTCACCGACCGAATCGGTCGCAGAAAACACCTTGAGGCGCTTCACCCCCTGACCGTCATCGGCGAGCGTCCAAGTGCCCGGCCAAGGATCGAAGGCCCGAACCCGACGCGCGATCCGCTCTGCGTCCCAGCTCCAGTCGATCCGCCCATCGTCCCGCTCCATCTTCGGCGCATAGGTCGACAAATCGGCATCCTGCGGCACCCGATCCGCACGATCTTCCAACAGGCGCGGCAAGGCCTCCGCGAGGGCATCGGCAGCAATTCCCGCAAGACGATCATGCAGGACACCCCCGGTATCCTCCGGCAAAATCGGCGTGGCAATCGCGTGAATGATGTCGCCAGCATCCAGTTTCGGCACCACGTGCATCACCGTGATCCCCGTCTCGCGATCGCCCTGATCGATTGCTGCCTGGATGCACGATGCCCCCCGATGGCGCGGCAACAGGGAGGCATGAAGATTGATGCAAGCGATCCGCGGAATCGCGATCAGCGACTTGGGAAGAATCTGCCCATACGCCATGACCACGACGACATCTGGCATGAGATCGGTCAGGGAAGTCAGGAACTCCGGATCCCGCACGCTGATCGGCTGCACTACGGGAACCCCCGCCTCCAAGGCGACACGCTTGATGGGCGGAGGAGTCAATTCCCGGTGCCGTCCCGCTGGCTTGTCCGGTTGCGTCACCAGAGCAAGCGGCCGCAGCCCGCACTCGATCAAGCGAAGCAAGGCGGGAATCGCAATTTCCCCACTCCCGAAAAAAACGATGCGCGCATCACTCGGATTCATACCACGAGCTTGGAGGATTCCTGATAGACCGGAAGCGAAACAATCTTGCCGATGATGTCGTTCAGAACCTTCACCGGCGGCTGAGTGGCATCGATCTCCGTCACCAACGCCGGCGAGTAATAATCCAGAATCGGCTTGGTCTCTGCCTCGTAAGTGGCGATTCGCTGCTGGATCCCCCGGTCTGAAGCATCATCCAGACGATTGTCCTTCAATGCCCGCTTCCTCATTCGGCGGGCCAACTCTCCACGATCGGGACAGGACAGGTGGAATACTTGATGAACCTCCAGAAACCGCGACATGATCGCCGCCTGCGCTACGTTGCGCGGGATGCCGTCCAGCACCAGGAAATCGATGTCCGGCTTGTAAAGGTGGGAGTCGCTCCAGTTGTCGACCTGGGCTTTCCAGAGCTCGATCGTCAATTCGTCGGGAACCAATTCACCGCGGCTTGAATAATGGACAAATCGCTGTCCCAAAGCGGTTCGAGTATCGAGCGAGCGAAAGACATCGCCACAGGCACAGTGAAAGAAACGCGGGATCGATCCGAGGATCTTACCCTGAGTTCCTTTGCCGGAGCCGGGCGCTCCGAGAATCAGAAAGGCGGGACGTTTGGCGTCACTAGGCGTCAACATGGGGCTGGGAAAATGGCGGAGTCCGCGAAGAGTCGCAAGACCCGATCAAGGTGCGGCCAGCGCGAAGAACACCGGCAGCGGGACTATCATGGCGAGGTCCGCCAAGACTCGCAGCGCATCCAGCGAGAAACGCGCGCGATGGCGATTCAACACAAACAGCAAGGCCGCGGAAATCAGGATCGCATAAAAAAACGATCGGGTGATCTTTTCATCGGAGCCCAGCGCGAAAAAAATCGCGGCGCCACCGAGCAAAGCAAGCGGCAAGGTAAGCGCCAACTCATGGGCCGCCCTGAACTCACGATCACGCGACGCCGACGAGCGCTCCCAGAAATGAATTGCCGAAATGTTCATCGCGCACAAAAGCCCGAAGCAAAGCATCTCGCGCGATAGAAGGAGATGATGGATGCCCTCGGTGAGAATGTAAACGTGGGCCACCATCCCGGTGCCGTAGGAGAATGCCAAACCAGCGATGAGATTCCGAAGGTGAGGAATTTCCGAACTGCCCGCGGACGCGACCGTCATCGAAAAGAAGGCCACCAATAATACCAAACCCGGAAACAGATAACCGAACTGAGCCCTCGCCCCGCCGAGAAGATTTTGACCGATGATTTCCGAAGGCAAAAAGAAGAGAGTCAGCACGGTGCTGATCCCAAGTGAAGCCAGCGCCAGTCGCTTCATGATCGGCTCGTGACGAGCCGTAAATGCATGGCGCGAACCAAGCCGGGCGTCCCCTGCGTCGAGCAGCTTGAGATCGAGCAAGCGATCGATCAAATACACCGCCCAAACCGCGCAAGCCAGAGCCCCGTAAGCCTGCCACTGATGATAGTCGATCCGCCAAACCCGCGCGAACAGGGATAGCCAAACGACAGCGACGAGAGGAGCGTCGAGACTCAATAAATTCGGCCAGAGCCAAAAGGGTGTGCGGCGTTCCGGCATTGCAGGCCCCCAATGTCGCGAGCCGCTTCCGATTGGCAAGCCCCCATCCGCCCCTAACAAAGCGAGTTTTCGAATCGCCTCCTCCCCAAGCGCCTGATTCCCTGCGCCCATGCTGATCGGCGACAGTCGCTTTACCGCCATCGACTTCGAATCAGCGGGAGCCGCCCGCGGACGAACCGACGTCCCGGTCCAAGTCGGCCTCTGTTGCTGGAGTGTCCGCGAAGGCCACGGCGACCACTTCGTTTCCTATCTTGCATCCGAAGCACCCATCACTTGGTCCGCACGCAAGGTCCACGGTATCAAAGACGCCGATCTCATCGGAGCACCGCCGCTGCTAGCGCTCTGGCCGCAGCTGAAACAGCGACTCGCCGGCTCGGCAGTCGTTGCCCACGGAAAGGGAACTGAAAAACGCTTTCTCAGAAGCTTTCCGGGTCATGGCTTCGGGCCTTGGATCGATACCTTGCTGCTTGCAAGAGCCGCTTGGCCGGATCTGTCCGACCACTCTCTGTCAGCGATCTGCGACGCCCGTGGCCTTTCTGCAACGATCTCACAAGTTCTACCGAACAGACGATGGCACGATGCTCTTTACGACGCCTTTGCATCGGTCGCCCTCCTCGCCGATCTGATCCGGACTTTTGAGCTCGCCGACCGCCCGCTCGAATCCCTGCTCCAGCCGGATCTCTCCGTTTGGCATCGTCATCGGAACAAGCACTGAGCGCTTCAGGCTTGGACCGCGCCTCCGAAAGATCCATGCTCCGCCCATGCCGACCGTGCGCGTTGATCTCGGAGACCGATCGTATGATGTGAGAGTGGAGAACGGCCTGCTGGCCCGGGCTGGTTCCGTGCTGACCGAAACCGGCCTAAGAGGAAAGGTGGCAGTGGTCAGCGACACAAACGTGGCCGCCTTCCACGCCGACACGCTACTCCAAGCCCTGAAAAGTGCAGGCTATTCCTCGTCCCTCCACATCGTTCCCGCAGGCGAGGCCTCCAAGTCGATGAAGCAGGCTGAAGCCCTGTGCTCGGAACTTGCGGAATCCGGGCACGATCGTCGCTCTTTTCTCGTCGCTCTCGGCGGTGGGGTCGTAGGCGACCTCGCAGGCTTCGTCGCAGCGATCTTCTTTCGCGGTATCCCCTTCGTTCAGATTCCCACGACCATCGTCGCCCAAGTCGACTCCTCGGTCGGGGGGAAAACCGGAGTCAACCTCCCCCAAGGGAAAAACCTACTGGGAGCCTTTCATCAACCCTCCCTGGTCTTGGTCGACCCCGATGTCCTCACCACGCTTCCAAGCCGCGAATATCGCGAAGGATTCGCCGAGGTGATCAAACACGCTGCCATCCGCGATGCCGCCATGCTGGACGATCTCGCCAATCTGGATCCAGATTCCCAGGTTCTTCCGGCGGAACTCATCGCTCGTAACATCGCCATCAAGGCGCGGATCGTCGAAGCGGATGAGCAGGAAACCCTTGGCATTCGTGCCTTACTGAATCTCGGACACACCATCGGCCATGGTATCGAGGCCGCCCTCCCTTACGGCGAAATGCTCCACGGCGAGGCCATTTCGCTGGGATTGCGTGCCGCCATGTTCCTCTCACAAAGGCACGCAGGTCTGGCCGCCGCCGACGCAAGGAAGGTCCTTACCCTGCTCCAGCATTTCCGACTGCCACTGCAACTCGACTCCGGGATCGATCCCCAGCGGGTCCTGCAAAAGCTCGAACGCGACAAAAAATTCGAGGCGGGAAAAATCCGCTTCGTCTTAATGGAAAAAGCGGGCAGCGCCCACCTCAGCCATGCTGTGACCCAAACCGACCTGGCGGAAGCGGTCGAAATCCTGCGCCAACCTTATCTGGCGGATTGATCCCGGCCGCGCGACTCACATGCCCGGCAAGGCGACCACACGGGAATACTGGAACGAATCCTGGGCCAAAATCTTCTCGCGCACCTTCTCGCTCAATCCGGGAACCGCCAAACGGACCGCCGCCGAGTCGGAAATCACGGTGATCCCGATCTCGACCCCGGTCAAACGACCTGCCTTGAGCTCATCGACAGTGACCGCCGGCTTGATCCCACTCGCGGAGGCATCGGTCGTGATACCCTTGCCCGAAAGTCGGAACTCCTTGCCCGCAGCCGAATCGCCAAGAGTCACCCGAACCGGCACAATCGTCGTCTTCGCCGTCGCCCCGCTGCCGGAACTTTGACTCACCTCCACCTGATAGGTCAGGGTGAATTGATAGACATTTTCACAAACAAAGTTTTCCACCTCTGAAACCTTGTTCGAGTAGCTCGAAAAAGCGGTTTGCAGGTTATCCTTGCCCATCAGATCCTTGAAGGATTCATCAGGATTGACCAGCAACCGATAGAGCACAAAGGCCGAGGACGACTCCTCCTCCTTGCCACTGACAGGGTCCTGATACTCCAACTTGTAAGCGACACATGAGACATCGCCGCCCTTGTCGTTAGGCCCACCGATTTCGCCGGCGTAACGATCGGTCGCGGCAGTGAAAAAGATCAATTCCGCCGCATTCGAGCTGGGATTGGACACAGGCCCTGGAAGCTCGGACTCGATCTTCGAGTATAGCCATTCAAAGTTGTTCCCACGGCGAGCGACAAGGGACTCAAAGTCCTTTGCCATCGTGTCGAGCATGGACCTAGCCTGGCGCGAGGCACGAATTTCAGATCGCCCCCTCTGCCAAGTATCGAGTGCGACTCCGGTGATCGAAACAAGCACTGTGACGATCACCGCGGTGATGGCCATCGCAACCATCAATTCGATGAGAGTGAAGCCGCTGGAGCGGTTCGGAGAAATCTGGGTTTTCATAAGCGTCGGCGAAAAATCGATCAGCGGCGAACGGCAAGATTGCGGGTGAAGATCGGCTTGGTGAGCTTCGCAAGGTCGAATTTTCCGCCCGGTTTCACATAGTCGACCGAGTTGTTAGGAACGATGAAAAACTCGGCAGCAAAAGCGATCACCGCTTCCGGATACGCATCAGCCCCGGAACCAGAGACAACATCGCCATCCGTGGGCGTCGGATCGACGATCGCTCCCGCCGTACCACGGGCGTATTGCCCGCCATTGAAGACCAATTGAGTCAGCTTGGTCGTAAAAATCCGGCCCTCGATCGCAGCAAGATCCTCCAACAACAAAGCATCATCGCGGCGCCGAACCGCTGGCTGGACAATGAAATCCTCGCCAGCCACACCACCATTCTCCGTGTAGGGCTCCATGCTGCCATCGGCCCGCAGCGCCGAAGGATTCCCACGATACTGATAGAGAAAAAGCGCGGTTCCCGACTCTGGAGCCGACTTGATCCACTCATAAGCCTTCTCAAAACCCGTCTTGTAACTGGCCCCACTGGCACCCGGCCGAAGCATCACCAGCTCCCGCTCGAGCGCTGCGGAGAGGCGATCGGCCTCCTGAAGACTGATCGACTTGCGCAAGCCGGAGGTAGCGGGACCAAAGACCGCAAGGAAGGCCGTCAGGAGAAGCGCCAGAACGCCGATGGCGATCACGGTCTCCATCAAGGTAAAGCCGACAAATCGGCGTGTTTTTTGGGTTTTCATGATGGATTAAAATTCGGAGACCTGAGAGGGAATGCCTATTTCATCGGGCCCGCGGAAGAGCGACGTCCTGCCGTTCCGCCAAACGACGAAACCCGCGAAGTCCCGCTTGCCTTCGCCGCTCGTCCGCGGCTGCTGCCCGTCAGCTCGAATCCCCCCGCCGATGACAAAGCTCGCGCCCGGCGTCGTGCAAATTCCCTCGGCATTGAACTCGTAGTAGAGATAGCGCCCATCAAAAGCAGTCTTGTTGATCGCCAAACTCATCTCGTCGAGCTCGCCGGAATCCGCCTTGTGATCGCGCTTGCTGTAAGTCTGGCTGTAAAAGGTCCGCTCAGGCAGCAAGGTTGGCCGACTGGACAGAACCCATTTGCCAGAAGGCTCTCCCTTCGCATCAAGCTCTTCGTAGGCGACCAAGATCCGACGCTTGTAGGTTGTCACGTCGTTGACGTCGTTGACGTCGATCAACACGCGGCACTTGGTGCCTTTACCCACGGCAATCGATCGAGCCTCATCGAAAACCGCCTCTGTGGTCGCCAGAGCGACCGAGATCCCTTTTCCACCGATCCCGCGAAGCCCGACGGCGGCGAGAGTCAGGAGCAGGGAAATGATGAGGATGACCACCAGCAACTCCACGAGGCTGAAGCCCCGACGAGGATGAACGGATCGAAAAGTCATGGGATCTTGGGTTTTGCAGTCGTTGGGTTTCAAAAAAGCGTTCGGGAGGCGCAAGCTATCCACAAAGCGGATCACTGACAATACCACACTTTCAGGATGAATAGCGGCCACCACGCGGCCCGGACAACCAGGTCCAAGCAGAACGAACCATCTCGCGGACATCGCGGTGACGGGCGACCCAGCCCAAGCGCTCGGCCGCAAAACGCGGGTCGGCGAGCAGTTCCGGCGGATCCCCGGCGCGGCGCGGTCCATAGCGCACAGGCACCTTCTTGCCGGTGATTTCCTCGACTGCCGCAATCACCTCTTTCACCGACACGCCAACACCCGTGCCGAGATTGCAGCAAAGCGAATCCCCCCCGCTCGCGAGGTGATCGAGTGCCTTCGCATGTGCCGTGGCGAGATCATCGACATGAATGTAATCCCGCACCCCCGTACCATCAGGCGTCGGGTAGTCCGTCCCGAAAACATCGACGTGCGAAATCTCCCCGCTTACCGCCATCAAGACCCGAGGAATCAAGTGAGTCTCGGGCTCATGATCCTCGCCAATCAAGCCGTCCGAAGACGAGCCGCTAGCGTTGAAATAGCGGAGACAGGCACTGCGAAGCCCCCATGCACGATCACAATCGGAGAGAATCCACTCGAGCATCAGCTTGCTGCGACCATAGGGATTGATCGGTTGCTGCGGATTGCTCTCCGAGATCGGAATGCTTTCCGGAACGCCATAAGTCGCACATGTAGAAGAAAATACAAATATTTTACAGGAAAACTCCTGCATGACCTCCAACAACGCAAGCGGCTCGGCCGTGTTGTTACGGTAGTATTTCAAGGGATCGGTCACGGACTCTCCTACAAAGGCGTAAGCGGCAAAATGCACCACCGCGCCAAAGCCGTGTCGGGCGAACAAATCCCTCAGCAAGTCCTTGTCGCCAATTTCCCCGATCACCAGTTCCACGCCGTCATCGACGATCGCATCCCGATGCCCATAAACCAAATTGTCTAAAACAATCACTTTGCGTCCCTCCGCGGCGAGCAGACGGACGGTGTGAGAACCGATGTATCCGGCTCCTCCAGTGACAAGTACAGGGGAATTCATAATGGGCGGTGTCGGCCGTGACGGGGGGAGGAAATGGATTTCACCGCCTTGTGTCAATCCGCCCGCTGGACTTCAGAAAATTCACCTGAATAATCTTCCATAGCCCTCGTTTCACTACCATGACCACATCATCCCGCTGGTTCCGCGCCGCCCTTGTTGCAGCCGGGTCGTTCATCGCTACCTCCTGTTACTACGACCCCTACGCTTCAGGGGCCGGCTACTATGGAGGTAGCAGCTACGGGGGAGGCGGCTCACAACTCCATACGACTTTCGTTTACACCAGCAACGAGCGCTGGCTCTACGATCCTTCCGTTTACTGCTACTACGATCGCCATCGCCGCTGCTACTACGACCCCTACCTCTACGGTTATTACCCGGTGGGCTACTGCCCTCGTCCTCTCTACGGTGCCCGCCATCCTGGCAACTGGCGGCCCGGAGCGTCCTGTCACCCGCCCTCAAACTACCGCGATCGGCACATTCCAAACTACCAGAATCGCCTCCAACAACTGAGAAGCCACAATCATACGTGGGCCAGTCAAGTAAGAGAGCGTAATGACCCAGCCGTCCATGCGTGGCGCGAGCAGCGATTTCGTGCGGCGTCAAATTACCAAGCAGCGCCGACGCATCAATCATTTCAAAGCCATCAAAGCGGTCACCATCCTTCGCCGAGGTTTCAACAAACACAGGAAATATCACAACCTGAGGCACCCCGCCCAAACAACGACGGTTTAGGGTTTCGCTCCGAAACCCAGCCGATGATCGATGCGGCACCCCCGCAAGACACACTACCCGTGACGATCGATAATAAGGACGGAGGGGCACAACCACCGGTGGAAGCCGCTCCGTCACCTCAAGTGATTGTGGAAAGTGTGGAGGTAAGAAGCCCTGATCCGGCCCCAGAGGCCCCGGCCGAAAATCCTCCTTCAGAAAGCGCCGCCAGCGAGGCAATCGCGGAATAAATCAGCTCAGTGCTTGTTCCCATAACCCGATTCCGCTCGGGCCCTAGCTCTTTTTAAATCAGCCAAACTGGGTGGCGCACCGAGCAGGCGATGCGCCATCCACCAGCCGGCGATGCCCCCTCCCAGATGGCAGGCATGCGCTACAAAAACCGGCGCCATATCTGGAAAGAGCCAGCCACCGATCAGAAAACCGCCCTCTGCGAGCAGGATGCCACGCCCAAGGTTCCGCCCCGATATCTTTAAAGGCCAAACACGAGCATCTGGGGCCATTGCCGTCAGCCACAGGACCAGCGCCGCCAATCCCCCCGACGCACCAACCAAAGGTGCTCCCCGCTGCGCAGCTGGAGCCAAGAAGCATTGGGCAAGTCCACCGAATACGATACCAACCCAAAAAATCTTCGCGAGAGCGGCGGCACCGCAAATTCTTTCGACTCGCGAGCCGATGATGAGCAATCCGGCAAGATTGACGAAAAGATGGATCAAATTGCCGTGCAGCAACCCGTAGGTGAGCAGTTGCCAGTAATCCCCAGTAGCCAAGCCCCCTCGCGAGAGCCCAAGTCGAAGAAAAACTCGATCAGGATCTCCAAACACCAAGACCAAGGCGTGAATTCCCGCTAAAACCAGCACAAGGAAAAGCGTGCCGGCAGCGCTACGGATACCGATCATACGCGACCTCAATCCCTGCATACCGCCCATTGCCGGATGATCCTGCAACATCATTCAGCCTTGGGCGAAAGCGAAGATGCCAATCTTCAGTCAACCACTCGGGCACGAGGCTCGCGCTTGACGGAATCATTCATGCCAGCACAGGTCACGAAAGGCCCTCCCTCCAGAGGGGCAACCCCGGTGAATGCCACGTCCGGCATTTCACTCGGGCGACCCGCCAGTGGGAAGTCCTTCCGCAATGGGTGGAAGGGATAACCCTCCCACATCAAGATTCGCTTGAGATTCGGATGTCCGCTGAAACGGATTCCCATCATGTCGTAGACCTCGCGCTCGTGCCAATCGGCACCCAACCAAATGTCAGTAGCCGTAGGAACTTCCTCATCCTCGGCAACCTTCGCCTTGACCCGCAAGTGCTTGGAGTCGTCTAAAGTCGCGAGTTCGTAAACCATCTCGAAACGGGGATGCTCGCCGAAATGATCGAGGCTGGAAATGTCGATCACCATCGCGTAGCCGAGCTCCTTCTTCGCGGCCGCCAGCACATCGTGCAGAACGCCGAGTTTCACCAAAATCGTCGATTCTCCTCGGAACTCCTTGGTTCCAACGACTTCTGATCCGAACCTCGCGGACAAACTTTCAAGATCTTGAGCAGCGGACATGGGAAATCAGGCGAGGTCTTCGAGAAGCTCTTTTTTCTGGTTCACCACCGCGTGGTCACCCTCGATCTTCTTTTGAATCTTCATCAAACCATCGATCAGCGCCTCAGGACGGGGAGGGCAACCGGAAATGTAAACGTCGACAGGAATCAATTGGTCGATCCCTTGAAGCACGGCATAGCTCCGATACATGCCACCACTCGAAGCGCAGGCTCCCATGGCGATGCACCACTTCGGTTCGGGCATCTGGTCCCAGACCCGCTTCACAGCCAGCGCCATCTTGTAAGTCACCGTGCCGGCCACGATCATCACGTCCGCCTGACGAGGAGAGAAGCGCATCACCTCCATACCGAAACGGCTCAGGTCGAAGCGACTGCACGCCGCCGCCATCATTTCAATCGCACAGCAAGCAAGGCCCATCGGCATCGGCCACATGGAATTCTTGCGCATCCAGTTCATAGCAGCATCGACGCGAGTGATGATGACATTTCCTTCGACCTTGGAGTCGTAGGCTGCGTGGGCGGTCTGAAAAGAATCGCTGACCATGATCGTGTGGCAGGACCATGGTCGCGCCCTGCGCGGCTCTCAAGCCGTTTGTGAAATTTTTCACAAGGCCCCAAATTCACATCAAGCTTCCCATTGCCGATTTCCCATCCTATCCCCTCGCCGCCCATGAATCGCATCGATGCCGCCTTCACCCGGCTCCGCTCGGAAGGAAAAAAAGCCTTCGTCGCCTACGTCGCCGCAGGAGACCCCTCTTTTGATGCCTCGCTCGAGGTGATCAAAACTCTCGCCGATGCCGGATCGGACATCATCGAACTCGGCCTGCCCTTTTCCGATCCCTTGGCCGACGGCATCGTCAACCAGATGGCCGCTGACCGAGCCCTGAAGGCTGGCATGACCACCGCTCGTTCCCTGGAACTCATCCGGCGCTTCCGCGAAACCCATCAAACCCCGATCGTTCTTTTCACCTACCTCAACCCCGTTTTCACTTACGGATTTGAGAAATTCCACGCCGACGCCGCGGCTGCCGGAGCCGATGGCATCCTGCTCCTCGACCTTCCGCCCGACGAGGCCCGCGAAAATGCGGACCTAGCCCGCGGCGAAGGATTGAAACACATCCGCTTGATCGCCCCGACGACTCCCGACGACCGGGTGAAACTGCTAGCCGAAAGCGCCGAAGGCTTCATCTACGCCCTCTCACGTACCGGTGTCACTGGCGCTCACGGAGTTCCGTCCGAAGGCATCGGCGAACAGGTCGCCAAAATCAAATCCCACGCCACAGCACCAGTCTGCGTCGGTTTCGGCATCACCACCGCCGACCAAGCACTCATGGTAGCGAAAGCAGCCGATGGGGTGATTGTCGGCTCAGCCATCGTGAAGCAGATCGAACTTCACCCCGACCGCGCAGCGGCTGCCGTCCACGACTTCGCCGCCCCGCTGATCGCCGCTACCAAGTCGGCCTAAACCTCCCGGAAAATCCTCAAAAGCTCCTGCCCAAAATGCTCATCGATTTCTACAAAATGAACGGTGCCGGCAACGACTTCGTCGTGATCGACAACCGCGACCTCGCGCTTTCCCTCACCAAGGATCAAATCGCCCTTCTCTGCGATCGCCATCGTGGCATCGGGGCCGATGGCCTGCTCGCCGTGGAGCCAGCAGAAAAGGGTGCCGATTTTAAATTCCGCTATTACAACGCAGATGGCGGCGAGGCGGAAATGTGTGGCAACGGCGCGCGTTGCTTCGGGCGCTTCACCGCCGCGCTGATGGATGAACTTCCGGAACGAGTCCGCTTCGAAACCATTGCAGGAACTCTCTCCGCCGAACTCGTGGAGGAAAACATCCGCATCGCGATGTCCGAGCCGAAAGACCTACAATTCGACACCGGAGTGAGCATCCCCGGACTCGATGCCGTCCTCAGATTCATCAACACCGGCGTCCCGCACGCCGTCGCGTTTGTCGAAAACCTGCCTGATACCGAAGTCGTCGAACACGGTGCCGCCATCCGCTTCCACGAAGCTTTCGCTCCGGCAGGAACCAACGCGAACTTCGCGCAAGTCATCGCTCCCGGCCACATTGCCATCCGTACTTACGAGCGCGGAGTCGAAGAAGAAACCCTCGCTTGCGGCACCGGAATGGTCGCCTGCGCGCTGATGCATCACCTGCTCACCGGAGCTCCTTCTCCCATTCAAGTCGACGTGAAGGGCGGCGATAGGCTGGAAATCGGCTTTGAGAAAATCGACGACAAGACTTTCACCAAGGTCACACTCACCGGCCCCGCCGACTTCGTCTTCGAAGGCAAAATCGAAATCTAACGCGGAGTCACCCAGCTGGGATCTCTCCTTCTCCACCCTCGTTTCTGCGCAAACTCAGAGCGTAAAAGATCCTGTGCGAGCAGGCTGCTGGCGGCATGGCTGCGGCTCGCAAGCGGGATCACCACGATACTCGCCCGATTTTCGTGGCGATTCCGCCATCCGGTGTTGAAGACCGCCGCGGGATGTTCATCCTTCGCCCGGCATGACGTTCCGAGGCACCTACACCGCGCTGATTACTCCCTTCATTGACGACCGAATCGATACGGCCGCCTTCAAAGCACTGATCGAGCGCCAGATCGATGCGGGGATCACCGGCATCGTCCCGGTCGGCACCACCGGCGAGTCGCCCACTCTCGACACCGAGGAGCACATCGAGGTGATTCGCCTCGCGGTGGAATTTGCCGCTGGCCGCTGCCAAGTCGTCGCAGGCACCGGCGCGAACGCCACCAAGGAAGCCATCGAACTGACCCAGGCTGCCGAAGAACTCGGAGCCACCGGCACCCTGCAAGTCTGCCCTTATTACAACAAGCCTTCCCAAGAGGGCCTCTACCGCCATTTCCGAACCGTCGCCGAAAACACCTCGCTACCAGTGATGCTCTATAGCGTTCCCGGCCGCAGCGGCATCGAGATCGGCGTGGAAACCACTGCGCGACTCGCAGCAGATTGCCCCAATATTGTCGCCATCAAAGAAGCCGGAGGTTCGGTCGAACGCGTGAATCAACTCTTTCAAGCCTTGCCCCCCGATTTTGCCATCCTCTCCGGCGATGACCCGCTCACGCTGCCATTCATGGCCTGCGGTGCCGTTGGCTTGGTTTCGGTCGCCTCAAACCTGATTCCAGAAGTCCTCGTGAAGCTGGTCCAAACCTGTCTGGACGGCAATTTCACCGAAGCGCTCGCCCAGCAGAAACAATGGTATCCACTCTTCCGTGGGCTGATGTCACTGGATGTAAACCCCGTGCCGATCAAAACCGCAGTCGCTCTGCAAGGACATTGCCTTGAGGAACTCCGACTTCCGCTCGCCCCCCTCGCCGACAGCGCAAAAACCCAACTCAAGAGTCTTCTTCAGGATTTCAAGCTGATCCAATGAGCCGAAAAGATGATTTTCACTTTGACAAAATCATCTTTAAGAGGACTCTAATCCCATGCGAATCACCATCGACATCGATGAGGTGACCCTAGATCAGGTCATCAAATACACCGGGGAAACCAAGAAAGGACCGGCTCTGGTTAAGGCGGCGTCTGAGTTCGTCCGGCGTCAATTGAACCGCGAGTTTGCCACAAAAGTCATGGAAGGGGAATTCGCCGACTATCCGATGACCAATGACGAAATCGAAGATTTCGACCGCTAATGGTTATCGTCGATACAAGCGCTTGGGTTGAGTTCTTCCGCCACCAAGGCGACCCAATGGTCAAGCTGGCGATGAAGGGGCTACTGGATGCCTATGAGGCCTACCTTTGCGGGCCGGTCGAAATGGAGTTCCTCGGCGGCGCCAGGCCAGAGGAAAAGGATCGCATCCAGTCTTGGTTCGGCGTCGTTCCCTACGCCCGAAATGACCAAAAGATCTGGCGCAAGGCGGCCGCGCTCTACTCGAGAATGAATTCGCGCGGCTACAAGGTGCCTTGGAACGATGCCTTGATCGCCTGCATCTCCATCGAAAAGGGTTGCCGAGTTTACGCCGTCGACAAGCATTTCGATGCCATGGCGCGCTTCGGCGGCATCCGGCTCTATCAGCCTGGCTACAACGGTTACTTTAATCCAGAGAACGACCCCATATGATTCAACTCCTCGTCACCGGTAAGTCCGGCCGCATGGGCCAAGCCGTCATCCAAGCAGCCAGTCAAGAGGCCGCCGTGCTCGTCTCCGCGACCCACGACGCTGGCGAAAATTTGGAGGCCGCCATCGCCGAATCCAATACGGTCATCGACTTCACCATGCACAAGTTCACCCGCGAGCTGCTCGATGCCGCGCTGAAACATGGCACTCATCTCGTGATCGGCACCACCGGCCACACAGAGGAAGAACGCGCCGCCATCCGCGAGGCGGGCAAAACTCTGCCCATTGTCTATGCTCCGAATTTCTCGGTCGGGGTAAACACCCTCTTCTGGCTCACACGCAAGGCTGCACAGGTCTTGAGCCAAGACCGTTTTGACATCGAGGTGACAGAAATGCACCACCGCCACAAAATCGACGCCCCTTCCGGCACCGCACGTCGATTGCTTGAAATCCTCAACGAAGAAACCGGCACCTGCTACGACGACGACATCGCCCACGGACGATTCGGTAACGTCGGTCCGCGTCCACCGCGCGAGATTGGCATGCATACTCTGCGCGGTGGAGACGTGGTGGGCGATCATACCGTGATGTTTGCGGCCGATGGTGAACGCGTGGAGTTGACCCACAAAGCAAGCTCCCGCTTGACCTTCGCCGCTGGTGCCGTGCGCGCCGCCGTGTGGCTCTACGACAAGCCACCGGGCATCTACGATATGCAGGACGTGCTGGGCTTGAAATAGCGCAGGAGAATCAAGGATCCGAGATCGGACATGCCCGAAGAGAACCAGCGAGCCGCCCTTCCCCCATCAGGCGTAGGTCCTACCGTCTTCCAAAGAGTCGGTATCGCGCTTGGGTCCAATCTCGGCAATCCCCTCCGCAACCTCCAGTCGGCGCGCGACCGACTCCTTCAAATCGCCAAGCCCGGCAGCCTTATTCAGGCCAAAATCTACCAAACCAAACCCGTCGGCTGCCCACCCGATTCCCCGGACTTCTACAACACCGTCGTCGAAATCGCATTCGCCGCCGGCCCCGATGAACTGCTCGCGGCAACTCAATCGATCGAACGTCAGCTTGGCCGAGTCGCGGCTCCCGAACGGAACGCCCCAAGGGTGATCGATGTCGATATCCTCTACTTTGGCGACTTACAGATCGACCGAGCTGAGCTCGTTCTCCCTCATCCACGCCTCAGCTCGCGGCGCTTCGTCCTGCAACCGCTGGCCGACATCCGACCCACCCTGATCCTCCCGGGCGATCAAGTTTCCATTGCAGACCACCTCCGCCACCTCGATTCTCTCGAACCACCTCTCGTCATCGTGGCAGCCGACTGGTAGCGCGCCTCAATCCCTCAATTTTCAATCCATTGTCCGGTCCCGAAAAAGCTGCAGCCATCGCCGCCCGGAAACGATCCGGCCAGCCGATATCGATACTGACGGCATACGACTACCCGACCGCTCGGCTTTTCGACGAAACAGGGATCGATGCCCTGCTCGTCGGCGACTCCCTCGGTATGGTCGTGCTCGGCTACCCCGATACCACCCATGTCACCTTGGATCATATGATCCACCATGTTGCGGCCGTCGCGCGGGCAAAGCCCCGAGCACTGATCATCGGTGACCTGCCCATCGGCAGCTACCCCGATCCCTCAACGGCGCTTGCCAACGCCCACAAACTCGTCGCCGCAGGTGCCGAAGCCGTGAAGCTTGAGGGAGGTCTGCGCCAAGCGGAGAAAGTTCGAGCCATCGTCAAAGCCGGAATCCCCGTCTGCGGTCACCTCGGCATGCTCCCCCAACGCGTGCTCGAGGAGGGAGGCTACAAGAAGAAAGGCCGGACTCCCGAACAGTGCAGCGCCTTGCTCGACGGAGCCCGCGCTCTCGTCGACGCCGGGGTCTTCGCGATCGTCCTTGAAAGCATCATTCCCGAATCCGCCAAGGACCTCACAGCGCAGATCCCGGTGCCTACCATTGGCATCGGCTGCGGCGAGGACACCTGCGACGGCGAGGTCGCAGTCTCCACCGATTTGCTGGGAAGCTATCCGTGGTTCGTGCCTCCTTTCGCGAAACCGGAAGCGGATCTCGCTTCACAGATTCGCAACGCCGCCGCCGCCTACCAGGCACGTGTGCAAAATCAAAACGCCGACCGCCGTGCTTAGCCCGGACAAACAAGGGGAGCTGGACAAACGAATGGCCAAAATCGGCCTTGCGGAGGACGATCTCGTTGAAAAGTTCATTCTCGGCTCCGGAGCCGGCGGCCAGAAAATCAACAAAACTTCATCCTGCGTCTACCTCAAGCACCTCCCCAGTGGTATTGAGATCAAATGCCAAGCACAGCGTTCGCGGGAGATGAACCGATTCCAAGCCCGCGAGGAACTCTGCGAACGGCTTGAAGGGATCCGCCGCGAACAGACACGGGCCCGAATCGACGAGACAGAAAAGCTCCGCCGCCAAAATCGCCCACTTTCCCGCCGGTCCAAGCAGCGCTCAGTCGCCGAAAAGCGCAAAACCTCGCACAAAAAGTCCCTTCGTCGCTCCCCCGGACGCGATGATTGACCCGCCCGGCCGCACGGCGCACCCTGCTTGCATGAAAACCTACCTCGATCTCCTGCGCGACGTTCTCCAGAACGGCGAAATCCGCGCCGATCGCACCGGCACCGGGACCCTCTCGGTTTTCGGTCGTCAGGTCCGCTACGATCTCCGAGAAGGATTCCCCTGCCTCACCAGCAAGAAACTCCATCTCCGCTCGATCATCCACGAGCTCCTGTGGTTCCTCAAAGGCGAGACCAATATCGCTTATCTCAAGGAGAACGGCGTCCGAATCTGGGACGAGTGGGCGGATGCCACAGGCGAGCTCGGCCCGGTTTATGGTCGTCAGTGGCGATCCTTCCCCACACCCGACGGAAACTCGGTCGACCAAATTGCCGATCTCGTTCGAGGCCTCAAGGACAACCCACATTCCCGCCGCCACCTCGTCGTCGCTTGGAACCCGGGCGAGGTGAATCAGATGGCCCTCCCCCCCTGCCACTGCCTCTTCCAGTTCTTTGTCCACAATCCCGACTCCCCCCGCCCCGGCCTGTCCTGCCAACTCTACCAACGCTCGGCGGATCTCTTCCTCGGCGTCCCCTTCAACATCGCCTCGTATGCGCTGCTGACCATGATGCTTGCCCAAGTCTGCGGCTACGAAGCCTACGAGTTCATCCACAGCTTCGGCGACCTTCACTTGTATCAAAACCACCTCGACCAGGCGCGCGAACAGCTCACTCGCACACCACGCAGCCTGCCGAAAATGTGGATCAATCCCGCGATCAAAGACATCGATGGATTTCAATTCGATGACTTCCGATTGGAGAATTACGATCCACATCCGCACATCAAAGCCGACGTCTCGGTATGAAACTTGTCGCCATCGTCGCCATGACCCCGGACCGAGTGATCGGTCGCAATGGAACCCTCCCTTGGCATTTGCCGGAGGATCTCGCATTTTTCAAGCGGACCACCTCCGGCTACCCGATTCTCATGGGGCGCAAAACCTACGAATCCATCGGCCGACCGCTTCCCAAACGCCGAAACATCGTTCTCACCCGCGACCCTCACTGGCAGGCAGAGGGAGTCGAAGTCATCCACTCCACCAAAGAGCTCCCGATGACTGACGGACCGCTCTTCGTCATCGGAGGCGCGGAAATTTACGCTGCCTTCCTCGACAAGCTCGACGAATTGCTGGTATCTCAAATCCACGAACGTCATCCCGGAGATACTTACTTCCCGGGATTCGAACCACTCTTCAAGGCCCCCGAAGTCGTCGAGACTTACGACGACTTCCAAGTCCTCCGATACACCCGCTGAAACACATTCCCGCCATGGCCCAGACATTCGAAACTGAAGGAACCCTCAAGCTGCTCTATGACGTCCAAACCTTCGCCAGCGGCTTCGCAAAGCGCGAGTTCGTCGTCGAGGTACCCGATGGCAAATACCCGCAAATGCTCAAGTTCGAGTGCGTGAAGGACAAAATCTCCATGCTCGACGGCATTCGAATCGGAGACCCCGTCAAAGTTGCCTTCGACATCCGCGGCAGCGAATACAAGGAGCGCTTTTACGTGAATCTCAATGCCTGGAAAATCACCAAAGGCAACGGCGGCGGTGGTGAATCGCGCATCGAACGCGAACCCACCAGCTCTTCCTTCGACTCGCAGTTCGATAACGAGCCGGACTCGTCCGACGACATTCCCTTTTGATATAAGTCAGGTCAGGGCCGCCGTCCATTTCGGCAGCCCTCAGTCAATCAGGCGTCGCACTCCGTCGAGCGCCGCCTGACTGACGGCCAGCTTGAAATCTTTCCGATTTCGCGGGTGGATCTGCCGGACCGCGATCGTGTCGCGCCCCTTGGCTGCCCAGCCAAGCCAGACCGTCCCAACCGGCTTTTCGTCTGTCCCGCCACCCGGCCCGGCGATGCCTGTGACTGCCACAGCCACATCAGCACCACTCGCCTTCAGTGCACCCTCTGCCATTGCACGCACTACCGGCTCACTGACCGCGCCGTGCTCGTCGAGCATCGCCTGCGGCACCTCTAACAAGTCCCGTTTGGCCTCATTGGCATAGGTGACAAAACCATGCGTGAAAACAGCGCTGCTACCCGGCACGTCGGTCACCCGGTTCGCAATCAGCCCACCACTACAGCTCTCCGCCGTCGCCAACTTCAATCCGCGCTCGGCCATCATCCGCACTACCGTGGACTCCAAGGAAGAGCCGTCATCAGAAAAAATCTGCCCCGCAAACATGGACATCGCGATCTCCCGACCTGCCGCGACCGCGTCCCGATTTCCGATCAAACGCAGATCGACTTCGCCGATCCTCGCGCAGTAGCCAACCTCCAGACCCGGAATCTCCGCCAGTTTGGCATCGATTTCTTGCTGCAAGTCGCTCTCACCGATTCCCGTCAATCTCAGCTCAAGCATTCCCGGTGGTTCCGACAGCCCAGCGAGAGCGATCAGACGAGGTGCCACCTCATCGCGAAACATCGGATATAGCTCGCGAGGTGGTCCGGGCAGGAGGAAGACCGCGCAATTCGCCGCTCTGTTCAATCGCGGTGGCACGTAAATTCCGGGAGCCGTACCATTCGGATTCGGTAACACATCCGCCCCGACCAAAACTTGCGCCTGCTTGCGGTTGGAATCCGCCATCACTTTGTTGCGGATCGCGAAAAATGCCTCAAGCGAGCGCATCGCCGCCTCATCCTCGATCAATTCCGAGCCGATCACCGCCGCCGTCGCCTCACGTGTCAGATCATCACTGGTCGGTCCCAGCCCACCCGTCACGATCACCGCATCCGCCCGCCCGACACATTCCCGAAGCGCCTCGGTGATGGCTTCGCCATCGGGAACCGTGGTCAGTCGCTGGACCCGCATTCCGAGCTTGAAAAGCTGCTCGCCGAACCACTTTCCGTGGGTATTCAGCGTGGTTCCCAAAAGAAGCTCCGTCCCCGTATTCAGAATTTCGATGCGCACGGGCAAAGACAGAAGACGAGAAAGAACGAGACGCAAGACCGGAGACGAAACACGGCGAACCGCGCCCACTCAATTCTTCCAGTCGATTTCTTTCGCGTCCGCCCACAGATCCTCGAGTCCGTAATAATCACGCAGCTCCTCGTGCATCACGTGAACCATGACATCGATGTAATCGAGCACGACCCATCGGGTGTCGGCATTCCCTTCCGCATTGGCCGGCTTGGCACCATGCCACTCCTCCACGTGGCCGCGGACATCGCGCAGAACCGCGCGCAAGTGCGGCATCGATGACCCGGAGCAGACGACCATGAAATCGGTCAGATTCGATAGACCACGAAGGTCCCATACACGGATTTTCTCCGCTTGAATCTCGTCCGCCGCCTTCGCGCACGCCATTGCCAATTCCAATCCTTCTACAGCCATAAAATCCCGCTCGGGGCGGGAACCTTAACGCCTCCGATCCTCTTGGCCAAACAATTTCAAGCGCTGCCCCGATCCCCCTACACAGCCGATCCAAAATCCCACCTCTTATCGAAACACCAACAACAGAGGCCGGTGGTCGCTTGCAATCGAAACATCCGGGCCATCGAGGATGGCACAGCGATCCCAGTCAATCAACTGACGCAGCGCACTGCTCACCATCACATAGTCGATTCTCGAATAGATGTCTTCGAACTGCCAATGATGCGTCCAGTAATCACCGCGCGAATCTTTGAGCGCTACCATCAGCAAGGCTCCGGAGCCCTGCCCCCGACCCTGCACCGTTCTCACCGCAGAACTCTGCCTCGAGTCATTGAGATCCCCATAGACCACCAATCGAGTCTGCGGGTCCTTCGCTAAAATAATATCGATCTCACGCCTCAACAAATGGGCCTCATGCAGCCGCATGTCCGCCTGATCGCCCTCATCCGTCTCCCGCTTCGACTTCAAATGGACGCCGAGGAAACGAATCCTCCCCGATGAGCTGTCCACGGTCGCATCAAGGATTCCCCGCTGCATCGAGTATGAGCGACCTTTAGAGCGATAGCTCAGATCATCGCGCACCACGGTCTTACCAATCGGCTGCCGGGACAACAGAGCAAGCCCGCGCGTGGGGTCGGAACCCCGATTGAAATGGAAATGAGGCATTGGATGCCCGGCCCGCAGGAGAAACTCCTGCAAATCTCTCACGTCATCGGCATCGCCGATCTCCGAAACACCGAGAATGTCCGGAGCCGCCTTGGCAATCAGCCGGGCGACAGCCAGCCTCTCCTTCTTTGGCTTCGGTGCAGCACCGATATCCCTCCCATCGCGCTGACGATCCATCGATAACCAATTCTCGACGTTGTAGCTGAGAAAGCGCAGGGGCGCGCCTTTGTGCGCAACCAGCTGTGGGCCGTTCCCCGCGGTCGACGACTCACGCGAAGGCCTCGAACCTTTTACCTCAACCGCATCGACCCGTCCGGCCGATCCCTCACTCCACGCCGCCACCGCTTCCCGCTTCTCACAAGCGACGAGCAGCAGGGACAACAAAAGCGCCCCGAGCAAACCCGGAGCGCGGCGGCAGGAATGGCCGACCGATCCCATCCTTCAACCCTTGTCGTGAGCCTCTTTACCAGAGGCCTCCTTGATCCGCACCTCATCCTCGGAACGGGTAATCTCCTTCTCAAAATCCTCACGGGCCTTCTTGAACTCGCCCATGCTCTTACCGACGCCCCGCGCCAGCTCGGGCAGCTTCTTCGCGCCGAACAAAAGCAGCACGATGAGAAAAATGATGATCATCTCCTGACCCCCGAGGCCGCCGATGAATGCGAGCGATGTGTTCATGGCCAGAAAGCTAGAAGGAGGCGGGTCCTCTTGCAATGGGAATCACCGCGCATACGAGGCGCATACGAGGCGCATACGAGGCGCATACGAGGCGCATACGAGGGTTCTCAGGACCCGGATATTCGTTGGACAGCGAGATGAATGCCACCGAGCTTCCGCCGCCTTCCGAGCCCAGCCCCCTCAGCACCATGAAACCGCCGCTTCTTGCGTTCCTCTTCTTGCTACCGATCCTGAAGATCCACGCCGACGACGAGACGCGCCATTCAAGCCCAGCATCCCATCTTTCGTGGCTCGATCCCTACAACATCAGCTGGCATGAACCCGGCACGAAGGCCTTGCATTCAATGCCCTGCGGCGGAGGAAACGTCGCTCTGAACCTGTGGACGACCCCCGAAGATCTGCGGTTCTACATCGCGTCTCCCGACAGTTGGAACGGCCAGTCTCAGGTAAAAATGGGCCGCGTCCGAATCTCCCTCACCCCCAATCCCTTTGCAGGAAAGCTCCACCAAGAACTGAAACTGGCCGATAACAGCATCCACATCAGCGGCCAGGCAGCCGATGGCACCGAACTCAGACTTCAAGTCTGGGTGGACGCATTCCAACCCGTCGTCCACGTGAATGGCACCTCGTCCAAGCCAGTCAAGGTGAAGGCCGCCATCGAGCTGCTAGGCGGCGCGCAGGGGGGCTTCGATCGAAACGCCGCGCTCTGGCATTTCCGCATCGACGGCCCATCACCGCAGCGCCGCGACTTGATCGCAAAGAACCACATCGAAAAGATCGCCAAAGCCGTGCCCGATCCCATGGCCAACCACACCTGGGGCGGGCGACTGACCGGGACCGGTTTCGTCGCCGCTGGCAGCAGCGAGGCCGAAAACGAAGGCGTCCGCACCACGGGATGGAACATCGCCACGCCTCAGGCCGTCGAGAGCTTCGATATCCAGGCCACTCTCCGCATCGCACAGGACCCAAGCCTTGGCACCTGGAAGCGCGAAGTCGCCGCACTGGAGTCCCACGCCAAGCGCCACATTGATGCCGACCAAGCGAGGACCCGGAAATGGTGGAGCGATTTTTGGAGTCGCAGCCACATCGTCATCCAGCCCGGAAAGTCCGCCGCCGATCCTGCTTGGGAGGTCGGACGCAATTATCAGCTGTTCCGCGCCATGCTCGCCACCAACCGCAGCGGCAAAATGCCCACGCTCTTCAATGGAGGCCCCTTCCTCATGGAGACCGATCCCAACGAAAGGCAATGGGCACACGCCGGATTCACGGCACAAAATCAACGCCTCCTGCACTGGCCCATGCTCAAGTCCGGCGACGCGGATCTGCTGAAGGTGGGGCTCGATTTCTACAAGTCCCGTCACGGACTCGCCATCGCGTGGGCCAAGCACTTCTGGAATATCCGCGGCGCCGTCTTCCCGGAAGACATCGATCTCTTCGGCCTGCCCGTTTACACAACCAAGGACGGCAGCGGCCACACCGCTCCAGAATGCCTGCGCTACCACTACGTCAGCGGCATGGAATTCGCGCTGATGATGCTTCAAAGCAGCAGCTACTTCGGAACCGACCCCCGCCCTTACCTTCCGATCGCCGACGGCATGCTGCGCTTTTTCGATCAGTTCTATCGCAAGCAGCACCTGACAAAGGTCGGCCGCGAACTCGATGAGGACGGCCGACTCGTCATCTTCCCCGGCAACGCGCTCGAGTCCCACGCGGGCACTACCAATGACGCCCCGACCCTAGCTGGCCTGCACGCGCTCAGCGGTGCCTTGCTCGACCTACCCGATCACCTCGCCAGCCCCAGCCAGCGCAGCTTCTGGAAATCTTTTGCCGCCACGCTACCGGCCCTCCCCGTCCACAAATGGAAAGGCGTTCGCCAAATCGCACCCGCCAAGTCGTGGCAGTCCCAACGCCCCGACTTCAACATGGAACTGCCCCACCTCTATCCCGTTTTTCCCTTCCACCTTTATGGCGTCGGTCTGCCCGATCTCGCACTTGCCCGCGACAGCTTCGAACATGGCGACACCTGCCCCGCCAAGCAGAAGAACCACTTCTGCTGGTATCAAGGCGGTCTCTTCGCCACCCGCCTCGGCCTTACCCATACCGCTCGCAATTACGCACTGGCGAAATTTCTCCACCCACGTCACCCGGACCCCGTCGAGGGCAAAGGCTGGAGCACCCAGAAATCCCTCAGCCCTTGGGAACTCCGCTGGGCTCGCGAGGGTTGGGAAATACCACGCTACCCCGCCTTCTGGGACGGACTGACGTTTTGCGGACGTCCCGATATGGACCATGGAGGCGCCGCCATGGCTCAACTCCAGGAAATGCTGCTGCAGACTCCCGGCGACAAACTCCACCTCTTTCCCGCCTGGCCCGCGGACTGGGATGTCGATTTCAAACTCCACGCACCCCGCGAAACCATCGTGGAAGGATCCCTGCGCGATGGCCGCCTGCAATCTCTCAAAGTCACCCCGGCATCCCGCAGCGCGGACCTCGTCAACTGGCTCGGCAAGGTGCCCCCCTACCTCCCACCCACCTTCGCAAGCGCCCGCATGCCGATCCTCGCCTCTTCCACCTGGCCAGGCACTGGTTTTGAGGCGTCGATGGCCAACGATAGCGACCTCATGACCCGCTGGGGAGCTGCCAAGAACGCACGCGAAGCCAGCCTGACGATCGAGTTCGACAAACCCACCGAACTCTCCCGCGCTTGGATTTCGGAGAAGGACTTCGCCCATACCCGACAGTTCGCCATCGAAGCCTTGCTAGACGACGCCTGGCGGGAAATCGCTCGGGGAACGACGATCGGCGCGGACAAATCCCTCGCCTTCCCCGCCCTAAAAACCCGCACCGTGCGGCTTAAAATCCTCAAGGCGGATGGGCCGATCAACATCAACGAATTCCAGGTATTCGCGACGCCGAATACCGACTCGTAGCCGCATCCTCGTCTTGGCGATTCCCTTCCTCCCCAAGCCCGTCTAGCAAGGGGCGTGCGATTGCCGGTTCATGAGATCGAAGATGCCCTGAAAGCCGCTCTTTCCCGCAGCGAGCGCGACCGCGTGCTCCTGAAAGCCCCCACCGGCTCCGGCAAATCCACCGCCCTGCCCGGGATGCTGATGGATGCTGGAATCGAAGGCCGGATTCTCGTCATCGAGCCGCGCCGCATGGCCGCTCGACTCCTCGCCGGATGGGTCGCAAAGCTCCGTGGAGCGACACTCGGCCGCGAAGTCGGCTACGCTGTCCGCTTCGATACGAAATACGGACGCGACACCCGCCTCATCTACCTCACCGACGGCGTCTTCCAACGCTGGCTGCAAGAGGACCCCACCCTCGCGGGCGTCGGCGCGGTCGTCTTCGACGAATTCCACGAACGCCGCCTCGCCGTCGATGTCGCTCTCGGCCGCTGTCTCGATCTTCAAGAGTCCGCCCGCCCCGATCTGCGGGTACTGGTCATGTCAGCTACCCTTGAAACCCAAGGCCTCGCCGACTACCTCGCCCCGGCAACCTTGCTAGAAGCCGGAGGCAGGACCTTTCCGATCGAAATCCTTCACCGCGCCGAACGCCCACAAACCCACGACCGCCGCGGCGGCCCACCCGTGGAAACCCCCATCTGGGAAAAAATCGCCAGAGTCTGCAAAGAGGCACTCGCGCAGCCCGATGCCGGGGATGTCCTCTGCTTCCTCCCCGGAATGCACGAAATCCGAAAGACCGTGGAGACCCTGGAAAACGCCTCTTTCACCCGCGACCACGACATCCTCCCTCTCCATGGCGGTCTGCCACCCGCCGCCCAAGAAGCCGCCGTCTCACCCGGAAAACGGCCGAAAATCATCGTCTCGACCAATGTCGCCGAAACCTCGCTGACGATCGAAGGCGTCCGCACGGTGATCGATGCAGGCCTTGCCCGCGAATCGAACTTTGACCCGCGCCGTGGCATCGACACCCTACTCATCCGTAAGATCTCGCGCGCGTCTGCCGAGCAACGTGCCGGACGCGCTGGACGCACC
Organism: Verrucomicrobiota bacterium; assembly: GCA_004293445.1. Taxonomy (GTDB): domain Bacteria; phylum Verrucomicrobiota; class Verrucomicrobiia; order Verrucomicrobiales; family Akkermansiaceae; genus Haloferula. The sequence goes on along the minus strand of RDYP01000001.1, from coordinate 60,285 downwards.
GGACCCGGGCGCGCATTCCGACTCTGGAGCGAAAGCGAACACGCACGCCGCGAGGCTTTCGACGCCCCGGAAGTCCACCGCGTCGATCTCGCAGAAGTCGTGCTCCTGCTGAAATCCGCTGGCATCTCCGAGGTCCGCGACTTTCGCTGGCTCGATGCGCCGACCGAGGAAAGCCTGCGCCGCGCCGAGTCCCTGCTGCACGATCTCGGAGCGCTGGATGCCGCAGGCGCTCTAACAGACGAAGGCCGCGCGATGGCCTCGCTGCCGCTCGAACCCCGCTATGCACGACTGATGCTGGCGGGCGTTGAGCAAGGCTGCGTGGCAGAGATCGCTTTCATCGCCGCCGCAGCGCAAGGCGAAGGAATCTTCGTCTCGAAGCGCGGCGGGATCGGTCGCAAGGACTTCGTGTTCCCGGGCGATTCCAGCGACTTCGAAGCCGAGTGGCGGGCTTTCGACTCAGCAGCGGGAATGGACTTCGACGCCCGCCGCTGCGCCCCGCTCGGCATCCACGGACGCGGCGCAAAAGAAATCGCACAAGCGTTCGATCGCCTGCGAAAGCTGGCTGCGCAACGCGGCTGGCCCTTGGAAGATATCGATTTCGCAAAGCACCGCGAAAGCGTGGGCCGCGCGATGCTGGCAGCCTTCAGCGACCGGCTCGGCGTGCGCTTCGGCGAGGCCACGCTTTCCTGCCGTGTCGTCGGCAAGCGAAAGGGCAAGCTCGACGATGAAAGCTGCGCCAAACAAGCGATCGCGTTTGTCGCAACCGAGATGACCGAGGTCGAAGGCCGCGAAGTCATCGTCCAGCTCCGCCGAGCCACAGCCATCGATCCCAACTGGCTCCAGGAACTGTTTCCGGACGATTTCACACTCACCGACGGTGCGGCCTACGATGAACCTCGTAGAAGAGTCGTCTCACGCAAGGAGACCCGTTTCCGCGATCTCGTATTGGAAGCCAAGGAAAGCGATCACCACGTCAATCTCGACGCCGCAGCGGAAATTCTCGCCGCTCGGGTGCTTTCCGGGGAACTGGTTCTTAAGAACTGGGACGCCGCGGTCGATCAATGGTGCACCCGCCTGGCCGCTCTAGGCCAATGGATGCCAGACCTCGGACTCCCCGGCTGGACGGAGGACGACCGGATCGCAGCGGTCGCTCAAATCTGCCACGGTGCCGTGGCCTACAAGGACATCAAGGAGCGCCCGGTTTGGAACGTTCTTCGGGAATGGCTGAATCACACCCAGCGCGCCGACCTCGACCGCCACGCGCCGGAACGCATCGTGCTGGCCAACGGCCAGAGCGCAAAAATCACCTATGAAAGCGGCAAGGATCCTTGGATCGGCCTTCGGGTGCGCGATCTTTTCGGAGTCTGGCAAACGCCAACCATCGCCAACGGTCGGGTCCCTCTGCTGGTGCACATCCTTGCGCCGAACATGCGACCCTGGCAAATGACCAAAGACCTCGCCAGCTTCTGGACCAGCGGCTACGCGGCGATGAAGAAAGACTTGGCCGGCCGCTACCCGAAACAACCTTGGCCCGATGACCCGAAGGCATGGCTTGCCGCAGGTGGCGGAAAACGCTGACCTGATCCCGCCATGTGGAAGCCCATCATCATCCTCGCCCTGATCCCCCTGCTCGGTGCCTGGCTCGCCCGACACTGGTTCTGGACCCGGATCCAACTTCAAGGGCGGCGGCTCGATTGCGGAACATGCGTTTCCGATTTCCGACAGCGACTCGGGCTTCCCCCAGGAAAACGAGGAACAGCCACCGACGCTGCCTCGCTGGGAAATGCCCTGCGCGAATGCGGACTCGCGCTGCTTGATAACGAGGGAGATCGACCGGCAAAGGCGCGGCTGAAAGGAGCCCAAGTCGCCCGAGTGATGCCAACTCTGCTCAGCACCATCGGCATCTTCGCGATGGTCTCCCAGCGTGTCCCCAGCGGCTGGGCCATCGCCGGGATGCTGCTTGCGGCGGCCGCCTACACGCTAGTGCGACTCAGCGGACTCGCCATCGAGTGGCGGGCGGTCGCTCGTGGCACGGAGGCACTTCGCGAAACCCGCGCTCTCAAACGGGCGGACGACGAGGAAGAAGTTGTCCGCTGCGCCAAGGCGAGCGTCTGGAACACGGTCGGACCCTTCTAGCCGACCGCGCTCAAGCCTCGGCTTCCGGATCGTAATCCTTCGGCGCACGAACGATCCGATCAATCGGGAGCTTGGTCACGATGTTCCCGCCGCTGCTGCGGCCCTTGATCTGAACCTCGCCGAAATTGAAGGGTCGGCTCACATTGCGAAGCCGCAGCGCTGGTTTGATGTGAACGATGAGCATTTGCTCCGCACTCTCCGCCTCGCTTCGATGAACTGCGAAGTAAAAGATCCGGCTGCCAGTTGAACCCTTGGTCAGCTCGTATTCCTTGTCGCGCGTGATGCCGCCAACTCGAAAGCGCTTGGCGAGGATCGGGCCCTCTTTGCCATCGCGGTAAATGAGGGAGTAGATCAAATCCTCATCCTTGCGGAACACCGCGACCCGCATCGGACGCGGACCGACAAAGAATTTGTCCGCCACCTTGACGATCCGCATCTTCCCGTCCTGACCGAAGATGATCACGTCATCGAGCGTCGAGCACTTCTCGAGCGGCGTTTCCTTCTTCAATCCATAACCCGCAAACCCGTTCTTCTCGTCGAGGTAAAGGGTCTCGGTCGCAAGAATGACCTGACTGCGGTCCACCCGATCAAAGGACGAAATCTCGGTGCGCCGCTCACGACCTTTGCCGTACTTCTTTTTCAAGTCCTCGAACCAGCGGATCGTGTAGCGGGTCAATCCCTTGAGGTTCTTTTCCGTCTCATCGATGTCCTTCTCCAGCGACTTGATTTCCTCATCGGCCTTGAAGGAGTCGAACTTCGAGATGCGCTTGATCTTGATCTCGGTCAGGCGCACCAGATCCTCCTCGGTCACATCGCGCTTCAACAGCTTCTTGAAGGGCTTCAAGCCGTCGTCGATCGCCTTGAGCACGGCCTCCCATGTCGTGCATTCCTCGATATCGCGGTAGATCCGGTTCTCGATGAAAATCTTCTCCAGCGAGCTGAAGTGCCACTTCTCTGCCAGCTCCCCGAGGCGGATTTCCAACTCGGTCCGCAACAATTCACGGGTCTGCTCGACGTTGCGGCGGAGGATTTCCGACACGCCGAGGAACTGCGGCTTGTCATCGGCGATAACGCAGGCATTCGGCGAAATCCCAAGCTCACAGTCGGTGAATGCGTAAAGTGCGTCGCGTAAATTCTCCGGATCCACGCCGGAGGGCAGGTGGACCAGGATATCGACCTCCGCCGCAGTGTTGTCCTCAATCTTCGCGATCTTGATCTTTCCCTTATCGGCAGCGGCGACGATCGAATCCATCAGGTTCCCAGTCGTCGTGCCGAAGGGGATCTCAGTGATCCGCAGCACGCCCTTTTTTTCCGACGAGATCCGCGCCCGGACCCGGATCTTCCCCCCGCGCAGACCATCTTTGTAGTCGCTGGCATCCATGATCCCACCGGTCGGGAAATCCGGCAGCAACTCAAAGGGTTCCTTGCGCAGCACGGCGATCGAGGCATCGATCAGCTCGACGAAGTTGTGCGGCAGCATCTTGCAGGCAAGACCCACCGCGATGCCCTCAACGCCCTGCGCGAGCAGCAGCGGAAATTTCACCGGTAGCGTGACCGGTTCCTTGTTTCGACCATCGTACGATGGCGTCCAGTCAGTCGTCTTCGGATTGAAAGTGATATCGAGGGCGAACTTCGTCAGACGGGCCTCGATGTAACGCGGTGCAGCCGCACCGTCGCCGGTCAGGGTGTTTCCCCAGTTCCCCTGACAATCGATCAAAAGGTCTTTCTGCCCGAGCTGCACCATGGCATCGCCGATCGATTGATCGCCATGCGGGTGATACTTCATCGTGTTTCCCACCACGTTCGCCACCTTGTTGTAACGGCCGTCGTCAAGTTCCTTGAGCGAGTGCAGGATGCGCCGCTGAACGGGCTTCAGACCGTCGTTCAAATGCGGCACCGCGCGTTCGAGGATGACGTAAGAAGCGTAGTCGAGGAAGTAGTCGGAATACATCGCCCCGAGCGAGGCATGCTGGTCCGGATCGTGGGTCATGGCGGCGGATGCTTGGCGCTAGAGACGGAGCGTGCAAGGCGGAGTTTCGGATCCCTGAAACAATCCATCTGCCCATCTCCGTGCTTCCCGCGGCTCCCACACTGCGTTTTCAATGGCGGGACAAACCCATGAATCAGCTCCTGCTCTCGCTCCTTGCACTCACCTCGCTGGCGCCAGCCGACGATTGCGCATGGCCACCGGCCAGCCGCGAGGCCAAGCCTTGGACCCGCTGGTGGTGGCTGGGCAGCGGTGTCGACCCGGCGAATCTTACCCGCGAATTGGAAGATTTTTCCAAGGCCGGCATTGGCGGAGTTGAGATCTGCCCGATCTACGGCGCGAAGGGCTACGAGTCCCGCGACCTGCCCTTCCTGTCCGAAAAATGGACCGCCGCCTATTCCCACACCGCGAACGAAACGGTCCGCCTCGGGATGGGCATCGACCTCACCACCGGTACCGGCTGGCCCTTTGGCGGACCGCAGGTGAACGATGCGGATGCATCGGCCTCGCTCGAGAGCATCAAATTGAAGGGCATCGGCGGCGAAACCGTCCGCCTCGCTCTGCCCAAGGGTCGGCTTGAAGCCCTCTCCGCCTGGCCGGAAAAGGGCGACACCGTCGATTTGCTGCCCCACGTCAAAGCCGGCCGGCTCGAATGGACAGCCCCCGTCGGCAACTGGCGGATCCATGGCCTCGTTTCCAAGCGCGCCATTCAGAAGGTGAAGCGCGCCGCTCCCGGCGGGGCCGGCTGGGTGCTCGATCCCTTCTCGCCCGAAGCCATCGACCACTACCTCAAGCCCTTCGACTTCGCCCTCGATCGCCCCGGCGTCCCCGAACCACGCGCCCATTTCCACGATTCCTTCGAGTATTACGGAGCCGCTTGGACCGATGCCTTCCTCACCGAATTCGAGCGACTCCGGGGCTACGATCTCCGCACCCAGCTCCCCGCTTTCCACGGCCAAGGCGATCCCGACACCATCGCCCGCGTCCGCGCCGACTACCGTGAAACCCTGAGCGACCTTCACCACGAATATCTCGCGCAGTGGCACGACTGGGCGAAGCAGCGCGGCAGCCTCACCCGCAACCAAGCCCACGGCTCGCCGGGCAACCTGCTCGACCACTATGCCGTCGCCGACATCCCCGAGACCGAGATCTTCCGCCACGTCGACGAGGCCCAGATCCCGATGCTCCAGTTCGCCTCTTCCGCCGCCCACCTCACCGGCAAGAAGCTCGTCTCCGCGGAGACCTTCACCTGGCTCGGCGAGCACTTCCAGGTGACACCAGCCGCACTCAAGGAAGCCGCCGACTTCGTCTGGCTCGGCGGTGTGAACCACATCCTCTTTCACGGCATTCCCTACTCGCCCCAGGACGCCCCCTGGCCCGGCTGGCTCTTCTACGCCTCCACCCACATGGGCCCGAGCGGCGGACTATGGAAAGACCTGCCGGCCTTCAATGCCTACATCACCCGCGTCCAGTCCTTCCTCCAATCGGGCAAACCAGACGCCGACGTCCTGCTCTATTTCCCTATCCACGACCTCTGGCACTCCGGCGAAAAGGGCGTGCCGCTCTTCACCATGCACAATCAGGATCAGTGGCTTCACAAGTCCCCCTTCCACCGTGCCGCGATGGACCTTTGGAAAGCCGGCGTGAGCACCGATTTCGTCTCCGACCACTTGCTCGACGGGCTGCGGGTGAAAAATCGCCAACTCGTCTCCGGCGGCAACCGCTACCCGCTACTCATCGTTCCCGAGTCCCGCTATCTGCCGGAAAAAACCGCCGCCCGCCTCGCAGCACTTTGCGAGCAAGGGGCCAACATCATCGCCCTCGGTAAACCCGGCCGCGATGTCCCCGGATTCCATGACCTCGATGCCCGCCGCAAGCAACTGGCCGCATCCGAGGCAAAGATCGACCACGCGAGCAATTCCGACGCAGCGCCCATCTTCCGCAAAGTGGGTGCAAGCGCGCCGGAGATCGACCTCGCACGGCTCAGCATCCGCTACGTCCGCCGCCGACTCGATGACGGCCACGCTTACTTCCTCGTCAACTCGTCCGGCAAAGCGATCGACGCCACGGTCAATCTCTCCCGCCCGCACCAGTCCGCCGTCCTGCTCGACCCGATGTCTGGCCGCAGCGGCTTGGCCGACACCACGAACGGCATCCGCCTCGTCCTCGAACCCGGCGAGTCCCGTATCGTCCGCACCTATTCCACCAAACAAGCCAGCGGCCCACTCTGGATCGACCTCGAACCCGCCGGCGAAGCCATCCCTCTCACCGGCACCTGGCAGGTCTGCTTTCTCGATGGCGGCCCCGCTCTCCCGCCACCCTACGAAACGACCAACCTCGCGTCCTGGACCGAACAAGTCGGCGATGCCTACCGCAACTTCTCCGGCACCGCGCTTTACCGCCTGGAATTCGATGCGAAAGGCCTCACCCACGCCCTGCTCGACCTCGGCGAGATCGCCCATACCGCCAAAGTCCGCCTCAACAGCAAGCCCGTCGGCACCTGCTGGTCCCCACCGCACCGGCTGCCACTCACCGGTCTGCTGGAGAAGGGCAAGAACGTCCTCGAAGTCGAAGTCACCAACCTCGCCGCCAACCGCATCGCCGACCTCGATCGCCGCAAGGTCGAGTGGAAGGCTTTCCACGAGATCAACTTCGTGAACATCGACTACCAACCCTTCGATGCCTCCCACTGGAAGCCACAACCATCCGGCCTCCTCTCCCAGCCACGCTTGATCCCGCTGCGCTGACCGCTGAACCCCACCGCCAAACCAAACCGCCTGCCTGTCCGAAATGCCACCCAATTTCACCCCCTTCTCCGCCATGCACGGCGGCGCGCTGCTGGCAGGCCTCGCCGCCACCACGGCCCTCATCCTGCTGGGCCGATGCGGCGGAAAGAAGGAACGAGTCGCCCGCGGACTCCTCGCCTTTCTCTGCCTAGGAGCCTTCGCCTACACTCAGGTCGCGTGGCTGACCGTCGATGGAAAGCACGAGCTCGACAGCACTCTACCCCTCCAACTCTGCGACGTCGCCGCCATCACCGGCGGCTTCGCGCTCCTGACCGGAAAGCGCCTGCTGGCCAGCCTTACCTATTTCTGGGGCCTCGCCGCCACACTCCAGGCGCTGCTCACTCCCGCCATCACCATCGGCTTCCCCCACCCCGTCTTCATCGCATTTTTCGTTCATCACTTCGCCGTGGTCGCAGCCGCGCTTTACCTCCCGCTGGTCATGGGCTGGCGTGCCAAACGCCCCTGGTGGAAGAACCCGCTGCAAGCCCTGCTGTGGGCGAATCTGTATCTGCTCACCGCCATGATCGCCAACCACTGGCTGGGAACCAATTTCGGCTTCGCCGCCCGCAAGCCCATCAACCCAAGCCTGCTCGACCACCTGGGCCCTTGGCCGACCTATCTCATCGGCATGCAAGCACTGGCCGCCGTCTTTTTCTCTCTGCTCGCCCTGCCCGCGCTCGAACCTAGCCAAGCCCGGTCCGACCGACACTCATCCGCGAGGAAGGCAGGGAAATGATTGGTCAGCACGGTTCACGGCGCTATACCCGCGGCGCATGAGCGAATCCGCCGAACCGCAAAAGCGTCCCCGCGTGAACGTCCGCCGCCCGGATGTCATGACTCAAGTCAATGCCGAGGTCGAACGCCACTACCGCTCTTCCATCGTCGAAAAAATCCGCGCTGCAGGCGGTGAAATCACTCTCGGAGCCACCACCATCCGCCTCGCACAGCAGTTTGGTTTCTGCTACGGCGTTGAACGCGCCATCGACCTTGCCTACGCCGCTCGCCGGGTCTTTCCGGACAATCGCATTTTTCTGATCGGCGAAATCATTCACAATGGCGAAGTCAACCGCCAGCTCGTCGACATGGGCATCGTCTCTCTTCCGTGGAAAGAGCTCAGCGCCGACTACGATCAACTCGGCCCCGAAGACGTGGTGATCGTGCCAGCCTTCGGCGCACCAACCACATTCATGGAAAAAATCGAGCAGCTCGGCTGCTACGTCGTCGATACCACCTGCGGCGACGTCATGAAGGTCTGGAAGCGCGTCCGCGGCTACGCCAAGGACGGCATCACCTCGATCATCCACGGCAAGGCGGGCCATGAGGAAACCCAGGCCACCGCCTCCCGCGCACTCGGCGAGGACGGACAAGGGCACTACCTCATCGTGCTCACCCTCGAAGAAACCGACGCGGTGTGCCGCTACATCCGCGACGGCGGCGACCGACAGAACTTCCTCGACCGCTTCGCCACCAAGGCGTCCAAGGGCTTCGATCCCGACGTCCACCTTCGCAAAGTCGGCGTCGCGAATCAGACGACCATGCTGAAAAGCGAGACCGAAGAAATCCAACGCCGCGTCCGCGAGTCGGTGGTCGCACGCGACGGTTCGGCCGAAAACTTCCTTGTCTTCGACACCATCTGCGGCGCGACCCAGGAACGCCAGGACGCCCTCTTTGAAATGCTGCGGCGCCCGATGGACCTGCTCTTTGTCGTCGGTGGTTACAACAGCTCCAATACCACCCACCTCGTTGAAATTGGCGAGCAGTCCCTCCCGACCTTCTTCATTCGCAATGCGCAGTGCCTCGAGTCGCTCCAAGAGATCGTTCACTACGACCTCCACCGCCACTCTGAAATCGCCAGCGCTTACCCCGCCACTCTTCTCGGCGAAGCGCCGGTGGTGATCGGCATCACCGCGGGAGCCTCGTGCCCGAACAATCTGATCGAAGACACGATCTTCCGCATCTTTGAGATGCGGGGCGTGGATCGTTCGGAACTGGCCGGAATCTGAACCTCACTCGGATTTCATCCGCTCGATCTCTCCCGCTACTTTCTCCGCCTCGGCGTCCCGACCGGCCTCGGCAAGGGCCTTTTGCAAGCGGATCAAAAGCTCACTATCGCGCGGATGTCGGGCTTGCGCCTCATTCAGCACCGCAATCGCCAGCTCCGCCTCACCGCGCGCCAAATGATATTCGGCAAGGCGGACCGACATCGGCAAAAGCAGTGCCGGAGGCATCAACAAAGACGGCGGCGTCTGCCGATCCAGTGCCGCCCGATACCAGTTGAATGCCGATCCCAGCCCTTCCTTTGGCCCCGCCATCGCCATCAAACCGCGCAATTCACAGGCGGAGATTTCCAAGGCGACAAAAGCACGATTCCATGCGGACCGCTCGCCAGCCGCAGCCGCCGTCGCACGAGATTTCGACATAGCCTCACCATGCAAGGCCAGCGCGTCGGAAATCTTGCGAGCCTTGTCGAAATCCCCCTCTTCCAAAGCTTTGCGGGCTTCGAGCACGATCGCCAGGCCCTGATACCACCACATCGCCCGGCTCCGATCCTTGTAAACCTGTTGAGCCTTAGGATCTGGCAAGGACGCCAGCGCCGCCCCCACATCCCCAGATAGCGAGCGCCGCATCCGCAACCGCGCTTCCAAAGTCCGCCCCTCCCACATCAAGAGCCAGCCGCCCGCACTCGCCGCCCGTTCCGCCGGCACATCGATCTCCGCGATCGATCCGGCAACGGCAAACGCAATCGGATAATCACCCTTCGCCGCCAGCGCCGCCGCCCGGCAGCACTCGGCTTTCACCCAGCCCGGGCAATCGACATGCGCCATACCCATGTCTCCCATCCACCTCCCGTAGGCATCAGCCGCTTGGCCAAAGGCGGCAATGGCACGCGTCCAATGGCCACCACACGACTCGTAATGCCCAAGCAAATGAAGGGCGGGAGGATAGTTGGGCGCCAACTCCCCCAATCGTCGCGCTCGCTCCAAATCCTGACTTGTATGCGGAGCTTCGGCGCGAATCGTCAGCAGCGCGATGAGATACAAAGGATGATCGGGATCGCTCGCGAGCAGACCTTCGATCCATTCCTCAGCCTTTTTCTGATCCGGCCGCGCCGTACCATCTGCCTCGTAGCCCGTCCGTCCGAAAGCCGCCGCCATCAATCGCAACTGCGGGTCATTGGGAAACTTCTCCGACATCTTCGAAAACGCCTTTGCCGCCGCAGCCGCCCCATCATGAAAAAAGAGGGCGAGCCCCAGAGCATAAGAGCGTTCCAACTCACTACCCACCCCGCGCTCCACCAGATCCACCATCCGCGCCAAAGCAGCATCCCGCTCGTCGGCCAAATCCGGTTCGGGATCGATCAATGCCACCACAATCCCCCAGTGCGCCATGAGACATTCGGGATCGAGCCGCAGCGCGGAACAAAAATGCCGGTAGGCCTCCAAGTCCCATCCCCCTTGCAAATGGGTAAGACCGTCCAAAACATGACCTTGGGCGTCCGGCCCCGTCGCGGTTACCGCCATCTTCACACCACGCGGCAAAGTCGGGACAATCGGTGCCGGCAATCCCCTGAAACGCTCCGAAATCACTTGCTCCAGCTTCGGCAGCGATGGCTCCGCCGCACCAAGCGACGCAAGAAGAGCAAGGAAGAGGACTGGATGCTTCATGCCGCGACCATGCGTTCCCAAGCACCGCCCTCAAGGAAAATGAAGTGCCTCGCCCCCATCCGTCACCACCCGAAAATCGCGCTCGCCCGCCCGCGTCCCCGCCCTCTAGGATCCGCCCCATGAGACTCGGCGTCATCGGTTGTGGAAAAATGGGCAGCGCGCTTGTGGAGGGAGCCATCCGCTCGGGAGCCATCGCGGCCTCGCAGGTGAGGGGCTTCGATCCCTACCACGCCGCCGCGCAGGCCTTCGCCGATGCCAGCGGTGCTACCATTGCCAATGAGATCTCCGAACTGCAGGCCGATACCTTCCTCCTCTGCACGAAGCCCCAGCAAGCCGCAGCCGCCCTCGCGGCCCTGCCTGCTGGCGACGCACTGCTCATATCCGTCGCCGCCGGACTTAGCACCGGCTATCTCGAGAGCAAAGTCCCTCCCGGTATCCGAGTGATCCGCTGCATGCCCAATACACCCGCTCTCGTCGGCAAAGGAGCCGCCGCATTTTGTCGGGGAAGCGCCGCCACCGATGCCGACGCGAGCATCGCCCGCAGCCTTCTCGCCTCGGTCGGCCTTGCCGTTGAACTTCCCGAGTCCCTGATGGATGCGGTCACCGGCCTCTCCGGCAGCGGTCCCGCCTTCGTTTATCTGATGATCGAAGCCATGGCGGACGGCGGTGTCCGAAGCGGCCTGCCCCGCGCGGAAGCCCTGCAACTCGCTGCCCAGACCGTGCTCGGCGCGGCGACGATGGTGCTCGAAACCGGTCTCCACCCCGGCCAACTCAAGGACATGGTGACCTCCCCCGGAGGCACAACCATCGCCGGCATCGCCGAGTTGGAAAAACACGGAGCCCGCTCGGCGTTTATCGAAGCCGTCAACGCCGCCGCACGACGCTCAAGCGAACTCGCCGGGGCGTGAAAGCCCGCGAATTTCTCTTCCCGCATCATCCCGCACTCTCCTAGCCTTCTGCCATGCGACTTCCGCAAATCGTTCTCCCCGCCCTAGCCATCTTCCTCGTTTCCTGTGGCGACGATGGTGACATGCCGCCGCTCGCCGGTCAGGTCCAAGCCAATAACAAGATTGCCGAGGTGCTGTTCGCACAGGCCCAGTCCGCCGAGAACGCCGGCAAGATCGGCAAAGCGATCAAGATCTACGATCGCCTCGGCGACGAAATGCCTCTCTCCCGCCGCGCTCCGGAGGCCCGCTTCCGCCAAGGTGAATTGCTCCAACGGGAAAACCGCATCAAAGACTCCTTCGATGCCTATCAAGAGCTTCTCACCCGCTACAGTCACAGCGAGCTCTACAGTCCCGCCCTCGATCAACAAGCAGCCATGGCTCAAGCCGCGGCCGAAGGTAAGGTGAAAACGAGCTTCCTTGGCCTCAAATCCAAGCTCTCCAACGAAAAGGTCGTCGAGATGCTCGAAAAGGTTCGCGGCAATTCACCACGCTCGACCGCGGCATCGAAGGCCCAGTTCACCATCGGCCAGCTTTGGGAAAGCCAAGGCAACTCTTCCGGCTCGGCCAAGGCCATCGCTGCCTACCGCGATCTCGTCATCGAATTTCCGGATAGCAAGGAAGCCCCCGAGGGACAATTCCGCATCGGCCGCATCCTGATCGAAGAAGCCCGCCGCGGGAATCAGGACCAAGCGAACCTCGATCGCGCCCGCGAAGCGCTCCAAGATTACACCCGCCAATACTCGGGGCATCACAAAAATGAAGAGGCCCGCCAGCTTCTCTCCCAATTGGGCAGTCAGGACATCCAACGCTCCTTCGACGTCGCCAAATTCTACGAACGCAAGGGCGACAGCGCCTCGGCGAAGTTCTACTACGAAGAAGTGATCGAAAAAGCGAAGTCCGGGCCGCTCCACGACCAAGCCAAGGAACGACTCGCGGCAATCGGCAACTGAGCACCCACGCCACCATTTCCATGCGCTCCGTCCTTTTGCTCATCGCCCTCGCCGTCACCTCTTGCGCCGGCTATCGGCTCGGTGGCGCCAAGCCCGAGAGCTTGCGCGATGTGAAGAACATCACGGTGCCGATGTTTTCCAACGATACCCTCCACCCGCGGGCCGAGGCGCTCGCGACCAGCGCTGCCACTGGGGCCTTGGTCCAGGACGGAACCTATCGCGTCAGCTCGCTGGACAAGGCAGATGCCATTCTCGAAGGCCGGGTTCAGACTATCGACTACACCGCCCTGCGGGCCTCCCGCTACGATACCCTGCGCCCCGAGGAATTGCTCAACAAGGTCACCCTATCGTGGACCTTGCGGGATGCACGGGACCCCACGAAGATCCTCGCATCGGGAAGCTCGAACGGTAGCAGCAGCTTTTTTGTCGATTCCAACCTGCAGACTTCCCGGACCAACGCGTTGCCCGATGCCTTGCAGCGTGCCAGCGAGTCGATGGTCTCCCGCATTGCCAACGGCTTCTGAGCGAGCCAACGCAGCAGCATTTCATTGCGGCTCGTCATCATCCCCACACCCATGCCCGATCCCGGCCGCCTCGTTCTTGTCCCGACACCGATCGGCAACATGGGAGACATCACTCTCCGCGCCATCGAGGTCCTCAAAAGCGCCGATCGTATCGCCTGCGAAGACACCCGCCATTCCGCCCCCCTTCTTGCGAAACTCGGCATCAGCGGCAAGCCACTGGTTTCATTGCACGACCACAATGAAGCACGACGCCTTCCAGAGCTGCTCGATGCCGTACGCGCTGGCGAAACCATTGCTGTCGTCACCGACGCCGGAATGCCCGCCGTATCCGACCCCGGCTACCGTGTCGTCCAAGCCTGCATCGAGCACAACCTGACATTGGATGTCCTACCCGGCCCCTCCGCCGTGCTGACCGCCCTCGTCGGCTCGGGCTTCCCGGTTCACGCCTTCCGCTTCCTTGGCTTCCTCCCGATCAAAAAAGGCAAACGCCTGGCCATCTTGGAGGAATCCCTCGCAACCGAAGGCAGCAGCATTTTCTTCGAATCCCCGCACCGCCTGCTATCGACCCTCGAGCTACTCGCCGAAAAGCATCCCCAAGCACCCTGCTGCGTCGCCCGAGAATTGACCAAAAAATTCGAAACCTACCACAGGGGCAGCGCCGCCGAGCTTCTCGCCCATTTCAAGGTCCACCCGCCCAAAGGCGAAATCGTCTTCCTCATCCGCCAGTCCGACTCCAAACCACCGATCACCGATCACTGATCACTCGGCACTCTTCCATGCTCGCCTTCTCCACCTGCTGGAACAATTCCCGCCATCACGATGGCGAGGCGATGATCGATGAAATCGTAGACCTCGGTTTCAGGAATATCGAACTTTCCCACGGCATGACGATCGCGAAGCTGCCAGGCATTCGCAAAGCCTATGCCGCAGGCAAGTTCACCTGCTCCGGCGTCCACAACTACTTCCCCTCGCCGGTCGAGGTGATGATCGATGCGCCGGACGCCTACGAATTCACCTCGCACCGTTCCTTCGACCGCCAGCGGGCGATGGACATGACCTTCAAGACCCTCGAAATCGCCGCCGAATTCCAAGCTGGTTACCTCGTGCTCCACATGGGCTCCGTGCCGATGAACCACCGCAAGTGGACCAAGCGCCTGACGGGCATCGTCGAAACCAAAAATCGCAACGATCCCGACTACGCCACGGAGAAAATCGCGTTCATCAAGAAGCGTGAAAAAATCGCCCCCCTCTACTACCACCGCGCGATCGAAGCACTCGGCAAGATCGCCGAAAAAGCCGAAGAGCTCGGCGTAAAGCTCGCTGTCGAGTCGCGCTCGCGCTTCGAGGACATGCCGACCGAACGCGAAATGATCCTCCTCCAGGAGCACTTCGCCGAAAACCCCTGGGTCGGCTATTGGCACGACTTCGGCCACGTCCAGCTCAAACACAACCTCGGCCTGCTGGATCACAGCGAGTGGCTGCGGCGGATCTCTCCTCGATTGATCGGTGGCCATCTTCACGACGTCCAATGGCCCGCCCGGGACCACCGCACCCCCTTCACCGGCACCCTCAACTACCAGGAACTCCTTCCCTTTTTCCCGGCCGACTGCCCGCTCGTCTGGGAGCTCAGTCCGACCCAGAAAGCCGCGGATATCCGGGACGCCCTAAAGGTCTGGCAACATCGCTTCCCGGAGCGATGCTGAGACCCGCGCCCAACGATCAACGGGCAGCCACAAGATCGTATCCACGCCAGTCGCCGATCGTAACCTCCGCGAATTGGCCGACAGGCAGCTTCTCATCGACATGGACCGAACCATCGATCTCCGGCGCGTCCCACTCCGTACGACCGACCCCGGCTTCTTCGACCAGAACGCGGACCTTCTTGCCAACCTGCTGCTGATTCACCTCGGCTGCAACCTTCTGCAACTCGGCCATCGCACGCCCCCAGCGACTCTTACGAGTGGCGTGGTGAAGCTGTCCGTCCATCTTGTAAGCACGGGTTCCCTCCTCCTTCGAATACTGGAACACCCCGGCCCGCTCGAAGCGGAACTCGCGGATGAACTCGAGCAGCTCCTGAAAGTCCTCCTCAGTCTCACCGGGGAAACCCACGATGAACGTCGTACGAATCCCCAGACCGGGGATTCCAGCCCGCATGCGACGCAGAAGATCGCGGATGTAATCGCCGCTCGTGACTCGCTTCATCGCGGTCAGCATGCGATCGGAGATGTGCTGGAGCGGGATATCGACGTACTTCGCCACCTTGTCGCACTCGGCGATGGTCTGGATCAGTTCGTCCGACCAGTGAGCGGGATGCGTATAAAGCAGGCGCACCCAAAAATCGCCTTCGATCTTGTTGATCTCGCGCAGCAAAGTGGAAAGCGACTCGCCCTTGGTGGAGTCGACCGGTGAATTCGGCTTCGGACGATCGCCCTCCCACTGGTCCATACCGAAGTAAGTGGTATCTTGGGAAATCAAGTTGATCTCCTTCACCCCGGACTTCACCAGCGACTCGACCTCACGCACGACAGATTCCTGCGTGCGCGAGCGATGCCGTCCACGAATCTGCGGGATGATGCAGAAGGTGCAGGTGTGGTTGCAGCCCTCGGCAATCTTTACGTAAGCAAAATGCTCCGGTGTCAGACGGAAACGTGGAGTCGTGTAGTCCGGCACATACTTCGGCTTGAGCGTCACGTAGTCGCGCGGGTCCTCGGTCGCGGAGTTCTCCTCCTTCGGCGCTGGCTTCTTACCGAGCAGGTTCTCGATGATCGGCGCGACCTTGGTGATTTGGTCGAGGCCGATGAAGGCATCGACCTCGGGCATGATACCCGGCAAATCCTTCGCAAAGCGCTGCGACAAGCAACCGGCGACAATGATCTTCTGCCTCGCTCTCTCGGGATCCTCACTGCGGGCATTGACCGCGCCGAAGACAGCGTCAATCGACTCCTGCTTGGCCATGTCGATAAATGAGCAAGTGTTGACGATAATAACGTCCGCCAACTCAGCCTCCGAAGTGAGGGACATGCCTGCTTCGGCGAGGTGACCCATCATGACTTCGGAGTCGATGAGGTTCTTGGCGCAGCCGAGTGAAACGAGACCAACGGTAGTGGACATGGAAAAAGACAAACTTGAGGTGAGACAAAATGACGGAATCAGAAGGGAGGCTCGAGGATCAGCTCATCGCCCGCCTGAGGCATGGCCTCCGAAAACTCTCCGAGAGGATTTGCGATCGCACCCTCGATGCTGATTTCACCCACCTTCAGACGCCCGAGGATGCCGGTATTCCGGCGAATGCACAGCGTGGCACCCGGCTGGACGTTGTCGGGCATCAACACCTCGATCGTCGCGAAATTCCCGTGCTTCGGATCCACCACCCACTCCTTCACGCGGGCGATGAGGAGAGCATCCCGGATCATGCGAGCACGACGGGCTTCCTGATCTCGGCCCTCCAGCATCTTGCCACCGACGAATGCAGCCTCGCGATCCGCAGTCTCCGCATCGCGCTCGGCCTTCTCCTTTTCGCTCTGCAAATCAACGATCTGTTGTTGCAAGGCGGCGATCTGCGACGGCTCGGCAGCGGGAGCTGCGGGCCTCGAAGCAACTTCCTGCGCAAGCCGCTCCCGATCCATCTTCATTTTTTCCTGCTCCAACCGCAGTTCCTCGATCTTGAGCAAAATCTCGGCCTTCTCCTTATCGGCATCACCCGCCGTCGCATGCTTTGAATTTTGGTACGATACGGCCAAGGCTCCAAGCAGCAACGCCACCGTCGCACCGAGCAGAATCTTCAAAGTATCCATGGGCGCGGAGATTGCTTGTAGCCCGGCAGATTGTCAACGCGTGGGCAAGGGCGCGAACTTTCGGACTTGGATCCTCCGCCACAAGCGCCGGTCGAAGGCATCGGCAAAGCGATCCTCCCATATCCCCAAGGCACCGCGCGTCAGAGAATCACCACCCACCAGCGTTTCGTTGCGGCTGTCAGGAGTCGTCACCGAGCGCACCAGCGGAAAGGCCTCGCGAAAAGCGCTACGGGTTCTGCTCTGAATCGCACGATGCCCCGGACCATTCACCAAATTCGCCAATAATAGCCCGCCCGGCTTCAACAGACGCCGTAGGGATGCGATATGCCGCGCATCGGACTTTCCGGGACGATACACATCATCACTGCCAGCAAGATACACGTCGTCAATCACCACATCGAATCGCTCACGACACTTCGCGACCCACTCGTAGGCATCCGCGATGTGGACTTCGATGCCGAGTCGATCAAGCTGCATGTTAAGCGCGGCAAGCGCCACAATCTCGGAATCGATGTCCACCGCGACAAGCCGGCAATCCGGTAGCAAATGCCTCAAAACCCGGGTCGCCGTTCCTCCAGCAAGACCCAGCATCAGAATCGAACGCGGGGCACCGTCCCGCCTCAACAAGGCCGCCGCGGCCAGATTGTCCCAGGCCAAGCCGGTGAGAAATCGCTTCTCATGCCACCACGCGTGGATCGCACCCGCGACCCGGAATTCGCATTGCCGCTCATTCTTCCAAACCTGCACTTGCTGGAAGGCAGTATCGACGACGGCGTGACAACGAAGGCGCATGCGCCCATGCAGCAGGGAAAGCCATCACGACAAAAGAGAAAACACCCGACGAGGCGCCAGAGCCCACGAAAGTCTCTGAACCAAGTCTCACGGCAAGAGCCAGCACCACACCCCCGTCCGCGGCTTCAGAGAGAGGATCAGCCGAAAGAACCCGAGACGTAAGCCTCGGTCCGAGACTCGCTCGGCCGCGTGAAAATCTGCCCGGTGGGCCCGCACTCGATCAATTCGCCAAGATAAAAGAAAGCGGTCTGATCGGAGCAACGGCTCGCTTGGGCAAGGTTGTGGGTGACGATGACAATCGTGTAATCCTTCTTCAATTCGAGAAGCAGTTCCTCAACTTTTAGCGTCGAAAGTGGATCCAACGCGGAGCAGGGCTCGTCCATCAAAATGACGTCCGGTCGGGTGGCGATGGTCCGCGCGATGCAAAGACGCTGCTGCTGCCCACCAGACAGGCCAAAGGCGCTCGATTTCAAGCGATCCTTGACGTCATCCCACAGGGCCACCACTCGGAGGCAGTGCTCCACCCTCTCGTCGAGCACCTTGCTGTCTTTCTCGCCGTGAATCCTCAGTCCATAGGCGACGTTGTCATAGATGGACTTCGGAAATGGATTCCATTTTTGGAACACCATTCCGACGCGCCGCCGCAGCATCTGGAGATCCAAATCAGGCCGCGAGATATCGATCCCGCCAACACGAATCGCGCCACCAGTGATCCTCGCGGAGGGAATCCGGTCATTGATCCGATTGAAGCAGCGCAGCAGGGTTGATTTGCCACAGCCTGATGGACCGATGAATGCCGTGATCTGTCGATCCGGAATATCGAGACTGACGTCGTGCAAGACCTCCTTATCCCCGTAATTGAATCGGAGATTCTCGATGGCGATGGCGGGAACGCGGTTGGAGGGATTCGTTACCATTTGAGCTTCGAACGAACGCGGTTGCGGAGAATAATCGAGAGTGCGGAGAAAAGGAAAATCATCATCAGGAAGACGAAGACCGATCCATACTGGGCGCGCTGGGTGAATTCAGAACTCGGAATCCGAGCGGCCAGAGTGTAGATGTGATAAGGCAACGCCTGCACCTGCGTCTGGAAGATTCCGAATGGATTCGACAAGCCTTCCCACGGCAAGTCGTCTTTCGCCGCAACCGCAACCGTGAACATGATCGGTGCAGTCTCACCCGCGGCACGGGCCAAGGAGAGGACCGAAGAGGTCAGAATGCCGGGCAGAGCGAAAGGCAGCACGCACTTGCGAATGGTTTGCCACCGCGTCGCCCCCATCGCCAAAGATGCCTCACGGAAGCCCTGCGGCACCGCCTTCAGCGACTCCTCGGACGCGGTGATGATCACGGGTAGAATCATGCATGCGAGGGTGGCAGCGCCGGCAATCAGCGAGGAATTCCAGCCTTGGAAACTGAACCAGGTGAAGCCCAGAGGGATAGCCAGAAGCGAACGCTCGGACGGGGCCTCGGTGAATACGGGTGCGGCGAGAACAAAGACCGCGAAACCGAAAAGACCGAATACGATCGATGGCACACCGGCCAAATTCAGAATCGCCAGACGGACAAGACCGATGAAGCGACCCTGTTTGGCGTATTCACTCAGGTAGATCGCCGCCGCCACTCCGAAAAACAGGGCCATCGCGATGCTGAGAAGTGTCAGCAAGGCCGTCCCGGCAATCGGACCCGCGATCCCGCCACCGGAATAGGAATAAGTCTGTTCGTTGAATACCGCATCCGAGCCCTCTTTCTCGACCCAAGCGTGATACTCGGTCGCGGGCAAACTGTGACGATTCCCGACGGCATCGTCAAAAACGTGAAGCGTCTCGGTCTTCGCGGTCAGGAAATCCGTATCGACGAAGGGAAACTCGGATTTCAGCACCGCCGGCGCACCATCCCAGCAAATGCGGCCGAAGATCAAAAGCGCGACGAGGACCACCCCCCACGTCAGGCCACCGAGCACGGCCTTCACCGTGCCCTCCTTGAGCCGATCGTGGTGGACTCCCTTGCGGATGAGTTGTTCAGGATTTTCCATCAGTCGTGGCCGATTCGAAATTTATGAAGCATGCGCTGTGCGGTCCAATTGATGCCAAGCACGATGGCGAAAAGCAGGATACCAACGACGAACAGCGCGCGGTAATGGACGCTACCGAAAGGAACTTCTCCCAATTCCTGGGCAATGATCCCGGTTAGGGTGTGGGCGGGTTGAAAGAAGACGCCCAAGCCCTCGGTGAAGTCGGGAATCTCGATCCGGTTGCCGGCGACAAGCAGAACCACCATCGTCTCACCGATGACGCGACCCAGTCCAAGCAGCACCGCGGCAAGGATGCCGGAGATCGCGGCCGGACAAACGACCCGGAAGATTGTCTGGAGCTTCGAAGCGCCCAATGCGTCCGAAGCTTCCGCAAAAGAGGAGGGAACATTGTTCAGAGCGTCTTCAGAAAGGGTGAAAATGGTGGGAATCGCCATCAGACCCAGAAGACAGCCCGCCGTGAACATATTGAGCCGCTCCTGAATGGGGAAGCCAGGAATCCACGAGAGAGAATCCTTCATCGAAGTCTCTTGGAGCAGGGTGCCGAGCACCGCAATCCCGAGGAAACCCAGCACCACGGAAGGAATCGCCTGAAGGAACTCAATGGTCGGCTTGATGAAGTTCTGCTCGCGCCGCCCGGCCAGTTGATTGGTGTAAATTGCCGCGCCCACTCCCAACGGGATGGCGAGAGCAAGGGCAATCACCGCGATCAGAAGCGAACCGGTGAACAAGGGAATGATCCCATAAAAATCCTGCCACTCGCCGCCGGTGATCCACTCACGTCCGGTGACGAAACCCAAAATGGTCGACCCCAGACCGATCGGCAGGTCATTCCGCCAAGCCACCAGCGCAGCATTTGTATCGGCCAGTTCGATCGCATAGGCATCCATTCCTTTGCGGAAAGTCGCCAGATATCGCTGCGCCTTCGCGTCTTCTAGGCGTTTCGGCAGCTTGTCACCCGCACCGGCCAAGGCAGCGGACAAAGCTGCATTCGCTTCGCGGAATTCCGGGATCCGATCGAGCACCGGCTTCAATGCTGGCGCGAAATCCACCGCCTCGGTCGTCACCGCCGCGCGAGCTTCCGCCTCAAATTGCAATTTATCCTCCGGCTTCTTGGCCTTGGCCGCCGCCTCAAGCAGGGTGGCGCGCTTGGTCGTTTCGATTTCATGCAAGGTGGCAGCCTCCTTGATCGCTTTGACAGTATCGCCGCTCTCGGCGACCAAATTGTCGAGGGCGACCGAGGCGTCGGCAAAGGCATCGATCGCCGCCCGGAAATCTTCAAGGGGCTGCGCAGCCGCATCCTGCCGGGCGCTCAATTGTTCCTGCAAGGCAAGCACCAAGGCAGGATCGTCGGTCGAGAGCGGATCCCGGGATTTGAGATCCGCGAGCAGGCCGGCACGCTCGGCGGAGCTCAGATGAGGCGTCGGAGGCAGGCCCTTGCCCGCGCGCCCAGCCAAGGCATCGGCAAGCAGCGCCTGATACTTCGCAGAAAGCGAGGCCTGAAGCTCTTCCGGAACTCCCTCCTCCCCTGCCCGATCCAAGACGCGCTGCAAAGCACTCTGGGCCGGTGCCACCACTTCTCCCAAATAATTGACGATCGCCGCAGCCTCCTGCGAGCGCTGGAATTCGTTGCGGCACGAGGCATTGACCTGAGCGTAATACGCCCGGTTCAGGAGCGAACTCATCTGCTCGTGTGCGGTCAAATCCTTGCGCGAGAGATCGACGAATTCGAGCCCGCTCCGCCGATAGAGCTCAAGCTCCCGCCGATAATCGGGAAAGAAACCCGCCCCCTCGCGAATGAGGAAGGCGATGATCAAAACCAGGATGACAATGGTCAGTCCGGCATTGCCCGCGAAAAACGCTTTGAAAAGCCCATCCGTGCCCCGTCCTTTGCGGCGGAAGGGATGATCGGCGGGGACGGAAGATGAAGTCGGTGAATCCGGCATGCGGGGCAAGAACGCGGAGCGTGGAGACCGATTTTAAAAATGGCAATCCCGGCGGGAGTTTTCCGCGCCGGGATTGCGTGTCAAAAACGTCAGAAGAAACCCTTCATGGGCATCAGTTCGGCACGAAGCCAAGGCGCTGGGCGATCTTTTGACCCTCGGCACCCGTGGCGTAATCGATGAATGCCTTCGTGGTGGCATCCGCGTTCTCCGGCACGTAGAAATAGCAGGCGCGGCTATACGCATACTTTTTGGCATTGGCAGCGACCGGCTGGACACCGTCGACCGTCACGTCGTGAATTCCGTTGGACTTGGCATAAGCCAAGCCGACGTAGCCGATACCGTTCTTGTTCTTGGCAGTTTCTTGGACGATTTGCTCATTGCCTGCCAGCTTTTGGGAACCGGAGGCATAATTGCGGCCCTTCATCGCAAGGGTCTGCCAATCCTTGTAAGTGCCGGACGAGGTGTTGCGGGTGTAAACGGAAATAGGGCCGGGCGCTCCGCCGACTTCGCTCCAATCCTTCACCTGACCCGTGAAGATCTTGGCCACCTGATCCTTGGTCAGCTTCTTGAGCGGATTGCTCTTGTTGACAATCACCACGATCATGTCGTGGCAAGCCTCTACCTCGTTGAGCTTGATACCTTTAGCACGGGCCGCGGTGATTTCCTCAGGCTTCGCCTTGCGGGAAGACATGCCGATTTGAGCAGTGCCGTTGGCAAGAGCCGGAAACGCCGTGGAAGAACCCTCCGCGGCAATCTCGAACTTCACGCCGCCGTTCTTCGATTTGAAGCTCTCGGCGAGCTGCGGAACGAGCTTGGCTCCCAAGGTGTCAGACCCCTTGATGCTGATGGTTTGTGCGCCAGCGTTGGTGGCGAGCATGGCGCCGGCGAAGAGGCTGGCAGCAGTGAAACGAATGGTGTTGCGCATGGTTGGTTGGTGGATTTCACGTCGGTGACGACGCTCGGGGGCATGGATGCCATTATCGTCACAAAGGTCTATCGGCTCTATGTGACAGGTTTGTCACGAAGCGGAAGATCCAAGCACGTCATCCATCGAGCTTTGATACTTTACTTGAACCACTTACGCCGCATTTTTCTTTTGTGACAGGAACGTCACTTAAACCTGCTGTCACAGCTTCGTCACATTGGCTGGATTCCCCCGGTCCCGCCGGAGCCATCGAAAGCCACGGTCGGCATGCTTCCCAAAACATCCATGAAACCACAATCCATCCGATTGAAAATTGCCGCCATCGCCTGCGGCCTGAGCTGCGTCGCCCTCGCTGGTGAACCCAACACCGAGTCGGCAATGATCGAAGAGAGCTCTTGGCTCGACGATTTCGACTTCTGCTCGTGGCTCTCGAGCAAACCGGGCACCGTTTACAAGGACCCATCCAACCCATGGATCGGCGAGGTTCAGCTCTTTGGCCGATACCACTGGCAAGCTGCCTACATTGACGGCGAAGGCACCAATGGCGGGGATTTCAGCGAAAGCTACACCGACGCCCGCCGCTTCCGGCTTGGAGCAAAAATCGGTTTCCTAAACTATCTGAGCTACAAGGGTGCCGTGAACCTGGTGGACGATCAGCGCTTCAACGGCAAAGACCTCGACTACGGTTACCAAGATTTTGATGAGTCGGTCGTAACCTTCGACGCCCAGCGCGCACTCAATGTCTCGAATCTCGACGTGCTGACTTTGAACTACGGTCGGATCAAGTGGCACGGCGGCCTCGAGGCGCGTGCTTCGTCGAACGAGCTTTTGACCGTCGAACGTTCGGCCATCGCCAACAAGCTCTACAACAGCTACCGCCCGACAGGGATCACCGTGAACGCCGTCAAAGGCTCGCTGAACACACTCGTAGGTATCTACAGCAGCGACGAAGCCACTGGCGCGAAGGTTGGGGCGGATGGAACGACTCCCTGTTGTACAACGCGGAAGTCATCTACTCAGCAACTCCGGACCTCCGCTTGGGATGGGAATTTCTCTACAACGACGCGGATGAAATCGGTGCGAACGAGGACTCCCTGCTCGATTACCGCTGGGCATCCACCCTTTCCGCCGAATACGCCATCGGCAACGGCGGCGTGAATGTGGAAGGCTTTGTCGGCGACAACGGTGGCACCGAAATGCAATCCAATGCCGCTCGACGCGGCGACTTCTGGGGATTTGTTGCTACTCCATACTACTGGATCGTCCCCGCCAAATTCCAAGCCGTTGCCCAATACGGCTATGCCGGTGCCAGCGAAGCTCAGGGCATCCGCACCAACAGCCGCTACGTCCGGGCCACCAATTACGGCGGAGGCGGAAAGCCTGACGTGACCAATAGCGGCCGCGGGAACGAGCTTCACACGGTCTATGCAGGTCTCAACTACCTCGTCTGCGGCGACAACCTGAAGTTCCAGCTCGGTGCCGAATACAGCTCGCTGAATACCCCCGGCAAGGAAGATGGCGATGTCGACGCTCTGACCTACCTTTTCGGATTCCGCTCCTTCTTCTGAAGCGAATCCGTCACGCCCACCTCTCAAAGAGGACTGGCGCGACCCACTTCATCAAAGCGGACGCAGCAAGGCTGTGTCCGCTTTTTCTTTTAGAAATCTCAGAGATCCTTGGCGACAGAGGACCGATGCGACATCCAAGGACTCCCCTTCGAATGAGAGCCTGCCTTCCCGCTCTGGCCTGAGACTAGGGCAGAACTTTTGAGTCGCGCCCGCCGACTGGGGTCATTTAGTTTTCGGGACGGTCGAAATCATCGACCGGAGCTAAAAGGTCCATGAGCAAAAAAATCGAAAGCCTCCTGATCGAAGACCGGGTCTTCAAGCCGGCCAAGGAATTCTCTTCCAATTCCAGAATTTCGAGCATGGCCCAGTATAAGAAGCTCTGGCAGGAGTCGATCGACAAACCCGCAAGCTTTTGGGCGCGCGAAGCCAAGGAGCTCACTTGGCGGAAGCCTTGGAAGAAGGTACTCGAATGGAAGGCTCCGGACGCCAAATGGTTCGTCGGCGGAACGCTGAACGTCTGCGAAAACTGCGTCGATCGCCATGCGGCCGGCTCTCGCCGAAACAAGGCGGCAATCATTTTCGAAGGAGAACCCGGCGACCGCCAAGTTCTCACCTACGGCCAACTGCAACGTGAGGTTTGTCGTTTCGCCAACGTTCTGCAGGCGAAAGGCGTGAAAGCGAAAGACCGCGTTCTGGTCTACATGCCGATGATTCCCGAAGCCGCGATTGCCATGCTGGCCTGCGCCCGCATTGGAGCTGTCCATTCGGTGGTCTTCGGCGGCTTTTCCGCAGAGTCCATCGTGGACCGGCTCGAGGACTCCGGCGCGACCCACATCATCACGGCCGACGGTGGATGGAGGCGGGGAAAAATGGTTCCTCTCAAGCAAAACGTTGACGAAGCCCTCGAGCGCTACAACGGCATCAAGTCGGTAGTCGTTTTCAAACGCACCGGTCAGGAAATCGCCATGACAACCGGTCGCGATACTTGGTGGCACGATGAAGTCTCACAGGTTTCCGCTCGGCACGAGGCCAAAGCATTCGATTCGGAACACCCGCTTTTCATCCTCTACACGTCCGGTTCAACCGGAAAGCCGAAGGGGATTCTCCACACCAGCGGTGGCTACCTCACTGGCACCCACGCGACTTGTAAATACGTCTTCGACATGCGTGACGACGACGTTTACTGGTGCACGGCCGACGTAGGCTGGATCACCGGTCACAGCTACATCGTTTACGGGCCGCTGGCCATGGGCGTGACTCAAGTGATGTACGAAGGAGCGCCGAACCAACCGGACTTCGGCCGTTTTTGGCAGATCATCGAGGAATACCGGGTTTCGATTTTCTACACGGCCCCTACGGCCATTCGTGCCTTCATCAAGGCGGGCGATCACTTCCCGGCGAAGCACGATCTCTCATCGCTCCGACTCCTCGGCTCGGTGGGCGAGCCCATCAACCCGGAAGCCTGGATGTGGTATCACGAGCGCATCGGCGGCGGACGCTGTCCGATTGTTGATACTTGGTGGCAAACCGAGACCGGGGCCATCATGATCAGCCCCCTTCCCGGCTGCACACCCATCAAACCCGGGACTGCCACCCTACCCTTTTTCGGAATCGATGCCGCGATCCTCGACGAATCCGGCCAGGAGTGCGGCCCCAACGAAGGCGGCCGACTCGTCATTCGGAAGCCTTGGCCATCGATGACCCGCGCCATCTATGGCGACAAGGCCCGCTACAAGAAAACCTATTGGTCCGACTACCCGGGAATGTACACCGCGGGCGACGGTGCGCGGCGCGACCCGCAGGGAAATTTCTGGATCGTTGGGCGGCTCGACGATGTTCTCAACGTCTCGGGCCACCGCCTCGGGACGGCGGAGATTGAAAGCGCACTCGTCGGACACCCTGCAGTTGCGGAAGCTGCGGTCGTCGGTCGTCCGGATGACCTGAAAGGGCAAGCAGTTGTCGCTTTCGTCACCTTGAAGGAAGGGATCGCCGGCTCGCAGGCATTGCAAAAAGAGCTCCGTGAACAGGTCGGCAAGGTCATTGGCGCGATTGCCAAACCCGATGACCTCCATTTCGCCCCCGCCCTACCCAAGACCCGTTCCGGCAAAATCATGCGACGCCTGCTCAAAGAGCTCGTAGCGACCGGAACTGTCGCAGGGAACACGACCACCCTTGAAGATTTCACCGTGATCGCCAATCTTCAGCAAAGCCTGAAAAACTCCCAGCAAGGATGACCACTTCACGCTACATCATCGCCCGCATCGCCCAAGCCTTCGGCATCCAGCGCCGACAGTTGCGGATGGCGGAGGCATCGAGCGAAATGCACCTGCTGCGCGAGGCGGAACAAGTCCTCGGTCAATCGGTGTGGGAACGCGTTCAGGAGGTCGAGGAACTGGGCGTCGAATATTGGAACCTCCGACGCCTGATCAAGGAGCGGGAAGAAATTCTCTCCAAGCTGTCGGAGTGTGAAGTAGTCCTCGCAGAGGCACACCACCAGCGCACGATGCTCCTGAGCGCAAAATCAAACTCTCAGCAGGAATTGGAGCTTCGGCGCGCCGATCTTCTGACCAGCTTGGAAAAGCTGGCGAAAGATCGGGACTTCGTCATTCAGCAAGCCCGTGAAATCCGTCGAATCTACGATGGCCTCAAAATGAAGCTCGAGGTGCTTCAGGAGGAAGGAACCAGCGACGCCATCTTGAAGACCAGAACCCGTATGGCTGAACTGAAGATCGACTTCACCCGGCTTAAAGAGGATCGGGATCGGGTCGCCCGGCAGATCGCAGCAGGCGACGCGGAAATTGATGAGATCGACACGCAGCTGACCGAGGAGAAACAGAAGCACCGCGCCGACGCCTCGGTCGCCTTCCAGCAGATCGGTCAAGCCAACCGCGATATCTCCTCGCACAAATCCCAGCTGGGATTGACTGAAACCCAAATGCGCCAGCTTTTCAGCGAGATCGGCCGCCATGTCAGCCGCAACGCTTTCGGCAACGAAGAATGCCGCAAAGCGGCAAAGGGACACATTCCCATGGTCGAAATCATGCGAGCCCTTCGCAAGTCGGTTGCGATGAATCACCGCCTCGCCGGCATGTGATCCCAAGCCCATACGCCGCCAGCCAAGCTCCCGATTCTTTCGCGTCCGCCGCCACCGATAAATGCGCTACGCCATCTGCAACGAGACTTTCGGCATCATCCCACTCGCCGAAGCCGCTACCATAGCCGCCAAGATCGGCTACACCGGCCTGGAAATCGCGCCGTTCACGCTGGCCGAGGACGTGGCGACCGTGACCCCGCGCGATGCCGGGATCCTCGGCCGCGAGGTGCGCGAGCAGGGCGTCGAAGTCGTCGGTCTCCACTGGCTGCTGGCCAAGACCCAAGGCTTCCACCTGACCACACCGGACGATTCGGTAAGAATGGCGACCATTGATCGAGCGAAACACCTTGCCGACCTCTGTCATGCAATGGGCGGCTCGATCATGGTCTGGGGCTCCCCGCTTCAGCGTTCGCTCGAGGCCGACTGGGATTACGACGACGCCTTTGCCCGCGCCACCGAGGTCCTGCACGCCGCAGCCGAGCACTGCGGTCCGCTCGGAGTAACGATTGCGATGGAGCCACTCGGTCACGTGGAGACCAATTTCCTCACCTCCGCCGCCGAGACCATCCGCCTCTGCCAAGCGGTGGACCACCCCGCTTGCAAGCTCCATCTCGACGTCAAGGCGATGAGCTACGAAGAGAAGCAGATCGGTCAGGTGATCCGCGAGAGCAAGGACTGGACCGTTCACTTTCACGCCAACGACCCGAACCTGCGCGGCCCGGGGATGGGCGAAGTGGCATACGGACCCATCGTCGAAGCGCTGCGGGAAACGGCTTACGAAGGCTGGATTTCCGTCGAGGTCTTCGACTACACCCCAAGCCCCGAAGCCATCGCGACGGAGAGCCTCGCGAATCTCCGCCGCTTCTTCGCCTGATCAGTCCTCCGGCAGCGGCTGACCCTTCGTTTCAGGCAGGAAGGGCAGCACGACGATGCCGAGCAGGAAGATCAGACACATCCACGAAGCCGCGTCGCGGAAGGCGTCGATTTTGGCGACCGTCTTGAGCGCCGCGAGGGCGGTCTCGCTGATGCCAGCCGGTGCCCCGTCCTCGGCAGCCTTCTGCGCCGTCTTCCCGAAGCCTGCGGCAAGCGCACCGAGGGTGAACGGCCCCAGTGCCGCGAGGTAACGGCCGACATTGTAGCAGAACGAAACCCCGGTCGCCCGCAGTCGGGTCGGGAACAACTCGGGCAGGTAGATCGAGAAACCGGCGAACACCGAAAGATGGAAGAAACCCATCAGCGGAGCCATCCACACGATGTCCCAGCGACCGTTGATCTTGCCGATCATCTGGAACACGAAGACCGTCACCAGCAGCGAACCGGCGAAGAACATCCCGAAGGCCTTTTTGCGCCCGAGGTTCACCGCGATGCGAGTGAACACCAACATGCCGGCGAAGGCGCCGACGTTGAAGGCGAGCAGGTTGAGCGACATCCAAAGTTGCTTGCCCTTGTTGACCTCCTCCAGTGACGCTCCCGCCTCAGCGAAGTTGTGGGCGACGATGTCCCCGACCAAGTCGGACGAGAAGACGCCGATGCCCCACAGGCCGATCACGCCGGCGCAGGACAGCACCATGCCGAGCAGCGCGTGCTTGCGCCAGATGCCATGGCCGAAGAGGTCGCGATACGAACCCGCGCGCTTGCCTTCCGAAATCGCCTTATCGCGCGATTGGACCCAGGATTCGGGCTCCTTCATCCGGAGCTGGATGGTCGCTACGAGGAAGGCCGGCAGCGCGCCGATCACGAACAGCCACTTCCAGTAGTTCTCGTTGCTGCCGATCGCCGTCAGCGCGATCGCCACGCCGATAAGTCCGGCCGCGCAGTTGCCGACGGCGGAGAAGGATTGGAGCACGCCGAGCGCCCGCGGTCGGATGTGGCCCGGTACCGTGTCCGCGACGAGGGCGACGGCAAGACCAAACACGCCGCCCACGCCGAGGCCCGTGATAAAGCGGTAGACCGCGAAGTCCGTGAAGCTATGCGAAAGCGCCGAAAGCCCGGTGGCTACGGAATAAAGCAACACGGTGACCGAAAGCATCTTCGCCCGGCCGAAGCGATCCCCCAGCGAGCCGAAGATCATTCCGCCGGTCGCCCAACCCAGCACGAAGATCGAGGTCGCGAGCGCCCCGGCTTGGATCGGGAACTTGCCGAAGAGCATCAGCTCCTGGTTCGGCCCGAGCAGCGATTTCATGGCCGGACTGCGCGCCAGATTGAAAAGCTGCTGATCTAGGCAGTCGAAGAGCCAAGCCAGCGTCGCCACGACGAACACGAGGCGCTGGTAATTGTTCAGCTGGGACCACCAGCCGTCGGCCGTGCCATTCGATTTGTCGGACAAATTGCTCATTGGGAATCGGTCTTAAGGTTCACGGACTCCAAGGCTCCGGAGACGATCCGGCAAGCCTGAAAGCACTCACCGAAAAGCCCGTCCTCGACAAGTCCCGCCACGCTGGGTTTTCTCGCGCCGACAGACTTCGCAGGCAGCTTGTCCTACAGCCCGCGACCGTCTACCAAACCCTCGATCTTTCATTCAAAGACCATGAAATTCGGAATCATCGGCGCCGGCATGATCGGCCACTTCCACGCCAAAGCCATCACCGCGATGAGCGGAGGATCGCTCCACTCCGTCTTTGACCTGCGCGCCGATGCCGCCGAGAAACTCGCGACGGAATACGGCGCGAGAGCCTACTCCGACATAGCTGCCTTCCTCGCCGATCCCGAGCTTGAGATCGTGACCGTCGGCACTCCCTCCGGCGCCCACCTCGATCCCTCACTCGCTGCCCTCAATGCCGGCAAGCATGTCATCTGCGAGAAGCCGCTGGAGATCACTGTCGAACGCATCGACACCCTGATGGCCGCCGCCAAAGCCAACGGCAAAACCCTCGCCGCTGTCCTCAATCGGCGCTTTCATCCCGGCATGGAGGCCTTCAAGAAGGCCGCCGACGCGGGCCGCTTCGGCAAGCTGACATCGGCATCCTGCTACGTGAAATGGTTCCGCGACCAGGCCTACTACGACTCCGCCGGCTGGCGCGGCACATGGGCACTCGACGGAGGCGGCGCGCTGATGAACCAGTCGATTCACACCATCGATGCCCTCATCCACCTCGCCGGCCCGATCAAAGCGGTGCAGGCGAGCATGGCCTGCCTCGCCCACGAGCGCATCGAAGTCGAGGACATCGCCGTCGCCATCGTCGAGTTCGAAAGCGGGGCACGCGGCGTGATCGAAGGCTCCACCTGCACCTGGTCAAAGGAGGGCCATCCTGCTCGCGTCCAGCTCTCCGGCACGGAGGGTTCGGTCTTCCTCGCCGACGAGGCTTTCGAAATCTGGGACTTCATGCACGAAAAGCCGGAGGACGCAGAAATCCGATCGACCCTGATGAAGGGCCAATCCGGCGGGCTCGGCGCGAACGACCCGAAGGCCATCAATTTCTACCAGCATCAGCGGAACTTCGAGGAAGTCGTGGACGCCATCCGCGAAGGCCGCGAAACCACCGTCTCCGCGTCTGAGGCCCGCAAGCCCGTCGCGGTGATTCGCGCGATCTACGAAAGCGCACAGAACGGCGGCAAGCGCGTCGAACTCTAGACCACCACCCACTCCAACCTCGCCATCACCCTTCCGCCAACGCGGTGGCGGCAATGTGCGCCGTGGTCCAAGCAGCCTGAAAATTGAATCCGCCGGTAATGCCATCCATATCGACCGCTTCCCCCACGAAATAGAGGCCCGGTGTCGCTCGGCTAGCCATACGACGGAAATCGATTGTCTTCCGCTCAATCCCACCACAGGTGACAAACTCGTCCTTGTTCGTTGTCTTTCCCGTCGCCTCGAAGCGCGCTTGTTTCAGAGCATCCATCAAGCATCGGCTTTCCCGCTTCGGCAGCTGACCCCAGACCGCTTGATCATCGATCCCCGCGCAAGCCACAATCCGCTCCCAGAGCCGACGCGACAAAGGTGGCAGCGGTGTATTACGGACCAGCTTCGCTCCCTGATTGCGACGGATTTCCGCGAAACGCTCGGCGAGAGCTGAAGCATCCAACTCAGGCAGCCAATCGATGACGAAAGGAAAATGGTGCCCCGCGTCTGCCATTTCGCGCGCATCCCAAGCCGAGAGCCGTAATATGGCCGGCCCACTGAAGCCGCGATGAGTGATCAGCAGTGGCCCATGCTGCCAGCGGCTGGATGCTTCGCGTCGAACCGCGACCCTCGGATGGGAAACACCAGCGAGTCCGTCAATGCGTGGATCGTTGACATTGAAGGCGAAGAGCGAAGGCACGAGGGGTTCAATGCTCTGCCCCAGCTCCCGCAGCGATTGTAACAAGGGACTGTCCTTCAGCGAGCCGGTCGCGATGCAAAGCGAGCGAGTCCCAACTCGCTCTGTGAGATGGCCGAACCCAAGCAGGAAGCCGCCACCATCGCGCGGCACAATGCTTGTCAGCGCGTGCTTCCGATGAATCGGGACTCCAAGCGCCCGCGCTCCGTCGAGAAAGCAACGGATGATCGTCTCAGAGCTATCGGTATCGGGAAACATCCGACCATCCGCCTCGACCTTCAGTCGAACACCATGGCGCTGGAACCAGTCGACAGTGTCCGAAGGCTGCCATCGATGAAAAGCAGCCAGCAGCTCGCGAGCGCCCCGCGGGTAGTGATTCGAAAGCTCGCGGGGATCGAAACAAGCGTGGGTCACATTGCAGCGCCCCCCGCCGGAAATTCTCACTTTTTGAAGGACCTCCGCCCCCTTTTCAAAGATCGCGACCCGCTTGCCCGAGGTCATTTCCGCATACTGCAGGGCGGTGAAAAAACCCGAGGCACCACCACCAATGATGGCCAGATCCAGTTCTCGTGTGCCGCAGTTCATGGCGAAACGCTGCGTGGGCCAACGAGCTTGAGAAAGCACAAAGCGGAAATGCCACTTGCTCCACGCGAATCGGATTTCCAGTCTCACCGGGCCGTGCAATCCATCGAATCCGAGTTTGTCTTCGCCCTCTGCAATCCCGGTTCGGAAAAAGCACTCAAGCTGGAGGTCGAGACGACATCACTCGGCTGGCGACTCAGTTACCAACGACGGGGCTTCGTGACCTTCAAGGGTGATGCGCCCTTCACCCTCGACTCGCCCACGCCTGAGCTCGCCTTGGCACGGCGCTACTGCCTTTCGCTCGGCAAGTCCACAACCCGCGAAGAGGCGGAAGCCCGCCTCACCATGGCTTCGAGGATCCAGCACGCCCGCTTCTTTGAACGAAAACTCCAAGGCATCCCCTCTTCCGGATCGCCGACGCTTGGCGAAGCGGTCGGCACGGTGGTCGAGCTCGGTCCGCACGAGTTCTGGTCGGGACTGCACCGTCACTCGCATCGCCTTAGCCCCGATCCTGCGGGAGATTCCGGGATTACTATGCCCGAAGAGTCGCCTTCGCGCGCATGGCTGAAACTGGAGGAAGCCGCACGATTCTTCGGACTCGAATTCAAGCCCGGTGAGATCGTGGTCGAAGTCGGCTGCGCGCCGGGCGGTGTGGTGCTTGCGCTACTGCGACGCGGAGTCTCCGTGGTCGGGGTCGATCCCGCGCGCATGGCGGACATCGTGCTCAAGGCCGCCATCGAGAATCGACAGCAGGCACCGACCGATCGCCCCTGGTTCTTCCACAGCCGCAAACCCGCAGCCCTCGCAAGCAAGCGCGACCTCGGTCATGGCGTTGGCTGGTTCATGTCGGATATGAACCAATCGCCCGACGTGGTTCTCAAGGAGTGCGCGCGCTTTTGCCGGATGTGCCCCGACATCCGCGGTGTGCTTATTACCCTCAAACTCACCGATCTCACCCAAATCACGGAGAAGGCGAAATGGTTCGCCGCACTCGCCGCCATCGGCTTCACCGATATCCGCCTGCAGCAACTGGCAGTGCACCACAAGGAGCTCGCACTGTTGGCCACGCGGGACTGAACGGTCAGTTCATGCCAGCCAAGCCGCCGCACGCTTGGCGTAGTAGGTGAGAATCATATCCGCTCCAGCGCGCTTGATCCCCGTGAGGCTCTCGAGAGCGACTGCTTTGGCATCGAGCCATCCAGCCGCGGCGGCACTCTCGATCATCAAATATTCACCGCTGACTTGGTAGGCGGCCACGGGCAGCGTGGTCACTTCGCGGACCCGGGCAATGATGTCGAGGTAAGGACCAGCCGGTTTCACCATGACCATATCCGCACCCTCAGCCTCGTCCAAGAGGACTTCCCGAATGGCCTCGCGGGCATTCGCCGGGTCCATCTGGTAAGTCTTCTTATCGCCCTCCTTGGGCGCGGAATCGAGCGCACCGCGGAAAGGACCATAGTAGGCGGATGCATATTTCGCCGAGTAGCTGAGAATGGAGACCTGCTGAAAACCCTCGCGGTCCAAGGCATGACGCAGCGCGGCGACACGACCATCCATCATATCGCTCGGCGACACGATATCCGCCCCGGCCCGCGCGTGGCAAAGAGCCTGGCGGCAGAGAATCTCGACCGTTTCATCGTTGAGAATCTGCAACTCTCCCGCCGCATCGCGCTCGACCAGGCCATCGTGCCCGTCGGAGTTGTAGGGATCCAAAGCCACATCGGTGATCACGCAGAGCGTCGGATGAGCCGCTTTCAAAGCACGAATCGCCCGCGGCACGAGCCCTTCCGAATGATAGCACTCCGCGGCATCGGACGACTTCAAGGCATCGTCGATTTTGGGAAAAAGCACCACCGCCGGCACTCCCAGCGCATGCGCCTCGCCAGCCTCGCGAACAAGCCCCGCCAGCGACCAGCGCGTGACACCCGGCATCGATGCGATCGGCACGTCCACCTCGTCCTCGTGCAGGAAGAGTGGCAGGATAAAATCCGCGGGACTGAGCACGGTCTCGCGAACAAGCGAGCGGATTGCAGGCGTACGGCGGTTACGGCGGGGACGGAGGTGCATGAAAACGTTGAAGATGATCGGAGAATGCGACGAACACCGCCATCCGGCAAGCGCGAGGCGCAAACTCAGCGTCGGGGACGAAAACTCATCGCCAAGCGGATCGCAACAAGCGGTAGCAGTGAAATCGTAGCCGCAGCGAGGGCGATCTTGAGCCCGGGATAAACGCGAGGCTTGTCCGCAAGCAGTCCGGAGAGAGCCTCACTCACCACCTGTTCCTGACGGACATAAAACCACTCGCGGGCACCGAAATCGGTATTCGGGCCACGCCCGGCAACCTCACCAAACTCGGTATGCACCGGCCCCGGGCAAAGGGCGAGCACCCGAATCCCATGCTCTCGGACCTCGATCCGCAGCGCTTCGGAGAAACTGGAAACGTAGGCCTTGCTCGCCGCATAAACCGCGAAGTCAGGAATCGGCAGCAAGCTCGCCAGCGAACTCACATTGAGGATCGCCCCGCTTTGTCGCTCGATCATCGACGGTAGGAGCGCATGCGTCAGCTGAGTCAGCGCCTCGATATTGACGCGTAGCATGGCTTCGACCTTCGGCCACTCGGCAGTTGCGAATTCGCCATAGTCGCCCATGCCCGCATTGTTCACAAGAAGATCGGGCCGTAGCCCCTCGTCCCGCAGGCGCTGCACGAAGCGCAGCCGGGCATCGGCATCCGACAGATCAACCTCAAAGGTCAACACCCGCAGCCCCGGATGCTCTCGCCGCAGCTCGACGGCAAGCTCGGCAAGACGTGCGGCACGACGAGCCACAAGCACCAGCACCCCACAATCCGGAGCGAGCTGGCGGGCAAACTCGGCCCCGATGCCGGCGGAGGCGCCGGTCACCAGAGCACAAGGATAAAGCGGCTGAGGCACGACGATCAAGCGGCTGGCTCGCCCTGCGCTTGGACGAGCACGATGCGCAAGGGCAGACGCATGAGCAACTCACCGTCACAGCCGAGATCCACCGAATAGATGCCCGACTTCGCGAAACGCAGGCCTTGAAGATTGAGGATGACGTTGCGGGTCAGGAAAGGAGTTCCCGGGGGAAGCTGAACTTCGAATTCCGGCTCGATCGGCATGTTGTTGGGATCGAGCGACTCCCCGTCCTCGTTGATGATATTGATCGAAAGCTTGTGGCGACCGGCATCTTCCTGAGTGAAGCAGAAGCGCAGCGCTAGGCTGCACATCGGATGCACCACGGGCAGGGCGCGGGCGGCAAGGGTGTCGAAGGTGCCGGAAATCACCAGCTTGCCGTTGTAGTCAGCGGCGAAGTCACAAAGGGTAGCGATTTGAATGTCCATGTCGGATGCTCTTGGGTCGTTGGATGATACCCCGTTAACTCCGGGGCGGTGGGTATTTGGCGACAAAGCCCCGACTCGTCCAGCCCCGAAAACGGGCCGCTTCCGTCACTCTTCGGGAATCTCATCCGGATCCACCGGCAAGGCGCGCGGGATCTCCTCGACCATCACATCCGACGTACTGATATCGTCGGCATCGAGGATTTCCACCTCCTGCGCCCGCAGAACTCCCTCGTCCCCCTCCTCCATCACTTCGACCGCTGCAGGAACCGGTCCCTCCGGCACAATCTCCAGAGCCTTGGGAACGGGAGCGACGATGTCTTTGAACTCCTTTTTCAGAGGTTCGAAGAAAGCCCTGACAATCGGAGCGGCATTCTTTCCCCCGCTCGGCCGCTCACCCGGCCGACCCTCGTAAACAGCGGCGAAAGCAAAGCGCGGCTCGTCGAACGGTAAGAAACCTGCGAACCATGCGAGCCGCTGACTTTTGGATTCCGGTCCCCATTGAGCCGTTCCGGTCTTGCCGCAGAGCTCGGTGAAACTCAGCCCAGCCGAACGCCCCGTGCCACCCGCGACGACCATTTTCATCCCCTCACGAACGACCTCGATGGCATGGGGATCGACGCCCAGCCAATTCCGCCGCTCAGGCATCGCCTGCTTCACGACCCGCCCGTAAGGATCCTGAACTTGGTGAATCAAATGCAACTTCGGCAAGACTCCACCGTTGGCGATCCCCGCCATCGCTTGCGCGACCTGGAGCGGCGAAACCTCGAGCGACCCTTGGCCGATCGACAAATTGAAGGCGTCCCCGTCTTTAAAACGACGCTTGTGCACCGCCAGCATCCAGTCGTTCGTCGGCACCAAACCGGGCGTTTCGCCGATCAATGGCAAGCCGGTCTTCTCGCCGAAACCAAAACGCCGCGCGGTGTTGAGGAAGGCGTTCGCTCCCATCGACATCCCCACTTTGCCGAACCAGATGTTGTTCGACGAAGCCAATGCCGAGCGCACGCTGATCGGGCCTGCAGCCCGCTTGTTGTGATTATGGAACGTATGGTTCCCAAGAGTCAGCGAGCCTGGACAATCGATCGCCGTGTCCTCGTCCACCTCGCCCTCATTCAAAGCGCTCAGCGCCACGATCGGCTTGAAGCATGAACCCGGCGGATACTTCGATTGAAAAGCACGACCGAAAAGCGGCGTCGCGGGGTCCGACCGCAAGGCCTCGTAGTGCTCACTACCCACCCCGGGAATGAAGCGGTTCAGGTCGAATGACGGCCGCGAAGCCATCACCAGCACCTCACCGGTGTTCACATCGATCAATACAAACGCCCCTCTCCGCGCCTTTTCCTTGAGAACCGACTCGGCATGACGCTGCCACTCCAAATTGAGCGTGGTTACCAAAGCCCCGCCAGGTCTCGGACGCTTGACCTGATCACTGAGCAGCTCGCGGCCGTGCTCATCATAAAGCAGCCGCTTCATCCCCGCCTGACCAAGCAACTCGCGGTTGAAAAGGTATTCGAAACCCGCCCGCCCCTCGGATTCCTCCCACAGCGGTTCATTGAAATTGATCGGACCCGTAGGCAATTTCCCGACGCTGCCAGTGTAGCCGATCACATGCGCCGCCAAATCTCCCTCGGGATAGTAGCGTTGGTAGACTGGATGAAGAACAAGCCCACGACTTAAGCCGCCCTCGATCGATTTCTTCCGTTCCTCACCCATGTGGCTCGACAGCAACAAAGGCAACCAACGGCGCTCCCGGTAATGATTCCACAGCTCATCATCGGCCGGCTCCCGCAGCTCGGGCACCAGCGACTTCGCCGTCTGCAAATGCCCACGCGCCCATTTGATGACAAATTCACGGTCGGCCTTTTCGAATTGGCGAAACTGCAAGCCCAGCTGCCACGCCACCCGGCTCTGGGCCAAGGGTAGACCATTCCGGTCCAAAATCGGCCCACGCGGACCGGGGATCGACAAAGTGATCGCCCGCGCATCCTTGCGGGTAAAAATGGAACCGTCACCCGCCGACCCTACCGCCCCCCCCGTGGGCGCAGCTTCCCGCGCTGGAGAAACAACCAGCGAAAAAGTTGCGAGCAGCAAGGTGACGATGAAAACTCTCACGAACGAGTGGCGGCGAAACTAGAGTCGATCCCGACTCAGGGCAACGCTCAATCCCACGCGCCGCCCGGCTCAACGAGTGCAGGGCGATCGAACTTGCTTCCGGCTGCAAGATCCTGCTTGTTCGCCACGGTATGACTCCCTCGATGAAATCCATCTTCAGATCCCTGCTTCCAATCGCCCTGGCTACCACTGCGATGGCCGCCAATCCATGGCTCGTTTTTGACGGCAAATCCGGCCCCGGTAAGGGCAAGCACGTCGTCCTGCTCAGCGGCGACGAGGAGTACCGCAGCGAAGAGAGCCTGCCCATGCTCGGCCGACTGCTCGCAGAAAAGCATGGCTTCAAATGCACTGTCCTCTTCGCAATCGACCCCGCCACCGGCGAAATCAACCCGAACGAACAAACGAATATCCCAGGCATCGAAGCCGTGGACTCCGCCGACTTTCTGGTCCTCGGCCTCCGCTTCCGCGAGCTGCCGGATGATAAAATGAAGCACCTCGTCGACTATGTGGACTCCGGCAAGCCGCTGCTCGCCCTGCGCACCTCGACCCACGCCTTCAACTACTCCCGCAACAAGCAAAGCCCTTACGCCGGTTGGTCCTTCAACACCAACGGCGGCTTCGGCCGCCAGGTATTGGGCGAAACCTGGGTCAGCCACCACGGCGACCACGGCAAGCAAAGCACCCGCGGCCTCGTCGAAGCCAAAAACAAATCCCACCCGCTGCTCCAAGGCGTCGAGGACGTCTGGGGCCCCAGCGATGTTTATGGGGTCACCACCCTGCCCGATGACGCCACCGTCTTGCTCCGCGGCCAAGTGCTGACCGGCATGAAGCCCGATGACGCACCTCTCGCCGGAGCAAAGAACGAGCCCATGATGCCCGTCGCTTGGATTCGCGACCGAAAACTTGAAAACGGCAAGAGCCAACAGGTCATCTGCACCACCATGGGCGCCGCCACCGATATGGTTCACCCCGGCCTCCGCCGCTTCATCGTGAACGCCACCTATCACGGCTGCGGCCTCAAAATCCCCGCCAAACTCGACGCCGATCCCGTCGGAGAGTTCAAGCCCAGCCCTTTCGGCTTCAACACCTTCAAGAAAGGCATCAAGCCTGCCGACCTGCGCTGAGAACGAGGGTCAACCACCCAGATAGCTCATTTCCGCCTTCGGGCGAACGACTAGACCGCGCTCTTCGGAGTAGCGGTCTTTTCGTGTCGCCCACGAACCCGCAACCGCAGCGCGTAGTACATCGTCACCCGACCCCGACCGCAAAATCCCCCGAATGTCATGGCCTTCCGCCGCGAACAGGCAGGTGAAAAGTTTGCCGTCTGCCGACAACCGCAAGCGCTGGCAGTCCCGACAAAAGGGCCGCGTCACTGAAGCGATCACGCCAATCTCACAGCTGCCGTCGCGATGAGCCCAGTGCGATGCCACCTCGCCCCGATAAGCAGGCTCCCTGGCGACCAGCTCGAATTCTGCACCGAGAATTTCCAGCAACTCCGCCGCTGATACCACCTCGTCGAGCTTCCAGCCATTCGTCTCCCCTACGTCCATGTACTCGATGAACCGCAAATCCACCCCCTCACGCTTCGCCCAGCGCGCCAATGGCAGGACCTCGGCATCGTTCACCCCACGCTGAATCACCGCATTCACCTTCGTCCTCAACCCAAAGGCCCGCGCTGCAGAAATCCCCGCAAGCACCCGATCCACCTTGGCACCCACCCCGTTCATTCGCGCAAAAACCTGAGGATCCAGCGCATCGAGACTCACCGTCACCCGACCCAAGCCCGCCAAAGCCAGCGCCTCCGCATGATGCGCCAAAAGCACCCCATTGGTCGTGAGCGCGATGTCTTCGATCCCGTCGACCGTCGCCAACATCGCAATCAAATCCTCGATCCCCCGCCGCAACAAAGGCTCGCCCCCCGTCAAGCGGACTTTGCCAATCCCCATCGGCACCAAAACCCGCGCCAGCCTGACGATTTCCTCGAAACTCAGCAGCTCCTCCCGTGGCAGAAATCGAT
This sequence comes from Verrucomicrobiota bacterium, assembly GCA_004293445.1. Classification (GTDB taxonomy): domain Bacteria; phylum Verrucomicrobiota; class Verrucomicrobiia; order Verrucomicrobiales; family Akkermansiaceae; genus Haloferula. Next base: position 20,820 of record RDYP01000001.1, on the reverse strand, counting down.
AGCCCGGACCGAACACCTCGACCGGCATGCAATAGCGGCAGCGGAAATTGCAGCGATCCGTCAGCGAGATCCGCAAATCCCGCATGCCACGCCCGAATCGATCCTGCACCGCTTCCACACTCGAAACATGGATACGACCAGCCGGATCGGGAAATGAAAAGCACTCAAGCCACCCATGACCCGGACCCCGCACTGGCCTTCAACCCCACCACTCGCCCGGCTGATCCGGCGGTGCACACGCGATCTCCAACGGACCCGGGTGCCCCGCTCTCACCGCAGCCATCGCCAACTCGGGCCGATTGCAGTCACTACTCAGGTGCCCCAACACCACACGAGCCAAACCCGCCTCCCCCAGCTCCGCGACCAGGGCCGCCGTCTGCGAGTTGGAAAGATGCCCGTGACGCGAAGAAATCCGCTGCTTGGTTGACCAAGGCCGCTTCGTGTCTGCGTCCAACAAGCGCTCGTCGTAGTTCGCCTCGACAAACAAGGCATCCACCCCACGCAGGCGCTCACTGATCAGCCTCGTCACATGCCCGGCATCGCTCAACAAACCCAGCGATCTCTCCTCATGACGGAATACAAAACCCACCGGATCCACGGCATCGTGCGGGACTGAGAAGGATTGCACCGACAAACCGCCCAATTGAAAACCCGCACCCGACTCGAAAATTTTCCAGGAAGCGCGATCCACGCCCGCCTCTCTTACGACCCGCGCCGTCGCAGCGGTCGCATAAACCGGCGCTGGGATCGACTTGATCAAAACCCTAAGCCCCCGGATGTGATCGCCGTGCTCATGAGTCAACAGCACCGCATCGAGACTGTCCGGCTCGACCCCGCTCGCCCTCATCCGATCGACCAGTTGCTTTGCAGAAAGCCCGGCATCGACCAGCACTCGCAGGCCACCCGCCTCGATCACTGCGGCATTCCCGCCGCTGCCGCTGCCCAAAGTAATCAAACGCACGCCCCGAAACCAGCAGTGCCACCCCCACGCTGCCAAGCGCCGAGTGGACCGAGGACACGGATTCACGGTCTTGGCACTTGGAACTTCGACCGGACAGGCCCATGATCCCTCCCCGCGATGAGGAGACTTTGGATCATCCACAAGTTGAGAACGCTGGCCGCTCTGTCAGCCTTCGTCGCCCTTTGCCTTGCCGCCCTCGGACTATGGTGGGCGAACGAAACCGGCCTGCCCGATACCTGGCGCAGCGAAATCGAGAAAGCCATGGCGGTTCAAGGCCTCCATGCCGATATCGGAGAACTCCGCTACCTTCCCCTCCGTGGCATCAAAGCCGATGAAGTCACTGTTTACGCCGATGCCTCCCGGCAACGAGTTCTCGCTCGCGTCAACGAAGTCCTCGTTGAAGTCGACCGCACCAAACTCGCCCGCGGCAAGGTCCGGGTCGAACGACTCGATCTCAAAGGGGCCTCCTTGAACATGCCGGTCGACCCCGATGACCCCGGATCGAAATCCCTCGTCGTCCGCAACGCCAGCGGACGCATCCTCATGCCCGGCGGACGACGCCTGGAAATTCTCGAAGCTCGGGGCGAGGTCAGCGGAATCCGGATCGAGTTCGAAGCCCTCCTCCTCGGCTATCGCCAAAACCTCGACTCCAAGGACGAGAGCACCGAAGAGTCCCAAATTCAGCGCCGCCGCCTGCTTGCCCGCGTCATCGGACTCCTCGAGCCTTGGAAATTCGATCCAGCCACCCCTCCCGTCATCCGCATCCGCGTCGAAGGAGATCTCGATGACCCGAAAACCGTGCGAGCCGACCTGTTCCTCCGCAGTGAAGGACTCCACCGCGGCAACATCGATATCCGACGCCTCGCCGCCGCCGGCGAAATGCGGGGCCGGCTTCTCGTACTCGATACCCTCGAAATCGACGACGGTAGCGGCACTCTGCGCGGTCGAGTCGAATACGACACCTCCTCTCGCTCAGGCCGCTTCGACGGACGCTCCAACCTTGAACTTCCGGTCCTGCTGCGGGAACTCGACGCCGCTGCTTGGTTGAAAAAACTCAGCTTCGAGTCCCACCCCGAACTCGTGGCTGGAGGAACCTTCGAGTGGCCGGAGCAAGGACCACCCCGCTTTCAAATCACCGGCCACCTGACCGCCCGCGATCTGCGTTTCGGCAACCACAGCGCCTCACGGATGGAAACCGACATTTCTTGGAATGGCACCCATACCTTCCTCGACAATTTGGTCATCACTCGTCCGGACGGCCATCTCCGCGGACGACTACTCGCAAAGCCAGGCCGCGTCCGCTACGATCTCTCGACCAATCTCCGCGTCAGCGTGTGGCGCCGCCTTTTCGACAAGGTGCCTCTCGGAGCCATTCTCGCCAATTTCAGCGAACGCGAAGACAGCGGTGTCGAGGCCCGGATCCAGGGCAACTTCGACCCGGCCGATCCCCACGACTGGTACTCCGGCGGCGAAGCCATCGCCACCAACATGAGCTACCACGGCACCCCCTTCCGCAAGGCGCGCGTGCGGATGAACCTCAACCATGACCACCTCGATTTCACCGATGGCGAGATCGAGTTCGACTACCGCGACTACGCTCTCCGCAAAGCCCACGACGGCCCCATGACTGGCAAAGCGACCGTCGCCCGAGTCCGCTACAACCGCGAACCTTCCACCCTCACACTCGAGGGCATCAAGGGCCGCTTCTGGCCCGCTCCCGTCCTCCGCATGTTCCTGCCCGGCGTCGCGGACCATCTCGAAGAATACCGCTTCCACCGCACCCCTGAGCTCAGCGCCGATGGCGTCATCGGCCTCTTTCACGGGTCCTCAAAAACCCATTTCGAAGTCAAAGGAAGTAGCAGCGGAAAACTCGGCTACCGATTTGCCGGCAAGGACTTGGTGCTCTCGGGCTTGAGCACCAAGGTCATCGTGAAGCCATCCCGAACCGAGGTGCGCGACCTCACCTTCAAGCTCTTTGACGGCCCGCTTCGTGGCCGCTTCAACATCCTTCCCGAGCCCGGTGGACAAAGAGTCAAAGGTGAACTCGACTGGACCCGCCTGAGCATGCCCGCACTCTCCAAAGCCTGCGGATTCGAAACCCAGGCGAAAGGCCTCGTCACGGGCCGCATCGACTTCGACCACAAGGGCAAAGGTGCCGCAGGTCTCGATGGCGCGGGCCTGATCGCGCTCGAGCAAGGCGAACTTTTCTCAGTCCCGATCTTCGGCCCCCTGTCCCCCGTCATGTCGACCGTCCTCGCCAACCGCAAGGCAGGTTTCCAAGACGCCAACGACGCCTTCTGCAATTACACGATCGATGACGGACTTTTTAAAACCAACGACTTCATCACGACCACCCCCTCTCTCGTCTTCACCGGCGACGCGCTGGCCGACCTCGACAAGCAGACTCTCGACATGACCATCCGAATGAACGCCCGAGGACTTTTTGGCGTCATCACCCTACCCCTCAGACCCTTCTACGGACTCTTTCAATTCCGAGGCACTGGCCCACTACGAAAACCCGTCTGGGACAACGTGATGTTCACCTCACCGCCGGAGGACGAGAAAGAACGCCTCCTCTCCCCAGCCAAGGCGAACGACATCAACCCACCCATGAAGCGCTGAGGGCAAGAACCGACATCCTTCCTTGCACCCGAAAAGCATCGATGCCATCGTCCCGCCATCCACTAAAATCCAGTTCAAGCACCCTCTTTCCCCAAACCATTCAAGCCATGACCGACACTTTCGCTTCCAATACCGGCTCCTTGGAACCTCAAACCGGTTTCTCAAGGATTCCCTCGGTCGGCCAAGCCGCCAGCGATCTACGCGCTGCAGCAGGTGAAAAAGTCGCCGAATCCGTTCAGCACCTGCGCGAAACAGCCGGCGAAAAGGCCATCGCATTGAAAGCCGCAGCCGCCGAACGCGCCGAATCCATTCGTCAAGCGGCCGACCTCCACTGGAGGGAAACCCGCATGAAAGCCAAAGAGCTCCACATCAGCACCGAGGACTACATCCGTGAACACCCAACCCGCTGCGTCTTGGGAGCTCTCGGCCTCGGTCTTCTCATTGGACTCATCGCGCGCCGCTGAGATCCCCGACAGGCCCCCACTCGATGGCTTTTGCGCCTTTTCCCACCCCGGCCTGATCCGGGGTTCATTATCCCATGACCGATGGCTCCGAACCGATGACTCCACCCCGGCAATCGCTGGTGGCGTCGATCCTCGAATTTTTCTCCGCTCGACTCGCATTGATCGGGATGGAGAGCCGTGATGCCAGACGCCAGGCAGCCAGACAAGCAACCCTCGCCGCAATCACCGCAGGTGCCGGCATGATTGCGTGGCTTGCGGCACTGGTCGGCCTGATCGGCTGGCTCGCCACTGCCGTCCCGACCATTCCTTGGTATCTTGCCACCCTCGTTTGCGCCGCTATTCATTTCCTAATTGCAGCCATCGCCGCCGCCAAACTGCGACGCCCTGCCGCCCCCGTCTTTCCTCTTATCCGCACTGAACTCGCCAAAGACCGCGAATGGCTTCTCAATCTCAAGGATCAACCGAAGCGCTGATCGCTCGCATCGAAGCGTCCCGACACACGCTCGGTGAGGATATCACCAGCCTGCGCCACCGGTTCGACCTTCCGGCACGGGCACGCGCATCTTTCCGCACCAAGCCCCTGAAGTGGCTTGCGGGATCTCTCGGGGCTGGGCTCTTTGCCAGCCAACTCCTCAAAAAACCTCGCCCGGTGGTCGAAAAATCACCAGCCCCCCGCCGTAGCTGGTTTGCGTCCTTGCTCGGCGGTGCGTTCACGCTCGCTCGTCCAAGCCTCCAAAATTGGGCGACCCAAGAGCTGCTCAAGCGCTTTGTGATACCCCGTAATGACAACGCGGGAAAATCCTAAGACGCAGTCGCACTTACCCCTTCCCATCGGCCGGAAGTCCCGCTGTAACCCACGCCCTCATGTCAGAGCACCGTGTCCTCGATCACGTTGACGAATACCTCAGACTCGGCCGCGAGTATGAGTGTTCGGACGTTCATCTTCCCACCGCCTATCCGCCCGCGTGGAGACGCTTCGGCCAACTCCAGCCCATCTGGAACGACCACCCACCCTTGACCGCGGAGGAAACGGAACGCCTCGCTCGCTCTTTCCTCGGCGAGAAAGAGTGGGCCCGCCTCGAGGAAAAGGGCGACATCGACTTTGCCTACTCAAATTCCGAGGGCCGCTTTCGTGCCTCCGTCGTCCGACAACGCCTCGGCATCGACATGGTCTTCCGGATCATCAACACCACGATCCGAAGCATGGAGGAGATCGACCTCCCTGTGGAGCACCTAACCCCGCTCACCCGCTACCACAATGGACTCATCCTCGTGACCGGTGCCGTCGGTTCGGGCAAGTCCACCACCCTCGCCGCGCTGGTCGATTTCATCAACCGCGACCGCGAGGACCACATTCTCACCCTCGAAGACCCCATCGAATACGTCTTCGATTCCAAGGGCTGCCACGTCAACCAACGCGAGGTCCACACCCACACCGAATCCTTCGCCAAGGCCCTTCGCGGAGCCCTCCGCGAAGACCCGGATGTCATCATGGTAGGTGAAATGCGTGATCTCGAGACCATCTCGCTCGCTCTTACTGCCGCGGAAACCGGGCACTTGGTCCTCGGCACCCTGCACACTGGAAATGCACCACGCACCCTCGACCGTGTGCTCGACGTCTTCCCCGTCGACCAGCGCGACCAAATCCGGATCATGGTATCCGAATCCCTGCGCGGCGTGATTTCCCAACAGCTTGTCCCGAGAGCGGACGGCCAAGGCCGCGTGATGGCGCTCGAGCTCCTCGTCAACACCCCCGCGGTCTCCGCCACCATTCGCGATGGGAAAACTTTCATGCTCCCTGGCATCATGCAAACCGGCAAAAACGTCGGAATGATCACCATGGACGAGTCTCTCCGCCGCCTCTACATCAAAGGTCTCATCACTCAGGAAGAGGCCTTGTTCCGCTGCGAGGACAAGATCCAGATGCGCAACTTTTTCCAATCCTGACCGCCCTGATCGCTTCCTATGGCACGCATCGACACCCTCTTTCAATACCTCGTCGCCAACCGGGGTTCCGATCTCCACCTCGCCGAAGGCCAGCCACCAAAGGTGAGAGTCCACGGTTCCGTCGTACCGATTCCCGACCAACCCATCCTCTCAGGCACGGAGTTCAAAGACATGCTCGCCGAAATCTGCGAGCCTAAGGCATTCCAGAAATACCTCGAAACCGGCGACCTCGACTTCGCGTATGCCATGGACGAGGACTCACGCTTTCGCTGCAACTACCTGAAGCAGAATAATGGCTATGGTGCCGTCTTCCGGCTCATTCCGACGGAAATCATGTCGCTGGAATCCCTCGGCGTGCCGGAAGTCGTCAAGCAGTTCGGCCACATCCGCTCGGGCCTGATCCTTGTCACCGGTCCCACCGGATCGGGCAAATCGACGACCCTCGCCGCACTGCTCGACTACATCAATAGTAACTTCAACCGCCATATCATCACGATCGAGGAACCGATCGAATTCGTTCATCGAAATAAAAGATCGATCATCACCCAGCGCGAAGTCCCTATTCAAACCCCCTCGTTCTCCGATGGGCTGCGCGCTGCCCTCCGCGAGGACGCGGATATCGTGCTCGTCGGCGAAATGCGGGATCTCGAAACCATCTCACTCGCTCTCACCGCCGCGGAAACCGGACTCCTCGTGTTCGGAACCCTCCACACCAACAACGCCCGCAAAACCGTCGATCGAATCATCGACGTTTTCCCCGCCGACCAGCAATCCCAGGTACGCACCATGCTGGCAGCTTCACTCCGAGGCGTGCTCGCCCAGCTTCTTTGCAAACGCTGCGACAAGCCGGGACGAACCGCCGTCCACGAGATCATGTTCGCGACTCCCGCCGTGTCCGCGATCATCCGCGAGGGCGCAACTCAGAAGCTCTATGACGTCATTACCGGCGGCAAAGCCGAGGGCATGCAGTTCATGGACGAGGCCATCTGGAACAAGCTCCAATCCGGGATGATCTCGCCGGAGGAAGCTTACATGAAAGCGATCGACAAAAATCGCTTCAAAAAATTCCTTCCAGCCGTTTCGTCGCATCTCGGCGACGCATCCGGCGGAAGCCCGGGCGGCCAATGACCAGATAGTCAGACAAGAGGGCGTTGACGCTGTGGGACCGGGAAGCTAGTTGAAGCGCCGGGCAAGCAATCTCTCCCATGGATCAGGCAACTCTCATCTTCAATTGCCCTAACTGCGATACCCGCCTGAAGGTACCGGCCAGCATGGCGGGAAAGCAGGGGCCTTGCCCGGCTTGCAAGGCCACCCTTACAGCACCAGCTCCCGGAGATCGTCCAGCCAAGGAGGAATCTTCGTCGGCACCTCATACCAAGCCGCTCGGATCGTCGGCTGTATCCCAGCTGGATCTTGCCCGCGCCAAGGGCCCCAAGTCCTACCCTGGCGTTACATCGAGCGTTCCCAAATCCCGAAAGTCCCTACCCTTCCGGGAGGAAAAGCCCCGCACAGCCCCCGCGGTGGAACCCATCGGAAAAGTGCGCAGCACGGAAGACGAGACGCTCCGAATGCTGCCGGATACTCCAGCCCGGACCGCGCGTGCCCAAGTAACCAGAAACCGACGGCCCCTCCGCGCGGTCGTCCTTGGAACTTCGATTCTCATCATCGGTTTACCCGGTTGGCTCATCTTTTTCCCAAGCTCGCCCAAGCAGAGCGATCCTACCAAAAATCATCTTTCCGTCGATTCCACCGGAATTCCACACAGTAAAAGACCTCCAGCTCCCACAGAACTCGAAGCTCCACCGTCCAGACCGGAGCAACTGTCGACCGTCGAGTCGCGCCATCTTGGCCCCGACAACAGAGGCATCGAGGATGAGCAGCCCGAATCACCCGGCGAGGCCGCCGACAAATTACTCGATGCCTTTCTTGCGGCCAAGGACGCCGCATCACGGGTGACGATGATCTCGCCACTCACCAGCGAGGCCGAACTGGCTGCAACCCTACTCAAAGGCCCCTTGCCCAAGGTCAGCCAGATTTTCTCCGATCTACCACGCTACCACCCGGCAACTCGACGCACCGATTACCCTTATCGCGTGTCCTTTCTCGTCCCTGGGAAACCAAACGCCGAATACGCCGTCCTCGTTCAGCAAGAGGGCAATCGTCCCCCAAAAGTGCACCTTCCAGCCTTCCTCGACCTCGTGGGTGGGCGTCTCGCCGGATTCACAGAACGCCCCAACAAACGTCCTTCCGGTGTCTTCCACGTCATCCTCGAACCCATCCCTGGTTGCCAACGCACCACCGTGCCCAATCCGGCCGACAAATTCACCTTCAAGTTGCTCTCAAGCCCTTTCGGTCATGAAACCGCTCGCGCCCATGCAGCGATCGGATCAAGCTTCCACCAGATCGTTGAAAATCCGGCGTCACCCATCCGATGGGGAACCCGAGTCCGAGCTACGATCACGATCCGCTGGAACCACACGGAGAACCCAGCACAACCCTACCTGGAGGTGATCAACCTCAATTCTCCCGACTGGAATCCTTGACCAGTCCCGCTTCGAGCAAAGCATCCCAGCCACCGTGTAAAGCACGCACTTCGGGGATCAGACCCAGTTCTCTCAAACGAAGAACCACTTCCTTACTGATCCCACAACCCGAGCTGCCGCAATAAACCACCGCCCTCTGGATCCCGACGAGCCGCTCGAGCGAGTCCTCCACCTGCTTCGAAAAATCGACATCCTCCAGAGTCGTCAGGTGCAGAGATCCCTCAACACCGTCTCGCTTCCAGTCCTCGGCACGACGGGCATCAATCCACAAAAAACCATCCGCTGACCAATTCGTCTGCAAGGTCTCAAGGCAGATCTCTTCCTCAGCGATCGCAGCAGGGTCACAAACCCTCACCCTCAGCGGCGGCCCTGTGAGCCACCAAGTCCCCACGGCCCCCAAGGATGCGCAAACCAAAACCAACGCCAATTCCAGACCTGCTCTCATGGCTTCGCCGACGAATCCGCTGGTTTCGATACCGACCTGCGGACGACTGTGAAAACACGCTGCGTCCTGAATCGAGCGGAAGCACAGTCCGTCTCGATGTGGATCACGCCCATCCCAACCTCGCCGGTCCCGGCGGGAGTGACCACGATCTCGTAGCTCTTACCCTTCTCGATCGTTCGCAAGGTCTGCTTGAAACGCGCGTCCGCTCCCGCCACCGATGTCACATGAATGGGTTTGTCGTGCTTCATCCGCAAGCTCACCACCTTCGGCTCCGCCGGGCCTCCCACTTCCCAAAACAAAGTCTTCGGCTCCACCTCCACCAATACCGGGATCGTCACGCGGGCGGTCAGCGAAATCGACGGCTTGTCATCGGGATCACCCTGCAACCAGACGGCCAAGGACTTGTCCGTAGTTCCGGAAACCTGCGACATGTCAAAATTCGCACGAATCACGCCGCCCTCACCCGGTGGGTAAACCAACCTGCCGTCCTTGATCCCGGCGTTGATACAAGTGCAGGCGGCATCGTAGCGCACGATCGTCACCGTCTCCGCCGATTCATTCCGGAAAACGAAATCCACCGTCACCAACTTCGCATCCACCCCGGCATCGACCCGCTTGGTGGTTTCCTCGAATGTCAAAGTGCCCGCAGCAAGACTCATGCAGGCACCGATCCAGCAAATCAACACGGCTTTCATCGACGAATCATGGTGTCTTCGGCCGCCCCGGCGCAAGCTCGAGCGACACAATCAAACGCCCCCCGCGCCACTCGGGCCCCAGCACCAGAAGCGACTTGCCTGGCTCCATGGCGGCATCGGTTTTGAGGATCTTTTTCCGACTCAACCAAAGCTCCAAATCCATCCGCATCAACTCCTTGGACAATTTGCTCTGAGCCTCGAAGCGCAGCAGAATTTCGTCACTCGGCGGCAAGGGCTGGGCCCAATTCTCATAGCTTCGAAACAGGGGCTTGGTGTCACGACCGACTTCGAGATAGCTGGCAAATTTCAGGGCGTCGACCCGACTAAGCCGATCGACAACCTCTGGCCCAACCTTCTGCGCCCGCGGACCAAGTGCCCCCGGATCACCATCCGTCGCGAAATAGACCACCGTCGTCACCAACCCGATCACATCCTTACCCGGATCCCCCTGACCACGCAACGGAGCCCCCCACAACAAGACCACCCACAAGCCGTAATACCAGCGACTCATGGCGCCAACACCTCCACGTCCGCAGTTTCATCCAAGGCCGCCGGCCGCGCCGCGGTTTCAGGCAATTCGAAATTATCAGGAATCGCCTCAACTCCATCCAGCACGATGACCATCGCATCGGCCGATCCCGCATCGAAAAACGACGCCTTCACGCCCTTCTCAGGCGTGTAAAGAACCGGCACGGCTCGCTCCGCGGCAGGAACCGCAACCGACTCACTAGGCACCATCCGAGTGCCAGCCCAGAAGCAAAGCATCATACCCGCAAGCGCCGTCGCCGGAAGCCACAGACCCCACCAAGAACGGCGCGACCGACGCGTCGCAAAACCGACCCCACGCTCGATCTCTCGCGCGATTCGCGCATTGAAGAAATCCCCATACGGCGGCTCGACGGACACGGGCAAAGCGCCCTGCATCAACGACTTCCATTCACGCACCTGTTCGCGACGCGCCATCCACTCCGGACGAACGACCGCCCAAGCATCCACTTCGATGGAGGCCGAGGCGTCGAGCTCGTCTTCAACCCACAGCGCCAGCAATTCGTCATCGGGAGTCGTATTCATCCTTGAGGAGTGTTTGAAGTTTCTGCCGGGCGTAAAACAGCCTGCTCATAACCGTACCGATCGTGCAGTGCATCACATCCGCAATTTCCTTGTACGAAAGACCCTGCACGTCTTTCAAAATCACCGCTTCTCGATGCTCCAACGAGAGCTTGGATAAGGCTGCTTCGATCTTCATCCGCAATTCGTCTCCAGCCAAAGCCTCGTCGGGACGACGTGCGTCCGACGGCAAAGAAAGCGCAGCGGGATCGATCCGCTCACGATTGAAAATCTCATCATTAATCTCTACACCGCCTTCGGGCCGTCGACGACGGCCGTGGTCGCACACGGCATTGTGAGCGATCCGGTAAAGCCAGGTCGAAAATCGCGCCTTCGCCTCGAAACGCGGCAAAGCTTGCCACGCCTTGATGAAGACCTCCTGCGAGAGGTCCCAAGCGTCGGTTTCGTTTCTGACCAGATTGCGAATCATGGCGTAAATTTTCCCCCGGTGCCGGGTGACCAGTTCATCGTAAGCCCTCATGTCACCCACCTGCGCACGCGACACCAGAGCCTCATCCTCCACCAGAGCGGGCTCAACCGGCCTCCCGGATGCGCCCCCACCAACTTCGGCTGGTCCCAGCAAGCGCTTGGACGCGTTGCGCTGGAAAATATTCATCGTGAAATGCCCTTGATCGCGACGCGCCTCAACGCCAACGCCACGAAGACGACCATGCCTCTGACCCCATCGGCTGGCAACCTCATTCCCCCGCTCTTCCGCCCCCTCGCGAGATTGCCAGCTCAATATCCTCCTGCAAAGGTCATGACATGCAGGAATCTGATACACCCATCATTCTCGTCACCGGTGCTTCCAGTGGTATCGGCCGCGCTCTCTGCGAAATCCTGGTTGCACGCGGAACCTCTGTCCTCGGGGTCTCCCGACGACCCGATTCCCTCCCCGCCGGAGTCGCGCCGATCCATGCCGATCTGAAGAAACAGGAGGACATCCATACCACCTTCGAGCACCTCGGTCGCATCGATGCTCTCGTGAATTGTGCGGGCGTCGCTTACCTCTCGCACATCCACAATGGCGACCCGGCCGATTGGGAGGAAATGTGGCGCGTCAACGTCATGGCCCTCGCCCTCTGCTGCCAACTCTCGCTCCGACACTTCCCCCGCGATGGAGGACGCATCGTCAACATCTCCTCCATGAGCGGCCACCGCGTCCCGCCCAGCGGCGGCTTTTATGCATCAACAAAGTTTGCGGTCCGAGCCATCAGCGACGCCCTTCGCAGCGAACTCAAAACCATTGGGTCAAGCGTTCAAGTCGCCTGCGTTTCTCCGGGCTTCGTCGACACCCCTCTGCTTGATGATTATTTTCGCAGCCGCGAGGATGCACTTCAAATTACCCGCGAAAGCATGGTCATGCTCCGCCCGGAAGACGTCGCCAACGCCATCATTGGCATTTTAGACGCACCCGCCCACGTCGAAATCGGCGACATCCTCATGCGCAGCGCTGGGCAGCGAATGTGAATTGGCCTTTCCAGAGGTCGTCCAAAACCCCACGCTACTCCCGCACAATGCCCTCGGATCCAGTCAATATCATCTGCATGAAGTGGGGGACGCGATATCCCTCGCATTACGTCAATGTCCTGTACCGTTCGGTTTGTCGCCACCTGTCGCGACCTTTCCGCTTCGTCTGCCTTACCGACGATCACACAGGCCTCATCGATGGGATCGAGACCCAACCCTTTCCTGAAAACCCAGGAATCACCGCCGCAAAATGGCCCAACGTTTTCCTCAAGCTGCTGATGACTCGTGATGGCTTCGTCGGACTAAAGGGACCTACGCTTTTCCTCGACCTCGACCTCGTCATCTTGGATTCCATTGATTGCTTTTTCGATTATCAACCAGGCAAAAACTGCATCATCCACAACTGGATCGAGCGCCGGAAGCAAATCTTCCGCCCACGGCCCGAAATTGGAAACTCTTCGATCTTCCGTTTCGAGGCCGGGAGCTCTCAGTACATCTGCGACACCTTCCTCAGCGAGATCGACCGGGCACAAAACCGATCGATCTTCGCAACCGAGCAAGCGTTCCTCACCTATGCGATGAAGGAGCGCTACTGGTGGCCGGAATCATGGGTTCGCAGTTTCAAATACAATTGCCGTCCCACCTTCCCACTCAATCTGCTAAGAGCTCCCCAAAAACCACAGGGCGCAAAGTTCTTGGTTTTCCACGGCCAACCCGACCCGCCAGATGCGATTTCTGGCTTCGCAGGCAAGCGATTGCATCACCGAGCTCTTCCGGCCCCTTGGATCGCCGACGCCTGGCGTGAGTGATCGGCAAAGCGTCCCAAACCAGCGGCAATTTCAGCCCCGGCCAAGAAAGCCTGAACCGACACAAAGAGCCAAAAAAGGAAGAGTAGAAAGGTCAGGCCTCCGCCAATGAAGGAGCTCCACATCGTGTGCCTGAAATAAATATCCAGTCCACCTTTCAAAAAGAGCGCCACAAAGGCTGCGAAGGCCGCACCGACCAAGGCGTGACGCCATAAAGGCCTGCTCCGGGGCAGAATTTTCAAAATCAGAGCAAAGGCTAGGGTGAGCATGATGTAGGTCGAGACCCATCCGAATCTCCCCATCAAATCGAGCTCTCCCAACCAAGCCGCCTCCACCCGCGACGCGATGAAGGCAGCCAAAGCATCGAGGACGGTACTCGCCGCCAGCAAGACGCCAAAAATCAGAATCATCGCCGCACACAAACCGCGAGCTAACAAGCGCGCAAGCCAAGGCCTGGCAGGATCCACAGGCACCTCCTCGTTCACGACGTTCAGCACGTGACGGAGCTTCGACAGCACGTGAGAGCCAGCATAAAGCAGCGCACCCAAGGCGACGAGGAAGGCACCAGGCTGCGATTTCGGCGCAATGCTCGCGCTCCGAAGCACGTCCTCTATTGTCCGAGCCACCTCCCCGCCCAGCACGGTCGCACAGCGTTTCTCCAGTTCGCCATGTGCCGCCCGCTCACCTAGCACCCAACCCGCCACCGTTACACCGATCAGCAGCAATGGCGGCAAGGAAACCAAGGCGTAAAAGCTCAGGGCCGCCGAATTGTCAGCGTGCCGATGCCGAACCCAGCACCGGGCAAAACGCTTCCAAAACACCATGACGCGCAGCCGATCCATCGTTTTTGAGGCAAAGAATACCACATACCGTGCATGACGGAAGCGCTACGGTCCGCGGAAGCATTCGACACCGAGCTCATAGCGACGTCCGCGACTTCTCAATCACTGCGTAGGCATTGTGATTGTGAATCGACTCGAAATTCTCAGCCTCGACCCGGTACCACACGATGTCCTCATGCGCGTTGGAGCGTGATGCAACGTTTCGCACCAAATCCTCCACGAAAACCGGATTGTCGTAAGCTCGCTCAGTCACCGCCTTTTCGTCCGGCCTCTTGAGCAAGCTGTAAAGCTCGCAGCTTGCGGATCGCTCCACCAACTGGATCAGGTCCTCGATCCATACCGGCTCCTTGCAGCGCACCGAGTAAGTCACCACCCCACGCTGATTGTGCGCGCCTCGCTCGCTGATTTGCTTGGAGCAGGGGCACAAAGTAGCCACTGGAACCATGACCGTGACGATAAAATCCAAGGCAGCACCTTCCTGAGCCTCAACCTCGAACCTCACCTCATAATCCATCAATCCGACCTGCCCCGTGACTGGCGCAGCCTTGGCCCGGAAAAACGGAAATTGAAATTCTACATGTGCCTTCCGCGCATCGAGGCGCTTCAACAACTCGCTTGGCAAACTTGCCATCGAACGCACGTCAAGACAGCCACCATGAGCGTTCAATACCTCGACGAAACGACTCATGTGAGTCCCCTTGTAGTGATGCGGCAAATCAACTGCTAGGGCCACGGTTGCAACTGTTCGTTGGGTCGAAGCATCTTTGTCACGCACTTCCACCGGAAAGCGCAGTCCTTTGACACCAACGCGATCGATCGCCAGATTCCGATCATCACGCTCGTTCTGAGTATCCTTCAATTCCTTCATCGCCGTTGTGGAGAACAAAAAAAGCCCGCCCGGGTAACGGGCAGGCTTCCGGGAAAGCGTTGCTTCGAACCCGCCCCCGATCAGGGCATCAGATTCACGGCGCGAGAGCGCTTGATCGACCTCGTGATCTTGCGATGCAGCTTGGCCGACACGCCAGTAACACGACGTGGCAGAATCTTGCCGGTCTCCGAAGTGAACTTCGAAAGCAGATCAGGGTTCTTGTAATTGACTCCATCCGCCGGGATATCGTGGCGGCGGCTGGTCATTTTCCGGTTCGACTTGCGAAAGGCAATCCGGCGTTCGACGGTCTTCGGTTCAGGCATGGGAAATTAGCGGAGTTCGCGGTGAATCGTGCGGCGCTGAAGGGAAGGATTGAATTTCACCTTCTCCAGACGACCCGGAGTGCGCAGGCTCTTTTTATTGCGCGTGGTCACGTAGCGGGATGGAGGCTTGCCCTCCGCACGGGCTTCCGTGCACTCAAGAGTAATAATGTCGCGTGGCATAAACGGGAACTTGGGGGGCGGAGACTAATTCAGTCGTCGTCCTCGTCAAGAGAAACCGTTTCGGAATCTTCATCATCCGAATAATGACCACCCGCAAAGCCCACTTCGTTTGAGGGACGGAAACGACGATTACCGTATTCTTTCTCCCATTGAGCCTGACACTCAACGGTCAAGCGGGCAAAGGGGATAGCCTCGAGTCGGGCGTGGGGGATGCTCTTACCGGACATCTCACAAACGCCATAAACACCGCGATCGATCCGACGCAATGCCTGCTCGATCTCGTAAAGTGCATCCTGCTCCTTCGCCAGCACACTCAGGGCAAAATCGCGATCGTAAGCATCGCTACCGGCATCGCCCTGGTGCATCCCACTACCAGAAGCCTCACTGCCTTCGGGTGCATTTCGGATCTCACCAGTCATTCCTGACATCGCATCCAACAATTCGTCCCGAAGATCCAGAAGACGCTGGCGCTGCTTCAAAGCAAAACCACTGACCTTCACCGGGCCCGCGGGAACCTTTACCACGAACACTTCTTTATCCTCAGAGGTATCCGGCGTCTTGCTCACCGCCTTGGCCGTGGACTTGAGTAGACTCTTGGCGGGAACTTTAACCTCGGGCTTCGCGGGAACTTTAACCTCGGGCTTCGCGGGGGCCTTCGCAGCAGGCTTTGTGGGAACTTTCGCAGCAGGCTTTGCGGGAGCTTTCGCAGCAGGCTTCGCGGGAGCTTTCACAGCAGGCTTTGCGGGGGCTTTCACAGCAGGCTTTGCGGGGGCTTTCGCAGCAGGCTTTGCGGGAGCTTTCACAGCAGGCTTTGCGGGGGCTTTCGCAGCAGGCTTTGCGGGGGCTTTCGCAGCAGGCTTTGCGGGGGCTTTCGCAGCAGGCTTTGCGGGGGCCTTTGCCACCGGCTTGCCAGCACGCTTGCCGTCAGACTTGGCGGGAGCCGCCTTCTTCGCCGTTTGCTTTTTATCAGGCATGATCGGTAAAATCGTAAAATCTTCAGAGCAGGCTCAGCGAGCGCAATCTCGTCGAGCAAGGCCCGCTCCGATAGCCCTTAGCTGCTAGCCCTGCAAGTTGAAATTTCAGACTTCATCGACCTGAAACCAAGGTCGCCAAACCCACCAAGAAGCACGCTGGACCACGCCCGCAGTCGGCACGCTTGAAATGCCTCACCGCTTCTCTAAGCTCGCGGCCCGCCATGGAACTGCCCTCGATTGTCGAAGCCCTCCTGACCAGCTCGGACGAACCCTTGCCCGCAGAGGAGATCGCCCGTCTGATCCGCGCTCGCGCTGCCGAAGCGGAGGATTCCCGCGCACGAAAGATCGAGGAGGGCGAAAGCCCCGCCGAACTCCCAGAGTGGCTCACCGGCATCGCAACCCTTTCCTCCGATCAAGTGATCGCGGCGATCGCCAAACTCAACCACGACTATGAAACCAGCGGCCGAGCCTTCCTGCTGCTGGAACGCGCAAAGGGCTGGAAACTCTTCACCCGCCCACAATACGGCGACTTCGTTCGCCATCTTTTCCCCGGCCGCAAGCCCGAGCGCCTGAGCGGTCCCGCCATGGAAACGCTCGCGATCATCGCCTATCGGCAGCCGATCACCAAGGCCGCCATCGAAGCCGTCCGCGGCGTTGCCTGCGATGGCATGCTGCAAAAGCTCCTCGACCGCGAGCTCGTGCGTATCGGCGGCCGCGCCGAACTACCAGGTCGCCCGCTCCTCTACGAAACCACCGAGCTTTTTTACGAGCACTTCGGCATCCGCAGCATCGACGACCTACCGAACGCAAACGAACTGCGCCGAGTGAAGCTCCCCGAGGCGGCATCTGAGAGCCCCACCGCCCCAGCCGCCGAGGAGCAACTTGCCCTGAGTGCGCTTCACAACCGCACTGACAGCGCTTCCGGACCTTCGGAAAACGCCTAGTTTTCCCATCCAGCAGCTCTCATTTTTCTCCCTGCCGCTCCATGAATCTCGACGACATCCGCAAGCACATCGACAACGTCGATGGCCAGCTGCTCGACCTTCTTTCAGCCCGTGCCGATCTCGTTCATCAGGTCGGCGAGGTGAAGAAACGCGATGGCCTGCAAATTTACGCTCCGGAGCGTGAAGAAGCCCTGCTCCGCCGGCTCATCGACCGCAATCGAGGCCGATTGCCCGAAAAATCCATCCGCGCCATTTACCGGGAAATCATGTCCGCGGCGTTGGCCCTCGAGGACGACCTCAAGATCGCCTACCTCGGCCCCGAAGGCTCCTGGACTCATCAAGCTGCTATCAAGAAATTCGGCCACTCGGTCGCCTACTCGCCACTTCCGAATTTCACCGAAGTCTTCGACCAGGTCGCCCGCCGCCGGGCAGACTACGGAGTCGTGCCAATTGAAAACTCCACCGAAGGCGCGGTCTCCCACACTCTCGATCTCTTCGTCGACTCTCCCCTCCAAATCTGCGCCCAGATTCTCCTGCGCATCGAAAACTGCCTCATGGCGGCGATCCCGCGCGAGGAAATCAAAACGCTCTATTCCCACCCCCAAGCACTCGGCCAATGCCGTGCTTGGATCCTCAAAAACTTTCCCCACGCCGACCTCGTGGAGGTCTCCTCGACCACTCGCGCCGCTCAACTCGCCAAGGAAAACGCCAACCAAGGGGCAGCGGCCATTGGAAGCCCTCTTGCCGCGGAGATTTACGAACTAACGCTCTTGGAAGAATCCATCCAAGACCGGGCAACCAACACCACCCGCTTTCTGGTCATCGGCGAGAAAACCTGCCCGCCGACCGGGAAAGATCGCACCTCCATCCTGTTCGCCATTCACGATCGACCCGGTTCCCTCGTCCGCGCCTTGCAGGCCTTCGATCACTTCGAAATCAACATGTCGAAGATCGAATCCCGCCCTTCCAAACGCAAAGACTGGGAATACATCTTCTACGTCGATCTCTCAGGCCACTGCGACGACCCTGCACTGCGCGATGCAATCGAGGAACTAGAGAAACACTGCTCGATGGTAAAACTGCTCGGATCCTACCCCGACGCATCGGAATAAAGCCCGGCCTCACCCACAAAATGGGCCCGGTGGGTTTTGATGGCTACCCCATTTCCCGCCACGCCGCTCAGTCACGTTACGCGTTGGCCTCATGGCAGGCATCGATGGTCGCGCAATCAAGGCGCACGTTCTCAGCGCATATAAGGATCACACAAGTCGCATCGTTCTGTTAGGGATTGGCGAAGGAGGAATTGGCTGCCGAATCGACGCCACCCAGCAGACCATCGCCGACATCGACGGCAAGCCCCACACCCTCAGCACCGGCGAGTTCACGCGCCTGATGCTCGCCTACGGGGCCTACTACAAAGCCCTCTGGGACCAACTCAAGCACGGCGATTGACACCAGCCTCCTAGACCATGCGCCAACCCATCGATCTCGACTACTTTTCCAAGGCCATCGTCGGCATCGCCTCGCCGGTGCTGGGCGTGATCACCTCGCTCCAAGAGCAGATCGAGTGGACCCTGCGCGTCTCGTCCCTCGTCGTCGGCCTGCTGGTCGGCCTCATGTCCCTGATAAGCATGGTCAAGAAACTGCGGCGACGTTGACACCACCGCCCGGGAGCCATGAAAGCGCTCAAATATCTCAGCTTCGCCGGAAAACTCGCCGGATTCGTTTCCGCCCTGAACGTCATCCCCTTCATCGACCCGAAGATCGGCGTGATCGTCTTCGCCGCCGCCTCGATCCTCAAGGACAGCGTGAACCGCATCGGCGACCTGCTCGACGACGGGAAGCCAAACCAGAGCTTCAAAAGCTGATGCCGCGACCAGCGCGGCCAGCTGCTCAACTGGAACGAGGTCGCGGAGTCCGCGCCGGTCGAACTTCAAAAGGGAGTTGTGCGTAGCATTCATACGACGCCACGCTATCAACGCTACGCTATGCAGCGGAGAAAGACCGGGAGGCGGTAGGGACCACGCTTACGTGCTTGCGGCACAAGTCGGCAACCTTCAGGCCGCTGTCGACTTCCTTGAGGATCGCCACGATCTGGCTCTCGGTGAATCGGCTCTTTTTCATCGGTTCGGTTCTGTGATCCCGACCCGGAGACTATGATTTCAAACTATCCCACGCGAGGGGAAGCTTACATTTGCTTCTATATTATTCGCCAAATCAAAGGATTAGATCCTGACTTCTCAGCGTGCTTGCTTACTTGTCACGCCGTTGTTGTCAGCCTCAATAACAACGGATCCCGGCGGGCCATTGTCAGGGAGCCCGATCGCATACAGGACACCATCCGCGAATCCAGGGGTGCTTCCGTAGTGAACATTCATCCAAAGCGCTTTACCGAGCTTGGTTGGATCATAAGGATCCGAAACCTCATACCCCTTCCTTTCCAAATCAGATTTCACTGCGTGAATATTCCTTCCAGGAGTCGCAACCGACTCAATCTCCCTAAGATGCTTTTTATATTGCTGCTGGTCAACCGCACCGCACCCGCAAAAAGAAAGACTCAAAATCAACAACGTCGACCTTCTTGAAATCATTATTTGCCCTCCTCACATGGACAGTCGCATTGCCCGCCTCCCTGGGAGGGCGGGCGCGCTTCACGGTACTTCTTGAGACCGTTTTCGCCGCAGTGCTTTGCGAAACTATAAACATCAACATCCGAAATATAGTGCCCTATAACCCCGCCCAGCCCGTTCGGTGAAACACGGTCGGGTGTTCCAGCTCCTCCTCCATCTTTAATAAGATTTCCATCTCCGTCGTAGCAACACTGCTGTCCCGAGCCTTTGCCCTTGCTTCGCATGCAATGGGATGCACCGGGATGAAATTTCTGGCTGGCAAGTTCTGGATCACTCCAATCATCGCCCTTACAAGGAACAATTTCACCATCTTCGCCCTTGCATAATTTTTCTGGGCAGTCAAAGACATCATCGAGCCAATCAGTGTCCTTCATTTGGTTCTTGTGCCACTCATCAACAACGCGACAGGAATCCTCCTTGGTCCACTCTCCAAAAACTCCCTGACCAAGATGGTCCATTTTATTCACACCGTCATTCCCCACGAATCCGTAGAGGTTCACTCCGCCCTCTTCCCAAATCGGATCCCTGCTCGGCCACCGCCCTGTTGTCGGGTCGTAATACCGGTAACCGTAATAGGCCACATGCGGCGTAAGTCGTTGAAAATCGACACCCTTTGAACCAGCTTCACCACGGATCGGAGCCTCTTTCGCTCCCATCGGACCACCTTTGGGCGGGGGCGTGGAGCCTTGGACTGCCACTCCTCCTTCAGGCGGATCGTCGTCAGGCGGGCTGTCCACGGAACTCCGTCCGTCGCAGGCGGGACGCTGCGGAACTTGGATGGATGACGGACTGGTAAGCACCATGTTGTGCTCCGCTACCGGATTCCCGGGATCAGGGGAAGGATTTTCCGCGGTCTCCTCACAGGGGGGTGCCGGGGATGGGAGCTGTCCGTAGAGGTCGTGGCGACCATCGAGGCGGCCGTGGGGATGAGTCCGGGCGTGCACCTCGCTCAGGGCGTCGATGTGGACATGGGTGTAGATCTGAGTGGTCTCCATCCGT